>NZ_JOMH01000001.1:1217737-2435475 GCF_000711245.1 Polycyclovorans algicola TG408
CGGTCACTTGGCAGGCAATTACTGGTCCCAGAGGATCGCTAGGGTCGACCGTCACGTGCACATGCTGCCGTCGTTCCCATGGCTTGTACTTGTTCGGATGGCCGAAGGATGCTGAGCAGAAACCTGTGATAGATGCGCGTTTGTACGTTCACCCTTCATCTCGCGTTGAACATTCACAGCAATCCAATTTACTTCAGGTATCTGGTCGATTCGGAAAAATCTGGTCCGAGTCTCACGAAGCCGAGGCGAGGGGCTTGTTGGAAGTTGCCGGTGCCGGATACCGGAAGTGCTTCGAGGTGCTGATCAAGGACTTTGTGATTTGGAAGAGCGCGGACGACATACGCGCAAGCGTAATCAAAGAGAACCTTGAGAATTCTATCGGTCGGATCCCCGACGAGGATCTTGTTGCCTGTGCCAAACGTGCGGCATGGCTGGCTAATGATCAGGTGCACTATGCAAAGTTGCACGAGGAGCATAATCTCCCAAGCCTGAAAGACCTGATTGATATTTGTGCAGACATGATCAGCAAGTCTGTCCGGGCAAAGAATTACGTGCAAAACATTGCCCACAGAAAGCCATGAACGAAAACCACCTCGAATCCGCCTGCCTTGAATGGCTCAGCGAGTCTGGCTGGGAGTGCCTGACCGGCGATGACGTGTCGGCGGGCGGCAGCCAAGAGGCCCGCAGCAAGTACGCCGAGGTGGTCCTGGTTGCACGGTTGCGGCCAGCCATTCAGCGGCTTAACCCTACTGCTTCGCCTGCCGCAATTGACGATGCCATCGTCAAATTGATGTTCTTCGCTGCCCAGTCGCTGACCGAGGGGAACCGGGACTTCTACGGCTGGATTCGAGAAGGCGTGCCGGTGGACATCACCGCCGCTGATGGCACCCCTCAACAGATGCGCCTGCAACTGATCGATTGGAACGGCAACAACGATGCGCTGGCGGTACAGCAGTTCACCGTGCATGGCGCCAAAGTGCGTCGCCCCGATGTGGTGCTCTTCGTCAACGGCCTGCCGCTGGTGGTGCTGGAACTGAAGAACCCCGCTGACGAGAAGGCCGACACCGAGAAGGCGTATGCCGACTTGCAAACCTACAAGCGGGAAATCCCCCAACTCTTCTACGCAAACCTGCTGAATGTCATCTCGGATGGCACCGTTGCGCGCTATGGCTCGCTGACGGCTGACTTTGAGCGACACGGCCCATGGAGGCTGCTCGCCGATGGCCAGAAGGCCCCAGGCGGCGCTTTGGAGCTTGAGGTGATGTGCCGGGGGCTCCTGCACCCGAAGACACTCCTGAGCTTTTTGAGGGGCTTTGTCGCTTTCTCCGGCGAAAGCGGAAGCGAAACCACCAAGGTCGTCGCGCAGTGGCACCAGTACCAGGGCGTGCGCAAGGCCGTGGATCGCGCTGTGGATGCGCTGGTGCATCGCAAGGACGGCAAGGGCGGCGTGATCTGGTTTACCCAAGGATCAGGCAAGAGCTTCCTCGCGGTGTTCTACGTGATGGCTTTGCGCGAGCGGCCAGAGTTTGAGAACCCCACCGTGGTGGTGGTGACCGACCGTAACGATCTGGACGGCCAGCTTTACGACACCTTTGCGTTGTGCAGTCGCAGCCTGCGGGCAACGCCAGTCCAGGCCGAGGACCGCGAAGACCTCCGGGACAAGCTATCGGCTGTGGAAGCAGGCGGCATCTTCTTCACGACCATCAACA
The DNA here is from genome assembly GCF_000711245.1 of Polycyclovorans algicola TG408. NCBI lineage: Bacteria > Pseudomonadati > Pseudomonadota > Gammaproteobacteria > Nevskiales > Nevskiaceae > Polycyclovorans > Polycyclovorans algicola. Next base: position 1,219,447 of record NZ_JOMH01000001.1, read on the forward strand.
AGTTCGCGCCCGAAAAGGGCCAGAACACGGTGCCGGTGCTGTGTGAGCGTTCCAACGTCATCGTCATCACCGACGAAGCGCACCGCACCCAGTACGGCTTCACCGCCAAGATCGATGAGAAGAAGGGCGTCACCAAGTACGGCCTCGCCAAGTACATGCGGGACTCGCTGCCCAATGCGATCTACCTGGGCATGACAGGCACGCCGGTCAGCATGGATGACCGTGACACGGAAGCCGTTTTTGGCAGCTACGTTGATGTCTACGACATGATCGCGGCGCAGGAAGACGGCGCCGTGGTGCCGGTGTCCTACGAGTCCCGAATCATCGAGCTGAGTTTCAACGAGGCAGAACGACAGGCACTGAAGGAAGAGTTTCAGGATGCCATCGAAGACGAGGACGAATCGGAACAATCCAAGGCAGCGAGCCGCCACACACGGCTGGAAGCACTCGCCATGGCGGATGGCCGGATCGAGCGTCTGGCCCAAGACCTGGTGGCGCACTGGGGCAACCGCAAAGAGCAGGTAGACGGCAAAGCCATGGTCGTTGCCATCTCCCGCGCCGCAGCCGTGCGGCTTTACGAGGAGATCATCAAGATCAAGCCCGATTGGCATAGCGACAATCTCAACGAGGGCAAGGTCAAGGTCGTCATGACCAGCGGCAAGTCAGACCCCGAATCCTTCCAGTTGCACAACACCGACAAGCAAGACCGCAAGCTCATCGAGAAGCGATTCAAGAAGGGCGATGACCCGCTGGAAATCGTGATCGTGCGCGACATGTGGCTGACCGGCACCGACGCGCCGCCCTGCCACACGCTGTACATCGACAAGCCCATGCAGGGCCACGGCTTGATGCAGGCCATTGCGCGCACCAACCGGGTCTGGAAGGACAAGCCCGGTGGTCTGGTGGTCGATTACATCGGCATCGGCGAAGAACTCAAGAAGGCGATCAAGCAGTACACGCGAGACGCCAAGTCCGACAAAGAGCCGGTGGACACGTCAGGTCAAGCGCTGACCATCCTGCTAGACACCCTGGATGTGATCCGCAAGGAGTATTTCCACGGCTTCGACTACAGCGGCTGTGACGATCCAAAGATTGCACTCGCCAAGCTCGGCAAGGCCATCGAACACATCCTCTCGCTCAGTGACGAAAAAGACGACAAGGGCCGCAACCTCGCCGCCAAGGGCTATCTGGATCAGGTTGCCAAGATGACCAAGGCACAGGCCCTTGCAGGTACGCGCAAGGAGGCCATGACCGTTCGTGATGAGATCGCCTTCTTCCAGGCGGTGCGGGTTTCAATCATCAAGCTGACGCGCTCTGAAGGCACCACCTCAAAGTTGGAGCGTGAGGCTGCGCTGCGGCAGTTGGTTGCGCGAGGCGTGCTCGTTGATGGCGTCAACGACGTGTTCGGCACATTGGGTCTGGAGAAGCCCAACATCGGCTTGCTGGACGAGCGGTTTCTTGACCAGATTCGCCAGATGCCAACGAAGAACCTCGCCAAAGAACTCTTGGCACGGCTGCTCGCCGACGAGATCAAAGCCCGTGGCGCGAAGAACGCGATTCAGGGTCAGGAGTTCACCGACAAACTAGTGTCCTTTAACAAAAGTTCATAGAACGATTATGAGTGACCGTTGTCCATCTTCCCTGACTTGAGGGAGGATGCGGAGATGACGGGACGCAAACCCATTGGGCTGGAGCTGACACCCACCGAGCAATCGGAGTTGGAGCAGTGGGCTCGTCGTCGCAAGACGCCGTCGGCGGACAAGCAGCGTGCGCAGATCATTCTGGGGTGCAGCCTTGGATTGTCGGGCCGCGAAGTGGGACAGCGCTGCGGGGTGACGACGCAAACCGTGTCGAAGTGGCGGCGGCGTTTTGAGCAGTACCGGATCGCGGGATTGAGCGATGCGCCGCGCACGGGTCGACCGCGCACGATTAACGACGACAAAGTGTCGGAAGTCATTGAGAAGACTTTGCATAGCCGTCCAGCCAAGGCGACGCACTGGTCGACGACTTTGATGGCCGAAGAGACTGCCCTCAATGCCATGGCAGTCAGCCGCATCTGGCGCGCCTTTGGGCTCAAGCCGCACCGGCTGGAAACCTTCAAGTTGTCGACCGATCCGCACTTTGTTGACAAAGTGCACGACATCGTCGGTCTGTATCTGAATCCGCCAGATCGTGCCTTGGTGTTGTGCGTTGATGAAAAAAGCCAGATTCAAGCCCTGAACCGTACCCAACCTGGCTTGCCGTTGCGTTTCGGGTCTGCCGAAACCACGACCCACGACTATGTGCGACACGGCACGACGACCTTGTTCGCAGCGCTGGATATCGCCACCGGCGAAGTCATTGGTCGCTTGCACCGGCGGCATCGCAGTGCGGAGTTCCTGGCGTTCCTGCGCGCACTGGATCGTGAGGTGCCCAAGCACCTCGATATTCATCTCATTCTCGACAATTACGGCACGCACAAAACCGAAGCGGTCCGCGCTTGGTTTGCCGCCAGACCGCGCTATCACCTGCACTTCACCCCGACCTCAGCTTCCTGGCTCAATCTGGTAGAACGCTTTTTCTCGCTGTTGTCACAGCGGTGGATCAAACGTAACGCCCACACCAGTACCAACGACCTTGAGCGATCCATCCGCCACTACCTCAAAACCTACAACCAGGACCCCAAACCCTTCGTATGGCGCAAATCCGCCGATGAAATCATCTCGGCTATCGCCCGCCTCTCTGATCGAATCAATAATAAAGTGAACTTTTGTTAAAGGACACTAGAAAAAGCGATTTTAGGCTACAGCAGGCGTGGCCTTACCTCGGTGCAGATTATCGAGGAGATGATCGCCCTTGCCAAACAGCTTGCAGAGGCGGGACCACCGGATGGTATGAGTGAGGAGGAGTGGGCCTTCTACCAAGCCCTCGCCAAGAACGAATCGGCCATCCGCGAAATGGGGCATCCAACTATCCGAGCCATGGCGCAGGAATTGACCGACAAGCTTCGGAAATCAGCAACGATTGACTGGCAGAATCGCAAACAGGCACGGGCCAGAATGATTGCGATGATCAAGGTCCTCCTGCGCCGTCACAAGTACCCGCCCGATCAGGAGGAAGCGGCGATTGAACTGGTGATTCGACAAGCGGAGACACTTGCAGATGCTTGGGCGTTTGAGCGGCCATAGCTCAGCCTAATGCCCACACTTTGTTATGAAATCCAAGGGCCGCTCGAAGATCACCCTCTAAGCACCACGGGGGCGAAGAACGGGCGGCTGTCGGCGATCATTAAGGGGGATCATGACGAATCCCCCGCGCAGGTCTACTCAGAGTTGGTTGCCAATCGTTTGGCGGCTTTCCTGGGGATTCCCGTAGTGGCCGGTGTCGTGGGCAGGAACCCATCAGAACCAGATACACCGATGCAGTTCGCTTCACTCAAGGCGCATGAGGTCGGACTTGATGTCTATGACTTCACTGCCGACCTCGACCCGATGGAAGAGGACGAAGACTTTGAGATGCCACCGGGGATGTTCAAGCATTTACAGCACCCCCGCGCCACAAAGCAACTCTGCGAAAAGTATCCGGTCGAGACAGCGTACATCGCTGTTTTCGATCTTTGGATATGTAATCTTGATCGAGATTTCAACTTCAAAGCCGACCTGAAAGCTCCTGATCGAGGGGTAATTTTCGCCCTAGATCACGGATCATCGCTGTTGTCCTGCGCGCCGAGCATTGAGCGGTCACTAGAGAAGATAACCGACGCCAACACTCCAAAATCCCACCCCTTCCAGTCTCTAGTCACGGGCAGGTTGTGTGGTCAGATGGTGGAGCGAATCATGTCGCTTCCCGAATGGGCCTTGGAGTCAGCGACCACCTACGACGACACCATTGGCAACGTAATCCTGCCCGACCAGTTTGCGACCTATGCCGCGCTACTGGAGCGCCGCAAGAATCTCGGGGCTTTGGTGGACCGTGTTCTGATCGGCCCAACTTGATGCAAGAAATAGCTTCTGCGATTTGCTGAGCTTTTTGACCTGAATCTCCATCGACAGCGCGGCCCCCTTCGACGGAAAAGGCTTCGCGGCAAGTAGCTCCTCTGGCTGATTGAGTCGGGTAAACATCGCGCCTCGCCCTGTGTTGTGCGCCTTCATTCGCTTTGCCAGATCGGGCGTGACCCCGGTGTAGACGCGACCCGAACGACACAACAGCAAGTACACAAACCACGGGCGATCAGGCATCTCGTTCACCACGGATGACGGCGTTGCGGGCCTCCACAATGTCGGGGTCAACGACCATGTGAAGGTCTGCGGCCATCAGGAACTCCAGCCGCTCAAGGATGGGCAAGGAGATGCCCATGTGTGCTTTCAGTGTTGAACGGTCGTGATATCCAGCCTTGATGGCAGCAAAAGCAGCGGACAGACGAAGCTTTTTCGACTCACCCTGACATATCTCCGAGGAAAGCCTAGCGTCCGTTGAGATCGGCGACAGAAACGGTATCCCGCTGCCCTTTTCCACATGGTCGAACGGCCAGCCAGGTGCAGCGGAAATTGCATATCGCCTAAGCGTTGGAGCGACCGATTTCGGGACCCTCACCCAGCCCTCGGCGGGACGAATCACGAGCGCGCCCTCGGGGGTGACGTGAAGTTGGTCCAGACATATCCCTACTGCGGCTCGGGCCGTCATTCCGAGGCGAGCAACCATCCAGTAAAGCAGGAACTCCTCAGGCTTCAGTCTCGCCTTTGCGTCGTTGAGTTTCTGCTGCAACTGATCAGGCTGGTACACGTCGGGCAAACGAGCCGACCGCAAAAACTTTACCGCTTTCTTTTTGGGCTTCAGCGCCACTCGCTTCCGGAACCTGTCTTCACTTCGGATGAACGCCAGAAACGGGGCTAACTTCACCGGGTCGTGCCGGGGATACTGTCGAGCAAACCTCACCATTAGACTGCTTGTTGCTGCGGTCCAGCGTGTGTCGCCCTGGGCGGCCAAGAATGATGCAAGCCGGATAGGCTCTGCCATCGCACGCACGAGATACCTGCGGTGGCGCTGGTGGCCGTTCTCAACGAGCGTATCCAACCGCCGCGTCAGCGCATCCAAAAAGCCACGCAGACCATTTTCTAGGTCTTCGGGAAGATTCTCTGGAACCACGACTGCCGCCTGTGGCGGAGAACCATTGACATCAAGCCCCCCGGTCGCCGCTGTCAGAAGTATTCTGAGTTCAGGCACCGCGCAGGCCATAAGCTGATGTCGTTTATCTTGGCCCAATGAAATCAGGAACTTCTGAAGTGCAACTCCGCCCTCTAACAAGCTCGGCCAAACAGACTTTAGTAGCGCCCTGCGCTCCTCAACAATCTCCTTTGGCGCTCCCCTCCCACATTTTCCAGAGGTGAGCGAGCGCACCATCAAGTTACCAATGGTGGGATCAAGGTCAAGCAAGCATGTGCCGCTGCGCTGTACTCCTGGCAGGAGGCAGTGAATCGGCTTGGAACTTTTACTCCCTCCCGAGCGCTGGACCGGAGAGTCACAAACATGGCAGTGCTTTTTTGCGGCGTTCACCATTACTTCTTGGTCAGTTTCGCCTTGCTGAGGTGAGTGACTTTCGGACCCAGCATCTCATCGAGCATGGAATCGTCGTGATTGGCCTCACGTACTTGAGATTGCTTCTCTTCTGGGTCGGGAGTCCTTTCGCTTCGGACCTTGCGAAGCCGTACCTGCCCAAACTCGAAAGGCATGATCCTCGATTGAGCGTCTTCCAAAAACCGCTCTTCCGCATCTTCAATGTCGATGTGGAAAAGCGCATCCGGCAAACACTGAAGCTCGTTACAAATCGCTTCAATAAAATCAAGCGGATAAGCGGGGTTTGCCTTGTTGCCATGGCGGCTAATTGATGTGCGATTCATCTCAAAGCCTTGATTCTTCGCAAGCCGTTCGGACAACACATTCCATGCGGTAACACCACGACTCTCCATCAAGACTCGGAGATTGTTTTTCAGTTTAATTTTCACGGCATGCCCTCTTCATCAAAGTCGTCCTCGTCCCCAGGCAGCGTCAATCCGTAGATCGGGCTGAGGTGGTTGCCTGCGTTGAGTGGTTCGGAATGGTAGTAATGCATTGTTGTTGGGAGATGTCTGTGTCGCATGTACCGCTGTGCGACTTCAGGGGAATAAATTGGCGCCATCAAAGTGCAGCCGGTGTGACGCAAGGTGTGCGGCGTAATCTTCTTGGGAAGCATGACCTCACGGCAAATCTGCTTGAGTCGGTCTCGGAAAGTGTTGGGCTTGACAAGCCCCCCGCGCTCCGTCACGAACACAAGCTGACTAACGAGCAAAGTGCGGTCGTTGAATGTGACTACCGTCGGCGCATCCGGCTTTAATTTTGCACGAGCCAATAGGCTTGGGCGAACCTTCTTCAGATAAGTAATCAGAAGGTTGTGGATCAGCGGTTCCCGCATCGGGATTGTGCCGGTAACGTCATTCTTACCGGTAACCGTGAGCGTTCCAAAATCGCCAAAATGCGCCAACCTCTCATGATGGCTGGCTCGGAACTGCTCAAGTTCCAGCGTGACAAGCTCGGAAATCCGGAGGCTAAAGTGGATGCAAAGGTGGAACATCACGCGATCCCTGAGCAACGGCAGCAGAGCCTTGGAGTGGTTGCGCTTTGCTTCCCTGATTTTGTCGATGAACCAGGCTTCGATTTTGTCGATGTGATCCGTCGTCAGCGCCCACTGCGAGGGCACCCAGTTCGACTTGACCCGCTTGACCGAGATGCCGTTTTCCCTGTCGAGGAACGTATCCGGCCTCACGCCAAAAGTTGCGACGATCTGATTGACGCGATCTTGGTCGAGCATGAACGACTGGAAGCTGCGCCACGCAGAACAGTATGACGATACCGTTTGAGCGGACGCGGGCATGCCGTCAGGCCCCTTCGACTGTTTCAGGCAACCGACAACATGCTTTCTCCGCAACTCCCAAGGCAGCACGCCCGAGGATCGCAGCAACCGAGAGAGGTTGCCCATGTAGCCTTGGACCGTCGTTGACTTAAAACGCTCAAGGTGAGTCAGGTGGTCCTGCCACTCTTGGACGAGATTTTTTGCATAGGTGCGCGCCTCAGGCGGAAACCGCGCAAAGAGTTCGACGCCCCCTTCGGGCGCCAAATCTTTGATCAGTGCGGAATTGCCTGCGCTCATATTGCTCGCTATGTGCTGATAGTGACCATATGATACACAAACATCCCATTATGTGCAATATTTGCACGTTCTGGGCTATTTCGTTCGTGCTGGGCTGGGCGGGAGCGGCGCCAATGCCCCAAATATCCTGCACATCGTGCAGATTCTGCACATTCACCGCACTTATACCAGACATAAAAAAAAGGCCCCGCGAGCGGGGCCTTGGAACACCTCGTGCAATCAGTCGTTGCTGATTTCGATGACATCAATCTCGTAGATCGAGGTCGAGCCACTGACCTCGTTGCCGACCACCAGCAGTGGCATGCCGTTGGGGCTGTCTTCCGCACTGACGAAAGCCAGGCCTTCCGGCGCCAGGTCACCGACACTGGGGTCGGTTTCCGGGTCCTTGCTGAAGTCGCGGTTGGTCACGTACTGAACGAACTCCGCCGACTGCGGATGGGTGATGTCGTAGACCATGATGCCGCCGATGCGCTCCAGGCCGATGAAGGCAAAGGTGCGTCCGGCGAGCGTGCCGACGGCCACGCCTTCCGGCTCGGGGCCCTTGTTGTCGCTGCGGCCTTCCGGATCGTTCTCGTCGTTGTTGGCATTGAAGTTGTTCGGGAAGCGCTGCGCGGTGATGCGCTCGGTTTATTCGACCTGAAGGAAATCATTCCGGTGTGGAAAGCGCGGGAGTGTTCCAGCGCTTCATGACGCGGCTGTGACAGGACTCAGCGAGGGTTTTCCGTGGCCTTGCGGGCGTCGAACTCGGCGGTGATGCGGGCGCACTCGGCGCGCCATGCCGCCATCTCATCGGCGTAATCCATCAACACGCAGGTGGCGCAACCGCCAGCGCAGCAGTCGGGCAAATCGGGCTTGGGCGGCAGAACCGGGCCGTCAGCGATTTTGTCCTTGCTGCTCATGCCAGCGTGCCCTCGGGTGCGCGCGCGCGCTGCCCGGCGTGCACCGGCGTGCCGCCAGGCCATTGCCAGGTCTGCAGTTGCAACACGCCATGGCCGGTGGCGACGCGAACGCCGTGCGTATCGGCCGACAGCACGGTGCCGGCAGGTGCATCGTGCATGCCGGGTTCGGCCACGGCCTCCCAGATGCGCAGGCGTGCGTCGCCGTGCAGCGCCCAGCACACCGGCACCGGGTTGAAGGCGCGGACGCGCCGCGCCAGCACCGCAGCGGGCTGGCTGAAGTCGAGACGCGCCTCGTCCTTGCTCAACTTGGCGGCGTAGCAGGCACCGGCCTCGGGTTGTGGTTCGGGCTGCCAGTCGCCGCGTGCCATGTCGGCCAGGGCGTCGACGATGGCGCTGGCGCCCAACGTTGCCAGGGCGTCATGCAGCGTTGCGCCGGTGGTCTCGTCAGTGATGGGCAGGCGCCGTGTCAGCCCCACCGGGCCGGTGTCGAGACCGGCATCCATTTGCATGATGCAGATGCCGGTCTCGGCATCGCCGGCCTCGATGGCGCGCTGAATCGGCGCCGCGCCCCGCCAGCGCGGCAGCAGCGAGGCGTGAATGTTCAGACAGCCGCGCGCCGGAATCTCAAGCGCGGCCTGCGGCAGGATCAGCCCGTAGGCCACCACCACCATGACCTCGACGTTGGCGTCGCGCAGCAGCGTCTGCGCGTCGGCGCGAAAGCGCTCGGGTTTGTGGACGGGCAGGCCCAGCGCCGCAGCACGTGCGGCCACCGGTGAGTCACTGAGCTTGCGGCCGCGCCCAGCCGGGCGGTCGGGCTGGGTAAACACGGCGGCAATGTCGTGCCCGGCGTTGTGCAGGGCATCGAGCGCGGCGACCGAAAACGCCGGGGTGCCAGCAAACGCCATTCTCATCCCGCCAGCTTCTCGGCTTTTTTCAGCTTCTTGAGGATGCGCTCGCGCTTGAGGCTGCTGAGATAGTCGATGTAAAGCTTGCCGTCGAGGTGGTCGATCTCGTGCTGGATGGCCTGGGCCATCAAGCCTTCTGCCTCAAGCTCGAACGGCTGGCCGTCGCGATCCAGCGCCTTGAGGTGAAGTCGGTTGAAGCGTTCGACCTTGTCGAGTGCGCCAGGCACTGACAGGCAGCCCTCTTCCATCATCTGCCGGTCGCTGGTGTCGGTCACTTCAGGGTTGATGATGACCATGGGTTTGGCATCGCCGTCGCCAAGGTCCATGACGGCGATGCGCAGGTCCACGCCAATCTGGTTGGCGGCCAGGCCGATGCCGGGTGCGTCGTACATCGTGTCGAACATATCGTCGATGAGCCGCTGTAAGGCGGCATCAAAGGTGACGACCGGTTTGGCCTTGATGCGCAGTCGCGGGTCGGGGTGGTGCAAGATGGGTTGGATGGCCATGGGCGCTCCTACGAAACGGCTGTGACATGTTGGCTTAAGCCTTTGCCACATCAGGGATTCATGCCAGAATCGATAATCGACTCCGGGGAGTAATGACGATGTCGCAGTATACCGGCACCCTTGCCCGGACCTTGCTGATTGTGGGCGTCGCGACCGGCCTCGGGGCCTGCGTCACCGCCGCGCCGCCGCAGACCACGCGCACCGAGTCGGCGCCTGTGCCGATTTCGCAATCGCAGGCGCCGCAGGCACCATCGTCCACCTCAGCGGCGAGCGCACCGGCCGCGCCGACGCCAGTGACCTTTCGCGAATCGGCCCCGCTGCAGTACGTGGTGCAACCGGGCGACACGCTGTGGGGCATCGCCAATCGCTTTCTCACCCAGCCCTGGCAGTGGCCCGAAGTGTGGTTTGGTAACGATCAGGTGGCCAACCCGCACCTGATTTACCCCGGCGACGTGTTGAATCTGCGCGTCGTTGACGGCCGCCAACAGGTGGTGCGCGATGCTGCGCCGGGGATGCGCGTGCTGCGTCTGGGGCCGCAGGTGCGCGAGAGCGCGCTGGATGAGGCGATCCCGGCGATTCCGCTTGAGGCGATTCAGGATTTTCTTCGCAACCCGCGCCTGGTCGGTGCGGACGAACTGGAGCGAGCGCCCTACATCCTGGCCTTCGGCGATGACCAGCTGATCGCCGGCAGCGGCAGCCCGGTGTTCATCAAGAATTTGCCTGCCAACGGCGATTACCGCTGGGCAGTGGTGCGACCGGACCGCCCGATCACCGAACCCGATTCGCGCGAAGTTCTCGGTTATGCGGCGACGCCGGTCGGTGGCCTGGAAGTGCGCGAGATCGACGCCACCGCCAGCCTCGGGCGCCTGACCCGCTCCGAAATGGAAGCGCGCGTCGGCGATCGGCTGGTGCCCATCGAAGACACCTTGTTTGAGGCCCGGTTCGTGCCGCGCGCGCCCGAGGTCGAGGTCGATGGCCGGGTGGTGTGGATCGCCGAAGAGCGGTTGCAGGCGACGCAGTTTCAGGTGGTGGCGATCAATCGCGGCTTTGATGCCGGTCTTGCGCCGGGGCACCTGCTGACGATCAAGCAGCGCAGCCGGGTGGTCAACGACCCGCACGCACAGGGGACCGTGACCCTGCCCGAGCAGCCGGTCGGCACCCTGATGCTGTTCCGTACCGATGCGCGCCTGTCGTTTGGGCTGGTGCTGGAAGCCACCCGACCCATCGGCAGTCTGGACGCGGTGGTCAACCCGGTCGCCAGCGCCCGGTGACCGACGCGGTCGCGGCGCAAAACGCGGCGCTGAGGCTGTTGCGAACGCCGGGTATGGGCCCGGTCACGGTGGCCAAGTTGCTGGCGCAGCTCGGCTCTGTCGAGGCCATCGTCAATGCCCGCCCCGGCGTCTTGCGTGACGTGGGGTTGAGTCAGGCGCGCATCGACGCACTGCGCCACGCCGCCCCGGCGTTGATCGAACCCGATCTGGCGTGGCTGGCTGCAGCAGCGGACCGACATATTCTGCTGATTGACGACCCGCGCTATCCCGAGCGCTTGCGACAGACGCCCGGCGCGCCACTGCTGCTGTTCGTACAGGGCGACCCCGACTGGCTGGCCGTGCCGCAACTGGCCATCGTCGGCAGCCGGTCGGCGACGCCGCAGGGGGCGCTCAACGCCCGGTCATTTGCCGAGGCACTGGTCGGCTGCGGCATCACCATCACCAGCGGCCTGGCGCTGGGTATCGACGGTGCCGCGCACGAGGGAGCGCTGGCCGGCAAGGGCGGCACGGTGGCGGTGTGTGCGACCGGGCTGGATCGCGTGTACCCGGCGCGGCATCAGGCCCTGGCGCGACAGATTGCCGCCGAGGGCGTGCTGGTCTCGGAGCTTCCCATCGGCACTGCGCCACAGCAGGGCTTCTTCCCGCGGCGCAATCGCATCATCAGTGCCTTGTCCCTGGGGGTACTGGTCGTCGAGGCGGCGCGCGAAAGCGGCTCGCTGATCACTGCGCGTTTCGCCATGGAGCAGGGTCGCGAGGTGTTCGCCATCCCCGGCTCCATTCACAACCCGCAGGCGCGGGGCTGCCATGCGCTGATCCGCCAGGGCGCCAAGCTGGTCGAGTCGGTCGACGACATTCTTGAAGAACTCGCACCGCAGCTCGTTGGCCGCTTGCGCGAGGGCGCGCCAGACGTGAAGACGGCGACCGACGTTCTGACGCCCGAAGCCACCGCGCTGCTCGCCGAACTGGGTGATGAAGCGCTGGACTTCGACACCCTGCTGGCGCGCGGCACAGACTCCGTGGCCGGTCTGTCGGCACAGTTGCTGACGCTGGAATTGGCGGGCCGGGTGGTGCAAGGCGGCGATGGTCGTTATCGCGCGGTCCGCGGCGGGTGACACGCATTCACCCCGGCGCGCGGCCATCACGCCCTATACTTTGCACAGAAATTGCTTCATCAGTCCCCGTGCAGCCCTAGCGTGTTCAGCCCCAAGGAGAGCGCCATGAAAGAAACCGTCCTTGATGTGCTGATGTACCTGTTCGAGAACTACCAGACGGTCGAATTCGTTGACCAGGCCAATCACGAGACCTTGCAAGAGGAGCTGGTGGCCGCCGGGTTTGAGGTCGAGGAAGTGGGCAACGCCTTCCGCTGGCTCGACGGTTTGACCCAAACCCGGCAGTTGCCGATGGTGTTCGGGCCGAGTGCGGCATTGCGGATTTACACCCGCGAAGAGATTCAGCGTATCCCCACCGACTGTCGCGGGTTTCTGCTCTATCTGGAGCAATTGGGCATTTTGTCGCCGACCCATCGCGAATGGATTATTGATCGGCTGATGGCGCTGGTCGAAGACATCGATCTGGAGCGTGCCAAATGGGTCTGTCTGCTCGTGCTGATGAGCGATGAGCAGGCCGAGGAGGCCTTCGCCCATGTCGAAGAGATGGTCTATTACGCGGGCGAGTTTCTCCACTGACGCGCGACCTTTTCCAGGCGCCCGGCTTTACAGCAGGCGCAATGTCCCGATATAAGCGGCCCCTTTTCTGCGGGCTCTGCCTGTCAGCGCCATTTATCCATGGACCCGCTCTGAATGAGTAAATACCTTGTCGTCGTCGAGTCGCCTGCCAAGGCCAAGACGATCAAGAAGTACCTTGGCAACGATTACGAAGTGCTGGCCTCATACGGCCACGTGCGTGATCTGGTGCCCAAGGACGGCGCCGTCGACGTGACCAATGCCTTCGCCATGAAGTACCAGCCCATCGAGCGCAACGAGAAGCACGTGCGCGCCATACAGAGTGCGCTGCGCAATGCCGACGGCCTGATTCTGGCGACCGACCCTGACCGCGAAGGGGAGGCCATTTCCTGGCATTTGCTGGAGTTGCTGACCGAACGCAACGCCATGAAGAACAAGACGGTCGAGCGCGTCGTGTTCCACGAAATCACCGAACGTGCAGTGCGCGAAGCCGTGGCCAAGCCGCGCCAGGTCGCCACCGATCTGGTCAACGCCCAGCAGGCGCGGCGGGCACTGGATTATCTGGTCGGCTTCAATCTGTCGCCGCTGCTGTGGCGCAAGATCGCGCCAGGCCTGTCAGCCGGTCGTGTGCAAAGCCCGGCGTTGCGACTGATTTGTGAGCGTGAAGAAGAGATCAAGGCCTTCATCCCGCGCGAGTACTGGACGCTACTGGCGGCCGCCGACAAAGGCGGCAGTGCGTTCACGGCCAAGTTGGTCGAACTCGACGGTCAGAAAGTCGAGCAGTTCACCGTCACCGAAGGGCCTGCGGCCACGGCCGCCCGCGAGCGCCTGCTGGCCTCTGCGGCGGGTCAGCTCACGGTCGGCACGGTCGACAAGAAGCAGCGGCGCCGCAACCCGTCGCCGCCGTTCACCACCTCGACCCTGCAGCAGGAGGCCAACCGCAAGCTCGGTTTCACCTCCACCCGCACCATGCGCACAGCCCAGCAGCTTTATGAAGGCATGGACCTGGGCGGCGAAACGATGGGTCTGATCACCTACATGCGTACCGACTCGCTGAGCCTGTCGCAGGACGCCTTGGGTGAGATTCGTCAGGTCATCGTCAAGGAATATGGCAACAGCGCCTGCCCACCCGAGGCGCGCTATTTCAAGACCAAATCGAAGAACGCGCAGGAAGCGCACGAGGCCGTGCGCCCCACCTCGGCGATGCGCACGCCAAAGTCGGTGGCAAAGTTTCTCGGCCCCGACCAGCTCAAGCTCTATGAGCTGATCTGGAAGCGCACCATGGCCTCGCAGATGACCCAGGCGGTGTTCGACACCGTCACCGCCGAACTGCGGGTCGACGACAAGAACGCCTTCCGCGCCAACGGCTCGGTGCTGGTCGAGCCCGGTTACCTGGCGGTGTACAACGTGTCGCTGGATGTGGGCGAAGAGGCTGAAGATGACGAAAAGCGCCTGCCGCCGCTGGAAACCGGCGAGCGCGTCACGCTCACCGACATCAACGCCGACCAGCACTTCACCGAACCGCCGCCGCGCTTCACCGAGGCCAGCCTGGTCAAGACCCTGGAGGCCTACGACATCGGCCGGCCCTCCACCTACGCGAGCATCATCAGCACCCTGCAGGCGCGTGATTACGTGCGCCTGGACGGCAAGGCGTTCACGCCCACCGATGTCGGCATGATCGTCAACAAGTTTCTCACCGATCACTTCACCCGCTACGTCGACTACCAGTTCACCGCCAACCTCGAAGACGACCTCGATGCCGTGTCGCGCGGCGAGAAGCAGTGGCAACCGCTGCTGGCCAGCTTTTGGCAGCAGTTCAAGCCGCAGGTTGACGAGAAGATGGAGCTCAAGCGCGAGGAAGTGTCTGAAGCGCGGGTGATCGGCGTGGACCCCGAGAGCGGCAAGCCGGTGTCGGCGCGGCTCGGCCGTTTCGGACCATTTGTGCAGATCGGCACCAAGGACGACGCCGACAAGCCGCGCTTCGCCAGCCTGCGTGCCAACCAGCGCATCGACACCATCACCCTCGACGCCGCGTTGGCGTTGTTCGAGTTGCCGCGCATGCTCGGCAACCTCGACAACGGCGATGAAGTGGCGGTCAATATTGGCCGCTTCGGCCCTTACGTGCGTTACGGCAGCCAGTTCGTCTCGCTGAAGAAGGACGACGACCCCTACACCGTCGACCTGCCGCGCGCGCTCGAGTTGATCGAGCAGAAAATTGCGGCGCTTGAGGCGGCGACCATCGTCAAGTTTGGCGACACGGGGATCCGCATCATCAAAGGCCGCTTTGGGCCGTACATCACCGACGGTGCGCGCAAGTCACCGATTCCCCGCAGCAAAGACCCCGAGAGCCTGTCGGTGTTCGAGTGCGAGGCTTATCTGGCCGAGGCCGCTGCGGCGAAGAAGTCGGGCAAGAAGGGCGCCAAGGGCAAGGCCAAGTCGACGAGCGCCAAGCCCAAGGCCGATGCCAAGCCGAAGACCAAGGCTGCCGCCAAGAAGCCTGCGGCGAAAAAGGCCACCAAAAAACCGGCGGCGAAAAAGCCCGCTGCCAAGAAGCCGCCCAAACCCGCGACCGCCTGATGCTCGCGGCAGCGTTGCGGCGTGCAGTACGCCAGACCCTGGCAGCCGGTGGGGTGCTGGCCTATCCCACCGAAGCGGTGTGGGGGCTGGGTTGCGACCCGTTCAGCGACGCCGCGCTGCGGCAGTTGCTGGCGCTAAAGCGGCGCGATCCGGCCAAGGGTCTGATCGTGGTGGCCAGCCACATCGATCAACTCGACGGGCTGATCGTGATCCCGTCGCGGGCCGCCTATCGCCGCGCGCGGCTGAGCTGGCCGGGGCCCAATACCTGGGTGTTTCCCGCCGGACCCGACGCTTCGCCGTGGTTGACCGGCGAGCGCGATACGCTGGCGGTGCGGGTGTCGGCGCATCCGGTGGTGCGCGACCTCTGCGAAGCCTGGGTCGGCCCGCTGGTCTCGACCAGCGCCAACCGCAGTGGCCAGCCCCCGGCCATGAGTCGCACGCAGGTGCAGTTGCGCTTTGCCGACATGTTGGTGGTGCCGGGCGCCTTGGGCGGGTCGGATCGCCCCACCTCGATCCGCGAGGCCGCGACCGGGCATTATCTGCGGCAGTGAACCGCCGCCTTTGCCCCCTGAATACCGCGTGATGACCCAGTCCCCTGACCCTTTCGTGACCCGTGTCGACACCTGGCTGCGGCGACTGCAGCAGGACATCTGCACGGGTGCCGAGCAGTTCGAGCCAACCGCGCGATTCCAGTCCGATGCCTGGCAGAAGCCGGCTGAAGCCCGTCTGCAGGGCGAGGGCGATACCCGCGTACTCGAAGCCGGGCAGGTGTTTGAGCGCGGTGGCGTGGCCCGCTCGGTGGTGCGCGGCGCGGCGCTGCCGCCGTCGGCCACGGCATCGCGTCCCGAGCTCGCCGGGCGACCGTTTCAGGCCATGGGCGTGTCGGTGGTATTGCACCCGCGCAACCCCTTTGTGCCCACCACACATTGCAACGTACGCATGCTCAATGTCGGTGGCGACGGCCTGCCGGCAGTGCGCTGGTTTGGCGGCGGCTTTGACCTCACGCCCTACTACGGCTTTGAAGAAGACGCGCGCGGCTGGCACGGTGCCGCTCGCGAGGCGGTGGGTGAAGGGCTTTACCCGCGCTTCAAGCGACAGTGCGATGAGTATTTCTACATTCGTCATCGTGATGAACCGCGCGGCATCGGTGGTCTGTTTTTTGACGACTGGACCGAAGGCGGTGACGACCCGGCTTTTGCCTTGACCCAACGGGTCGGCGAGGCGTTTTGGGCCGCCTACGCACCCATCGTTGCGCGGCGCAAAGATCTGCCCTTCGGTGAACGCGAGCGACGCTGGCAGTTGCAGCGGCGTGGCCGTTACGTCGAGTTCAATCTGGTGTGGGACCGCGGCACGCTGTTTGGCCTTCAATCGGGCGGGCGCACCGAGTCGATCCTGATGTCAATGCCGCCCGAGGTGCAGTGGGCCTACGACGCGCAGCCCGCTGCCGGGACGCCCGAGGCCGAACTGCTGACGCATTATCTGCAGCCGCGCGACTGGTGCTGAGGCATACTCCAGAGGCGTTTCTGCCACGTTCTGCCCCGTGACCCTGACCGAACTCCGCTATCTGGTAAACCTCGACAAAGAGCGCCACTTTGGGCGTGCCGCCGAGCGCTCGTTCGTCAGCCAGCCCACCCTGTCGGTGGCGCTGAAAAAGCTGGAAGACGAGTTCGGCGTGATTCTGTTCGAACGCAACCGTGGCGAAGCCCGACCAACGCCGGTGGGTGCGCGCATCATTGAGCAGGCGCGACGCGTGTTGGCCGAGGCGCGGCGCGTCGAAGACATCGCCAAGGAAGGCGGCGACGAGCTCTCGGGCGCGCTGCGCATCGGCGCGATCTACACCGTCGGCCCTTACATGCTGCCGCAGCTGGTGCCGGCGCTGCGCAAGGCGGCACCCAACATGCCGTTGGTGATCGAGGAAAACTACACCGGCATCCTGCTCGACCAACTGCGCGACAACGAAATTGACGTCGCGCTGCTGGCGCTGCCCATCGACCTCAACGGCCTCAGTGCGTGGCCGGTGTACGACGAATCGTTTGTGGTGATGATGCCGCCCGATCATGCGCTGGCCGACAAGATCGAGATCCCGGCCGCGCAACTCGCGCATCACCCGCTGCTGCTGCTGGGGCCGGGGCATTGTTTTCGCGACCAGGTGATCGAGGCCTGTCCGAAATGTGTCGAGCCCGACGCCCAGGGCCCGCGACCGCAGACCGGCAGCTCGCTGGAAACCATTCGCCACATGGTGGTCAGCGGGCTGGGCATCACCGTGCTGCCCGAAGCCTCGGTGAAGAACCGACCGGACGACGGCGGGCTGGTGGCCCGCCCGTTCAAGCCACCGGCGCCGGAGCGTCAGATCGCGCTGGTGTGGCGGCGAACCTTCCCGCGTTTCAAGGCCATCACCCTGCTGCGTGACACGCTGCTGGCCTGCCGTATTCAGGGTGTGCGGTTCTTACCGGACGCGCCGCAGCAGGGCAACTGAAAGACCTCTCGCCCCGGCCGACACGGGTTGATTGACACCATGGTGGCCGCTGAACCGTCGCGCTGGCGTGATCGTGCGAGAGGAGCCCCCCAAATGTTCAACAAGTTTTTTTGCTGGCAAGCGTCCCAGCGACCTGGGGCTCAACCGCGCCCGCGTCGAGCGTATTCGCAACGCCTTCGACGCCTATTGAATCGGCAGCACGCGTGTACGAGCCGATTCAATGACTCAAATCGTGTTGCGGACCCCAAGGGCCTGGACCGACTCGACATTCAGGTAACTGTCGACCGGCAGGCCGCGCGACCGCTGGAAATCATTCAGGGCGCTGAGTGTGCGGCGCCCGAGGATGCCGTCAATCGGACCCGGGTCGAAGCCCTGCGACTTGAGCGCCTGCTGCACGCGCTGCAACAGGCCGGGCGTCATGTTGGTCTCGCAGATCACCGAGCGCCATTCGAGTGACGACGGGTGGGTCAGTTCGCGCACCGTGACCGTGGCCAGTTGCTCGGGCACCGGAACACGGTTGACGCGCGCGGGCTCGACCATGCGCTGCACCTGCATGTTGGACACCTGGGCCGGCACGCTGACGCGGCGCACCTGGGCGGGCTGGTCAACGATCCGGCGGGTGATGCTGCGGTATTCGCCCGGCACCTGCACCTCGCGCGACTCCGCCGGGCGGGTCTGCACGCGCCGCGTGATGCTCTTGTAAACAGCCGGTTCTTCAACCAGGCAGAAGATCTGGCCGGTGGCGTGGTCGATACGCTCCAGCGGCCCTCGGCCTGGCCTCCAAACCTGGCGTGCGGGGCGTTCGAGCACACGCTCGGTGACCGTGTCGTACTGCGGCTCGGTGGTCACGTAGCGCGTTGTCGGCGGGCGCACCTCAACCTGTTCGGTCACGGTGCGGAAGGTGGGCGGCACCACCTCAAGGCGTTCGTAGCCCTCCTGCGTGACCACCGATTCATTCAGGGTCTGATAGCGGGCTGGCACCACCTGCACTTGCTCGCTGGCCGGACGGACCACGTAGGTCTGCTGCACGTTGCGGTACTGCTCGGGCCTGCGGACCAGCGCGTAGCAGTCGCCGGGCGACGCTTGCGGCATCGGCGGAATGCCCTGCTCATAGGCGCCGGGCGCCATGCCCGAATCCTGGACGGTGGTGCTGAACACCGGCGCGTTGCTGGCTGGCATCACCATCGGCTGCTGCACTGGCGCGGCCGCTGGCCTCGCATCACGCTGCTGCGCGGGAAGCTGCCATTGCTGCGGTGCGCTGCGATGCTCGCGTGCCAAGCGCTCGGCGGTGCGCTGCTCTTCGGCACTGGCGGCGGTGGGCTTGCGAAATCCTGGCGGGATGGCCGCCGGCGGCGGAATTTCGTTGGCGAAACGGGGGCGTGGCTGACCGCCGTAGGTCGACGTTGAGTCGGTCACCGGAAAGCTTTGCGATACCGGTGACACCTGCCCGATGCCCTGGCTGTAAAACGGTGACGGAATACCCGCACCGCTGCGGTCGGCGGACGTGGCGCAGCCTGACAGCAACAGAGCGCAAGTCGCGATCCCGATGCCCCCCAATGTCGCACCTTGAAATGCCCCGGTCATGTCGCGTCCCTTCAGGTTTTCAGGATGCTAGCAGCGGCCGCAACCGACGGCGAGGGGCGTAGATGACCTGAGCCTTTCGACGCAAAGGCTTGCGTCACATCCGGTCAGTGTTGCCCCAGAAGCAGATACAGGCCGATGCCGACCAGCAGCAGCGCGAAGGCGCGTTTCAGCGTTTGCGGCGAGGCGGCATGCGCCAAGCGGACGCCGATGGGTGCGGTGAGCACGCTGAACACACCGATGCCCGCCAGCGCCGGCAGCGACAGATAGCCCAGTGCCGGCGCCGGCACGCCGACCGTGCCCCAGCCGGCCCAGACAAAGCCCAGCGCCCCGGCCCAGGCAATGGGAATGCCGGCCGCGGCCGAGGTGCCGACCGCCTGGTGAATCGGCACACCACGCAGGTTGAGGTAGGGCACGTTCAGCGAACCGCCGCCGATGCCGATCAACGCCGCCGCCGCGCCGATGACGGTGCCGGCAATGCCCAGCTCGGCGCGTGATGGCGGCTTGGCATCGGCGGCCACCGGCTTGGGCGTGACCAGCGCCATCTGCGCGGCAATCGCCAGCGCGCCGAAGCCGACAATATTGCGCAAGGCCGCGCCGCTCAGCAGGTCGGCGACCTGTGCGCCAATCACGGCGCCCAGCATCAGGCCCGGCGCCAGACTCGACAGCACGCGCCAGTTGACGCTGCCCCGCCGCTGGTGGGCGCGGGCCGACGACAGGCTGGTAAAACCGATCACGCCCAACGAAGTGCCGATGGCCACCTGCATGACGACCTCGGTGGGCACCCCGAGCCGGGGCATCACCACGGCGAGAATCGGCACGATGGTCAGGCCACCGCCGACGCCGAACAGGCCGGCCATCACGCCCGCCACCACCCCAGTGGCGGCGAAGATCAGCAGGTCGATAAACATGTGATCAATCGCATGAAACGTCCTGGGGGGCGGCACGGGCCGGGAAACGGGCCCGTAGACTACTGAAACGCCAGATTGATGTGGAGTTGGACGCTGCGATGACCCGAATAAAGTCCATGACCCGGTGGACCCTGCCGGCCCTGTTGGGCCTGGGCACCTGCCTGCCCGCGCTGGCGATGGCGAACCCGGATTCGCTGCGTGAAGAATTCATCGAGGTGCTGGCGGCGATCGAAAAGGGCGAGAACCCGCCGCGCTCCGAGGCCCTGCAGCGTTACAGCCTCGCGCCGTATCTGGACGCGGCTGCGGTGCGTCGGCTGATCGCTCGCAACAACCCAGAAGCCGATCAGGCGTGGCCGGCGTTCCGGGCTGCGCACCCGCAACATGTCGAGAACCGTGATCTGGCGCGCGAGTGGTGGCGCAGCCTGGTGCGGCGGCAGGCCTGGGCGCAGGTTTGGGCCGAGGTGCCGGCCGACGTGAGTTTCACCGACCTGCAATGCCAACGGCTGCGCGCCGGCCTCGAAACCGGGCAGGACCCGGCCGTGCTGGTGCCGCAGATCCAGGCGGCGTTCAAGACCGGGCGCTCGATGCCCGACGCCTGTGACCGGCCGTTCGAATGGCTGCAGGCCCGGGGCGGACGTCCAGACGCACTGGTGATCGAGCGCTTCGAACTGGCTTTGGCGGGCAACGAGTTCGGTCTGTCGCGCTTCCTGCTCCGGCAGTTGCCGGACCAACGGCGCGACCCATATGCGCAGCGCCTGGCCTTGCGCTCGGCGCCGGCCAGCGCGATACCCGCGCTGCTCGACGCGCCCCCGTCGCCACTGCCGTGGGACGACCTGATCAGCGGCTGGAACCGTTGGGCGGCCGCCGACATCAACGCTGCGCAGCGCATGGCGCCGCGCCTCGCCGAACTGGACGGACTCAGCGACGGCCAGCGTGCCGCGGTCTGGAATGCCGTGGGCCTGCGTCTCTCGTGGCGGCGCGATGAGGCGGCGCTCGACGCGTTCCGTCGTGCCGGGTTTGGCTCGGACGACGACCGTGTGCATGAGTGGCGGGTGCGCGCGGCGCTTTGGGCCGGCGCGTTCGAGCAGGCTGATCGCTGGCTGGCGGTGTTTCCCGACGCACTCGCCGCCGAGCCGCGCTGGCGCTACTGGCGGGCGCGAGTCACCGAAAAATTACAGGGCTTGGCGGCCGCACGCGGTGATTACCAGCGCTTGCTGACGGCCAACAATGTCTATGCACTGCTTGCCGCCGAGCGCCTTGATGTGGCGATGCTGCCGCAGCCGCAGCCAGGCGCGCCGCCTAACCCCGCGGTGCAGACGGCGTTCGACCAGGACCCGGCCATCGCGCGGATGCGCGAGCTGCACGCGCTGGACCTGCGGCCGCGCTTCAACCTCGAATGGTTCGCCTTTTTCGCCGGTCGCGACATGCCGACCTATGACCAACTCTCACAGTTCGCGTTTGCCCAGGGCTGGTGGGTGAACGGCGTGGCCTCATCCACTGCGGCACGTATTTTTGACGACTTCGTGCGCCTCTATCCGCGACCCTACGACGCGCTGGTGGCGCGCGCCGCCGCCGACAGCGGCCTGCCGGCGCCGCTAATCTACGGTCTGATCCGTCAGGAGAGCCTTTACGAGCCGCGCGCCCGCTCGCACGCCAACGCTTACGGTCTGATGCAGTTGCTGCTGCCCACCGCACGCGGTGTCGCCCAGCGTCACGACCTGCCGCGTCCCGATGTCGAGGCGCTGTACCAGCCGGCGCGTAACGTCGCCCTGGGTTCGCGCTATCTGGCCGAGCGTTTCAAGCGCTTTGACGGCCAATGGATGCCGGCGATTGCGTCCTACAACGCCGGCGCCGGGGCGGTGGATCGCTGGCTGCCCGACACGCCAAAGGACGCCGACATTTGGATGGAAAACGTGCCCTACAACGAAACCCGCAACTACATCGGCAAGCTGCTCTGGCACCAGGCCGTGTATGCGTGGTTGGGCAGCGGTGAGGCGCAGCGCGCGGGCGTGGCGATGCGCCCGGTGGTGCGGCCCGGCGCACGGTGAAACGCTACCTGGTTGGTGGTGCGGTGCGCGATGGCCTGCTTGGCCTGACCCCGCACGAGCGCGATTGGGTGGTGGTCGGCAGTACCCCGGAGCAGATGCGTGCGGCGGGGTTTACCCAGGTCGGGCGCGACTTTCCGGTGTTCCTGCACCCGCAGACCAAGGAAGAGCATGCGCTGGCGCGCACTGAACGCAAGAGCGGGGCGGGGCATCAGGGCTTTGTGGTGCACGCGTCGCCCGAGGTCACGCTAGAGGACGACCTGATTCGTCGCGACCTCACTGTCAATGCCATTGCCGAGGACGAATCGGGCGCCCTGATCGACCCTCATGGCGGCGCGCGTGACATCGAAAATCGCTGGTTGCGACACGTGTCGCCGGCCTTCAGCGAAGACCCGCTGCGGGTGCTGCGGTTGGCGCGGTTTGCGGCGCGCTTTGCGCCCCTTGGGTTTCGCGTCGCCGATGAAACATTGGCGCTGTGCCGGCAACTGGTGGCAACGGGCGCGCTGCGTGAGTTGTCCGCCGAGCGGGTCTGGCAGGAGACCGTGCGTGCCATCAATGAGAGCCCGGCCCCCAGTGTTTTTTTCACCACGCTGGACGCCGTCGGCGGCTTGGCCGACTGGTTCGGCTGGCTGTCGACGACGGCGTTGCCCTTGTCGCTGGCGGCGGTGGATCAGGCCACGGCTGACCACGCCGACCCGGTGGTGCGGGCCGCGGCATGGATGGCGCCGGCGGCGGCCCAATTGACTCCAGTGAAGTGGGACGCGGTTTGTCAGCAACTACGGGTGCCCAACGACATCAGCACCCTGGTGGCCACGTTCGTGGCGTCTGCTGACGACCTTCACCACGGCGAGGCCCTCGCGCCCGATGCGCTACTGCGGCGGCTGGAAGGTATGTCCGCGTTTCGCCGCTCGACGCTGTTTGATCGGGTGCTCGCGGTCGATGCGGTGCTGGCGCAGGGGGTCCGACGCCGGGCCCACACGGCGTTCTGGCAGGCCGCACGTGCCCAAGCCGAGGCCGTGCAGGCGCGTGATGTCATGACCGACGGCCTGCGCGGCCCGGCGATTTCGGATGCCCTCGCCGCCGCCCGTACGCAGCGATTGGCCGATTGGCGGCAGGCATTCGGTCGGGCCTAGAAGCGTTCGCGCGCAAATCAGTGGGCGCGAGCCACCGGCTCGGGTAAACTCTCGCCCCCGTATTCCTCAAATCAGTGTTGGAGCAGCCGGTGGGCAACAAACCTCAAGACGGTCAGAACCCAGACAAGATCTTCATGGCCAACTTCAGCAAGGTGATGGGCGGGCTGGGCGTCATTTTTGTGATTTGTATCGTTGCGGCCGGCCTGTTTGCCAGCGGCGACATTCGCGACGATGAAGGTCAGACGGCACTGATGAAAGAGCGTCTCGCGCCGATCGGCAAAGTGGTCACCGACCCCGAGATGCTGGTGCAGGCCAGCGCAGAGACCGAGACTTCACGTGAGCCCTACACCGGCGCCCAGGTGGTCGAGCGCGTTTGCGGCGCCTGCCACAACGCCGGCGTGCTCGATGCGCCAAAGTCTGGCGACAACGCCGCCTGGGCGCAACGCTTCGACGAGAAGGGCCTCGACACCCTGGTCAAGCACTCCATCGAGGGCTACAACGCGATGCCGGCGCGCGGCGGAGATTCCAGCCTCAGCGACGACGAAGTGCGTGACGCCGTCAAAGCGTTGCTGGAAGACGCTGACGTGTCGATCTGACCCGGTCGTCGCCGCAAACAAGGCGCTGCTCAGGCGCCTTTTTTGTGGGCGATGCACGGGTGATGCACCGATCAAGTGCACGTGATCTTGATGCACAGCGGATCGAGGCCCTGCGAACGACGGTGATATAGGGTCACTGATGCACCGAGTTGGTGCGACTTGTGCCGCGTGATCCCCAACCGGGCGACGGACGTGCATCTGTCAGTCGTTGCGCTCATCCATTCGGTGCAAGAATCCGTTGTGTCTTTTCTCGCTGCAATGCAGCAGGCGCCGAGCCGAGCCGGGTCGGCGCTTTAGCACCTTCACATTCCCAGGAGAATCAATGATGCGTTCAACGCGATTCATCGCGGCAGGCAGTGTTTTGGCGATGTTCTCGATGCAGGCGGTGGCCGTTGAAGTCGGGGCCCGCCTCTATGGCGACCTGCGCTACTCGGTGGGGCATTCCGATGTTCAAGACGGCGCCGATGACACCGAGTTCAGCAGCAACAACAGCCACCTGGGCGTTGCGCTGAGCGGCGCCGAAGGCGACATCAGCGTCACCGGTGTTTACGAGTTGGGCATCGACGCCGGTAACACCACCAACGGTAGCGACGACACCCGGCAGGCTTACCTGAGCGTCGGCTCGCCGTTCGGCAGCCTGGCATTGGGGCAGCTCGAAACCGCTTACAAGCGGGCCGGGCAACAGCTGGACCCGTTCTACAACACCGGTGTGGGGACCATCACCGGCACGCCGTTCGGCAATGCCGGTGCGCCGGTGCTGGGGCCGGGCTTTGGCCTTTCGGCACTGACCTCCGACACGGTGGACCAGGGACTGGTCGCCGATCAGGTGGCGTACAAGTCGCCCACCATTGCCAATCTGACCGGCAACGCGGCCATCATTTTTGGCGACGATGATGGCGGCGATGGCGGGCAGGAAGATTTCGGCGTGGGCGTTGAGTACGCGGCCGACGGCATTCTGTTCGGGGTGCAGTATCTCGATATCCGTTCTACGGTGAACGGCACGCCCAGCGCCAACTTCAACGCCGGATTGCCCAACGCAACCAAGGCAACCCGCGTTTACGGCGGATACGCGACTGAGGTGTGGGGCCTGGGCGCCTCTTGGGAGCCACTGGAGATTGAAGGCGCGCCCGATCGCGACTATTACTTTTTGAGCGGCACCTTGAGCCTTAATGACCGAACCCGGCTGGCCGCATCGCTGGGCTATGTCGAAAACGTGCCGTTTGAAGGCCAGAGCCTGTCACTCGGGGTGTTCTACGACGTGTTCGCCGGGTTGGAGGCCTACGCCGCCGCACGTTACTCCGACCGCGACGAAGACGCGATCCTCGCCAATGGCTTTGCCGTGGCCGACGGCCCGTCAGTGGGTGAGTTGGTGTTGGGCATCAACTACCAGTTCAGCCTCGCCGAGCTGTTCTAAGCCGCCCAAGCGGCGCATCCAAAAGCCGGGCAGCGCCCGGCTTTTTTGTGACATATTTTTGTGACAGACTTCGCTCGCTTTCAGTTGGCACGCAGATTGCTTTTCTTCAACCGGGACCCGCGCATCACAAGATCGACGGGAACAACCTCAAGACGTTTCAGGAGAGTAATTGATGAATTTCAAGCATTTGGCTGTGGCTGCAGCGGTGAGCACCGCAACGTTTTCGGGCTCTGCCTTGGCACAGCTTTCGGGGAATGTGGGCGTGGTGTCGGAATACATGTTCCGCGGCTTCGCGCAGAGCAATGGCGCAGCCGTTCAGGGTGGTCTCGATTACGCAGCAGACTCCGGCTTTTACGTCGGCACGTGGGCCTCAACGATCAACTTCGCCAGTGCCACCGGTAGCGGTGCAGAAGTCGATGTTTACGCCGGTTTTGGCGGTGAGGCTGGAAGCGTTTCCTACGACATCGGTGCGATTTACTACTGGTATGCCGAAGAAGATGAGCCGGGCCCTCAGGACCCGTCACTCAACACCATCGAAACATACGGAAGCCTCGGCTTCGGCCCGTTTACCCTGGGCGCTTACGTGGCGTTTGGTGATTACTTCGGTGCAGTGAATCCTGATGGGACTGATGCTGACGGCGCCTATGGCATCTCGGGTGCTCTGAGCCTGCCGCTGTCGGAATTGATGTCTTTTGACGCGATGGTTGCATTACATGATGGTGAAGGGAACGAAGCGTTCACCCCCGATGGCGATGGCTACATCGAATACAACATCGGCGTATCTGCTGCGCTAGAAAACGGGTTCGGCATGGGCTTTGGTCTGGTTGCCACCGATATCGACGATGACGATCCGAAGTTGGTCATCAGCGGCAGCTACGGCTTCGATCTGTAACGATTCACTGGTCTGCAGTTGCTACGCAAAGCCGCCTTCGGGCGGCTTTTTTGTTGGGCTTTCAGGCTCAGGGGGCGCGGTAGCGCAGCGCTTCGGCGAGATGCGGTGTCGTGACGTGCGTCTCGCCCGCGAGGTCGGCAATGGTGCGCGCCACCCTGATCACCCGGTGCAGCCCACGGGCGCTCAGACCAAGGCGGGTCATGGCCTGCTGCAGTAGGGTTTGACCGGCCGCGTCGAGGGCGGCGTGGGTGTCCAGTTCACCGGCGTGCAACGCGGCGTTGGGTTTGTGTTGTCGCGCAATCTGCCGGGTGCGGGCGTCCATGACCCGGGCGCGCACCATTTCGGTGCGCTCGGCCCCGGCGTCACGACCCGGCCCCAGCAAGGCGCTTTCATCGACCCTCGGCACGCCAACGTGCAGGTCAATGCGATCCAGAAACGGGCCCGACAACCGACCCTGGTAGCGGCTCACCTGGTCGGGCGTGCAGCGACACTGTCCTTTGGGGTCACCGAGATGCCCGCAAGGGCAGGGGTTCATTGCTGCAATCAGTTGAAACCTCGCCGGAAAGCGCGTCTGCCGCGCCGCGCGGGCAATGTCGATGTGGCCGGATTCCAGCGGCTCACGCAGTACGTCGAGGACGGCACGCGGAAACTCCGGAAGTTCGTCGAGAAACAGCACGCCGTGATGCGCCAGGGTGATTTCCCCGGGGCGCGGCTGCGCGCCACCGCCCACCAACGCCACGCCGGACGCGGTGTGGTGCGGTGACCGGTAAGGCCGCAGCCCCCATAGGCTGGCGTCAAAGCCTTCGTGGCTGATGGAGCGGATGCTGGCGACCTCCAGCGCCTCGGCCTCGCTCAGCGGCGGCAACAGCCCCGGAAGCCTTGCGGCAAGCATGGATTTGCCGGCGCCGGGCGGGCCAACCAGTCGCATCGAATGCCCGCCGGCTGCAGCAATTTCCAGCGCACGTTTGGCCTGATGCTGGCCGCGCACGTCGGCAAGGTCGGGCTGGTCACGCGCAGCCGCGGGTGGCGATGGGGGTGGGGCCGGTTCACACGGCAATGCACCCTGATGGAGCGCCGCGACCAGTGCACTTAAATGGTGCATCGGGTGCAAGCGTGCCGCTCGGCAAAGCTGGGCCTCCGCGAGGTTTTCCGCGGGCAGAACCAGGCCGCGCCGGTGTCGGGTGGTCTGCAGGGCGGCGGGGAGTGCGCCCTGCACGGCGCGAATTTCACCCGACAGCGACAATTCGCCCAGCACTTCGAAGTCGTCAAGGCAGCCGGCCGGCAGGGCCTGCTGCGCCAGCAGAATGCCCAGCGCCATGGGCAAGTCGAAACGCCCGCCGTGCTTGGGCAGGTCGGCGGGGGCCAGGTTGATGGTGATGCGCTGCTGCGGAAAGCTGAAACCGCTGACGGTCAGCGCCGCACGCACCCGGTCTTTGGCTTCGCGAACCGCCGCCTCGGGCAGGCCGACGATGTTCAGCGCCGGCAGGCCATTGCCCAGATGCACTTCGACCCGCACTTCTTCTGCCACCAAGCCGTTCTGCGCGCGGGCCCGGACGGTGGCAAGACTCATGAGCGGCGGTTAGCGCCGCTGCGGCGCGTGCTGTTCCAGCGCAGAGAGTCGGGCTTCCAGCGCTTTCAGGCGGGCCTGGGTACGGGCCAGCAGCTCGGCTTGCACGTCAAAGCGTTCGCGGGTGACCAGGTCGAGCTTGTCGAGGTGGGCGCCGAGCATGACGCGGAAGTTGTCCTGCAATTCACGCCGCAATTGGCTCATGCCCGGCGGCAAGGCCTGGGCGAGGCGGTCAGCAAGCGCATCCAGAGAGCGAGGGTCGAGCATTTGCAAAGTTTAGCGCGGGCCGGGTGCTGTGCGCTGGATCACGGTTTTCGGCCGTTTGGCACGGTCCCTGCTTGTCACCCTGCGGAATCCGGGAACAGGCTGCCTGGATCTCAACCAACAACATCGCTACCAGGAGTGATTTCGATGAAATTGATCGCAGCCATCATCAAGCCTTTCAAGCTGGACGAGGTGCGTGAAGCGCTCTCGGACATCGGGGTCGCCGGGATTACGGTTACCGAAGTGAAAGGTTTTGGTCGGCAAAAGGGACACACAGAGCTGTATCGCGGGGCGGAGTACGTCGTTGATTTTCTGCCGAAGGTCAAGGTGGAAGTCGGCGTTGATGACGACAAGGTGGAAACCGCCATCGACGCCATCACCAAGGCGGCGCACACCGGGAAGATCGGCGACGGCAAGATTTTCGTCACCGCCATCGAGCAGGCCATTCGCATTCGTACCGGCGAAACCGGCGACGACGCACTTTGATATCCAAGGAGAGAACACGATGAATCGTTCTGTATTCAAATGGCTGATGCTGGCCGCTGGGGCGGGGGCCGCCTTCGGAGTCTCTGCGCAGGAAGCAGAGGTCATGACGGAGGTGGCTGAAGCGGCCGCCGGTATTTCCACGGCCGAACTGGCTTACGCACTCGACACCTTTTACTTCCTGGTGGCCGGCGCGTTCGTGATGTGGATGGCGGCGGGCTTCTCGATGCTGGAGGCCGGGCTGGTCCGTTCCAAGAACACTGTTGAAATTCTGACCAAGAACGTCGCGCTGTTTGCGACCGCCTGCGTCATGTATCTGTTGATCGGCTACAACTTCATGTACACCGAAGCCGGAATGTATCTGCCCGGGTTCGATTTCATGCTGTCGATGGAAGACAACGCCGCCGACGTGGTCAACGCCGGTGGTGAAGACGCGCCTTATTACTCTGGGCTGTCGGACTTCTTCTTCCAGGTGGTGTTCGTGGCCACCGCCATGTCCATCGTCTCGGGTGCGGTCGCCGAGCGTATGAAGCTGTTTTCCTTCCTCGCCTTCGCGGTGGTGATGACCGGCTTCATCTACCCGATCCAGGGCATGTGGAGCTGGGGCGGCGGTTTCTTGGGTGAAACCTTCGGCTACTCCGACTACGCGGGTTCGGGCATCGTGCACCTCTGCGGTGCGGCTGCGGCACTGGCACTGGTGATTCTGATCGGACCCCGCAAGGGCAAGTACGCAGCCGATGGCAAGGTTCATCCGATTCCGGGTGCGAACCTGCCGCTCGCCGCGCTGGGCATGTTCATCCTGTGGATGGGCTGGTTCGGCTTCAACGGCGGTTCGGAGCTGGCAGTCGCCAGCGTCGATTCGGCCAACAACGTCGCCAAGGTGTTCGTCAACACCAACATGGCTGCCAGCGGCGGTTTGCTGGCTGCGTTGATCATGGCGAAGCTGCGCTTCGGCAAGGCTGACTTGACCATGGCGATCAACGGCGCCTTGGCCGGTCTGGTGGCAATCACCGCAGATCCGCTGTCACCGTCGTCGGGTCTGGCGACTCTGATCGGCGCGGCCGGTGGCGTGCTGGTGTTCTTCTCGATCCTGGCCCTCGACAAGCTGAAGCTCGATGACCCGGTCGGTGCCATCTCGGTGCACGGCACGGTCGGTATCTGGGGCGTGCTCGCAGTGCTGCTGTCCAACGACGGCGCCACGGCGACCGGTCAGTTGGTGGGCATTGCCGCGATCTTCGCCTGGACCTTCGGTTTGACCATCGTCATCGGCTTGATCATCAAGGCCATCATCGGCTTGCGGGTCTCCGAGGAAGAAGAACACGAGGGTATCGACCTTGCTGAATGCGGCATGGAAGCCTATCCCGAGTTCAAACAGGGCTGAGGTTTTCACACACGCGTCATGGCAACACACCGCCGGTTCTCCTCCGGCGGGTGGAATTGGGGCGGGTCGAAAGACCCGCCCTTTTTTGCGTCTGCAGGACCCGGTCAGCGGCAGTGGCGCGGTCAGCGCTACACTGCCGCTTCTCTTTTTTTGAGTTGGAGCGCGTCCCGTGAAAATGCTCGTCGCCATCATTAAGCCGTTCAAACTTGACGCTGTCCGTGAGGCGCTTGCCGACCTGGGCGTGCAGGGGATGACGGTGACCGAGGTGCGGGGTTTCGGTCGGCAGAAGGGTCACACCGAGCTTTACCGTGGTGCGGAATATGTCGTGGACCTGCTGCCCAAAATCAAACTTGAAGTGGCGCTGGCGCCCGACCAGCTCGACCCGGCCATTGAGGCCATCAGCAAGGCGGCGCGCACCGGCCAGATCGGCGACGGCAAGGTATTTGTTTACGACCTGGAGCAGACCATCCGCATCCGTACCGGTGAGGCCGGTATCGAAGCCGTTTAACGTGACGCGTCGGGCTGGGGCGAAAGCCCTGCGCTGACGCCGAGCAGTGCCCAGCGGTCGCCAGGCGCATAGAGGTTGATTGGGTCGAGCCGTACCGGCGCCGGCGGTTCCACCGCGACGATAAACGACTGTGGCACGCGCATCAGCGTGTGCAGCGTCGGGGTCAGTTCGGTCGGCAGCGCCCACCCGCTGTCACCGGCCATGGCCTGCAATTGCTCCAGCGTGGTGTCGGCCCAAGTGTCCACCGGACGCCGCGCGGCCAGCGCCGCGCCCTGCTGCAGGCGCGACAACACCCCGCTGTCATAGACCGCCAGCGTGGCGTCGACCAAGGTCATCCCGGCCAGCGTGAATGCTGGAAATTCAGGCCCGGCATGAAAGCGCGCGGTCAGCTCGACGGCCAGCCCGTCCAGCACCTGCCAGTCAAGCCCCCATTGCCATGGCAGCCCGTCCAGCGGGGGTCTCGCCTGTATCGTCAGCGCGCCGTCGAGCTGCGTGATCCCGGCGCGCCGCAGCATCTGGTCCAGCGTAGCCGGGAGGCCGTCGACCGGGATCTGCAAACCATCCATGACAATTCGGCGCTCGCCTGTGGCGGCATCGGCATCGCCCAAATACAGCCTTTGCGCGCTCAGCCGGTAGCCCACCGGCAGACCGAGGCCATCACGCCAGCCGCCGACCGGCTCCAGCGTGACGCCTTGCAGGGTGACCGGCTGCCCAGGCCAGGCGCGCAGCGTCTGATGGCGCAGCAGCGCATACGGCCGCAATGCAGTGACCTGTTGTGCAACCGCCTGCGTCGCACGGTGGTGCAGCCACCCCGTCCACGCCAGCGCGAGCACGACGACCAGCAGAAGGAAACGGATCATGGCCGCAGTTTAGGGTGCGCGCCCTGTTGCCGTGGGCCAGTGCCAGGGGCATGAGCGGCCCACATCACACGGTCGACGCGGGCCTCTTGCGCGCCGCTCAATTTCCGCCGAGGTCGGTGAACGGCTATCCTCAAGGCATGTCGATTTCGGTCATGGGTTTCGGGCTGGGCGGGCGCCGCTGCGGGGCGCTGATGCTGTTGTGCGTGCTGCCGCTGTCGGCGGTCTCGGCGGATGCGGCGATTTACCGTTGGGTGGATGCGCAGGGCCGCGTCCATTACGGCGATGCCACGACCGCGCCGCGCAGCGCTGAAGCGGTGCCGCGCCGCGGCGCCGACGCGCCTGCGGGCGCGGCGTCAGCCGTTGACCCGACCGAACTGCCGGTCACCGAGCTGCCGCCCACCGAGCAAAGTTGCGAGCAGGCGCAGGCGCAGTACGACGCCTACCGGGGGGCTAACCAGATTGTTGAAACCGACAGCCTGGGCGTGGAGCGAACGATGGATGGCGCGCAACGCGAGCAACTGCTGGCCCGCGCCGAGATGCGCGTGAGCCGGGCCTGTGGCGATGCCGCAGTCACCCCATGACGGTGCGCTGGCTTGTGCTGGTGCTCGCCGCAATGGGCATCACGCCGGCTGCGGTTGCGTCGGCCGTCTACAAATGGGTGGACCAGGCCGGACAGGTGCACTACGACGACACGCGCGTGGCCGACGGCCAGCGACTGACGCGCGAACTGCTGGCAACGCGGGTGGTCGCGCCGGCCGCCGACAAGGGTTTGACGGTGCCCGCCGAGTGGGTCGACCTGTTTGCCCGTCAATGCGACCGCGCCGGCTCACGCATCCAGACGTTGCGGATGGCCACGGCGGTATACGGGCTGTCGCCTCGCGGTCACGAGTTTCGCTACACCGACCAGCAGGTTCGGCTGATGATCGTCGAGGCCCGTGCCGAGGCGGCGCAGCACTGTCCCGCCAACGCCGCGCGCGATGCCTATCGCGACGCGCTGGCCGCCGCCCGGCTGCGACTCGCACACGAGACCGCGCATGAGTAAGGCCGACGACTCGCCGCTGAAGGGCCGGCGCATCATCAATACCCGCCCGGCGGGCCAGGGCGACAGCCTGATGGCGGCGCTGGCGCGCGACGGCGCCGACCCGGTCGCGCTGCCGATGCTGCGTATCGAGACGATGCTCCGCGACGAGGCCTTGTCGCAGGCCATCGCGGCGCACGCTGACGCCGCGCTGTGGGTGTTCACCAGCGTCAATGCCGTGGCACCTTTTGCCGATTTGCCGCAGCCGATTCGCTGGCCGCCCAGGGTCGCGGCCATTGGCCGGACCACGGCCGCCAAACTGGGCGCGCTGGGCGTCAACGCCTGGACGCCGGCCGACGGCAGTCGCTCCGAAGACCTGTTAACCGATCCCCGCCTGGGCGATGTCAGCGGCGTCCAAATCACCCTGATCGGCGGTGAAGGGGGACGTGGCCTGCTCGCCGACACCCTGCGTGAACGCGGCGCCCGTGTCGACACCGTTGCGGTGTATCGGCGGGTGGCCGAAACCCCGGCGGCGTCAGCTTTGACGAGCGCACTGCAAAGCGCCGAGGTGGTGCTGTTCACCAGCGCCGAGGCCATGAGCGCCTGGCACGCGTCGATGCGCGCCGCCGACCGTCCATTGGACGGACCCGATGCCCCGCGATGGCTGGTCATCAGTCCGCGTCTCGCCGATCATGCAAAGTCTTTAGGCTATTCCGATGTGCCGCTGATGGCGGCAGGCCCCTTTGATGCCGACCTGATTGCGGCGCTTCACTCTCATTTTGGTGCTGTCTCTTCCATGTCCGAACCCTCGTCAAAGCCTGCTGAGCCCCAGTCCGTGCCTGCTGCCCCCGCGCCTGCGGCGGCGGCAAAACCTTCGCCGGCGGCGACTGCGCCTCGCCGAGGCGGTCGCGGTGCCGGCGTGGCCATTTTTCTCGCCTTGCTGGCGGTACTGATCAGCGCCGCCGGGGTGGCCGCCGGCTACTGGGCGTGGATGGAGCTCGACACCGCCCGCACCCTGCTGGTCAACGACAGCGAGCGGACCCAGCGCATGGCCGACGATGTCGTGCGGCAGCAGCGCGAGGCGGTCGAGCTTGCCCAACAGGTCGGTGACCAGACGGCGGCGTTGCAGCTGCGCATGGAGGGTTACGACGAGGCCTTCGGCCAGCTCAAGGACAGCATCGACCTGGGGCGCTCGCAGATCACCCTGACCACGGTCGAGCAATTGTTGCTGCTGGCCAACGAGCGCCTGCAACTGGCCTCGGACATTCAGGGTGCTGACGCCGCGCTTGAGCGTGCCGACGACCGTTTGCAACAGTTGGCCGATCCGCGCGTGCACGGTGTACGCGAAGCCATTTCCCGCGAGCGGACGGCGCTGGCGGCGCTGCCACGATTCGACCGCGAAGGGGTTGCGCTGGCGGTGTCGAGTCTCATTGAGCAGATCGACGCGTTGCCGCTTGCGCCCAGCGTCCGCGAAGCCCCCGAGATGGACCTCGCCGCCGTCGACCTGGACGGTGAGCGGCCGATGCTGGACCGGCTGACCGACATCCTCGGCCAACTGTTCGTGCTGCGGCGTGAAGGCGGTGAAACCATCGGTGCGCTGCCGGAATCGGCCGCCGCCTCGACCCTGATGCTGCTGCACATCAAACTCGAAAATGCCCGCGCTGCGTGGCTTGCCGGCGACGTCGCCGAGTTCATCCGCATCCTTGGTTCGGCGCAGCAATGGCTGGCACGGCACTTTGCGGTTGACCAGCCGGCGGTGGCGGCGTTCGAGGCCGAGTTGCAACGCTTGCAGCGGCAGCCCGAGATGGTCGAGATGCCGGACGTCACCCGCAGCCTGACGCTGCTGCGTGCCCAGCTTGAGCCGGGGGCGCAATGATCATGCTGGTGATGTTGTTGCTGGCGGCGCTGGCGGTGGGCGCGGTCGCCGCCTACCTTTTGGGTGTCGATGCTGGCTACGTGCTGTTCACCTGGCAGGGCTGGGTACTGGAAAGCACGCTGGCCGGCTTTGCCGTGCTGCTGTTCGCGGTCTGGCTGACGCTGTGGCTGCTCAGCCGAATCACCGGCGGTGCGCTGCAACTGCCGTCGTCGTTGCGCGGCTGGTTTCATGAGCGGCGCACCAGCAAAGCCCAGCAGAATTTCGTCCGGGGTCTGCGCGAGCTGGTGACCGGCGAGCCGCGCGTCGCCGAGCAATCGCTGCTGCGCGGCATTGCCGACCATGAGGCGCCGGACCTGAGCTATGTGGCCGCCGCCCGCGCAGCGCAGATCCAGGGCGCCTATGACCGCCGCGATGCCTACCTGGATCGCGCGATGGCCTTGGAGAATCCGCCGTTGGAATCGGTGATGGCCGAGCGTATTCGCCTGCTCGTGGCCTCCGGGGAGCCGCAACGTGCGCTTGATGCGGCGCGTCACTTTCACGGCCAGAACCCGAAAAGCCGGGTTGCGTTGCTGTTGCTCGCCGAGTCGCTGGCACGCGTCGGTGAGCATCGCGAGCTCTATGCCTTGATGGCCGGTCCGGGCAAGGTGCTGACGCTCGACAGCCGCTTTCCGCTCACCGTCAAGGCTTTCACCATGTTGCTGAGCCGCGCGGCCGCGGCCGGTGAACTGGCCGTCGTGAAATCGCTATGGGACGAGGCCAAATCGGAGATCTGTGCCGATCCCGGCGTACAGCGCGCCTATGCGCTGGCGCTGGCCCGGCTGAACGCCGAAAGCGATGCGGTGGCGGTGATCAACCGCGCCCTCAAAGCCCGCTGGGACGCCGAGTTGGTGCGCTGCTTTGGCGCGCTGGAGAACATCGACCCGGTCGGCCAACTGGCCAGCATCGAACAATGGCTGCAGCGCTACGGCGAAGAAACCGAGCTGCTGATCGCTGCCGGGCTGACCTGCGCGCGCAATCGACTGTGGGGCAAAGCTGGCAGTTACCTCGAAGCGGCTGCTGCCTCACATGGCACGCCGACGGTTTACTGGCACCTTGGGCAGCTTGCCGAGCGCAACCAAAAAGTCGACGAGGCCTTGGCGCATTACCGTCGGGGTCTTGAGATGGCGGCCAAAGGCCCCTGATCGGCGGCGTCGAACGACCGCCAGGCCGGGTTGCTGATCGCCGGCCGCGCTGCCAACTGGCGCACGGTCTGCGTTGGGCAGCCGGGTACAATGCGCCCCCGTCCTCACGTGTCGCAGGTCCATGAAGGCTCACCTCGGTAATTTGCTCGAATCGGCGCTGGTTTCGGTGACCGCCGGGCGGTCTCTTGAGGTCGTGCCGACGCCCCAGGTTGAGGCCACCAAAGACCCGCGGTTCGGCGATTTCCAGACCAACCTCGCCCTGATGCTCGCCAAGCCCATGGGCTTGCCGCCGCGCAAAGTGGCCGAGGCACTGGTCAGCGCATTGCCGACTTCAGAGCGGGTGACGAAGGTTGACATTGCCGGCCCGGGCTTCATCAATTTTCACTTGGCACCTGGCGCCTTTCAGGCCGTCGTTGCCGAGATCCTGGCGGCGGACGGTCGCTACGGTCGCGATGACAGCGGTGCCCGCGGCCGCATCATGGTCGAGTTCGTGTCGGCCAACCCCACCGGGCCCATGCACGTTGGGCACGGCCGCAATGCTGCCTATGGCGACACCGTTGCCAATCTGCTTGCAGCCGCCGGCTGGTCGGTGTGGCGCGAATACTACATCAACGACGCCGGCCGTCAGACCGATGTGCTGACGGTCAGCGTGTGGCTGCGCTATCTGCAGCGCTGCGGTGTCGCGCTGGCGTTTCCGCAGCGCGCGTATCCGGCGGACTACATCCGCGTCACGGCCGACCGTCTGTTTGACGAGGTCGGCGCCGAGGCGTTTCGGGTGGCAGGAATCGACGGACTGCCGGTCGAGGAATCGGTCACCGAGGGTGCCGACGACGCCGAGAAGAACCGCGTCAAGCTGGCGCAGGAAGCGCACGTTGACCGCTGGATCACCCTCGGGCGACAGGGGCTGGGCGCCGATTACGAGCGGATCAAGCAGGCCGCGCTGGCCGATCAGCTGGCGACGATCCGCGCCACGCTTGAATCGTTTTCGGTGCGCTTCGATCAGTGGACCAGCGAGGCCGACCTGGTCGCGCGTGGCGCGGTGCAGATCGCACTGGCACGGCTGGCCGAGCAGGGGCTGACCTACGAAAAAGACGGCGCGTTGTGGATGCGCTCCGAGAGCTTCGGCGACGAAAAAGACCGGGTGTTGATCAAGGCGGACGGCGCCGCCACTTATTACTGCAACGATCTGGCTTACCACGTCGACAAACTCGATCGTGACTGGCCACGCCTGCTCGACGTTTGGGGCGCCGACCATCACGGCTACATCCTTCGGGTGCGGGCGGCCATCGAGGCGCTCACCGGCCGCAAGGACGCCCTCGACGTGCAGCTGATCCAGTTCGTGACGCTGTCGTCAGGACGGATGGGCAAGCGCAGCGGCAACTTTGTGACCCTGCAGGACTTGATTGACGAGGCCGGCGCCGACGCCACGCGGTTCTTCTACCTGATGCGCGGGCATGAGCAGCACCTCGAGTTCGACGTTGATCTGGCGAAAAGCCGGTCCACCGACAACCCGGTTTACTACGTGCAGTACGCGCACGCACGGCTGTGCAGCGTGTTTGCCCAGGCGGCTGAATCGGGTGCCGGTTACGACCGCGCCATCGGCCTGCAACACCTCGCACGGCTCGACAATGAGCACGAGAAGCGGCTGCTGACGGCCCTTGCGCGCTTCCCCGAGGTGATTGCCTCAGCGGCGCAAGACCTGGCCCCGCACCGGATGGCGTTTTACCTCAAGGACGAGCTGGCCGACGCATTCCACAGTTACTACAACGCGCACAAGTTTCTGATCGACGACGCCGGTTTGCAGGCGGCGCGGCTGACCTTGTGCGATGCCACACGGGCAGTCCTGGCCAGTGGCCTTGCGCTGCTCGGCGTCAGCGCACCGGAGCGCATGTAATGGCCAGTGCCTACGGTAACCGTCCGCCCAATCGCCGCCCGTCACCGGCCCGGCGCAACGACATGCCCGGCTGGGTCTGGGGTTTGGTGGGGTTGACCATCGGTCTGGGTATTGCGGCCTATGTCTACATCACCCGGCCGGTAGACCCGATGCCGGTGGTCGCCACGCCGCGCACTAGCGAACCCGCGCCTGATGTCTCCCCGACCCCGTCACCGCGGCAGTTTTCGTTTTACGAATTGCTACCGAAACAACCTGAAGTCATGGTCGACCCGCGGCCCATTGATCGGCCTGCTGCCGACGCGCCGGTGCCTGCGCCGACTGCGGCGAGCACCGAGTACTGGGTGCAGGTCGCGGCGTATCGCAACCAGGACGACGCCGAGCGCCAGAAGGCGGCGCTGGCGCTGCTGGGCGAGGAAGCGCTGGTCGAGAAGGTCACCATCGACGGTCGCGAAACCTTTTACCGCGTGCGACTCGGGCCGGTGACAGGGCTGGAGACGGCGCAGGCCCTCTCCAACTCGGTCAACCGTAACGGCTTTGATTCGATGGTGGTGAAGGTGCAGTAGCGCGGATCGTTACAGCACGTTGAAGCGCAGGCCGATGCGCGCCTCACTCAGGTCGGTCTGCAGATTGGTGCCGGTGTTGTTGCTGCGACCCTGCTGATAGCGGTACTCGCCGAAGACCTGAATGCGCGAGTGCACCGGGACGTCGATGCGTGCGGTGCCGATGAAGCCGCGCCCAAACTCGGCCTCGCCATCGTCGCTGTCCTCAAGCAGATCAAGGTCCTGGTAGCCGACCTCGATTGAACCGAGCAGACGGGGATGAAACGCGCCGGCGATGCCGACCAGTGCAGTCAGCCCAATGGCGTCACGCTTTTCGTTGGCGACCAACAGGTTTGCGGCGTCACGCTCGCGGTTGCGCAGGTCGCTGTGCACCACTTCGAAACGGGAATAGAAGGCGCTGCGGTTGATCACCCCCAGGCCGACGCGAATCTGCTGGTAGCGCGCCTCGGATGTGAAGTCTTCGCCTTCGACCTGAAAGCCGCTTTTGGCGTCGCGCACGTTGGCCAACTCGGCCGAGAAGAACATCGGGTTGTTGACCGGCCAGGCGACCACCCGCAGACCTTCGCCTTTGCCGTCGTCGAGCTTGAGCTTGCTGTTGCTGTCGCGGTCTTCGATGCGCACCGAGGCATCGGCGGTGTAGTAGGCGTCCACGCTCAGATCAAACGCGTGGGCCGCAGGAACCAGCAGGCCAAGTCCCAACAGGACGGGTAAGCGCATGGGGTGATCTCGAACGGAGGTGGTCTGAACGCTTGAGTCTATCGAACTTCCGGTGTGGATCCCCGTCGGTCAAAACCCCCAGCCCCCTCGGTGAAAGACCGCCGCGAAGCGCAATTCCAACAGCAGCCCGAGCATCATCAGAGCCCCCAGTGCCGCCGCCGCAAGCAGGATGTCGTGGCGGAAGCCCGCGCGGGCGAGCGGGCGGTTGAGGCGCAGCCCGATCCAGTCGAGGATCGGCAAGGCCACCAACGGCCAGAGCACCAGGTTGTACCGCACCACCGAACGCCAGAAGCCCTGGTTATGCGACATCAGCACAATGGCGATCAGGCTGAGCGCCAGCACCCCGTGGCGTCGCCATGCCAGCCAGCCCGCAGTGAGCGCCAGCAGCAGTAACTGCGCCATCGGCACGGCGTTGAGTTGCAACCACTGAAGAAACGGAACGGTGCTTTCAACCGGTGGTGCGGGCAGCAGCCCGTTGCTGGCGCGCCGTAAACCATCGAGCACATGTCCGTCGGGCATCAGAAATTGCGACTGCACGGCAATAAAGTGGAAGGCGTTCCCCGTGGTCTGATGGTTGAGCCACAGAAACACGCCGAAGCCCGGCAGCAATGCCAGGGTTTGCCAGCGGCGCAGCAACAACAGCACCAGCAGCGCCAGCCCGGTCATGCGCACCAGCGGCAGCGCAAGTAACACCGCAATCAGCAGCAGCTGTTCGCTGCGGGTGAGCGCCGGCGCGGTCAGCCAGTACCAGGCGCTGAACAGCAGCGCGCAGAACAGCAGGTCCGAGTAGGGCGCCAAAGCGAAGTAGGTCGCAGGGCCGCACAGCCAGAAGGCAAACACCCAAGTGCCGGGCACACCGAAATCGCGCTTGACCATGGCGGCCAGCACGCTGCCGGCCATCACCAGCGACACCAGGCTGATGACGCTGCCGGCGCCGAAAAACGACAACGGCAGGACGTTCGACAGCGCGCCGCTCAGCCACGCGAAGCCGGGCGGGAAGGCGGTCAGCGCCGGGTCTGCGCCGTAGCCCTGTTGCCAGATGCGCAGGTAGAGATGGGCGTCCCAGCGGCCCCAGCCCTCGACCCACGGAGTGATCGCGCCGCCGCCGGTGACGGCGTACAGCAGCATCACCCACGCAGCCGTCATCGCCAGAATGGACCAAAGATCAGCCGGTGCAGCCGCCAGGCCTCGCCTTGCCTCGGCGATCACGGCGCCACCAGCACCTCGGTACGCCATGTCACCCTCTGTGTCGACAGCCCAAAGGTGTCAGACAGCAGCGCGTACAGCTCGGGGTGATGCTGGGCCAGTTCGGCGCCGCGCTGAAAATAGGCTTCGATCACCACGCCGAAGAATTCCTCGGGCGATTCTTTGCCGTAGGCGTCGAGCACCTTGGGACGACGGTGGCGCAGCAGGCGGTCGTACTCGGCCTGCATGACCTTCGCCCAGCGCTCGGCTTCGCGCCACGGCGGCGCGCCGCTGGCGTCTGCCGATTCGTCATCAAGCTGGTGCGCGAATTCATGGACGAGCACGTTGACTGCGTCACCCATCAGCGCCGCCTCGACGTCGGCCCACGAGACGATCACCCGCTCGCCGCTCCAGCTCTCGCCGATCTGCTCGACCGGGTCGTCAGGCACCAGTCCGTATTCGTCGGGCTCGGTCTGCGGCACCAGGAACGGCTGCGGATAGACCAGCACGGTTCGCAGCCGCGGGTAGGGGCGGCCTGGCGGCGCCTTGACGCACAGCAGGCAGGCGTAGCCGGCAATCGTCAGGCGCACGTCGGCATTGACCCAGAAGCCCTGGCAGCCCGCGATGGTGACGTGCTGCCAGAAGGTTTCGACATCGGCATGCCAGCGCAGCCGTTGGGCGTCATCGATGCAGGCGGCGTGCGGCAGTTTCGCCAGCCGTGCTTTCCAGTCCTCCGGCATCGGCACCTCGCCGCGCCGGTTGCTGGTCGGACGCAGGGCAAACAGCGGGCCGAGGATCA
The DNA here is from genome assembly GCF_000711245.1 of Polycyclovorans algicola TG408. Taxonomy (NCBI): domain Bacteria; kingdom Pseudomonadati; phylum Pseudomonadota; class Gammaproteobacteria; order Nevskiales; family Nevskiaceae; genus Polycyclovorans; species Polycyclovorans algicola. The sequence goes on from NZ_JOMH01000001.1 coordinate 1,259,790, forward strand.
GGGCGATGGCAAAAATCGCGATCAGCCAGCCATAGTCGAGCAGGTCATCGGGCATCAGTGTTCATCCCGCAGGGTGGAGTTTGGCGTAGGCCAGCATCAGCCACTTGGCGCCATCGCGTTTGAAGTTGACCTCGACACGCGCACCGGGACCTTCGCCGTCGAAGTTGAGTACCGTGCCCTCGCCGAACTTGCTGTGGGTCACGCGCAGGCCGATGTGCAGACCGTGCGCCGCATCGGGCTTGACGGCCGCGCCGCCGCGCAGCAGTTGCGGGCCGCCGCGCATCGGCGACGGGGCATGCAGTACGCCGGCGCGGGGCCGGGTCTCGGCGATGAATTGTGGGTCAATCTCGCGCAGAAACTGCGATGGCACGCAGCTTTGCTGCACGCCGTGAATGCGCCGCGAACCGGAGTGGGTGAGGTAAAGCTGCTCGCGTGCGCGGGTAATGCCGACATAGCACAGCCGCCGTTCCTCTTCGAGATGACCCTCGTCGATGGTGCGCTGGCTGGGGAACAGGCCCTGCTCAAGCCCGACCAGAAACACCACCGGAAACTCCAGCCCTTTGGCGGCGTGCAGGGTCATCAGTTGCACGCAGTCTTCACCGGGACCGGACTGGCGCTCACCCGCCTCCAGCGCCGCGTGGGTCAGGAACGCGGTGAGCGGGTCAAGCTCGACCTCTTCGCCGGGCAGTGGTTCGAAACCACGCGTGGCGTTGATCAACTCGTCGAGGTTTTCACGACGGCCTTCGCCCTGTTCGCTGCGGTCCTTGTCGAAGTGGGCGCGCAGTCCAGATTCACGGATCACCGTCTCGGTGAGTTCGCCCAGGGTCTGGCCATGGGTCTTGGCGGCGATCCCATCGACCAGCGCCAGCAACTCACCCAAGGCCTTCGCAGTGCGCCCCAGGGTCGCTGGCGTGGCGTTGCTGGCCGCCTGCCAAAGCGACATTTCGCCGTCGCGCGCGGCGACTCGCAACTTGTCGAGTGAGGTGGCGCCGATGCCGCGCGGCGGCGCGCCGACGGCACGTTCGAAACTGACATCGTCATCGCGGTTGTGCAGCAGCCGCAGCCACGCCATCACGTCCTTGATTTCGGCACGCTCGAAGAAGCGCAGGCCGCCGTAGATGCGGTACTGGGTGCCGGAGCGAATCAGCGCCTCTTCCATGACCCGTGACTGGGCGCTGGTGCGGTAAAGAATGGCGTGCTGGCTCAGTGGCCGGCCCGCGTTCAGTCCGTCGCGAACCCGGTGCACGACGAACTCGGCTTCGTCGAGGTCGGTGAACGCCTCGTAGCGCTGGATCGCCTCACCGTCGTTGCCCGCCGTCCACAGCTCCTTGCCGAGTCGCCCCTGGTTACGCGCTATCAGGCTGTTGGCGGCGCCGAGAATTGTCGCCGTGGAGCGGTAATTCTGCTCCAGCCGCAGCACATCGCAATTGGGCAACTCGCGGGTGAGTTGCAGCATGTGCTCTACGCGGGCACCGCGCCACGAGTAGATCGACTGATCGTCATCCCCGACGGCAAACAAGATCCCGGTGTCACCGGCCAGGGTGCGCAGCCACTGGTATTGAAGGTGGTTGGTGTCCTGAAATTCGTCGACCAGAATGTGGCGAAAGCGGCGCCGATAATGCGCCTGGATGGCGGCGTTGTCGCGGCACAGCTCGTAGGCGCGCAGCAGCAGTTCGGCGAAATCGACCAGGCCGCTCTGATCACACTGTGCCTGGTAGGCCTCGTAAATGCGCTTGTAGGTGTGGGCAATAAAGTCCGGCGACTCGGGCAAGTGTTCGGCGCGCTGGCCGTCTTCCTTGCGCGCATTGATATAGCTTGCCACCGCACGCGGCGGCCACTGGTCGTCGGCCAGGTCAAGGTTTTTCAGCAGGCGCTTGACCAGTCGCAACTGGTCGTCGGCATCGAGGATCTGGAAGTTCTGTGGCAGGCCCGCGTCCTTGTAGTGCAGGCGCAGCATGCGATGGGCGATGCCGTGAAAAGTGCCGACCCACAGGCTGCTGACCGGCACCCGCAGCAGTTGCTCCAGCCGTCCGCGCATCTCGGCGGCGGCCTTGTTGGTGAACGTGACCGCCAGCACCGACTGCGGCGACAGGCCCTCGATGGCCACCAGCCACGCCAGTCGATGGGTGAGCACGCGTGTCTTGCCTGAACCAGCCCCGGCCAGCACCAGCCGGTGGGCTTGCGGCGCGCTGACGGCCGATTGCTGTGCGGGGTTGAGCTCCCCGAGTAACAGGGTGCGGGCGTCGTCGGGGGTCATGCGCCGAGTTTACCCCGCGCGTGGTGCCAGCCGGCCGTCGCGGAAGATGGCGTCGCGAAACCAGCCCAGTGCACGGCCCATCTCGCCGCTGCGCCAGGCGATGTGCAGTTGCGCGGGTGGGCGTTCGCCCTCGACCTCGCGCGTCACCAGTTGCCCTGCCGCCAGGTAGGGCGCCGCAAGGTGCAGCGGCAGGTAACCGACCCCGAGGCCGGCGACCTGTGCCAACAGTTTGGCGTTGAGGGTCGGCACGATCAGCATCGGCTGCCCGGGCTGTACGCCGCCCGAGCGGGTCGGCAGACGCCGTGACGAGTCGGCGGCGACCACCGCGCGAAATTCGCTGATGCGCGCAAAGCTCAGCGGACCGGCATCTTCGGCAAGTGGATGATCGGGCGCGATGGCAAACACGAATTCGGCCTGCCCCAGCCTTTTGGTGCCGGCGCTGAAGCCCGGCGGCGGCTCGTCGGGCGCACCGACGGCGAGGTCGGCGCGGCGGTCGACCAGGGCGTCCCAGGTGCCGCCGAACACTTCGCGGGTCAACTCGATCTGGGTGCCGGTGCGCAGCAGGTCGAACTGTTGGATCACCGGGTAGAGCGCCTCCAGCGGAATGATTTCATCGATGGCGATCACCAGTCGCGGCTCCCAGCCCTGACCGGCCTGACGAATACGGCGCTCGAGCGCATCGGCCTGCTGCAGCAGCGCGCGTCCCTGGGTGAGCAGCGTCTGTCCAACCGGCGTCAACACGGCGCGATGGCCGCTGCGGTCAAACAGCTCGACACCGAGTTGCTCTTCCAGCTTGCGCACCGTGTAGGTGACGGCTGACGGCACGCGGAACAATGCATCGGCCGCCTTGGCGAAACTGCCGTGGGTGGCAATCGCGTCCAGCGTGTGCAGTGCGTCGAGATCGATTTTCATGGCGGGCCCGGGTGAGGTGACACCCAAGTTTAGGGGTGTGACTCAGCCACCCGGATGAAAGCGGATGCCCAGATGGAGGCTGAAATCGGGGCTGGCATTGACGATCAGGTCTTCCTGGAACGCGAGGTCGGCGCTCCATTCGGGCGAGAAGCGCCAGCGCGCGGCCAGGGCCAGTTGCAGGCCCGGATCGCCAATGTCGCTGGCGACGTCCTCGTACAGGGCGGTGTGTGCATAGAGCTGGCCGAGCAGGCTCAGGTCGCGCCACAGGTTCCAGTCCAGCCCGCCGCTGGCGAAGCCGGTGACCGGGCGCTGCAGGTCGGCGAGCATGCCGCGCGTTTCCTGCAGGGTGCCGCCGCCGCTGACAAAGCCACCCCAGCGGCCGTCACCGAAACGCCAGCTTTCTTCCAGCCACAGCGCGCCGCCCCAACTGCCGCCGGTGAGCGCGTCGGCGCGGCCGGTGGGTACCGACAGTTGTGCATGAACCTGCCGGGCGGCGCCCAGTGATCGGCTGAGCCGCAGCCGCACATCACCGGGCTCGGTGACGCCACGGTCGCGGGCAAAGCGTGTGTCGCCATTCTGGGTGAGTGCGAAGCGGTAGCGGTCTTGCTCGAACTGTTCGCGTTGGCCATTGGGCAGGCCAAACCACTCATGCCAGTTTTCGATCCAGTTATCGAGCAGGCCACCCCCGCTGTTGAGCAGCGACAGGTCGGCGCCCACCGCCCAACCGTCGCCGATGCCGCGCCGCCAGCGCAGGGTGGTGTTGAGGGTTTCGCCGTCGAGCAGCACGGTCTCGGTGCCGACCGTGTCGGTGTAGAACTCGTTGGTCAGGTCAGCGGTGAGTGCCCAGTGGTTGCGGCCGGCGGCCGGCAGCGCCCCTTCGCCGACCACCGGCAATGGCGCGAAGCGGCTCAGCGAGGCTTCGTTGCGGGTCATGACCGATTGGGCATGTCCGTGCAGGCTCAGCGCGAGGCCGGTCAGCAGGGCGAGGGTGCGACAGAAAAGCGTCATAACGCAGGCGTCGTGTGCAGGCGGGAAACGCAGACTAACCCAGCGACGGTACAGGCCGTGATAGCGGCAGATTGGCGCCGTCATAGGCAATGGCAAATCGTCCACCGCGGCCTGCGGTGGTAGCATCGCGCGCGCTTTTCAGGGTGCAGGGCCGTTTTGGCCGGCTTCCTCCAACCGATCAAATGCAGGTTTTTTCATGACGCTCGCCACACAAAACACACGCATCGCTTCGGTGCATCCGGTTTCCACGCCTGACCAGGTGCAGCGCGAGCTGCCGTTGTCCGATGTCGCCACCGCCACGACGGTGGCGGCGCGTTCGGCAATCCAGGACATCCTTGCCGGTCGCGATGACCGGCTGTTGGTGGTGGTCGGGCCGTGCTCGATTCACGACCCCGACGCCGCGCTGGAATACGCCGGCTTGCTGGCGCAGGCCAAGCAGCGGCTCGCCAAGGATCTGCTGATTGTGATGCGCGTGTATTTCGAGAAGCCGCGCACCACAGTGGGTTGGAAGGGGCTGATCAACGATCCCAACCTTGATGACAGCTTTGCCATCGACAAAGGCCTTCGCACCGCCCGGCAACTGCTGCTGACCCTCAACGAGCAGGGCATGCCGGCGGGTGTGGAATACCTCGACATCCTCACGCCGCAATTCATCTCGGATCTGGTGAGCTGGGGTGCGATCGGCGCGCGCACCACCGAAAGCCAGCTGCATCGCGAAATGGCGTCGGGACTGTCGTGCCCGGTGGGCTTCAAGAACGGCACCGATGGCAGCGTCAAGGTCGCGGTTGACGCCGTGGTGTCGGCGCAGTCTTCGCACCGCTTTCTGTCGATGAACACCACCGGCCAGTTGGCGATCTTTGAAACCGCGGGCAACCCGCATGCGCACGTGATTCTGCGCGGCGGCAGCCAGGGGCCCAATTTCGATGCCGGCAGCGTCGACGCCGCTTGCGAGGCCTTGGAAAAGTCGGGCCTGCCGCCGCAGGTGATGATCGACTTCAGCCACGCCAACAGTTCCAAGCAGTTCAAGCGTCAGGCCGTGGTCGGTCACGATGTGGCCACCCAGATCGAAGGCGGCGACCGGCGCATCATCGGCGTGATGATCGAGTCACACCTCAAGGAAGGTCGGCAGGACAATGTGCCGGGCACCCCGCTGACCTATGGCCAGAGCATCACCGATGCGTGTCTTGCCTGGAGCGACACCCTGCCGGTGTTGGAGCAGCTGGCGATGGCGGTGGCCGCGCGGCGCAAGGCCTGAGTCAGCGGTATCGGTTAAACGAGAGCGGCCCCTTCGGGGGCCGTTTTCGTTTGTGACACCGGTCAGCGGTAGACCTGCACCGGGAAGCTCAATTCGAGGGTTTCCTGCGGCATGTCCGGCGCCAGTTGCGGCACGGGCGAGGCGTCGAGCAGCACCTTTTCGGCGCGGCGGTCGAGTTCAGCAACGCCGCTGCTGCGCGCCACCCTCGCGTCGAGCACGCGGCCCTGGCGGTCAATCCAGAAGCGCACCACCAGCGTCAATTTCGGACCGGCGCGAATCGCCTCGGCCAGCGCCCGCTGGTTGGCCGCGAACAGGTGTGCGGTCATCCGCGAGAAGAAGGCATTGCTGTTGGGCGTGAATGCGCCCGGGCCGCGGTCGGGTCTGCCGCCTTCGCCCAGCATCAGGCTGGGTGGCGGCGTTGCCCTTGCCGGCGGTTGCGGCGGGGCAAGGTCGGGCCAGAGTGGTGGCAGGGTGGCGTCCGGTTGCGGCGGCGCGGGTTCGGGCGGGACGACACGCGTCGGCTGCGGGGTCACGACCGGGGGCGGGGTGACCGGCGGTGCGGCAGTGGGCAGGGTCGTCGCCAGGGGCTCAGGCCCGGCGGGGGTCACGGCTGGGCTGGGCCTTGTCGTCGGGCGGGCGGCGGGGCGTGGCGTTGCGGTTGGTGTTGCGCGGACCCTTTCACGTGGTGGGGGCGTGACCGTCGCTGCGGGCCGGGCCCGCTCGGCCGGTGGTGGCGCGCTGGCAAGCCCGGTCGGCGCGTCACTGACCCGGGCTGGCGGCGCATCGGGCTCGCCCAGGGTCACGTCGCCGAGCATCGGTGCCAGGCGTAGCTGAGCGCCGGCCAAGCTGACTTCGGCAATGAACTCGGCCGGGGCTTGGGCCAATGCAGTCAGGGCGTCGGCGTCGCGCTCGCCCGAGGCTTCTGCCTCGGCGGCCGCGTCACCCAGTTGGCTGAACCGATCGCTCCCCAGCGGCTTGCCGGCGGGGCGGTCAAAGCGCGGTGATGGCGCCGCAGCGTCAATCGACCCCAGCGACCATTCGAGGTCCATCGGGCCCGACGGCAGGGTGACGGCAATGAATGGGCGGTCGATCTCAAGGTCACCTGGCCGCGGCCCTTCGGGGCTTGGCGTGGCGGGTGAGTCGGGCCACAACGTCAGCCAGGGCAGCCACCACGCGAGCAGGCCCAAGTGCAGCGCGGCGGCGACCAGCGCCGCAAGGGCTGCGCGCAGGCGCTCGTCGATCATGACCGGCAGGCAACTGCCGCGTGGCCGAGCCTCATCATCCAGCCGACGATGCCTGGCATCAGCGCGTGCATCGCATCAAGGCGCCGGGCGGCGCCGACCATAATGAGGCCGCAGGCTCAGAAGTATTCCCCCTTGAACAGGTTGGCGAAGACCACCTGTTGCAGGGTCGGCTTGTCCGACTCGCCGCCACTTTTCTTGCCTTTGGCCGACGACGACGACGGGAACAGGTTGAAGCCCTTGTTGAGGACGTAGTCGTTCATCTTCGGCCACACCGCGTAGCTGATGGCCGCTGCGGTGCCCAGCGGCGTGGCGACGCTTTTTGGCCGTCCGACGATGGCTTTGACCACCACATCGGCGGCGTGGTCCGGGCTCCAGGTGGGCACGTAATCGTAGATCTTGGTGGGCGCGATCATCGGCGTGCGCACCAGCGGCATGTAGATGGCGGTGATTTCGATGTTCTTGTGCTTGACCTCGGCGGCCAGCGAACGCGAGAAGGCATCGAGCGCCGCCTTGGAGGCGACATAAGCCGAAAACCGTGCCGCATTGGCGAGCACGCCGATGGAACTGATGTTGATCACATGCCCGCTCTGGCGCTTGGCCATGCTCGGCAAGAAGTTGAGGATCATGCGAATCGCGCCGAAGTAATTCAGCTGCATGGTCCGCTCGAAGTCGTGGAAGCGGTCGGTGGATTCGATCACCGCACGGCGGATCGACCGGCCGGCATTGTTGACCAGCACGTCGACATGCCCGAAATCTTCGAGAATCTGCTGGGCGCAGCGGTCGATGGCGTTCATGTCGTTGAGGTCGCAGGGATACACGTGCGCCTCACCGCCGGACTTTTCGATGATGTACTGCGTCTGCTCCAGTTTCTCGCGGGTGCGCGCCACCAACACCACCTTGGCGCCGGCGCCGCCGAGCTTCTTGGCGACGTTGAAGCCGATGCCGCTGGACGCGCCGGTGACAATCACCACTTTTCCGGCGAGGGTTTTCAGCGCGCCCTTGGGCAGGGTGATGTCGAGATCAAGGAACAGTTCCCAGAACTCCCAGAGCGCCTGCGCGTAGTCGCGGAAGTCAGGGCAGCTGACGCCGCTGCCACGCAGCGCCTTGCGGGTCTGCTGGTCGTCGAACACGGCCTCGTTGCGGACATAGCTGATGGTCGACAGCGGCGCCCCCAGCGCTTTTGACAACATCTTTTCGATGTTGCCGGGCACACGCTTGGTGGCTTCATCGGCCAACTTCAGCAGGCCGGACGGGATGTCCAGCTTGGTGGTGATTTCCGGACCATGCGCGGCCTTGAGCAGGGTCTGCAGCAGGTCGCCGACGGTCGGCGCGTCGGACTGCACCAGGTGAAAACACTGGCCATCACCGGCTTTGGCCAAGCCAATGACCTTGAGCGCCTTGGCGACGTAATCGACCGGCACGATCGGCACCCGCCCGCCTTCGATGCCGATCAGCGGAATCCATTTCGGTAGACCGAAACTGATCTTCTGCACGCTCTTGAAGAAGTAGTAAGGCCCGTCGATCTTGTCCATCTCGCCGGTTTCGGAATGTCCGACGACGATGCCTGGCCGGTAGATGCGGTACGGCACGGCGCATTCGTTGCGGACGATGGCCTCGCTCTCGAACTTGCTGCGGTAATACGGATGGTCGACGTTCTGGCCCTCGTCGAACATCTTTTCGGTAAAGCGCCCCGAGAAGCTGGCGCCCGCCACCGCAATGCTCGAGACGTGGTGCAGCCGCACTTCGCCGCCCAGTGCTTTGACGAAGGCGAGCACGTTGCGCGTGCCTTCGATGTTGATGCGGTTGGCGGTGTCATCACTCATGCCCATGTCGTAGACGGCGGCGAGGTGAAACACGTGCTGCACGTTGCCGACCAGCTTTTTCAGGCTGGCGGCGCTGACCACGTCGGCTTGGGTGACGTCACCCGCCAGCCGTTGCAGCTTGCCGGGCAGGCTGGCGAAGCGACTTTTCAGCGCTTCGAACTTGGCCTCTGACCCGTCGCGCACCAGCGCGTGAACGGTCACGCCCTCGTCCTGCAGCAGTTGCTCGATCAGAAATTTGCCGATGAAACCCGTCGCCCCGGTGACCACGTAGTTCATGTCTGCTCTCCAAGACGCGGCCGTGACCATGCGTCGTCAGTGTCGATTGATGCACTCCGGGCAGTCTGCCCCCCGGGCTGAGTGTAAGCCCGGCCCGAGGGCGGCGAAACCGGCGGAAAGACCCCAGCCGTTGGCGGCGCGGCCAAGCCCGCCTCAGGCCGCTTTGCGGCGCGGCTTGAGCAGCGGTGCGAGAAACTGTCCGGTGTACGAGCGCTTCACCAGTGCAACCTGCTCGGGTGTGCCGCTGGCAACGATCTCGCCGCCGCCGCTACCGCCTTCGGGACCCAGATCGATGACCCAGTCGGCACGCTTGATGACGTCGAGGTTGTGCTCGATGATCACCACGGTGTTGCCGTGATCACGCAGTCGCTCCAGCACCTTGATCAACTGCGCGACGTCGTGGAAGTGCAGGCCGGTGGTGGGCTCGTCGAGGATGTAGAGCGTGCGGCCGGTGTCGCGCTTGGACAGTTCTTTGGCCAGCTTGACGCGCTGTGCTTCGCCGCCCGACAGCGTGGTCGCGTTTTGGCCCAGGGTGATGTAACTCAGGCCCACGTCCATCAGGGTGGCGAGTTTGCGGTGCAGTGCTGGCACGGCCTTGAAGAATTCGGTGGCCTCTTCGACGGTCATGGCCAGCACCTGGTCGACGGTCTTGCCGCGATAGGTGATCTCCAGCGTCTCGCGGTTGTAGCGGCGGCCGTGGCAGGTGTCGCAGGTGACGTAGATGTCGGGCAGAAAGTGCATCTCGACCTTGATCACGCCATCGCCCTGGCAGCTTTCGCAGCGCCCGCCACGGACGTTGAAGCTGAAGCGCCCCGGCGTGTAACCGCGGGCACGCGATTCCGGCACTGCCGCGAACAAATCACGAATCGGCCCGAACAGCCCGGTGTAGGTGGCCGGGTTGGAGCGCGGCGTGCGGCCGATGGGCGACTGGTCAATGTCAATCACCTTGTCGAGCAGCTCCAGCCCGTCGATACCGTCGCAGGGCGCGGCGAAGGTGGAGGCGCGGTTCAGATCCCGCGCTGCCTGGGCGTAGAGCGTGTCGTTGATCAGCGTCGACTTGCCCGAGCCCGACACGCCGGTGACGCAGGTCATCAGCCCCACCGGAATTTCGGCGGTCACGCCCCTGAGGTTGTTGCCGCGCGCGTTGCGGATGCGTACCTGCGCCTCGGCATTCCAGCGGGTGCGCTGCGTGGGCACGGCAATGGCCTCGCGTCCCGACAGGTAGGCACCGGTGATGGAGTCAGGGTGATTGGCGACGACCTCGGGCTTGCCCTGGGCAATGATGTGACCACCGTGAATGCCGGCGCCGGGACCGATGTCGACCACATGGTCGGCGTGGCGAATGGCATCTTCATCGTGCTCGACGACGATCACCGTATTGCCCAGATCGCGCAGCCGGAACAGCGTTTGCAGCAGGCGCGCGTTGTCGCGCTGGTGCAGGCCGATGCTGGGCTCGTCGAGCACGTACATCACCCCCACCAGCCCGGCGCCGATCTGGCTGGCGAGGCGAATGCGTTGCGCTTCGCCGCCCGACAGGGTTTCGGCGCTGCGCGCGAGGGTCAGATAATCGAGCCCGACGTTGTTCAAGAAGCCAAGACGCTCGCGGATTTCCTTGAGGATTTTGTCGGCGATCTCGCCCTTGTGGCCGGGCAGCGCCAGTTGAGTGAAAAAGGTTTCGGCGTCGCGCACCGACAGCGTGGTCAGTGACGGCAAATTGCGCTCTGCGACGAAGACGTTGCGTGCCGCCCGGTTCAAACGCTGGCCGCTGCAATCGGGGCAGGCTTTTTCCGACAGATAGCGCGCCAGTTCCTCGCGCACCGCGTCGGAGTCGGTCTCGCGATAGCGCCGTTCCAGGTTGGGAATGATACCTTCGAATTTGTGGGTTGACACCCGCAGCCGGCCGCGCTCGTCGGGATATTCGAACTTGAGCTTCTCGCTGCCGCTGCCGTAGAGCACCACCTGCTGATGCGCCTCGCTGAGACGGTTGAAGGGCTGCTCCACATCAATGCCGTAGTGCGCTGCCAGCGACTGGATGAAGTGCCAGTAATACGGGTTGCGCCGGTCCCAGCTGCGGATGGCGCCGTCGGCGAGTGACAGCTCGGGGTGGGCCACCACGCGCGCTGCATCGAAGACTTGCATCTGGCCCAGACCGTCACAGCTTTGGCAGGCGCCGGCCGGTGCGTTGAACGAGAACAGCCGGGGTTCGAGTTCGTTGAGCGCGTAGCCGCAGTGCGGGCAGCTCATGCGCGCCGAGAAGGTCATGGTGCTCCCCTCTCCAGCTTGCGGGGGAGAGGGCCGTGCCGAAGGCGCGGAATCGCCACCATGCGGGATGACGCTTGCCAGGCCATCGGACAGGCGCAGTGCGGTTTCAAAACTTTCGGTGAGGCGCTGCTTGAGGTCGTCGCGCACCTTGAAGCGGTCCACCACCACGTCGATGTTGTGTTTCTTCTTGCGATCCAGGGTGGGCACGTCGTCAAGCTCGTACACCGTGCCGTCAACACGCACCCGCACGAAGCCCTGGGCACGGGCCTGCTCGAACCACTCGGCGTGCTCGCCCTTGCGGTCGCGGACCACCGGAGCCAGCAGCAGCCACGCCGAGCCGTCGCTTCGCGCCATGACGGTGTCGACCATCTGCGCGACGCTTTGCGCCTCCAGCGTCACGCCGTGATCGGGACATTGTGCGGTGCCGACGCGGGCAAAGAGCAGGCGCAGGTAGTCGTAGATTTCGGTGACCGTCCCCACCGTCGAGCGCGGGTTGTGGCTGGTCGATTTTTGCTCGATGGAGATTGCCGGCGACAGCCCTTCGATGCTGTCGACGTCGGGCTTTTCCATCATCGACAGAAACTGGCGCGCGTAGGACGACAGTGACTCGACATAGCGCCGCTGGCCCTCGGCATACAGCGTGTCGAAGGCGAGACTGGACTTGCCTGAGCCGGACAGGCCAGTGATCACCACCAACTGATTGCGTGGCAGATCGAGTGAGACATTTTTGAGGTTGTGCGTGCGGGCACCACGGACGCGCAGGAAGTCCATCAGGGCAAGGCTCTAGGGGCAAACCCGGTACTATACGGAAGCGCTCAGCGCCACCGTCTTATCTCTTACATTGAGCCCCCTGCTTCTTGGACGCCCGCGCCGCCGCCTCACCCCGAATGACGCCCCTGGAGCGCCGCACCGTGGCGGTTCTCGCGCTGGTTTACGCGCTGCGCATGGTCGGCATGTTCATGGTGTTGCCAGTGCTCGCGCTACACGCCCGCGATTTCAGCGTGCCGGCCACCGCCCTGCAGATTGGCCTTGCCATCGGCATCTATGGCTTGGCGCAGGCGGCCCTGCAAATGCCGCTGGGCTGGCTGTCGGACCGCATCGGCCGCAGGCCGGTGGTGGTCATTGGGCTACTGGTGTTTGCCTTTGGCAGCTTCATCGCCGGTAGTGCCGACACGGTCGAGGGCTTGTTGTTCGGCCGTCTGGTGCAGGGTCTGGGCGCGGTGTCGGCTGCGGTGTCGGCGTGGCTGGCCGATGCGACCCGTGCTGAAGTGCGCACCACCGCGATGGCGATTCTCGGCGCCGGCATGGGGGTCGCCTTCATTCTCGCGCTGGCGTTGGGGCCGGTGGTGGCCGGATTCATCGGCGTGGACGGCATCTTCTGGATGACGGGCTTGGCAGCGCTGCTGGCCCTGCCACTGGTGATCATGGCGGTTCCCGTCGTGCCCCTGGGCGCACCGGCCAAAGGGGGCTTGGCCAAAGTTTGGCGGGACCCTGAGTTGATGCGCTTCAACGGCGGCATTTTCCTGCTGCACGGCACCATGGCCATGCTCTTCATCGCGCTGCCGCTGGTGCTGGTCGACCAACTTGAACTGGCCCAAGCCCAACATTGGCAGGTGTACCTGCCGGTCTTGATGCTGTCGATCATTCCGGTGTTCCCGCTGATTCGCTGGGCCGAGCGCGAAGGGCGAATCCGCACCGTGTTCGTCGCGGCCGTGGCGACGCTGGTCGCGACGCTGAGCGTGCTGGCGCTGGGGCATGACGTTTTCTGGGCGGTCATTGGCGGCCTGTTGTTGTTCTTCATTGCCTTCAATTTCCTAGAGGGTGCACTGCCGTCGCTCATCTCCCGACAGGCGCCGGTGGCCTTCAAAGGGGCTGCCCTGGGCGTCTACGCCAGCAGCCAGTTCCTGGGCGGATTTGTCGGCGGCGTGTTGGGCGGCTTCGCGCTGGGGTGGGGCGGCGCGGCCGCGGTGTTTGCCGGGGCCGCTGCCCTGCCGCTACTCTGGTTGGGCTTCGCGCGGGGCATGCGCGGGCCTGACAAACCGTCCCGCAGCACTTGACGCAATTATTCTGAATGCTGAAACAAGAGGTCTACACATGGCACGTGGCGTAAACAAAGTGATATTGATCGGCAATCTGGGCAAGGATCCAGAAGTGCGCTATTTCCCCAGCGGTGATGCGGTGGCCAATGCCACGCTGGCCACCACCGAAAACTGGAAAGACAAGCAAACCGGCGAAGCGCGCGAAGCCACTGAATGGCACAACCTGACGTTTCCCGGAAAGCTCGGCGAGATTGCCGGCAAATATCTGCGCAAAGGTTCCAAGGTGTACGTCGAAGGCAGCCTGCGCACCCGCAAATGGCAGGACAAGGAAGGCCGCGACCGCTACACCACTGAAATTCGCGTCGGCGATATGCAGATGCTCGATGGCAAACCCGGTGGCGGCACCGCGTCGATGGATGACGACAGCAACTACGGCGCACCCGCCCGCAGCGCCGCGCCGGCTGCCAGGGCAAACGCTCCCTCACGCGCAGCGCCGCCGGCGCCCGAAGGCGCCTTTGAAGATGACGACATTCCCTTCTAGCGAACCCTTAAGTTGAGCAGTTGAAGAAGCAACCAAAAAGCCCCGTTCCTGCGGGGAATAGCGCAATTTTTCATCGAACCGTGTAAAAAGTCGGGAACTTATGTCAGAAACACTCAGGGGATCTACCATGCTGAAACAGTTGAGCGCGACGCGGGGCTTGCCTGCGTTTTTATTTGCAGCGGGGGTGCTTACGCTTTCCGCATGCTCGTCCAGTAATGACAGCCGAGTCATTGACGATACGGGGCAACCTCCGACTCCGACCGCTTCGGCTTCACCGAGCCCTTCCGTGTCACCTAGCCCGTCGGTCTCGCCGAGCCCCTCTGTGTCGCCTAGTCCGACGGTCCCTGCGTCTCCGAGTCCGTCCGTCTCACCGAGTCCTTCAGTCACTCCAACCCCCACCCTGGTGCCCATGGTTTATGGCATCCGTGGCGATGACGAACTGGTTCGTTTTTCACCGTCGAGCCCTGGCTCGGTGCTCTCACTTGGGTCGTTTCCGACGGTTGCAGGTGACACGATTGTCGGCCTCGACCGCCGGCCGGATGACGATCAGCTATATGCCGTCAGCCGCCTAGGCAGTGTTTTCCTTGCCGAGATAGTGGGCTCTGCCAACCCCAGCCTGATGGCGACCGAGATTCAGCCAATCATGGGCCCCGGCACGACGCTGCCTGCCACCGGGCGCATCGGCACCGACTTCAACCCGGCCGCCAACGCCCTGCGGGTCATCGCTGATGACGGGGCCAACCTTCGCATCCCCACTGGCGCGCTGACCATCCCTGAAATGGTGCCGCCGATCGACACAATTGTTGACGGCAACATGGGTTACAAGAAGGGTGTAACGGCGGCGGCGTACTCGAACCCGCACCCCGACTTTGAGCCCGAGATGGGCGAGCCTGCAACGCAGTTGTTCGTCATCGATAGCGAAGACGATTTTCTTTACTTGCAAAATGCGAACGAAGGTGAGTTGAGCTTCGTTGCCGAGCTCAATGTGAATGTCTCCTCGGTCAACGGTTACGATATTTTCCAAGGCGGTGTCGATGACCCCAACGAACATTTTGTGGTCACCGCGTCGGGCGTCAACACGCTGCTTTACCTGCTCGATCCCGAAACCGGTGTGATGACGCTGACGACAACGCTGGAAGGCGTGAATGAGGCCCGCGGACTCGTGGTCATCGAAAATGCGCCGCCGACCGCCCCGATTGCGCCGCCGCTGCGTGCCTTGGTGCTCGACAGCTCGGGCGACGAGGATGTCATCAAGAGCTTTGCGTTCAACCGCCAGCCTTTCGAACTCACCGGCACACCGGTCACGACCCTGACTGTCAGTGGATTGATGCCGGGCGAGCGTTTGGTCGGTATTGATTCGCGCACTACCTCGCGTGACGGAAACCGTGTGGACACCGTCTACGCGGTGACTTCGCAAGATCGGGTCGTGGCGTTGGACGACGTTTCGGGTGACGTTCTGGCGGTGGCCGATGCCGCGCCGCTTTCGACTGCACTAAACGGCAATGCCTTTGCTGTGGACTTCAATCCTGCCGTCGACCTGCTTCGCATCCTGAGTGATGAGGGTCAAAACCTGCGGGTCAATCTCGATGTGGGCCGTGAGCTCCAGGGCGAAGCGCGTGCGCGTGGCTTTGCGTTTGTCGACCGTACAACCCGCATCGTTCTGCCTGATGAGGGCGACGGCGCGACGCCGAAGCTGGGGCCGCAGATCGTGGCCACCGCTTATCGGGCCGCGCCGGTCGACGGCTCGTTCCAGTTTGCCATTGATGCCGAGAACAGCACATTGGCCCGAGTCGTTGTGCCCAATGACGGCGCACTGGAAGTGGTTGGGCCGCTCGGTAGCGGTCTCACATTGCCGAGAAATGGCATGGCAGTGCTTGAGCAAAGTCTGGACATTGCCGGTCCAGACGACAGCCTCGCTCTGGCCGCACTGCGTCTTGCCGAGGAAAACCGGTCGGCGCTTTACTCAGTCAATCTCGAGACTGGCGCCGTGACGCTGCTAGGAACGATCGGTGCCTCAGGATCTGATCCGGTCGGGTCGATCACGGTGCGCTTCGAGTAACGTTTTGCTCTGAAGCGTACGTGGTATCTGAAAGCCGACGGTACTTCACCGTCGGCTTTTTTTGTGCCCTGAGGATGTCTGGTGTCGAGCTGATGGCGTGGTGCATCTTCACCAGAAGCGATTTGTGCATCCGGGATTGTTCCGGCCCCGTTACAGCTAGTTAAGTTGCACAAGCGGTAGCTGATCAGCAGCACTCATCCAAAAACGGAGTACGACATGAAATTGAGTGATTCAACCGGCCCTGGAAAATTCATCTCACGACCGAAAGTGGGCATCCTTGGCGCCTCGATCCTGACTCTGGCCGCGCTGGCCGCTTGTTCAAGCGACAATAGCCGTTCTCCGCTGGTACCGGTGGACTTCGACGGTCAGGGGGTATTCGGTATACGTGGGTCCGCTGAGTTGATCCGGTTCAGTGTCGAAGCCCCTGAGACGGTTGAGTCGCTGGGAACGGTCAGTAGTCTGGGGACGGGTGAGTCGATAGTCGGTCTCGACTTCCGGCCCGCAGATGGCAACCTGCATGCGCTCACCAGCGCCGGACGTTCGCTGCTGATTGACCCAGAGACCGCCATGGCCACCGAGCTCCAGGCGATCATGGGCGACGGCACGATGCTCACCGCGAACCGAATCGGCGTCGACTTCAATCCCGCTGCCAACGCCCTTCGTATCATCGGAGATGACGGCAAGAATCTGCGGGTGCCCACGGCGGCGCTCGTCAATCCGCCATCAATGGACGTGAGTACGCTGGTTGATGGCTTGATGGGTTATCGCCAAGGTGTGACGGCTGCGGCGTACACGAACGCAGAGGTCGATCTCGACGGTACGGTGCTTTACGTCATCGATACTGAGAATGATCGCCTTTACACCCAGGACGCCAACCTCGGGCCGATGACGGTGGTGGGCGACTTGGGGGTCGATGCCACCGGCGCCAACGGTTACGACATCTACTACTCGGCGGCCGACATGGTGAACGAGCATTACGCGGCGCTGACGGTGGATGGCGAAAGTGGCCTCTACACCATCGACCCCGCCACCGGTGAGGCAAGTCTGCTGGGCGCGCTGCGCGGGGACAACTACGTCGCGGTTGTCGTGTCACGAGATGCTGACAGCCCTGCTGCGCAGCGCGAAGTGGCGGCCGTGGCGTCGGGTGCGACTGCCGACACGCTGGAGCCTTACACGCTGACCCTGGGATCCACGCCGGCGCTGGTCGACAGCGGTGAATCGCTGACCTTCAACGGCCTCATGGAGAGCGAGCGCCTTGTCGGCTTGGATATCCGCACGACATCGCTGGAAGTAGGTAAGGACACCGGCTACGCGTTGACCAGCGAGAGCCGGGTGGTTGCAGTGACCGACAGTGAGACAGACCCGACGGTTCTCGATCTGACCGAGGCCGTGACCCTGTCTGTGCCGCTCAACGGCAGTGAGTTCGGCGTCGACTTCAACCCCCGCGCTGATCTGCTGCGCATCGTGAGCGATACGGCGCAAAACCTGCGTGTGAACTTGCAAGCCGACCGTGTGCTCGCTGAAGAAGCGCGTGCCGCAGGCTTCGCCTTTGTCGACGGAACGCCGAGGGTGACCTCCACTGCGCCGCAGGTGGTGGCCACCGCCTATCGTGCGAGCAATCCCGGCATGGGCAATTTCCAGTACGCGCTGGACGCGCGCGACAGCTCACTGGCACGGGTTGCGGTGCCCAATGATGGTGCGCTGGTGCGCGTTGGTGCGCTGGGCGTCAGCTTGCCGCCCAACGGCGAAGACGCCGCCGAGCAGAGCCTCGACATTGCCACTTCGGGCGGTACCGAGTTGGGTCTCGCCGCGTTGCAGACGTCGGGTGCCGCGTTGTCGACGCTCTACGTTGTCGACCTCGAAACTGGCGCGGCGACTGCCGTGGGTCCCATCGGGGACGAGGGTGTTGTGAGTGCAATCACCGTTGAGATCGTGACGCCGTAGCTTTGTGATGCAAGGTCGCAGAAAAAGGTCAGCCCTCGGGCTGGCCTTTTTTGTGGACGCCACCGCTGACGGTCAGAGCCGAAACTGCTCGCCGAGATACACCTTGCGAACCGTCTCGTTACTCAATAGCGCATCGGGTACGCCCTCGGCGATCACCCTTCCTTCGGCAAGGATGTACGCGCGCTCGCACAGCGACAGTGTTTCACGCACGTTGTGGTCGGTGATCAACACGCCGATACCGCGGTCGCGCAGGTGGTGGACGATGTTCTGTATGTCGCCCACCGCGATAGGGTCGACGCCCGCAAACGGCTCGTCCAGCAGAATGAAGCGTGGGTTGGCGGCCAGCGCCCGGGCGATCTCGGCGCGGCGGCGCTCACCGCCCGACAGCGCTTGCCCCTGGGCATCGCGAATATGGTCGATGTGCAGCTCGCCGAGTAACCGGTCGAGCTCTTTCTGACGCGCGGCGCCGTCAAGATCGGCGCGGGTTTCGAGAATTGCCAGCACGTTGTCCTGCACCGACATCGACCGAAAAATGCTGGCCTCTTGTGGCAGGTAGCCAATGCCGCGACGGGCCCGCGCGTGCATCGGCATCTTCGTCAGGTTTTCGCCGTCGAGAACGATCTCACCCTCGTCGGCGGGCACCAAGCCCACGACCATGTAGAACGATGTGGTCTTGCCGGCACCATTCGGGCCGAGCAAGCCAACGATTTCACCGGCGCGGACTTCGATGGACACGTCATGCACCACGGTGCGCTGCTTGTAGCGCTTGACCAAATTACGCGCCGCGAGGACTGATGCCTCCGTCATGGCGTCGACTCCGGCGCAGGCGCGTCGTCCGCTTCGGTCTCGGCGGGTTCCGGTACAGGGTCGTCGTCCATGGCGTCGTCGCCATCGCGCAGGCGGCTGTTGTCGATGATGATACGAACCTGGTCGTCGTCATCGGCTGCGCGCCGCGCCTGCACCTGTCGTGCGGTCACGTTGTAGCGAATGGTCCGTCCCTCGACGCGGTCCTTGCCGCGGTCCAGGCGGGCGTCGCCGGTCAGCTCGATCCACTGGCTGGCGGCGTCGTAGGTGAGTTGTTGGGCCTGTGCCGAGACGCGGCCGTCGATGCGGGCATCATCCTGATCGAGGCGGGCCGGTTGGCCATCCACCCGCACGAAGATGCCGTCGGCACGCTGTTCGAGTTGCAGTTGATCGCCGACCAAGGTGAAGCCTTCGGCGGTCATTTTGACGTTGCCGCGATAGTCCATGCGCTGCTCGTCGTTCCAGTCCACCTCATCGGCGGTGACGGTGATGGGCCCGGTCAAGGTCGGCGGCGCGCCCTGGGCCTGCGCGCCCGGCGCGAAGGCGGCCAACAGCAACAGGGCTGCCGCCGGCAACCCCCTGTCTTTCGCCCTAGCCCTGAGGTTCAGTGAAACGCACATTGACATCTCCTCGTAACCGAACCGAGCGGCCGGCCCAATCGCCCTCGAAACCCTGGGCGCGCGCTTCCGAGCCACGGTCGATCCAGGTCACGGCCTCGTCACTGGACAGCTGCTCTTGATCTCTGTCGACCCAGACGGTCACCGCTTCAAGCGTGGCGGGCGCGGCGCCATTGCGCTGCAGCGTGCCGGTGACCGGCGCGTCGAGCCGCAAGCGCGCGTCCTCACTGGCCTGGTGGCCGGATGGCGACTGCAATGACCACACATCATCGCCGCCCAGTTGATCAATGCGCAGTGCTTTGAGCCGCTTCTCGCCACCCGAAAAACCCTGCAGTTGGTCAGCCGAGGCCGACATGGCGACGTCGCCATCGGTGTCGAAGCGCTGCCACGTCGCGCCCTCAGCGACGTACTGCGGCGAACTTCCGACGCGTCTTTCAGCGTCGCCTGTCTCTTGATCGCCGGGCAGGTTGCGCAGGATCAGCAGTCCCACGGCGAGTGCTGCGATCAATTGCAGGGCACGAATCATGGTGTGGCCTTTGCCGCCAACAGCAGGTCGATGACGTCGCGCACGGCCCCGCGTCCGCCATCATGGGTGCTGACGAAATGCGCTGCCTTGCGTGCGGCATCGTGGGCATCCGCCGGCGCGCAGGCCAGACCGACGTGCTCGAACAATGCGACGTCCGGCAGGTCATCGCCCACGTGCGCGCACTCGACGTCACTGAGACCCAGCCGGTCGCGAATATCGCGGTATGCGGGCAGCTTGTCTTCGCGGTCCAGCACGATGTTCTGCACCCCGAGGAATTGCAGGCGCGTCCGCATCGACTCGGACGGTCGGCCTGAGATCACGGCGATCTGGTAACCCGCCTTCAGCCACAGGCGGATGCCGTAACCGTCGCGCACATAGTTGCTTTTGGTCTCTTCAAAGTTGGGGCCGATGTACAGGTTGCCGTCGGTCAGCACGCCATCGATGTCCAGAAACAGGCATTTGATTTTCGCCGCACGGGTCATCAGGTCCGGGCTGGTCTTGACTGAGGTCATACCACCCCTGCACGCAGTAATTCGTGCATGTGCACGATGCCGGCCAGATGTTGCCGCGCGTCGAGCACCAGCAGCGCCATGACCTTGTGCTGCTCCATTTTCGCGACCGCTTCAGCCGCCAACGCATTGGCGTCAATGGATTTGCCGCCCGGCGTCATGACCTCGCGGATGGTCAGGGTTCGCAGGTCACGGTCCAGATCAAGGACTCTGCGCAGGTCACCGTCGGTGAACAAACCGGTCACCGTTTCGTCCCTGTTTTGGACCACGACCATGCCCAGACCTTTTTGTGTCATGACCATCAGCGCATCGCGCAGCGGCACGTCGGCGGTCACGACCGGCAGGCGGTCGCCGTGGTGCATCACGTCGGCCACTTTGAGCAGCAATCGGCGCCCCAACGCGCCGCCCGGATGCGACATTGCAAAGTCTTCAGGCTTGAACCCGCGCGCGTCCAGTAGCGCCACGGCCAGCGCGTCACCCATCGCCAGGGTCGCGGTGGTCGAGGCGGTGGGTGCCAAATTGAGGGGGCAGGCTTCCATCGCCACCGACACGTCGAGGTGCACGTCTGCCGTATTGGCCAGGGTCGAGCCGGGTTTGCCGGTCATCGCCACCAGCGGCACCTGCATGCGCTTGAACAGCGGCAGCAGGGTGACGATTTCAGCCGTTTCGCCGGAGTTGCTCATCGCCAGCACCACGTCATCGCGGGTGATCATGCCCAGGTCGCCGTGGCTGGCTTCACCGGGATGCACGAAGAACGCCGGGGTGCCGGTCGAGGCCAGGGTGGCGGCAATCTTGCAGCCGATGTGGCCGCTTTTGCCCATGCCGGTCACGACCACGCGACCCTTGCAGGCCAGCAGGATGTCGCAGGCTCGGGCGAAGGCAGGATCGATGCGGTCAATCAAGGCATTCAGCGCGTCGCGCTCGATTTCGAGTGCGCGACGGCCCAAGGCCACCAACGAGGCATCGCTCATGTGGAAGTGCTCGTCATGATCAGGTAGGCGGTATACACAATGTAGGACGTTATGAGCACACCCCCTTCCACGCGATTAACGCGCGGCTGCCGGTTGCCGAATCCCCAGGCAAAGAGGAACAACAGTAGCGTGACACCGATCATCACCGGCAGGTCGCGGCCGACCATGCCGTCGGGCACGAGACCGGGCGCGATCCACGCCGGCGCCTGCATGATCGCCAGCAGATTGAACAGGTTTGAGCCGAGGATATTGCCCAGTGCGATGTCGTTTTCGCCTTTCATGATGCCGGCGACGCTGGCCGCAAGTTCCGGCAGGCTGGTGCCGATGGCGACCACGGTGAGCCCGATCACCAGGTCGGACACGCCAAATTGAGCGGCGATCTGCGTCGCGCCCCAGACCAGCGACTGCGAACTGACGACCAGCAGCAGCAGGCCGATCACGATCCACAGCGTCGCTTTGCCGGTGGGCAGTTTGTCGGGAATGGCATCGCCTTCGATCACCATCGGCGCTTCGCCGCGCTTGGCGCTGTAGACCATCCATGACAGAAAGCCGATGAGCCCGACGAGCAGCATCGCGCCGTCACGATAGGTCAGCCAGCCATCGAGACACATCAGATACACCGCGATGCTGACGCCCAGCACCATGGGAATCTCGACCTTGAGCACGCCGCGTTGAACGGTAAACGGCTTGAGCAGCGCCACCGCACCGAGAATCAGCGCCGTGTTGGCCAGGTTCGAGCCGATGGCGTTGCCCATCGAGATGCCGGGGCTGCCCTGGAAGGCGGCAATGATCGACACCACCAGCTCGGGCGCCGAGGTGCCGAAACCGACAATCACCATGCCGACGATCAGCGGCGAGATGCCCATGGTGCGCGCCAGTCCGGCGCTGCCGTAGATGAAGCGGTCGGCAGACCAGACCAGCAAAGCCAAACCCACGATCACGGCGGCCCAGGACAGGAGCATGAACAGTCAATGTTGAAGACGGATGCGCATTGTAGGCGGCGACGGCGCCAGACTTCGGTTTCAGTTTTGGCGTCGCCAACCCGCCGCGAAGAAGCCGTCGGTCTGGTGCCGGTGTGGCCACAGCCTGAGTTGCACTGCGTCGCCGCCCTCGGGCAATTTCAGTGGGCAGGGACTGAAGTCGGGGTGGACATCGGCAAAGGCCGCCACCACCGCTTCGTTCTCGGCCATCAGCACGCTGCAGGTGGCGTAGACCAACCAGCCGCCGGGCGCCACGAAGCGCGCGGCACCGGCCAGCACTTGGCCTTGCAGTTCGACCAACGCGGCGAGATCGGGTGTGTCGAGTCGTCGTTCCGGCGCGCGTCGCAGGCTGCCAGTGCCCGAACACGGCGCATCGACCAGCACGCCGTCAAACCGCCTTTCGCGCTCGGGCGGGAAGGGCAGCACCTGAATCATCGCGCCCGCGTGCTCGGCGCGGGGCATCAGTCTTTTCAGTCGCGCCGCATCAAAGTCGGTTGCGGCGACTGAACCGCCCTCGTCTAGCAGCGCGGCCATGGCCAGCGCTTTGCCGCCCGCGCCGGCGCAGTAATCGAGCACCGATTCATGCGCCTGCAGCGGCAGACAGTGAACCAGCCACTGGCTGCCCTCGTCCTGCGGCGTAATGGCGCCGCTGCGCAGCAGTGGGTCGCCATTGGGCAGGCGCCGGGACAGGCGAACCCCGTCGGGTGACCACGGCGTGGGCGCGGCGTCAATGCTGCGCGCCGCAAGGTCGGCCAGTACGGCATCGCGCGTTGCCAGCAAGCGGTTCACACGAAAGTCCACGGTGCCCGGCTGGTTGAGCGCCGCCGCCGCCGCCCGCCATTCCGCCTCGGGCAAGGTGCGGGCGAAATCAGTCGCCATGACCTCGGGTAGGTTGGCGCGGATGGACCAGGGCTCGGCGGCGGTCTCGACCAACTTGGTGAGCAGCGCGGCCGAATCGTCAATGCCCAAATGTTCCAACGTGGCAGCGTCGCACTCGAAATGGTCGTGCAACACCGCGCCAATCAGCGCGTTGGGGTTTTGGCCGAGCCGCGCGGTCAGCCGCCGCCAGTCGCGCAAGACGCCGTAGATCAGGGCGCTGAGATGGGCACGGTCGCGGCCACCCATCTGTTTGTGGGCGCGAAAGTGCGCGGCAAGAATGGCGTCGGCCGGAGTCTCGCGGGCCATCACCGTGCCGAGCAGGGCGATGGCCTGCCGTACCTGCGTGGGGTGGGGCGCCTTCATCCCTTGATCGCGGCGTAGGCGGTCAAGGCGCGTTCGCGACCCACCTTCAAATCGATAATGGGGCGGTAGTCGGCCGGCGGCACTGCCGCGGTCCACGGCGCGTGGAGGGCCTTGGGCGGCAGCGAGCTGACTTCTGGCACCCAGCGTTTCAGGTAGACGCCATCGGCATCGAATTTCTCACTCTGCAACTGCGGGTTGAAGACGCGAAAGTAAGGTGCCGCATCGGCGCCGCAGCCGGCAGCCCACTGCCAGCCCAGGGTGTTGCTGGCCAGACTGGCATCGACCAGCGTGTCCCAGAACCAGCGCGCGCCCTCTTGCCAGGGAATCAGTAAGTGCTTGGTGAGCAGGCTGGCGACAATCATCCGCACGCGGTTGTGCATCCAGCCGGTGGTCCACAGCTCGCGCATGCCGGCATCGACGATGGGAATACCGGTGTGGCCGCGCTGCCAGGCGCGCAGGTCGTCGGCGTAGTCGTCGGGTTTGCGCCACGGAAAGCGGCCGAACTTGTCCTGGTAGAGCGCCTGATCCGGCGTCTGCGGGAAGTGATAAAGCAGGTGATGGGCAAACTCGCGCCAGCCAAGTTCGCGGATGAAGTGAATGGCCTGGGCACTCACCGGCCCCTGCCGACGTATCGCCGCGAGCGCCTGCTGCGGGCTGATTTCACCAAAGTGCAGGTGCGGTGACAGGCTTGACGTACCCGCTTCGGCGGGCAGGTCGCGGCGGGCCTTGTATTGGTTCACCGGCCCTTCGGCAAACTCGACAAGCCGGTCCAGCGCACCGGCCTCGCCCGGCGTCCAGCGCTCGGGGAACGCCGCCGCCCACGGCAGCGTCGGCAACAGGTCCAGGTCATCAAGCGTCAGCGACGTGATCGATGCGCCGCCCCAGTCGCCCTTGGGAATGGCCGATGGGTCGCGTGCGTCTTGCAGACGCGGTTCGCCGTTGCGCCAGAACGGTGAGAACACCTTGTACGGATTGTCGGACTGGGTCTGCAGCGCCCAGGGCTCGAACAACAGCGCGCTATTGTGGCTTTGCGCGGCAATGCCCTCGGCCTTCAGCGCCGACTTGATGGCGGCGTCACGTTCGCGTAGGGCCGGTTCGTAAAGCCGATTCCAATACACCGCTTGAGCGCCGGTTTCATTGATCAGCCCACGCAGCGTCGCCAGACTCTCGCCGCGCCGGATGATCAGCCGTCCGCCGCGCTCGGCGATGGCCTTCTCAAGTGCGGCAAGGCTGTGATGCCGCCACCAGTCGCTGGCCCCGCCCGGTTGCCACGGCGCTTCCTCGTCCGGGGCGTGCACATACACCGCAATCACCCGCTCAGCCGACCGCATGGCGGCCACCAACGCAGGGTTGTCGTGCAGGCGAAAGTCGCGGCGAAACCAGATGAGGGCGGTGTGTGACATCAGCCAAGGCTCGAACAGGGGCCAACGACTATAGAGAGCGCCAGCGCTTGTGACCACGCGCCGAGTCGTCGGCGACCGATCCACTCGGGCGTCATTACATTGCCTTTTTCAATGGATCGATGCCCGATGCCGATGGTATTCGAAGCTTCACTGAACTGAAGCGGTTCCGAAATCACCCCCGATCAGCATGGCCACCGTTCTCCGGCGCGGCAGTGCGGCCATTCAGTCGCCCTGCGCCGGGTCATCCGAGATGGCTCATTCAACACAGGGGATTGATGGTGAAAACGACTATGACGTGGACGCGTGTGCGTCCGGCAATTCTGGGCCGTGCCATAGGGTGCTGCCTGATGCTCCCACTGGGATATTCGGTCGCGTCCAGTGAGGACCGCGCGGCGGCTGATGCGGCCATCGCCGACATCGACCAGATGTTTGTCCAGGCGCCTGCACCCACCGCCACAGCGGCGCCAACGGCGCCGACCCGCACCGAAGCAGAACGCCAGGACACCATTGAAGTACTCGGGCAGAAGCGCAGCAGCGAAATCGCGCTGGAGCAGGTGCAGTTCGGCAACCAGGTGCAGACGGTCACCGCCGAAGAAATTGCCGGCGGCGGTTACACCAACTTCGCCGAAATCTCCCAAGGCCTGATCAAGGGCGCCAACATTGGCTACTCACCCGATGAGGGCGAATACACCATCCGGCTCGACGGCGGGGGTGATCGCGATACGCTGGTCACCCTCGACGGCATGCCGCTGTACGACCGGGGCCCGGGCGTCGAGGACATCTGGGGCGCCACGCTTATCGACCCGCACATGATCGAAACGGTCGAGGTCTTTCGCGGCGGGCAGAGCCTGTATTTCGGCTCGAATGCCGGCATCGGTCTGGTCAACGTGGTCACCAAAAAGCCCGACGGCACGACCAAGGGCGAGTTTGGCATCAGCTACGGCAGCTTCGACACCCGCGACATCTGGGGCAATTACACCTTTCCAGTGAACGACTCGGGCACCCATGCGCTGATGTTCTACGGCAGCCGGCAGGGTTCGGAAGGCCCTCAACTGTTCTCGAGAGAATCACAGACCGACAACCACCTTGCGACCGGTGGCATCACCGACTTCACCACCTCGCGTGACAGCACCGGCATGAAATATCTGTGGCTGATCGACGACCGCAGCAGCCTCAATGCCGACCTGATTTATGTGGAGTCGTTTTTTCAAGACACTTTTCCCAACACCACGATTTACGGCCCGACACGGGTGCGAATGCCCGCGTTTAACCTGCAGTACGACCGCGACTGGAATGGTCCCGTCAGCACGGACGTGAACATTTCGTACCGGCGGCCGACGCTGTTCAACACCAAGTTCGTGCCGCAGGTGTGCCGTGACCCGGCAGGGTGTCCACAGCCCAGCAACCCGGACAATGTCGTGGCATTTGGCGATGCCACCGGCAACCTCGAACCGCAGGTCAGCCGCGGTATTGGTGATGAGTCGATTCGCGGTGGCTTTGAAGAACTGGTGGTCACGGTGCTCAACCGCATCCGCTTCAGCGAATCCATCGCGCTGGTGGCTGGCGTGCAGTCAACCAATTACCGCGACGTGTCCGATGCCCGCGTCACCATCGACGACGATGTGGTTTCGAGTAACGCGCTGATTGCCGACCTGCAGCTCAACCCCAGTTTCAGCCCGGGCACGTCGGTGTCGGTCGCCGTGCGGTTTGAAAACGAAGCGTCATTCGGCAACGAAACGCTGGGCAAATTTGGCCTGCGGCACACCATGGGCAACGGCTTTTACCTGCGCGCCAACGGTGGCACCTCGTTCAGCCTGCCGCGCACCAACGAGCTGTTCTTCGACAGCGAGACGGTGATCGGCAACCCGGATCTGAAACCGGAAAAAACCGAAACCCTGAACTTCGGTGGCGGCTTCGAGCGCGAGCTCAACGGTCGGGTGCTGGCACTGGATATCGGCGGCTTCATGACCGATGTCAAAGACCGGATCGAGACGACCCAGGGGTTGACCCCCAACACCCGGTTCAACAATGACGCGGTCACCGAAATTCGCGGTTGGGTGGTCGACGCCCAGTATCAGTTCAACGACAACTGGTCGGCGTCGGCCAGCTATACCCGCACCGATGCAGAGCTTGAAGGCAGCAACCGTCAGATCAACGCCACGCCGGTCTCGGTGGCCACCGGCACCCTGCGCTACCGAAGCGACTCGGATCGCTGGCACGTCACCTTGCTACCGCGTCTGCAGGGTGATGAATTCATCCAGGCCCCGGCGGTTAGTGGCCTGCCCGATCTCAACTACGGCGACTGGTTCGCGGTCGACGGCAGCGTGCAGTACTGGCTGGGCAACGACCGCCAGCACCGCCTGCAGCTGCGCGTCGCCAACTTGCTCGACGAGGAATACGGCCAGCGCGGCGCCTTTGGCAACCAGTTCTACGGCTCGGCCTTCATTCGCGGCGAGTTCACCAACCAGGACCCCGAGTACTTCTACCCCTATGTCTTCCAGGCCAAGAAGCGCAGCTTTTTCGTGACCTACAGCACCACGTTCTGATCGGCACCCGGACGCCACAGGAGAACCTCATGAAACGGACTCAAACGCTCATCGCGCTCGCCTTGCTCTGCCCCACGCTGCTTTGGGCGCACGGCAGCCACACACCGCCAGCCACCGGGACGGCACCCGGTTTGTACTTCAAGGAAATTCGCGGCAATTACCACGCCGGCGAGGCGCGCTGGTGGAAGGGCAACACCCACACCCACACGTGGTGGAGCGACGGCGACAGCCCGCCCGAAAACGTCGCCGCGTGGTATCGCGAAAATGGCTACCAGTTTCTGGTGCTCAGCGATCACAACCGGATGCAGGAACACGCAATCGCGCGCGGCACCCTGGCGCTGCATTACACGCAGTGGTACCCAATTGAAGACGACACCCGACGCGATGCGCTGGCGATCTACCGTGAACGCTTTGGTGACGACTGGGTCCAGACCCGCACCACCGAGGCCGGTGTCACTGAGGTGCGGCTGAAGACGCTGGATGAGTTTCGTCACCTGTTCGAGGCGCCGGGCGAGTTTGCCTTTGTCAAAGGCGAAGAAATCACCGACCGCTTCGAGTCACACCCCTTCCACATGAATGCGGTCAACAACCAGGATCTGATCGAACCCCGCGGCGGCAACACGCCCACCGAGGTCATGCAGAACAACCTCAACGCGGTGCTCGACCAAGGCGTGCGCCACGGCCGCGAGGTGCTGGCGCACATCAACCACCCCAACTTCCGCTACGCCATCACGGTCGAAGACATCCTGCCGCTGCGTTACCGGACGGGCGAGGGTTACTTCGAGCTTTACAACGGTCACCACGGCGTCGAGAACTACGGTGACGCGCACCGCATGGGGCTGGAAAAAATGTGGGATGTGCTGCTCGCCAAACGGATCGCTGAAGGTGATGGAGCGCTGATGTACGGCATCGCCAACGACGATGCGCATTCCTTCACCCGCTGGTCGGTGGGGGGCGACTCCAACCCCGGTCGCGGTTGGGTGATGGTGCGCGCCAAGCGTCTGACGCCCGATTCACTGGTTGCGGCGATGAAGCGCGGGGACTTTTATGCCAGCACTGGCGTCACCCTGGCGACGTTGCAGCAGGGCGCCAACCGGCTGTCTTTGAGCGTCGAGCCAGAAGACGGTGTCGAGTACGTGATCGAGTTCATCGGCACCCGGGACGGCGCTGACCTTGAGGGCCGTGAGGTTCGCGATTTGCCCGGCGACATGGTCGGCCGCGCGTTGCTGCGCTACAGCGACGACATCGGCGTGGTGCTCAAGACGGTGCGCGGCACCGAGGCTGAATACGTCGCCAAGGGCAATGAGCTGTACGTGCGAGCGCGGGTGCGCTCCAGCCAGCCGCATCCCCATCCGTTCCGCGAAGGCGACACCGAAATGGCTTGGACCCAGCCCCTCAAGGTTCAGGCCAAACGTTAATCGTCAGCGGCCCCTGCTGCGCCGCTGCGCGTCGCCAGTTCGGCGCGCAGCGGTGCCAGCAAATCCAGAAACGACATCACCAGGCGCGACTTCATGCGCTCGCGCAGACAGATCACATGGGCATGGCTGTAAGCATTGAAATCAGCGATATCGAGCGGTCGCAGCCGTGCGTCGGGGATGTAGGCGATGTCACTGACCACGCCCAACCCGATGCCGCAGGCCACCGCTTCGCGCACCGATTCACGACTGCCGATTTCCATCACCGGCTTGATGCGGATGCCCGCTTCGCGCAAGCGGGCATTGAAGATTTTCTGCGTCGTCGAGCCGGATTCGCGCACCACCATGGCCTGGCCTTCCAGATCGGCAAAGCGCAGCGCGCGGCCCACCAGCGGGTGATCGCGATGCGCAAATACGCGCAGCGCCTGGCGGCGAAACGGAATGCTTTCGACACGCTCATCCTGCACGTCGTGTACCAGCACGCCGATGTCGACGTGGTAATCGAGGATGCGCTCGACCACCTGCGAGGAGTCGCCGACGCTCAGGGTTACGAAGATGCCGGGATAGCGGTTCTGGAACGCAGCCAGCATGCGCATCACGTTGTACGGTCCCACCGCGCCAATGCGCAGATGACCGCGCTGCACCCCGTGCGCGTCGCTCAGCAGTTCCCGGGCCTCGTCCTCCAACTCGAAAAGCCGGTTGGTCATGACCAGCAGCGTCTCGGCGAACTCGGTCAGCACCAGCCGGCGGCCCACCTGCACGAACAACTGCACGCCAAACTGCTTTTCCAGCGCGCTGACGTGCGACGACACCGTGGGTTGACTCACCCCCATGGCCTGCGCTGCCGCCGTGCTGCCGCCGCAACGGGCGGTGTAGTGAAACGCCCGAAGGCCGGTAAGAAAGCGCATGACAACTTTGGTCCGCCTCGACGAGTGCGGCGACTAGACCAGAGCTGTTTGTCGTCTTCATGACGGCCCCGTTCCCGAAAACACCGACAACAGGAATGCTCGTGACCCCTGCGCCCCATTTGCGCCACCGCTGCGTGGTGTTTGACCTCGACGGCACGCTGCTCGACACGCGCCCAGCGCTGATCGAAGTCCTCAACCTGCAGTTGCAAGAAATGGGACGCGCGCGGGTCGATGCAAGTCGTTTGCAGCACGCCATGCATCTGGGTCTGGGCGCGATGCTGCACGACGCGCTGGATGACACCGGCCCGCTGCCACCCGCCGAGCAACTTCACGACATGACCGACGCTCTGCGCCATCGTTATTGGCGCGCCGCGCCGCGCCGGGTGCGGCCTTTCCCGGGGACGGTCGCACTGCTGGACGCTCTGCAGGCCGCAGGATTGTGGCTCGCGGTGTGCAGTAATCAGGACGAAGCCAGTGTGCGCGTCCTGCTCGACATGTTTGGACTGCGGCGCTACTTCCGCGAGGTGTTGGGCGGTGACAGCTTCGTCGCCCGCAAGCCCGATCCGATGCCACTGCGCTGGCTGATGACCTGCGCCCACTGCTCGCCCGAGGCCACGGTGATGGTCGGTGACAGCGCGCTGGACGCCGAATGCGCGCAACGTGCCGGCGCCGCTGCCGTGCTCATGGCCCACGGCTACGGCGGTGACGGCATTCGTGTGCCGCACACCCGGCTCGACGACTTCACCGCCCTGCGCGCTTGGTTGCTCGATGCGTCGTGACAAGCAACACATCGAGAAAATCTATGGGTTGCTGCCCACTGGCGCGTTTTCCTTCACCAGCCTGTCACGGCGGCGCCCTAGGCTGGCCGCTCGCTTGTTCAAGGATGCCTCGATGCGCCGCTTCTACACCGACCTGTGCAGTGTGCTGGCTGTGCTGTTGACGCTTGCGCTGACCCCGGCACCCGCCCAATCACGCGGCGCTGAAGATGACCCGCTACGGGTGATGCTGATCCCGGCAGACGGCGGCACCGCCAGCGGCACGCTCGCCGACTTTCGCCCGCTGTTCACCGCCGTGTCGCGCGACACCGGCCTGTACTTTGATCTGCGCGTGGGGCAGAGCTATGCCGCGGTCATTGAGGCAATGAAGGGGGGGCAGATCGACCTCGCTTGGTTTGGCCCGGTGGCTTACGTGCAGGCCCGCGAAGCCGGCGCCGCCGAACTGCTGGCGGTGTCGGTGCTCGACGGCGAGTCGGTTTACTACGCCGGCATTTTCGTCGCCCGCGACAGTCCGCTGACCTCGATTGAGGATCTGCGCGGCAAGGCCGTGTCCTTTGGCGACATCAACTCCGGGTCCAGCTTCACCTATCAGGTGGCGATGATGCTCGACGCCGGCCTCGACCCGGCACGAGACCTGGGCGCGATCCGCCTCACCGGCAGCCACGCCGCCAGCCTGTCCGCGCTGGCCGAAGGGCTGGTGGATGCGGCCTGCCTGAGCTTTGAGTCCTACGTGCGCGCGGTGAACAACGGCGTCATCGCCCCCGATGCGTTTCGTGTGCTGGCGCGCAGCGATGCCATTCCCAACCCGCCGCTGGCGCTGCACACCGGCCTGCCTGACGCGCTCAAATCGCGACTGCGCGATGCCTTCGGTCGGGTGCATGAAGCGACCGGCATCACACCGCAAATGGTGCGTGGCTACGGTGGCAAGCGCGTCGACCGCTACGACGCGCAATTTCCCGAGTCGGCCTTCGACCGCCCGGCGCGCACCCTGGGCGGCATCAGCGACGACGTGCGTACCGCGCTGCTGCGCAAGGCCGGTCGCGCGCCATGAGTGAGCCCCTGCTGCGCATCGAAGGGCTGGGTCTGCGCCATCCTGACGGCACGCAAGCCCTGGACGCGCTGAACCTGACCGTGCCGCGCGGCCAGTTCTGCGTGGTGCTGGGACCGTCTGGCAGCGGCAAGTCGTCGCTGCTGCGGCTGATCAACGGGTTGGCAAGGCCCTCGGCGGGCGCCATCTGGCTGGACGGCACGCGGCTGCGGCCCGGTGACTTGCGCACGCGCGGCCGGTCCATCGCAACCATTCACCAAAGCGTTGACTTGGTGCCGCGCCTGAGCGTGCTCGGCAACGTCCTGGCGGGGTCGCTGGCGACGATGCCGCTTTGGCGTGCGCTGCCGGGGTATTTCGGGCTTGTCCAGCAGCGCCGGGCCTGCGCACTGCTCGCCGAAGTGGGACTGGACGAGCGCCAGCTGTATCGCCGCGCCGCCGAGCTGTCGGGCGGCCAGCAGCAACGGGTTGGCATTGCCCGTGCGTTCATGGCTGCACCGCAGTTGGTGCTCGCCGACGAGCCGGTGGCGAGTCTTGATCCCCGCATCAGCGACGACATTCTCGCCTTGCTGCGCGACGCCGCACATCGTCATGGCGCCAGCGTGCTGTGCAGCCTGCATCAGGTGGAACTCGCGCAGCGCTTCGCCGACCGGATCATCGGCCTGCGTGACGGTCGCTTATTGTGGGACCGCAAGCCCGATGCTTTGGGCGCTGACACCTTGGCGGCGCTCTACGCCGGCATCGCGCCCGCCGAGTTGGCGGCATGAACCCCCATACGAAGCCGGTGACCGATTGGGCCCTGCGGCCGTGGCTGCGCCCCTCCACCGTGGTGCTGCTGTTCGTTGCGCTGCTGATCGCCGGGTGGTCGGCGCAGCGCACCGAGATGGACCACATGTTGGTCATGAGCGCCCAAGCCATCGCCGCCGGGTTGGGGTCGGGTGAGCCCTCGCAGGTGGCCGACGGCTTCGCCCGTATCGGCGGCAATCTGCTGCCGCTGCAAGTCTCGGAAACCACTGAGCTCTCACGGCTGCAGGATTTTGACCGTGAGGACTTGCCATGGGGCGCGCGTCTCGAAACGCGCAGCGTCATCGAGCGGAGGCTCGACCCACAGACCTTGGCGATGACCGAGGTCACGCGCGAGACCGAAGTGCTGGTGCAGCCCTTGGGGTACCTGTGGCACGTGCTCGCGCTGATGGTCGAAACCTTGGAGATCGCAGCATGGGGCACCGTTTTGGCGGTGTTGCTGGGGTTGCCTTTGGCGGTGATCGGCGCAAGCGGCTACAGCCCGCACCCGCTGGTGTACGGATTGGCGCGCGGGGTGGCGAGTTTTCTGCGTTCGATTCCGGATCTGATCAGCGCGCTATTCCTGGTGTTGGCCTTCGGCTTCGGACCCATTGCCGGCGTGCTGGCCTTGGGGCTGCACACCGCAGGGTTCCTCGGCAAGTTTTTCGCCGAAGACATCGAGAACGCCCCGCGCGGGCCGCAGGACGCACTACGCGCCACCGGGGCCGGACGGCTCAAGGTGTTGCGATTTGCGGTCCTGCCGCAGGTGTTGCCCTCGTATCTGGGCTACGGCCAGTACATTCTGGAGCGCAACATCCGTACCGCCACAGTGATTGGCATCGTCGGCGCCGGCGGCATCGGACAGGAGCTGAAGGGGCGTTTCGAGATGTTCGACTTCCCGCACGTCGGCACCATGCTGCTGGTGATTTTTCTCACCGTGGTGGCGCTTGAAATCATCACGGGTCGCCTGCGTGCCAGGGTGTTGTGAGCCGGGGGGGGGCGGGTGCAGGACGTCGCAGCGTTATAATTCGGGGTTATGCAGCCTGCCATCCGTATCGCCGATGTCCGTAAATCCTTCGGCAGCCTGCCTGCGCTCAAGGGCGTGTCCTTCGACATCGAGCAGGGCGAGTTTTTTGGCCTGCTCGGGCCCAACGGCGCCGGCAAGTCAACGCTGATCAGCATCATCGCCGGGCTGATCCAGCCCAGCAGTGGCCACATCAGCGTCATGGGGCACGACGTGGTCAGCGACTGGCGCCCGGCCCGCAGCGCGCTGGGCGTGGTGCCACAGGAACTGGTGTTTGACCCGTTCTTCAACGTCGTCGACATGCTGCGCTTGCAGGCCGGCTATTTCGGCTGCGGTAAAGAAAGTTGGCCGTGGATCGACGAAATGCTGGACGAACTGGACCTGTCGTCCAAGCGCAACACGTCGATGCGCGCACTGTCCGGCGGCATGAAGCGCCGCGTGCTGATTGCCCAGGCGCTGGTCCACAAACCCAAGGTGGTGATCCTCGATGAGCCCACCGCCGGGGTCGACGTGGAGCTGCGTCGCACCCTCTGGGGCTTCATGCGCAAACTGCACGCGCAGGGCACGACGGTGGTGCTGACCACGCATTACCTCGAGGAAGCGCAGGAAATGTGCAGCCGCATCGCGATTCTTGACCAGGGCGAGGTCAGGGCCCTGGAGACCACGCGCGATCTGCTCAAGCGGCACCCGTTCCGGTTCTTGACCCTCTCGCTTAGCGGGGCGCCGCTGCCCGACAGCCTGCGCCCGTTCATTCATGCCGAGCCCGATGGCGCCATCGAGTTGAAGCTCGACCGTCGTACCCAACCGGTCACCACCGTGCTGGAGCAGCTGCGCAAGGAAGGCTGCATGGTCGACGACATCCATACCCGCGAGCCCGACCTTGAAGATATTTTTGTGGAGCTGACGAAGAAATGAGCGTCTTCGGCAATCCTTACGGTTTTCGCACCCTGTTCTTCAAGGAGTGCAAGCGCTTCACCGCCGTGTTGGGCCAGACCGTGGGCGCGCCGGTCATCACCGCATTGATGTTTTTGCTGGTATTTGCCCAGGCGATGAGCGGCCGCACGCCGGTGTACGAAGGCGTCAGCTACTCGGCGTTTCTGGTGCCCGGCCTGATCATGATGACGGTGATCCAGAACGCCTTTGCCAACACCAGTTCCAGCCTTATCCAGTCCAAGGTGATGGGCAACCTGGTGTTTGTGCGCTTGGCGCCAATTGGCGCGGTGGAGTGGTTTCTGGCCTACGTCGGCGCGGCGCTGGTGCGCTGCCTGCTGGTGGCAGTGGCGATGCTGGCCGTCACGGCGCCGTTTGTGGATTTGCCGTTTGCCCGACCGCTGGCGTTGTTCCTTATCTTCGTGCTCGGGGCCACCGCGCTGGCGGCCGGTGGGGTGATTGTCGGCCTCATCAGCCAAAAATTTGACCACATCGCTGCCTTCACCAATTTCTTCATCACGCCGCTGTCGTTTTTATCGGGTGTGTTTTACTCGGTGAATGCACTGCCCGACGTGTGGAAAACCGTGTCGCACTTCAACCCGTTTTTCTACATGATTGATGGCTTTCGCTACGGCATGTTCGGCCAGGCCGACGCACCAATCTGGATGAGTCTGGCGTCGAGCGGCACTTTCGCCGTGATCATGTCGGCCATTGCACTCAAAATGCTCGCAGACGGCTACAGCCTCAGGAAATGACCATGATGGACCGCAAGCAGATCGAACAACTCATTGAGGCCGGCCTGCCCGGCAGCGTCGCCATGGTCAAGGGCGACGACGGTCAGCACTTTGAAGCCGAGGTGCTGTGCCCCGCCTTTGCCGGCAAAAGCATGGTCGAGCAGCACCGCATGGTGTACGCCACCCTCGGCGAACGCATGGGCAAAGAGATCCACGCGCTGGCGTTGCGCACGCGCGCGCCCAAGGCGCCCTGCGCCTAGCTCACCGCTCGGCCCGCCGCAGGGCCTGCCCCGAGAAACCGTGGCGCCTTGCGAAGCGGGGCCTGTCGTCTGGCTTGAAAGCCACCCGACCCGTCCCAACCGTTGGTCGATCACCCCGAGCAAGGCATGCAATGGAACAGTTTGACGGCACCACCATCCTCAGCGTCCGCAAGGATGGCCGTGTCACGATCGGCGGCGACGGTCAGGTCTCGATGGGCAACACCTGCGTCAAAGGCAATGCGCGTAAGGTGCGGCGCCTTTACAAGGATCAGGTGATCGCCGGATTTGCCGGCGGCACCGCCGACGCCTTCACCCTGTTCGAGCGCTTCGAAGGCAAGCTGGAAAAGCACGGTGGCCAACTGGTGCGCGCGGCGGTCGAACTCGCCAAGGACTGGCGCACCGACCGCGCCTTGCGGCGGCTTGAGGCCCTGCTGCTGGTCGCCGACCGCGACGTGAGCCTGATGATCACCGGTAATGGCGACGTGATTGAGCCCGAGCCACACGGCGTCATGGCCATCGGCTCCGGCGGTTCCTATGCCATGGCGGCGGCGCGGGCGTTGGTTGACCTGCCCGACATGGACTCGCGGCAGATCGTCGAAAAGGCGATGCACATAGCCGCCGACATCTGCATTTACACCAATCACAACCTCACTCTCGAGACCTTCGAATGACCGCTGCTACGGACTCTGCCGTGATGACGCCGCGTGAAATCGTTGCCGAACTCGACCGCCACATCATCGGCCAGGCCGCCGCCAAGCGTGCGGTGGCCGTGGCGCTGCGCAACCGTTGGCGGCGCATGCAGGTTGACGACCCGATGCGCTCCGAGATTCAGCCCAAGAACATCCTGATGATCGGCCCCACCGGCGTCGGCAAGACCGAGATCGCGCGGCGCCTCGCCAAGCTCGCCAATGCACCGTTTATCAAGGTCGAGGCCACCAAGTTCACCGAGGTGGGTTACGTCGGCAAAGACGTCGATGCCATCATTCGCGACCTGGTGGATATTGCGTTGAAGGAGACCCGCGACCAGGCCGCGCGCCGCGTCCGGGACCGCGCCGAAGTGGCCGCTGAAGAACGCGTGCTCGACGTGTTGCTGCCGCCACCGCAGGATTTTGGCGAAGCTTCCAGCACCCGTCAGTCCGAGAGCGGCGCCGCCCGACAGGTGTTCCGCAAGCAGTTGCGTGAGGGCAAGCTCGATGACAAGGAGATCGAGATCAAGCTGTCGGCGATGCCGGGCAACGTGCAGTTGATGGGCCCACCGGGTATGGAAGAGATGACCCAGCAGTTGCAACAGATGTTCGCCCAGGCTGGCGGCGGCAAGTCGAAGACCAAAAAGATGAAAGTGCGCGAAGCCTACCGTCAGCTGGTCGACGAAGAAGCACTGAAAATGGTCGACGAGGAGGCGATCAAGACCGAAGCCCTGCACCGCGTCGAGCAGCACGGCATCGTGTTTCTCGATGAGCTGGACAAGGTTTGCAAGCGGGGAGAGATGACCGGCGCCGACGTCTCACGCGAAGGTGTTCAGCGTGACCTGCTGCCGCTGATTGAAGGCAGCACCGTCAACACCAAACACGGGCCGGTCAAAACCGACCACATTCTGTTCATCGCCAGCGGGGCATTTCATCTCGCCAAGCCGTCCGATCTGATTCCGGAGTTGCAGGGTCGTCTGCCCATCCGTGTCGAGCTTGAAGCGCTGAAAACCGGCGACTTCGTACGCATTCTCACCGAGCCCAACTACGCGCTCACCGAGCAGTACAAGGCGCTCATGGCCACCGAGGGCGTCGCCGTGACGTTCACCTCCGAGGGCGTGCAGCGTCTCGCCGAGATTGCCTTTCAGGTCAATGAAGGCACCGAGAACATTGGCGCACGTCGCCTGCACACGGTGATGGAACGTCTGATGGAGGAGGTCGCCTTCGGTGCGCCCGACCACAGCGATGCCGAGCTGGTGGTTGACCGCGCCTTCGTCGACTCGCGGCTGGGTGCGCTGGCCGACAACGAAGACCTGTCGCGCTTCATCCTTTAGCACCGCCTGCGTGCTGGTCGCCGAGATCGATGCGTCTTCAAGGCCCAAGCTGCGCCGGGGCACTCGTCACGGGCGCCCGGTCACCAACAGGTCCGGGTTGATCAACGAGTCTTTCTGGTTGTAACGCAAGGGAGTGCGCTCGGGCAGCGCCAAGACGGCGCCGCCGGCCGCCTCGACCACGCATTGCGCGGCGGCGGTGTCCCACTCTGAGGTGGGTCCCAGGCGTGGATACAGGTCGGCTTCACCGGCCGCGATCAGGCAGAACTTCAGTGAGCTGCCGCGCGACAGCGTGTCGTGCGGAGGTAGCGCGGCCAGCCACGCCCGGGTGCGCGCATCGCGGTGCGAGCGACTGGCGAGCACCGTGGGGCGCGGCGGCGGACTGCGGGCCTGAATCGGTTGGCTGATGCCTTCGCGTACGCGGGTGGCACCGGCGCCGCGCGCGGCGGCATAGGTGTCACCCAGCACCGGCGCATGCACCACGCCCAGCACCGGGGCGCCTTCGACAATCAGGGCGATGTTGACGGTGAACTCGCCATTTCGCTTGACGAACTCGCGGGTGCCGTCCAGCGGGTCGACCAGCCAGTAGCGCGACCACTGGCGGCGGGTTGCGTAAGGCAGCGCAGCGCCTTCTTCCGAGAGCAGCGGAATCTCGGGCCAGCGCGCGGCAAGGGCTTCGGCAATGTGATGGTGGGCGCGCAGGTCGGCCTGGGTCAGTGGTGAGTCGTCAGCCTTGTGCTCGACGCTGAAATCCTGTCGGTAGACGTCCAGAATATGCCGGCCTGCCCCCTCACTGATGCCGATCACCTCTGGCAACCAACGAGCCCATTCAGATGACACAGCCCTCTCCTTCGCTCGAACGTGAACCCGATGCCAGTGTAGGGGACGCCCGCGTCGACGGGTCGCGTGTCGACCTGGTCATGCTCGATATGGACGGCACCATCCTGGACCTGGCGTACGACAATTATTTTTGGCGAACGGTGGTGTTTGATCGCTACGCCGCGCTGCACGGCCTGACCCGCGAGCAGGCCGATGCTCGGCTACTGCCGGTGTTTGTCGCCACACAACACACCCTGCCGTGGTACTGCACCGATCACTGGAGCCGGGTGACCGGGCTCGACCTGGTGGCGATCAAGACCGAGTTGCGCGAGCGTATCCGCCCCTTGCCGGGCGCCGTCGATTTTCTCGATGTCGTGCGCGCCAGCGGCCGTGGTCTTTGGTTGGTGACCAACGCCCATCCCGACGCGTGGCGGTTGAAGCTGGCGCAGACCGGATTGCAATCGCGCTTCGACCGCATCGTGTCGTCGCATGATTTGGGCGCGCCGAAAGAGCATCCGAGCTTCTGGCGCGGTCTGCGCGACGCGCATGCGTTCGATCCGGCGCGCACGCTGTTCGTTGATGACTCAAAGGCGGTACTCGATGCCGCTCGCGCCTACGGCATCGGTCAGGTCGTCGGCATTCGCCACCCCGATCACAGCGCGCCACCCCGGCCGATTGACGGCCACGCGACCGTCAACGCGCTGGCCGATATCGCGTTGGACAGGCCCTAGTGTCCTTTAACAAAAGTTCACTTTATTATTGATTCGATCAGAGAGGCGGGCGATAGCCGAGATGATTTCATCGGCGGATTTGCGCCATACGAAGGGTTTGGGGTCCTGGTTGTAGGTTTTGAGGTAGTGGCGGATGGATCGCTCAAGGTCGTTGGTACTGGTGTGGGCGTTACGTTTGATCCACCGCTGTGACAACAGCGAGAAAAAGCGTTCTACCAGATTGAGCCAGGAAGCTGAGGTCGGGGTGAAGTGCAGGTGATAGCGCGGTCTGGCGGCAAACCAAGCGCGGACCGCTTCGGTTTTGTGCGTGCCGTAATTGTCGAGAATGAGATGAATATCGAGGTGCTTGGGCACCTCACGATCCAGTGCGCGCAGGAACGCCAGGAACTCCGCACTGCGATGCCGCCGGTGCAAGCGACCAATGACTTCGCCGGTGGCGATATCCAGCGCTGCGAACAAGGTCGTCGTGCCGTGTCGCACATAGTCGTGGGTCGTGGTTTCGGCAGACCCGAAACGCAACGGCAAGCCAGGTTGGGTACGGTTCAGGGCTTGAATCTGGCTTTTTTCATCAACGCACAACACCAAGGCACGATCTGGCGGATTCAGATACAGACCGACGATGTCGTGCACTTTGTCAACAAAGTGCGGATCGGTCGACAACTTGAAGGTTTCCAGCCGGTGCGGCTTGAGCCCAAAGGCGCGCCAGATGCGGCTGACTGCCATGGCATTGAGGGCAGTCTCTTCGGCCATCAAAGTCGTCGACCAGTGCGTCGCCTTGGCTGGACGGCTATGCAAAGTCTTCTCAATGACTTCCGACACTTTGTCGTCGTTAATCGTGCGCGGTCGACCCGTGCGCGGCGCATCGCTCAATCCCGCGATCCGGTACTGCTCAAAACGCCGCCGCCACTTCGACACGGTTTGCGTCGTCACCCCGCAGCGCTGTCCCACTTCGCGGCCCGACAATCCAAGGCTGCACCCCAGAATGATCTGCGCACGCTGCTTGTCCGCCGACGGCGTCTTGCGACGACGAGCCCACTGCTCCAACTCCGATTGCTCGGTGGGTGTCAGCTCCAGCCCAATGGGTTTGCGTCCCGTCATCTCCGCATCCTCCCTCAAGTCAGGGAAGATGGACAACGGTCACTCATAATCGTTCTATGAACTTTTGTTAAAGGACACTAGGACGCTGCTTCTCGGCGCGTGCCGTCCGGCATTGCGCTGCAATCGCCCAGCACCCGTTGCCAGGCGTCGGTGTGGCGTTGGCGCGCGGCGACCATCCCGGCCCACAGACTGTCATCGTCGGTCGACAGGGCACGTTTTGCGTAGGCCTTGATCGCCGCCGGTGCGTCATCGTCGATTTCAGCCAACAAAGGCGCGAGGGCGGCCTGTTGTGCCTCGCCCTGACGGTGCAAGGCTGACAGGTAGGGTTGCAGGCGCAGCGCGTAATGCTGGTGGAACACGGTCTCGAAGATGCGCGCCTTGGGCGTGACCTTGGCCTGCGGGCAAAGGCGCGAGGTGTCGACGCTGTTCAGCGCTGCCGCTGCGGCATCGAGTGTCTGCGTCATTTGGGTCACCGCGCGCACCCAGCCACCCCCATAGGGTGTGCTGCGCAGGGTCTGCAGCGCGGCTTCGACATCGGCCAGGGCAATGCCATCCGGCGGATCGTCTAAGGCTGCAGCAATGCCTGCCAGTGGCATGAATGCGTTCACTGGCGCGCGCGCGTCGAGAGCAGGCAGCGGCGCCGAGGCCGAAAAGTACCGGGCAAACTCGTCGCTGGCCCAGGTCACCGCCCACCACGCCAGTGGGCGTGTCTCGGCCTTGACCGCGCGCAGCGACGTGAGTAGTGCGAGCAACGCCTCATCGTCGTTGTTCAGCGTGTCCTGCTGCGTCAACCAGTCGTGGCAATCGGCGACGCGATGGCTGAAGCGAAACTCGTAGTCGAGCCGCCGTGTCGCCGCCCAGTAGCGGCCCATGATGCTGTTGCGCTCGGCAATGAGTTGGGTGAGGTTGCAGCGGTCAAAGTCGGTGAGGTCCATCAGCCGTGCCCGAACGTCGGGCAGTGCCCGCTTGCGGTCGCGCCCGCGTGGGTAGGGCAGCGGCTCGGCGTCTTGGCGAGCGATGGGTGCGTCAGTGATACGGCCGATGCGCGCCGTGTAGTCGGCCATCATGGCCTCGGGGCCACGGCTGCAGGCGCCGAGCAGCAGCCCGACCACCATCATAAAAAAGGCCGACGTGAAGTCGGCCTTGCTGCGATCTGCCCCCTGATCAGCCTTCGCTGTCGTCGGCTTCTTCGTCTTCAATGCTGATCAGCTCGACTTCGAACACCAGGGTTTCGTTGGGGCCGATGCGGTTGCCCGCGCCACGCTCACCGTAGCCCAGCGATGCGGGAATGACGAACTTGTATTTCGCCCCGGGGCTCATCAGCTGCACGCCTTCTGTCCAGCCGGCGATGACGTTGCCCAGCGGAAAGGTGACCGGCTCCTCGCGCGCGTAAGAGCTGTCGAACTCGGTGCCGTCGATCAGCGTGCCGCGATAGTGAACGGTGACGCGGTCCTCGGCGCTGGGCTTGTCGCCCTCGGCGTCGGTCAGCACTTCGTATTGCAGTCCGGAGTCGGTGACGGTCACGCCGTCGCGTTCAGCATTCTCAGCCATGAATTTTTCGCCGGCCGCCTTGGCCGCCTCGGCGCGTTCGCCCATGGCTTTGGCCTGCGAGGCCTGGATGCGCTCGGCGGCGGCATTCTTGATTTCTTCGCGGGCGACATCGTCCAGCTTCAGGTCGCGACCCTCATAGGCGTCATCCAGGCCGGCCTTGAGGGCGTTGATGTCGATTTCGTCACGCACGGGTGCCAGCGACTCGCCAAGGTCAACGCCGATGGCGTAGCCGAAGCGTGATGATTCGTTTTCGAGGTCAACTGACTTTGTCGCAGACTCTCCCTGATCGCATGCGGCGAGCCCGAACGTCAGTAGTGCGATCGCGGGGATGGAAAGGTGACGGGCAGTGAAGTGCATGTAACGTCCTCATTTGGGAGTGATGCCGGGTGGGCGCCTCGGCGGCGCATCGCCCGGTGGCGGCAATGCGCGAGTCTAAACAGTCTCAACCGTTGATGCCGGCTGACCGGTCTCCGGGCTTCGGCGGGACAGCAGTTGGGCGAGGGTTTGGCGCGCATCGTCGGATAAGAATTCCAGGGCGCGCTCGGCTGTACGATGAATTTCGGGCGAAATCCGCAGCCCTTCGTTGCCTTCGGCGCTGAGAAGACCGACCGCGATTAGGGTGGTGAGGTAGCCGCGAAACAGGGTCGAGTCGAAGAATTCGGGCGCATCGCGCCCGGTCAGCAGCGCCATGCGTTCGGCCAGCAAGCGACAGTGCTCTTCGATGGCGCCGCGAGACACCGGTAACCCGCGCTTGGCTTCATCGGCCAGCAGCAGGGTTGTGATGCAGTAGCGCTCAAGGGTTTCGCCCATGACCCGGCCCAACATCGACAGGGTCGAGAATGCAGGTTGGGCCACCGACGGCCGCATCAGCCATTGCGCATCCTCCGGGTCGCGAGACAGCAGGCCAAGCTGCAGCATCAGGGCCACTGCCTGGCGGGTGATTTCGTCGATGCCCGCCACCGGCCAGGGCAGAAAGAACTCATTGCGCAGGAACGGATAAAGCGCGCGCACGCTGCTCAACACCGACTCTTCGGGCATGGCGCCTCGGGTGCGGAACAGGTTTGCGATCAGCCCCGGCATTGCCAGCAAGTGCTGAATATTGTTGCGGTTGTACGTCATCGCAACGGCCGCTTTACCGGTCACCCCATAGATGTCGCCCCAGCGATGTTTGACCTGGGCGATGCCGGCAATCGGCGCGGCCCAGTCGAGCACCGCAGCGGGCGAGGTTTCGGGGACCATCTGGTCCGGCCCGGCCGGCAGTCCCTTGATCAACCAGATGAGATGCCCGATCTGCTCGATGAACTCGTCGCGTGACACCGCGCGCTGCGGCGCCGCCAGTAGCGCCACCGCCGCTAATCCGTTGGCATTGGCCACTGCCGCGGCGTTGATGCGCCGTGCATTCTCCAGGCCCAGCTGCTGCACGAACTTGTTGAAGCCGGGCGGCTTGTCCTGACCGTCGGGTGTCAGCACCTCACGCCAGCCGGGCAGGGCGGCATCGGCGGCATCCTGCAGGCGAATCGGTTCGCCGAAGTTGATGTAGGCCTTGCCGTATTGGCGGGACAGGATGGTGCCGGCCTTGAGCAGGCCCTCGGCCGATTCCTTGCGCTTGCTGGCGCCGCGTAATTCCTTGGCGTAGCTGCCCACCTCCCAGACGCGGTCGTAGCCGATGTAGACGGGCACCAGTGCCACCTTGCGCGCCCGCTGCCGCAGGCTGGCCTCGACCACCATCGACAGCAGCCCGGTCTTCGGCGGCAACAGACGCCCGGTGCGGCTGCGACCCCCTTCGGGAAAGAATTCGATGGGGTAGCCGCGGCGGATCAACGCGTCGACATAAGCGCGAAAAACGCTGCTGTAGATTCGGTCACCCGAGAAGCTGCGGCGCATGTAGAAGGCCCCGGCGCGTCGCAGGACGGCGCCGGCCGGCCAAAAGTTGAGGTTCACCCCGGCGGCAATATGGGGCGGCACCAGCCCGGCGTGATAGAGCGCGTAGCTGACCAGCAGGTAGTCGGCGTGGCTGCGATGGCACGGCATGTAAATGATTTCATGGTCCTGCGCCCAGTCGCGGACGCGGGAAATACCCTGGGTATCAATGGCGCGGAACACGCGTTTGAAGACGATGCCCCCCAGAATTTTGTCGAGAAAGCGCAGGGTGATCGTCGAGTAATCGGCGGCGATTTCGTTGGCATAACGGCGCGCGCGCTTCTGGGCTGCGACGAGGGTCATCTTGCCGTTGCGAGTGGCATCTTCCACCGCGCTGACGACGCCAGGACGTTGCAGCAGGTCGTCAATCACCAC
Organism: Polycyclovorans algicola TG408; assembly: GCF_000711245.1. NCBI lineage: Bacteria > Pseudomonadati > Pseudomonadota > Gammaproteobacteria > Nevskiales > Nevskiaceae > Polycyclovorans > Polycyclovorans algicola. Next base: position 1,303,394 of record NZ_JOMH01000001.1, read on the forward strand.
GCGCCGCGGCAATTGGGTGGGGCCCAGCGCTGCCGTGCGGGCGCGCAAGAAGTGAAAGTGCAGTGCGCGGGTCAGTTTGCGTTGCCCAAGCGCCGGGGTGGGCGCGGCATCAAAGTATTCCCGGAAGGCGATGGGGCGGCCAAAATTGGCCAGCACGTTGCGGCCGTTGGCAAACAGGATCAGCAGTTTGCGCAGTCGCCCGGCCTGCACACTGTCCGAAAACAGCAGCCTGAACAGGCTGGTCTCGGAGCCCGGGTCGCGCCCCCAGAAAATCGATACCGGCACGATCTGCGCGTCAAAGTCGGGCAGCGCGGCGGCGGTCTCGATTAGCGCCGACAAACTCGAAGCCTTGCGTCGCTCTTCGAGCAGCACGGGCATGTAAACGACGCCGGTGCGGTCGACATCGGGCACGTGGCGGCCGGTTCGGCTCGGACTGGGCAGCCCAACGTCGCGACAGATACGTTCAAGCACGAACAGGTCGGTCCAGTCGCGCGTGGCGAGCACGTAAACCACCGGCCGCGCCGGATCCAGCGCCATTTCGGCCAGCAGCGGCTCAGGGGCAGCGCGATAGCGGATAAACCCGTTGACCGGCCGGAACGACAGCCACGCCATGCTGTAGAGCAGACGCAATAGCCACTGACCGATTCGTCTCAACGGACCCCCTGACTGAACATCGACTGTGCGCCTTGGGCGCATCCTTTCCGGCGGCGACTCTGCAACACTTTGGCCTTTGAGGCCGGGCGCCTTCTGCCCGTGCGACCGTGAAGCAGGTAACGTGCCCGATCCATGAAAAGTGTAAACGAAGGGACCCCGCCACCTGGGGATAGGGAGCGCCAGCAACTGCTGGTGGCGTCGGCGCGGCTGCAGCGCGCGCGAGGCTTTGCGCATTGGCTGGACAACGCGATCCGCATTCCCGGCACCAATCTGCGCTTTGGCCTGCAACCGATCATTGGGCTGGTCCCGGTGCTGGGCGACCTCATCGGCCTGCTGATGACCGGCTTCGTGATTGTCCAGGCATGGCTGATTGGCGCGCCCCGGCCGCTGATCGGTCGTATGGTGAGCATTGCCATCGTCGACTTCTTCATCGGCCTGATTCCGGTGGTGGGCGACGTTGGCGACGCCGTGTTCAAGGCCAATGCGCGCAACCTGAAGTTACTGGAGACCCACCTTGAAGCGCGCCTGACGCCGCCCGTGCCGCCGCAGAACCGTTGGCGCGGCGTGCTGCTGGTGCTGCTGGCAGTTGTTGGCGTCTGGGCGTTGGTTTCTTTGCTGGCGTGGTGGTCGCAGCGATGAATCTCGCCGACAGCTTGCGCACGAGCGCCTTGTTCGAGTCGGTTTCCGACTCTGTTTTTGAGGCGTTGGTCGCGCGCGGCACCTGGGTCGTCGTCCGCGGCGGGGATCGTTTTCTGTCAGCGGGCGACCCTTCGGACCGCATGTACATTCTTGCGACCGGTCGTCTTGCGGCGACCAGCAAGGAGGGCGAGATGCTCGGCGAGATTGCGCCAGGCGAGCCCATCGGTGAGATCGGCCTGTTGGCCGATGAGCTGCGGCTGTCCAACGTGACGGCACTCAGAGACTCCATCCTGATTTGTTTTGATCGCGACGCCATGTTGGAGGTGCTGCGCGCCGAGCCGGACGCGTTGCTGGTGCTCACCCGCACCATCATTCGCCGGCTGCGCCGAACTCAGAAGGAAAAGCGTCGCGCGCGCGCACTGGGGCGTCGTGCCGTTGCCTTGATACCGCTGGTGCCCGGGCTTGATCTGCGCGCCATTGCGCACCGGTTGGTCGAGGCGCTGTCACGACATGGCAGTGTGCTTCTGATCGACCCAGAGACGGTCGATCGCGCCTTGGGGCCGGGCGCCCACGAGCGGGTTTTCGAGCACTCTGAAGAGCACCAGCGCATCGTGACCTGGCTGGCCGAACAGGAGCAGGCGCACCGCTATCTGGTTTACCTGTGCCCACCACGCACCGGTGCTTGGGCGCGGCGCTGCATGCGCCAGGCTGACCGTCTGTTGCTCGGGGTCGATGCCGGAGAAAAGGCCTCGGTGACGCCGATGTTGACCGAGCTGCTGGGTGCCGGCGTTCAGGCGCCGCGCGACATTTTGATGCTCGCGGATGCCCCGGGCGGCAATGCTGACGTCATGGGGTGGCGCGAGCAGGCGCGCGCAGACGGGCATGTTTATGCCGCGCCCGATGGTCGGGTGCCCGACGCACAGCGCATCGCCAGGTTGTTGACCCGCCGCAGCATCGGTCTGGTGCTGGGCGGCGGCGGCGCGCGCGGCTTTGCGCACATTGGATTGTTCCGTGCGCTTGAAGAACTCGAGATTCCGATCGATGTGGTCGGCGGCAGCAGCATGGGCGCCTATTTCGCCGGACTCAAGGCCATGGGGCATGACACCCAGACCATGCGGCAGATTGCGCGCGAGATGTTTGTCGAGCACAACTTCCTCAACGATTACATCTTCCCCAGCGTCGCCTTCATTCGCGGTCGAAAGTTCTTCAATGAGCTGCACCGGTGTTTTGGCGACGTGCAGATCGAACACCTGCCCACCCGCTATTTCTGCGTCTCCAGCAACCTGTCACGTGGGCGCCTGGAAGTGCATGACCGGGGCCCGCTTTACCTGTGGACGGCCACCAGCATGGCCGTGCCCGGTGTCGCCCCGCCGGTGGTCTGGAACGAAGACCTGCTGGTCGACGGCGCGCTGCTCAACAGCCTGCCGACCGACGTGATGGAGGCACTGGATCTGGGTCCGATCATCGCGTCAGATGTGTCCACCGGCGGCGAACTGACCGCCCCCGGCATCGTGGGCCCTGACCCGGAAGGCCTCTTCAACTGGCGCGGTGACGCCAAGCGGCCCTCGCTGCTCAACATCATGTTCCGCACCGCCACCGTGGGCGGTCAGCGCGGTGCCCGCGAGCGCGCCGGTCGAGCGGACGTGTACCTGCGTATGCCGGTGAGTAGCGTCGGGATGTTCGACTGGAAGCAGTTCGACGAGGTCAACCAGCGTGGCTACGAATATGCGCTGGAGCAGCTGACCCCGGTGCGGGATCAACTGGTTGACGGGATGATTTAGCGTCGCAGGCCGTCGCCGAGGCGGTCGACCCGTAGAGGGTGCCGCAGGTGGGGCTTCAGCTCGACAGCCGAGCGCAGATCCCGGTCCCCGCGCCGACCCTCAAGCCAGCGTGCTTCGCCTAGTTCGAGCGTCTCGCCATGAAGGCAATACGTTCAAACAGATGCACATCCTGTTCGTTCTTCAGCAGCGCGCCGTAGAGCGGCGGCAAGGACTTCTTGGTGCTGGCGTCGCGCAGCACGGTGGGGTCGATGTCCTCGGCCAGCAGCAGCTTCAACCAGTCGAGCAATTCCGATGTGCTGGGCTTTTTCTTCAGACCCGGAAGCTCGCGGAGCCCAAAGAACACTTCCATCGCTTCCTTGAGAAGGTTCTTTTTGAGATCAGGGAAGTGGACATCGACGATCTGCTGCATCGTTTCCTTGTCCGGGAAGCGGATGTAGTGGAAGAAGCAGCGGCGCAGAAAGGCATCCGGTAGCTCCTTCTCGTTGTTGGAGGTGATGAGAATGATCGGCCGAATCTGGGCGCGCACCGTCCGCCGCAGTTCGTGCACGTAGAACTCCATCTGGTCGAGTTCACGCAGCAGATCGTTGGGAAATTCGATGTCGGCTTTGTCGATTTCGTCAATCAACAGCACCGGGCGCTTGTCGGACTCGAACGCCTCCCAAAGCTTGCCCTTGATGATGTAGTTGCCAATGTCCTTGACCCGCTCGTCACCGAGTTGCGAGTCGCGCAGGCGCGACACCGCGTCGTATTCGTAAAGCCCGTGCTGGGCTTTTGTGGTCGATTTGATGGCCCAATCGATGAAGGGCGCATCCATCGCTTGCGCGATCTCACGGGCCAACTGCGTTTTGCCGGTGCCGGGTTCGCCCTTGACCAGCAGCGGGCGTTCCAGCGTCACGGCGGCGTTCACCGCCATCATCAGGTCATCGGTTGCAACGTAGGCATCGGTGCCGGTGAAACGCATGCGGAAACTCCGGGGATTCAAGGTGCGCAAGTTTACCGGCGGGCGTCGGTCGACGTGCGTCGGCCGGCAGACCTGCAACAGCACTCAAGTTCGCGAGGCAGGTTGAAATGCGACCCACAGGCAACCTGCCCATGGGTCGGCATTTAGATCAACCCAACGACCCTTAGGCGTCAGCCGCGAGCGCCGCCGCCTTGTCGGTCTTCTCCCACGAGAACGTGGTAAATGTTTTGCCGTTCAAGGTTTTCTCGACCGGCTTGCGGCCGAAGTGACCATAAGCTGCGGTGGCCTGGTACATCGGGTGCAGCAGATCGAGCATTTTGATGATGCCGCCCGGACGTAGATCGAAGTGCGCGCGCACCAGCTGCTCCAGACGTTCGTCGCTGACCTTGCCGGTGCCGAAGGTGGTGACCATGACCGAGGTCGGTTCGGCCACACCGATGGCGTAGGACACCTGGACTTCACAGCGCGATGCGAGCTTGGCCGCCACGATGTTCTTGGCCACGTAACGCGCAGCGTATGCCGCACTACGATCGACCTTGGACGGATCCTTGCCCGAAAACGCACCACCGCCGTGACGTGCCCAGCCGCCGTAGGTGTCGACGATGATTTTGCGGCCGGTCAATCCACAGTCGCCCACTGGGCCGCCGATGACGAAATTGCCGGTGGGGTTGATGTGAAACTTGGTGTTCTTGGTGATCCATTTTTCAGGAATCACCGGCTTGATGATCGATTCCATCACCGCTTCACGCAGTGCCTTGAGCTTGATGTCCGGGTCGTGTTGGGTTGACAGCACCACCGCGTCGACGCCAACGGCAACGTCGTTTTCGTAGCGCAGGGTGACCTGGCTTTTTGCGTCCGGACGCAGCCACGGCAAGCCGCCTTTGGCGCGGCGTACCTTGGCCTGTTGCTCAACGAGGCGATGGCTGTAGAAAATCGGCGCCGGCATCAATTCTTTGGTTTCGTTGCAGGCGTAGCCAAACATCAGGCCCTGGTCACCGGCGCCGATTTCGTCGTCGCTCTTCTGTGATTTGGCGGTGCCGTCAACGCCCATGGCGATGTCGGGGCTCTGCTTGCCCAGTAGGTTGAGGACACCACAGGTGTCGCCGTCAAAGCCAATGGCAGACGAGGTGTAGCCCACATCCGAAATCACTTTGCGCACCAGCGCTTCGAAATCGACGTTGGCCTTGGTGGTGATTTCCCCGGCGAGGATGGCAACGCCGGTCTTCACCATGGTTTCGCTGGCGATACGGGCGCGCACGTCCTGAGCGAGAAGCGCGTCGACAATGGCGTCGGAGATCTGGTCGGCAAGCTTGTCGGGGTGGCCTTCGGAGACTGATTCGGAGGTAAACAAGTAACTGGACATTAAGCGGGTCCTGTCGTGTGTGAGTGAACGTGGGCCGCGCCAGCATGGCGCGACTGCATCAGTTTAACGTCGACGTATGGCGAGCCGCTGATCCGTGTGGTATTTTTTCAGCGTCTGGCCGTAGTTAGGGGCTACTCACGCGTCGTTCAGCGACCTGAGTTGAGACTTCCTCGACCAAATTTCAGGGGGTAGAGCATCCCGCACAGCGTGACTGAAGGGTTTGTTCTCGTTTAATAATCACCAAGTCGGAGATTCAGAAATCATGTTTGAGGCCACCAAGTTAGTCGCAGCCTCCGCGCTGGCTGTATTTACGTTGTCTGCGGCCGCACAGGCGGATACGCGACCCTACATTTCCCTCGGTGGCAACATCATCGCCGAAGATTCTGATCGGCAGTCCGACATGGGTTACGGAGGCAAGATCGCTTTCGGCAAGCGGATGAACAGCGTCCTTGGTTTTGAACTTCAAGGTTTTTATAACGAGTTCGGCGGCAGCAGTGATCCTGCCGAATGGGAAGAATATGGGGTTGGCGCAGACCTGAACGTGTTCATGGGTGGTAGCGAGCGATTTGCCCCTTATTTGCTCGTCGGCGCCGGCGTCATGCGCTCTGAGGCCACTGCCAACAGCCTGCTTGCACCCGTCCAAAGCTTGGACCAGCGTCGAGCTTTTGCGAATGTCGGCGCCGGGTTCAAAATCTTCCCTGACACGGGGGTCATGGGGTTTACCGCAGACTACCGATTCCGTGCCTTTGACACGAATGTCGCGGGGATTGGTGACATTGGCGATCATATTGTCTCAGTCGGTCTCCTCTTCCCGGTTGGCTCGAAGTCTGCGGGCGCTGCGCCTGAATCAACCACGGTGGTTGACACTGACGGTGATGGTGTGCCGGACGACCGCGATCTTTGCCCTGGCACGCCCGCGGGGGTTGCAGTTGACGCTCGCGGTTGCCCCCGTGATTCAGATGGCGACGGTGTTCCTGACTATCTTGACAAGTGCCCCAACACGGCAGCGGGCGTCACAGTTGATAAGGATGGCTGCCCGGTCGATGCTGCCGGTCCCAATCGCACCTTTGAAAATGTGAATTTCGAGTTTGATCGGTCGGAATTGACTGATTACGCTCGGGGTATTCTTGATGCCGCCTCCACAGTGATCAATCAGCTGTCTGGTGAACATGCCGGTTTGGTCGTTCAGATTGATGGACATACTGACTCCGTAGGCAGCCCCGGCTACAACATGGCCTTGTCTGAGCGTCGTGCAAACTCGGTCAAGCAGTATTTGGTGCGCAAGGGTGTCGACGCCCAGCGGATCGAGACCCAGTCGTATGGTCTGACAAAGCCGATCGCGACCAACGACACCGATGCTGGCCGTGCACTCAACCGCCGTGCGGAAGTGCGTACTCGCGCTGAGTAATCGGAGCGCGGGTCAGGTACTCGGTGATGTCGAGCTGAGCTACTGATCGAGTGACCTGAACCCTCCCGTTGAGCATCGCGGGAGGGTTTTTTGTTTTTCGGACGTGGGCACTGGTCCTCGATGGTATTTCGTAGCTACTTGCAGGACGTGGCCCCCGCTATGTTTCGTGGCCTCTGGTGGCAATTGCACGTTCTTTGTCTGGATTTTTTGTCTGATCAATGCCAACTATTCCAATCCATTCGCGGGCAACTCTGATCAGAGCAGCCATGGCGATAACCATCACTGCTGGTGCACTGTCACCCGCCGATGCAAAGCCGCGCCTCTCGCTCTCGCCGAGTTTGGCGGAGCTCCCCTCTCCCGCGACTCGTGAAATTGCCGGCCAGGTGGCGTCTCCGGCGCAGTCTTTCAATTCGCTGGCCGAGGCGCTAGCACTCGCTTGGGCCGCCGAGCCTCGTATTCTCGAGGCCGAGAACATCGCGATCGCCAGTGGCTATGACGTGCAGGCAGCGCGCACCGGCTACTTCCCATTTGCAAGTGTTTCGTCAAGCCAGGCGGACGATGGCGAAGTGGCGACCTCTCTCAGAATTATCCAGCCTATTTGGAACGGTGGCCTGACCCGAGCTGAGGTTGACGGCGCGCAGTCTGCCAAGAACGCGGCTCTGGCAGAAGTGGAACTGGCGCGTCTGGAGGTGGGTCGTGAAGTGCTCGAAGCTTACTTCCAGTTACTCTCGGCCGAGACGCAGATCGAACAATGGAGCAGTCACGTTGAGACGCTTCAGGGTCTAGTCCGCGTGATCCAACGTCGCGCGGAAGAGGGTGTTGCGCCCGAGGCCGACGTGCAGACTGCCGTCAGTCGGGCTCGTCAAGCTGAGGCGGGTCGAGAGACCAGCCGCGGGCTTGCTGCCGCGCAGAGGGCCGAATTGGTCCGCCTCACGGGGCAGGAGCCGGGCGTTGTGCAGTGGCCTGAGATCGCAAGTCAACTATCGCTCGAAGATCGGAGTCCCGGGCGTGACGCCCAGGTCATTGAGCGACACCCGCAGCAGCAGATCGCCAAGGCGCTCACGGCTCAGCAGGAAGCCGAGCAGCGCCGCCAGAAGGCCGCACTTTGGCCCGAGTTACAACTGCAGTACCGGGTCGACGTTGAGGGTGTGCGCAGCACCCAGCAGGACGGTACGATCCTCGCGCTTCAGTATCAGACAGGTAATGGCTTGCGCGGCTACCGCGCTGCTCAAGCTGAAGCGGAGCGAACTCGTGCTTCCGCGCAGCGCCAACTGCAGGCCCGGCGTGACATCACGTCGCGTCTTCGCGTTGCCCGCGCCGAGCTGGCCGCAGCTTTTGCGTTGCGGCGCTCCCAGGCCGCAGCGGTAGCCGCTACCGACGTGCTGCTCGACAGTTTCCTGAGGCAGTTCGAAGTGGGACGCAAGTCATGGGTTGAAGTACTCAATGCCTCCCGCGAGGCCAACGAAACACGCCAGCAAGCGATACTTGCTGAGGCTGAGTTTTGGCGCGCCAACGGCAGCCTTGCACTCGAGAGCCTGCAGTGGGCGCGATTGGTTGGAGAGACCAACGGCGTCCCTGACAATTATTCGTCGGTCGAGCCTGAAGGCAGCGCCGGCGCCTTAGGTGTCGAGCAGCGAGCCGCTCCAGACACCGTCGCGCCCCATCCAAGTCAGCCGTCCGGCGTCATTGAGGACGCCCCTGCAGTGAGCGATCCATCGTGAATCAGAAGGCCGAACAGACAACACGCTCAGAATTGGTTGCCGAAGCGCTTCGAGATATGGCCGAGCGGCGCGGACTCCACGTGTCTATTCGCGAGGCTGCTGCAGCTTGGGTAGACGTGCCCGCCTCTACGCCATCTGCGCGCCTGGAGGCTGTCTGGGCATTGCTCTTCCCTGGGCATTCTTTGGAGCGCGTACCCGTGGACCGTCTGCACCCCTCACAAATGCCTGCGTGGGTTGTCGATGGTTCGCGGCTGGGCATCCTCAAAAGTCTTGGCGGTATCGATGCCGCCCGGGAGATCGACTGGTACCCAAAAAATCAGCGAGAAGAACACTCACCCGTCGATGCCTGGGTGCCGGTTGTCCCGACAGCTGCGCCGTCCTGCGATATCGAGGTAGGCAAAGACCGGCGTGGCCCTGCCACAAAAGCCATCGTCGCAGCCTTCAGGGCGCACTGGCGCATCCTGCTCAACGTCGCGGTAGTCACGCTCATCATCAATCTCATCGCCATTGCCGCCCCGCTTTTCGCGATGCAGGTTTACGACCGCGTTGTGCCGAACCTGGCTTACGACACACTCTGGGTGCTGGCAGTCGGCGTACTCGTTGCCTATCTTCTTGAGTTGATGCTTAAGGTTTCAAGGCTGCGCGTCCTTGAAAAGACGACACGTCGTATCGACGAAGCGTTGTCGCTACATTTTTTTGGCCAAGTCTTAGGCCTCAAAGTGGATCGTCGGCCGCCACGGGTTGGTTCGCTGGTTGCCCAGGTCAGGGACTACGAGTCGGTCAGAAACGTCTTCACCTCATCGACGCTGTTTGCGCTTGCGGACCTACCGTTCGTCTTATTTTTTATCACCATCGTGTGGATGATTGGTGGTCCAGTCGTCTGGGTCTTGATCGGCTTCTTTGCGGTCTGCCTCCTGATTGGTGTGGCAGCCTACATCCCGGTCCAGAGCGCGCTGCGCCAGCAGAACGACGAAGTCACCCGCCGCCAAGGCTTGCTCTTCGAGGCGGTCGCCGGCACCGAGCGAATCAAATCTTTGGGTGGGGAGTCAACGTTTGATGATCATTGGCACCGCGCCAGCAAGGTCGTTAACGCCCACGGTGAACGTGTCCAGACCCGAATATCCAGCAGCCAGTTTGTGACCCAGTTTTTTCAGCAATCTTCGTTTGTCGCCATCATTATCGTTGGCGTCACGCAGATTGAGATCGGCGAACTCAGCATGGGTGGCCTCATCGCTACCACCATGCTCTCCACGCGGGCTCTCGCGGCCACTGCTGGCATCACGCCACTGCTGCTGAGCTGGGGCAACGCCCGTTACGCGCTGGAAATTCTCAACCAGCTTTTCGCGCGACCCAGCGACCAGAGCGATCAACGCCAGGCGAGTTCCACCATCACCAGTTTGCCGCTGAGCATTACCAACCTCAGCTATTGCTACGAAGGCGACCAAAACCCTTCCCTGCGCGTACAGTCATGTCTTATTGAGCCTGGCGAACGCATCGCCATGCTTGGCGCCAATGGAAGTGGCAAATCCACACTCATGAAGCTGCTCGCCGGCATCGCTACGCCGAGCGAAGGCGAGGTTCGCATCGGCGGACTCGATATGCAGCTGTGCCGTCTAAGTTGGTTGCGTGAGCGCATTGGCTACCTTCCTCAGGAAGTTCAACTATTTTCAGGAACACTTGAGGACAACTTGGTGCTTGGCCTCGCGCGGCCGAGCGAAGAAACCATCCGCCACGCACTTCGTGCAACCGGCCTTTTGGCAGCAGTCGAACGTCATCCATTGGGTTTGGGGCTGCCAATACGCGAGGGCGGTTCAGGGCTCTCAGGCGGGCAGCGGCAGATGGTCGGGCTCACGCGGCTGCTTCTGCAGCAGCCAAGGATCTGGCTGCTTGATGAGCCGTCGGCCAGCCTGGACAGCGAAGCCGAGGAGCGTCTGATCAGCGTGCTGTCAAACCTACCCGAGCGAAATATTGTGGTCTTTACGACGCACCGCCCAGCCTGGCTCAAGATTGCCTCCCGCGTCGTGCTGCTTGAACAGGGGCTCATCAAGCTCGACCAGCCTGCGGACAAGGTCAAGATCGGCACCGCGCGGAATACCACGCCTCACGCCATCAAGGACATAGAGGCCTCAGCAGGCGGGGCACCCACGCCGCAAGCTCCAATCAAAAATGACGGGCGAACCAATGCTTGATCGGTTTGACGATGCAGATTGCCCGCGCGACGAGCATCAGCTCTTCGTGAAAAGACCAAAAGGCTAGTCCCCCGATGTCTACGCGAACTCCTCAATTGCGAGACCGGCTATTCGCCCGTATCGAGCCAATCAAGCTCGGTCCTGAAGGGCGCGCCGGGTTCTGGGTGCTCTTGCTGTTCATTGTCGGCGGGGCTTGGGCCAGTTGGGCCGAGATTGACGAGCGCATTCGCACGCCAGCGAAGGTTATCGTGTCGTCGCGATCACAAATTGTGCAATCGGTCGACGGCGGGGTGCTTACGGACCTAAACGTCAGAGAGGGTGACATTGTCAAGGGCGGGGAGCTCCTTGCCGTACTTGATCCAACGCGCACCCGCGCAAGTGCCGACGAAATCGTTGCCAAGACCCTCAGCCTCAAGGCGGTCATGCAGCGACTTGAAGCCGAAATTAGCGACCAGCCCCTGAAGTTCGACGCCGAGCTCAGGCGCCACCCTCTCATCACGCGCAGCGAGGCCCGACTTTACGAGCGTCGACGCCAAGCTTTAGATCAGGAGCTATCTGCCATCGAGGAGACGCTTGAGCTTGCGACCCAAGAGCTTGAAGCCTTGAAGCGACTTGCTGCTACCGGCGACGCCTCGTCGACCGAGGTGTTGCGCTCCCAAAGACAAGTCACCGAGATGCAGGCGGCCATGACCAATCGCCGCAACACCTACTACCAGGAGGCCCAGGCTGAGCTTTCGCGCGCGCGCGGCGAGTTGCAGCAATCTTTGCAGGTCCTGGCCCAGCGCCAGGAAGCGCTGGAGGCGACCAAGCTCTACGCACCAATGAGCGGCGTTGTCAATAACGTGCGTTTCACCACCATTGGCGCGGTTCTACGCCCTGGCGAAGAGTTGTTGCAAATCGTGCCAAGTGATGAACCACTTGTCGTCGAGGCGCGCGTACCGCCGCGAGACGTCGCGTTTGTGCGACGGGGTCTCAAGGCCAACGTCAAACTTGATGCCTACGACTACGCGATTTACGGCGGTTTCAAGGGCGAAGTTGTCTATATAAGCCCAGACACGCTCGAAGATCAGGAGTCGGGTGGGCAGCAAGAAGATCCCGCATATCGCGTGCATGTGCAGATTGAACCGGATGCGCAAACCAATCGGCCTCAATCCGGGGAAAAAATCGAGATCATTCCTGGCATGACAGCCACCGTCGAGATCATCACGGGCCGGCGAACTGTGGCACAGTACTTGCTTAAACCAATCAGGCGTGTGAGAGACAACGCATTAACCGAGCGATGACAGCAGCTTGCACCCAAAAACGTCATGTATTACGTTAAGGTTGTGTGGCAAGTTAAGGGCTCGATTGAGCCAGATCGTGGTTGGGTGAGGGCAATCGTAGGCGCGATGGCGTTACTCAGTCGCACAAATGACAAAAGGTGCGTGGTAGACTTTTTCTCAATAAGTCCGTTTAGGGGCTTGTTGTGGGCTTGTGAGGGGTGATAGGTTTCGCGCCAGTTGGGGCTCGCGCACGCAGCGTGAGATCAAATGCAGTAAGGCAACGACTTTGACTCGCAAGAGCAGCGGTACGGCCGACAAGTGGTCGGTAATTTAATTATTTTGGAGATTGTTCATGGCAAAGGAAGTAGATAGTCGCCTAGGGATCATCTGCAAAACCCCTCCTCATGGGACAATTCACGTCTCGTCGATGACCTGTTGAGCGCCTGAATCTGATGAAGCAGTTGAGCCTTGCGTCTGGGTTTGAAGTGTCCTCTAAACGCACGCGCAAGCGGGTGTTTCTTGAAGAGATGGACCAGGTGGTGCCCTGGCGCGAGCTGGTAGCGCTGATTGAGCCCCACTACTGGGGTAAAGCCTCGACGGGTCGCCCACCGTTTCCCTGCGAGCTGATGCTGCGAATTCACTTCCTGCAACAGTGGTTCGGGCACTCCGATCCCGCCATGGAAGAATCCCTTCACGATGTGCCGCTGTATCGCGAGTTCATTGGTATTGATCCCGGAGCCGATCGTCTACCCGACGAGAGCACCATCCTGCGCTTCCGGCATTTGCTCGAACAGCACAAGCTGGCCCCCGCCATGCTGCAACTGATCAATGAACTGCTGCGCACACGGGGGCTGATGCTCAAAGCCGGTACCGCCATTGACGCCACCCTGATCCACGCCCCCAGTTCGACCAAGAACAGCAGCGGCGAGCGCGATCCGGAAATGCACCAAACGAAGAAAGGGAATCAGTGGTTCTTTGGTATGAAAGCCCACATCGGTGTGGATGCTGACTCCGGGCTGGTGCACGCCGTTGCGGGTACTGCTGCCAACGTCCATGACCTGACGCCGGTCGACGAGCTGCTGCATGGAGATGAAGAGCATGTGCACACCGACGCGGGCTACCAGGGCATCGACAAGCGCGAAGAACTCAAGCACCACACCGTTGAGTGGCAGGTCGCGATGCGCCCCGGCAAGCGCCGGGCATTGCCCGACACACCGATGGGCAAACTGATCAGCGAAATTGAAAAAACCAAGGCGCGCATTCGCGCCAAGGTCGAACATCCTTTCCGGGTGATCAAGCGCCAGTTTGGCTACACCAAGGTTCGCTACCGGGGATTGGCCAAGAACACTGCCCAATTGCAAACCCTGTTTGCCCTTTCCAACCTGTGGATGGTGAGGCGACGACTGATGGTTGCGGGATAGGTGCGCCTGATGAGCGCCAAAACCGAGGTTATGCAGCGATTCGAAGCCAAAACGGGCAATGCGAAGCCTCGAATCTCGATCCTCCGGTACGACTTTCGTCACCGCACGCTTGGCAGCCCGTCTCAGCATGGGTTTTTCAGATGATCCCTAGACGCTGCGATGCAGGCCCTACAAGCAAGCCTGCTCGTCGACGAAGCAAAGCGGCAGAATGAAGGGGAGGCCGAAGCGCCTGCAATCGAGGCGCTCGCCCTTGGCGAAGTAGCCGAAACCTCACACATGGCTGATGCCGACGGCGCTTTGGATCTGGCAACACTTGCTTCCGCCAGTGATCAGGCAGCCGGCGGCGTACCCGCCTGGGCGCTGATCGGTGGCGCTGTGGTTGTGGGCGCGAGCGCGATTGTCGTTGCGTCTGACGACGACGATGAGATCGAAGTGGTTGATGGCGGCGTTACGCCGACCGACCCCACCGATCCGACTGAACCAACCGACCCGACTGAACCAACCGACCCAACCGACCCAACCGACCCGACTGACCCGACTGATCCGACTGATCCGACTGATCCGACCGAGCCTGCCGAAGCGACGAACATCACCGATGAAGTTGCTCCCGGTGGCGATCTCGAAGACGGCGGTACGCTCACTGGCGTCGACGGTGAGCAAGACACCTTCGTGATCGACTTCAGCACAGTCGCTGTTGGTGGTGATGATCGCCCGACCGCTGCTGGCGCTGGTCAGACCATCGTCATCGAAAATTTGAACTTGGACGACGGCGACACGCTGCAGTTCGTCGGCACCGATGATCTCGATATTGGCGAGTTCTTCGAACTGGTCCAGCCGACCACCAATCCGTTTGCCGACACCACCACGCTGAACTTCTTCAACGCCACGGGCGATGCGGTTAGCCTGACGCTCCGCGTTGATCAAGGCTTTGATCAGCAGGCGGGTGCAGGCGACGACCTCTTCGCCAACTTCTTCGACATCACTTCAGCCTAAATTCCGGGAGCTTGAAAAAATGGTAACCAAACTACTCACCACGATTAACGATCGTGAAATCCTCGACGGCCAGATCGATACCTTTATCGACGTTTCCGGCGCCTCTGACCGTTACTTGGTCGAAAGCACGGTTGACGGCGACATTACGGTCGAAGATTTTGACGGCGGGGTCATCGTCCTGCCGGCCGGTCTGACCCTTGAAGACGTGCAGGTCGCCTCGGGCGGTTCTGCCGTTCAGTTGACCGTTAACGGCTCAACCATCACCTACACCTCGGGCGGCGCTGGCGCAGCATTCTCCGTGGTCTTGGGTGGCAGTAACGAAAATCTCGCCGCTGGCGAGACGATGACCGCTTCCGAATTCGCAGACCTGTTCGACGCTGAAGGTCCCGGTGCGGTTGTCGGCGCTGACGGCACTTTGGGCGACGGTTCGGTCGATCCGGGTCCGGGGCCGTCGGATGATCTCGAGCTGACCACGGGTCAGGATTCGCTGGTCGGCACCGATGGCGACGACGTGTTCACTGCGCCGATTGTGCAAAATCAGCTCGGTGCGGTCACCAACTCATTTGAGTCGGGTGATTCGCTGGACGGCGGCGCGGGCCGCAACATTCTGGAAGCTGACATCACTGCGTCGGTGAGCGGTACTATCCCGATCGGGCCGGCCATCTCGGCCAGCACCGAAAACATTCAAGAAGTCTATCTGCGCCATCAGTTCCCGGTGCTTGAAGTGGTCAACGGCAACAACGTTGGCCTCGCCACGATCGACGCTGAAAACATGAATGGCGTCGAGCAGTGGTGGTCCACCGACAGCCGCAACACCATCGTGCTTGAAGATGTGCGCTCGAACTCTGCCGACACCACCTTTGGTTTCCGCAACAGCGACCCGTCACAGGGCACCGGCGGTAACAACCCCGGCAACCCGATTCTGGCGACTGACTTCCAGGCGTTTTTCAGCCCGGAAGCGCTGCTCGGCATCGACGAAGCCGTTGATTCGACGCTGACCTATACGGTGTTTGAAGACAACGACCTGCCCGCCGAGCTTGCCAACATCAGCGTGTTCCAGTTGCGCTTCATTCTCGACGGCACGGCGTTCACGCTGTCCTCGCCAGAGATTGAAGCCGCGAACACCTACGTTGAGCTGGCTGATGCCGTCAACGCCGAACTGATCGCTCAGGGTCTTGACAATGTGACCGCAGCGCCGGTTGCTGGCCAGCCGCGTATCACGCTGACTGATGCCGACGCCGGCACCTTTGAAGACGCGGGTGTCAACTCAATCATTCTCGGCTTCGGCAACACGTCCGTGACGCAGAATGCCGCAGTAGGCGCACCGGTCATCAACGAACAGTTGATCGAAACCAACATCGTTCTGGACAACGTCGGTCGTAGCAGCGAAGGCGGCAGCATGATCGTGGGCAGCATGTCCACCCGTGGCGGCGTTGAAGTCTTCGACGTCACCGTGCAGCGCAGCAGCTGGTTGCAGTCGCTCGACTCCACCAACAATGTGCTCGAAGAGGTTTATGTTGAAAGCGCGCTGAGCGATTCCAACTACCTCAACATCGGTACGGGCACCGAATCCAACGCGGGGTTGAACAACCAGCAGCGCGTTCCGACCACGACCGACAACCGGCTCTCGCCCACCGGCCTGACCGACGTTCGCCTGTTTGACGCCACCGCGTTTACCGGCGAACTCAAGCTCGGCGCAAGCCTGACCAACAACATTTTCGACAAGTATTTGGCTGATGCCGAAGATACCGTCGAATTTGAATACCTGTTCGGCGACAACGACACCAACTTCACATTGGTGCTCAACGAGCAGATTGCACGTGATTCCGACTTCGCACTGTCGATTGTCGGCGGCGCGGGCGATGACCGCTTCAACCTCGCGGGTAACACCACCAAGAGCAGCACCAGCATTGATGGCGGCGAAGGCTTCAACATTGTTGAAGTGACCACCACCACCGACGACACCGTGACCGTCGCTTCCACCGGCGCCAGCCAGGCGTTCGGCGAATTCCTGAACGTTGATCGACTGGTTGTGGCTGGAAACACCGGCACGACGCAGAACATCGTTACCGGCAACATGGACGGCGCCGGTCTGTCGAGCATCGTGATTGCCACCAACGGTGCGGCGACCAACACCACCATCGAGCGCATGTTGATTGACACCGAACTGACGGTGTCGGGCAAGAACTTCACCGTCGGCCCGAACAACAACAACATGAACCAGTCGTTTGGGGTCATCAACATTGCGGGCGTTCGTGAACTGCCGGGCGACACGGTGCTTGAAGTCAAGATCGAGAACACCGCTCGTTTCGACGGCGTATTGACCATCAACCAGCTCTCGGTCACCGACGAAAATCCCGCCAACACCAGCGGCGCAGACAGCGTAGTGCTCGAATCGGCCGGTGTGCGTGACACGCTGAACCGCGTCAGCGACTTCAACGCCATCCGCACCGCTGACCTGACCCTGATCGGTACGCAGGCGATGGGCATCAACGTGACCGCCCTTGGCGCCACGCCCGGCGTTTCGGGGTCACTCGACACCACGATTGATGCTTCTGATCTGGGTGGCCGTCTGACCCTCGCCGTCAACGCCAACGGCGTGCTGAACAACAGCGACGACGATGTGTTGATCGGCACCACCGCGAGCATGAATGACCAGTTGGCGCTTTATGGCGTCGGTGCTGACCTTGACACCACCGTTTCAGGCCTCGAAAGCATCCAGTTCGGTTGGCTGGCCAGCGGCGTCGTCAACACCAACCGTATCGATACCGACACCAACGTCAACGGGCCGCTTGCATTTGATGGCGGGCGTTATGACGCGCTGAACACCTCGGACGTCAGCAACTACATCATCGGCAACGTTGGTGGTGGTGGTAACACGTTCGAACTGGTGGGCCTGCGCAACAACGACACGGTCACCCTCGGTGATGCAACCGGCGACGACAGCCAGATCATCGGTAACGCCGGCCAGACCATCACGCTGGAAGGCAACGGCACGCTCAACATCAACGCATTGGATGTGCTGGACGCGGCCAACTTTGGCGCCCTGGCACTGTTCGACGTCAGTGGCGTTGAAACCATCAATGCCGACATCGCACGTCCGGCTGATGAGCTGACGGGTGCAACGGTCAACTACAACATTCCGTTTGTTGGCGACAATGCGGTGGTGGAAGTGGACGGCGGTGACATCGCTTTTGTCGGCAACCTCGCTGGCGTCAACTACACGTCGCAGCCAGCGCTGGGTGCCAACCTGGTTACCGCTGCGGCAGCCAACGAAGTGCTGCTGGTTGACAACACGCTGCAGAACATCAACCTGACCGGCGGTTCTGCCGTTGCAGGCAGCACGAATGTTGACAACCTGGTCTTTACCGACCTGCTGCCGGCGTCGCTGAACTCGATTGATCTGAGCGGCTTCAACGGCAACGTGACCTTCACGCTGGAAAATGCCGTGCAGCAGGATCCCACCGTGGGTGCGGCCCCCGGCGATGTGGTGCGTGCCAACGACGATGTGCGGGTGACCGTTCAGAGTCTCTACGACATGACCGCAACGTTGACCAATCCAGCCCCTGACTTCAACGCGGTTGACTTCAACACCATCTTTGAATTCACCGGTGCGCCGGCGAACAACGTGGTGGCGGGCACGCCAACGGCGACATGGACGATCGACAACTTCGTCGCCGGTGGCGCGGTGCCAATCGCTGCAGGTGCGTCCTCCGACAACTTCACGATTCTGGACGTGAGCGCGTTGGGCATCACCGACTTCGCGGCGCTGACGGTCGTTGATGACGGCACCGACACGACGATTACGTCTGAAGCTCAGGGTACCAACCCGACTTGGGAGATCGTGTTGCTTGGTGTGATTGAAGACGACCTCGGGATTTCCGAAAACTTCGTTTTTGCTTCATAAGTCGTAGCAGTTCGGTTGTAGATTGATGGGCCACCTCTCCGGAGGTGGCCTTTTTTGTGGACAATGCCCTGGCACCGAGTCAACGCGACGGATTCGTTTCCGTGACCAAACGGCACAAATCGCGATTGGTGCCATATTGAATGATTGAGACCGACGCCCTGAACGCACGGCCGCGCTAACATTGAAAGCGACTTGTCGGTGTCCGAGAAACTATCGGTGGAAAATCAAATGCAATGCTGCGGGTTGTCCAGCACCCTCCGATTCGTCACAAAAACTCTTGAACGGAATTTTTAGAACATGCAATTTGTGCCTCTACGGCCCCAGCAACACGCCGACCTGCGGTTAACGCCGGACCAGTCCTTTTTGCCGCTGCGCACCGAGATGTTGGTGCCGCTTGCGGCCTCGGAGTGCACCCGCGTGGCACGTGAGGGGACCCTTGTGAAGCCTGCGGACCGGGAGCAGATCTACCTGCTGGCGGGGCTAGATCTCGACCAATGCTGTTACATCAACGACACCGGACATTGGCTGGGGCGCTATGTGCCGGCCTTGCTGCGTCACTACCCGTTTCGCCTCGCCAACCTGGGCGATGAAGAATTTCAGGTGCAGATAGACCCGAATGCGCCGCATTGGGCCGCAGCCGGTGGCGAGCCACTGTTTCTGCCCAATGGTGAGCCCGCGCCCACAATGGAGCGGGTGAGAGATGTGCTCACGCGCGTGCAGCAGGACATGATGCGCGCTCAGCATGTCGTCGGTCTGCTGAGTCAGGCCGGGCTGTGGACCACCCAGCACCTGATCTTTGGCGAGGGCGAATCAAAGTCCGCCATCTCGGGGTTGCAGGTGATTGATACCCAGAAACTCGGCGCGCTGCCCGAAGCTCAGTTGGTTCAACTGCATCGCGCTGGCGCTTTGGCCCTGGCGTTTGCCCAGGTGAGCTCGATGAGCAATCTGCAGGATGGCGTGCTTGCTGCGTCTCTACGCAATAGCCCCGCTGTCGCGGAGATCGACTTTGGAGGGCTTGCCCACATTGATTGGGGACGTCTGCAATAGGCCCGACCCATTGGGTGACACGTTATACTCCCGCGCTTTTAGAGAGCGAGAGACGTCATGGCGGCAAATACGATCAAGATTGATGGACAAGACTATGCGGTTGACGCGCTGAGTGACGCGGCGAAGGCACAGGTCCAGAATCTGCGTTTTACTGACCAAGAAATCGCCCGGCTCCAGGCGCAGTTGGCAATCGCGCAAACCGCACGTCTCAGCTACGCGAAGGCCTTGAAGAGTGAATTGGCCGGCACCAAACCGGCTGATCAGGGTCACTGAGGCTTCGTTCACAACCCTGACGGTGCTTGCAAACAGACCACGTGAGCGCGCGTTGGCTTGGCTGTCCCAGGCCGCGTCTGGCAAACCCGGCAGGCCGGCTGATTCCGAGAGAGGTATTCCTTGAAGCAAAGCTCCAACGACAACTCAATGCCAACGGAGTTTGTCGATGCGTTAAAGCCGTTTCGGTCAGCGGCCTGGACCTTGGCGGCGTTCTCCGTGGTTCTGAATCTGCTGATGTTAGTTCCGGCGATCTACATGCTCCAGGTCTACGACCGGGTGCTGGCCAGCCGAAACGAAACGACGTTGGTGATGATCACCTTGCTCGCGGTGGGTTTGTACGTGCTCATGGCGCTGGTGGACTGGAGTCGCGGGCTGGTGATGTCTCGGGTCGGCGACGCGCTCGACGCGAAGCTTAGCCCCAGGGTTTATGAGGCGGCTTATCAAAAGAACCTGGCAGAGGGTGGCGGCGGCAACGCAGGGCAGGCCTTGACCGATTTCACCATCGTGCGTCAGTTCGCGGCCGGGCAGGGCTTCTTCGCGTTTCTGGATGCGCCGTGGTTTCCAATTTACCTGGCCATCATTTTTCACTTCGATTGGCGGCTCGGCCTGTTTTCCGCCGTCGGCGCGCTGATTCTCGTTGCGCTGGCGGTATTGAATGCAGCGATTACCCGCACGCCCATGCGTGAAGCCGGTCAACACGCTGCGCAGTCGAGCCTCACCACCACGACGGGGCTGCGCAATGCCGAGGTGATCGAGTCAATGGGGATGCTCCGATCATTGCAGAAGCGCTGGGTCGGGACGCACGACCGATGGCTGGCCGCTCAGCGGGATGCGAACGAGAAATCTGCCGCCGTTCAGTCGAGCTCCAAGTCTGTTCGGCTCGGGCTTCAAAGCGGCATCCTCGGCTACGGTGCCTTGCTGGCGATATATGGCGACATCACGCCTGGGATGATGATTGCGGCATCAATCCTGATGGGGCGTGCTCTGGCGCCCGTCGATGCGTTGATCGGCGTTTGGCGGCAGTTCGGTGCGGTGCAGATTTCATATCAGCGACTGCGAGATTTGTTCAACGCGCATCCCGAGATTGACAGTGGGATGCCGCTACCCGAACCCGAAGGCCACATCCGCGTCGAGCAGGCGTACGTTGCGCCGCCGGGTTCGCGAAACCCCGTGCTCAAGGGCATAAATCTGTCGATATCACCGGGACAGATTCTGGGAGTGATCGGGCCATCAGGAAGTGGCAAATCAACCTTGGCCCGCGCGTTAATTGGCATCTGGCGCCCGATGGGAGGAACCGTACGACTCGATGGCGCTGACGTAGCCCAGTGGGACAAACGGGCGCTCGGACCATTTCTCGGTTACTTGCCGCAGGACATCGAACTGTTTGCCGGATCCATCAGCGAGAACATCTCCCGATTCGGCGAGTTGAATGCCAATAAGGTCGTGGCGGCATCGCGGCTCGCAGGGGTCCATGAGATGATTCTGCAACTGCCTAAAGGTTATGACACCGTCGTGGGCGAGGGCGGCGCCGGGCTCTCAGGCGGGCAGCGGCAGCGGGTCGCGTTGGCCAGGGCTGTGTACGACCTGCCCAAGCTTCTGGTGTTGGATGAGCCCAACTCGAACCTCGATGAAGCGGGGCAAAGTGCGTTGGCTTTGGCGTTGCGTCAGTTGGCGCAACTCAACAGGACAGTTGTGGTCATTACCCATCATCCCTCGGTGCTCAGGGTGACGACACATCTTGCGGTGATCAAGGATGGGCATCTGCAGATGCACGGCCCGACCGAAAAGGTGATGACCGAGCTGGGCGCGCTGAAGAGGCCGGCAGGCGACGGGTCACGTGGCCAGGGTCCGGATGGATCCGGCCAGCTGTCAATCAACACCGACCTTTAGAGCGCCGAATGCACACGATTGAATCCAAAAGCGCGCCGGTCGAATCAGACCAACGGCCGAGTTTTAAAAAGTCAAGTCGCCTCGGTTGGCTGTTTGTCATCGTTGGCTTCTTCGGGTTTCTCCTTTGGGCGTTTCTGGCACCCCTGGACGAAGGGGTTCCGGCGAGCGGCGTGGTCATCGTCGATGGCCAGCGTAAAGAGGTGCAGCATCCCTCTGGCGGCATCATCGGCGAGATTTTGGTCGAGGAAGGCGAGGTTGTTGAGGCGGGCAGACTTTTGTTGAAAATGGACGCCACCGCAATCAGGTCCGCTTACGATGCAGCGCTGACACAGTGGGTCAGTGCCGAGGCATTGAAGGCGCGCCTGACCGCTGAAATGACAGCGGCAGATGGCGTCGCGTACCCGGCGAGTCTTACCGCACTGGCCAACGTTTCGACAATCGAGGCCATGCGCATTCAGACGGCCCTGTTCAAATCACGCCGCGAAGTCACTCGGGCCGAGTTACAAGCGCTCCAAGAGCAGATCGAAGGGTTGGAAGTGCAGGCTCAGGCCTCGCGACGGTCGGTCGCCGCGAGGGAGCGGGAGCTCTCGGTTGCTGCGTCTCAGTTGCAGAGTGTCAGGCCATTGGTCGCTTCGGGTGACTTGGCGCGCAGCCGCATGCTCGACCTCGAGCGGTCGGTGGCGCAGATTGAGACTGCGATTGCTCAGGAGGCCGGCCAACTGGGCCGCTTACTGAGCCAAATCGCCGAGGGGAAGACGCTGCTGGCCCGTCGCCGGGACGAGCTGATGCGCGAACTGCAAGATCAGTTTGCGGAAGTGCAGCAAGACGCCGAGATCAACCGGAACCGATTGGTCGCCAGCGAGTTCGAGCTTTCGCACGCTGAAATCAGGGCGCCGGTCGGCGGCACGGTGGTCGACTTGACAGTGAACACCGTTGGCGGGGTGATCCGTCCCGGAGATGCTTTGATGCAGATCGTTCCGGAGGGTGAGCCCCTGGAGGTGGAGGCGCAGATTGAGGTGCATCTCATTGATCAGGTGAAAGTCGGCCTGCCGGTCGACCTGGTTTTCTCGGCACTTAACCAGAACCGAACGCCCGTGGTTCAGGGCGAGGTGGTGCGTGTGTCGGCCGACCGACTGACAGATGAGCGCACCGGCAACCCCTACTACAAGGCATTGGTTCGCACTACTGAAGAGGGGGCGAAACAGTTGGCCGGCGAGCAGATCAAGCCGGGGATGCCGGTCAACGTATTCGTAAAAACTGGCGAGCGCAGCATGATGACCTATCTGTTCAAGCCCCTTAGCGATCGTGCGCGCACGGCACTGACCGAACGATGAGGGTCAAGCGACCATCGATGCTTTCCGCGTTGTTGTTGCGTGAATGGGTTCGTGCGCCGACCCGCTGCGCGATGGCATTGGTGCTTTCGCTGACCAGCGGGATTGTCGGCACCCTGCATCTGACGCCCGGGCACGCGTCGACCGCCTCGTCCACGCTTCAGCGATTGAAACTCGACAATGATTTGCGTTTGTCTGAGTCGGCGCGTGCTGCGCTGGCCGATGCGGCCGAGATCAAAGCGCCACCGTTGCCTTCAGAGGCCCCGACACTGGCCGGGCTGGTCGCATTGGCACAGCAGCACGACCCCAGCTATCGCGCTGCGCAGGCCGGTCTGGAGGGCACCCGCGAGTACGAAACCATCGGTCGAGCCTCGATGTTGCCGGCGATGCAGGCCAGCGGCTCCCGGTCGCGGAATCGACAGGATCGCGAGGTACAGCAGGGCGATCAGCGCATCGAGGATCAGCGTTTCTACAATGCCGCGTCGGCAACCGTACAACTGCGTCAGCCGATCTATGCACCAGAGACGCGCGCTCGCTATGACGAAGCTCTGGCGCTGATCGACGAAGCCGAGGTGACCTTCACCGACGAGTTCTCTCAGATGGTGATCCGTGTTGTCGATGCCTACCTCAACCTAGTGTTCGCTACCAAGCGTGCCGAGGTGCTGAAGGGCAGTGCCGATGATTTGAAGGACTTGCTGCGGTCTGCCGAGCGGCGTCTTGAATACGGCGACGCGACGCGCGTCGAGGTGCTTGACCTGACTGCGCGGCAACGTCGCGCAGGCGTTCAGGCCCGCGCCGCCGAAAACCAGCGGCGCACGGCGGCGTCCAGGCTTGCTTCGTTGGTCGGTGGCATCGACCAGAGGGTGTTTGACGAGGTTGCCGACGCTGGCGGACGGCTGCATTTGTCGCGTGGCTCGATTGAAGGGTGGAAGCGTGTTGCGCAGCTTTCTTCGACCCGTCGTTTGGCTGGCGAAGCAAAAATCGCCCAGGCAGAGGCGGCCCTACTGAGCGCCAAGGGCGCGAACCTGCCTCGAGTCGACGCACTGGCCAGCTTCTCAATCAATGATTCAGACACGGTCAATACCGTGGACCAGCGCTTTGAAACCGGCTCGCTCGGAATACAGGTGTCGGTTCCGATATTCGCGGCCGGCAGCGGCCGCGCGGGCGTGCGCCAAGCGGAGGCATTCTTGCTCCAGGCTCGTGAGGAGTTGGTCGCGGTTGAACTGGAACTGGAGCAGTCGGTGCGCGAGGCGTACGACGGCTTTCTCTCAGCAGTCGATGAGGAGCGGGCAATGGTGTCAGTTGACCGCGCAGCTCGGGCGTCAGCAGACGCCGCTGCCAAGGGGTACGAGGCTGGCGTGCAGTCGTTGCTTGACGTGGTGGTGGCCAAGGGCTTGGCGCGAGACGTTGCCCTTGAGTCGTTGGAAATTCGGTATGAGACCGCTCGCGCGTTTGTTGTCTTGCACGAGTTGGCCGGTCAGGTCGATGATGAGCTGATCCAAACCCTCTCTACGGCATTTGCGCAGCCTCAGACACGCTGATCAGCTGAAGGGTGGGTCGGCTTTATGGGCCCGCGCGCCGGCTGGCGCTGCGCTCTGCCGTCGATTCGAGGGGTATCCGCACAATCACGTTCATCCGCTTCTGCCCGGAGAATGTCGCTTGCCAGTCGGGTATTTCCTCGTGCCGGGCAGCCTCGAACAGATGGCCACGGTAAAGACCACCCCAGAACCAGTCATCGCCATCGCGCACCATCAGCGGGGCGCCCGAGCTGCCCGGTGTGGCGTCACAGTCGCTCAGCCAAACCCCGCGGGTATAGAGCGCTTCGCTGCGCCTCGGTGGGCGTGCAAAGCAGTTACCACTGACCCAAAGGCCCTCGCGGTCGCCGCGGTACGCCAGCAGGGCGACTTCATCCGACGCCGCTGACGCGGCGGGCCAGACGCGAAGGCGCAAGTCGGCAGGTTTGGCGGGATCGATGATGACCAGCGCCCAGTCTTCGGGGTTGGTTTGCGGCGTGCCGGTGAAGCTTCCGTGGCGAACCCCCACCACGGGATCGCTGCCCCAGCGCCGGCCGTGCTGCTTGAATCGGCAACGATCCAGCGCCTGGCCGCTGGCCGGGTCCATGACGACATGGGCCGCCGTGATCAGCGTTTCTTGCCCGTTGGGCGCCAAGCCGGTGTCGATGATGGCGGCGGTGCCAAAGAGTTTTTTCCCGGTTTCGGGGTGTCGGCAGGTGATTTGTCCAAGTGCCTCCCTGATGGGGTAGAGCGGGTGATCGGTGGTGAGCTTGCGCCGATCGTCCTCACCGAATACCGCAGCCGCGGCCGGTTGGAAGGGCACGACGATCAGCAGCGCCGCGATACAGCCCGCTTGCACACGGGTCTTAGGTCGAATGCTCATGCGTTTGATTTGACCACGGATTGCCGGATGCCGGTCAGCATGATGGCCCGCCCAAGGTTGTGGTTGTCTAGGGCGGGTATCAGCTTGGCCCGTCAGGCGCGACGCGTGTCACAACGGCCGGCTTCGGTGGGCTTCTGCGCCGCGAGGTCTGCTGAACCCGGTATCCTACAGGCCCTTTCGATCCAGCCGGTTCCGCTGCCATGTTTGAGCGTCTTCCCCTTGCCAATGCCCTCCGCGCGCTCGCGATGGACGCGGTTCAACAGGCCAACTCGGGCCATCCCGGCGCGCCGATGGGCATGGCCGACATTGCCGAGGTGCTGTGGAACGACGCGCTGAAGCACAATCCGGCGAACCCGCTTTGGGCGGATCGTGACCGTTTTGTACTGAGCAACGGTCACGGCTCGATGCTGCTCTACGGCCTGCTGCACCTGACCGGCTACGACCTGCCGCTGGACGAGCTGAAGCGCTTTCGGCAGTTACATTCCAAGACGCCAGGGCACCCTGAAATTGACGTGACGCCGGGGGTTGAAACCACCACCGGGCCGTTGGGGCAAGGCCTCGCCAATGCGGTGGGGTTTGCCATTGCCGAAACGGTGTTGGCCAGCGCGTTCAACCGCGATGAGCATCGGGTGGTTGACCACAACACCTACGTCTTCCTGGGCGATGGCTGTCTGATGGAAGGCGTCAGCCACGAGGCCTGCGCGCTGGCCGGTACGCTGGGTTTGCATAAGCTGGTCGCGTTCTATGACGACAACAATATTTCGATTGACGGCGAGGTCGAAGGCTGGTTTGCCGACGACACCCCGGCCCGCTTCGAGGCTTACGGCTGGCAGGTGATTCGCAAGGTCAACGGCCACGATCCGCGTGAAATTGCCATCGCTTTGAAGACCGCTCGAGATTTCGAGGGGGGGCCAACCCTGATCTGCTGCAAGACGGTCATCGGCTTTGGCTCACCCAACAAGCAGGGCAAAGAAACCTGTCACGGCGCGCCGCTGGGTGCCGACGAGATCGCACTCACCCGCAAGCAGTTGGAATGGCCGCACGCGCCGTTCGAGATTCCTGATGAGATCCGCGCAGGGTGGGACGCGCGTGAACGCGGCGCCGCCGCAGAAGCCGAGTGGAACGAGCGCTTCGCGGCCTACCAGAGTGCCCATCCCGAACTGGCTGCCGAGTTCAAACGCCGAATGTCGGGCGCGTTGCCTGCCGATTGGGCAGACACCGTCCAGGCGCTTCTGGACCAGGCGCTGGCCATGGACAAGCCCATTGCCACACGCAAGTCGAGCAAGGCCGCCATCGAGCGCTTGGTCAAGGGCTTGCCCGAGTTGTTCGGCGGCTCGGCCGACCTGTCGGAGTCCAATGGCACCGACTTCAAGGGCCACGTGCCGCTGCGCCGGGGTTCGCTGAAAGGCAACTACGTCAATTACGGCGTGCGCGAGTTCGGCATGAGCGCGATCATGAACGGCATCGCCCTGCACGGCGGATTGATTCCGTTTGGCGCCACCTTCCTCACCTTCAGTGACTACGCCCGCAATGCCGTGCGCATGGCCGCGTTGATGAAGCGCCGCAGCATTTTCGTTTACACCCACGACTCCATTGCACTGGGCGAAGACGGGCCGACCCACCAGGCCGTCGAGCATGTGTCGGCGCTGCGCCTGATGCCCAATCTTGAAGTGTGGCGTCCGGCGGATGCCTTTGAGACCGCCATTGCCTGGCAGCAGGCCATCGAACGCAAGGATGGCCCCAGCGCCCTGATTCTGACCCGGCAGAATTTGCCGCCGCAGGCGCACGAGGCCACGCAGGCTGATGCGGTTCGCCAGGGTGCTTACGTTGTTCATGAGGGCGGCGCCACGCCGGCACTGGTGATCGCGGCCACTGGCTCTGAAGTGGCCTTGGCCGTGGACGTTGCCAAGGTCTTCGGCGAGCAGGGCACCGCCGTGCGGGTGGTGTCGGTGCCGTGCGCGGATCGCTTCTTCGCGATGCCGCGTGATGCCCGCACCGAACTCTTCCCTGCCGGAATTCCGCGGCTGGCCATCGAAGCCGGCGTGACCCATTACTGGCGCGCGCTGGTGGGCGATGACGGTGACGTGATCGGCGTGGACACCTTTGGCGAGTCGGCGCCCTACGGAGCGCTAATGAAGCATTTCGGGCTCACCTTAGAGGTCGTGGTGGCAAGGGCAGAGGCGATTCTGAAAGGGTGAGTATCCCAACAGACCATTTCCAGCTCGGGATCCCTGAGTCAACATCATCCGAGTGCGGCCCTTCTGATTCATGAGGGCGACTGCGGTTAAAAGTGCACGAAGTTACGATAGAGGATGGGGGGGTTCCGAATGGGCTTGCCGGTTATCGTTTTTGTTGGCGCTGTCTATCCGGGTCAGCACGGCCTTTTATGTGAGCACCTTCGCCGCGAGGGAATGGCGGAGACCTATTTTTTAACTACTGCTGGCCATCGCTCTAAAAATATCGGCTTGGTACCAAACTTGCTGGCTTTTAATCCAGATGGAAATATTATGGCTCCTCCAGCCTATTATTATTCTGGAAAAGTAGAGCGATCCGCAAGAATTGGAAGGGGTGTATTAGCCGCAATTGCGGAAATTAGGAAGATGAAGAAAATAGACCTAATTTTTGCTCACTCTTTATGGGGCGCTCCCCACTTTCTTTACGACGAGATCGATGCGGCGATTATAAGTTATATCGAGTTTCCAAGTTATCGAGCTCATGGGTGGGACCCAGCATTTCCCCCAGATCTTGCGCAGCGTCTTGGGGACCGTAACATGGAGATGCTGCACTACCAGCAAGTTTTAAATAGCGACCTGACGATAGTGCCAAGTGCTGTCGCTAAAGCGATGTTTCCAAATGAGTTGCAAGGAAGAATTGAGATCCAATTTGAAGGTTTTGAAATCGCGCCACCACTGGCTAAAAAAGAGAAAAATCCTTTTACGATAGGATTTTCTGCGCGCGACATGTCAAATTCAAAGGGAATAGATGTATACGTGAGGTTGGTCGACCGACTTTTGAAGGACGGTTTCGAAGCCCGTTTTATCGCTATCGGTGATCCCGACGCCTCGACTTACGGCTATGAAGCTCAATGGGTTAGCCGTCATTACAAGGGCGCCGTGAAAAACTATCGTGACCATCTATTGAACCTTTTCCCGCGAGCTAAACAGATTGAATTTCCTGGAAAGCTTCCATATGCTGAATTTGGCGAACTAATCGGCTCAATAGATCTCTTCCTTTATCCATTGCGCTTTGGTGTGGCAAACTGGGGGCTAATGGAAATCCTTGCTCGCGGTGGGTGCGTGATTGGTCCTGATCGAGGGTATACGCGTGAACTAATAGATAACGACGTGAATGGCTTGCTGTTACCCGATGATGATGACCAGTGGATTAATGCGATTCGTGACCTGAAGGATGATCCTGCACGCAGGGCAAGATACTCGGCCGCAGCCGTCGAAACGGGGCGCTCGTATCACATATCTGCAGTTGCCTCAAAATATATGGCTCTGTTTCAAAAGGCAATGGAAACAAAAATCGGTCCGCGCTGACCTCGGGATCCAGTTGCTATCGTTCGTTTGGACTCAACAATGCAGTGCAGCAGTCGGGTGTGTGTAAGGCGAGGTCTGTCGTCTTACGCTGCGGCATTTTCGACGGTGGCTGTTAGTGAGCCCATTCCACTTCCTCCAAGCCTTTCCCCAACGTCCGCGCAACTACGAACAAGTAGTCGGAAAGTCGATTGAGATAGCGCATCGGGTTGGCGTTGAGCGGCGCTTCGGCGTGCAACATCCACAGCGCGCGCTCGGCGCGACGCGCCACGGCCCGGCCCAGGTGCGCGTGGGCGCAGGCCGGTGATCCGCCGGGCATGATGAAGTCCTTGAGCGGCGGTAGGGTCTCGTTGAGGGCGTCCAGTGCTTCATCCAGTGCGAGCACGTGGCTGTCCTTTACCAGTTCGTAGCCGGGCATCGCCAGTTCGCCGCCCAGGTTGAACAACTCCTGTTGGGTGTCCGTGAGGCGGGTCTTGATGGCCTCGGGCAGGTCGTGAATCAGGATCAGGCCGATCACGCAATTGAGCTCGTCCACCTCGCCCATGGCGTGCACGCGCAGGTCATGCTTGGGCAGCCGCTCGCCCGTGGCCAGCCCAGTGGTGCCGGTGTCCCCGGTGCGGGTGGCGATTTTCGATAAACGGTTGCCCATGGTGGCTCATCAGGGTGGTGGGAAGTGAGCCACGAAGTTTAGCGCCCGCCTACAATCGAGGCATGTCCACCGTCACCGCACTCAAGCTACGCAAGACCAGCCGGGTGCTGGAAGTGACTTTTGGTGATGGTCGGACGGCGTCACTGCCGTTTGAGTATCTGCGGGTGTTTTCGCCCAGTGCCGAGTTGTGGGGTCACGGTCGGGTCGAGCCCATGCTGGTGGGCGGCAAGCGCGAGGTACAGGTGCTGCGCGCCGAGCCGGTGGGCCGTTACGCAGTGAAACTGGTGTTCGGCGACGGCCACGACACCGGCCTGTTCACCTGGGACGTTCTCGACCGCCTCGAACGCGATTACGCGGCCAACTGGGCGCGTTACGAGGCACGACTGAGCGAGGCCGGCATGAGTCGTGACCGGGACGTAACCAGTCTGAGGGCGCTGCTGCATCGTTAGCCGCCGCCGATGGTGCACACCAATTCGGCTAGAGGCGCCACGCATCACCCACCGTCCTGCATATCCCCTGCGTGGCCGTCGATACGGCGGGTAGCGGGCTACAATCCGGGCATGTCAGATCACAAGCCTCCGCCGCGCGACGGCACCACTCACTTCGGCTTCCAGCAGGTGCCGCTGGCCGACAAGCAGAAGCGCGTTGCTGGCGTGTTTTCGTCGGTGGCGGCCAAGTACGACGTGATGAACGACCTGATGTCGATGGGCATTCATCGTGTCTGGAAGCGCTTCGTCATCGACCTCGCGGCTGTGCGTGCCGGCGAAAACGTTCTGGATGTGGCCGGTGGCACGGGTGACCTGATCCGCGCCTTCGCCAAGCAGGTGGGGCCAAAGGGTCTGGCGGTGCTGTCCGACATCAATCCCGAAATGCTCGATGAGGGCCGCACCCGGCTATTGAATGAGGGCCGGCTGGACGTGCCCCCGGTGCTTGCCAACGCCGAGTGCCTGCCGTTTGGCGACGACAGCTTTGACCTGATCACGATTGGGTTCGGCTTGCGCAATGTCACCGACAAGGATGCCGGACTGCGCTCGATGCTGCGCTGTCTCAAGCCTGGCGGGCGCGCCATCGTGCTGGAGTTCTCCAAGCCGCTGATCAAGCCGCTGGCAAAAATTTACGACGCCTACTCCTTCAGCGTGCTGCCGAAGCTGGGGCAGGTGGTGGCCAACGACGCCGACTCGTACCGCTATCTGGCCGAGTCGATCCGCATGCACCCGGACCAGGCGACGCTCAAAGCCATGATGGAAGCAGCCGGGTTTTCCCGCGTACAGGTTTACAACCTCACCGGCGGTATTGTCGCCGTGCATCGCGGCTACAAGCTGTGACGCCCGCGCCGTTGGCCGCCGCACTCGAGGTGGCGCTGAACCGCTTCCTGCGACTCGAACCCGATGCCGTTGCGGCATTGGCACCGTTGCAGGGCAAGCGCATCGGCGTTCGACTGACGCCGCTGGACTGGCAGTTCCTGATCGAACTGCTGCCGGGGCAGGTGCGTGTCGGCACCGATGAAACCGAGCCGCCCGCCGATGTCACCCTCACTGGCAGCCCAGTCACCCTGCTGGCCCGCGCCCGCGAGATGAGTGCCGGCGGCACGTTTTCGGCACAGGGGCTGGACGTGCGCGGCGATGCCGAAACCCTGCGCCGCTTTGCCGCTGCGCTCAGTCTGGTCGGCGTGGATGTCGAGGAATGGCTGGCGCCCTGGCTGGGTGACGTGGTGGCGCATCGCGCCGCAGGCTTCATGCGCGCCGCCCTGCAGTGGGGGCGTCAGACCTTTGACACCTTGGCACTCAACACCACCGAATACCTGCAGGAAGAATCCGGCGACCTGCCGCGACGCATTGACGTCGACGAATGGCGTGACGAGGTGGACCTGCTGCGCGATGCCGTCGACCGCTTTGAGGCGCGGCTACAGCGGCTGGAACGGAGCACCCGGGCATGAGCGCGCTCGGGCGTCTGTGGCGCATTCATGCCACCTACCGTCGTTTTGGCCTCAAGGAATTTCTCAGCGGCAAGCCGTCGAACGACCCGCGTCCACGCGGTGAGCGTCTACGGCTGGCGCTGGAAAGCCTGGGACCGGTGTTCATCAAGCTTGGCCAGGCGCTGTCGACCCGGCCCGACATCGTGCCGCAAGACATTGCCGACGAGCTGGCGAAGCTGCAGGACCGCGTGCCACCGTTTGACAGTGCCCAAGCCAAGGTGCTGATCGAAGCCGCCTTGGGCAAGCCGGTCAGCGAACTGTTCGCCACGTTCGAAAACGAACCGATGGCCGCTGCATCGGTGGCGCAGGTCCACGGTGCGCAACTGAAGAACGATGACGGCGCGCCGGGCATGCGCGTGGTGGTCAAGGTGTTGCGGCCGGGCATCGAGGCCAAGGTCGCCGAAGACATTGCCGTCATGTACGCGCTGGCGCGCTGGGCTGAGCGCGTGTCGCCGCTCGCGCGTCGTCTGCGGCCGCTGGCCATCGTCGCCGAGTTCGAGCACATCCTCACCGACGAGCTGGACCTGATGCGCGAAGGCGGCAACGCCTGCCTGCTGCGCCGCAACTGGCTGGGTAGCCCCCTCATCTATCATCCCATCGTCTTCTGGGACTTCACCCGGCCGAACCTGTTGGTGATGGAGCGCATTGAAGGCATCTCGATTCGTGAGCTGGATCGCCTGCGCGGCATGGGCGTGGATTTTCAGGTGCTGGCCGAACGCGGCGTCGAGATCTTCTTCAAGCAGACCTTCCGTGATAATTTTTTCCACGCCGATATGCACCCCGGCAATATTTTTGTCGATGCCCGCAACCCGGCCGAGCCCAGTTATCTGGCGGTCGATTTCGGCATCGTCGGGCAATTGACCCAGGACCATCAGCGGTACTTGGCCGAGAACTTCCTGGCGTTTTTCAACCGCGATTATCGACGCGTGGCTGAGCTGCATATCGAGAGCGGCTGGATTCCCGAAGGCAACAGCATCGAGGCTTTCGAGGGCGCGATTCGCACCATCTGCGAACCCATCTGGCAGCGGCCGCTCAAGGACATCTCGTTCGGCTTTTTCCTGCTACGCCTGTTTCAGGTGGCGCGGCGTTTCAACTATCAGGTGCAGCCCGAGTTGGTGTTGCTGCAGAAAACCCTGTTGCAGGTCGAAGGTCTGGGCCGTCAGCTCTACGATGAGCTCGATCTCTGGAAAACCGCCAAGCCCATCCTCGAACAGTGGATGCGCGACCGCCTGAGTCCGCAGGCGCTGGCGCAGCAAGCCAAGTTTCAACTGCCGGTGCTGGCCCAGGCGCTGCCGCGCATTGCCGAACGCACCTTGCGCGAACTTGAGCGCGGCGAAGGCTTCGGCGGCGCACTGGCGCGTCGGCAACACGCAGCGCTACTGCACGCGGTCGAGAGCAGTGGGCGACGCACGCGCTGGGCCTTGCTGGCCGGCAGCCTGTTGTTGAGCGGCACACTGTTGCTCACCTTAGCGCCCGACTCACCGTTGCTTTGGCCAGTGACGCTGATGGCGGGGGCGCTGTTTTCGGGCTGGCGCGCGCTACGCTGACGTCATAGGGAGCTGATTGACCGGATGCCGGCTCGCCCTCCGGTTCGAGCGCAACGATCACCTTAGCCTGCTTTTAGCATCGCGTAGCAATCACAGGCGGCATCCTCCAGTCCCGCGCGATCGAGAATTTTAATGTCGCCGCGGGCGTAACCGATGAGATGGCGGGCCTGCAGTGCGCCTGCGGCCACCGTGACGCCGCTGCGGCGCACGCCAAGCAGGTCGGCCAGACGCTCGTGGGTGAGATGAAAATGGTCGGCTTGCAAGCGGTCGTCGGTCACCAACAGCCAGCGCGCAAGGCGTCGCTCAAGCGGGTGAAAGCGCGTGCAGGTTCCGGCCAGAGAGAGCTCGCGTATGCGGACGTGCAGGTACTGACCCAGTATCGTCCCCAAGGTCGCGCCGTCGTCCAGTGCATCGCGCAGCCGGGACACTGGAATGCGCCAGGCGTCTCCAGGTCCCTGCACCAGCGCATGGATGGGGGCCAAGTCGATGCCGAGCACCACAGACTCGCCGAGCATGCCCTCGCAGCCGATCAGGCCGACCGCCATGGCGTTGTGACCGCCCTGTTTTGCGACCAGCGAGATGGAACCGCGACGCGGGAAGTAGGCATGGCCGAAAGGCTTGTCGACCTCGCAAAGGATTTCACCGGGCCTCATTTAAACGGGTTCAAAGCCTCGCAGCAGCCGATCACGCTGCGGCTGCGGCAGGGCATCGATCAGCGTGTTGGCGCGTGCGGCGCGGCGCTCAGCCATCGAATCGGTACATCGGAATCCCCAGCGGATGGAAGGATTGGCCGATTGCCGCTCCAACCACACGCTACGACCACGGGTGGTCGCCCGTCCGTTGGCTAGCGCACCCAGCAGGGCTGGACAGCCTGGGTTGGCGGCTCTCGATTCTTATGTTCGATAGCGTACGGAGCAAATCAGGAAGCATGATTAACTGACGGTTGGCGGCACTTGGCCGCGCCATGATGAAGTGAAATGTCGCCGATTGTGGCCCACCAGCAGAATCGCCTTTTGGCGGCATTGCCAGCCGACGTGCAGGCCCGGCTGGCGCTGCGAATGAAGCGGGTGGACATGCCCCTGGGCCGGGTGCTGTACGAGTCGGGAGACACGCTCCTTCACATCTATTTCCCGACCGAGTCCATCGTGTCACTGATCTACGAAATGGAGAACGGCTCGTCGGCCGAGATTTCCGTTGTCGGCAACGATGGGGTGATCGGCATTGCACTGTTCATGGGCGGCGAATCGACGCCCAGCCGGGCAATCGTGCGCAGTGCGGGCCACGCATACGAGCTGCCTGCCGAAGACCTCAAAAGAGAGTTCAAGCGCCACGAAGAACTCCACAACCTGGTGCTGCGCTACACCCAATCCCTGTTGACGCAGATGGCCCAGACCGCCGTCTGTAACCGGCACCATTCCATCGACCAGCAATTGTGCCGCTGGTTGCTGCTCTCGCTGGATCGCCTGCCGAGTGATCACTTGGTCATGACCCAGGAATTGATCGCCAACATGTTGGGGGTGCGCCGCGAAGGCGTCACCGAGGCGGCCGGGAAGCTGCAGAAGCTGGGCGTCATCGAGTATGCGCGCGGCCAAATCAAAGTGCTCAATCGTCCCAAGCTCGAAAAGCTGAGCTGTGAGTGCTACGCGGCGGTGCGGTCAGAAACCGACCGTCTGTTCCCCTATTCGCTGCCGCGCTACAGGGCCTGATCCTGCCGCTTCAATGATTGTCGGGCCCCCAGATCACGTTGATTGCCCACCTCGTGAAACCCGCTCTCGGAGTAGACGGCGGGCGATGACGTATTCGGGGCCGTTGGCGGAGCAGGGGCTCGCCCATGGATCGTTGCCCGCCCTGGGTGCGCCAACGCACAGACGAAACGCGGCCGAGTGCTCAATCTTAAAGTCGGTGAAGCGCCCGAAAAATAGCCGCCGACCAGCGCCCTAAAGCGTCAGATCGGAACGTCTGCGCAGGGATGCCGTCATCGCAATCGGCCACGAACACCGACTCTTGAATGTTGTCTTCCGACGCCATCGGGCTTCGGAGTTGTTAACGAGGGATATCACCATGACCAATCGATTGGAATCAACGAGCTTCACCCCGCCGCGCAGTCGGTTGCCTCATCGGGTGATCGCCCTTGTCGGCGTGCTCGCCCTGGGAGCCTGCGCGTCGAAGCCGCTTGCGCCCACCGAGTCCCTGCAGATGGCGGAGCAGGCCATCACCATGGCCGAGCAGGCCCGGGTGGCCGACCACGCCTCGCTCGAGCTGAGCCAGGCGCGGGACAAGCTGGCGGCCGCCCGTGTGGCGGTGCAGGACGAAAAGATGGTTCTGGCCAAACGCCTCGCCGATCAAGCGTTTGTTGACGCCGAGCTCGCGACCGCCAGGGCGGCGGAAGTCAAGGCCAAGGCCGTGAACGATGAGATGAAGCAGAGCACTGCGACACTCAAGCAGGAAATGAATCGCAATACAGGGGCACAGAAATGAACCGTCAGGGATCAAACATCATCACGCCGATTTTCACCGCCGTTACGGCCTTCGTGCTCGTCGGCTGTGCCACCTTGGCACCACCGCAAGGGTCCGCCGAGGTACGTAGCAAGCTGACCACACTGCAGACCAACCAAGAGTTGGCGAGCCGTGCACCAGTTGCCATCAAGGATGCCGAAGTGGCCGTGCGGGCTGCGGAAGTCCCGGAAAAGGACGCCGAGCTTGCCCAGCACCGGGTCATGTTGGCAGATGGCAAGGTGGACATCGCCATCGCCCGCGCCCAGGCACGTCTGCTCGAAGATCAGCGCGCAGCCCTGAGCAAGGCCAGTGAAAGTGCACGCCTTGAAGCCCGGACCCAGGAAGCCGACCAGGCCAGCCGCGATGCCAGCAGTGCTCGCCAGGATGCCGAGCTGGCACGCGGCGATGCCGACTTCGCCCGTGATCAAGCGGATGCCGAAAGGCTCAAGGCGGCCGAACTACAGCGCCAGCTTGATGAGCTGAACGCCAAGGAAACCGAGCGCGGCATCGTCATTACCCTTGGCGACGTGCTGTTTGCCACCGGGCGATCCGAGCTCAGCGGCGGCGCTGCGTCGGGCTTGAGCACGCTCGTCGGCTTTCTCAATGAGTATCCGGACCGCAACGTTGCCATTGAAGGGCACACCGACAGTGTCGGCAGCGACAGCTCAAATGCCAGCCTTTCCCAGCGACGCGCTGACGCGGTCCGTGGCTTCCTCGCCCAACAGGGTGTTGCCAGCGCCCGCATGCGCACCTCGGGCATGGGTGAAGGCTTGCCGGTCGCCAGCAATGACACCAGCACCGGCCGCCAGCAGAACCGTCGTGTGGAAGTGATCATCGAGAACTAGACCCGCTTAGCCGGGTCGTTCAGACCCGGTCAGCAACCTTCTGACGAGGCCCGCACGCATCCCGTGCGGGCTTTTTTGTTTTCAGCCTCGACGGCCTTTCGGGGTGCAAGCGGCTGAAACCACTTGGACGACGACAGACGCGCACGGTGCTCGTGAAGCCCGTGCGCCAACGATGCGCGGCCCAAGGTTATTCAGGCCGGGCAGCGCGGCTCAGACGTTAAGGTTGAACAACCCGATCACGCCGATGACGATCAGATAGCCGGCAACGATGTAGTTGAGCAGCCTTGGCATGATCAGGATGAGGACGCCGGCCACCAACGAAACCAGAGGCGTGAGGCTAAGGCTGATGTTCACGATGAGGACTCCTGTTGAAATGGGGCCAGCACGACGGCTTGGGGCAGGGAAGGTTGCCGTGATCCGCACCGAGACTCTGTTCGGTGCCGCGCACAAGTCTACCGATGCCAGGTGCCGATTCCTGGCCCCGCGTGCCCGGCTGTGTGTGCCGACGCACCGACGCGCCCAAGCTTGGCGCACACACTATTTTCAGAATAGGTCGTCGCCGACGATCGCAATTAGGAACACCGATGAACGAAGACACACTCAAGGGCCAGTGGAAGCAGTTGTCCGGCAAGATCCAGGCGAAGTGGGGCAAGCTGACCGACGACGACATGAAAGTCGCCGAAGGCAAGCGGGAACACCTGATCGGCAAGCTGCAGGAACACTACGGTCTCGCCAAGGAAGCGGCACAGGAACACCTGAAAAAGATCGAGCGCGCGCTCGACTGATCCCCATCACGTGACCGCTGCCGGGCTGTTGGGTCACGGCCCGGCCGCTCGCGCAACGGCTACCCAATCAACCTTCCCCACGCCTGATAGACCGCCACCGCCACGGTGTTTGACAGGTTCAGGCTGCGACTTCCCGGCCGCATCGCCAGCCGCAGGCGCTGATCGGCGGGTAAGGCATCGAGCAGGTCTTGCGGCAGTCCGCGACTTTCCGGGCCGAACAGGAGGATGTCGTCGGGGCCGACATCGGCATCATCATGGCGCCGCGTGGCTTTGGTGGTGAAGGCCCAGAGTTGATGCGCGGGCAGGGTGTCGCGCCATGCGCAGAAGGCATCCCAGTCTGTGTGGTGGGCGATGACCGCTTGCGCGTGATAGTCCAGTCCGGCGCGGCTCAGCGAGCGATCATCGGTGTTGAAGCCCAGCGGATGAATCAGGTGCAGGCGCGCGCCGGTGTTGGCGCACAGACGAATGATGTTGCCGGTGTTGGGCGGAATCTCGGGTTGATAGAGCGCGACGTGCACGGGTTGATCAGACGTGCTCGAGCCCGCAGGCCCAACAGCTTTCGAACGCCGCCGGGTTGGCCTCGCCGCATCCCAGACAGGCCCAGTCGGGTTGTTCGCCGCGCGCTTCCCAGCTGGCAATGACGGCGCGGGCACGGTCATGCTGTGCCGGGTCGCGCAGCACCAACCGCGGGTAGACGATGGCGGCCAGCTCGCCGCGTGCGCCGATGGCGTGGGCGTCGAACACGTCGACCTCGATGCGGTGCTCGGCCAGATGGTCCTTGAGCAGATGGGCCTGCACCGGGTCTGCCGCCAGGTAGAGCGTGGTGCTGGCTATTTCAACCCCCGCTTTTCGAGCACGGCGTTCACCGGGGTCTCGATTTTCGACAGATCACCGACGATGACGATAACTGCATTGTTCGGCAGACCCAGTGCCGCATACGCGGCGCGCGCGGCGTCGGCGTCGACCGCCTGAATGGCCGGGACGTAGTCGTTCCAGTACCCCTCGTCCAGTCCGTGGACCAGCGGCAGCATCAGCGCACTGGCGACTTCGCCCGTGGTTTCGTTGCGGCCGGGCAGGCTGCGGGTGAGGTTGCCGGCCGAGTAGGCGACTTCCTTCGCCGTGAACGGCCGCGCTGCCAGGGGCTCAGCCAACAGCGACATCAACTCGCTCAGCGCATCGGCCGTACGGTCGGTCTGCACGCTGGCGCTCGCCACCCAGGCGCGTGGCCCCAGGCTGTTGTTGAGCCGTGAATAGGCGCCGTAGCTCCAGCTTTTTTCGACGCGCAGACGCTGGTTGAGGCGTGCAGCGAAGGTGCCGCCCAGCACGCTGTTGGCGATGTCGAGCGCGCGGGCGTCAGGGTCGGTGAACGGTGGTGCCAGTGTGGCCACCAGCAGCACGGACTGCGGCGCGTCCGGCTGGTGAACCAACAGCACTTCGGGTTCGGTTGGCGGCGTCACCGGCGGCAGCGCGCGTTCGGCTGCGGGGCTGGCGGGGGGCTGCCAGCCGCTGAATTGGGCCTCCAGCAGTGGCTCGACCGTGGCGCGGTCGGTGTTGCCGACAATCAGCAGTTGCGCGCGGTCCGGTCGCAGCCACTGGCTGTGGAAGCGGCTGACGGCATCTGCCGTCAGGTCTTGCACCGACTCGGGGGTGCCGAGTCCACTACCGGGCATGCCGTAGGGATGGTCGGCGCCGAACAACGGCCGTGCCCAACTGTTGTTGGCGACCTGGGTCGGGTCGGCCGCCTCTTGCGCCAGCGCGGCCAGCGTGCGCCGTTGCAGGCGTTCAAAGTCGGCAGTGTCGAAACGTGGTTGGCGCACCACATCGGCCATGAGTGCCAGGCTGGAGGCCTGCCGCGAGCTGAGTGTGTTGAGGCTGACGTACGAGAGATCCAGCGTATTACCGGTACTGATGCTGGCTCCAAGCCGGTCCGACTCGGCGGCCAGCGCCAGAGCATCGAGGTCTTGGGTGCCCTCCTTCATCCAGGCCATCGCCAAGGATGCGGTGCCGGGTGAATGGGTGTGATCAGCGGCATGGCCGGCCGGGAACAGCAGGGTGTATTGCACCAATGGCGCAGCGTCGCGATGTGCCAATGCCACGCGGATGCCATTGCTGAGCGTGAAGTGCTCCAGGCTGGGCAGGCTGAGCGCATCCGCCTCACCAACATCCGGAATGATGCTGCGGTCCAAGTCGCTGGTTTCGGCCGCCGTGGCTTCAAACGGCTCGACCGTGAGGGTGAAGTCACCCTGGCCCAGCCAGCGCTCTGCGGCCTCGCGCACTGCCTCTGGCGTGGCCGAGCGCACGCGCTCCAGCCAAACATCGGCATAGCCGGGATCGCCGCAATAGACGGCGGCCTGTGCCAGCGCATTGGCCTTGCCGCTGTAGCCGTCGATACGCTCGAGGCCGCGCACCGCGCCGGCAAAGATTTGCGTGCGGGCGCGCTCCAGGGACTCGGCGCTGGGGCCGTTTTCGAGGAAGCGTTTCAGTTCGTCGCGCACCACGGCCTCGGTATCCGCCACCTTGGCATCGGCATGCACCATCACGTCGATCAGAAACTGCGAGGCAATCTCGGTGGGCAGCAAGCCGGCCGAAGCGCTGGTGGCGCGTTGCTCGTCGAACACGAGGCGGTCGTACAGCGGCGTGTTCTTGCCGCTGGCGAAGACCTGTGCGGCCAGTTCCAGCATCGTGTGATCG
This sequence comes from Polycyclovorans algicola TG408, assembly GCF_000711245.1. NCBI lineage: Bacteria > Pseudomonadati > Pseudomonadota > Gammaproteobacteria > Nevskiales > Nevskiaceae > Polycyclovorans > Polycyclovorans algicola. The sequence continues at coordinate 1,343,158 of NZ_JOMH01000001.1, forward strand.
GCCTCGCAGTAGCCCGGCACGTTCCAGGTCATGACCTGCCGCGCCTGCGGCACACGGTCCTGTACGCGGTGGCGGGTGCTGCTGTCGCGCGGCGCCACCCAGGCTTCAAAACGCTGACGTGGCGGGCCGGGCGGCAGGTCACCGAAGTAACGCTTGACGCGGTTCAGTGCGTCGTCAAAGTCGATGTCACCGGCAATCACCAGCGTGGCATTGGCCGCGCCGTAATGGGTGGCGAACCAGTCACTGACGTCGTCGAGCGTGGCGGCGCGCAGGTCCTTTTCGGAGCCGATGGCGGTCCAGGAGTAAGGGTGGCCTTCAGGCCAGCTGCGCTTGGCGAGGATGTCCCAGATGCCGCCGTAGGGCTGATTCTCTCCCTGCTTCTTTTCGTTGAGCACGACGCCGACCTCTTCGTCGAGCTTCTCCTGCGTGAGCACCGGCAGGATGAAGCCCATGCGCTCGGCCTCGATCCACAGCGCCCGGTCCAACGCGCCGGTCGGCACGTTCTGGAAGTAGTTGGTGCGGTCGTACCAGGTGGTGCCGTTGAGGCGCGTGGCGCCGATGGGTTCGAGCAGCTTGAATGGGTCTTCGTCAAAGTGCTCGGTGCCACGGAACATCAGGTGTTCGAACAGGTGCGCGAAGCCAGTCAGCCCCGGGCGCTCGTCCTTGCTGCCGACGTGGTACCAGACATTGACAGCCACCAGCGGCGCCTTGCGGTCCTGGTGCAGGACCACGGTCAGGCCGTTATCGAGGCGGTGGGTTTTGTAGGGAATGCTCACCTCGGGTAGCGGCGGCAGGTCTTCCGCGACCGGGCTGTCGGTCTGCTCAGGCGGCATCAGCGCACAGCCTGCCAAGCCCGCAGCGGCCCATAATGAAATCCCAGCCCACAAGCCCGATCGTTGACGCGACATGCAACGCCTCCACTCCAATGTAATGCGGTCGAGTGTACCCACGGCGCGGGTTGCCGGCGCTCTGCGGGTTAGCGACGACGGCGACTGGCTGCAAGGTTCACGACGCGTCGAGTGCCCGAACTTTGATGCCCGCCCTGATCCGGCAGACATTTCGCTGCTGGTGATTCACGCCATCTCGTTGCCGCCGGAGCGTTTTTCGGGCGATGCCGTCGAGCGGCTGTTCACCAACCGGCTTGACCCGAACGCCCATCCGTACTTGGCGGGGCTGGCCGGGGTGCGCGTCTCGGCGCACCTGTTTATTCGTCGCCGCGGTGAGCTGATGCAGTTCGTCCCGTTGACCGCCCGCGCCTGGCACGCCGGAGTGTCGTCCTGGCAGGGGCGAGCGCGCTGCAATGATTTTTCGATAGGCATCGAGCTGGAAGGCTCGGATCATTGCCCCTTCACGGCCGCGCAGATGCGTCGTTTGCAGCAGGTTGTGGCGGCGCTTCAGGCGGCTTTTCCGGCCATTACCCGGGAGCGGGTGGTGGGCCATAGCGACATCGCGCCGGGGCGCAAGACCGATCCGGGGCCGTTTTTTGATTGGGCCGCGTTGTGGGGTTCATGACTGATCCCGGCCTGACTTGATGGGGTAACGGGTGGGTTTCATTGACAGCATCGCCGGTTTTAGTGGGCCTGCTGGCCGGTGGGTTTCATGACCCCCACCGCCCACTTGATGACTCAGTGGCCGGGACTGCCCCCGGCGGGGCACTCACTTTTCTACTGCTAGAAAAGTAAGCAAAAGAGCCACCCCATGTTTCGGCTTTGGGCTTGTAGCCCAAAGTCCCCTGCGCTTCTCGCGCCAGGCGGTCTTGCGCAACTCGCTATCGCTCAGACAAGCGCAAGCCTTGATCGCCTGCCGCTGCGATGCTCGGCCGAAACAAAGGGGGAGAACGTCAAAGGCAAAAGCAAAAGCAGCGCGCTGGTCACGCTTTAGCTTTTGCTGTTCAACCCCCGTTTGACCGGGCCGAGCATCGCAGCAGGGGCGGGATCAGACTCGCGGTTGTCTGAGCGAAGCGAGTTCCGCGAGGCCCCGCCTCTGCGAGAAGCGCAGGGCACCCCGCGACAGCGGGGCCCGGCAGTGGGGCACCTTCTTTTGGTTCCTTTTCTTGGTGTCAAGAAAAGGAGCTGCACCGCCGGGGGCAGTCCCGGCCCGCAGGCTCATCAGGCCGGGTGGTGCCGTTGATGTAACCCACCAAGCCGGCCCTCAATCTGGGCGGTGCAGGTCATGAAACCACGCGCCCTTAAAACCGGGTGGGGTCGATCATGAAACCCACCAAGCGCAATGACCATTAATGGCCACAACCCGAGTCGGCTAAAATACTGGCCCCTCAATACGCATCGGCGCCATTCTCGGCGTTGTTGCGCGGTTCATTCACGCAAAAGGATGGTAGGCGATGACGGTCAAGGTCGGGATCAATGGTTACGGGCGCATCGGGCGCAATGTATTACGCGCGCTGTATGAAAGTGGTCGCAAAGACGTGCAAATCGTCGCGATCAACGATCTGGGTCCGGTCGATACCAATGCCCACCTGACGCGTTTCGACACCACGCACGGGCGCTTCCCCGGCACCATCGAAGTCGATGGCGACTACATGATCGTCAACGGCGACAAGATTCGCGTGCTCGCCAACCGTGACCCCGCCCAGTTGCCCTGGGGCGAGCTGGGTGTGGACGTGGTGATGGAATGCACCGGCTTCTTCACCACCCCTGACAAGGCGGGCCTGCATCTCAAGGGCGGCGCCAAGAAAGTCATCGTCAGCCAGCCTGCCGGCAACGACGTCAAGACTATCGTCTATGGCGTCAACCACGACACCCTGGCGGCCAGCGACACCATCATCAGCAATGCCTCGTGCACCACCAACTGCCTTGCGCCGTTGGTCAAGCCGCTGCAGGACGCCATCGGCCTGGTGCATGGTCAGATGACCACCATCCACTCGTTCACCAACGACCAGGTGTTGACCGACGTCTATCACTCCGACCTGCGCCGCGCGCGCTCGGCGTCCAACAACATGATTCCGACCAAGACCGGCGCCGCTGCGGCCGTGGGTCTGGTGCTGCCGGCGCTCAAAGGCAAGCTCGACGGTTATGCGGTCCGCGTGCCGACCATCAATGTCTCGCTGGTCGACCTGACCTTTGTCGCCGCCCGTGACACCAGTGCTGACGAGGTCAACAGTCTGCTCAAGGCCGCTGCCGAAGGCCCGCTGAAAGGCGTGCTGAACTACACCGAAGCACCGATGGTGAGCAGCGACTTCAACCACGACCCCGCGTCCAGCACGGTCGACGCCTCGCTGACCAAGGTCATCGACAAGCGACTGGTCAAAGTGGCCTCTTGGTACGACAACGAGTGGGGCTTCTCCAACCGCATGCTCGACACCGCCGTGGCCCTGTCCAACGCGAAGTAAGTCGCGCCGGTGATGAGATGACCCGAGAGCCGGCCGTCGTGTGAGCGAGGCCGGTTCTTTTTATGCCTGCTGAATTTTTTTGAGTGCCCTCGCCATGACCTTCCTTCGCCTCGAAGAGCTTGACCTCGCCGGCAAACGCTTGCTGATCCGTCAGGACCTCAACGTGCCGATCGCCAACGGCCGTATCGCCTCCGATGCGCGCCTGCGCGCCAGCCTGCCGACCCTCAAGCTGGCGCTGGAGCGCGGCGCCTCGGTGCTGGTGATTTCGCATCTGGGACGGCCCAAGGCCGGGCGCTTTGAGCCGGAGCACTCGCTGACCTTGGTGGCCGCATGGCTGTCCGAGCAACTGGGTCGCACCGTGCCGCTGATCAGCAACTGGATCGACGGCGTAACCCTGGAGCCGGGCCAGATCGCGCTGGGTGAAAACACCCGCTTTTTGGTCGGCGAAAAGACCGACGATGCGGCGCTGGCCGCTCGCATGGCCGCACTTTGCGATCTGTATGTGATGGATGCCTTCGGCACCGCGCACCGCGCTGAATGCTCAACACACGGCGTGGCACTGCAGGCGCCGCAGGCCTGCGCCGGGCCCCTGCTGGCGGCTGAACTTGATGCGCTGGGCAAGGCACTGGCCACGCCCAAGCGGCCGCTGGCGGTGATCGTCGGCGGCTCGAAAGTGTCGACCAAGCTCGATCTGCTGAAGACGCTGGCTGACAAGGCCGACCAGCTGATCATTGGCGGCGGCATCGCCAACACCTTCCTCGCGGCCATCGGCAAGCCGGTCGGCAAAAGCCTTTACGAACGGGACATGCTCGGCACCGCACGCGAGATTCTCGAACGGATTCGCGCGCGTGGCGGCGACATTCCCATGCCGGTCGACGTCGTGGTGGCGCCGGAGTTCAGTAACGAGGCCCATGCCGAAGTGCGCTTGGTCGACGATGTGGAAGATGACGAGATGATTCTCGACATTGGCCCCAAAACCCGCGCCACCCTGGCCGGGCTGCTGAAGAACTGCGGCACCATTGTCTGGAACGGCCCGGTGGGCGTGTTCGAGTACGACAGTTTTGCCGCCGGGACGCAGGCGCTGGCCAAGGCGATTGCCGAATCAGACGGCTTCTCGCTCGCCGGCGGCGGCGACACCTTGGCCGCCATCGACAAGTTTGGCGTGGCCGACCGGATCAGCTACATCTCGACCGGCGGTGGGGCATTTCTGGAGTTTCTCGAAGGCAAGACCCTGCCGGCCGTGGCGGCGTTGATGACACGCGCCGAAGGCTGATCGTTCCGCCGGGCCTGGCGAGACACGACACGACACCGGCCCCCGCCGATGGCGGGGGCTTTTTCGTTGTTGACGGACGGCTCACGCTGCCGGGGGTCATCGACCATTTCTTCTCAATCAACTTTAAGTTATTGCTATAAGTTACTGTTTTAATTGATCTAGTATTTGACTGGCACTTTGTCACGTAAGGCCTTGTTAATCAAAGAAAAAGTGTCGTGGATGAGCTTGCGGGGGGATATGGGGTGGTTTATAGTCCCTCGATCGGGAGGAAAGTGGGGAATCGTGGGGAAACCTCATTCCATCCCGTTGAGGACTGTTCTGGATGTTTGCGGGATCACATCAGCTCAATGTGGATGAGAAGGGTCGGCTCGCCGTGCCGGCCCGCTATCGCCACGCGCTCGATGCCCAGTGCCAGTCGCAGGTGGTGGTCACCATGGGCTACGAGCCTTGCCTCGAGATTTATCCCGCCCCCGAATTTCGGGCCATCTGCGAGTCGATCGTGCAGATGGAAAACCGCGAGCACGCCGAACTGCTCAAACGTGCCTTCGTCGGTCGTGCCGTGGAGTGCGAACTCGACAAGCAGGGCCGGATCAGCGTCCCCACCTTACTGCGTCGGCAGGCACACCTTGAGACCTCGGTGGTTCTGGTCGGCCAGATCAACCGCTTCGAGCTCTGGGCAGAAGACAAGTGGACCGCCATGTATGGCGATGGCCCCGACAGCATCCTGCCCACATTGAAAGACGCCTTCCGGGCGCTCAAGCGGTAGGCATGACCCCGCGTCAGTCCCATGCCCACGCGAGCCCCGACCGCGATGGGCAGGCGCCTGCCATCCTTGCGGCGCATCAGCCGGTCATGTGTGTCGAGGCCCTCGCGGCGCTCAACCTGCGACCCGACGGCTGCTTCGTTGACGCCACCTTCGGGCGCGGCGGCCACGCGGCCCACATTCATGCCGTGCTGGGCGACACGGGCCGTCTGCACCTGTTCGATCAGGACCCGGAGGCCATCTTGGTGGCCCAGGCCCGCTATGGCGACGCCGCCAACGTCCGCATTCACGCCCGCAATTTTTCCGGTCTCGGCGACGCGCTGGGTGAGGACAGCGGCCGTGTCGACGGCATTCTCATCGACCTCGGTGTGTCCAGTCCCCAACTGGACAATGCCGAGCGCGGTTTTTCCTTCAGCCACGATGGCCCGCTGGACATGCGCATGGATCCCACGTCCGGCGCCAGCGCGGCCGATTGGCTGGCGGCGGCCGATGCCGACGAGATTGCCGACGTCCTGTGGCGATTCGGTGATGAGCGCAACAGCCGTCGCATCGCGCGGCGCATCGTGGAAGACCGGGTCGCGACGCCGCTGACCCGCACTCGTGAACTGGCCGACCTCATTGCCCGGGTGCCGGGCCCGCGCTCCAAACATCATCATCCGGCGACGCGCAGCTTTCAGGCCATCCGCATTCATATCAACGGCGAGCTCAGCGCCCTCGAAGCGGCGCTGCCGCAGGCCATCGACGCGCTGGCCCCGGGCGGCCGGCTGGCCGTGCTCAGCTTTCATTCGCTGGAAGACCGCATCGTCAAACGCTATCTGCGTGACCAGGCCAAGGCCGACCAACCGCGCATCAAGGTGCTGAAAAAGCAATTCCCCAGCGACGCCGAATGTGCGGTCAACCCCCGTGCCCGCTCGGCAATGCTGCGCGCGGCGGAGCGTCTGCCATGAGTCGTCAGATCGCACTGTGGCTGCCGGCCGTGCTGCTAATTGCGGTGATGGGCTCGGCCGTTGCCGTGGTGGTCGCCAAGCACGAAAACCGCGCACGGGTGACCGCGCTCGACCAGATGCGCCGCGAGCGTGATCGCCTCGAAATGGAATGGGCCCAGCTGCAGCTTGAAGAGGCGACGCTGGGCCACCACGCGCGCGTCAATCGCATCGCGCGCGAGCAGCTCGACATGCTCGAGCCCGAACACCACGTCATCGTGCCGTTGGGGGGCGCACGATGACGGCCCGCAAGCGCGGCAAGGCGGCCAACCGCGCGGTGGTCCCGGTTGGGCCACGCCCGGTGGCCTCGTGGCGTGGCCAGCTGATTCTCGTCGGCTTCGCCGTGCTGGCAGCGCTGGCGGTGGGGCGCGCATTTCACCTGCAGGTGATCGAGCGCGATTTTCTGCGTAGCGAAGGCGACAAGCGTCAGGTGCGCAACCTGACGATCCCCGGCCATCGCGGCGCGATTCTCGACCGTAATGGCGAACCGCTGGCGCTGTCGGCGCCGGTGTCGTCGGTGTGGGTCGTGCCCGAGGCCGTGCTCGCCGACCCCGCGAATGTGAAGCGCCTGGCCGAAGGGATGAGTCGTGCGCCCAGCGAGCTGCAGAAGTTTCTCGAAGCCCGAAAAACCCGTAAGTTCGTTTACTTGCGCGAGCAGGTCAGCCCCCAGGAAGCGCGCCGCCTGCTCGACCTGAAAGTGCCCGGCGTGTTCTCGGAATCCGACTTCGCCCGCTACTACCCGGCCGGCGAAGTGGCCGCCCAGGTGGTGGGCTTTGCCGGACGGGATGGGGTTGGGCTCGAGGGCATGGAAAAAGCGCAAGAAGCGCGACTGAGCGGGACCGCCGGCAGTCGCCGGGTGATTCGCGACCGCACCGGGCGGGTCATTGAAGACGGCCTTGAATACACCCCGGCCGTGGCCGGCGAATCGTTGAACCTGAGTCTTGACCTGCGCGTGCAGTACCTGGCCTATCGTGAGCTGGCGGCGGCGGTTGCCGAGTCGGGCGCCAAAGGGGGGCTGGTCGTCGTTGCCGACGTGCGCAGCGGTGAGATTCTGGCCATGGCGGCGCAGCCGGGCTTCAACCCCAACAACGGCGATGCCCGCGGATTCGCTGCCGGTATTCGCAATCGCGCGGTGGTCGACGGCTTTGAGCCGGGTTCCACCATCAAGCCTTTGCTGGTTGCGCAGGCGCTGGAGTTGGGGTTGTACAACCCGCAGAGCATCATCGACGTGACCGGCGGCACGCTGCAGGTCGGTCGTCTGACAGTCCGTGACATCGCGCGGCGCGGCGAGATCGACCTTGCCACCCTGCTCGCGGTGTCGAGCAACGTCGGCAGCACCAAGGTTGCGTTGGCCATGGGCGCCGAAAACGTGTGGGCCGGCTACCAGCGCTTCGGCCTTGGCGAGCCGGTGTTCAGCGGCTTTCCGGGCGAGGCGCTGCCGGTGTTGCGTCACTTCACTGATTGGGGCCAAATCGCCACCGCCACCGCGTCCTACGGCTACGGCGTGTCGGTGAATGCGCTGCACATGGTGCGCGCCTACGCCGCGCTGGCCAACGACGGGATGATGCCGCAGCTGACCCTGTTCAGCGATGGCCTGCGCTCGGCACCGCAGCGCGCGGTCTCGGCCGGTACCGCGCGCCTGGTGCGCGAGATGCTGGAACAGGTCGTGTCGGAAACCGGCACCGGCAAGAAGGCGCAGGTCGAGGGCTATCGTGTGGCGGGCAAATCGGGCACTGCCCGCAAAGTGGCGGCCAGTGGCGGTTACTCGCCCGACAAGCACCAGGCCATCTTCATCGGCATGGTGCCGGCCGAGCGGCCGCGGCTGGTCGGCTTCGTGATGATCGACGAGCCACAGGGTGAGTACTACGGCGGTCAGGTCGCGGCGCCGGTGTTCTCCGAGGTGATGCAAGGTGCGGCGCGTTTGCTGCAGATCGCGCCGGATGCCCGGCCCATCCAGTCGCCCATCATTGAGTCCGCGTCACTGCCGAGCACGAGGGTCCGACAATGACCTGGCGCCTGCCCGCCCTGCTGCAAGGCTGCGCCGATGCGGTGCCCGACATTGCCGTGCCACGGCTGGTCAGCGACTCGCGTGAGCTGCGTCCGGGCGATGTGTTTGTTGCGCTTAGCGCGGTGCGCGGTGACGGGCACGGTCTGGATTATATCGACCAGGCGATGGCGGCCGGGGCGGCAGCGGTGCTGGTCGAGCCGGCGGCCGGACGTCACCTGCCCGGCCAACTGCCCGCCATCGCCATTCCCGAATTGCGCTGCAAGCTGGGCGAGATCGCGGCGCGCTTTTACGGCAACCCTGCCGATGCCCTGTTCACCGTTGGCGTGACCGGCACCGATGGCAAGACCACCACGGCGTGGTTGATTGCCGAGGCGCTGGAACGCCTGGGCAAGCCCTGTCGCTACATCGGCACCTTGGGCTCAGGCCGGCTGGAAGCGCTCGGTCACGTCAGCCACACCACGCCCGATCCGATTCGCCTGCAGGCCGATCTCGCGGCAACCCGTGACGAAGGCCTGCGCGCCGTGGCGATGGAAGTCTCGTCGCACGCGCTCGACCAGCATCGCGTTGCCGGCATGGGGTTCGACGTCGCCATCCTGACCAACCTGGCGCGTGACCATCTGGATTATCACGGCGCCGAAAATGACTACGCGGCCGCCAAGCGGCGCTTGTTCACCGAACATTGCCGCGGTGTCAGCGTGCTCAACCGCGACGACCGCTGGGGTGCGCGCTGGCTTGCCGAAGGCGCGGATGTCATCGCCTATGGTCTGGGCGGTGACGATGATGGCGACGTGCCCGTAGTGCGCGCCGAACTGATGCGCCAACACCGCGACGGCATGGCCTTTGAACTGCGTCCAGCCGGACCGGCGCATGCGGTCAACACCACTCTGATGGGGCGCTTCAACCTGTACAACCTGCTTGCCGCCGCCTGCGCGCTGCGTGAGGGCGGCTTCGAGTGGGCCGACGTCGCGCGGGTGCTGGCCGACGTCGGTCCGCCGCCCGGTCGCATGGAGCGCTTCACCGCGCCGGTCGCGCCGCTGGCCGTGATTGATTACGCCCACACACCCAACGCCCTTGCCGCTGCTCTGGCGGCTGCGCGTGACCATTGCGATGGCCGGCTCATCCTGGTCTTCGGTTGCGGCGGCGACCGCGATGCTGGCAAGCGGCCGCTGATGGGCGAGGCGGCAGCGGCCGGCGCCGATCAGGTGATAGTCACCACGGACAACCCACGCTCTGAAGATCCGGACGCCATCGCCGCCGCCATCGTCGGGGCACACGACGAGTTCGAGGTGATTCACGATCGCGCCGAAGCCATTCACACCGCGCTGCGCCACGCGGGCGAGCGCGACCTGGTGATGATTGCCGGCAAGGGCCACGAAACCACGCAGGTCATCGGCGGTGTGTCCCGGCCGTTCAGCGATCGCGACGTGGTCCGCCAGTGGCTGTCCCGGCGAGGTGCTCACGCATGAGTGCGTTGAACTTCGACTGGATCAGTGACGCGCTGGGCGCCACGCCGCTGGGCCCGGTGCCCGCACACGCGTTTGCCGGTTTCGAGATTGACAGCCGCCGCGTTCAACCCGGCCAGTGCTTCGTCGCCCTGCCGGGTGAGCGCGTCGATGGACATGCTTACCTGGCCCAGGCGCAGGCCTCCGGGGCCGCGGCCGCCATCGTCGCCAAGCCGCAGCCGGTTGCGCTGGCGCAGTGGGTGGTGTCGTCACCCGAGGCGGCATTGCAGCGCGCCGCAAGTGCCTGGCGCGCACGCTTTTCGCTGCCATTGGTCGGGATCACCGGCAGCAATGGCAAGACCACGACCCGGGCGCTGACGGCAGCGGTGCTGGCGGCTCGCGGCCCGGTGTGTGCGACCACCGGCAACCTGAACAATCATCTTGGTGTGCCGCTGACGCTGTCGCGCCTCGACGCCACCCACGGCACCGCGGTGATCGAAATGGGTGCCAACCACCTCGGCGAGATTGCCCAACTTGCGGCCTGGGCGCGGCCCACAATTGGCGTGATCACCAACGCCGGCGACGCGCACCTGGAGGGTTTCGGCTCGCGCGAGGCCATCGCGCGCGGCAAGGGCGAATTGATCAGTGCGCTGCCGGCCGATGGCATTGCGGTGCTGAATGCCGACGACGTGTTTTTCCCGTTATGGCGTGGCCTTGCCGGCAATCGGCGAATGGTTCGTTTCGGCTTGGACGACACGGCCGAGGTACGCGCGACGGCGATTGACGAGCGGCCACAGTCGCTGGTGTTCACCCTCGAACTGCCCGGCGACACAGCCCCTGTGCAGTTGCCGTTGGTGGGACGTCACAACCTCTACAACGCGTTGGCCGCCGCCGCGGTCGGCCATGTGTTGGGGCTCGACGCCGCAACCATCGCCAACGGCCTGGCCCAGGCACAGGGCGAGGCGGGTCGGCTGCGGGTGATCGAAGCCGACGGTGGCTGGCGCATCGCCGACGACAGCTACAACGCCAATCCGGGCTCGATGCAGGCCGGGCTGGACTGGTTGGCCGCACAACCGCCGCCGCGCTGGGCGGTGCTCGGCGCGATGGCCGAGTTGGGTGCGGTCAGCGCGGCAGCCCATCGGCAGGTGGGGTCGCACGCCGCCGCGCGTGGGATCGAACGGCTGGTGGCCGTGGGCGAGGCGGCGCGTGACATGGCGCAGGGCTATGGCCGCAACGCCGAGTGGTTCGCCGACCGCGTGCAGGCCATCTCGGCGCTGCAGCCGGGGCTGGTTGCAGGCGTCACGGTGTTGGTCAAGGGCTCGCGTTCTGCGGGCATGGAGCAGGTGGTCAGCGCGCTACTGGACGGCCGGGTCGTCTCAAGGAAATCGTCATGCTCTTCGAACTGACCGAGTGGCTGAAGGCTTATGTGTCGGGCTTCAACGTGTTCGGGTATCTCACGTTTCGCTCGGTGTTGGGCGTGCTCACGGCGTTGATCTTCTCGTTTGCCTTTGGGCCCCTGATGATCCGCAAGCTCTACCACTTCAAGTTTGGCCAGCCGGTGCGTGATGACGGCCCGCAGAGTCATTTGAAGAAGACCGGCACGCCGACCATGGGCGGGGTGCTGATCCTCGCCGCCGTGACGGTTGCGACGCTGCTGTGGGCTGACCTGTCGAACCGCTATATCTGGTTTGCCCTGTTCGTGACCCTGGCGTTCGGCGCGGTGGGATTCGCCGACGACTACATCAAGATCAAGCACAAAAGCCCCAAGGGCTTGCCGGCGCGCAAGAAGTATTTCTGGTTGTCACTGGCCGGCTTTGCCACCGCCATCGGCATCTACGCGACCGCGCAGGCGCCGGTCGAAACCGAGCTGCTGATTCCGTTTCTGAAAGACGTGACGATTCCACTCGGCGTGTTTTTCATCTTCTGGTCGTACCTGGTGATCGTCGGCAGTTCCAACGCCGTGAACCTGACCGACGGGCTCGATGGCCTGGCGATCATGCCGACGGTGCTGGTCGCCTCGGCGCTGGCGGTGTTCGCCTACGCCTCGGGCAACATTCGTATGGCCGAATACCTGGGCATTCCCTACATCCCCGGCGTCGGTGAGCTGGCAATTTTTTGCACCGCCATCGCCGGTGCGGGGCTGGGTTTTCTGTGGTTCAACGCCTATCCGGCGCAGGTGTTCATGGGCGATGTGGGCGCACTGGCACTCGGCGCGGCGCTGGGGGTCGTGGCGGTGCTGGTTCGCCAGGAAATCGTGCTGGCCATCATGGGCGGCGTGTTCGTCGCCGAGACCGTGTCGGTGGCGCTGCAGGTGGGGTACTTCAAGTATTCGGGCGGCAAACGCATTTTCCGCATGGCGCCGCTGCACCACCACTATGAACTCAAGGGGTGGCCCGAGCCGAAAATCATCGTCCGCTTCTGGATCATCACCCTGATTCTGGTGTTGATCGGCCTGTCGAGTCTCAAGCTGCGATGAGCCATCCGCACGCCAGCGCCCACCCCCGCGACGACCGGCCAATGCTGGTGGTCGGGCTGGGGCTGTCCGGGGTGTCGGCGCTGCGTTATCTGGTCAGGCAGGGGCACCGCGTGATGGTCACGGATTCACGCGCACAGCCAACTGGCATTGATGCCTTGCGCGCCGAGTTTCCTGACGTTGATTTCCGGCTTGGCGCGTTTTCGGCACCACAGCCGCTTTCCGATTTTGCCGAGGCCGTGGTGTCCCCCGGCGTCGACCTGCGTGAGTCGTTCATCGCCGCGCTGCGTGATGCCGGCGTGCCGGTGATCGGCGACATTGAGCTGTTTGCCCGCGCCGTTCGGCGTGAGGTCCGCGTCATTGGTATCACCGGCTCCAACGGCAAGAGCACCGTCACGACTCTGGTGGGCGAGATGGCGGCGCAGGCCGGTCTCAAGGTGGCGGTGGGCGGCAACCTCGGCACGCCGGCACTGGACTTGTTGGCCGAGAACGTCGATCTGTACGTGCTTGAGCTTTCGAGCTTCCAGTTGGAGACCACCGCCAGCCTGCACTGCGCGGCGGCGACGGTGTTGAATCTGTCGGAAGACCACCTTGATCGCCATGGCGACATGGACGCCTATGCCGCGGCCAAGGCGCGCCTATTGCAGCGGACGGATGTGGCGGTTCTGAACCGCGACGACGCAGCGGTGATGGCGATGCCGGTGATGGCAAACGCGACGATCCTTCGCTTTGGTCTGAGCGCGCCAGAGGACGCAGGGTACGGTCTGGTCGAGAGGGCCGGCCAACGGCAGCTGAGCGGCCCCCCCGATCGTGATGGTGAGGCGCTGAGGGTCCCCTTGAGCACGCTGCAGATCGCCGGTCTGCACAACGCCGCCAACGCCCTGGCCGCCGTCGCGCTGGCCGACGCGGTGGGTATTCCGCGCGCCGTACAGCTGACCGCGCTTCGTGCGTTTACCGGCTTGCCGCACCGCTGCAGACTGGTTCGCGACCAGGCGGGCGTGCGCTATTTCAACGACAGCAAGGGCACCAATGTGGGGTCGACCTTGGCCGCGATACAAGGCCTGCCACCGCCGATTCACTGGCTGGGCGGCGGCCAGGGCAAGGGGCAGGATTTCTCGCCGCTGGCCACGGCGCTGAAAGCCGCCGACGGCTGTGCGTACGTGTTTGGACAGGACGCAGCGTTGCTGGAGCGCAGTTTGTCGTCTGCGGTTCCGGTGAGTCGTCATGACGACATGGTCAGTGCGCTGCAGGCCGCCCATGCGGCTGCGCGCGCGCCGGCGACCGTGCTGCTGTCGCCGGCCTGCGCCAGCCTCGACCAGTTTCGTAACTACATCGAACGCGGCGAGTGCTTCGAGCGCGCGGTGGAGGCCCTGGCATGATCGACCGCCTCGGCGAACACCTGCCCAGTTGGCCCGACACGCGCCTGGGCTTAGATACCGGCCTGCTGATTGCGGCGGTGAGCATTCTCGCCTGGGGGCTGGTGATGGTCGCCTCGGCCTCGGTCGCTGCCGGCGAGAGCGCCTCGGGCACGGCGCTGCAGTATTTCTGGCGGCAACTGCTGTTCGTGCTGATCGGCGGCGGCATTGCCGCCGTGCTCTGGTGCGTGCCGATGGCGTTCTGGGCGCGCACCACCTGGATCATGTTTGGCGGCGCCGTGGCGGTGTTGGTGCTGGTGTTGATTCCCGGCCTCGGCGTCGAGGTCAATCACGCCACCCGTTGGCTGAACACGCCGTTCGTGCGGCTGCAGCCGTCAGAGCCGGCACGCATTGCGCTGTTCATTTACCTGGCGGGCTATCTGGTGCGCCGTCAGGCCGAGGTGCAGACCAGTTTCAGCGGCCTGGCCAAGCCGCTGTTGATTCTGGTGATTCCAGCGATCCTGTTGCTGGCCGAACCCGACTTTGGTGCCACGGTGGTGCTGTACGCAGTGGCGTTTCTGATGATCTTCATGAGCGGCGCCCCGCTGGCCTATTTTGTCGGGCTGCTGATGGTCGCGGTGGCCGGGCTGGCGTTTATCGCCACCACCGAAAGCTACCGCATGCAGCGACTGCTCAACTTCACCAACCCCTGGGCCGATGTCGAGGCCGGAGGCTGGCAGTTGTCGCAGTCGCTGATCGCCATCGGGCGTGGCGAATGGTGGGGCGTGGGCCTGGGCAACAGCATCCAGAAGCTGCTGTACCTGCCGGAAATGCACACCGATTTCATCTTCGCGATTTTGGCCGAGGAGTTCGGCCTGCTGGGCGTGGCGATTCTCATTGGCCTGTACGCGGTGCTGGTGACGCGTGGCTTTGGCATTGCCCGTGCGGCCGAATTGCGTGAGGCACGGTTCAGCGCCTACCTCTGTTACGGACTGGTCGGCTGGCTGGGGCTGCAGGCCTTGATCAACTTCGCGGTGAACATGGGCATGGCCCCCACCAAGGGTCTGACCCTGCCGCTGATGAGTTACGGCGGCAGCTCACTGATCACCGCCATGGCGGCGCTGGGATTGATTCTGCGCGTCGATCTGGAAAACCGGCTGGCCGCCAACGCGGCGGAGAACCGCCGATGAAAGTGCTGATTGCAGCCGGAGGCACCGGCGGGCACGTCTATCCGGCGCTGGCGGTGGCGCAGGCGCTGATGGGCCGCGGCCATGGTGTGGAGTGGGTCGGCAATGCCGACAGCTTCGAGGCGCGTGCGCTCGCCAAAACCACCATCCCGATGCATGTCGTCCGCGTCACTGCCTTGCGCGGCAAGGGCCTGACCGGCCTGTTGTCAGCGCCGCTGAATGTCGTGCGCGCCGTCGCTGCCGCGTGGCGGCTGATGCGTCGCCTGCGCCCCGACGTGGTGCTGGGCATGGGCGGCTTCGTCGCCGGGCCTGCAGGTCTGGCCGCGTGGCTGGCGCGCGTGCCTTTGGTGATTCACGAGCAAAACGCCGCCGCCGGGCTCACCAACCGCCTGCTCGCGCGGCTGTCACGCAAAGTGCTGTTGGGCTTTGACGG
Organism: Polycyclovorans algicola TG408; assembly: GCF_000711245.1. Lineage (NCBI taxonomy): Bacteria > Pseudomonadati > Pseudomonadota > Gammaproteobacteria > Nevskiales > Nevskiaceae > Polycyclovorans > Polycyclovorans algicola. The sequence continues at coordinate 1,358,424 of NZ_JOMH01000001.1, forward strand.
CGCGCTGGCCGGCGGGCACTGGGTGGGCAACCCGGTGCGCAGTGCCGTCGTCGAGCTGCCATCGCCGAGTACGCGCTTCGCCGGCCGTACCGGGTCGCTGCGGGTGCTGGTAATCGGCGGTTCGCAGGGCGCCAAGGCGCTGAATCAGAAGGTCCCCGAGGCGCTGGCGTTGATCGACAGGGCGCAGCGGCCGTTGCTGCGTCATCAGGGCGGACGCACGCTGGCCGTCGCCGAAGCGGCCTATCGCCAAGCCAATGTCGAGGCCGAGCTCACGGCGTTTATCGACGACATGGCTGAAGCCTTTGCCTGGGCCGACGTGGTGATTGCCCGCGCGGGCGCGTCAACCATCGCGGAGCTGGCGGCCTGTGGTTTGGGCGGTCTGCTGGTGCCTTTTCCTCACGCGGTGGACGACCATCAAACCGCCAACGCCCAGGCGCTGGTGCGCGCTGGGGCGGTGACCTGCATGGCGGAATCCGACCTTACCGCGCAGGCCTTGGCCGACTGGCTGGCAGGCATGACCCGGGAACGCGCGCTGCAGTGCGCGCAGGCCGCTGCCCGCGTCGCCCGTCCGGACGCGACGCGCGACATCGTGGCCGTGCTCGAAGCCTGTGGGGGTGTGGCATGACGCCGGCCACCCTCATGCATTCGCCGATGCGCCGCATCCAGCGTATCCACCTGTTGGGGATTGGCGGCTCGGGCATGGCCGGTATCGCCGAGGTGTTGATCAACCTCGGCTATCAGGTCACCGGCACCGATTTGCGTCAGAGCGCTGCCACTGATCGGCTGACCGCGCTCGGCGCCGTGATCGGCTTTGGTCACGATCCGGCGCACACCGTCGGTGCCGACGCGGTGGTGGTGTCGACGGCGGTGAAGGCTGACAACCCCGAGCTGATCTACGCCCGCGCGCACCGGGTGCCGGTGGTGCGTCGCGCCGAGATGCTGGCCGAGCTGATGCGCTTCCGTTTCGGCGTCGCCATCGCCGGCACCCACGGTAAGACCACCACCACCAGCCTGGTCGCCAGCGTGCTGGCCGAGGCCGGGCTGGACCCGACCTATGTGATCGGCGGCCAACTCAAGAGCGCCGGTGCCAACGCGCGGCTGGGGCAGGGCACCTGTCTGGTCGCCGAGGCTGACGAGAGCGATGCCTCATTCCTTCACCTGTCACCGATGATGGCGGCGGTCACCAACGTTGACGCCGATCATCTGGAAACCTACGGCGGCGACTTCAACCGCCTGCGCGAAACCTTCGTCGAGTTTCTGCAGCGGCTGCCGTTCTACGGGCTGGCGATTCTCTGCGCGGACGATGCGGAACTGACGCGCCTGATCCCCCGTATCGGTCGGCCCATCATCACCTACGGTTTTGCCGACAACGCCGACGTGCGCATCCTCAGTCATCGCGCGTCCGGCAACGGCAGTGATTTTCGCGCGCGCCTGGCCGACGGCACCGAGGCTGACTTTCACCTCAACCTGCCGGGTCGCCACAACGTGCAGAACGCCCTGGTGGCGCTGGTCATCGGTCAGGAACTCGGGGCCGACGTCGTGGCGATGGCGCGCGCGCTGAAGCAGTTCGAAGGGGTGGGTCGTCGTTGCGAACACCACGGGCGCCTGCGCATTGGTGCCGTCGAGTTCGATCTGATCGACGACTACGGCCATCACCCGCGCGAACTGACCGCTACCTTCGAGGCGATGCGCAGCGCCTACCCGGGCCGTCGTTTGGTGGTGGCTTTTCAGCCGCACCGCTACAGCCGCACCCGCGACTGCCTCGACGATTTTTCGGCGGTGCTGGCGGGTGTGGATGTGCTGGTGATGACCGAGGTTTACGCGGCCGGCGAGGCGCCCATCGAAGGCGCCGATGCCCGCGCACTGGCCCGCAGCATCCGCGCGCGCGGCCAAGTTGAACCGATTCTGGTGGACCGTGTGGCCGCACTTGAGGCGGCCCTGTTACCGCTGTTGCGCGCCGACGATGTGGTGCTGACGCTGGGTGCGGGCGACATTGGCGGCTTTGCGCCGCTGCTGGCGCAGCAGCATCGGGTTCTGGCGGTGAAGCCATGAGTCCGCGCGGCCGCTGGCTGACCGATGCATCACTGGCGCCGCTGACCACCTGGCGGGTCGGTGGGCCGGCGGACGTCTTGTTCGAGCCGGCGGATCGAGACGATCTGCAAGCCGTGCTCCGCGATCTGCCCGCCGACACGCCGCTGACCTGGCTGGGTCTTGGCAGCAACGTCTTGATTCGCGATGGCGGTATTCGCGGTGTGGTGATTCGGCTGGTCAATACCCTCGACGCCATCGATGTCGATCGCGCCGGCATGCGTCTGATGGCCGAAGCCGGCGCGCACTGCGCCCGGGTCGCCAAGGTGGCGCGCGATGCCGGGCTGGCAGCGCTGGGCTTTTTGGCCGGCATTCCCGGCAGCATCGGCGGTGCATTGGCGATGAATGCCGGCGCCTGGGGCGGTGAGACCTGGCCCGAGGTTGAGGCCGCCGAGGTGATTTATCGCGATGGTCGCACCGAGTGGCTGCCCGCTAATGCCGTGCGCTACGCCTATCGTCACGTCGAAGCGCCGGTTGGCGTGGCGGGCTTTTTGGCCGCTCGCTTCCGCGTGCAGCTCGATGTCGAGGCCGCGCACGCCCTCGCCACACGCGACAGCCTGGCGCGTCGCAAGGCCTCGCAACCGGTGGGCAAGCCCAGTGCCGGATCGACCTTCCGCAATCCGCCGGGTGACCATGCTGCGCGTCTGATCGAAGCCTGTGGTCTCAAGGGTTTTGCCATCGGCGGTGCTTCGGTGTCGACCCAGCACAGCAATTTCATCCTCACCGCGCCGGGTGCGTGCGCCGCTGATGTCGAAGCCCTGATCGCCGAGATTCGCCGCACCGTCGCCGCCCAGACTGGCGTCGATCTTCACCCCGAAATCCGCATGTTGGGAGACGCCAGATGAGCGCGTCCGACCTCGCGGTGCTGATGGGCGGCTGGAGCGCCGAGCGGCAGGTGTCGCTGTGGAGTGGTGAGGCCGTGGTGGCGGCGTTGCGCAGCGCTGGGCATGACCCGCAGGTGATCGACATCACTGCACCTGACCAGGTGATGGCCCTGGCCGCGCGCGGTGTGCGTCGGGTGATCAGCGTGCTGCACGGCACCGGCGGTGAAGACGGTCGTGTGCAGAGCGCCCTGGACCTGCAAGGGATTGCCTATCCCGGATGCGGCGTGCTGGCTTCAGCCTTGGCGATGGACAAGCTGCAGACCAAGCGGCTGTGGCGATCACTGGGCCTGTCGACGGCGGACTGGCAGGTGGTTGATTCGGCCGCCGCACTGCGCGAGGCGGCCGAGCGCTTCGGTTATCCGGTCTTCGTCAAGCCATCTTCGGATGGCTCCAGCGTGGGCATCTCCAAGGTCCGGTCAGCGGCTGATGTGGACGCCGCATGGCAGTCGGCGACCGCCGGCGCCGGCGTGGTGATGGTCGAGCGCTGTGTGTCGGGCGGCGAGTGGACCTGCAGCATTCTTGATGGCGTGGCCTTGCCGGTGATCCGCATCGAACCGGACGGCGAGTTCTACGATTTCAATGCCAAGTATGTGTCGAACAACACGCGCTATCACTGCCCTGCCGGCCTGGCGCCGGAGGTGGAGCAGCGGCTGCGAGCCCTCTCACTGGCGGCTTTCGAAGCCGTCGGCGGCGAAGGCTTTGGTCGCGTCGATTTTCTGATGGGTGACGACCTTGAAGCCTCGCTTCTCGAGGTCAATACCTTGCCGGGCATGACCTCGCATTCATTGTTGCCGTTGGCCGCCAAGGTTGCCGGCATCGACATGCCGGCACTGCTGGATCGGCTGGTCGGTCTGTGCCGCGTGCGCATGGCGGTGCCGGCATGAATGCCGCCGCCACCTTGCCCCTGAGCCCGTTGCAGGGCGTCGCCGAGGTGCGCGCGTTGCGCTGGGTCGCCGGGCTGGTGTGCGCCAGCTTGCTGGCCGGCGGTTTCTGGGCTGCGGGTCAGCAGGCGACGCACCCGCCGAGCACGCTGAGCGTGTCGGGCCTCGGCCGTCATCTGCAGCCGTCCGAGATCCAGCGGGTGCTGGCCGATGCGCTGGAGGGGCCGGTCAGTGCATTGGATCTGCGGGACTTGCGTGCGCGGGTCCTGACACTGCCGTGGGTGGCGGAGGCGCGGGTCGAGCGCTTGTGGCCCAGCGGCTTGCACGTGGTGGTACGCGAGCGAGAGCCGCTGGCGCGCTGGGGCACCGACAGTCTGCTGGACCGCGACGGCGTGATCTTCAAGCCGCGCCCGTCAGAGATTTCAACCGAGTTGCCGCAACTGGACGGACCCGCGGATCAGGCCGAAGAGGTGCTGCAGCGTTTTCATGGCCTGCGCGAAGCCCTTCGAGACACCGGGTTGACCCTGACCGGGCTGTCACTGGACGTGCGTGGCGAATGGGTCGGCCGGTTGGCGCCGAGCATTCCGGTGCGTTTTGGGCGGGTGGATCCCATGGGCAAGGTCGCGGTGCTGGGCGGCCCGGTCCGCCGCGTGATGACCGGCCGCAAATCTGAGGTCGAGCGCATCGACCTTCGCTACACCAACGGGTTTGCCGTGCGCTGGCGAACCGGCGACGAAACCGAAGGAGGCCGCTAATGGCCAGACGAGACGAGCGGGAGCTATGGGTGGCCCTGGACATCGGGACTTCAAAGTGCCGCGTATTGGTCGGGCAGGTGATGCCCGAAGGCCACATGGAAGTGATCAGCGAAGGCGTGGCCGAATGCCGTGGCGTTAACCGCGGTGACGTGGTCAACATCGAAGCGACCATCACCGCCATCCGCCGCGCCGTGGAGAACGCCGAACAGCTCGGCAGTTGCCGAATCGGCTCGGTGAATGTCGGCACCTCGGGGCCACACATTCAGGGGCATAACTCGACCGGCGTGGCGCCGGTGCGTGGTCGTGAGGTGACGCAGAAAGACGTCGAAAGCGTGATTGATGCTGCCAAGGCGGTCTTGATTCCCGCCGACCAGCGCATCTTCCACGTCATTCCCCAGGAGTTCATGGTCGACGGCCGCGACGGCATTCACGACGCGGTGGGCATGCATGGCGTTCGGCTTGAGGCGCGCGTGCACCTGATCACCGGCTCGGAGGGCGCGCAGCTCAACGTCCGCAAGTGCGTCGAGCGCAGCGACCTGGTGCTCGACAACTTCTTCGTGCCGCACATCACCGCGGCCGAAGCGGTGCTGTTGCCCGAAGAGCGCGCCCTGGGCGTCGGGCTGATCGACATTGGGGCCGGTACGTCCGACATCGCCATTCACCGCGGCGGGGCCATTCGCCACAGTGCGGTGTTGGCCATGGGCGGCAACCTGGTCACCAACGACATTTCCATGGCATTCCGCACGCCGGCGCCGTCGGCCGAGCAGATCAAGATCGAACATGGGTGTGCCTGGCCGCAGATGGTCACCGGCAACGATGTGATCGAAGTGCGCGGCGTCGGCGAAGGACCGGTGCGGCAACTGTCACGCCAGACCCTGTCCGAGGTGATCTGGGCACGTTACGACGAGATCTTCCGCTTCATTCTGCGCGAGCTGCGTCGCTCCGAGACCGACGAAATGATCAAGTCCGGCGGCCTGGTGTTGACCGGTGGTGCCGCCGCGATGCCCGGTGTGGTCGAACTGGCCGAGCAGATCTTCGACATGCCGGTGCGTATCGGCCTGCCGCACAACATTTCAGGGCCCGATGCGCTGCTGCGTGACCCGTCGGCCGCCGCCGCGGCCGGGTTGTTGCTGGCGGCGCACCGGGTCGGCTTGCAACGGCCACGAGACAGCGGTGCCAATGCCGCGCAATGGCTGAAGGGGGTGAAAGAGTGGTTTGCGAAAAACTTCTAGAAAAGCCCATTAAATCGGTCGAAACATATTGACTTGACAGGTGTGATGAAAGATTATTAAAACTTGTAAAGTTTAAATAATTCAAACGTCACGAAAGCGAAAGTAGTTCTGACCAATTTTTTAACCGGTTCAGGCCGGTCACGAGTAGCGCTTCTGGCGCAGGAGATGACGATGAGCAGCAATCAATCGCGGGAAATGTTCGAAATTCTGGACGGCCAGAGTCGGAAAGCCGTCATTCGCGTGATCGGTGTCGGTGGAGGCGGCTGTAACACGGTCAATCAGATGGCACTGGGCGGTATTGATGGTGTGGAATTCATCTGCGCCAATACTGATCGTGATCACCTGGAGAAATGCTTGCCGACCAGCCAGATCCAACTCGGGCTCGAGTTGACGCGCGGCTTGGGTGCCGGCTCCAACCCGGAAGTGGGCCGTCAGGCGGCCGAAGAAGATCGTGATCGCATTCGCGAAATGCTGGAAGGCACCGACTTGCTGTTCATTACCGCCGGCATGGGTGGCGGCACCGGCACCGGCGCCGCCCCGGTCATTGCCGAAGTTGCCAAAGAGTTGGGCATTCTCACGGTTGCGGTGGTGACCAAGCCTTTCGCCCACGAAAATCGCAAGCGTCTGAAGGTGGCGATGCAAGGTATTGACGAATTGCGCGAGCGCGTTGATTCACTGGTGCTGATCCCCAACGAGAAACTTTCGCTGGTGCTCGGTTCAAAGATCACCGTCATGAATTGCTTCAAGGCGGCCAATGATGTCCTCAATAACGCGGTGCAGGGCATTTCAGAATTGATTACCCGGCCCGGACACATCAACGTCGACTTCGCCGACGTCAAGACCGTTATGTCCAATCGCGGCATGGCGATGATGGGGATCGGCCGCGCCAGTGGTGAAGGGCGCGCGCAAAAGGCGGTCGAGATGGCGTTGTCCAGCCCACTGCTCGACGATATCGAACTGTCCGGCGCCCGTGGCCTGTTGGTCAACGTGACCTGCGACGAATCGCTGGAGATGGAGGAGTGGGAATTCATCAACCAGCGCGTCAACGACATCGCGTCTGATGAAGCCGACGCCAAGTGCGGCATGGCGTTCAACCCGGATTCCAATGGCGAGATTTGGGTGACTGTGGTCGCCACCGGCCTTGGCAATCCCCGTCAGGTCGAAAATACCCACGCGTCGCAGGCGGCACCGGCCATGAACAACCCCAAGGTCGCGCCGTTTTTGCGCCCGGCGGTGGAGCCAATGCCGGCCGAACAGGAGCCGCGTCATCACTATCCGCAGAAGCAGGCGCTGCGGGCCGCGGGTGGGGGTGGTTCGTCTTTCCCCATCGGGCTGGATGACAACATCATCAATATTCCGGCGTTCCTGCGGAATCAGGCGGACTGAAACCGGCCACCCTGCGCGCCGCGATCACGCGGCGCGCAGGGTGGCCGTTCTTTTGGCGCCAGCGATAACCCCGCGGCCGCACTTTCGGTCGCGCTTTGGGTCTGAGGCCTGTTCGAGCTACAGTTAATTCTTGATTCACAGCGGCCGCGGCAGTCTCCGCGCCCGCTGTCTGCCAGACCCGACCGATTTCCAAATGGCCCAACAAAGAACAATTCGACAACCCATCCGCGCGTCCGGTATCGGCCTGCACTCCGGACGCAAAGTGTTCATGTCTTTGCTGCCGGCGCCCCCGGACAGCGGCATCGTTTTTCGGCGCACCGATCTGACCCCGGCCGTCAATGTGCCGACGCGTGCCGACTGGCTGCGCGAGGCGACCATGTGCAGCACCCTGGTCAACGAAGACAACGTCAAGGTCATGACCATCGAGCATCTGATGTCGGCCCTCGCCGGGCTGGGGGTCGACAACTGCCTGGTTGAGCTTTCATCTCCGGAGGTGCCGATCATGGACGGCAGTTCGGCACCGTTCGTGTTTTTGCTGCAGTCCGTCGGGCTGCGCGAACAAGGCGTGCCCAAGCGGTTCATCAAGATCCGCCAACCGGTACACGTGCAGGACGGCGACAAGTGGGCGCGATTCGAGCCTTACGACGGTTTCCGCCTGGCGTTCACCATCGACTTTCCGCATCCGGCGCTGCGTTCGTCGCAGCAGAGCACGTCGGTGGAATTTTCGACCACCCAGTACATTCGTGAGGTCGCGAGGGCGCGCACATTCGGGTTCATGCGTGAACTCGACCAGCTCCGGGCGCACAACCTCGGTCTCGGCGCCAGCCTCGACAATGTCGTCGCACTGGATGACTTCCGCGTCGTCAATCCTGACGGGCTGCGCTACGACGATGAATTCGTGCGCCATAAAATTCTCGACGCCATTGGCGATCTCTACCTGCTGGGTCACCACGTGATTGGCGCTTACAGTGCGTTCAAGTCCGGGCACGCGCTGAACAATCAGCTCGTGCGTGCGGTGCTCGCCGACCGCAAAGCGTGGGAGTGGGTCAGTTTTGACACTGAGCAAGGTTCGCCCGTGCATTTCGAGCCGGTGTCGCGGCTGGCCGCAGCCTGACCCGGAGCCGGTCAGGCGCGATTGGCGTCGTTGGCTTGACAGCCGATGCTGACACTGGGTAAAAGTCACACAAACGCTGAAGCCTGCCTGAAGCATCCACCGGGGTGACGAGGTGTCAGCGACTCTGCGGAACAACACGCATCGTCACTTTTCGTGGCGGCGGGTCGAGTAATGGTGTCACGATTTTCAGGATCTGCGTCAGATGGGCGCGCGCCATGATGGTGGCGGCGGCGCTTTCGGAAAAGATGACGAGTGTGTCTCCGCGCTGCCGAATCACGCGGAGTTGCAGAGCCCAAGCGGTGTCGAAGTGGGCATGAATTCTGCTAGTGGCTTCTGCATATCGCGCTGCGTGATGCAGAAGCGTAGAGACCGGACTCGGTCGCTGCGCGAGCCACTGGCCTACAACAAAGCCTTCTGGGCGTCTGGAACTCATTGCATGGAGATTATTGTCGTCAATCGGCGCGGTGGCCAGGTCAGGCCCTTGTCGCTGGGACACAAGACCTTGAAGTGGGGCGCCATTGTCGCCGGCTTTTTGATGTTGTCTATCGTGATGGCGGGCGGCTGGGTGGGCGCCAAGATCGGCGCACTGCATGCGGATCAGGTCCGAAGCGCTGAGTTGGCGGATGACATTTCTCTGACTGCCCTGACCGAGTGGTCAAACCTGCTGGCCGACCAGGAAGATCGACTGGCCGAGCTGCAGCGTGAATCGGGCGAAGAGGCACGCGCCCTGTCGCGGCGGCTGGGCATTTTGCAGGCGCAGATCACCCGGCTGGAAGCCGCCGGCACGCGACTTGCCGAGCTGTCCGGTCTCGACGCCGGCGAGTTCAATTTTCAGGCGCCGCCGTCGGTGGGCGGGCCCGAGTTGCTGGTCGATGACCAGCAGGGCGAGCCGTCCTCAACCGACCTGCGCAGCGCGCTGAGTCAGACCGAGGCGCAGGTTCGGGATCGCGCCCGACAGTTGCGCGTGCTCGAAGATCTGCTGGTGGTCAGCCGACAGCAGAAGGAGAGTCAGCCGCAGGGGCGTCCGGTCAAGACCGGCTTCGTGTCGTCCCTGTTCGGGCATCGCCGCGACCCCATCAGCGGGCGCCGCACCATTCACGAGGGCATCGATTTCGCGGCCAACACCGGCACTGACATCCATACGGTGGGCAGCGGCATTGTGATCATGTCGGGGATGCTGGGCGCCTATGGGCGTGTGGTCGAAGTCAACCATGGGAACGGCTACGTGACCCGCTATGCCCACACCAGTGCCAACACCGTGAAAGTGGGTGAGCGGGTGACCAAGGGGCAAGTGATCGCCAAGGTCGGCATGTCGGGGCGGTCCACCGGCCCGCACCTGCATTTCGAGGTGTTCTACAACGGTCGGGTGGTGGACCCGCAGCGCTACATTCAGGCTGCCCGATAAGGCACGGGTCACGGCGCGGCCTAGCGGCCTCAAAGCCCGGTGCCGGACAGCGTGCGGCATACTACGCGCCGTTATTGCGCGAGCCAGCGGGCCGCGCTCCGACCTGACGAGTAAACACGACGCATGTTCAATCAGATGTTGGCGCGGATGTTCGGCAGCCGTAATCAGCGCGTGGTCAAGCGCATGGCCTCCGGTGTCAAGGCGGCGGCGAGCTTCGAGGACGGTCTGAAGGCGCTGAGCGACGAGGCATTGCAGGCCCGCACCGGCGACCTCAAGGCACGGCTTGCCGCCGGTGCGACCTTGGACCAACTTCAGGCCGAGGCCTTCGCCACGGTGCGTGAAGCCGCGCGCCGGGTGCTGGGCATGCGCCACTTCGACGTGCAAATCGTCGGCGGCACGGTGCTGCACCAGGGCAAGATCGCCGAGATGAAGACCGGCGAAGGTAAAACCCTCATGGCGACCTTGCCGGTGTACCTCAACGCGCTCAGCGGCAAGGGCGTGCATGTGGTCACCGTGAACGACTACCTCGCGCGCCGCGATGCCGAGTGGATGGGGCGCCTCTACAACTTCCTCGGCATGAGCGTCGGCGTGGTTGTGGCGGGCCAGACCCAGGACGAGAAGCGTGCCGCTTACGCGGCCGACATCACCTACGGCACCAACAACGAATTCGGTTTCGATTATTTGCGCGACAACATGGCGTTCTCGCTCAAGGACAAGGCGCAGCGGGGACAGCACTTCGCCATCGTCGATGAAGTCGACTCGATCCTCATCGACGAAGCCCGTACGCCGCTGATCATCAGCGGCCCGACCGACGACGACCCGGCCCTGTGGGGCAAGCTCAACGCGGTGATTCCCCAGTTGGTTCGCCAGACCGAGGAAGAAGGCGAAGGCGACTTCTGGGCCGATGAAAAATCCCGCCAAGTCCACCTGTCCGAGGCGGGTATGGAGCACGTCGAAGACATCCTTCGACAAAGTGGCCTCCTCGCAGAAGACGATGCGCTTTACGACGCCGCCAACATCGTGCTCGTTCACCACCTCAATGCACTGCTCCGCGCCCACCACCTTTACCGGCGGGACGTGGAATACATCGTCCGCAACGGCCAGGTGGTGATCATTGACGAGTTCACCGGCCGCATGATGGCCGGTCGGCGCTGGTCGGACGGCCTGCACCAGGCCGTCGAGGCCAAGGAAGGCGTTCCGGTTCAGCAGGAAAACCAGACGCTCGCCAGCATCACCTTTCAGAACTATTTCCGGCTTTACAAAAAGCTCGCCGGCATGACCGGCACGGCCGACACCGAAGCCTTCGAGTTCCAGAGCATTTACGGCCTCGAAGTCGTGGTGGTGCCGACCAACAAGCCCATGAAGCGGCTTGATCGCGGCGATCAGGTGTTCATGAATGCCGACGACAAGTTCGGCGCGGTTATCAAGGACATCGTCGAGGCCAACGCCAAGGCCCAGCCGGTGCTGGTGGGGACCGCCAGCATCGAAAGCTCCGAACTGCTCGCCAGGATGTTGGTCGAGCGCGGCATCGCTCACGAGGTGCTCAACGCCAAGCAGCACGAACGTGAGGCCGAGATCATCGCCCAGGCCGGTCGCCCCGGCGCCGTGACCATCGCCACCAACATGGCCGGTCGTGGCACCGACATCGTGCTCGGTGGCGCGCTCGAATCGGAGCTGGCCAAACTGGCCGAAGACGACCTTGCCGGGCGCCAACAAGCCAAAACGGATTGGCAGCAGCGGCATGATGCGGTGATTGCCTCCGGCGGTCTGTTGGTGGTGGGCTCCGAGCGCCACGAATCACGCCGCATCGACAATCAGCTTCGCGGTCGTTCCGGACGCCAGGGTGACCCCGGCGAAACCCGGTTCTATCTGTCGCTGGACGACACCTTGATGCGCATCTTCACGCCGCCGCGAATGCGCGCGATGCTGAAGAACCTGGGCCTGGAGCCGGGCGAGGCCATCGAGCATCGCTGGGTGACGCGCGCCATCGAAACCGCGCAGCGCAAGGTCGAAAGTCACAACTTCGACATGCGCAAGAACCTGCTCGAATACGACAACGTCGCCAACGACCAGCGCAAGGTGGTCTACGAGTTGCGCGATCAACTGATGGGCGCCGACAAGGTCACCGGGCTGGTCGAATCGATCCGCCCCGACGTGATCACGGCACTGGTCGATGCCTACATCCCGCCGCAGTCGGTGGAGTCGATGTGGAACGTGGCCGGACTCGAAGAAACCGTGAAGCGAGACCTGGCGCTGGACCTGCCAATCCAGCGCTGGCTGGATGAGGACGACAGCCTCAACGAATCGAAGTTGCGCAAGAAGTTGTTGACGCTGGTGGCGGAGGCCTATCAGGCCAAGAAGGCCTCGGTGGGCGACTCGGTGCTGGAGCATTTCGAGAAGGCCATCATGCTGCAGACACTCGACCAGTTTTGGCGCGAACACCTTGCGGCCATGGACTATCTGCGCCTCGGCATTCACCTGCGTGGCTACGCGCAGAAAGACCCCAAGCAGGAATACAAGCGCGAAGCCTTCGGCATGTTCAGCGAGCTGCTGGCGCGCTTCAAGTTCGAAGTCACCAGCTTGCTGGCACGGGTCCGCATTCAGACCGAAGCCGAAGTTGAGGCCGTCGAGGCCGAGCGCCGCCGTGCCAGCGAGGCGATGGCCAATCGCATGCAGGCGCAGCATGCCGAGGCCACATCGTTACCGAGCAACCCTCTACCCGATGCCCAGGCCCCCCCCGCTGCGCCACCGGCCCCAGCGTCAGGCCGCAGCCTCAACACGTCGCGTGCCGCGTCACCGCCGGTCAAGCCTGCAACGGTGATGCGCGACATGCCCAAGGTCGGCCGCAACGATCCCTGCCCCTGCGGCAGCGGCAAGAAATACAAGCAGTGTCACGGCCAACTTTGACCGCGCAGGCGCAGCTGTAGGCAAGGCTGGCGCGCTTCGGTAAGCTCGCCGCCCGATTGCCCTGCCGCGTGTGCCATGGCCGTGAACCTGTCTGCCCCAGTTGATCTGATGCCGGTTGCCGGCGTAACCCTGGGCGTCGCCTCGGCGGCCATCAAGAAGGCTGGACGTGACGACCTGCTGGTGATGTGCTTTGCGCCCGGCACCGTCGCGGGCGGTGTGTTCACCCGCAACGCGTTTGCTGCCGCCCCCGTGCAACTGTGTCGTGATCGGTTGGCCACGGGCGACGGGCTGCGTGCGCTGCTGATCAACAGCGGCAATGCCAATGCGGCCACCGGCGACGGCGGGCGGGCCGATGCCGAATGCCTCACGGCCGCCCTCGCCGAACACCTCGGTTGTCAGGCAACTCAGGTGTGGCCGTTCTCGACCGGGGTCATCGGTGTGCGCCTGCCGGTGACGCGCATGGTGGACGCCCTGCCGCGCGCGCTCGCCGCCGCGAGCCAGGATCACTGGGGTCTTGCCGCCCAGGCGATCATGACCACCGACACCGTGGCCAAGGGACTGTCACGCCGCGTTGAAACCACGCGTGGCGCGGTGACGGTCACCGGCATCGCCAAGGGCGTCGGCATGATCTACCCCAACATGGCGACCCTGCTGGCCGTGGTCGCCACCGACGCACCGATGCACGCCGGCGACGTCCAGGCGCTGACCCGTGAGGCGGCGGACCGCTCGTTCAACTGCGTCACCATCGACAGCGACACCTCGACCAACGACAGCTTCGTCATCGCCGCCACCGGCGCCGTGGGCGGTGCCCCATTTGTCGCGGGCAGCGCTGATGCAGATGCGGTTCGCGCTGCGATCTTCGACGTTTGCGAAACCCTGGCCCAGGCGATTGCCCGCGACGGCGAGGGCGCAACACGCTTCGTCACCATTGATGTCGACGGTGCGGGCAGCCGCGATGAAGCGCGCCAGGTGGCGATGTCGATTGCCAATTCGCCGCTGGTCAAAACGGCACTGTTCGCCGGTGACGCCAACTGGGGGCGGCTGGTCATGGCCATTGGCAAGGCGGGCGTCGAAGGGCTGGACCCGGCGACTGTCGACCTGCGCCTCGATGATCTGCCGCTGCTTGCCGGTGGGCAGCCCCACCCGGACTACACCGACCCTGCTGGCACCGCCGTGCTGGCCAAGCCCGAGTACACGATCAGCGTGTCCCTGGGCCGGGGCGAGGCGTCGATACGCTGCTGGACCTGCGACTTCAGCTACGACTACGTGAAAATCAACGCCGAATACCGCACCTGATGAATGACGTGGTGGACGCGCGGCCGCTGATCGAAGTGGCCTGCGGCGTGGTGCTGAACCCGGCAGGCGAGGCGCTCATGGCACAGCGTCCGGCGGGAAAGATCGCAGCGGGATACTGGGAATTTCCCGGCGGCAAAATCGAAGGCGGCGAATCAGCGCACGACGCGCTGGTACGCGAGCTCGATGAGGAGCTGGGCATTCGCGTGCACGCCAGCACGCCACTGATCGACTTCATCCAGCCGTATACCGACCGCCGCGTGCGGTTGGCGACGGCCTGGGTACGGGTTTACACCGGCACGCCGAGTGGCCGCGAAGGGCAGGCGCTGGCGTGGGCGCGGCCCGAACGCCTGCTCGAACTGACGCCACACCTGCCCAGCGTCGCACCCATCCTCGATGCGCTGTGCTGGCCGGCGGCTTACGCCATCACCCCCGCCGTCGCAACGGGAACGCCGCCGCCCCAACCGTCGAATTTGCCGGTGGGCAGCCTGATCCGTCTGCGCCAGCCGCAATGGTCCGACCTGGCCTACGCCGAGGCCGCCAGCCACTGGGTGGCCCGGCAGCGTGCCGAAGGGTTTCAGCCGGTGCTCGACCGCGATCCGTCGCACGCCGCCGCGCTGGGCGCGATGTTCCATGCCAGTGAGGCGTGCTGGCGTCGTCAGGCCCGAGGCGCTGACTGGCCGCGTCGCTGCCTGGCGTCCGTGCACGATGCCGCAGGGATACGCAGCGCCCGCGAGTGGGGGGCGGACGCGCTGGTGCTGGGGCAGGTGGCCAGCAGCGCGACGCATCCCAAGCGTCAGCCGCTGGGTTGGCCCGCATGGTCAGCGCTGGCCCTAGGCGCTGGCCTTCGGACTTACGCCATTGGCGGATTGGAGCCCGGTGCGTTAGCGATGGCGCAGGTGCATGGGGCCCACGGCATCGCGGCAATCGGTGGCTGGGACTGGCACTGAAGCCGGTTACGCGTGCCCCTCAGGGCGCAGGGTCGAAGGGGTCGCCGGGCAGCGGTTCGATGACCTGGTGACGCTCCTCGAACCAGTCGCCGAGGTCGATCAGCTTGCAGCGCTCACTGCAAAACGGGCGCCACGCGTTCTGTGGATCGAGACGGCTGGACGCGCCGCAATGCGGGCAGCGGCCGAGCCGGGGCACGGGTGGGGCGTCGCTCACAGGGTGCAGCACTGCATCATGAATGGCACATCAATGCTCAGTTGCTGGGCGCGATCATGCACCGAGGCGACCGTCATGAAGCGAATGCTGAAGCGATGGCGGCTGGCACTGATCTCGGGGAAGGTCGCGATGGATCGCGGCACGTGCGCGCGCAGCAAGTGGCAGGCCCCGCCGGGCATGTGGATATGCATGCCGCGAATGGCGGTGACCGGCTCGGCCTCGCGACTTTTGCGCAACAGCCGCAGGTACAGGCCGATGGCGCGTTCGAACGGAATCATGTCGCTGGCCCAGGTGTCGAGGTCCCGCTCTTGCAGGTGGCGGGGTTGCGACAACCAGAAATGCAGGGTCGGCAGATCGAAACCGCAGGTGCCGCCCGGCATTGCGTAGCGGTTGGCCACCGTGGTCAGAAAGTCACTCTCGCGCAGCAGATTGCTGGCGAAATGGTTGGCGAGTCCCTGCAGGCCGCGGATCGCCTCATTGATGTCGTCCAGCGTCGCAACCAGGGTGTCCTGATCAACGCCCGGGCGTTTGGCCAAGCGGTTGAGGGTGGCCTGTTGTTCGACGAGTTCCTTGAGCAGGTCGGTTTTCAAGTCCGAGCGTGACATCACTGCCAACAGGTCGAGCAGTACATGCAGGGTGCTGCGCACACCAAACTCGGTTTCGTCACGGCGGTGATGGCGGCGTTGCGCCAACAGGAACTCGAGCCGCAGGAAGATGCGCACGCGCTCGGTGAGCGGTTGCTCGAAGATGACGAAATCGTCTGAACTCGACACAGCGGACCTGGTTGCGACCGGCTCCGGATTGTGACCACTCCCCCGTAGCATTTCAAACGGCGCCATCAGTCCGCCACTGCGTCAGAAAATGCTGATGCCACGCGGCCACCTTGGCGCGCAGGCTCTCGACGCTACCGTCGTTTTCGATCAGACCGTCAGCCGCCGCGCGACGCGCTTCGCGGCGGGTCTGGGCCCCGAGCATCTGCCGCGCGAGGGCGTCATCAATCCCGTCTCGGGCGCGCAGGCGCTCGATCTGCACGGCTTCGGCCACATCGACGACAAGGATGAAGTCGACCCGCTCGCGAAAGCGGCTCTCCAGCAGGATGGCGATGGACAGCACCGCGTAGGGGGCGTCAGCCTGTGCCCGGCACCACTGGTCCATCGCCTCGCCGATCAGCGGGTGGGTCAGCGCTTCGAGCCGCTTGCGCTCGGCCGCGTCGGCGAACACGCGCTCGCGCATCCGTCGCCGGTCGAGCTGGCCTTCGGCTGTCAGAAACTCGGCGCCAAAGGTGTCGATGATGGCCGCCAGTCCGGCGCTGCCCGGGGCGACCACGTCACGCGCCACCTGGTCGGCATCGAGCACCGGAACGCCCAGCGCGCGAAAGGCGTCCTCCGCCGTCGACTTGCCGCTGGCAATGCCGCCGGTCAGGCCGACGATGGGGGGCATCTTTCGACTCACAGTCCGACGCTCTGCAGGTAGGTGCGGGCAATCGCCTCGCCCCACAACAGGGCGATCCAGCCGGCCGCCGCCAGATACGGGCCAAACGGCAGTTGCAGGTCGCGTCCGGCCCGTTGGGCCAGCATCAGACCAATGCCGACCACCGCGCCCACCCCCGAGGCCAACAGAATGATCAGCGGCAGTTGTGACCAGCCCAGCCACGCCCCCAGCGCGGCAAACAGCTTGAAGTCGCCGTAGCCCATGCCCTCCTTGCCGGTGACCAGCTTGAACGCCCAATACACGCTCCACAGACTCAGGTAGCCGGCCACGGCGCCGATCACGGCATCGGAAAGCGGCAAACCGCTCCAGCCGAGCAGCGCGGCCAGCAGCCCGGCCCAGATCAGAGGCAAGGTGATGCTGTCGGGCAACAGGGTCGTGCGGGCGTCAATGACGGCCAACACCAGCAAGGTCCAGGTCAGCGCCAGCGCCAGCGCCAGCTCAATGCCGAAGCCGAAGTGCCACGCACAGGCGGCGCTGAGCAGCCCGCAGGTCAGCTCCACCGCCGGATACTGCAACGAGATGCGCGCGCCACAGCAGGCCGCCTTGCCGCGCAACCAGCACCAGCCGAGCACCGGCAGGTTGAATCGCTTGGCAATGGGCGTGCTGCAGGCCGGGCAGGTCGAAGGCGGATGGCTCAGGGTGAGGCGGGGTTCGTCCGCCGCCGGCAGCTCAAGAATCTGCCGTGCCTCAATGCGCCAGTCGCGCGCCATCATGTCGGGCAGGCGCAGGCTGACAACGTTGAGAAAGCTGCCCACTGCCAGGCCCAGCAGCAGGGTCAGCGCGATGAGCAGCGCGGCGCTGCCGGCCAGCAGGTCGATCATCGGCTGCAGCATTCAGATGGCCTGACCCATTTTGAAGATCGGCAGGTACATCGCGACCACCAGCCCACCGACCAACACGCCCAGCACCGACATGATGAAGGGCTCCATCAACGCCGTGAGGCTGTCGACCAGGTTGTCGACCTCGGCCTCGTAAAAGTCGGCGACCTTGGCGCACATCGCGTCCAGCGACCCCGATTCTTCGCCGATGGCAACCATCTGCGTCGCCATGTTGGGAAACATGCCCGACTGCGCCATGGTCAGCTGCAGTTGCGTACCGGTCGCCACTTGGTCACGCATGGTGAAAATCGCTTCAGTGAAAACGATATTGCCCGCCGCTTTGGCCACTGAATCCATTGCCTCGACCAGCGGCACCCCGGCGGCGAACATCGTTGACAGCGTGCGCGCGTAACGGGCCACGGCGGACTTGTAGAGGATGTCGCCCACCACCGGAATCTTCAGCGACACCCGGTCCAGTCCACGCCTGAACTTGGCCGAGCGCTTTTTGAGCGCAATGAAACCGACGATGAACGCGGCAATGGCCATCAGCATGAACAGGCCGTTGGCCTGCATCCACTTCGACAGGTTGATCACGAACTGGGTGAAGGCCGGCAGGTCGGCGCCGAAGCCCTGGAACAGGTCCTGAAACTGCGGCACCACGAAGTACAACAGGATGCCGGTGACAATCACGGCGACCACCAGCACGGCGATGGGGTAGGTCATGGCCTTCTTGACCTTTTTCTTCAGCGCCTCGGTCTTTTCCTTGTAGGTGGCGATTTTTTCGAGCAGCGTTTCCAGCGCGCCCGATTTTTCGCCAGCATCGACCAGGTTCACGTACAGCTCGTCAAAGTACAGCGGGTACTTGCCCAGCGCTTCCGAGAACGACGCGCCGCCCTCAATGTAGGTTTTGATGCCCAGCACCATCTCGCCCATGGCCGGCTTGTCGTGCCCGCGGCCGATGATCTCCAGCGACTGCACCAGCGGCACCCCGGCCGCGAGCATGGTCGAGATTTGGCGGCTGAACACGGCAATGTCGAGGGCGTCGACCTTGCCCTTGCCCTTGGCGAACAGGGTCGAGGCCTTGCGCACCGCAATGGGGTTGATGCCCTGCTTGCGCAGGCTGAGCTTGATGAAGTCCGCAGTGGGGCCGGACGACTGCCCCTTGATGCGGTTGCCCTTACGGTCCAGGCCCTCCCACTTGAAGGGAAATTCCTTGGGCGCCTTGGCGGTGGTCGTGGCCATTCAGATTGATCCGGAGTGACGAGGGTGAGACGCCCTGAAAGTTTTGCGAGAAAGGCTCGGTTTAAGCGCCGCTGGCGCGTGGAGTGACCCGCGCAACAATTTTTGCCGGAGCTCTCATCAATCGCCAACGGTACAGGCGTTGGCCTGCAACAGGTCGATGGCGCCCGACCGAACCTTGCGCAGGGCCGACTGACGGAGGTTGGCGACCCCTTCGGTCTGTGCCCGATCCTGAATATCGCGCACGTTGCCATCGTCCATGATGATGCGCCCCATGGCGTCAGAAAACGGCATTACCTGATAGATGCCGGTGCGTCCCTTGTAGCCACTGTTCTCGCACTGATCACAGCCGACGGCTTCCATGATGAGCGTGTCGGGGTCGTCGAGTTCGGCCTCGGTAAAGCCCTGGCGCAGCAACTCCGGTCGTGGAATCTGTGCCGGTCGCTTGCATACCTTGCACAACTTGCGGGCCAGCCGCTGCGCGATCACCAGCGACAGGGTCGAAGCGATGTTGTAAGCCGGCACCCCCATGTTCATCAGGCGGACGATGGTCTGCGGCGCGTCGTTGGTGTGCAAGGTCGAGAGCACCAGGTGACCGGTCTGTGCGGCCTTGATGGCGATCTCGGCGGTTTCCAGATCGCGAATTTCGCCGACCATGATCACGTCGGGATCTTGACGCAGGAAGGCCTTCAGCGCGGCGGCAAACGTCAGCCCCTGTTTGGGATTGACGTTGACCTGGTTGACCCCGGGCAGGTTGATTTCGGCCGGATCCTCCGCGGTGGAGATATTGATGTCTTCGGTGTTGAGAATGTTCAGGCCGGTGTAGAGCGAGACGGTCTTGCCCGAGCCGGTCGGCCCGGTGACCAGAATCATGCCCTGCGGCTGGTTCAGGGCCTTCATGTAGGCCGCTTTCTGCTCAGGCTCGTAGCCCAATGCGTCGATGCCCAGTTGCGCCTGGGAGGGGTCGAGAATACGCGCGCAGATTTTCTCGCCGAACAGCGTCGGGCAGGTCGACACTCGAAAGTCGATGGCCTTGGTGCGCGACAGGTTGAGCTTGATACGGCCGTCCTGCGGCACGCGCTTTTCAGCCAGGTCCATGCGGCTCATCACTTTGAGGCGCGCGGCCAGGCGAATGCCCTGACCGACCGGCGGCTGGGCGATGGTTTTCAACTCACCATCGCGCCGGTAACGGATGCGGTAGGTCTTTTCGTAGGGCTCGAAGTGCACGTCCGAGGCCCCCTGGTTGATGGCGTCAACCAGCACCTTGTTGATGTAGCGCACGATGGGCGCATCGTCGGCGCCGTCCTTGCCGACATCGTTGCCCGAGCCTTCGGGGTCGGTGTCGGCGAGCTCCAGGTTCTCGAGGTCGGTGTCGCCGCCCGACATGTCGGCCTGGGCCAGCACCCGCAGCGCGCTTTCCAGTGACTTGGTGAGCTTGTCTTCTTCAACCAGCACCGGCTCGGCCTGGCTGCCCGAGGCAAATTTGATTTCTTCGAGCGCCTGCAGGTTCAGCGGGTCGCTGACCGCGACAAAAATCTTCTTGCCCCTGGCATAGATGGGCACCGCGTGAGCCTTCTTCAGCACCTTCTCGCTGAGTCCGTGAATCAGTGCCAGATCGATGTCGATCACCGACAGATCGAGCAGCGGCATGCCAAATTCCTGACTGGCGACGTGCGCCACATCGCGGGCCGAGAGCGGCGTTGACTCGACCACCACCGCGACAAACGGCCGCTGCTCTTTCAGCGCCTTGCCCTGCAGCTCGCGAGCCTGGGTGTCGGCCAGCAGGCCATCGGCCACCAGTCGGCGTGCGAGGCCGCCGAGAAAGCCGGACGTCACGGTCGGTTGGTTCATGGTCGGAAGGATGCTGTCATGGCCGCGATAGTGTGAGCGCCGCTCAGGTAGCGTCAAGCGCGGGTCCGGAGTCCGTTAACCGACCTTGTCGAGCCACACACCCAAGCCCTGTGCATTCAGGTCGAAGTCCAGGCCCAGAATATGCTCGATGCGCGCGTCGTCCAATGTCACGCCGTGGGCGCGTAATTGCCGGTGGGCGAGGGCGGCGACGCTGTTGCGCAGCGCTTCGTGACGACCCTCGCCATCCGGTGCGGCGCGGGCCAGTTGCACGTAATCTTCAATCCCCCGACGCAGCGTCGCGGCCAGCGCCGGCAGGCCCTCGACGACCCCGAAATGGGTCAGGAAAGCGCGCTCTGCACCCGTGGCCAGCAGCCGGTCGAGGGTGTCATGCCACGCATCGGGATCAAACTGCACCGGCGTGGTGGTGGGGATCAGGAAAGGGCCCTTCGCCGTGTCGAACTCGCGATACGACAGGCCGAACACGTCGCCGGTGAACAGACCCTGGCTGGTGGCGTCGTACACGCAGTAATGGTGTTTGGCATGGCCGGGCGCATCGAGAATCTGCAGTTGCGTGTCCCCCAATGCCCAGCGGCTGCCGTCTTCGGCGCTGTCGACGCGGTCGGCGGCAATCGGTGCGATCTCGCCGTATTCGGCCTTGACCATCTCGGGCCCATAGACCGCCGTGGCGCCGGCAATCAGCGCGGTGGGGTCGATCATGTGTCGCGCCCCGCGCGGGTGGACCACCAGTCGCGCGTTCGGGCAGGCGCGCATCAGCAGCCCGGCGCCGCCCGCATGGTCGAGGTGCACGTGGGTGGGCATCACGTAGCGCACCTGCTCGACCGACAGGCCTTCACTTTCAAGCCACGCCAGCAGCGCCGGCACGCCCGGACTGGTGCCGGCTTCGACAAACGCAACCTCGCCGTTGCGAACGATGGCGTAGCACGCGGCCATGCCGGCGCGGCTTTGCAGGGTGTCAAGGCGGGTGATGCCGTGCATCAGGGGCTGGGCGGGGGCGACCATGCGCTTGTAACCAGTTCGGAGAGGGCCGCAAGCCTATCGCGGGTCCGCCTGCCCTGCAGCCGGACCCAAGCCGGTGGCCATTCGTCAGCCCGGTTGCGGCGCTGAATTTGGCCTGAACCACGCCTCAATTGTGTTGGCCGGACCGCCGGTCGGGTGGATTCGTGCCGCCGGTCCATCGACCGCGACAAACGCCGGGACTCCGACACTTGGCGATCAGGAATCCCCTTACATCTGTAAGCCGATGCCTACGTTGGCAGCGACTTTTTCCTCGGGCAATCTGGCGGTGCGTCGGAAATCCAACGCCGGTTTTTCCCGCATCTCAGGAGCCCAGCATGCACGCCAGTCTCAGCGGTCACCTCCAACAAAAAAGCTACGCCGCCCGTATTCAGCAGAGCCAACTGCTGCAGATCGACCAAGCCGGCCTGCACGAGACGGTCCAGGGTTGGTTGGCGCACAACGTGATGTTGGAGGCCGAGCCCGCACTTGACCTCGACACCGATGCAGATGACGACATCCTCGACATGGACGCGGTCACCCACACGGCTGAGGGGGCTGTCGAACTGCCGTGGGACGCCACCCTTACACGCCTGTCACGCGGCGACGACTTTGCGGACGCGTCGGCTGAAGCCCGTCTGGCCGCCCCCGAGTCCGATGACCCGCAGATGCAGGTGCTCGATGCCCTCGCCATCGAGCCGATGAGCGAAGACTGCCGCAACGCCGCCGGCGTGGTCCTTGCCGCGATTGATGAAGATGGCTTTCTGGCGCTGTCGCTGGGTGATCTGGCCCGGCGCCATGGCCTTGACGTCGTGGTGCTCGAACAGGCGCTGGCGGTCATCCAGAATTTGGGCCCGGCCGGCTACGGCGCCCGCACGCTGGACGAAGCGCTGGAGCTGCAGTTGCGCTGCCTGCCGGTGGACGAGGCGCAGACCCTGGCATTGCGCATCGTTCAGCACGGCGTGACGCGTCTCGGCCGTCGCGACCTCGACAGCCTGCGCCGTGCCCTGCAGGCCAGCCCGGCCACTTTCAGTGCCGCGATGGGGTTGCTGCGCGGCTTGGCGACCCGACCCGGCGCGGTGGCCACCGAAGCCACCGCCATTCGTCCCGACGTTCGCGTCGTGCGCCGCCAGGGCCGCTGGCATGTTGAACTGACCCGCGACGCCACGCCGCACCTCGAGATCAACCACACCTATGCCCGCATGATCAGCAGCATGGGAACCGAGGCCAGCAGCCTGCGTCACCAACTCACCGAAGCGCGCTGGTTGATCAAGAGCCTGCAGCAGCGGCAGGAAACCCTGCTCAAGGTCGCCCAAGCGGTGCTGGCACGCCAGTTCAAGGTGCTCAGCCACGGTCTCGAAGGCTGCCGCCCGCTGGCGCTCAAGGAAATTGCCGACGTGGTCGGCGTGCATGAGTCCACCGTCTGCCGCGCGGTCAACGGAAAATATGTCGCCCTGCCGGGACAGACGCTGGAGTTGCGAGCCTTCTTCAGCCAGGCCGCTGGCGAAGACAGCGTCGCCGGCGTCGCCGCCCGCGCGCTGGTCAAGCGGCTGATCGCCGGTGAAGCCGCCGATCATCCGCTCGATGACGCGGCACTGACCGATGCCCTTGCCCAACGTGGCATCCGCCTGGCGCGCCGCACGGTGGCCAAGTACCGCGAGGCGCTGGGTTATCCCGCCGCCCGCGACCGTGCCCATCCCATTGCAGCCTGAGCGGCCCCCAACCCATCTGTCACTGACCGGCACCCTGCCGATCAAGGAGATTGAAATGTTGCACTTCGACGCCCTGCCGCTGGAACCCGACACCGCCTGCATGCCCGCCCCCGAAGTGCCCCTGTCCGTGGCACCCGCGCAGACGGTCCGCATGGCCGGCGAGTCGCTGCCGATGCGTCGCGTTCGCCGGCTGATTGCCCAGGTTGCGCAGCACGACACCACGGTGCTGATCAGCGGCGAGTCCGGCACCGGGAAGGAAGTGGTCGCGCAACTGATTCACGCCAGCAGTCCGCGGGCGCACAAGCCTTTTGTCGCCATCAACTGCGGGGCGATCCCGGCTGAGTTACTCGAGAGCGAACTGTTCGGCCACGAGAAGGGCGCCTTCACCGGCGCCATCACGCAGCGCAAAGGGCGTTTCGAGTTGGCTGAGGGCGGCACCCTGTTTCTTGACGAGATCGGCGATATGCCGCTGCCCATGCAGGTCAAGCTGCTGCGGGTGCTGCAGGAGCGCAGTTTTGAGCGCGTCGGCGGTGGCCGCACCATTGCCTGCGACGTGCGCATTGTCGCGGCCACCCACCGCGACCTCGATCAAGCCGTGCTCGACGGCGGCTTTCGCGAGGACCTGTACTACCGGCTCAACGTATTCCCCATCGAAACCCCGGCGCTGCGTGACCGCATCGCCGACCTGTCATCACTGGTCGACACCCTTTGCCAGCGACTCGTCGCACTGGGTCGTCCTGCCGTGCGCTTTGACCCGGCGGCCATGGTGGCGCTGGCGCAATACCCCTGGCCAGGCAACGTCCGTGAACTGGCCAATGTGCTGGAGCGCGTCGCGGTCACGGTGCTCGGCTCGGTCGCCACGGTCGACGACCTGCCACCGCGTTATCGCCCGCGTGCGCCTGTGGTGGCGGCGCTGCCCGTCAATGCTCCGGCTGCATCCGAGCCGGCGACACATGAAGCGCCGACTGCCGCGCTGGGTGCCGATGGCGTCGATCTGCGCGAGCACCTCGCCGGCATCGAATCCAGCCTGATCCGCCAGGCGCTCGCCCAGACCCAGGGCGTTGTCGCCCACGCCGCACAGAAGCTGCGCATGTCGCGCACCACGCTGATCGAGCGCATGCGCAAGTACGGCCTCTCGTCGGTGGAACCGATCCGCTCGTGAGCCCCGCACCCGGGCATTGCAGTGCATTCCCCAGACCCCAACGCCGAGGCGCCTGATCGTGACACCCGTAGGCCAAGACGGCATCCAGTCATTGCTGGCGCAGATGCGCGAGATTCGCAGCCGCTCGGCGCTGCCCAATCTCGATGCCGGTAATGCCATCGGCGGCGGCAAGGATGTCAAGCCCTCGGCGTTTGCCGAACGCCTCGGCGACGCGATCAAAGGCGTCAACGACAAGCAGATGACCGCCGCGTCGATGGCGCAGGAATTCGAACTGGGTCGTGGCGATCTGGCCTCGACCATGGTCGCCATGCAGAAGTCCCAGGTGGCCTTTCGCGCCACGGTTGAAGTCAGAAACCGTGTCGTGCAGGCCTACCAGGACGTCATGAACATGCCGCTGTGATGAGCGCCTGAGCCATGGCCGAACTCGCCCTCAACCGTACCCCCCTCAAACCATCGGCTGCCGGTCCGGCCGTCGACGCCTGGCTCAACCGGGGCAAGCCGCTGCTGGCGCTCATCGGTGTGGCGCTGGCCGTGGCCGCCGGTGTGACCGTGGTGCTGTGGTCGCGGCCGACGCCGCAGACCGCCCTGTTCACCCAGCTCAACGACCGTGACGCCGCCGCCGTGGCCGACAGCTTGCGCAGCGCCGGTATTGCGGTGCAGATCGGCCCGGGCGCCGGTGTGATTCAAGTGCCGGCGGACAGCGCCAACGAGGCCCGCATGCACCTCGCCCGCAGCGGTGTCACGCCGCAAAGCGGCGGCATGGACATGCTGGGCGAGCCGCAGGGCTTCGGCGTCAGCAGCTTCATGGAAGGGGCCCGCTATCAGCACGCACTGGAGCAGGAACTCGCCCGCACCATCAGCGCGCTGCAGCCGGTGTCCAGCGCCCGCGTTCACCTGGCGCTGCCCAAGCAGAGCGCCTTCATTCGCGACCGCGCAAGGGTTACGGCCTCGGTGGTGCTCGACCTGCTGCCCGGCGCGCAATTGGCGCAGGGGCAGGCCGAGGCCATCGCCCATCTGGTGGCCGCGAGCATCCCCGAACTGCAATCGCAGGACGTCACCGTGGTCGACGCCCGCGGCGCCGTGCTGTCGCGACTCGACAGCGAAGGCGCCAATGCCGAACGCCATTACGAACTCGCGCGGCGCATGGAATCGATGATGGTCGACCGCGTCCAGCAACTGATCGCGCCGCTGGTGGGCCGCGCCGAAGTGCAGGTGATGGTCGAGCTCGACCCCACCGAGGCCGAGCAGGCGCGCGAAACCGTGGACCCCAATCCGGTGATGCGTGAAGAGCAAATCACACGCGAAGTCGGCAGCGCCGCTGGCGCCAGCAGCGCGCCCCCGGCCGGAGTGCCCGGCGCCGCCGCCAACCAGCCGCCTGAAGCGGGCGGCCTCACCGCAGAAGTGCCTGCCGAAGGACCGGCCCCGATCACCACCGCCGAGCGCCGCACCTTTGATGTGTCGCGCGAGGTCAACTACAGCCGCACGCGGGGCAATCGGGTGTCACGCATCACCGTGGCCGTACTGCTCGACCGTCCGCCACCGGCAGCGGTGGTGGCCGCTGCCGAAGGCGACGTGGCGCCTGCAGCGCCTGCCGTGCCGGCATGGGATGCCGAAACCCTCGCCGATGTCGACGCGCTGGTGCGCGATGCCGTTGGCTTCACCGAGGCACGCGGCGACCGCGTCACTGTTCGTCAGGGCGCCATGCAGCAGGTTGTCGCGCTTGAGCCGCCGGCGGCTGCACCGTGGTGGCAGGCCGCCTGGGTCCAGCGCAGTGCCCGCGAGGGGCTGGGGGTGCTCGCGCTGGCGCTGATTGCCTGGCTGGTGATTCGCCCGCTGCTTAAAAATCTCACCGCGCCGCAGGCCGCGCGGGCCCCGGCAACCGCCCTGCCGGTCAATGTCACCAGTGACGATGGCGAGGGGCCGCAACGCAGCGCCGCACTGACGGCGCTGGACAAGCCCGGGCTGTCACTGGACGACAAATTGCTGCTCGCACGGCAAGCCGTGAACGAAGACGCCAAGCGCGTCGCACAAGTGGTGAAAGCCTGGGTGGGAACTGATGCCTGACGCACTGACTGCCGCACCCCCGGCTGAGATGTCGGGCCTGCACCGGGCCGCAATCTTTCTGCTGTCACTTGGCGAGAAAGAAGCCGCCGACGTGCTCAAACACATCGGCGCCAAAGAAGTCCAGAAGCTGGGCCAGGCCATGGCCAGCCTCGGCAGCGTGTCGTCGCCGCAGGCCAATCAGGTGATCGACCGCTTCATCAACGAATTGGGTGACCAAACCTCGCTGGGCGTGGGGGCGGACGATTACGTGCGCAAAGTACTGGTCGGTGCCCTGGGTGAAGACAAGGCCTCGGGACTGATCGACCGCATCCTGCTTGGCCGCAACACCAAGGGTCTGGAAGCCCTGAAGTGGATGGAGCCGCGTTCCATCGCCGACCTGGTGCGCAACGAACACCCGCAAATCATCGCCATCGTGCTGTCGCACCTCGATGCCGACCAGGCCGCTGCGGTCCTCGAAGTGTTGCCGGAGCGCGCCCGCGCCGACGTGGTGATGCGCATCGCCACGCTCGAAGGCATTCCGCCCCACGCGCTGCACGAGCTTGACGACATTCTCGAACGCCAGTTCGCCGGCAACCAGAATCTCAAATCGTCGAGTGTCGGCGGCGTCAAGGTCGCGGCCAACATTCTCAACCTCATGGACTCGGGTGCCGAAGCGACCTTGATGACGCGCATCCGCGAGGTCGACGACAACCTCGGCACCCGCATTCAGGACCTGATGTTTGTCTTCGACAACCTCGGCGAACTCGACGACAAAAACATCCAGCGACTGCTGCGTGACGTCGCCACCGACAAGCTCGGCCTGGCGCTCAAGGGTGCCGACCCGCGCGTTCGCGACAAGATTCTCGGCAACCTGTCTAAGCGCGCAGCCGAGATGCTGCGCGAAGACATGGATGCCCGCGGCCCGGTGCGCGTGGCCGACGTTGAGTCGGCTCAGAAAGAAATTCTCGGCATCGCCCGCAAGCTCGGCGATGACGGCGAGATTCAGCTCGGCAGCAACCGCGAGGACTTCGTGTGAACGACCACGCCACGCCATTCGAGGCCGAGAGTCCCGAGCAGATTCACCATTGGCAGGCGCCGCAGTTGGACCGGCCCGACCCGCGCGCCGCGCGCAAGTCGCCGCCCACTGCCGCTCACCTCGAAGCCCTGGAGCAGGCGGCGTGGGACGAGGGCTATCAGCGTGGCCGCAAAGAAGGCGAGGCCGCCGCGCGCAAGTCTGCCGAGCCCAAGATCGATCACCTGCGCCTGCTGATTGCCGCGCTCGATGAGCCCTTGGCGGCCGACCGCGCGCAGCTGACCGACACGCTCTGCCAGCTCACCGTGGCGCTGGCCCGCACGCTCACCGAACAGGCGCTGATGCTCGATCCGGCCGCGCTCAAACCACTGGCCGACAAGGCACTGGCGGCGCTGGGCGAATCACGCGGACCGGTCACCTTGCGCGTGGCCCCGGCCGCTGCCGAGGCGCTGAAACAATTGGTTGAAACGCCGAGCGACTGGCGTATTGAAGCCGACCCGACGCTGGGCGCGGCCGATGTCTGCGTTGACGGCGATCCCTTGTCCATCGACGCGCGGCTCAGCACGCGACTCGCGCAGTGGGCCGCCGACTGGCAGGCCCGCGCATGACCGCAAGCCTGGCCGAACATTTCGAACGCCGCGCCACCCGCGCGCCGCAGCAGGCGCCGCTGCTGCGCACCGGCCGGCTCGACCAGATGGTCGGCCTGGCGCTGCAGGCGCGCGGCCTCAGCCTGCCGTTGGAAAGCGCCTGCGCCATCGAAACGTCGCCCGACTGCTGGGTGCCCGCCGAAGTCGTCGGCTTTGCCGATGACCGCACGTTTCTCATGCCCGCCGGGCCGCTCACCGGCCTCGCGCCCTCGGCACGCGTGGCGGCACGGCGCCTCACCGGCGAGCCGCGCATCGGCGCCGACTGGTTGGGCCGCGTCATGGGTGCCGACGGCCTGCCGCTGGACGGCAAACCGCCGCCCAAAGGCGAGCAGCCGCTGCGACTCTCGGCACCGCCCATTAACCCCCTGCTGCGCGCGGCCATCGACACGCCCATGGACGTGGGCGTGCGCGCCATCAACGCCATGCTCACCCTCGGTCGCGGTCAACGCGTCGGCCTGTTTGCCGGCTCCGGCGTCGGCAAATCGACCCTGCTCGGCATGATGACGCGCCACACCACGGCGGATGTCACCGTGGTCGGCCTGATCGGCGAGCGCGGCCGCGAAGTCCGTGATTTCGTCTTCGACACCCTCGGTCCCGACGGCCTGGCCCAGGCTTGTGTAATCGCCGCGCCGGCTGACGCCAGCCCGCTGGCGCGGCTCAATGGCGCGCGCCTGGCCACGGCCGTCGCCGAATATTTTCGCGATCAGGGCTGCCACGTGCTGCTGCTCATGGACTCGCTCACCCGCTACGCCCAGGCCGCGCGCGAGATCGGCCTCGCCGTGGGTGAGCCCCCCGCCACCCGCGGCTATCCGCCGTCGGTGTTCGCCCGCATTCCGCAGCTCGTCGAGCGCGCCGGTGCGCTGCAGCGTGGCGGCAGCATTACCGGCATTTACACCGTGCTCACCGAAGGCGACGACCTGCAGGACCCCATTGCCGACAGCGCCCGCGCCATTCTCGACGGCCACATCGTGCTGTCGCGGCGAATCGCCGAACAGGGCCGATTTCCGGCGATTGATGTCGAGGCCAGCGTCAGCCGTCTGTTCACCAATCTGGCGGATGGGCCGCAGCGGCGGGCCGCCACGCAACTGCGCCGCTGGATGGGCGCACTCAGCCGTAACCGCGATCTGATCGCCGTCGGCGCGTACCAGTCGGGCGCCGATGCCGACACCGACGCCGCCCTGGCGCACCAGACCGGAATCGATCGCTTTCTGTCGCAGGCGGTCGAGCAGCCCGCGCCGCTGATCGACGCCCGCCGCAGCCTTGCTGAATTGACCGGAGTGACCTCATGAGCCTTGCCACGCCGCGCCTGCAGCGCATCGCTGACCTGCGTCGTCGCGACAGCGACCGTGCCGCCGCCGAGTGGGTTGCCGCGCGAGACGGCGTGCAGTCGGCGCAAGGCCAGCTCGCCGAACTGCAGCGCTATGCCGCCGAGTACGGCGCCCGACCCCTGGCGCAGAGCGTCTGGCAGATTCAGGCACGCCGCGCGTTCAGCGACCGTCTCACTGCCGCGCAGCAACAGCAGCAGCAACGCATTGCCCGGGCCGAGCGGCAGGCGCTGCAGGCACAAATCGAATTCCAGCGGGCGCAGACCGTGAGTCAAAGCCTGCATCGTGCCGCCGACCATCAGCGTCAGCAGTTGCAGTTGGCGCGCGACCGGCGTCAGCAGAGCATCGACGATGACCGCGGCTTTGGCCGTGTCATGGCGTGGATCAGCGGCGGATGATGGCGGTCGCGACCGCCGCCGCCGTGACGCCGTCCGCACGCCCGGCTGCGGCTGCTGAGGGTGCGGCACCCCGCGGCTTCGGCGCCGAGTTGGCCGCCCAGTCGGCGTCGGCTGCCGTTGCCGCCTCTGCTTCCGGCATCGCCGCCGATGCTGATGCGGAGTCGGCGGTATCCATCGAGGTCGCCGACGCCGTCGAGACCGAGATCGACATCGCCGACGCACTCAATCTGCCGACGGGCGAGGCGTTGGTTCAGCCAGAAGTTGCCCACCTGAAAAATGACCCCGGGACCTCCATCGCAGCCGATCGGTTGGACACACCGCGACTTGCGAGCACCGAAGCCGCGGCGCAGATCACCGCCGACGCTCGGTCTTTGCCTCCAGCCACTGCCGCTAACGCAGTTCCAGACCCTGGGGTCGCACCGCCGTCCCCGCCCGCGGCCAACCTGATGCCATCGGGTGGCCAAGCGGCGACGTTGTCGGTGAACCGATCTGCGCCACCGACGGCGGCGACGACCACTGAAGCCCTCTCTCAATCTGTCGCCACCCTGTCCGCGGCCGTGCCGGCTGATCCGGCAATGCACCCCGTGGCGGCACCCGACGCGACGCTGCCAACGCTGGAGGCCGCGCCGGGCGCGCCGATCGGACGCCTTGGGGATGCCCTTGTGGCAGAGACCCACGCGCCGACCACTGCAGGTCCGGGCGTCACTGTCACGCTTGCCGGCGCGGTGTCTTCGCCGGGCGTGGCGACGGCGGCCACTGCCGCAGCGATGCCCTCGCTGCCGGTCGCCGACGCCGCCCCGAAGCTCGCCGAACACATCGAGGCGATGCTCGAGGACGAGGTCTGGTCGATGAAGCTGCGCTTGGACCCGCCGCGCCTCGGCACGGTCGAGGTCCAACTGGCGGTGCGCGACCAGCAGGTCGCGGTCAGCCTCGGGAGCGGCGATGCGCAGGCGCGGATGCTGCTCGCCCAGGCCTTGCCGGAATTGGCCAACGCCTTGTCGGCGCGCGGCTTGCAGTTGATGGGTGCCGATGTCGGCCACCCGTCACAGGGCCGCGATGAGGCGCCCGCGCGGCGACTGGCGCAAAGCGCCCGAGGCGAGGGGGGTGATGCCGAATCGGTGCCGACCCGCGAGCGGGCCCGGCAAGGCGTGGTTGACCACTACGCCTAGGGCCAGAGCCGACTCGGCCGCAGCGAGCCCGATCGCGTTAATAGGCGTTAGTCTTCGGTGTCCAGCGGCACGAACAGGCGCAAAAAACGAATCAGATCGAGGCGGTTGCCCTCGCTCATTTTGAAGTCGCTGGCCACGGTGACCGCCGGGCTGCGAAGTTGCGCCAACATTTCCTTGAACACCTGTGCCGAGACCTCGGTGCGAGACACCACGGGCACGCCGGGCGCTTGATCGTCCCGGCGCCACTCGGCCACGCCGCGACGGACGATCAGCGTGTGTGCGGGTGCATCGGTAAAGTCGAAGACCAGCGCGGCGTGGGTTTCCAGCGCCGCGTCGGCATCCAGCGCCACGGCCATGCCGTCGAAAAAGGTCGCCAGTGGCATCGCCGCGAGCATGGCCGGTGTCGGGTTGACGATGCGCTCGGGCGCGGTCCACTCGCCGCGCCATTCGCGTGCCTGGCTCAGGTAGTAATGCCGCGCGTTGGGGTTGGTCTCGGCGGCGCCGAGCCGGCTCGCGGCCTCGGCGCGCAGGGCAAGGGTGTCGGCGTCAACGGCATCGGCGGCAAGCAGCGGGTCGGTGAGCTCCAGCGCCCACTGTGGATCGTGATCGGCCAGGGCCTTTCGCGCATGCGCGAGCAGCGCGTCGCGACCGCCGGCCACTTCGACCCAGCGGCGGCCCTGCTCGGCAGGCGGCAGCGGGTTCAACTCGCTGATGTTGCCGCCGAACCAGCCGAGCTCACCTTGAAACAGCGCCCGCGCC
This sequence comes from Polycyclovorans algicola TG408, assembly GCF_000711245.1. NCBI lineage: Bacteria > Pseudomonadati > Pseudomonadota > Gammaproteobacteria > Nevskiales > Nevskiaceae > Polycyclovorans > Polycyclovorans algicola. The sequence goes on from NZ_JOMH01000001.1 coordinate 1,390,194, forward strand.
GCCCACGCAGGCGTGCCATAAAAAGGTTGCAGATACGGCGAGGCCGCCAAGTGCGGTGGCAGTCGCAGCTCGGCGGCGATGCGGTCCGGCGACTGCCCGGCGTTGATGCGCCGCAGCGTCTGGTCGTGCACAAAGCGGATGGCGTCGCGGTAGTCGGTGAGCAGGGCCTGCACGGTGTGGGCGCCGCTGATCGGCTGGCCGTGGCTGGGCAGCAGGTGCTCGGGCGCCAGGGCGCGCATCGCATCCAGACTGCCGGCCCAGCGCTTGGCGTCGCGAAAACGCGTGCCGCGCAGCGTGTAGAGATTGGGGAAGGCCTTGTAGAGGTTGTCGGCCGGCAGCAGCGCACGGTGCTGCGGCAGCCAGACGAAAATCTGGTCGTCGGTTTCGCCGGGCGCGTGGACCAGTTCCATGTCGATGCCGGCGAGGGTCACCGTGAGGCGATCGGTGAGGGTGTGCGTGGGCCGCAGCGTGCCGACCTCGGCATTGGGCGTCAGCGCCAGAAAGCCGCCGATGCCGAGGTTGCTGCGCTCGTTCTCCGGGAGTCCGGCGCCGTACATACGCAGCGAGCGGCGGGTGATGACCGGCTGCAACTCCGAGGCGACGCGGTCCATGTTGGCCGCGACGTCGGCGTGGGCATAGACCGGCACCTCGGTGCCCTCTTTGATGAACGCACTGGCGCCCTGAACATGGTCGGGGTGAGAGTGGGTGTAGACGATGGCCTTCACCGGCAGGTCACTGATCTCGGCGAAGGCGGCGGCCACACGTCGCGCGGCGTCCAGTGACTCCAGGGTGTCGACGATGATCGCGCCCTCATCGCCTTCGATGAGGATGCTGTTGGCAATGCCAAAGCCCACGGCCACGTGCAGGCTAGGCGCAACGGTGATGACCGCCTCTTCGAAATGTTCACCGTGCGCCGCCAGCGCGTCGGGTGTGACCGCCGGGGCGTCAGGCAGCGGGGCTTCGGCGCAGGCGCCGAGCAGCAGCAACAGGGTCGCGAGCGCGACCCGGCGAGGTGCTCGCATCATCAAATCTCCCCTTTGATCGAGGCTGCAGTGTGCCCCAGCGCCGCGCGTCGGCGGGCGTCGGAAAGCCGACGCGACTGACGGCGGGCACACAGGTCCGGGCGTCGAGGGGTGCGTCGAAAGTCGGACGTTTGGGCCCACAGCGGCGCAAACGACATGTGCGGCGCCGCAATTCGCGACCAACGGCTTCGATCGACGGCGCCAGCGGACGGGTTGCGGGTCGGGTTTCGCACGCCGCTTGCGGCAGTTCCAGCGTCCATTCGCATGTCGCTTTGCCACCCGCACAGGAACACACCATGTCTGAGGTCGCCGTTGCCGCCCCCCCAAAGAAAAGCCTGATGCCGATCATGCTGGCGGTGCTCGTGGCGGCCGGGGTGGCCGGTGGGGGCGGCTGGTACTACGCCACGCAGCGCGGTGAGGCTGCGGCTGCCGAACCGGCGATATTGCCGGCGCAGTATCACAAGCTCGACCCGGCGCTGGTCGTCAACATCGATGACGGCGGCGGGCTGCGCTATCTGCAGGTGGAGTTGCAGGTCATGGCCCGTGACCCCGCCGTGTTCGCGGCGGTCGACACCCACGCGCCGGCCATCCGCGACGCACTGCTGACCTTGTTTGGACGCTACCCCTACGCGCGCCTGATGGCGCCGGAGGGCCGCGAAGCCTTGCGCGGCGAGGCCCTGACCGCAATCCGCACCGCGCTACCCGACGCCGAACAGGCCAGCACGCTCGAAGCGCTTTATTTCACCAGCTTCGTCATGCAATGAGCGGCCAGGATCTTTTAAGCCAGGACGAGATCGATGCCCTGCTGCACGGCGTCGATGCCGGCGCCGTGGCCACTGACTCGCCGCCGCTGGAAGGCGAGGTGCGGCCCTTCGATCTGGCCGGGCACGACCGCATCGTCCGGGGTCGTCTGCCGACCCTGGAGATGATCAATGAACGCTTCGCGCGGCACTACCGCATCTCGCTGTTCAACCTGCTGCGACGCTCGCCGGAGCTGTCGATCAAGGGCGTGGAGATGCTCAAGTTCGCCGACTACGTGCACTCGCTGTACGTGCCGACCAACCTCAATCTGATTCGCATCAAACCGCTGCGTGGCACGGCGCTGATCGTCATCGAACCCAAACTGGTGTTCGCCTGCGTCGACACTTTTTTTGGCGGTGATGGCCGCTTCCCGGTGAAGATCGAAGGGCGCGAATTCACGCCCACCGAAATGCGCGTGATCCAGTTGCTGCTGAAGAGCGCGTTTGCCGACCTGGCCGAAGCCTGGGGCCCGGTGATGCCGTTGGACTTCGAGTATCTGAATTCCGAGGTCAATCCCCATTTCGCCAACATCGTCGCGCCCAGCGAGATTCTGGTGGTGTCGAAATTCACCGTCGACCTCGATGGCGCCGAAGGCGAGATTCACATCGTCATGCCCTACGGGATGATCGAGCCGATTCGCGAGCAACTGGATGCCGGCCTGCAATCCGATCGCGGTGACCGCGACGAGCGCTGGACCGCCAGCCTGCGGGCGCAGATTCAGGACGCGATGGTTGAGCTCTCGACCCAACTCGACGCCCCGCGCCTCACCTTGCGGCAACTGGTGGCGCTCAAGCCCGGCGACGTGATCCCCATCGAGATGCCCGACCTGCTCGATTTGTGCATCGACGGACTGCCGGTGTTCAGCGGCTCGCTCGGCGTCTCACACGGCAAACACGCGCTGAAAATCGATCACGCCGCGCGGCGCGAGCCCTCGGCAAAAGCCGCTTAACCGGAGTTCTTCCATGTCGCAACCCATGTCCCAACCCGATGCCCGTCGTGCCGAAATGCCGACCCTGGAATCGCAGCCCAAGGGCGGCGATCTCGACGTCAACCTTGACGTGATTCTGGATGTCACCGTGACCCTGGCCATCGAGGTCGGCCGCGCCCGCATTCCCATCCGCAACCTGCTGCAGCTGTCGCAGGGCTCGGTGGTCGAGCTCGAACGCCAGGCCGGCGAGCCGCTCGATGTGTACGTCAACGGCACGCTCATCGCCCACGGCGAAGTGGTGATGGTCAACGAAAAATTCGGCGTGCGCCTGACCGACGTGGTCAGCCCGGCCGAGCGCATTCGCAAGCTGCGCTGATGGAAACGCTGCCGGCCAGCCCCGGCTTCGGCCACGTGTTGCAGATGATCGCGGCGCTGGCCGTGGTGCTCGGCATCATTCTCGGTGCCAGCATCGTGCTCAAGCGGTTGCGCTTGATGCCGCAGGCCGGTGGCGCGATCCAGGTCAAAGCGATCCGCGCGTTGGGCGCCCGCAGCCAGTTGGTGCTGGTCGAGGTGGCCGGTGAAACCATCCTTCTGGGCGTGACGCCCGGCCAGATCACCCGGCTGAGCGGCGACAAATCAGCCCCCAGTACCTTCGCCCAACAACTGGAGGACGTGCGATGAGCCGGGTGGCCGCCTTGCTCACCGCCCTGCTGCTGCCCGGCCTCGCGCTGGCGCAAACGACCCTGCCCGAGATTCCGGCCCTGACCATGACGCCCACCGCCGACGGCGGTGCGCAGTGGTCGCTGAGCTTGCAGGTGCTGGCGGCGATGACCCTGCTGTCGGTGCTGCCGGCGCTGCTCATGTCGACCACCGGCTTTGCCCGCATCATCATCGTACTGGCACTGCTGCGCCAGGCACTGGGCACCCAGAGCACGCCGTCGAATCCCATCCTGATTGGCCTGGCGCTGCTGCTCACCGGCTTTGTCATGCAGCCGACGTTCGAGCGCGCATGGGCTGAAGGCGTGGGCCCGTATCTGGACGGCACGATGGCGCTGGAGCAGGCCGCACCGGGTGCCGCTGCGCCCCTGCGCGACTTCATGCTGCGCCAGACGCGCGACAGTGACCTGTTGATGTTTGCCGAGCTGGCCGGGCACACCGAGGGGTTCGCCGAGCCCACCGATGTGCCCCTGACCGTGCTGGCCGCCGCCTTCCTCACCAGCGAGCTGAAGACCGCGTTTCAGATTGGGTTTCTGCTGTTCATTCCGTTCGTGATCATCGATCTGGTGGTGGCCAGCGTGCTGATGAGCCTGGGCATGATGATGCTGTCGCCGATGATGATTTCGCTGCCGTTCAAGTTGATGCTGTTCGTCCTGGTCGACGGTTGGACCCTGGTCGCCGGGAGTCTGGTCGGCAGCTTCGTGTCATGACGCCGGAAGACGTGCTCACCGTCGGGCGCTCGGCGCTGGAGGTGGGGCTGTTGCTCGGCGCGCCGCTGTTGCTGGCGGCACTGGCCTCCGGGCTGGTGATCGGCCTGTTTCAGGCCGCGACGCAGATCAACGAAATGACCCTGTCGTTCATTCCCAAGGTGCTGGCCGTCGCTGCCGTGGCGGTGCTGGCCGGGCCGTGGATGCTGCACGTCATTGTTGACTACACCCGCGCACTGATTCTGTCGATTCCGGCCTGGGTCAACTGATGGGCGAGCTCGGCACCGTCACCATCGCGCTGTGGGGCGCGCTGGTGCAGGCCAGTTGGGTGCTGGTGCGGGTGAGCGCCTTCGTCGTCACCGCGCCGGTGCTGGGCGGGCGTGCCGCGCCGGGGCGGGTGAGGTTGATGATGGCGGTGGTGCTCACGCCGCTGATTGCACTTACTGTGCCGCCGGTCGAGGCGCCCGCGCTGTTCGGCAGCCAGTGGTGGCTGATGATGATCATCAACGTCAGTGTGGGCCTGATGCTGGGCCTGCTGCTGCAATTGTTGTTTGAAGCCCTGATGCTGGCGGCGGAGATGATCAGCGCGCTGGCCGGCCTGTCGTTCGCCCAGGTCAATGACCCGATGCGCGGCACGGCCTCGCCGGTGCTGGGCTCGATGCTCACCGCGTTTGCCAGCCTGTTGTTTCTGGCGATGGACGGGCATCACGCGCTGATCCGCATGCTGTGGCTGAGCTTTGCCGCCATTCCCATGGCCGGCGACTGGGCCGGACCGCCGTGGATGGCGCTGGTCGGTCTGCTGGTGCCCATGCTGGAGGCGGGCATCAGCCTGGCGTTGCCGGTGCTGGCCAGTCTGCTCACCGTGCAATTGGGTTTTGGACTGGTCAGCCGTGCGGCGCCGGCGCTGAACCTGTTTGCCATCGGGTTGCCAGCCGCCTTGCTGGCGCTACTGATTCTGCTGTGGTTGTGGCTGCCGGAGATGGGCGCGCCCCTGTCAGCCTACTGGGCACAGATGTTCGAACAGGTCGGCGCTGCGCTGCAGGCCACGCCATGAGTGAAGCCGAAGGCGGCGGCGAACGCAGCGAAGCCCCAACCGAGAAAAAGATCGAGCAATCCCGTGAGCAGGGCCAGATCGCCCGTTCGCGAGAATTGTCGCAGGCGCTGGTCACCATTTTTGGCGCGCTGGCCTTGATGCTGTGGGGCGCGCACCTCATGACCGAGCTCGCCGGCTTGATGGCGCAGAGCCTCCGCGTGGCCGGCGACGCTCGAACCCAGCCTGCACAGGCCATCGGCCACGGCTTGCTGCGCGCCATCGGCATCACCGGGCTGGTGGTGCTGGTGCCGTGGTTGGCATCACTGTTGGCGCCGTCATTGATTGGCGGGCTCCTGCTCTCCGGCAAAGGCATCGTGCCCGACCTGAGCAAGCTTGACCCCATCAAGGGTTTCGCCCGGCTGTTCTCGGCCCAGGCGGCGGCGGAACTGGGCAAGGCGATGGGCAAAATGCTGCTGATCGGCGGGCTGGTGCTGGCCTACATCCACTTCAATCTGGGACGCCTGTTGGGGTTGGCCCATGTGCCGCTGCCGGCTGCGCTGGCGGAAACCGGCGCCATGCTGATGGAGGTGATGTTGATGGGGCTGGTGGGGTTGGCCCTGGTGGCCGCCGCCGATGTGCCGTTTCAGCTATGGAGCCATACCCGGCAACTGAAAATGTCGCGTGACGAAATCAAGCGCGAAATCTTCGAGTCCGAAGGCCGGCCTGAGGTCAAGGCCAAGCGCCGTCAGCGGGCGATGGAGCTGTCGCGCGGGCGCATGCTGGAATCGGTGGCCAGCGCCGATGTGGTCATCACCAACCCCACGCATTTCGCCGTGGCCCTGCGTTACGACGCCACGCGCATGGCTTCACCCGAAGTGGTCGCCAAGGGCGCCGACGACGTGGCTGCGGCCATACGCGCACGCGCGCTGGAACATTCGGTGCTGCGCGTGGAATCACCGCCCCTGGCGCGCGCCCTGTTCCGCAGCACCGAAGTCGGCCGCCCGGTGCCCCCGGAGTTGTTCACCGCCGTGGCGCAGATTCTCGCCTGGGCGTATCGCATCAGGGCGGGCGCACATGATCCCGCGCCCACGCCCGAAGTCCCCGAAGCGCTGGGCCGCCCTTTCAGCGACTGAGCGGCTCGTGCGTCAGGAATCCCTTACGCTGGCGCAGAACTGAACCCCTCGACGGAGTGATCGCGATGCGTCAATCAATGATCTGGCTGGCGGTACTGATGGCAGTGCCCGGTCTGGCTGCGGCCGACTGGCGGGAAACGCTGAAAAAGGAGGCCGGCAAGCAGGCCAACCAGAAAATGGAAACCTCGCTGGGCTTGGCCCAACCTGCGCCTGCCGGCGCCGAGGTGTATTTCATCGCCCCGGCCGATGGCGCCACGGTGAAAGGCCCGGTCACCGTGCAATTTGGCCTGCGAAAGATGGGCGTCGCGCCGGCCGGCGTCAATCAGGAAGGGACCGGTCATCATCACCTGCTGATCGACGACCCGACCGTGGACTTTGCCCAGCCCTTGCCGGCCAGCGAACAGATCCAGCATTTTGGCGGCGGCGAGACCGAAACCACGCTGACCTTGGCGCCCGGCAAGCACACCTTGCAGTTGCTGCTCGGCGACTGGAAGCATCAGGCGCATCAACCGCCGGTGATGTCGAGCAAGATCACCATTACCGTGGAATGACGGCAGGTCAGGACGCGTCCTGCAGCGCGTCCAGGGCGGGTTGGCAGGGCAAACCCAGCGCGGCGGCAACTGCGGGGTGGGTGAGGGCACCGCGATGGACGTTCAGCCCGTCGCGCAGATGGGCGTCGGCTTGCAGGGCCTGCCGATAACCCTGGTTCGCCAGTTTCAGCAGGTAGGGCAGCGTCGCGTTGGTCAGCGCAAAGGTGCTGGTGCGCGCCACCGCACCGGGAATGTTGGCGACGCAGTAGTGCACAACCCCTTCTTCGACATAGGTGGGGTTTTGGTGCGTGGTGGGGCGCGAGGTCTCGAAGCAGCCGCCTTGGTCGATGGCGACATCGACCACCACCGAGCCCGCGCGCATACGTTTGAGCAGGTCGCGGGTCACCAGCTTGGGTGCGGCCGCGCCGGGTCGCAGCACCGCGCCGATGACGAGGTCGGCGCCGGCGACGAGACGCTCGAGGGTGTCCGCGGTGGAATAAACGGTTCTCAGGCGGCCGTCGAACAGCGCGTCCAACTCACTCAGGCGGCGCGGCGAGGTGTCGAGAACCGTCACCGATGCGCCCATGCCCACCGCGATGCGCGCCGCGTTGTAGCCGACCACGCCGCCGCCGATCACCAGCACCTCGGCCGGGGCCACGCCGGGCACGCCACCGAGCAGAATGCCGGCGCCGCCCTGCGCCTTCTCCAGCGTGTGCGCGCCGGCTTGCACGGCCAGGCGGCCGGCCACTTCACTCATGGGCGTCAGCAGGGGCAGGCCGCCGCGTGCATCGGTCACGGTCTCGTAGGCGATGGCGATGCAGTCTGACGCCAGCAGGCCTTCAGCCTGCTGGGGGTCGGGGGCGAGGTGCAGGTAAGTGAACAGCACCTGGCCGGATCGCAACATGCTGCACTCGGCTGGCTGCGGCTCCTTCACCTTGATGATGAGCTCGGCCTGGGCAAAGACGGTGGCTGCATCAGCCACGAGCACGGCGCCCGCTTCCTGGTAGGCCGCGTCGGCAATGCCGCTGCCGACACCGGCGCCGGTCTCCACCAGGACCTGATGTCCGTGGCCGCGCAGTTCACGCACCCCCGCCGGGGTCAGGCCGACGCGGTACTCGTGATTCTTGATTTCCTTGGGGACGCCGATGCGCATGGGGGACTCCGGGCGATGAACACCCGGAGCATTTCATGACGCGGTGGATGCGTGGGTGAAATGGTCCTAGCGCAAGGTCCAGCGCACCCCGACTTGCACGTTGCTGCTGACGATGTCGACGTCGACGGTGTCGTCGTCACCATTCAAGTCGATGTGGCGATATTCGATGAAGGGCCGCAGCGCACCCGGCAGCGGCAGTTGAAAGCCGATGCTGGCCTCGACGCCATCGAAATCCTCCAGGCCGAGGTAGGCGACCTCGGCGTACGGCAGGATGACCGCACCCAGCGCCGGGTTGCGCTCGATGCGCAGCGTGAACGAGCCGCCGTGCTGGGTGTCGTCGGCCGTCGCGCCGGCGCCCGTCTGTTCGGCGTCGAGGCGCACGTACTCGGCCTTGACCGAGGCATTGGCGCCGCCCTCGCCGATGTCGTTCTGCGCACCGATGCCAATGCGGTAAAGGGTGTAGTCAAAGTCAAAATCGACGCCCTGCGTGTCACCGCTGAGCGGCGCGTGCTGGACCTCGCCAGAGACAAACCAGCGCCCTTCGACCTGAAGCCGGCCGCGCGCGCCGAATACGGGGCCGTCAGCCGTGGCGCGCGCAGTGCTGGCGTTGTCCTCAAGTTTGACCCGCGCGTAACCGGCCACCGGCTCCAGCCAAGTGATCTGCGCCGAGGCGGTGCCGGTGAGGGTGATCATGGCAATGAACGTCAGGAGTTGTTTCATGGTGTCCCCGGGTTCCTTCGATGTTGAAGCGTGAGCGTAGCGGCATTCGGGGCTTTAGAAGATCCACGCCACCATCAGCCACACCACGACGAAAAACGACATGAAGCCGCCGAGCATGTATTGCAGTTCGCCGATCAGTCCGTCACCGGCGGCAATGGCGAAGACCACGAACACCGCGAGGGTGATGAAGAAGGCAATCACCGCCGCCTGCTTGAGCCCCAGCCCCGGCGCGAAATGGACCTCGACGAAGCTGGCCATCATCGGATAAAGCATCAGCGCGCCGGCCGCCAGAGCGACGAAGAGCACCAGCAACACCACGCCGATCGTGCGGGCGGCCTTGCGGTCCTTGGCTTCGGCTTCGCCAACCGGCATGGTCAGCCTCCGGCCTGATGCGCCTTGACCAGCTCGCGCAGGTCATGCGGACGAGGAATGCCCGACACCTCCATTTCGGGGGCGTCGCCGGCGGTGAAGATCGAAATGCGACCGACGCCAAACATCCGGTTGAACAGCGACTGATAAACATTCACGGTGCGAATACTGGCCACATTGAGCTCGGTGCGGTCTTTGCTGAGCAGGCCGCGCACCAGCACGAGGTCGTTGCCGATAAATTCGAGCTTGGTGGCTTTGCACGACAGGTACCAATACAACAGGATGAGGATGCCGACCGCCAGCGGTATCAGCAGCACCGCCAGAATGAACCCCAGCGGGTTGTTGCGGAACATGGCGGGATGCTCGGCGTATTTCACTTCCATGCAGGAATCCTCGGGCGTGATGCTGGCAGGCACCGGACGATAGCAGGCCGGCAGGGCGTTGCCTCCGGCTGATGTGACGTTTGTCGCGAGCACGCCATCTTCGGGGGCGGAGGGGCGGCATAATCGAGCCCGTAATCCCGCCCGCAATGCCTGCTGGCCTGACCCCGAGGAGTCAGCATGTCGAACGTCGTCATGCCGCTATGAGCATCGTGCTGATGACGCCCGTTTGGGCAGGTGACCAGGGTCACTTCGCCCTGCTGAGGAAGACGCTGGACCGCTCGGGCCTCGCCCGGGTGCCGCACCAGGTCGTGGTCCAGTCCGAGGATGAAGCCGCCTTCCAGTCATTTGCCGGCGGCCCGGTGACGCTGCAGACCACGGCTGCCGTGTTGCCGCCCCCGCTCGACCAGCGACGCCAGCAGGCGCGGCGTCATATTGAGCGGCTCGGCATCTGGGCGACGCGCATGGCCGGCAGCCTGTCGCTGCGCACTGGCGGTTTTCCCGACTGGATCCGCTACAGCGGCTGGCAGATTCAGCAGATCAGCAAACTGGCCGCCGCCGCCGCCAGCACCGCCGACACGGTGGTGGTGATTGACAGCGACGTGGCGGTGTTGCCAAGTGCGAGCGAAGCCGACTTCACCGATCCCCAGGGACGCATCGTCTGTTTGTATCTGCAAGCGCCGCCGACACCCATGGGCACCAAGCAGCGGCGCTGGGTCACGCAGGCGCATGCGTTGCTGTGTCACCCGATGCCCCAGTCGGGGCCACTCGACACCTCGTTCGACACGCCTTTCGTTTTTCACGCGCCGACGGTGCGCTGCTTCCTGCAGCACCTCGAGCGCCGCTACGGACAGCCCTGGTGGTCCGTGCTTTTGTCACAGCCGGTGCGGCGCTGGTCCGAGTTCGCCAGTTACCGGCTGTTTCTGCGCCATCACGTTGCGGCGGGTGATGTGTTGTGGCGGCGAACCGATCGGATGATTCAGCCCATCTACGATGCTGCAACCCCGGCAGCGGTGGCTGAAAGATTTGCCGGCCTGATGGCGGTGCCCGGCACGCATTACACGACCATCCACACCCAGCACGCGGGGCGTCGTCCGTGGAGTGCCGGGGCGTATGCGTCATTGTTATTGGCCATGCTGGAAACCGCCATCAGCACCGATCTCGGCAGCTGACCGACAGGTTCAGGGCGGCGTCCAGCCCTCACGCACCCGCAAAAACCTCGCGAATCGCGGCACGCCATTGTGGGTGAGACCGTTGTACCGGTAGGTGACCCAGACCCCGATCGCCGGTGGGTCGGCGCGTTGGGCGTCGCTGAAGCCACTGCCGAGGGCAAAGCGCACGCCGTCCGGCGTTTCAACTTCGAGCGCGCCCATCTGCCCGGTGTATTTGCCTTGGCCGGGGCGATAGCCGATCACCCGCGCCTCGGCGTCGTCATGGGGCTTGAGTTTGAGCAGCGCGTCGCTGCGACCGGCGCGATAGCGGGCCTCGTCATGGTGCAGCATCAGACCCTCGCCACCGGCCGCGATGACGGCCGCCAGCCGTTGCTCAAGTTCGGTGTCGTCGGCCAGACGACATTGCGTCACCGGCTGCAGCCAGGGGATGTCCAAGGGATTGAGCAGGTCGCGCATCGCCTTCACGCGTTCACCGAAGGGGCCGCCATGCTCTGGCAGGTCGAACACTCTGAAGCGCACCTGCTGCCAATCGTCGGGGTCTGGCTGGGCACGGCGGGCAATGCCGGAGACACGATCGAATTCACCGCGCGCGATCCACAGTTCACCGTCCATCGGGGTGTTTGGCCAGCCCGCAGTGAAGGCCGCAGGGGTGACGATACGATGGCCGCCACGGCTCCATAATTGCTGACCGTCCCAGTACCCGCGCACGCCATCGAGCTTTTCGCTGATCCAGTATTCGGAGACGGCAACCCCGGGTGCGTAGACCTCGGCATTCATCACCGCAGGCGCCTCGGCATGAACGGCGCCGACGCGCAGGGTCGCGGCCAACAGCAGGGTCAGAGACCTTCGTAACATCGGCAGCACGTCGGTGCGGGCTTGCGCTGCAGCCTTGCACGTTGGGGTGGGCGGGTAAAGCGCGATGGCGATTCAGCGATTAGCATTCGGCTCTTCAGCCGTCATCCAGCCCCTTGTCCATGTCGCTACTGCTCTGGCTTGCCGTGTTTTCTGCCATCTGCCTGCCGGGCGCGGTGCTGCTGGCGTGGGCGCAACACCGGGGCTGGCCGCCCTGGACCGCGCTGTCGGCGGCGCTGGCCACGATCTGCACGGTGATGTTCACGGTGGAGCACGCGGTGGGTTTCGGCAGTCTGAGGGGGGCGGGTGGACTGCTGCTGATCGCCAGTGCCGTGCTGGCCGTGATCGGTGCGCGGCAGGGCTGGTTTAATCGCCGATTGCTGCTAACGAGCCTGCCGTTTTTTGCTGCCGTGGCGGTTGGATTGCTGTGGCGCGGCAGTTACCCCAGTCTGTTTCCCAGCGCAGAGCGCTTGACCGACCTGTACTTCATCGTCAACTACCTCGACGGCGAGCGGCTGCCGCCGATGGATCACTGGATGCCGCCGTACGCCTTCGATTTTTATTACGCCCTGCAACATTACGGTGCGGCACTCATGGCGCGCCTGTTCGGGCTCAGCCCTGGCGGGGCCTACAACGTTGCCTTCGTGCTGCTGATGGCACTGACGCCGGCGCTGACCTGGGAGCTGGCGCGCCGCCAAGGCCTGGCGCGCGGCTATGCGGCCTTGCTGTTGGTGGTGCTGATGGCCGGCGGCACGGGCGCCAGCATCTGGACACGGGTGGTGGCCACCAACACCGAGGCAAAGCCCGACAACGTCAACGTGTATGACGGCATGGCCGGCTCGGCGCGGTTCATCGGCAACTACGACCAGCGCATCAACACGGCGCTGGGCGAGCGCCTTTTCGGGAAGCCCGATGTCCCGGGCGCCGAGCGCCCGGAACTGCCGCTGGAAACCTTTGGCTATCAGTACTACATCGGCGACTACCACCCGCCGATTGCCGGCTTCTTCTTGCTCGCACTGGCCCTGTCGCTGATGTGGGCGGCGCAGTCCGAGGCGCGCACCCCCGGCACGCGGCTGGCACTCGCCGGGCTGGCGGCGGCCACGGTGCCGCTGACCATCGCCGCACATACCTGGGTGTTTCCGCTGCACGGACTGATGGTGGGTGTCTGGGGCCTGACCCAAGCCGGACACGCGTGGCGCAGCGGTGACCGCGATCTGGCCGGACGCTGGCTGATGGCGTTGGTTCTCGGTGGGCTGGCCGCGCTGGTCCTCTTGCTGCCGTTTCTCACCGGGTTCACCAGCCGCAGCCTGAGCACGCCGGTGGCGTGGGTTGGCGCCGGGCAGCGCACACCGCTGCTGTCGTTTGTCGCCCTCATGCTGCCGGTGCTCGTGCTGCTGACCCTGTCGGCGTTCGTGCCCGCGGCGCTGCGTGGCTTCGTCTGGCCGGTGGCTGGGGTGCTGGTGCTGGCGCTGATCGCATCCGAACTCATCTTCATCGATGACCTGTCGGGTGGCCGCCACGAGCGCACCAACACCACCATGAAGTGGTGGGGCTGGATCTGGGTGGCGACGCTGATCGGGGTCGCACCGGCGGTGATGATCAGTCCCCGTCGCTGGGTGCGTGCAGTTGCCGCGCTGGCGCTGGCCTCGACGCTGTTCTACGTCATCGACATCGTCAAGTTCATCAGCAACACCACGCAGCCCGACCTGATGCAGTTGCACGGCGACGGCATTTACCGGCGCGACGCGGGCGGCCCGGCGATCATTGATGCGCTCAAGGTTGCGCCGCGCGGCATCGTGCTGGAGCGGGTCGACAAATATGCCTACGACGACGGCAGCGCCTACAGCCTGCTGGCCGGGCAGCCGGTGTTTCTCGGCTGGCCGCTGCACGAAGTGACCTGGCGTGGTCAGTTGCCGGAGATCTGGTCGCGACACAACGCCCTGAAAGCGATTTTCGACGGGACGCACGAGGACCCCGTGCCCTACCTGCTGGCCCATGACGTGCGTTACATCGTCTGGAGCTGGCGCGAGGCCAACCACAAACCTGACGCGCGTGAGGTGCTCGACAAACAGCTGGCGTCGCACTACCAGTGGCGCGAACTGGCGAAATGGGGTGACCGGCCGCTGGGCCTGTGGACCCTGCGCGAGTGAGCGCGCTGCGCGGCTTTCTGTCGGTGGGGGTGGCGTCAACGGCATTGCACTACGCGCTGATGACGACAGCCGTGGAACTGCTGGGCTCGCCAGAGATTCCTGCCGCAGCGGCGGGGTTTCTGGCCGGCGCCGCACTCAACTACGGTCTCAACCGGCGACTCAGCTTCGCCAGCAAACGGCCCCATCGGCAGGGCCTGCCACGCTTCGCCCTGATGGTGGCGCTCGGCGTGCTGCTCAACAGTGCGTTGCTGGGGCTGGGTCTGCGTCTGGGTCTGCATTACCTGCCGGCGCAGATGCTCGCCACGGTCGCGGTGATGGGCTTTAACTTTGCGTGCATGAAATACTGGATCTTCACCGTCATCGAACCGGAGCGCCGTGGCTGACCCATCGAGCCCGCTGCAGCACCTGAGCATCATCGTCCCGGTCTTCAACGAGAGTGCCGGGCTGCAGGCGTTCTGGTCCCGTGTCGCCGCCGTGCTCGATGACATGGCAGACACCGTCAGTGCCGACGTGCTGTTCGTCGACGACGGCAGTCGCGATGACAGCCTCACCCTCATCCAGGCCCTGGCGATCGCGGACGCGCGGGTCGGCTACCTGGCGTTGTCGCGCAACTTTGGCAAAGAAATCGCGATGAGCGCCGGCCTCGATTTTGCCGACGGCGATTGGGTGGTGCTGATCGACGCCGATCTGCAGGACCCGCCCGAGCTGATGCCGACCCTGCTGGCCAAGGCACGCGAAGGCTTCGACACCGTCTACGCGCGACGCGCCGAACGGCTGGGCGAAAGCTTCACCAAGCGCGCGACCGCATCGGTGTTTTACCGGCTGATGGGGCGCCTGAGTCGCCGGGTCGAAATCCCGGCCGATACTGGCGACTACCGACTGATCAGCCGCCGCGCGGTGCTCGCGCTGCGCCAGATCAAGGAGCGCAACCGCTTCATGAAGGGACTGTTCGCGTGGATCGGTTTTCCCAGTGCGGCGGTCACCTACGTGCGCGACCCGCGCGGCGAGGGCGTCAGCAGCTTTAGTCTTTGGCGGCTGTGGAATTTCGCGCTTGACGGCATCACCAGCTTTTCGACTGCGCCGCTGAAGCTGGCCACCTATGCGGGGGTGCTGGTGGCACTGCTGGCGTTTGTTTCGGGCGGCTTCATCATCGTCAAGACGTTGATCTTCGGTGACCCGGTGCCCGGCTTTCCCAGTCTGATGGTGACGTTGCTGTTCTTCAGCGGCCTGCAACTGCTGTTCATCGGCGTGATTGGCGAGTACCTGGCGCGCTTGTTCGACGAGTCCAAACAGCGGCCGCTGTACCTGTTGAAAGAGCAGAAAGCCGCCGCGATTCGTCAGCCGCAGCCGACGGACGCGTCAACGGTCGCGCGAGGCCGATCAACGGTGTCGCCTGCCACGCAAGATTTCTGATCCGGGGCCGAAACAGGGTTTGACCGTCATTCCTTCGACGGCAACCCTTACACCCCGGATCGCCGGGGTTTTCAACCCGGAGATGGACCATGCAAGTCATCAACACCAACGTCATGTCGCTGAACGCTCAGCGCAATCTGTCGGGCAGCAGCGATGCGCTCGCCACCTCGTTGCAGCGCCTGTCCTCAGGTCTGCGCATCAACAGTGCCAAGGACGACGCCGCAGGCCTCGCGATTGCCAACCGTTTCACCACGCAGATTCGCGGCATGGACCAGGCTGGTCGTAACGCCAACGACGCCATCAGCATGACGCAGACTGCCGAAGGCGCGCTGGTCGAAGTCAGCAACAACCTTCAGCGCATTCGTGAACTGGCGGTGCAGTCCCGCAACGCCACCAACAGCCAGACCGACCGCGACGCGCTGAACGCCGAAGCCACGCAGCTGCTCAGCGAGATCAACCGCGTTGCCGAGCAGACCAGCTTCAACGGCGTGAAATTGCTCGACGGCAGCTTTTCCAACCAGAGCTTCCAGATTGGGGCCGACGTCGGCCAGACCATTGACGTGACCTCGATTGTCGACGCCACCACCGCCAACCTCGGCAGCTACGGCCGTGCCACGGTGACCTCGGCGGTTTCAACCGGTTTTGCCAACGCGCTGGCTGCCGGCGACGTGACCATCAATGGCGTCGACCTCGGGGCCATCGATGCGGCAGCTTCGGCGAGCGAACGCTCCGAGCAAATGATGTCGGCGATCAACAAGACCTCCGGTGAGTCCGGTGTGTATGCGATCAAGGACACCAGCAACACCATCAGCCTGGTCTCGACCACCGATGACATCGTGATCGCGGGTGCCGCCGCTGCGCTCACCGCCGACACCGGTCTGACCGCTGCGACCACGGCGCGCGCCACCACCACCGGCATCTCGACCGTCGACATCTCCAGTGTCGCCGGTGCCGACGCCGCCATGCAGGCGATGGATTCGGCGCTGCAGGTGATCAACTCGACCCGCGCCGATCTGGGCGCGCTGCAGAACCGCTTCAGCTCGGTGGTCAGCACCCTGCAGACCAGCAGCGAAAACCTGTCGTCGTCCCGCAGTCGCATCATGGACACCGACTTTGCCAAGGAAACGGCCAGCCTGACCCGCGCCCAGATCCTGCAGCAGGCCGGTACCGCGATGCTCTCGCAAGCCAACTCCGCGCCGCAGGGCGTGCTGTCTCTGCTGCGCTAACGGAGACGACCCTGGCGCGGGCGGGATGACCCCGCTCGCGCCAGGGCTTACCGACAATGGATCGCAATTCTGACCTCGTTGCCTTGCCGCCCAGCCTGTTGGCCCCGTCCGACGTGACTCGCGTCCGGGCGATTTCGGCTGTTGGTGCGCCGCCGGGACCCCGGGCAGAGCGGGTCGCGACCGAGCCTGCCTTCATGGTCCAGGTCATCAACGAGATCAACACCGAGCTGGCCCGACGCCAGACCGGACTTCGCTTTGTTCAGCACGATGCACTGCCGCGTCCGCTGATCCAGATCGTGGATCAGGAAAGTGGTGAGGTGCTTCGACAGATTCCCAACGAGGCAGCGGTGCGTATCGCGCAGGCTTTGACCGGCCTGCTCATCGATCACCGCGCCTGAGGTATCAACCATGGCCGGCATTTCATTTGGTGGTGTGGGGAGCGGGCTCGACATTGCCGGCATCGTCAATCAGTTGGTCGCGGCCGAGCGCAGCGGCGGGGATACCCGCATCGCCCGCACCCTTTCACAATCAAATGCGCAGATTTCTGCGCTCGGCAACTTTCGCGCTGCGGCCGATTCCTTGCAGCGACAGATCACCGAGTTGGGCAAAACCGGACTGACCCAATTCGCGGCGACGGTGCAAACCGATGCGCCGTTCACCGCCACCGCGACCGACAAGGCATTAGCGGGGCGCTACGCCGTGACCGTTCAGCAGCAGGCCACGGCGCAGTCCCTGCGCAGCGGCGCGTTTGCCAACGCGGACACCGTGGTGGGCACCGGCACGCTGCGTATCGGTGTCGGTGACCAGTCCTTCGACATTGAAATGATCGAGGGCGACAACGCGCTGTCCTCCATCGCCAGCGCCATCAATCGCGCGGCCGACAATCCTGGCGTGAGCGCGCGCGTGGTCACGGCCGACGGCGGGGCACACCTGATCCTCAGCAGTCGTAATGCCGGCACCGATCACACGATCAGCGTTGAGCCGATCGGCGGCGACGGCGGTCTTGAATCGCTGCGCTTCACCGGCGCGCCGGGGGATGGCCTCAGCCAGATTCAGGCCGCGCAGGACGCGATCATCGAGATCGACGGCCTCACCGTGACCCGTGGCAGCAACAGTTTTGATGACGTGCTGCCGGGCGTGAACCTACGCCTCACTGATCAGAAGCCCGGCACCGCGTTCACCGTGGACGTGCAGGCCGATCTGGACAAGACCGTCTCGCGACTCAGCGGTTTGGTCAGCGCCTACAACGCCACCATGGGCATCGCCCGTGATGTGACGCGCTACGACGCCGCCACCGGCCGGGCCGGTGCGCTGCAGGGCGATGCGACCTTGCGCGGCGCGTCGTCGGCGATGCGCAATGCGGTCAGCGCCGAAGTGACCGGCAATCCCCTGGGGGTGTTGTCAGCCATCGGCTTCACCACGGCGACCAACGGCAACCTGACCCTGGACGAGAGCAAGTTGCGGTCGGCACTGACCGAAAACCCCAACGCGGTGGAGCAACTGCTGACCGGGGTCGGCGGACTGGGTGAGCGCATGACCACGGTGCTCGACGGCTACCTGGGCGACAGCGGCCGTCTGGCCGCCAAGCGCGAGGGCCTGGACGCGCGCATCAAGATGGCCAACAACGACCAGACCCAGCTCGACCGCCGGATGGACCGCGTGCGTGAAGGCCTGGAGCGCCAGTTCAACGCGCTCGATACGCTGGTCGGGCAGATGAGCTCGACCAGCGATTTCCTCAACGCGCAACTGGCCCGTTTGCTGTAAATCACAACTCAAGGAACTTCTGAAAAACGTAGCGAGCGAAGCTCAGTTCGCGTCTCGCCGGAGCGCAGAAAACGGAATGTATTGAATTACATGAGTATTTCGAGCACTGTCGGGACGCGAAATGACGAGCGCAGTAGTTTTGCAGGGGTTCCTTAAGTTTTGACGTGCAGCGGCCGATAACGTGGCCAGAACTTCAGGAGACCTCGCCTCATGTCACACGCTGCCACCCTTGCTGCATTCGCCGGCGCCGGGCCGCTGGTTCAGGTCGAGGCGATGAGCCCCCACCGACAGATCGAACTGTTGCTGGGCGGCCTGCTGACCCGCATTGCCCGCTTGCGCCACGCCCTTCGCCAGCCCAAGCCCAAGCCCGAGGCGCGACGCGAAGATTCCGACCGCGCGCTGGCCATCCTCGCCTATCTGCGTGCCGTCCTCGATCCCACGGCTGACCCGCAACTGGTCGCCCAACTCGACACGCTCTATCGCTACTGCGAGGGGCGAATATTGGCGGCTTGTCTGGCGCGCGATGAAGCGATGCTGCTCGAAGTGACCTCGCTGGTCACCGACATCAAACAGGGCTGGGACGGTATTGCGCCCCCGCGTGCGGCGGCGGCATGAGCAGCGAGGCGCCAGCCGTGGCCGTCGACGCCCTGAGCCGGGCCGTTGCCCAACTGGAGGCAGCGACCGCCAGCGAAGACTGGGACGAAGTGGCGGCACAACTCGGCCGCCAGCGACGCTTCATGGCGCAATGGCTGCCGCGTTGCGAGCAGCTTTCGCCCGAGGTGCGTGGGGCGCTGCACGACATTCTCAGCCGCTATCACGCCGTGCTGTACGCCCTTGAAGCCGCGCGCGAGCGGGTTCGCCAGCTGCTGCGCACGCCGCCGTCGCTAACGGCTCGTGAACGCGCTTACCTGGAGGCCTGAGCCATGTCTCGCCACGATGGAACCGAGCTCCGTGATGGCGGACCTGGCGTCAATTGCACGGTGACCGTGCCGGCGGATTGCCAGCCCGGCGCGCACGGTGACGACACGGCCGCGCTCGCGCTGATCCGCCTGCTGGGTCTGGAGGCGTTACAGGCAGATCGCTCGCCGACACAGGATGCACACATCGGCACCGCCGATTGGCGCACCCAGGCACAACTTGACCTTGCCCTCGACGCTCTGTGCGAGCTGCAGCGCCATCTCATCCCCTTGCCCGAGGCCTGCCGGCTCAGCCTGTCGCCCGGTCATGTGCGGCGGCTGGACGAAGCCGGCGAGCGGGCGGTTTCGCTGGCCGAAGGCGCCGCAGGCTGGCTGCGGCTTTGGCTGGACGTGCGCATGCCGCAGCCCATTCTGTTGCCGGTGGTGGGTGCGCGGGGTGGCTTTGATGTCTGCCCCGTCGCCACCGAGCTCGATGCCGCGGTGGAGTCGTTGATCTTCCGCCTCCACCGGCGTGAAATTGCCCGCCACCGGCGCGTCGCAGCGCCCTTGCCGACCCGTGACCTGACGCAATGATCCGACTCGCCGGTGGTCAGGCATGACGCCAGATTCACCCGCCACAGCATTGGTTCGTGCCCTGCTGGCCGACGATCACGCACTGGTTCGCGCCGGGCTCCGGCAATTGCTGGAGCACACCGGTCTGGTGACCATCGTTGCCGAGGCCGATGACGGCTTGCCGGTCCCGGATCTGGTCGCCGATCACCAGGTGGCGCTGGCGATACTGGATATTTCAATGCCCCACCTGAGCGGGCTGGACCTGCTGCCGGTGCTGCGACGGCGCTTTCCGGCGCTGAAGATTCTGATGCTGAGCATGCACACCGATGCCGAGTACGTGCGTGAAGCCCTGCAGCGCGGCGCCAACGGTTTTGTGCCCAAGGACGCCCGTCCCGAGATTCTTCGGCAGGCGCTGACGCACATCCTCGGCGGCGAGACCTACGTGACGCCCGAGATGCGCATCGGGCTGGCCGTGGCGCCACCGCCGGCCGCGTCAACCGGGCCGCTGGACGCGCTGCCGCCTCGCCAGCGTCAGTTACTCGATCTGATGGGGCAGGGGCACTCAACGCGCGAAATTGCGCAACTGCTGGGTGTCGGGGTGAAGACCGTCGAGACCCATCGCGCGCGCCTGATTCAGGCGCTCAAGCTGCGGCACGGCAATGACCTGCTGCGCTTTGCCATGCAGTTTCGCGCAGGTCGGCATGCGCAGGGTCAGACCCCCTAAAATGGCGCATGGCCAAGTCGACCCGTCTGTACCGCATCAGCTTTCGTAACCACGACCAGATTTTTGAGGTGTACGCCCGCGAGGTGTCGCACGGGGCGCTGCTGGGCTTTGTCGAAATTGGCAAGTTGGTGTTCGGCGAAAAATCGTCAGTGGTCGTCGATCCGACCGAAGAAAAGCTCAAAGCCCAGTTCGAAGGTGTCGAACGCTTCTTCGTGCCGGCGCACGCGGTCATCCGTATCGACGAGGTGGCGGCCCAGCAGGGGCCCGCGCGCATCACGTCTGCAGGCGACAGCGGCAAGGTGATGCCGTTCCCCATCTACCCGCCCAGCAGCAAGAACTGAGCATGGCGCTGCGCTTTGCCTCATTGGGTTCGGGCAGCAAGGGCAACGCCACCGTGGTGGAAGGTGGCGGCACGCGGGTGCTGATCGACTGCGGTTTCGGCCTGCGTGAAACCGCCGCCAGGCTGGCACGGCTGGACCTGCTGCCGCAGCAGATCGACGCCATTCTGGTGACCCATGAGCACGGCGATCATGCTGGCGGGGTGGCGCCGCTGGCGCGGCGTTGGAACATTCCGGTGCACCTGACCCACGGCACCGCTCGGTCCCACAGGGCTTTTGCCGGTATGGCGCTGCACTGCTTCGATGCCGATGTCGACTTCGAGATCGGCGCGCTGCGCATTCGCGCATTTTCGGTACCGCACGATGCCGCCCAGCCTTGCCAGTACCGCGTCGAATGCTGCGGCGTCGGGCTGGGCGTGGTCTCCGATCTCGGCCACGTTTCGGCCAATGTGGTCCATGCGCTGCAAGGCGTCGATGCGCTGGCGCTGGAGTGCAACCACGACCCGCAGTTGCTCGCGGCCGGGCCGTATCCCCCCAGCCTCAAGGCGCGGGTCGGCGGCGACTGGGGCCATCTGGCCAACGCCCAGGCTGCGCAACTGCTGGCGCGGCTCGACCTGACGCGCTTGCAACATCTGTGGCTGACACACCTCTCCGAGGTCAACAACAGTCCGGCGCATGCGCTGGACGCGGTGGCACCAGCACTGGCCGATCATGCTTTGCAGGCCCACTGTGCCAACCAAAGTCAGGGTTTCGACTGGTGTGAGGTCGTTGCCTGATCCTGCGGCGATGACCCGACCTGCGGGGTAGGCGACAATAGCGGGCTTGCCGCTCCCGTCTCCGAGAAGCTTTTTATGTCGTCGCCCGTCACGCTGATCCCCGGTGCCTGCTGGACCTCCGCCTTCAGGCTGCGCCGACTGGCCGATGCCCTGGGTTGCACGGTAAACGCGCTGGCCGTGCAGGACTTTTACCTGGTGGATGGCGCCGCCGATCGCGCGCGACTCGAAGCCCTGGTGGGCGCCGAAGGGCTGGACTGGCGGTCGGCCAAAACCCGCCTGTTCATCGTGCCGCGCATCGGCACCGTGTCGCCGTGGTCGAGCAAGGCCACCGACATTGCGCGCGTCTGCGGGCTGAGCGCCGTGCGCCGCATCGAGCATGGACGGGTGTTGTTGCTCAATGGGCCGATGCCCACCGCCGCGCAGCTCAAGGCCGTGCACGACCCGATGATGGAATCGGTGATCCGCGACCAAACCGAGCTGGCCGAGGTGTTTGCCGTGCAGCCGCGCCGCAGCCTGCGCACCGTTGATGTACTCGGCGGCGGGCGTGATGCGCTGATCAAGGCCAACACCGATTGGGGATTGGCGCTGTCGGGCGATGAGATCGACTACCTCGTCAGCTACGCGCAGCAGGCGGGTCGCAATCTGTCAGACGCCGAGCTGATGATGTTCGCGCAGGTCAACAGCGAGCACTGCCGCCACAAGATTTTCAATGCCGAGTTCACGGTGGACGGCGCCGTGCAGCCGCACTCCCTGTTCGACATGATTCGCCTCACCCACAAGGCGACGCCCGACGGCGTGCTGTCGGCGTACAAGGACAATGCGGCGGTGATGGCCGGGCCCACCGCGATGCGCTGGTTCCCCGAGGCCGACCGCGTCTGGCGCGGCCATGAGGAGCCGGTGCACATCCTGATGAAGGTGGAAACCCACAACCACCCCACCGGCATCAGCCCTGATCCGGGTGCGGCCACCGGCAGCGGCGGCGAGATTCGGGATGAAGCCGCCACCGGCCGCGGCGGCAAGCCCAAGGCGGGGCTGGCGGGGTTCAACACCGCGAATCTGCGGATTCCGGGTTTCGAGCAGCCTTGGGAAGCGCCGCTGTCGCGCCCGCCGCGCATGGCTTCGGCGCTGAACATCATGCTGGAAGCGCCCATCGGCGCCGCCGCGTACAACAATGAATTCGGTCGTCCCTGTCTCAACGGCTATTTCCGCACCCTGGAACAGGTGATGCCGGACGGCCGCAATCGCGGTTATCACAAGCCCATCATGATTGCCGGCGGCTACGGCAGTGTGCGCGACGGCCACGTCGAGAAATTGCCGGTGGTCGAAGGCGCGCTGCTGTTGGTGCTGGGCGGCCCGGCGATGCTCATCGGTCTGGGCGGTGGCGCGGCCAGTTCCATGGCCACCGGCAGTTCCACCGAAGCGCTGGACTTTGCCAGCGTGCAGCGCGCCAACCCCGAGCTGGAACGCCGCTGCCAGGAAGTGGTGGACGCCTGCTGGCAGCTGGGCGAGGCCAACCCGATTCTGTCGATTCACGACGTTGGCGCCGGTGGTGTGTCCAACGCCCTGCCGGAACTGGTACACGCCGACGGTCGCGGCGGGCACTTCCAGTTGCGCGACGTGCAGTCGGCTGACCCGGCGCTGTCGCCGATGGAAATCTGGTGCAACGAAAGTCAGGAACGCTATGTGCTGGCGATTCTGCCCGAGGGCCTGCCGGTCATCGAAGCCGCCTGCGCACGCGAGCGCTGCCCAGTGGCAGTGGTCGGCACCGCCACTGCCGCGCCGCAACTCATCGTCGAAGACCGGGGCACGTCGCCGCATCCGGTGGACATGCCCATGGAGGTGCTGCTGGGCAAGCCGCCGCGCATGCGCCGCTCCACCACGCGCGCCCAGCCAGTGACCCGCAAGTTGCCCAAGGTGGCACTGGATGAGGCCATCACCCGCGTGCTGCGCCTGCCCGCCGTGGCGTCCAAGGAATTTCTCATCACCATTGGCGACCGCAGCGTCGGCGGCCTGAGCGTGCGCGACCAGATGGTCGGCCCGTGGCAGGTGCCGGTGGCCGATTGCGCCGTCACCGCCACCGGTTTTACCGCGACCACGGGCGAGGCCATGGCCATGGGCGAACGCCCGGCGCTGGCGCTGATCAGCGCTGCCGCTTCGGGGCGGATGGCGGTCGCCGAGGCAGTGACCAATATTGCTGCCGCCAAGATCGCGAATCTGTCGGACGTGCGCCTGTCGGCCAACTGGATGGCGGCGTGCGGGCAGGGCGATGAAGACGCACGGCTGTTCGACGCGGTGCGTGCGGTGGGCGAACAGCTCTGCCCTGAACTCGGCATCTGCATTCCGGTGGGCAAGGATTCGCTGTCGATGAAGTCGGTGTGGGACGACGCGCAGGGTGCGCAGACCCAGACCGCGCCGGTGTCGCTGATTGTCACCGCCTTCGCGCCGGTGAGCGACGTGCGCCGCAGCCTCACGCCACAACTCTCACCCGACGCCGACACCCGGCTGCTGCTGGTCGATCTGGGCAACAGCCGCAATCGACTCGGCGGCTCGGCGTTGGCGCAGGTTTATGGCGAGCTGGGCGAAGAAGCCCCCGATCTGGAACACCCCGCGCAACTGAAGGCGGCGTGGAATCTCATTCAGAACTGGAATGACGGTCGCCTGCTGGCCTACCACGACCGCTCTGACGGCGGCCTGCTGGTCACGCTGCTGGAAATGAGTTTTGCCGGTCATTGCGGCCTGCGCATCGACCTGCCGGAAGGCGACCTCATCGGCCAGTTGTTTGCCGAAGAACTGGGCATGGTGGTGCAGTTGCGCAAGGCCGACGCCGACGCCTTCGCCGCTGACGGCCTGA
This sequence comes from Polycyclovorans algicola TG408, assembly GCF_000711245.1. Taxonomy (NCBI): domain Bacteria; kingdom Pseudomonadati; phylum Pseudomonadota; class Gammaproteobacteria; order Nevskiales; family Nevskiaceae; genus Polycyclovorans; species Polycyclovorans algicola. Next base: position 1,414,422 of record NZ_JOMH01000001.1, read on the forward strand.
AAGCCGGCCTGACCATCCAGACCCTGGGCGCGCCCAGCCATGACGACCACATCCGCATCCTCATGGACGGTGCCCAGCGCTACGCTGCGCCGCGCACCCAACTGCACCAGACCTGGGCCGAAACCAGCTATCGGCTGGCCGCGCTGCGCGACGATCCCGACTGCGCGCGCGAGGCCTTCGAGGCGCTGGCCGACGCGGCAGACCCTGGTCTGAGCGCGCAGCTCAGCTTTACCCCTCACCCCTCACCCCTCACCCCTCACGTCGCGCAGCGACCCAGGGTTGCCATCCTCCGCGAGCAGGGCGTCAACTCGCAGGCCGAAATGGCGTGGGCCTTCGATCAGGCCGGCTTCGAGGCTGTGGACGTGCACATGACCGACATCCTCGGTGGGCACGTGAACCTGATGGACTTCGCGGGGCTGGTCGCCTGCGGCGGGTTTTCCTACGGCGACGTGCTCGGCGCCGGGCAGGGCTGGGCCAGCACCATTCGTTTCAATGATCGCGCACAGGCCGCGTTTGCCGGGTTCCTCGCGCACCCCGAACGCTTTGCGCTGGGCATCTGCAACGGTTGCCAGATGTTTGCGGCGCTTAAATCTCTGGTGCCCGGTGCCGAACACTGGCCAGCCTTCCGTCGCAACCGCAGCGAGCAGTTCGAAGCCCGCTGGACGATGGTGGAGGTTGCCGAATCCCGCTCCCTGTTCCTGCAAGGCATGGCCGGATCACGGCTGCCGATTGCCGTCGCGCACGGCGAGGGCAGGGCGGTGTTCGGCCACGCGGCAGACCTGGACGTGATGCGCGATGCCGGTCAGATTGCGCTGCGCTTCATCGACCGCCAGGGCGGCGTCGCCAGCCAGTACCCCGCCAACCCCAACGGCTCACCCAACGGCATCACCGGCGTTTGCAACGCCGATGGCCGGGTGACGATTCTCATGCCGCATCCCGAGCGTACCGTGGCCGGCACCACTGGCTCGTGGTGGCCCGAGGCGGTTCGCGGCAACGTCGTGACGCCGTGGGCGCAGATGTTCCAGAGCGCGCGTCGCTGGGTGCGTTAAGTCCGGGCTGTGCTTGCAAGGCAGCGTGATGACGAGGATACTCAGACATTACATGTAATGAATTTGGAGGCCAGTATGCTCAGCAAGAACGCCGAACGGGTGCAGCGCCGCCGCGATGCGTTGCGCGCATCCGGCCTGCGCCCGGTGCAGATCTGGGTGCCCGACACGCGTCGCGCGGGCTTTGCCGAAGAATGCCAGCGGCAATCGGCACTGCTGCGCGATGACGCCCATGAGCGCGACGTGTTGCAGTGGATTGAGGACTCCGCTGACACCGCAGACTGGCGGTGAAGCGCGGCGATCTGGTGACGGTCGCACTGTCGGGCGATTACGGCAAGCCGCGACCGGCGCTGGTGATTCAGTCCGACCTGTTCAGCACCCACCCGTCGGTTGTCGTGCTGCCCGTCACCAGCGAACTGCGCGCCGCGCCGCTGTTCCGCATTAGCCTGAAGCCCGGCGCCGACAACGGCCTACGCAAGGCGTCGCAGGTCATGGTCGATAAGCCCCACACCCTGGCCAGCGAAAAAATCGGCCCCGTGTTCGGCCGCGTCGATGACGAGACGCTGGTGGCCGTGAATCGGGCCTTGGCGGTGTTCATGGGCCTGGCCTGAAGGCTGCCGCACCCAAGTTGCGATTCACCGCGCCGTATCCGCCTGCTTCATGGAGACTCGTAACCTGCCGTTGTGGGCCCGGGTTACGGTTTGCTCGGTTTCGACCGCGTGGTAAAGGGGTGCGCCAAGCAGCGCTGCGCTGGCCACGTTGATCAGCGTGAAGGTGCCATAGGTGCTGGTTGTGGACGCTGCGGCTTGCCCGACCACCCCGCTGGCAGATCGCAGCAGCAGATAGGGCTCGGCGATCGGCCCGGATTTGACGAACAGCACGCCGTGCAGGCGGTCTCCGCGCATCACAAAACGGTCGTGGCGCAAGGTTCGAACCGGCGTTCCGGTCGCATCCAGCACCACCGCCTCGACCGCGAACAGGGCTTCGCCGTGCAGCAGGCTCTCGATTTCGACCTGATAGCCCGGTTGTGGCGCGGGCAGGCGAAGTAACTGGACCCGCTCTGCGCTCCCGCCCGCGCTCAACAGGCAGGGGCTCGTGTCGTTCATGTCCAGCAGCAGCGGCGCGTCGTCACCGACCGGGAAAGGCCGCGCGGCGGTCAGGTCCAGCGCGGTCTGGCAGGCGGCAGGCGTGAGCTGGGTGACTGGCTTGGGTGCCGGTGCCGCGCAGCCGCACAAGGCTAGACCCAGCAGTGCCACGACCCCACCCCTGGGCAGGCCTGCGTTGATCACCGCAGTTGCTGGCTCAGCGCTTCACTGGCGGCCGTCATGGCCTCGTGCAAGCCATCGGTGGCGCGCTTGGAGTCGGCGATCAGCGCGTCAAAGTCGTCGTAGTCGAAGCGGCTGCTGGCGGCCAGCGTAATGGCATCTTTCGGCTCGCCAAACGGGTTGTACCAAATGTGGTCAGTATAGAGCGTTTGCTGGTCTCCGGCTCGCACCAGCTTGGCACCCAGGCGCACCGTGGGTCGGTAAGCCGTGGTGGCGCCAGCGGCGGTGTAGCCCACGAGCGTGGTGTACAAATCCAGGTAGGCATCGACCGGCGGCGAATTGGCAATGGCGTAGCTTTCCATGAACGTCTGTTCGCCGATATCGCGGTTGACGCTGACCGGCACGACGGTATAGCCGGCCCGCTGCAAAGCGGCGGTGATGTACTGGGCCATTTCGCGTTGTGCCGAGAAGTTGTGGGCGCGCACGCTGGCCGAGAACTTCTCGCTCTTCTTCGACATGTCGCCCTCGGCGATCAGCGCGCCGACGATGCCGAAGCTGGCACCGGGGTGGATCATCATCCGCACGTCCAGGTCGGATGCCATCGACGGCGTCAGCAGCCCGATGGTCTTGATCTGTTGGCGGTCAGCCGGGTCGTAGGCTTGTTGTGGAAGGCTGGCGCAGGCCGAGAGTAGTCCCAGCGTCAGCACCGCAAGCAGGAGGTTTTGAAGGCGGCGCATGGCAGTGATTCCGGTGGGTTGATGACGCCGGAATTCTAGGAGGCGACCCGCTCAGACCCCAAGGGTCGTCGGCGGCCGATTGCTGCCGTTTGTCGCCCCGCTGTCGAGGGGTCGGCGCGTGCCTACTGCACCAACTGATTGAGGTCGAAAATCGGCAGCAGAATCGCCAGCACGATGACCAGCACCACCGCGCCCATGGTGAGGATGAGCACCGGCTCGAACACGCCCATCAGGCCGGCGACCAGGGTTTCGACCTCGCGCTCCTGGTTGTCGGCGGCGCGCTCGAGCATGTCGTCGAGCTTGCCGCTGGCCTCGCCGCTGCCGATCAGGTGCACGCTGATTGGCGGGAACAGTTTGCTTTGCGCCAGGGCCCGCGACAGCGACGCCCCCTCGCGAACCTTCACGGCGGCCTGTTCGATGGCCTCGCGCATCGGCAGGTTGGTGACCACCTGAGTGCCGATCTGCATGGCATCGAGAATCGGCACGCCGCTGCCGAAGAGGATGCCCAGCGTGCGGGTGAAGCGGCCGGTGTTGGCGCCGCGGGTCAGACGACCGATCAGGGGCAGTCGCAAGACGTTGCGGTGCACACGGCGCTTGAAGGCGTCGCGGCGCATCATCCAGCCAAACACGACTGAGCCGGCTCCCATCAGGATCAGCATCAGCACGCCATAGGCTTTGAGGAAATCGGAGGTGGCAATCAGCCCGAGGGTGAGGCCGGGCAGTTCGGTGTCGATGCTGTCAAACACGTCCACCACCTGCGGCACGACGAAGGTCAGCAGCAGCACCACCACCAGAATGGCGACGATGGTCAGGATGGTGGGATACACCGCCGCCAACATGATTTTCTGCTGCATGGCCTGGCGCTTTTCGACGTAGTCCGCCAGCCGGTCGAGGATGTGATCGAGCTTGCCGGACGATTCCCCCGCCTGAACCGTGGCCCGGAACAGCGGCGGAAAGGCGCTGGGAAACTGGTTGAGCGCCATCGCCAGCGGATTGCCCTCGACCACGCTGGCGCGCACGCCCAGCGCCAGACGCTGCACGTGCTTCCGTTCGCTCTGCTCCGAGACTGCCGTCAGCGACTCGTCCAGCGGCAGCCCGGACCGCACCAACGTCGCCAGCTGCCGGGTGAACAGCGCCAGCTCGGTGCTCGACAGCGAGCCGCCGCTGCGTTTCAGTGAAAACCCCTGCGCGCTGCGACGCTCGGCGACCTCGCGAATCTCCAGCGGCATCAGCCCCTGCTCGCGCAACTGGCTGCGCGCCTGGCGAGGCGTGTCGCCCTCGATCAAACCTTTGCGGTTGCGGCCGCGTGCGTCGAGGGCGGTGTATTCGTAGGCGGGCATCGATCAGCCCGGGCGATTTTCAGAGGCGCGCATCATGCCTCGATGGTCACGCGCAGCACTTCTTTGAGTGTGGTGTTGCCGGCGATGACCTTGGCGCGACCCGAGTCGAGAATGCCGGCGTGCTTGCTGCGCGCGTAGGTTTCCAGCTTCTGCTCGCTGGCCTCATCGTGAATCATGGTTTCTAGCTGGCGGTCGAGGCCGATGAGCTCGTGAATGCCGCTGCGGCCGCTGAAGCCGGTGTGGCGGCACAGTGGGCAGCCCTCGGGCTTGAACAAGGTCAGCGGCAGGTCGGGCGAGACCGCCAGTTGTTCCTTTTCGACCGTGCTGGCCTCGTACGGCGTTTTGCAGGCCGGGCACAGGGTGCGCACCAGACGCTGCGCCATCAGACCAATCAATGAGGCGCTGAGTTGGTAGGGCTCAACGCCCATGTCGCGCAGGCGGGTGATGGCGCCCACGGCGGTGTTGGTGTGCAGGGTCGAGAGCACCAGATGCCCGGTCTGGCTGGCCTGCACGGCAATCTCGGCGGTTTCCAGGTCGCGAATTTCACCGACCATCACCACGTCGGGGTCTTGCCGGAGAATGGCGCGCAGGCCGCGCGCGAAGGTCATCTCGACCTTGGCGTTGACCTGCGTCTGGCCGATGCCGTCGATGTTGTATTCGATGGGGTCTTCCACCGTCATGATGTTGCGCGAGCGATCATTCAGTGCCGACAGCGCCGAATACAGCGTGGTGGTCTTGCCCGAGCCGGTGGGCCCGGTGACCAGCAAAATGCCGTAAGGGCGTTCGATCAGCTTGGTCAGCAGCGCGGCCTGCTCGGGCAGCATGCCCAGTTGTTCAATGTCGAGGCGCTCGGCCTGCTTGTCGAGAATACGCATCACCACCCGCTCGCTGCTGGCCCCGGTGGGAATGGTCGAGACGCGCACATCAACCTTGCGGCCGCCGAAGCCGCGCGAGATGCGGCCGTCCTGCGGCAGACGTTTTTCGGCGATGTCGAGCTTGGCCATGACCTTGATGCGCGACACCAGCCGCGGCCCCAGGGTGCGCGGCGGCGCCATCACTTCACGCAGCACGCCATCGACCCGGAAGCGGATTTGCAGGCGAGTTTCGAAGCTCTCGATGTGGATGTCGGAGGCGTTCTCCTTGATCGCTTCGATGAGCAGGCCATTGATGAACTTGATCACCGGCGCGTCGTCGCTGGACTCCAGCAGGTCCTGATTGTCTTGCAGCGCGTGGGCCAGGGCGTCGAGGTCTTCGACGTCGTCCATGCCGTCGATGAGGGCCGCGCTGGCGGCGGTCTGGCCCTCGTAGGTCTTCTGCAACAGCGCGTCGAACTCCAGGGCCGCTACCGGCTTGAGCTTGATGGGCTGGCCGACGAAACGGCGGGTTTCCTGCACCGCATCAATGCTGGCGCCCTCACGCACGCACAACTGCACGCGGCCATCGACCCAGGCATTGACGATGACGCCGTGTCGCCGTGCGAAGGCGAAACTGGGTCGCGGCAGCGGCTGGCCGTCGGGGGTGCTCAGGCTCATGGCGCTGGCGTGGGGCGGGGGCGCACGGGTACGGGCGTCGGAATCGGTCGCGGGCCGTCGGTCGCTTGTGGCGAGCGGGCATCGCGTGGTTCGTCGGCCGAGGCCGGTGGCTTGATGGCGCTGTATTCATCAAACGGCAGCATCACCGCCGAGCGCCCGCCCACCAGCGGAATGCTGGTGCCGGACGCCTCAAGTTGCGCGTCGCGCACATCGTTGTACTTGATGCGCGTGTAGTAGTCGCCCTGCGCCTGGTTGCGGAGGATGCTGGGGCGGATGAACACCATCAGGTTGCGCTTGACCTTTTCCACCGAGCGAAACTTGAACAGGTTGCCGAGCAGTGGAATCGAGCCCAGCAGCGGCACTTGGCGTTGAGTGTCGGTGACGCTGTCGTCAATCAGGCCGCCAATCACCAGAATTTGTCCGTTCTCCACTGCCACCGTGTTGGTCAGCGTGCGCTTGTTGGTGATCAGGTTGGCGCCGCCGGCCGAGCCGCTGGCGAGGCTCGACACTTCGAGGTCGAGCACCATCTTGATGGCGTCGCCCTCGTTGATCTGCGGGGTGACGCCCAGGGTCAGGCCCACGTCGCGGCGTTCGATGGTCTGGAACGGATTGACCTGGCCGCCGACGCCGGCACCGGCGCCGGTATTGCTGAACGAGCCGGTGAGAAACGGCACTTCCTGGCCGGCCGAGAAGCTGGCTTCCTGGTTGTCCAGCGTCACCAGCGTCGGGGTCGACAGAATGTTGGTGTCGCCGTCGCCTTGCAGCGCCTTGACCAGCAGGCCGAAGGTGGTCGAGCTGCCGGCGCGGCCAATCGCCACGTTCAGGCCCTGCCCGAGAACGCCCAGCGCGGCGGTGCCATCGATGTCGCCGCCGCTGGCAGCGGCCTGAAGGCCCTGCAGGGTGGAGGAGTCGAGGATGCCGGCGGCGGCCACGCGGTCTTCATTGAACACCGCCCAGTCGACGCCCAACTGGCTGGATTGGTCGCTGCTGACTTCGGCAATCACCGCCTCGACCAGTACCTGCGCGCGCTGGATGTCGAGCTGGGCGATCACGTCGCGCACCTGGCGCATGATCTTCGGCGGCGCGGTGACAATCATGGCGTTGGTGTCGGGGTCGGCCAGCACACGGACCATGGGGTTGGCGCCTGAGCGCCGTGCGCCACCGCCTTCGCCGCCGCCCGACGCGGTCGCCGCTTCGGCTTCGCTGACCTGTTCGGCATAGCCCTCGAGAATCGGGGCCAGGTTTTCGGCGTCGGCGTGCCGCAGGTAGATGACCTGGGTGGCGCCGTCACCTTTCAGCTCGATGTCCAGCGTCTGGATGATGTCGACAAATTTCTGTCGCTCGGCCTTGTCGCCGCCAATCAGAATGCTGTTGGAGCGCTCGTCGGCGATCAAGGTTGCCGGCGCCGAGGCGCCCTCCTGCTGGCCGGCCTGGTTCAGGCCCGTGAGGATGCGCACCACCTCGCTGGCGGCGGCAAATTCGAGGCGCACGGTCTCGATCTCGGAGTCGCCGGCCTGGTCCATGCGACGGATGATGCGGTCCAGACGGCTGACGTTGCCGGCGCGGTCGGCAATGATCAGCATGTTCGAGGGCGCGTAGGCGGCCAGGTGTCCCCATTGCGGCACCAGTGGGCGAAGAATCGGCACCAGCTGGGCGGCGGCGACATTCTGCAGCGCATAAACGTGGGTGACGATTTCGTCTGGGGCGACATTGCCGCGGTCGGCAAGCGTGCCGCCGTCTTGCCGGGCGTTGGTTTCGGGCACGATCTTGTAGGCCTCCCCGGTCTTCAGCACGGCAAAACCCTGGACCTGCAGCGTGGCCAGGAAAGTCTCGTAAACGCCCTCTTCGCTCATCGGCTGGCTGGAGATCACCGTGACCTTGCCGCGCACGCGCGGGTCGACGATGAAGTTACGGCCGGTCACCTCGCTGACGGTGGCAATCAGCGTACTGATGTCGGCTTCCTTGAGATTCAGCGTGACGTTGGCCGCCGCGGGCGTCAGACCCAGCGTCAGCAGGCACAGGCCCAACCAGGGGCGAATTCGGTGTGGGGTCATGGGCATCAGTCGAGTGAAATCGTCACGTTCTGTGAGTTGCCGCCGCGCTCAATGGTGAGCGACACGCTGCTGGCGGTCGAAAGGTCGGTGAGCATCGACAGCGCCTTGCTGGCGTCGTTGAGCTCGGTGCCGTTGATGGCGGTGACCAAGTCCCCCGGCTTGAGCCCCGCCGCGTTGAACAGTGCGCGGTCGCGACCCGGGTAAATGCGATAACCCTGCATGCTGCCGCCCGAGGCCGACGGTTGCACCCTGAGATAGGTCGCGGCCTTGGACGGGTCTTGCAAAATTTCATCGCGCACCGAGCCCAGTTGCGGCAATACAACCGCGTCTCCGAGATCGCTGGCGGCAGGTGCGGCCGCCACGTTGGCCGCAGGGGCATCTTTCTCAAGCCTGAGGGTTTCGGGACGCCCCTGGCGCATGAGGATCACCCGGTCGGCGAAAATCTGTTCCAGGGTCACGCCGCGCACGACTTCCATGCCGGTCGAAAACGGGGCCTCGTTGCTGCCGCCGGTGTTGATCAGCGCCCGCGAGCCCTCAGGCGTTCGACCGAACAACAGGCCGATCAGCTTGAGGTTGAGTGTGGTTTCAGGCGCGTCAGTGACCGCCTTCGTGGCGAGGTTGGCCTCGGCCGTGCCAAACAGCTTGGCCTCGCTGATGGCACCCAGGTCGATCTGGGCAGACGGTTGGCTGCTGTCGCCAGTCGCGCTGATGCGCGGCGGCTGCCACACGGTCTCGGTGCCGACGGCGTGCCAGAACAGGCCCGCGAGTTGCCAGCCGATCAGTGCCGCGAACAGCAGGATGCTGCCCGGAATCAGCCAGCGCTGAACGCGCGGCCAGCCGGCCGCGAGCTGCCGCGGCCAGGCCAGGGAAAGTGTGTGGAGCGACGACATCGCGCGATCATACCTTGCGACCCCGTCCTTGCTGATGTCGGGCGCACCGCGCGTTCGAGGTCGTGGCCGTCAAGTGCTCGCGGCCGAGGCGAACCCGAGCCGCACCTTGGGGTCTATTTGCCTCAGGATCGACGGGCGTTCGCCGAAGTCCGTTGGCGTTTGGTATCCCACCCACCCAGTGACGGCATCGACACGGAGTTTTCGCAGTCATTTCAGCGGCTCATCAACACCCTGCATCGGGTTGTCATTGATTTGCTGAAGTGCGCGCTAATATTGAAACCATGACGCAGAAGCACAACATCCGCCCCCTCGGTAACACCCCTGTCGGCAATGACGACGGCTTGGCCCTGCAGGACGCCAAGCCCAAACTCAAGAAGCCGCCCATGTTCAAGGTGATTGTCGTCAACGACGATTACACCCCAATGGAATTTGTGGTCCAGGTTTTGCAACAGTTTTTCCAACACTCCCGTGAACAGGCGGTGCAGATCATGTTGCATGTCCATACCCAGGGTCGTGGCGTCGCCGGTGTCTTCCCGGCCGAGATTGCCGAGACCAAGACCGCACAGGTGAATGCGTTCGCGCGCAAGCACCAACACCCGCTACTTACCGTAATGGAGAAGGCCTGATGCTATCCGATGACCTGCAGAAAGCCCTTGACGCGGCGTTTGTGGCCGCGCGCATGGAAGGCCACGACCTGCTCACTGTCGAGCACCTGCTGTTGGCGTTGCTCTCCGACACGCAGATTTCCGAGGCGCTGACCGCCGTCGGCTGCGACATGGAGCGGCTGGAAGCCGACCTGCGCGAGTACATCAACACCCACCTGCAGCGTATGGGCGAGCTTGAACGTCATGAGGTGCAGCCGACGCTGTCATTCCAGCGTGTGCTGCAGCGGGCGATCTATCACGTGCAGGCGTCCGGCAAGAAGCAGGTCACCACGCTGAATGTGCTGATCGCGCTGTTTGCCGAGAAGGACACCCATGCGGTTTACCTGCTGGGCGAACAGGGGGTCTCGCGGCTCGACATCGTCAACTTTGTCTCGCACGGCATCGCCAAAAATGGCGCGGTACCTGACAAGGCGCCGGAGGCCGGTCTCGAAGGCCGTGCCGATACCGGCGACGACAAGGCCGACCAGCGCTCAGCGCTCGACCAGTACGCGGTCAACCTCAACAAGCGCGCTGCCGAGGGCAAGATCGACCCGTTGATTGGCCGTGATCTGGAAATCGAGCGGGTCATGCAGACCCTGTGCCGCCGGCGCAAGAACAACCCGCTGTTGGTGGGCGAGGCCGGCGTCGGCAAGACCGCCATTGCCGAAGGTCTGGCCTGGCTGATCATGGAAGACCAAGTGCCCGAGCTGCTGGAAGGCAGTGTCGTCTACAGCCTCGATCTGGGTGCGTTGATTGCCGGCACCAAGTATCGCGGTGACTTCGAGAAGCGCTTCAAGGCGGTGATGAACGAGCTGAAACAACAGCCCCGCGCCATCATCTTTATCGATGAGATTCACATGATCATAGGTGCGGGATCGGCCTCGGGTGGGGTGATGGACGCCTCGAACCTACTCAAGCCGCTGCTCTCGTCCGGTGAGCTGCGCTGCATCGGCTCGACCACCTATCAGGAATATCGCGGCATCTTCGAGAAGGATCGTGCGCTGGCTCGGCGCTTCCAGAAGATCGACGTCGACGAGCCCAGCATCGAAGACACGGTGAAGATTCTCGAAGGCCTCAAGTCGCGTTTCGAAGAACACCACACCGTGCAATACACCCGAAGCGCGCTGCGCTCGGCGGTCGAGCTGTCGGCGCGGCACATCACCGACCGGCAACTGCCCGACAAGGCCATCGACATCATCGACGAGGCGGCGGCAAGGCTGCGTCTGCTGCCCGAGTCGAAGCGCCGCAAGACCGTGCAGGTTCGCGACATCGAGGAAACCATCGCCAAGATTGCGCGCATTCCGCCGAAAAGCGTGTCGACCAATGATCGCGAGAAGCTCGCCACCCTCGAGCGCGACCTCAAGCTGGTCATCTACGGGCAGGATGCGGCCGTCAACCAACTGGCGGCGAGCATCAAGCTGGCGCGCTCGGGCTTGGGCAATCCCGACAAGCCCATCGGCAACTTCCTGCTGGCCGGCCCCACCGGTGTCGGCAAGACCGAGGTGACCCGGCAACTGGCACAGTGTCTGGGTATCGAGCTGGTGCGCTTCGACATGAGCGAATACATGGAGCGCCACACCGTCAGCCGTCTGATCGGCGCGCCGCCGGGCTATGTCGGCTTTGACCAGGGTGGCCTGCTCACCGATGCGGTCATCAAGCAGCCGCACGCGGTGATTCTGCTCGACGAGATCGAGAAGGCGCATCCCGATGTGTTCAACCTGCTGCTGCAGGTCATGGACCACGGCACGCTCACCGACAACAACGGCCGCAAGGCAGATTTCCGCAACGTGATTCTGGTGATGACCACCAACGCTGGCGCCGAAGAGTCGGCCCGCCGCTCCATCGGCTTGATCGAGCAGGACAACGTGCCCGACGCGCTGGAAGTCATTCGCAAGCAGTTCACGCCGGAATTCCGTAACCGGCTCGATGCCATCGTCGCGTTCTCGCCCCTGGGGCCACGCGAAATCCTACGGGTGGTCGACAAGTTCCTGCTGCAGCTCGAAGCGCAACTCGGCGCGAAAGGCGTGCAGATGGATGTCGACGAAGACGCGCGGGCGTGGCTGGCCGAAAAGGGCTACGACGTGCGCATGGGTGCCCGGCCGATGGCGCGAGCCATCCAGGAGCACATCAAGCGCCCGCTGGCCGAGGAACTGCTGTTCGGCAGGCTCGCCAACGGAGGCCACGTCAGCGTCAAAGTGCGTGACGATGCCATCGTCTTCGATATCGAGGCCAAGGAGCGTAACAACTCGCCCGAGCTCGTTTGAGGCACATGACTTAGGCCGGGGTGTGCGTGAGCGCACCTCGGCCTGGGGTACGGGTGGCTTCCCGTTACTTGTCGCGGAAGGTGATGCGACCCTTGCTCAGATCGTACGGCGTGAGCTGCACCGTGACCTTGTCACCCGTGAGGATGCGGATGTAGTGCTTGCGCATCTTGCCGGAGATGTGTGCGGTCACGATGTGGCCGTTCTCCAGCTTGACGCGGAAGGTGGTGTTGGGAAGCGTGTCGGTGACAACGCCCAACATCTCGATATGGTCTTCTTTCGACATCGTCTCTACAGCTGAAAAGGGGCGGCATTATCTGCGCTCGTGCGCCAACCGGCAACACGGCACGATTTTGGCTCCGTGATCGCAAGGGTCAGGCGCACTCCCAATGGCTTGAAAACAGTGGTTGGGCGACCTGCCAAGTGTTTGTCGCGAAGCGTCGGGCCTGAACCTTTGCCTCGTCACGAAATCGTCATTTCTGATCCCTATAGTCCGCCGCTCTGGGATCTTTCAGACTTGACGGGAGCAACCTCAAATGAGGCATCTGGCCACGATCGCGGCTTCGTGCATGTTTGTTTTTTCAGCATCTGTGGCCTTGGCGGACACACCAGACGCCGGTGATGTGTCGGTGATCGTTCTCGACAGCGATGGCGGCGTTGCCGAACTGACTTTGGAAATTGACGGTGTCAACTTCGGCGCCACAGGCGCCAGTGGTGTCGTCCAAGCGGAGGCGATCAAACCCGGCGTACGTCGTTACGTCGTTCTGCAGGGCGCAGCACGCGTTGCTGCAGGCGAGTTTCGTTTGGCTCCAGATGAGGCTGCGGAGCTCGTCATCAACCTGCGTGGCCCCGGCATTGACCCCGGTATCGACAGCGACATTTTTGGCATTGAAAATGCGGGCGAAACCACGCTGCTAGGGGTCGTGACCGACGGCAGCGGCGGTGTGGCGCCCCAAGCCCGAATTCATGTGGTTGACACCGACATCTCTGTTACCACTGATGACGATGGGTATTTCCAGTTCGATATTCCACGCGGGGTCTACGACCTCGAGGTGACCTCGGGTGGTCTATCACGCACGTTTCAGGGCGTACGTGCATCGCCCAACTTGGCGGCAGGCATGCAGCTTGCACTGACACCAAAATCCACCGGCACAACGTCCGATGACGCGATTGATGAAATTGTCGTTACCGCTCAGTATGTGCCCAATACGGCGGCCACTTTGGAACGTCGATCCGAATCCATCTTAGATGCGATCTCGGCGGCCGACATTTCACTTGCGGGCGACAGCGATGCTGCGGCGGCCCTGATTCGTGTAACGGGTGTCACGTTTCAGGATAAGCAGATTTTCGTACGCGGTCTGGGCGACCGCTACTCGGCTGTGTTTATTGATGGCGCTGAGCTACCCAGTCCTGACCCGACGCGCCGAGTTATTTCACTCGACCTGTTCCCGAGTGATTTCCTGGGCGGCATTGCGGTACAGAAAACCTATAGCCCCGACTTGCCCGGCGATTTTTCCGGCGGTGCGGTGTTGCTCGATACCAAGGGTCTTCCTGACGACTTCAATTTCTCGGTCGGTGCATCGGTGGGCGGCAACGACCAAACCACCTTTTTGCGCGGCTTGAGTTATCTCGGCAGCGAAAGTGACTGGACTGGATTCGACGGCGGGGTGAGAGATATTCCCAGCGTCGCCGCTGACCTGACCAACGGCGGCAGTATTCCGCTCAGTGATCTGTCAGCGGCCCAGCGTGAGGTGGTTGCAGAGTCGCTGTTGCCAATCTACGACATTCGCGTCGTTCAGGCGATGCCGATCGATGGCGGCGGGTCGGTCTCAATCGGTGATCGCATCAGCCGTTTTGACTTTGCTGAGATCGGCTATCAGTTATCTGCGTTGTATGACTCTGAGTGGCGGTTCCGGCGTGAGGAGCAGGGTACGTTCCGCTTGGAAGGTAGCGACGTGCGTCCGTTTGAGGAAGAGTTGATTGAACGGTCCGAACAGACCATCGACAGTGGGGTAATTGGCGGACTCACGTTCGAGTTCAATGAAGACCACACGGTGGGCTACACCGCGCTGATGTCGAACCAAACACTCAAAGGCACCTACTTTTCCGAAGGTGAGATCGTTGATGAAGGCCGTGAGATACGCGACGTTACCTTGGACTGGATTGAAACTCAGTTGTTATCGCATCAAATCCGTGGTGAGCACACGTTTCACGACTTATTTGAGCGTGCCCGCCCGCTCGATGTTCAGTGGCAAGCGGTCACGTCCAGCGCCACCCGAGATGTTTTGGATCGTCGTGAATATAGCTACAGCCGCCGTCCGACGACTCAAAACGCCAACCCGATTTTCGAATTTGTATCCGGCACCGCCTCAGGCACTGGTGGTCAGCCGCTGACCCGGACATGGGAATTTCTTGAAGATGACAATCTCGATCTGGGTGTTGACTTTTCCTTGCCGATGGATTTTTCCAGCAACGTTACCGGCGAAATGAAAGCGGGGTTGCGTCGGACGGATCGCGAAAGAGACTTCAACCAAGTGCGTTGGCAATTTCGTGCAGTTGGTGGCGGCTCGTCTACTGACGAGGACTTTTTGCAGACATTCTCGTTTCCTTCCCCTGCTCAGATTCTGAGGCCCGACACGATAGGGCCGAGCACGAGCTTTGATTCAGATGCACGTTTCGATCTGTTTACCGCTCAATCGATCCTGGTCGGAAATCAACGCGCCGATATCTTTAGCGCTGAGCAGACAGTCGACGCCGTTTATGTTTTAGGTGATTACTACATTGGTGAAAAATGGCGGCTCCAGGGTGGGGCGCGTCAAGAAAGATCGGAGATAACGGTCGCTAACAGCAACGTTGACGGTTCCGCGTCGCCCGGCGCTAGGCTTAAGGACACTGATCTTCTTCCGGCGATTAATGCAACCTATTTTCTTGATGATAGGCAGAAATTTAGATTCGGTTATAGCGAAACCGTAAATCGTCCGCAGTTTCGAGAATTGTCGCCTATCGAGTTCCGTGATCCGGAGACACGACGCCTCACGCAAGGTAACCCAAACCTTGAACAGGCGAACATCCAGAACCTTGACTTCCGTTATGAGTTTTATTGGGCCCGAAGTGAAGGTTTTACGGCCAGCGCTTTTTACAAGCAGATCGACAATCCGATTGAAGTCGTGATTGGCCCTAGCGGAGAAGGTGGATTCCGCTCATTTCAAAATGTTTCGGAGGCCAATAACTACGGCATTGAGTTTGATTTACGCACCGAGTTTGATGAGTTGGAAAAATACGCTAACTGGCTTAGCTACACCTATGCAGCAGCGAACCTCACCTTTATCGAATCAGAAATCAAGGTTAATGACCCGAACAGCGTCTTGACGAATCCTGATCGCGAGTTGCAGGGCCAGTCGCCATGGATTGTGAACCTCACGCTTGGATTGAGCGAACCGGGGCGTCGAACTGATGTTGCCCTATTGTTCAATGTCTTTGGTGAACGGATTATTGAAGCGGGTGTCAGCGGCTTGCCGGACGCGATCGAAGAATCTGTGCCGACGCTGGATTTTAATCTTCGACAGGGCATTGGTCAGAATTGGCGCGTGGGTTTGAAGTTCCGCAATCTTCTGGATCCGGACATTGAAGTTTTTCAAGGTGTGGGTGTGCAGCGTCGTTACAAGCTCGGCCGGTCGGGTTCGCTGTCGGTGGAGTATGAGTTTTAAAGCATGACCTTTGGCAACCAATCGGTTGAATCAATTTCTAGCGGAGGTTTCTTCATGTTTCAGAAAAAAGTGATCGCCACGGCGGCAGCTTTGCTTGGTAGTGTGTTGCTGGTGGCCTGTGACGACGGATCCGACTTCGGTGCAGGAACGCCGGTGATCAATGTCAACGTCGACAACAACGCGCAAGGCGGCGCCGGCGGCTCTGGCGGTTCGGGCGGCGGCGACAACGGCGGGAACAACGGGGGTGGTGGTAATCCCGATCCCGATCCCGGAATGTCCGGTATTCCGGCAGGTGCGATAGTCGGTTCCCTCGGCGATGGGACCGGGATGGTGCTTGACGCAGAAGGCGACGCTGATCCCTTTTCTGTAAGCGCTTGGTTCAACTCCATGTCGGCCAGTCCTGCGACAAACAACAGCACCAATTTGGATGGTCGTTTGGACATCTCGGGCTTCCCAACCGAAGGTGCCGCGTTGAGCGGTACATTCACCCGTCCCGATATGTGGCCGCCTGCGTCAGCTGACGACGCCAATTCATTGCCGGTACCGGATTACATTGTCAGCACCGATTACATCGGCGCTTACGAGCCTGGCGTGCCGCGTGAGGAGCAGTGGACCGCCGACTGGACGGTCAGGGTCAATGGAAATGACGCCGTTTGGGATTTCGCCGGTGGTGAGACCGGTACTGCGCTCGCCAGTGCGACCATTCCTGTGGCTGAAGCTAGCTGCCCCGACGGAACCGAGCTGGTTGGAACCTTCACCGAGATCTTTGGTGAGCTAGAAGATGACGAAGCCGGGCTTTTCGGTGGCGCAGCCGCCAGCGGGGACTACGATGTTTGTCAGTTACCCCCGCAGTTTGATGGCACTGCGATGACCGGTGGCTTGGACATCACCCTGACTAACGACAATGTCTACACGACTGCCGACCAACCGGGTACGACAATCGGCAATGGTAATCGGCCGCGCAGCGAAGTCGCGACCCCGGTCGAGGTTGTGGTCAATGTCGAAGCCGGTACGCTGATCGTGGGCGACTTGCTCGAAGGCATCATCGTCAGCCGCGGTTCGCAGATCAATATTGAGGGCTCTCGTGAGAATCCGGTGGTGGCAACCTCACGGACCCAGATCGAGTCAAGGTTCGACGGCAGCAGCGGCACCCCGGTTGACACGGCTCGTCAGGAATGGACTGGGCTTGTCCTGATGGGCGACGCTCGCGACAACCGTTGCCCTGCTGGCCTGAACCCGCCCACGGCCCCCAGCTTCGACACTTGCGATGTACTTGCCGAAGATGGCTCCGGCAGCTACGGCGGTGGTGATGACATGCACAGCATCGGTTCGATCAACTACTTTGTGCTGCGGCATGGCGGCGGTGACATCGATGGCATGGGTGCTGACCTCAACGGCATTACCTTGTATGCGGTGGGTCGTGGCTCAAGCTTTACCAACATCCAGATCCACCGCAGTTTTGATGACGGTATCGAACCCTTCGGTGGCAACGCCTTCTTCAAGAACGTGGTGCTCACTGGGATTGGTGATGACAGCTTCGATTGGGATAACGGCTACACCGGTGGCATGCAGAGTGCGCTGATCATTCAGGAAGGTGACAAAGCCAACCGGGGCTTTGAAACTGACTCTCGTTTCCTGCAGGTTCCCGTTAGCTTCCCGCTGATTTCCAACGTCACGATTCTGGCGCCGCAGCAGTACACCACCAACCAGTTGGCCAACAGTGAGGCTCAGGGCATTCTGCATCGCGAGGGCACGCGCGCGCAGGTGCACAACAGCATTGTTACAGGCAACTTCTTCAACGGTTGTTTCGACCTCGATAATGCCGGTGATGGCGGTACGTTTGGTCGTGCCTCCGAAGCGGGTGGTACACCGCCTGAAGCACCCGGTCCGCACTTGATCTACCGCAACGTGATCATCGATTGCACGGAGTTCAACTTTGTTGAAAATGGCTAGCCTGCAACAGTCGTAGCCGGATGAAGCACAGGGGGCGACGCGAGTCGCCCCCTTTTTTGTGAGCGTTCAAATCCGCGTATGCGCCGGATCAAACACCCGCCACAGGCCGCCGGAGAAAACTTCCAGCGGCTGGTACTGGCGCTTGTAATCCATCTTGCGGCTGCCCGGAACCCAATAGCCTAGGTACACGTGCGGCAAGTCGGCGCTACGGGCGTAGTCCAGCGCCTGCAGGACCGCAAAGCTGCCCAGGCCACGCGCCGCGTGATCGCTGCGGTAGCAGGTGTAGACCGCCGACAGCGAAGCGGGCAGGCGGTCGATGACCGAAAACGCCAAGAGCTCGTCGCCCAGCCAGAACTCCCAGATCTGCACCTCCAGCCACGCGCAGTGCAGAAACATGTCGAACGCTTCGCGGTTGTCCGGCTCCATGCCGCCGTCCTCGTGGCGGTGACGCAGGTAATCGCGGTAGAGCGCGAAGTGTCGGTCCTGCAGCTTGGACTGAATGCGCAGGGTCAGGTCCTCATTGCGCTTGGCGCAGCGCCGCTGAGAGCGGTTTGGATTGAACGATGACACGGGAATGCGCGCCGGAATGCACAGCTGGCAGTGCTGGCAATACGGTCGGTAGACATGTCCGCCGCTACGGCGAAAGCCCTGCTCCAGCAGCCAGCTGTAGCGCGTGGCGCTCATTGAAATAGCCGGGTCGATGTAGGCGTTGCGCGCGCTGCGATCGGGCAGGTAGCCGCAGCGGTGCTCCGGACTCAGAAACAGGCTGAAGCGTTCGGGTGGCCGCATCGGGTTCATGACCAGACCCCGGTGGAGGCACGTTCGGCAGCGGCCGGGCGCGCCACGGACAGGAACCGGTCACGTGACCATTCCACCGCGCCGAGCCGGGTCAGGTGCGCCGAGGCGACCTGGCAGTCGATCAGCGCGAAGTCGTGCGCGACCAGTCGCTCGCAGAGCGCGACCAGCGCAACTTTGGAGGCATCGGTCTGGCGGGAGAACATGGACTCACCATAAAACATGCGGCCAATCGCCACGCCGTAGAGGCCGCCGACCAGCGCGTCGCGATCCCAGACCTCGACGCTGTGCGCGTGCCCGAGCCGGTGCAGCTCGCCATAGGCCACGCGCATTGCATCGCCCAGCCAGGTGCCGCGGTGGTGTGCCCGCGGCCCGGCGCACCCGGCGGTGACGGCGTCAAAACAGGTGTCCACCGTGACGCGAAAGTGGCCGCTGCGCACCCGTCGCCCCAACGACCGACTGATGTGCAGCTCGGTCGGCGGCAGCACCGCGCGCGGGTCGGGGCACCACCAAAGAATGGGCTCGTCGGCGTTGTACCAGGGGAATACACCGTAAGCGTAGGCGCGCAACAGTCGGGTCGGGTGCAGGTCACCGCCAATGGCGAGCAGCCCATTGGGCTCGCGCAGGGCCAGATGTGCGGGCGGAAACGGCTGCTCGGGGTTACGTGGGTCCAGCCAGTGCAGGCGGATGGGGTTATCCATGGTCTGCGCCGTGGCTTGGTGTTTGCCGGTAGGCACTGTGTGCGGTGCGCAGCCAATCGGCGTGTGCGGTGACGGCCGCGCGCTCCTGCGCGAGGAAATGGTCCACGGCGGCCCGCAAACGCGGTTCGACCAGCCAGTGCGCCGACGTGGTGCGGACGGGGTCGAAGCCGCGCGTGCGCTTGTGATCGCCCTGGGTCCCGGCGTCAAAGCGGGCCAAACCGCGTTCGATGCACCAGTCGATGCCTTGGTAATAGCAGGTTTCAAAGTGCGCGCCGTCAATCTCACGGCGCGCCCCCCAATGCCGGCCGTACAGCGTGTCGCGACCTTCGAAAAACAACGCGATCATCTCTCGCTGCTGGTCGGCAAACCCGCTGAGTACCCACATCGGGCTCGCGCCGTCGTGCAGGTAATGGTCGAAGAACGCGCGGTTGAGGTACGGCGGCTGGCCGCGCATGGCGTAGGTGGAGGCATAAAGGGCATAGACCTCGTCCAGGTCTGCCGCGTCGAGCGCGTGCGCCGGCTCGCGGCGGTAAGTGATGCCGCACTCGACCAGCTTGCGACGCTCTCGGCGAATTTTCTTGCGCTTGTCCGCCGACAACTGCGCCAGAAACGCCTCGAAGTCGGCGTAGTCGCGGTTGAACCATTGGTACTGAATGTCGTGGCGCAAACTTGCGCCTGCCTGCTGCGCGGCTGTCGCGCCCGGCTCGTCGATAAACAAAAGATGGGTCGATGACTCCCCGGCATCGGCGGCCAGGGTGCTGAGGTGCGCCAGCAGCTGGGCCTCGGCGTCGGCATCGACCGCAGCCCAGCGGGGCCCGCTGCTGGGCGTGAAGGGAATGGCATTGACCCGGCGCGGGTAGTAAGACTGGCCCAACTGCTCCGCCGCACGTGCCCAGGCGAAATCAAAGACGAATTCGCCGTAAGAATGCGCCTTGATGTAGAGCGGGCACGCCGCCAGCAAGCGCCCGTCGTCGGTCTCCAGCAGCAGATGACAGGGCCTCCAACCGAGCTCGGGGGCGACGCTGCCGCTGGTTTCCAGGGCATTCAGAAATCGGTGTGAGATGAACGGGTAGGCGTCGCCGAACAGGCCGTCCCACGTCGCTGCCGGGATGTCGGCCATGCGGTCGAGGTGGCGAAAACGGCCCGCCGTCCGGGCGGGCCTTGCAGGGTTGTCAGCGTTCAAATGGATAAGTGAGCGAAAGGTCCACAGCGAAAATCAGTGAAACGTCGGCGCCACAGCCGGCACGTCGCGCAATGACCACTGGACGACGGCATCGTGTTCAAAGCCGGTGATCGACTCGGCATCCTTGGGGGGATGTGCCTCCGTGACCCGACCGTCGGCATCGAAAGCGACGAAAGCGCCGGAGGTTTGCACCTTTATTTCGCCGATCTCGCTGTCATCGAGCGTGATCTGCAGGTATCTCACCATGCGATCGGCCAGTTCGGGCAAGGGGCGGGTGCCGGCCGCAACCATCGCGGCTTGTTCGGCGGTGAATTCACGAATGCCGTCTTCTGGGGTGATGAGGAAGTGCTTCACTTCGGTGCTCATGGGAAGGCTCCTGTCAGCGTCCGTGATGGACGCATTCAATATGCAGGGTTCCTGCCAAGTTTCAAGTTAAACGGCGCCGCCGGTGGGCTGGAGCCGACGGCTGGACTGATAAACTCAGGCCAAAGCGCTGCGAGCTTTATCGGTTGCAGCCGCAAATTTGGCATTTAGAGGCTTGCGGACTTTGGCAGAACCCAAACAGTGGTGGCTGCAGCTGCGCGGGCAGGTCGCCCCCGCCGCTGAGCGGACATCCGACGGTCGGATCAACCCTTGGTTGATCAGGTTGCCGCGCGAGGCCGCGATGCTCGCCTGTGCGGGTGTGGCCATCGTATTGCTGATGCTGCTGATCAGTTTTCACCCCGACGATCCGGGCTGGATGTCATCCGGCACGGGGGGTGAGGTGCGCAACCTCATCGGCCCGGCAGGCGCGTGGCTTGCTGACGTGCTGCTGTCGATGCTCGGGCTCACCGCCTACGGTCTGCCCTGGGCGCTGCTGTGGGCGGGCATGCGCATCTTGCGTGGCGGCCACGACGACACCCCGGTCGCGGCGCAGATTCTGCCGTTGCCGGTGCGCTGGTTCAGCGGCGTGGTGATGGCCGCTGCGCTGTCTGCGCTTTTTGCCGTGCACGTCGGCGTTGCCGCCAGTGTGGCGCCGCAGGGCGCTGGCGGTATTGCCGGGCAGGCCTTGGCCGGTGCCCTGACGCGCGGCCTCGGCGGCGTGGGCGCCAGTCTGGTGTTGCTGGTGCTGGCGGTCGCCTCGGCACCCTTGGTCTTCGCGTTTTCGTGGCTGCGGGTGATGGACCGTATCGGCGGCGCGGTGCTGGGGCTGGGATCGCTGCTGCGCCGTGAGGCACTCTCGGAGGGCGCGCCGGAGCGTCCGGCCGAGCCCGCATTCGAGACTGCCGTCGCGCCTGCACGACCCGCCTCACCGTCACCGCGCAGCGCGGTTCGAAAGCTACCCCGTGTGGCGCCGAGTCTGTCTGGCGACCCAGCAGCAGGCGTGCCGCCGCCTGAGACCTTCGAGCTGACCGCGGAACATGACGGCCCCTCGCCTGCCAAGGCCGTGCCTGTCAGCGCCGCCAAGCCGGCCCCCAAGGCGGCGAAGGCGCACTTGATGGACGACGTGCCGCCCTACGAGGGTGATCCGCTCCCGCCCATCAGCCTGCTCGACCGTCCACGCCCGTCAGGCAAGCGCTACACCGAAGACGAGCTCGAGCAACTGTCGCGCGATGTCGAGCGCCACCTTGCGAGCTTTGGCGTCAAGGTTGAAGTGGTCGACGCCATGCCTGGCCCGGTCATCACCCGCTTCGAGATCCAGCCCGCGGCCGGCGTCAAGGGCTCGCAGATCACCAACCTGTCACGCGATCTGGCGCGCTCGCTGTCGGTGGCCAGCGTGCGCGTGCTCGAGGTGGTCGAAGGCAAGCCGGTGATCGGGTTGGAAATTCCCAACCAGCAGCGCGAGATGGTGTTTTTGCGCGAGATCATCGACTCGGGCAAGTTCCGCGACAGCCACGCCACGCTGGCCATCGCCATGGGCAAGGACATCAGTGGCGCGCCAGTGGTGTTCGATCTTGCCAAGATGCCGCACCTGCTGGTGGCCGGCACCACCGGTTCGGGCAAGTCGGTGGCCATCAACACCATGATTCTGTCGCTGCTGTACCGCGCCACCCACGAGCAACTGCGCTTCATCTTCATCGACCCGAAGATGCTGGAATTGTCGATCTACGACGGCATTCCGCACCTGTTGACCCCGGTGGTCACCGACATGAAAGACGCCGCCAACGCCCTGCGCTGGTGCGTGGCCGAAATGGAGCGCCGCTACCGCCTGATGTCGGCGCTGGGTGTGCGCAACCTGGCCGGCATGAATCGCAAGCTGGAAGACGCGCTGGCCGCTGGCGAACCGATCATGGATCCGTTCTTCAAACCGACCGAGGGCGATCTGTTCCACGAAGGCGCCGCCAAGGCCGACGCCGTGGAACCCATGCCGCACATCGTCATCATCATCGACGAGCTCGCCGACATGATGATGGTCGTCGGCAAGAAGGTCGAAGAGTTGATTGCCCGCATCGCCCAGAAGGCGCGTGCCGCCGGCATTCACCTGATCGTCGCCACGCAGCGGCCCAGCGTCGATGTGATTACCGGCTTGATCAAGGCCAACATCCCGTCACGCATGGCCTTCCAGGTGGCATCGCGGATCGATTCGCGCACCATTCTTGATGAGCTGGGGGCCGATACCCTGCTGGGCAACGGTGACGGGCTGTTTCGGCCGATTGGCGCGTCGCGGCTGGATCGCGTGCACGGCGCCTTCGTTGACGACCATGAAGTGCACAAGATCGTTGGTTACCTCAAGCAGATTCCCAACAAGCCGCCACACATCGAAGACATCTGCGCCGAAGAGCCCAGCGGCCCTGCCGAGGGCGGTGTGGATGATGCCGAGTCCGACCCCATGTACGACCAGGCGGTGGCCGTGGTGCTGGAAACCCGCAAGGCCAGCGTGTCGTGGGTGCAACGCCGCCTGAAGATCGGCTACAACCGCGCGGCGCGCATCGTCGAGCAGATGGAAGCCACCGGGCTGGTCGGCCCCTCGGGCCCCGGCGGCAATCGCGAGATCCTTGCGCCCGGCGGACGCGATTGAGCAGGGCATCAGGGCGCATTCAGCCCTTCGGCCACACGCTGCGCGCCGTGCCTCATTCACATCAGGAATCCCCGTGTTTCGACCTTTAGCGACGCTGTTCGGCCTTGTCTTCTCAGCCGGGGTGCTGGCCACGCCGGTGGAAGACCTTGATGCCCGTTGGCAGGGACTCAAAGGCTTTGAAGGCCAGTTCACCCAGACCCAGCGCGACTACGATGGCACGGTGTTGTCCGAGTCCACCGGTACGCTCGCCCTGTCGCGGCCCGGGCGTTTTCACTGGGCGTATGAAACGCCTTATGTACAGACCATCGTGGCCGACGGCGAGATCGTCTGGGTGCACGATCCCGACCTGAAGCAGGTCACGCGCCGCCCCGCCGACGCCGCATTGGATGGCACGCCTGCCGCCCTGCTCGCAAGTGGCGAGTCGCTGGGCAAAGGCTTTGAAGTTCTCGCTTTGACAACGGGCGAGGGCGCGCCCACCGACGCCGACGGTTGGCGCCTGACGCCGCTGACCTCCGAAGGCGAGTTCGAGCGCATTGACGTGTGGATGCGCGGCAACGTGCCGGTGCTGCTGACCTTCAGTGACCCGCTGGGCGGGACCACCGACGTGCGCTTTGACGACATCAAGGGCAACCCGCGTTTTGCCCGTGACCGCTTCGATTTCACCCCGCCGCGCGGCCACACGGTCATCGGCGACGATTGAGCGGCGCAAATCCGGCGGGCCCTCCAAACCGGGCGCCGCCGGGTTTCGCAGGCTTCACCCAGCCTACCGCTACACACCGATCTGCACGTCAGTCCTTCAAAGGCCGTCGTAGGCTGGGTAGCAGCGCAGCGAAAACCCAGCAGCCAACCGGCCGCCCGCGTCACTCCCACCTCTCCGACGTGAGCCCGGCCGACGACGCTTTGTCAGCCATACTTTGTCCATGGTCGATCTCGCCCAACTCAAGCCCCCGCTACAACCGCTGGCTGAGCGCATGCGGCCGCGTCATCTCGACGAGGTCATTGGCCAGACGCATCTGCTGGCGGCCGACGCGCCGCTGCGAGCGGTGCTGGACGCCGGGCATCTGCCGTCGCTGGTGTTCTGGGGGCCGCCGGGCGTCGGCAAGACCACCTTGGCGCGGCTGCTGGCGCAGGGCACCGATGCGGTGTTCGAAACCCTGTCGGCGGTGCTCGCCGGGGTCAAGGACATTCGCGCCGCCGTCGAGCGCGCGCTGGCGGCCCAGCCGCGGCGCACCCTGTTGTTCGTCGACGAAATTCACCGCTTCAACAAGTCGCAGCAGGACGCGCTGCTGCCGCATGTGGAGTCCGGCACGCTGATTCTGGTGGGTGCCACCACCGAGAATCCGTCGTTTGAACTCAACAGCGCGCTGCTGTCGCGGCTGCGCGTCATGGTGCTGAATCCGCTGACGGCCGAAGATTTGCGCCCACTGCTGGATCGGGCACTCACCGATGCCGAACGGGGTCTCGGCAAGCCGGCCGATTTCGTCGCGGCCGAGATTCTGGATCACATCGCCCGTGCGGCCGATGGCGATGCGCGGCGCGCCCTGATCCTGCTCGAAACCGTGGTGGCGGGCGTCGCCGCAGGCGTGACCCTGGACGACGACGGGCTGACACGCCTGCTGGGCCGTGGCCTGCGCCGTTTCGACAAGGGCGGCGAGCAGTTCTACGACCAGATTTCGGCGCTGCACAAGGCTGTGCGCGGGTCTGACCCCGATGCCGCGTTGTACTGGCTGCTGCGCATGCTCGACGGCGGCTGCGACCCGGCCTATCTGCTGCGCCGCGTCACCCGCATGGCCAGCGAAGACATTGGTCTGGCCGACCCGCGCGCGCTGCCGCTGTGCCTCAGCGCCTGGGACACCTTCGACCGGCTGGGCTCGCCCGAAGGCGAGCTGGCCATTGCCGAGGCGGTGTTGTACCTGGCCGTGGCACCGAAAAGTAACGCCGCTTATGTGGCCTTCAAGGCCGCGCGCGGATTGATTGAAAAAGACGGCTCGCGTGAAGTGCCCATGCACCTGCGCAACGCGCCCACCGGCCTCATGAAGAACCTCGGCTACGGCAAGAACTACCAGTACGACCCCGACCACGACGGCGGCGTTGCGCTGGCGCAGACCTACTGGCCAGAAGGCATGACGCCGCAAGCTTTCTACGCCCCGGTTGATCGTGGGTTGGAGATCAAAATCGGTGAAAAACTGGCGCGGCTGCGTGCCGAGCGAGGACGAACATGACGGTCTGGCTGGCAGTGGCGGCAGGCGGCGCCTTGGGTTCGGTGGCGCGTTACGCGGTGAAGCTGGGCTTTGGCGCCGCCACGGGCTTTCCGTGGTGGACCTTGCTGGTGAACGCCCTGGGCGGCTTGGTCATCGGCCTGCTGGCCCTTGCCGCGCGTGATTGGCCCGAAGCGCTGCGCGCCGGCGTGATCGTCGGCCTGCTCGGCGGTTTCACCACCTTTTCGGCCTTCTCGCTGGAAACCGTGCAATTGCTGCGGGATCAGCCCGTCATCGCCGTGGTCAACGTGTTGCTCAATGTGGGCGTCGCACTCGCGGCCTGTGCCCTCGGCCTGTGGCTGGCGGGATTGAAGGCATCCGTATAATTCGCCGCCTCGATCGTCTGGAAGCCTGATTCATGCTCGACCCCAAACAACTGCGCGCTGACCTGCCGGCCGTCGCGGCCGGCCTCGCCCGGCGTGGCTACGTGCTCGACACTGAGGCGGTCATCGCGCTCGAAGCCCGGCGCAAGGCCATCCAGACTGAAACCGAGACCCTGCAGGCCGAGCGCAATCGCCGCTCCAAGGACATCGGCTTGGTCAAGAAACAGGGCGGCGACATTGCCCCGGTGATGGCCGAGATGGAGCAGCTCAAGACGCGCCTACAGGCGGCCGAAGTCGCCCTGGCAGAGATCCAGGCCGAATTTGATGACTTCAGCGCCGCATTGCCCAACATCCCCCAGACCGACGTGCCCGATGGCGCGTCTGAAGACGACAACGTCGAAGTGCGCCGCTGGGGCACGGTGGTCGATGAAGAAGCCGCGCCCGATCACGTCACTCTGGGCGAGGCCGATGGCCTCATGGACTTCGCCGCCGGCGCCAAGCTCACCGGTGCGCGCTTCACGGTGCTCAAGGGTCAGCTCGCGCGCATTCACCGCAAGCTGGTGCAGTTCATGCTCAACATTCACACCGCCGAGCATGGCTACGAAGAGCTGTACGTGCCCTACATCGTCAACCGCGATTCACTGCGCGGCACCGGCCAGTTGCCGAAGTTTGAGGCCGACCTGTTCAAGCTCGAAGGCGATGAAGGCTGGTATCTGATTCCCACCGCCGAAGTGCCGGTCACCAACCTGTTGCGCGGCGAGATTCTCGATGCCGCCGACCTGCCGCGGAAGTGGGTTGCTCACACGCCGTGTTTCCGTAGCGAAGCCGGCAGCGCCGGGCGCGACACGCGCGGCATGATTCGCCAGCACCAGTTCGAGAAAGTGGAGCTGGTGCAGGCGGTACGACCCGAGGACTCCACCGCCGCACTGGAAACCCTCACCGGACACGCCGAAACTATTTTGCAGCGGCTGAAACTGCCCTACCGCACGGTGGTGCTGTGCACCGGCGACATGGGCGCGGCCAGCGCCAAGACCTACGACATTGAGGTTTGGCTGCCGTCGCAGCGGCGCTATCGCGAAATTAGCTCCTGCTCCAACTTCGAGAGCTATCAGGCACGGCGCATGCAGGCGCGCTTCCGCAACGCCCAGGGCAAACCGGAGTTGTTGCACACCCTCAATGGCTCAGGGCTGGCGGTGGGGCGCACGCTGGTGGCGTTGCTCGAAAATCATCGCGACCTCGACAGCATCGAAGCCTTGGTGAGCGGCGGTTAGCCGGCCGGGTCGAAGCGCGTTGCTGGGTTTCGCGGGCTCTACCCAGCCTACGGATGTTGCGGCCCCGCCGACGACGTTGCCAAGCTACGACGTCGAGATGCCCGGGCGGCGGCGCAACCATTGGCGTTCAAGCTCGACCACCCATTGTCTTAATGGCTGAAGACGGGTCGCGGGGTGTAAAAAGCGTGCGCCCAGATGCGTGCCTTCGGCATTCTGGCTGAGGTGGCGAACCTCCAGCGGCAGGCTGACCGTGCCCTCGGCGACGCGCCATTCACAGTTGAGCGCCCGGTTGTTGTCGGGCGTCCAGTTGCGCGGTGGCTGCAGGCCGACGCCGGTAAGGCTGATGTCACGCACGTTGGCAGGCACCGCTTCGGCGTCGTCCTGCCGCAAGTGAACGTGGGCCATGGCGTGATCGGTCGGCACGTCGGCGCGAAATGCCTGGCGGCGCTGTACGTGCTGAACCGCCATCGGCCACAGCACCTCCAGGCGCCACTCATCATGGCCGCGCACCAGTTGTCGCAGGCGGCTGGTGAGGGTGATGCGGGCGCCGTGCAGACGGCCTTCGGCGTGCACCTCGGTGTCGGGCGGCAACCACAGGGTCGGCTCCTGCGGCGGCAGCAGGGTGACAAAGGCATAGCCGTCGTCGCGTATCAGGGTGGACGGAATCACCGCCGGCTGCCGGTCGAGGCCGGGCAGGGTCAGCACCATGCGGGCGCGTTGCCGTGCCAGTCCGCTGATCAGCAGCCGGGTGCTGTCCAGCGGGGCCTCGGCTTTCATCGCAACAGGCCGCGACGTCCGTAGCCGGCTGCGGGCGCGTCAGCCTGCATGGCGCGTTGCAGTTTTTGCGCCGTGCGCAGCCGCAGCCGGGCAAGCTCGGCGAGCTCAAGCAACTGTCGGCGGGCCTGCTGAAGCTGTTCGGCGGTGATGGACGCCGGGCGACGGCGTAACTGCTCGACCTGCGCGCGCAAGGCGTGGCTGGCGGCGTCTATCCGTTCTGGGGACGTGCTCAGCCCGCTGCGCAACTGTGCGAGCGTTTGGTCCAGCGCGAGTGCAGACATGGGGCATTCCCGAAAGGGCGGTTCACAGTTGCCACTGCAAGAGGCGTTCCGCAATCAGCTCGGTGTTGATTGGGTAGTGACCTTCGGCGATGGCGTCGCGCAATTCACTGAGGCGCGAGGCCTGTTGCAACGGGGATTGCGGCGTGGCACCCGGAGCCCGCGCGGCATCCGACAGCGACAGCCGCTGTGATCGGTCGACCGCCGTAGCAGGCTCGGCGCCACTGGGTGGGGCGGCGGGCGACGCGGCAGGCATCGCGGCAATGTGGGTAAGGGGCGTGACTTTCATGACGGGTTCCGCACAAGGAGGTTGCCCAGCTATCGGCGCCGTGTCGGAAAACTTGAGGCCCTGTCGGAAATTCGTCACGGGTGATGCGCGAGGGTCGAGACGCCAGTCGTCCGTCATGCCGCATGCGCCTTGCCTGCCCACAAAAAAGGCCGCAGCGCCATCGCGACTGCGGCCTTGTTCGTCGCCGGTTGGGGCCTACTTGGTTTCGGCGACGCTGGCGCCTTTGTCGTTGGCCGGCGGCATGCCAATGTGATGCACGGTGCGCTGCGGGAAGGGAATTTCGATGCCTTCTTCGTCGAAGCGCAGCTTGATGCGCTCGATCATGTCGCAGTGCGTGGCCCACCAGTCGCCGGTGTTGACCCAGAAGCGCACCGCGAAGTCGACCGAGCTCTCGCCCAGGTTCTTCACCATGACGGCGCTGGCCGGTTCCTCCAGGCGTCGCGGCTCATTGGCGACCAGTTCTTCGAGGATGCGCTTGGCCTTGAGCAGGTCCGAGCTGTACCCGATGCCGATGGTCAGGTCCATGCGCCGCGTCGGCAGCGCCGAAAAATTGGTGATGACGTTGGTCGTGACGTTGTTGTTGGGCACGATCACAAACTGGTTGTCGAGCGACTTGAGCACGGTGTGGATGATCTTGATTTCATCGACCACGCCCATCTCGCCGCCGATCTTGACGAAGTCACCTTTTCTGAAGGGGCGGAACAGAATCAGGATCACGCCGGCTGCGAGACTCGACAGTTGGCCTTGCAGCGACAGACCAATGGCCAGTGCCGCACCACCGAGGATTGCGGCGGCCGATGTGGTGCTGACCCCCACCTGGCCGAGCGCCGAGATGATGACCACCGCCATCGCAAAGCCGTAAATCACGTTGCTGAGGAAGGTGACGAGGGTCTCGTCCATCTTCGCCCGCATCATGCCCTTCTTGATCAGGTTGATCGCGATTCGGACCACCCATTTGCCGATGATGAAAATCGCCAGCGCAGCGAGCACCTTGATCAGAAACGGTTGCGCTGTGGCCAGAAAGGCCTCTAGGTCAAACGGCATGAAAATGCCCCTTCAATCGTTGCGAATGAAGGGGCATTTTGGCAGCTAGGGGAGCTTGCTGCAGCGCAGCACCATGAAGCGGCTCTTATTTCGGCGCCATACGCAGCGCGCCATCCAGCCGTACCGTTTCACCGTTGAACATCGGGTTGGTGATCATGGCCTCGACCAGTTGCGCGTACTCCGACGGCTTGCCGAGGCGAGACGGGAACGGCACCGACGCGCCCAGCGAGCGGCGCGCTTCTTCGGGCAGGGCGGCCATCATCGGCGTCTCGAACAGGCCCGGCGCGATGGTCAGTACGCGAATGCCGGTGCGCGCCAGTTCACGGGCGATGGGCAGGGTCATGCCGACCACGCCCGCCTTGGAGGCCGCATAGGCCGGCTGGCCAATCTGGCCGTCGTAGGCGGCAATCGAGGCGGTGTTGATCATCACGCCGCGCTCCTCGCCTTCGGCGTCCTGCTGCGCCATTTGGGCCGCCGCGAGCCGCATCATGTTGAAGCTGCCGACCAGGTTCACCTGAATCACCCGGTTGAAGGTGTCCAGCGCCAGCGGGCCTTCTTTGCCGAGCATCTTGGCGGGCGTGCCGACACCGGCGCAGTTGACCAGCACGGTGAGGCGGCCAAAGGCGCTCACCGCCAGGTCCACGGCGGCTTGGGCCTGGGCTTCGTTGCACACGTCGCACTGGGCGAAACGGGCGCGATCGCCCAGTTCATTGGCCAAGGCCTCGCCGCGTGCGGTGTCGCGGTCGGCAATCACCACCGACCCGCCGCCCGCATGCAGATGGCGCACGGTGGCTTCGCCGAGTCCCGATGCGCCGCCACTGACCAGTGCCACGCTTCCATTCACATTCATGCTTGAAACTCCTCTTTGGGATGTTGTGCCGTTGATGGGTGCCGCGTATTCAAGTGCCGCAGCGGCCGTGCCGTGCCAGCCTTTTGGAGATGCTGGTTTGAGCAATCACCCGGCCGATTCAACCGTAGGTCGGCCTTCAGGCCGACAGGCAATATGGGTGTCGGGTTGAAACCCGACCTACCGCACCGTGATGGTGATTTTCTCCGACATCACCGGCGGGTTGTGCGGCCGGTGCAGGCCGTCGCCCAGCAGCAGCTGCAGCGTGTGCTCGCCGGGCTCAAGGCTGACCGTGGTTTCGGTCTGGCCGCCGCCGAAATGGACGATCTGTTCGGTGGCGGGCAACGACCCTTCCATCGACACCTCGGGCTCGTCGATCAGCAGATGGTGATGGCCGGTGTTTTCGGTCATGTCACCGGCGGGCGCGACGTCCATGTTGCGCAGGCCAAACACGACCTTCACTTCTCCTTCGATTTCGTCGCCGTCGGCGGGCGAGACGAAGTACACCTCGGCCCCTTCGGGGGCCGTCGATGTGGCCGGCGGCGCGGCTTCTGCTGTCGGGCTGGCGGCCGGCGTTGCCTCGGCAGTGGGGCTGGGCGCGGCTTCGGGCGTGGACGCGGGCGCAGCGCTCTGCTCGGGCGAGCAGGCGGCCAGCGCCATGGCGGCGGCGAGCAATACAACGTGGTCAATGCGGAACATGAGAATCTCCGGGTTGAAAATATTTCGGGCCGACACCGCTGGAGGCGGGCGGGCTTGCACTATACTGCCGCCGCCCGAACCTGCCCTGACGCGGCGTATTCGGTTGACGCGAGCCTGATCCCTGACGATTTCGGTGTTGCGTCTTGCCTTAAAGCGAGACCCGTCGTTGACGCCCCACCGTGCAGGCGTCCGCACCCAAGTCGGTCCCCCGCGTATTCACTTTCTGCACGGCCTTTCTAGCGCCGTTGACCCGGCTTACGGAGTCTTATCCATGTCTTTTTCAGAACTCGGCCTCGATGCCGCTCTTATGCGTGCCATCGAGCGTGAGGGTTACACCATTCCCACGCCCATCCAGGCCAAAGCCATTCCCGAAGTGCTGGCCGGCCGCGACGTGCTCGCCGCCGCCCAGACCGGCACCGGCAAAACCGCCGCCTTCACCCTGCCGTTGCTGCAACACCTGCTGAACGTGCCGCGTGCCGGCGGCAAGGCGCCGCGCATTCTCGTGTTGGTGCCCACCCGCGAGCTGGCCGCCCAGGTCGGTGAGTCGGTGGTCGCGTATGGCCGCGATGTGGCGGTCAAGCATGCGGTGATCTTTGGCGGCGTTGGCATCAACCCGCAGATTGACCGCGTTCGTCGCGGGCTGGACGTCATCATCGCCACGCCGGGTCGTCTGCTCGACCTCACCGGCCAGGGCGTGCTCGACCTGAGCAAGATCGAAATTCTGGTGCTGGACGAAGCCGACCGCATGCTCGACATGGGCTTCATGCCCGACATCAAGCGCGTGCTCAAGCTGGTGCCGGCCAAGCGCCAGAACCTGCTGTTCTCGGCCACCTTCTCGCCCGAAATTCGCGGCCTCGCCGAAGGGTTGCTCAACAACCCGGTGAGCATCGACATCGCGCCGCGCAACACCGCGACGCAGCTCGTTGACCAGCGCGCCATCTTTGCCGAAAAGGCCGACAAGGCCGGGCTGCTGGGCTTCATGGTGTCGCGAGGCAACTGGAAGCAGGTGCTGGTCTTCACCCGCACCAAGCACGGCGCCAACCGCCTGTGCGAGCGGCTCGAAAAAGACGGCCTCACCGCCGCCGCCCTGCACGGCAACAAGAGCCAGGGCGCCCGCACCAAGGCGCTGGCCGGCTTCAAGGACGGCAGCGTGCGCGTGCTGGTCGCCACCGACATTGCCGCGCGCGGTATCGACATCGAAAACCTGCCGCACGTCATCAATTACGAGCTGCCCAACGTGCCGGAGGATTACGTGCACCGCATTGGCCGCACTGGCCGTGCTGGCGCCGTCGGCGAGGCGATCTCGCTGGTCAGCCGTGATGAGCGTGGCTACCTGAAGCAGATCGAGCGGCTGATTCATCAGACCATCCCGGTGTTTGTCATCGAGGGTTACACCCTCAGCGCGCGTGCTGACGCCCCCGGCGAAGCCGACGACCGCCCGGCACGTCCGCCGCAGCGTCAGGGCCAGCGGCGTGGTACCCCGGGCGGCGGTGGCGGCCCGCGTCCGCAAGGCCGTGGCGGCCGACCCGGCCCGGTCAAGGCGCAAAAAAGCGCCGAACACCTCAAAGGCATGAGCCGCAAGGTGCATTGAGCTTGCCCCGCGCGACAAGCGCGACCCCGCTGCATCAAAAAGCCCGGACCCGCGATGGTCCGGGCTTTTTTTGTGGTGTGCCGCCGGGGTAATGCTCAGATCACTTCGGCGTTCAGGTCATGTTCGTCGGCTGCGATCACTTCGGCACGGACAATCTGCCCGGGCGTGAAATCGCCGTCGCTGGACAGATAGACCCGGCCGTCGATCTCGGGGGCGTCTGCCTTGGAGCGGCCGATGAGATAGCCGTCTTCATCGAAGCCGTCGATCATCACGTCAATCTCGCTGCCGATCTTGGCCTGCAGCTTGGCGGCGCTGCTCTCGGACTGCAGCGCCATGAAGCGTTCCTGGCGTTCCAGCTGCAGTTCGGGCGGCACCGGGTTGGCCAGCGCATTGGCGGCGGCGCCCTCTACGGGGGAATAGGTGAAGCAGCCCACGCGGTCGAGCTGGGCTGCTTCCAGCCAGTCGAGCAGTTCGTCGAACTCGTCTTCAGTCTCACCGGGGAAGCCGACGATGAAGGTGCTGCGCAGGGTGATGTCGGGGCAGATCTCGCGCCAGCGGTGGATGCGCGCCAAGGTATTTTCGGCAAAGGCCGGGCGCTTCATGCGCTTGAGCACGCTGGGGCTGCCGTGCTGAAACGGAATGTCGAGGTAGGGCAGGATTTTGTTGTCCGCCATCAGCGGAATGATCTCGTCGACGTGCGGGTAGGGGTAGACGTAGTGCAGACGCACCCACGCGTCGAGCGACCCTAGGCCTTCGCAGAGGTCTTTCATCTGCGCACGGTATTCGCGGCCCTGCCAAGTGCCGGGCGCGTACTTCAGATCGACGCCGTAGGCGCTGGTGTCCTGCGAGATGACCAGAAGCTCGCGCACGCCAGCCTTCACCAGACGCTCGCCCTCGCGCAGCACCTCGTCGATGGGGCGCGACACCAGCTTGCCGCGCATCGACGGAATGATGCAGAAGCTGCACTTGTGGTTGCAGCCTTCTGAAATTTTCAGATAGGCGTAGTGACGCGGCGTGAGTTTGATTCCCTGCGGCGGCACCAGGTCCATGAACGGATCGTGCTGCGGCGGCACCGCCTGATGCAGCGCGGTCATCACCGAGGTGAAGTCCTGCGGGCCGCTGATCGAAAGCACATCGGGGAAGCGCTCGCGAATCTTGTCGCGGTGGCTGCCCACGCCCATGCAGCCGGTGACGATCACCTTGCCGTTTTCGGCCATGGCCTCGCCGATCGCGTCCAGCGACTCCTCCACCGCCGAGTCGATGAAGCCGCAGGTGTTGACGATCACCACCTTGGCGCCGGCGTAGTCCGGGGCGGTGTCGTAGCCCTCGGCGCGCAGCTGGGTGAGGATGCGCTCCGAGTCGACCAGCGCCTTGGGGCAACCGAGTGACACAAAGCCGACTTTGGGGGCAGACATGGCGAACACCGGCTAGATACTGCAAAAAGGGCGCGTAGTGTAGCGGCGCGCGCGCCCCCGGCAGGGCTTGGCCCCGGCACACTGTGCACAAACCTTTTTGATGGATACGACATGGACGACAGTGCCTGGGTCGGGCAACACGTGCTGGTGGTGGGCGCCTCGCGCGGCATCGGGGCCGCGCTGGTGGACGCGCTGCTGGCGCGCGGCGCGGCGCACGTCTGGGCCGCGAGCCGGACCGGTGCGGGCCTTGATGACGATCGGGTCACCCGGCTGACCCTGGACGCCACCGACGAAGCCAGTCTGCAAGCCGCCGTGGTCAGGATCCGGCAAACCACCCAGTTGCTGGGCGCCGTCATCCACACGCCCGGCCTGCTGCAAAACGATGCCATCCGTCCCGAGCGACGCATGCAAGACATCACCCTCGATGCGCTGCGCGCCAGCTTCGCGGTCAATGCGTTTGCCCCCATCCTCACGGCCAAGCATCTGCTGCCGCTGCTGTGGCACGGCGAGCGTGCCGTCTTCGCCAGTCTGTCGGCGCGGGTGGGCTCCATCGGCGACAACCAGTTGGGCGGCTGGTACAGCTATCGTGCTGCCAAAGCCGCGCAGAACCAGCTCATCCACACCGCCGCCATCGAAGCGGCGAGAAAGTCCAAGGCTCTCATTTGTTGCACCCTGCACCCCGGCACTGTCGATACGGGGCTTTCAAAGCCCTTTCAGGCCGGTGTGAAAGCCGAAAAACTGTTTTCCCCCGAGCGCGCCGCGCATCAGTTGCTGGATGTCCTTGCCGGGCTCAAACCCGCGGACAGCGGCGGGTTCTTCGCGTGGGACGGGCAGCGGGTGGTGTGGTAAGCCGGTGCCCTGTTGACGCCTTCCCGGTGGCCTGAAGGGCGTCACGGAATCATTCAATCGCAATTGAGGTGAAATCAAATGGTTGGGGCGAGTACCGCGTTTGTTGCACTGGCCGCCCTTTGCTGGGGCGTGTCGGGGGGCATTGGCGGCATTCTGATGGCAGGTGGCTGGGACGCCTTCGTTGTGTCTCTTTACCGCGGTTTGATCGGGCTCTTGTTCGTGCTGGCATGGCTGTTGTTGCGGCCACGCGGGAGCGGATTAGCCAGCCGCAAATTGTGGTTCTGGTCGGCAATTGCCGGCTTGGGCGTCACCGGCAATTTCGCCTTTTATTTCGTGAGCATCGCGCAGGGAAGCGTCGCCGTCGCGGTCTCGCTGATGTATTGCGCCCCCGTCTTCGTTTACCTCGTGTCTTTCGTCTTGAAACTTGAAAAGCCCACCCTGGGCAAAGGGGTGGCTATTGCGGTGGTGATGCTCGGCATCGTGTTGCTCACACAGATCTATGATGTCGGGGCCAGTGGCGTCACCGTTCTGGGGGTGGGTGCCGGCTTGCTTGCCGGGTTGTCATACGCCGTGTTTATTTTCGGCTTCAAGTACGCCGCGCCGCATGGCAGCCCGCAGGCGATTCTCACCATCGCATTCGCGGTGCTGGTCGTCGTGCTTGTGTTGCCGGCCGACGTTGATCAGATG
This sequence comes from Polycyclovorans algicola TG408, assembly GCF_000711245.1. Lineage (NCBI taxonomy): Bacteria > Pseudomonadati > Pseudomonadota > Gammaproteobacteria > Nevskiales > Nevskiaceae > Polycyclovorans > Polycyclovorans algicola. Next base: position 1,449,856 of record NZ_JOMH01000001.1, read on the forward strand.
GCTGCGGTGCTGAATTCATCAATGTGGCCCCTGTTCGTGGCGCTGGGTGTCCTCGGCGCAGGCCTGTCGTTCGTTCTTTACATCATTGGCCTGAAGAATACGGCGCCGGCTGTTGCGTCAATCATTGCCATGGTCGAGCCGGTGACCGCGGCGGTTTTCGGCGTCGTGGTGTTGAACGAAAACCTGGCGGCACCGCAGATCTTGGGGATGGGGCTGATCCTGGTGACGGTCACCGCCTTGAGCCTCTCCACGCGCGTCGCGGCGAAGCCGGTCGACTCGGCTGCAGGCGACTAGGGCCTGTTAACAATTGGCGCATCGCTGCGGCCGAGTTGGTTCTGGCCTTGGGCGAGGCGGGAGAAGCGCGGTTTGGTTATTCCAAACAAGCGACGACCAACGAAGTCCAGGGCCAGAACCGGCCGGCCCCTTCGGGTTGCTGTCTGTTTTTCCGCCATGCGGCGTTGCTCCTTCGTCATTTGGAATCGCCAGATTTCCTCAGTCGCGCCTTGCCTGGCGAAAAAACAGACGGCAACGCAGCGATTCGGCAATTGTTAACAGGCCCTAGGCAGTGTCGTCACGAGATTGTGAGCCAAAGGACCATGCACCGAATCTGGGCAGCGGCGAGGAAAGAGGACAGGTTCTTGGCGTAACGCGTGGCGATGCCACGCCATTGCTTGAGATGCAAGAACGCATTCTCGACCAAGTGCCGCTGACGATACAGGTGCTTGTCGAATTCGCGTAGCACCTTGCGGTTCTTGCGCGGGGGGATTTCCGCCCGCATTCCTTGTGCTTGAGCCTGCTCAATGATTGTGTTGCTGTCATAACCCTTGTCAGCGATCAGGTGCTCGGCACTGAAGCCTTGGATCAGGGTTGAAGCTTCCACACAATCCGCTCGGGTAGCTTCTGTAGCAAGGATTCGGACCGGCATACCATGCGCATCCACGGCCAGATGTATCTTGGTGTTGAGCCCCCTTTTGTACGACCGATGCCTTGATTGCCCCCGCGAGCACCGGCCGCATGAGGGTGAACCTTGCAATGGCTGGCATCAATCATCAACCACTCGAAGTCAGGCTCGTCGATCAAGCGGTCGAGCAAGGCTTCCCACACGCCGCTATCGCGCCAGCGACAGAAGCGTCGATGCGTGTTTTTCCAATCGCCGTAGGCCGGAGGCAAGTCGCGCCAAGGAGCCCCCGTCCGCACAATCCACAGGACCGCATTGATGAACTGGCGATTGTTCTTGGCGACGCCGCCCCACTGCCCGGCTTGACCAGGCAGATGGGGTTCAAGCAACGCCCAGTCTCGATCCGAAAGATCGTGGCGACGAAAGGACTCCTTCATAAGATCGCTCGTTGTGGCCTTGAGGGGCGCTTATCATATCTCGTGACGACACAGCTTAGGACCTCGCACTGTTCTCGTGGTTGTCACACGAGAAGATGGAATTGCCATGGACGTTGCCGACGTGCACATAGCCAAGCGCAAGAATATTGCTGGAAAACCAGTCACTCTCCGTGAGCGTGCTTTGCGGCAAGACCTCGAGAATGATGATCGGCAGATGCGTTTTGATCGTCTGCAAAGCGCCTGAAAGCGCCTCTTTCTCATGGCCTTCGACATCCAACTGGATGATGGAAACGCGTCTGTCGCGATCAAGTACGTCATCAATGGCCACGATCTTGACTTGCGTTGATTCCCGCTGCGGCTCGGTGGTCAGTCGGCTGGCGCCGCCCAGCGCCCGCCCGCTGGCGTCAACGGTTTGCATCGGCATCTCGTCTGGTGCGGCGCCTAGCCCAGCGTGGGTCAACCAGACATTGTCGATGCCGTTGATTTCAAGCGTGATGCGGGCGCAGCGGTGGTTTTCGGGATTGGGCTCAAACGCCCAGATTTTGCCGCTCGGTGAAAGCGCGCTGGACAACGCGGGCAAAAAATCACCGAAGTAGGTGCCGGCATGAACCACATCGCCATCCCCGCAGTTCTGACGCATGAACGCGAGGGTCAGCGGTTCGTAAACCTTGTTGGCCAGAATCTTTTTGGCGGCAGGCCGGTGGCGCGACGACAGGGGCACGCAGTAACCGCCGTATCGGTTGTACGCCACCGTGCATTGCAGCGTGTCGTGGTCGGTCTGCTGACGGACCGCGCGCCGGGCAAAAAGAGGCTTGAGGCGCGGAACAAGTTGCGTCAGTGTCTTCATGATCGACGTTCTCCTGATGATCGAAAGCGAGCGAACCACGAAAAGGGAGGCCGTGTCGCGACGAAGGTTCCGGGCGAAATCTCGGGTTGGCCATGTCAGGGATTCGGGAAGACCGGTCGCATTGCGCCTGTCATCAGGCATGGGCATCACTGAGCCGTCAGGCTGGTTCGCGCCGGCACGACCCAGTAGCCGCCCGATCTTCAGTGTTCATTGACATGCGCTTTTGACGCGGCGGGTGATCAGCGACGCTGTCGGCAGCCTCGTCGACGGTTGAGCCCAGCGTGTGATTAGACTGATCTGATCACGGCGCGTCACCAGCTCGTTCCGATTGATGCCGTGTTGGTCGGCGCAGCGGCCCGTTTGCCTGAGGTGTCGTGCCTCCGGATCCGTCGCCCGACGGCCGTTCAATTGCTCACACGGAGACCTCAATGGCAATCGACTTCACCCTCAGCCCGGAACAACAGGCCCTGCAGGTGGGCGCCCGCGGATTTGCTCGCGACGTGCTCAGCCAAGTGGGCAAAACCATCGCACCCATTGCGCGTCCAGAGGCGCGTTTCTTCGCCACCTTTCCGTTTTACGAAAAGATGGCGGAAGCGGGCTTTGTACACGCCCTGTTCCCGCGCGAGTACGGCGGCACCGGCATGGCCACGCTCGACTTTGCCCTGGCAGCCGAGGAGCTCGCGGCGGGCGACATCAACGTGCCCTCCACCTTGCTCGCCACCGGACTCGGCATGGAGCCGATTCTGGGCTTCGGCACCGATGAGCAGAAACGCAAGTGGATCGGCGAGATTCTGGCGCGCCCGGCGGAGCGCCTGGCTGCCTTTGCCTTCACCGAGGTCACCGGCGGCGCGAACTTCGACTGCCCCGACCCGGGCGCCGGCGTGCAGACCGTGGCCAAGCGAGAGGGCGACGAATGGGTCATCACCGGCAAGAAGCACTACACCACCAATGGCTGCGGCTGGGACGGCAAGGGTGCGCACCTGCTCACCGTGGTGTGCCGTACCGACCTTGAGAAGCCGCCCGCCGAGTCACTTGCAGTGATTGTGGTGCCGGGGACAACCCAGGGTGTTGAGGTGGTCGATTACCTCGACACTGCGGGGCATCGTGCCGTTGTGTCACCGCGCATCCACTTCAACGAGGTTCGCGTGCCAGCCGACAACATCCTCGGCAAGCCCGGGGACGGTGCTGCGATTTGCCAGCAGACGTTCTCCTGGACCGCCGCGCTGATCGGTGCGGCGTGCACCGGCGTGATGCGCGCGGCCTTCGATGTCGCCTTCGAGTTCGCCAAGACCGACAAGCGCTCCGGCAGCGTGCCGGTGATCGAACATCAGAACGTCGGTTACATGCTGGCCGATCTGAAGATGCGCATCGAAGCGGCGCGGTATCTCACCTGGAAAGCCTGTCATCAGCTCGACGTCACCGATCGCAAGAGCGACGAGCTGGCGATCATGACCAAGATCTACGCCTCCGAACTGTGCGTGCAGGTGGTGTACGACGCCATGCGACTGGTGGGCGTCGACAGCTACACCGAACTGACCCCGTTGGCTGGCCTGATGCAGGACGCGCTGTGCTTCCCGCTCTATGACGGCGGCAACATGGGCGTGCGTCGCCGCCAGCTGCATCGCAAGTTTCAAGAGGCCGGCTATGAGCCGATGGCCTCCGCCGAGGGCCGCTGATCAGAAAAAGGGCGGCGTCAAGCTGCAACGACGCTGCACACACGTTGATCGCGGCCCCTGGTTCGCGCGGCAATCTGCCCTCTCACCGCAGATCGTCAGGCGTCTGGCGGCCTCAAAGATGCAACCCGCACTCGGTCTTCGGCTTGCCCGCCCACCGGCCACTGCGGCCCTCTCCCTTGGCGGTGCAATGGGTGCAGCCGATCGAGCTGTAGCCCTTGGACACCAGGGGGTGAAACGGCAGGCCGTGATCGACGATGTAGGCATCACGCTGCGCGCGGGTGACGTCAATCATGGGGTTGAACTTGAGAACGCCGCGGCGCATTTCGAACACGTCCATGCCGGCGCGGTGGTCGGTTTGCCAGCCCATCAGGCTCGACACCCACACGTCGAAGTTGGGCTTGATGGCCTCCAGCGGCTCGACCTTGTTGATTGAGCAGCAGAAGTCGGGGTTCTTTTCCCAGGTCTGGTCGTCGAGCGTGAACTGGTGCTTCCAGTCTTCGGCCTTGATGTCGAACACTTCCAGTCCATATTCCTTCGAGAGTTTGTCGCGGTAGATGATGGTTTCGAGGAAGTGGTAGCCGGTGTCGATGAAGGCGATTTTCTGCCGCGATTCGATGCGGTGAATGATGTGCAGAAAATATGCCGAGGTGGCGGCAAACGACGAAGTGACAAGCACCTTGCTGGCGTCAAACTCGCTGTAGAACAACCGGAGCCGCGCTTCGAAATCCAGCGGCGTGTAGCGTGCGTTGAGATCGGCGATGTCCGCGTCGTTAAAGTGCGTGCCGGCCGGCTCGGGCGCGGCGGTCGCGGCTGTGCCGGCGGCGGTGTCAAGCAGTGCAGTTTCCATGCGCAAAAGTATAAGGGCGACATTCGCCATTCCCAATCGACATAAGAATCGGTTCTAAGGTCAGAACGGCACCGGGCGCTGCCGAGCCCGGCGCGCCTGCGTAACATGACGCCATGGCAAGACGCGCACTCGGCACCCTACGTATCATTGGCGGTCATCATCGTTCGCGGCTCATCCACTTCGACGCCGACAACGGCGTGCGTCCCACGCCTGATCGGGTGCGGCAGACGGTCTTCGACTGGCTGGCACCGATCATTCACGGTGCCAAGGTGGTGGATCTGTTCGCCGGCTCGGGCGCACTGGGGCTGGAGGCGGCCTCACGCGGCGCCCACGACGTGACCTTTGTTGAAAACCAACGGGGTTCGGCGGCGGCCATCCGCGAGGCCATGGCCACCCTCAAGCTTGAACGGGTGCGGGTCGCCGAGCAGGATGCGCTGGGCTGGTTGTCGGCCAGCACCGACACTTTTGACGTGGTGTTTCTCGACCCGCCTTACGGCAGCGACCTGCTGACCCGAGCGCTCGAGCGTCTGCCGCGCTGTCTCAACCCGGGTGCAATGGTGTATCTGGAATGGCCGTCCGGGCAGCCGCCGACGCTGCCGCAAAGCCTCAGCGTGCACCGTGAGCGCCAGGCGGGAAAGGTATGCTTTGCATTGCTCAAGCAGGAGGTTCTCCACCCGTGAAAATCGTCGCGGCTTACTCCGGAACATTTGACCCGATCACCCTCGGCCACAACGACATCATTCACCGCGCGGCGCGGATGTTCCCGAAGCTGATCGTCGCGGTCGGACTCAATCCAAACAAGAACCCGCGCTTCACCATCGACGAGCGGATCGCGCTGATTGAGGCGTGCACCACCGACCTGCCCAATGTGGAGGTGCGCGGCTTTACTGGCCTGGTCGTGGACTTTGCCCGTGAGCACGGCGTCAACGTGTTGGTGCGCGGCGTGCGCAACGGGGTCGACGTGGACTATGAAAAGCAGATGGCGGTGATGAATCGCGACCTGTATTCGGTGCTCGACACGGTGATGTTGGCGCCCAGCCCGGAATTTGCCCACCTGTCATCGAGCCTGGTGCGTGAGTTGGCCGGCCTCGGTGCCCCGGTCGAGAAGCTGGTGCCCAAGCCGGTGATCACCCCGCTGTTGCAGCGTTTCGGTCGCCCTGACCTGCCGGCCGTGGAGCGACGCACCCGCCCTCGTTGAGCGGCGCGTCGGCTGCCCATGTCGCTGAAGATCACCGATGAATGCATCAACTGCGATGTCTGTGAGCCGGTGTGCCCCAACAAGGCCATCTTTCAGGGCATCGAGATTTACGAGATCGACCCGGCGCTGTGCACCGAATGCGTCGGCCATTTTGACCAGCCGCAGTGCCAGCAGGTTTGCCCGGTGGACTGCATTCCGCTGGACCCTGACCATGCCGAGAGCGACGCGCAACTGCGCGTCAAATACCAACGGCTGGTGAACGCCGACGGCCCCCTGAAAACATGATCCAAGTCAATCGATCTCTTGCGGTGAGTTCGCTGCTGGTGTTGCTGCTGGTGGCGACTGCCTGTCGGGGCACATCGCCGCCTGACAATGCGCCTGCCGCCCGGTCGGACACGGTCTCCGGCGCCTGTGCCACCGCCCACCCGCTGGCGACCGAAGCCTGTCGCGACATCCTGCAACAGGGCGGCAACGCCATGGATGCCGCGGTGGCGGCGTCGGCGGTGCTGGCGGTGGTTGAGCCCACCGGCTCGGGCATGGGCGGCGGCGGTTTCTGGCTGGTGCACCGCGCCGAAGATGGCCTTGAGGTGATGATCGATGGCCGCGAGACCGCGCCGCTGGGCGCCCGCCTCGAACATTACCTCGACGAACAGGACGAGCCGGTGTCGGCGCGCAGCCTGCACGGACCCTTGGCGGCCGGCATTCCCGGACAGCCTGCCGCGCTGGAACATCTGGCCGGTGAATATGGCCAATTGCCGCTCGCCGCCAGCCTGGCCAGCGCCGAGCGCCATGCGCGCGAGGGCTTCGAAGTGGACGACGACCTCGCCGAAAATTTCGCCCGCCACTGGCGCCGCTTCGATGACGGTGCACGCGCGACGTTTGCCGTCGACGGCAAACCGCCCGAAGCCGGCGCCCTGCTCAAGCAACCGGATCTGGCCGCGCTGTTCGCCGCCATGCGCCGCGACGGCGCGGCAGCGTTCTACCGCGGCGACTTTGCCGAGCGCCTGGTGGCCGGGGTGCGGGCCGCCGGCGGTCATTGGCACGCCGCCGACCTGCGGGCCTACCAGGTGGTCGAGCGCGCGCCGGTGGTCACCTATTTTCGTGACGCGCGCATCGTCAGCGCCGCGCCACCGTCCGCGGGGGGCGTCGCGCTGGCGACCATTCTCGGCCAGCTGGAAGCACTCAATGTCACCCTTCCGCTGGATGATCAGGGTCGCCATTGGGTGGTCGAGGCCATGCGTCGCGCCTACGCCGACCGCGCCGCGTATCTCGGTGATCCGGACTTCGTCTGGTTGCCGCTGGCCAAGCTCACCGGCTCGGCGCACGCCCGGCAATGGGCAGCCACCATCGATCCGGCGCAGGCCACTCCCAGCGATACCCTTGGCGTGCGCGCCGACTTGCCGGGCGGTACCGACACCACGCACCTGTCAGTGATCGACGCCGAAGGCAACCGGGTGGCAGCGACGCTGTCGATCAACATCCCCTTCGGCGCGGCCATGGTGGTGCCCGGCACCGGCGTGCTGCTCAACGACGAGTTGGACGATTTCGCCATGTCGACCACCGCCGAAAACGTATACGGTCTGATCGGATCGCAACCCAACCTGCTGGCGCCGGGCAAGCGGCCGCTGTCGTCGATGACGCCGACCTTCGTCACGTCGCCGCGCGGCACGCTGGTGGTCGGTACGCCCGGCGGCAGCCGCATCATCACCATGGTGCTGGTCGCGATTCTGGAATGGCTGGGCGGCGCCACGCCGTCAGAGATGGCCGCGGCGCCGCGCTTTCATCACCAGTTTCATCCCGATGAAGTGTCGCTGGAAAAGGGCGCGCTCAACGCCTCGGCGCGTGCCGACCTGAGGGCTCGTGGACACCGCGTGACCGAAGTTGATCGTCGCTACGGTGATTTGCAGGCGGTGGGTTGGGCGTTGCCCGCAGGATTTTTTGCCGTGTCCGACCCTCGGGGCATCGGCGCGGCGTGGTCGTCCGGAGAATGACATGCAGGTCGCGAACGTAGGCAATTGGCTGCAACTGGGGGGCCCGGTGATGCTGGTGTTGCTGATCATGAGCATCTGGGCGCTGACCCTGATCCTGCTCAAGGTCTGGCAGTTCACCGAGCGTCGCGTGGGTGCGCGCGACTACTTGCCGCAATTTTTTGACGCCACTGCGCGTGGCCACTGGCAGGTCGCCCATCAGGTGCTTGACGGGCGCCCCGGTCCGTTGCCTGCGGTGCTGCGATTGGCGGTGACCGCGCGCCGCGACCGCGGTTTGAGCGACGCCGACGCGCGCGAACAGGTCGCCGCGTATGCCGCCGACGTGATGGACGACCAACGCAGCCTGTTCCGCCCGCTGGAAGTGATTGCCACGCTGGCGCCGCTGCTCGGCCTGCTGGGCACGGTGATGGGCATGATCGAAGCGTTCCAGCGGCTGCAGGCGGCGGGTGACCGGGTCGACCCGGCGATTCTCTCCGGTGGTATCTGGGAGGCGCTGCTGACCACGGCGGTCGGCCTCATGGTCGCGATTCCGGTCATTGCCGTGCTCAATGCGCTGGAACGCAAAATCGAGAAGCTGCACCGTGACACCGAGTCGGCGCTGACGCGGGTGTTCACCCGGCCGATCAATACTGCGGCGCCTGGCCGTGATGCGGCGCCGGTCAGTGCCGCAGACGCGGCGCCCTCCGACGCGATGCCCTGAACGGCACCGCCGTGCACGTTCCATTTGCTCGCCGACGGCCGATTCCCAGCCCGCTGACGTCGCTGATCGACGTCGTGTTCATCTTGCTGTTCTTCTTCATGCTGGCCTCGTCTTACATGGACTGGCGCAGTCTGACCCTGTCCCTTGGTGGGCCGGCGGATGCCGCGTCGGCGCAAAGCCGGGACGCATGGGCGGTGCAGGTCTACGCCGACGGCGGCCTGGCCTTGAACGGCACCCCGCTCAGTGCTGAGGACATCGACGCCCAACTGCGTGAAATGCCTGGCTTCCCGGTGGTGGTGCAGCCCGAGCCGGGGGTCAGTCTTCAGGCGCTGGTGACCGTGCTCGACCGGCTGCGGCCGACCGGCGTGTCGTTGGTCGTGGGCCGGTTGCCGCAATGAAGTTGCCTGTTGCCCCCCGGACTCGACGCCCGCAGGACGCCATGTTGCCGCTGGTCAACATCGTTTTTTTGCTGCTGATCTTTTTCATGATGGCGGGCGCGGTCAGCGCGCCTGAACCTCTGAAGGTGCAGCCGCCGCGATCCCTGGTCGACGCGGCCGGAGCTGCGCTGCCATCGACATTGACATTTGCGGTCGATGGCCGTCTGGCACTGGGGGCCGAGGTCTTCACCCTGGAAGGGCTGCCGCCGCGCATCGACGCGTGGCTGGCGATGGCGCCGCCGGGATTCCCCCTGACCGTCAAGGCCGATGCCGAGGCCGACGCACTGGCAGTGGTCGAATTGCTGGAAGCATTGAAACGCCAGGGCGTCAACAACGTGCGCTTGATGACCGCCCGTGTTCGCGCGTCCTGACCGGCTTTCGCGGTGTGATCAGTGTGCGCGCCGTGCGCCGGTGTAGGCCCCGGCCGCATCCACCAGGCCATGGGTCTGCAGATAGCCCAGCGCGTCATCGCTGTCGCCGGTGAACCACGCCGCCGCACTGCCAGCGATGAAGTGATAGCCCCAGGCATCCATGTCGGCGAACAGGCGGGTGCGGTCATAACCTGGCAGCGTCGGCGCCAACAGCGCCTGCAGGTAACAGACGGCGTTTTCCTCGGTGTCGCTGCCGCAGGCGTTGGTGTGGACGGTGGCCCGCCGCTGCGCGTCCATGCACAGCCAATGCCCCAGTTCATGCAGCAAAGAGTGCACCGGCGTGTCGGGGCGGATGTAGAGGCGGTTGGCAATCAGGCCGGCTTCATCGTCGCCCCAGTAGCTGCCGGGAATGGCGGCATCGGCGGCCACCCAGTGAAGTTGCATGCCGCACGCCGCCACCCAGATGGCCAGCGCGTCGGCGTCGAGTGCCGTACAGCGCAGCACGTCGGGAACATCAGGGGCCATATTTGCTAGTCGGTCGGCGGCGGGGCTTGGGTAGGCTTGAGCGCAATAAAAGGTGCGGGAGCGCGGCAATGATTGTAGGCAAATGGGGTGGTGTCGGCGTGGCGGGCATGCTGGTCGCAGCGCTGGTTAGTGGTTGCGGTTCGAGTGTGGCCATTGATCCCGCCGCGCCCGGCACTGGCGACGGTAATGAGGCACGCAATATTTTTCTCAGCGCCATGCCGCCGGGGTCCAACGGCAATGCGGCGGGTGGGGTCGGCGCGCCAGCGGGCATTCCGCCCGAGCTCACAAGCTATCCGGCGAACTACGCTGACCAGTTGCAGCTCTACGGCAACTGGGCGCAGGCACAGTCGCCGATGCGTCTCGACGATTGTGTGCCTCCGGCGAACCTTGAAGCCCACCTGCGCAGCAGCGATCTGGCCTGCAATTACTGGAAAGACGCGGCCATTGAGCTGAGCGACGAAGACGCGGTATCGAGTCGTACGCTCACCGCGCCGGACGGCGCCCAAGTGACGGTGCGCCGTGACGGCTGGGGCGTGCCGTACATCGACGGACAAACACGCGCCGCCGCGCAGTTCGGCATGGGCTTCGCGGCCGCCCAGGACCGGCTGTGGCTGTTCGACGTGCTGCGCAATGCCGGGCGTGGTCGGGCGTCTGAATATCTCGGCCCGGCACCGGACATCTTTGACCTGGACGTGGAGTTCAGCGCCGCCTCGGCGTACTCCGAAGAAGAGATCACTGCCGCGCTGGACGGGGCGGTGGCGCGCATCGGCGAGCCGTTCGGCAGCCAGTTCCGCAACGACACCGAGGCCTTCGTCGACGGCATGAACGCCTTCATCGACTTCCTGCAGACGCCGCAGGGATTGGCGCAGATGCCGCCAGAATATTTGACGCTGGGCCTTGCGCTGGGCGTCGAGGTGCCGAAGTTTCCGCCGCGCCCATTCAGCGTGGAAGACATCGTTATCAATGCCGTGCTGATCCAGTCGGCACTCGGCTTTGGCGGTGGCGGTGAAGCGCAGAACCTGCGCCTGCTGCAAACGCTGGACCCGAGCATCGGGCCGGGGACGACGGCCTTGCCGCAGGCGGCCTGTGACACCTGGCGCGATCTACGACATGCCAGCGCCGAAGACGCTTATCACACCGCCAGCGGGTCCTTCCCGACGCAGTCGGGTTTCTTCAGCGAGAACTGCCCGCTGACCCTGCCGCCCGGCGTCGCGCTGTGGGACGTCGACAGCTTTGAGGGTTACGCGCTGCTGGCCACCGACGACGGCATTCCGCTGGGGCCCATCACCTTGCCGGGGCTGTCGGCCATTCCCGGCTTTCCGGGGGGTGAGCTGATCGGCGCTGCTGGGGACGGTATCGGCGGAGGCGGGCTGGTCCGCAATGACCGGCTGCAGTGGGACGCGATCGAGATCGCGGGCCTTGCGCGGCCGGCCGCCGCGCCGGTCATCGAGGCGCCACAGGCGCGCGAATGGCAGGTGCAAACCTCGCCGGGCGACGGCCTCAAGCAGTTGTTGGCGGGCCTGGGCTTGCCCACGACGTCGTCGAACTGGATGGCGGTGCACGGCAGCAACACGGCGTCGGGCCACCCGATCATGGTCGGCGGTCCGCAGACCGGATACTTCAACCCGCAGTTGCTGTGGGAGGTGGCGGTGATCTCGCGTGAAGGCTCGCCGCAGGACATCGCCGCGCGCGGCATCACCACGGTGAACATTCCCTATGTGGTGATCGGCCGTGGTCTGGATTACGTCTGGACGCCGACTTCGGCGGGCTCGGACTTTACCGACACCCGCGTGTCGCGCATGTGCAACCTCGACGACAGCCCGCCGTCGCGTGACGACGCGGACGGCGATGGCTTCCCCGACGCGGATGGTTACCTGGTCAACGGCGAATGCATTGCTTTTTACCGCCGTCTCGACACCTGGACCGCGACACCGACGCCGGCCAGCATCGCGCTCGGCGGTTTGCCGTTGCCGCAAACCGTCAACCGCCGCGTGCTGCGCACCCACTACGGCCCGGTGTTTGCGACCGCCACGGTCAATGGCGAACCGGTGGCGATCTCGACCCAGCGCTCGACCTTTCTGGCGGACGTGGATGCCGCGTTGCCGTTCGGGCTGATGACCACGCGCGGCGTCGAGATGTCAGCCGACCGCTTTCAGAAGCTGTTCAACAGCATGACCGCGACCTTCAACTGGGTGTACGCCGACGATCAGGACATTGCCTACATCCAGTCGGGCCTGTACCCGGTGCGGCACCCCGATCACATGCCGGAGCTGCCGGTGTGGGGCGATGGCCGCTTCGAGTGGTCCAACGACCAGGCGCTGCCGCAAGCCTTTTTCAGCGACTTCGGCGGTGATGGCAATGATGGCGCTGAAGGCTGGCCGACGCGCAATCAGGCGGTCGCGCAGGACGACCAGGGCTATTTTGAGTGGACCGGTTACCTGTCACTGGACGAGCACATTCAGGACAAGAACCCGCCGCAGGGTTTTCTTGCCAACTGGAACAATTCCGGTGCATTCGGTTGGCAGGCGGCCGACAGCAACGGCTCGTACGGGCCCAGCCACCGGGTCCTGAACCTGTCGGATCGTCTCGAAGCCTTTGTCAGCAGCGGCCGAAAATTTGATCTGGCCAACGTGATGGAAATTTCGGCCGACGGCGCCTACACCGACACCCGCGGGCTCGATGTGCTGCCCCTGATGCTTCAGATACTCGCGACCTCTTCTATGACCGACACCGAGCAGACGGTCGCGACCTTGATGCAGGCATGGATCGATGACGGCTCTGCGCAGTGGATCAGCAGCGAACCGGGGCTCGGCGCGATGCGCCGCGATCGCGACAACGACGGCGCCTATGACCACCGCGCCGCCGTGGTGCTGATGGACGCCTGGTACAACCGCATGCTGGAAACGGTGACGCCGCAACTTGCCGCGCTTGACGAGCAGGGCGCCTCGGTGCTGCAAGGGCGGCTCAACGCACCGGGACCCACCGGGTCGGCCTTTCAAAACGGTTGGTACCAGCACATGAAGCGCATGTTTGCGACGGCGCTGGGCGCGCCCGGGCCACGCTATCGGCAGCTCAAATGTGCCGGTCAGGATGGCCTGCCCGCCTGCCACGCTGCCGTGGTCAGCGCCCTGAACGATGCGCTGGCCGATCTCGGCGGCATTGCCCGCATCGCCGACTGGGACGGCAGCGAGATCTACGACGGCACAACGGTGGAAGACCGCGATGCGGTGGTCCATACCAACTTTGGTTTTCTGCCGCTCTCGCCGATTCACTGGATCAACCGGCCCACGTATCACCTGGCGGTCGAGGTGCAACAGAAACAGCGGACAGATTGATCTGATCTGCCCGCTGTCGGGGTGATGCCATCGCGCGGGCTTACTGAGCGGTGTTCACCGTGATGCGGTCCACGTCGATCTCGTTGTCGCGCAGGCGCTTGGTGTCGATCTCGCCGTAAAGGGTGACCGGGGTGGTCTCGCTGATCGGCTGCGCCGGCATGTCGTCGTCGTCAATCTCGACCTGGATTTCGCCGGTGTCGTCGGCAAACAGGTAGTCCTCGTCGCCCAGCTGTTTGGTGATGCGGCCGGTCAGTTGCACGTCCATGTCATCGCGGCCGTTGTCGAGAACGTCCTTGACCGTGTTGATCGTGGGCTGGTCGCTGGGGCCGGTGTACTGTGCGTGGGCGCCGGCGGCGACCAGCAACGTGCCGGAGGCAACCAGCAAGGGCAGGGCAATGCGGGAGATCGGGTTCATGAGTAAGGCTCCATAAGGGGGTTTGATGTGCCGCCGGTTGGCGACGACGGCGAGACTCTGGCAAACCCAATCACACGGTTTCATGAACGGTGCGTTCACAAATTGTTCACAGCCTTTCCCGGTATAAGCCCGCGCATGGAATGGAAGAATTGGCTACTGGCCTTCACCGTGTTCGTCAGCCCCCTGGCATTTGCCGACGATGATGATGACGAGCGCGAGGCGCTGCGGCGCTCGGTGGAGCGCGGCGAGGTGGTGCCGCTGATGACGCTCATCACCCGCATCCAGAATGAATATCGGGGCGAGATCATCGAGGTGGAACTTGAGTACGACGACGGGCGGCTGGAGTACGAGATCGACTTGTTGACACCCGACGGCCACAAGATCGAGTTCGAGTTCGACGCTCGAACCGGCGAGCAACTGGAAGTCAAAGGCCGCGGTCTGCGCGACGCCCGCCGGTGAGAATCCTCATCGCCGAAGACGATGCCGCCATCGCCTCGGGCGTTGCCGAGCTTTTGCAGCGGGCGGGCTTCGTTACCGACCTGGCGCCCGACGGCGGCCACGCCGACTATCTGGTGCGCACCGAAACCTATGACGCCGTGGTGCTGGACCTCGGCCTGCCGGTACACGATGGCCTGAGCCTGCTGCGTGGTTGGCGGGAGGATGGCCTGTCGGTGCCGGTGCTGATTCTCACTGCCCGGGCGCGGTGGCCCGATAAGGCAGCAGGCTTCTCGGCCGGCGCGGATGACTATGTCGCCAAGCCCTTTGAGCCCATGGAGGTGGTGGTGCGGGTGCAGGCGCTGGTGCGGCGCAGCCGCGGTCAGTCACGCGTGGTGCTGAACTTTGGTGAGGTGGCCCTCGACACCGGGCGCGGCGAGGTGACGGTGGCCGGCATGCCGGTGCCGTTGACCGCGCAGGAATATCGTTTGCTGGTCTATTTGGCGCTGGCCGCCGACCGGGTGGTGACCCGCACCGAGCTCAGTGAACATGTTTACGAACGCGATCGTGACCCCGACTCCAACGTGCTGGATGTGCTCATCGGCCGCATCCGCCGCAAGCTGCCGGCACCGTTGATCGAGACCGTGCGCGGCCGGGGGTTCATGATTCGCCAGGCCCAGGGAGAATGAATCCGGGTGTCGCCACCCGCCTGACCCTGGTCGCCGGCCTGACCCTGGTGCTGTTGTTGCCGCTGGCGTCAGCCCTGCTGTCAAAGGCATTTCGCGAGCCGGTCACCCACGCCTTTGACGAGCGCCTGCATGCCCTGGTTGAAACCCTTGCCGGGCAGATCGAGGTCGATGCCGATGGTCAACTGGTGCGACGCCGCGACTTTCCCGACCCGCTGTTCGCGCGCATTTATTCGGGCTGGTACTGGCAGATCATGCAGGGGGATCGTGTGGCTGAAACCTCACGCTCACTGTGGGACACACGGCTGAACCTGCCCACCCTGAACGACGGCGCGCGCCATTTGCGCACGCTCACCGGACCGCGTGACGAGGCGGTGCGCACGGCAATCCTGCGCATGTCGCTGCCGGATCAGGACGTGCCGGTGCTGATTCTCGTCGCCGGGCCGCAGGCGCATATTGATGCCGAAGTGAAGATCGTGGTGCGCCGCCTGGGGATGACGCTGGGCGCGCTGGGGGTCATTCTGTTTGTCGTGTTCGTGGTGCAGATTCGCTGGGGCTTGGCGCCGCTGCGACG
The DNA here is from genome assembly GCF_000711245.1 of Polycyclovorans algicola TG408. Lineage (NCBI taxonomy): Bacteria > Pseudomonadati > Pseudomonadota > Gammaproteobacteria > Nevskiales > Nevskiaceae > Polycyclovorans > Polycyclovorans algicola. Next base: position 1,465,225 of record NZ_JOMH01000001.1, read on the forward strand.
GATGACCGATGACCTGCAGGCGGTGCGCGCCGGTGAGCGGCCGCGCCTCGACACGCGGCTGCCGCGCGACCTTGCCCAACTGGCCGGGGCCATGAACGAGGTGCTTGATCATCAGGTTGCGTTGATCGGTCGCGGCCGCGCCACTGCAGGCAATCTCGCACACGCGCTCAAGCAGCCGCTGGCCAGCCTGCGGATGCAGTTGGCGCGCCACGAGCCCGACCTTGATGCCCTGCGCCAGGCGCTCAAGCAGATCGAGCCGACCATCGACCACCACCTGACACGCGCCGCCGTGGCCGGACAAGCGGGAGGGCACTACCAAAAGGTCATGGCGGCCGGTGTGATTGCACCGCTGGTCGAGGGCATTCGCCGTATGTACGGCGGGCAGGGCAAGGTTATTCGCGCCACTGTGCCCGAGACTTTGCAGGTGTCCATTGATCCGCAGGACCTGCAGGAGCTGGTCGGCAACCTGCTCGAGAACGCGGCCAAGTGGGCTGAGTCCATTGCCACCTTGTCGTGGGTCGCCACGCCTGACGGGTGGGCCCTGATCGTGGAGGACGACGGCCCCGGCCTGCCCGTGGAAGCGCGTGATGGCGTGTTGGCGCGCGGTGCGCGTCTCGACGAAAAGCGACCGGGTTCTGGACTGGGGCTCGCCATCGTCAATGACCTGGTGACCCTTTACCAACTGTCGATTGCCCTTGACGACAGTCCACTGGGTGGGCTGCGGGTGGTGGTGGCGTCAAAAGCCGGCACCCCCTGACGGCGATTTCAGCCGCCAAGCCGCAGCAGCGCCCGCGCGTTTGCGGCCCACAACGCCGGGTGCTCATCCTGCACCAGCGTGGTGGGCAGCCCCAGGCGACCAAACGCCGTTACCGTCTCCAGCGGTTGTCGCAGGCGCATGCGGTGCCCGGCCGGGCAGGTGTGCCAGAAGGCGACGGTGGCCAAGTCGGCCAGAGTGGCCGTGTCGCCGTCGCGGGTCATGTTCCAACACTGGCCCACGGCGGTGATCATCGGCGCAGGAAGGCCCCATTCGCGTAACACCCGTTCGCCGATGCCGGCCTGCAGATCGAAGGTCGCGTCCTCAATCTGATCTGCGCTGCAGGGGGCGAAGTCGGGGCGACGATCAAGACAGGCGATCACCGGCAGCGTGCCGATCTGGCTCATCAGCCCCAGCATCAGCGCCGTGTCGGGGTCGAAGCGGCCGGTTTCTTCGCTGAGTGCGCGGGTGAAGGCAGCGGTCTCGATCGAATGCCGCCAGATGCGCCGCATCAGTTCAGCGAGGTGTGGTCGCTTGGCGACGAACAGGTGTTCCATCGCGGTGCAGCGTGCCAGTACCCGGGTGGATTCCAGCCCGATGCGGGTGACCGCCGCGGGCAGGGTGGTGACCTCGCGTCCGGCGCCGCGAACACCGACCATGTTGGCCACGCTGATCACCCGGATCGCGGTCGCCGGATCGCGGCCGATGATGGTGGCCAACTGCGGGGTGCTGAGGTCGTCCTCGCGGCTGGCCATGCCGATTTGCAGTGCCACGTCGGGCAGCGATGGCGCCTTGAGCCCGGTACCCGCAAGGCTTTGGCGAAGCTGCTCGGTCAGGGGGCTGTCGTCAGGGTTGGGTGCGGTGTCCCACATGGGCGGTCGTCACTGCGTGGCGGGGAGTGGAGACAGACTAGCCCGCCGCGTGCCGATTTCTGTGAGTGGCGGATGGGCGGCCGTTGCGGGCCGCCAAAGCGGCGTCAGTTACGCCGCAGTGACCGCAGGTACACGGTCATCAGCCGCACGCCCTGTTCAGCAAAGCAGAAGCCGTCGGTTTCCTGCATGCCGAGGTGCAGCACGCCCACTGCGTGGCTCTGCAGCCCCAGAGCGGCCAGCGCCGGGGTGATGTCGTCGATCAATTGACCCTGGGCACGCGCCTGCTCGAAGTAGGCCTCCATGGTGCGCCGCGTGCCGAGGCTCATTTCACGCTCAATTTCGTCGAGCCCGGCGTCAGCCGACAGGTGCTCGCGGCGCAGCAGCGCGATGGCGTAGACCCGCCGAATCGACGCGTTTTCGCCGACAAATTTCATGATGCCGCAGACGTGCCGTTCCAATGCCGCAAGCGGGTCCTGGCTGGTTGCTTGGCTGTTGACCAAGTCTTCAAGCGGGAACCGTACGCGCTCCAGCATTGCGGCGTAGAGCGCTGCCTTGTCTTTGAAGTGCCAATACAACGCGCCTCGGGTGACGCCGGCCTCGCGGGCAATCTCTTCCAGGGTGGCGTTGGCGACCCCCCGCGCGAAGAATACGTTCTCGGCTGCGTCCAACAGTGCGCATCGCGTGGCTTCGGCTTGGTCTTTGGTGCGGCGCATTAACTCTAGTTTGACATCAAAGAGAACCCGGCTATGATATACGTTCATGAATGTATGTAAATCGGACGTGTCCTCGATGCCCCCAATCCCCTTTGCCGCCGTGTCCCAGTCTGGCGGCTTTTTTATTCGTCGCGCCGCGACCTTGGTGATGTTGGCGTCTGTCGCGCTGGCCGGCTGCGGCGGTGATGCCGCCTCGCAAGAAGATGACGCGTCCCCCCCAAAAGCAAGTGTGCGTGCCGAGACGGTTGCCACTCGTGATGTCGAGGTCACGGGGACCTACCCGGGCCGCGCCCGGGGTGCACGGGAAGTGCAGGTTCGCGCGCGCGTCGACGGCATTCTTGAGGAGCGCACTTACGACGAAGGCGCTGAGGTCGAGGCTGGCGCGCGGCTGTTCCGCATCGACCCCCGGCCCTACCGGATTGCCGTGCAGCGCGCCGAGGCGGGGTTGGCCGAAGCCACGGCCGTGCGCAACGAAGCCCGACGCCAATGGGATCGCGTTGAAAATCTGTTTGATCAGGACGCGGTCAGTGCCCGCGAGCGGGATTTGGCACGCTCCGAGCTGGAGCTGGCCGACGCCCAGCGACAAACCGCTGCTGCCAATCTCGCTGATGCGCGCCTTGATCTGGGTTACACCGACGTGACGGCGCCCATCAGCGGCGTGACCGGGCTGGAAGCCGTGCCCGAGGGCACGCTCCTCGCACGCGGCGATTTACTGACTCAAGTGACCCAGCTCGACCCCATTCACCTGCGTTTTTCCTTCCCGGAATCGGCGCTTCCGACGCACTCGGAAGGCGACTCGGGCGATGACAACAATGCACCGCCTTTGACCCTGATTCTGAACGACGGCAGCGAGTACGACCGTCCGGGGAAGATCGATTTCACCAACGCGGGTGTCGACGCGGCAACCGGCTCGATCAGCGCGCGGGCCATCTTTCCGAATCCGGATGGCGTCATCCGGCCAGGGCAGTTTTTGCGGGTACGGGTTCAGCTTGATGCCCTTGACGATGTGGTGACCGTGCCCGAGGAGGCCATTGCGCAGGGCGCAGACGGCCCCCAGGTGTTCCTCACCAAGGAGGGGCGGGCGGTCGCCACGGCGGTGGAACTGGGACCGGTGGTCGACGGCGCCCAAGTCATCAGCAAGGGCCTCAAGGGCGGCGAGCGGCTGATCGTCAGTGGTCTCTCCGGACTGAAGGACGACGCCGAGGTGCGCGAAGCCGACGCCGAAGAGGACGATGGCGAAGATGATGGCGTGGTCGCCGAGGGCCCCCGCTGATGCTGCGGTTCTTCATCGACCGGCCGATCTTTGCGTCGGTCATCTCCATCATCATCACCCTCGCTGGTGCCGCGACGCTGGCGGTGCTGCCGGTCGAGCAATATCCCGACGTGGTGCCGCCGCAGATCGTGGTCGAGGCGAGCTATCCCGGCGCCAGTGCCTCAGTGATCTCGCAGTCGGTGGCGGCGCCGCTGGAACAGGAGATCAACGGCGTCGACGACATGATCTACCTGGAGTCGAGCAGTACCGACTCCGGCACCCTGCGCATCACCGTGTCGTTCGAGATCGGCACCGATCCCGACCAGGCGGCCATCAACGTCAACAACCGTGTGCAGGCCGCCACCGCACGGCTGCCGCAAAGCGTGCGCGACCAGGGTGTGCGGGTGCAGGCGCGGTCGACCAACATTCTGATGGTGCCGACGATTTCATCGCCCGACGGCTCGCATACGTCACTGGAGATGAGCAACTATGCGCTGATCAACGTGCTCGACCAACTGGTACGGGTGCCCGGCGTGGGTGATGCCAGCCTGTTCGGCGCCAGCGACTATTCGATGCGCATCTGGCTGCGCCCGGACAAGCTCGCCGAGTTCGATCTGACGCCGTCTGACGTGGCTGCCGCGCTGCGTGAACAGAACGCGCAGTTCGCCGCCGGACGCATCGGTGATGAGCCGGCGCCCGAGGATCAGGCATTCAGCTACACCATCACCACCAGCGGCCAGTTCAGCGATGTTGAAGAATTTGAAAACATCATTCTGCGCGCCGATGTCGAGGGTGGCACGCTGCGCTTGCGGGATGTCGCGCGGGTTGATCTGGGCGCTCAGAACTACGCGTTCTCGGCCACTTATCTTGGCGAACCGACCGTGCCGATGGGCGTGTACCTGCAACCCGGCGCCAACGCGCTGAACACCGCCGATGCCGTGCGCGAGGCGCTCGACCAGGTCCGCGGTCGCCTGCCCGAGGGCATGGTGCTGGAGGTGCCGTATGACACCACCAAGTTTGTTGAAATTGCCGTCAATGAGGTCATCATCACACTGCTGATAGCGGTGCTGCTGGTGGTGATCGTCACCTACCTGTTCCTGCAGAAGCCGCGCGCCACGCTGATTCCGGTGCTGGCCATTCCGGTGTCATTGATCGGTACCTTTGCCGGCATGCAGGTGATGGGCTTTTCGATCAACCTGCTGACCCTGTTCGGGCTGGTGCTGGCCATCGGGGTGGTGGTCGACAACGCCATCATCGTGCTCGAAAACGTCGACCGGCTGATGAAGGAAGAGGGCCAGTCTGCACGTGACGCCACCATCGCCACCATGGAACAGGTTGCGGGGGCCGTGGTGGCGTCGACCCTGGTGCTGATGGCGGTATTTGCGCCGGTCGCGTTTCTCGGCGGTTTGACTGGCGAGCTGTACCGGCAGTTTGCGGTGACCATCGCGATCTCGGTATTTGTCTCGGGCATCGTCGCGCTGACCTTGACGCCGGCCACCTGCGCGCTGCTGCTGGAGGGTGAGCGTGGCGACGTGGCCGCGCCGTTCCGGCTGTTCAATCGCGGGTTCAATGCCCTGACGCGCGGCTATGTGCGCGTCGTCACCTGGTTGGTGCATCACCGTGCCATCGGCAGCGTGATGGCCGTGGCGCTGACGGTGCTGATGGTGGTGGTGTTGCGCGGTCTGCCGACCGGTCTGGTGCCCGCCGAAGACCAGGGCACGGTGCTGGTGGTGCCGCAGTTGCCGCCGGTGTCGGCGCTCAATCGCACGGCGGCCGCGCGCGATGAGCTGACGGAAAAAATCCTCGCCATGGATGAAGTCGACGGCGCGGTCATGTTCGCCGGCTTTGACATCATCGCCGGCGCGTTGCGCAGCAACTCTGGTCTGGGCTTTGTGCAACTGGCGGACTGGAGTGAACGCACCGGTCCTGGGCAGGACGCCCGTGCTGTTGCTGAAAAGATCATCGCGATGGGCAGTGGAATGCCGGAGGCCAATGTCATCGCCTTCGTGCCGCCACCGATTCAAGGTCTGTCGCTCACTGGCGGCGTTGACGGCTACCTGCAGTTGACCGGTGATGTATCCGAAGCGCGCTTGCAGGCGCAGGCGGACGCACTGGTGGCCGCCGCCAGTGAGCGCCCCGAGCTCACCGGCGTGTTCACCACGCTCGACACCCGCTATCCGCGTTACCGGGCCGATGTTGACCGCGACAAGGCGCGCGCTGCCGGTGTGCCCATCAATACGATTTTCGAGGCCATGCAGAGCACCTTTGGCGCGCTGTACGTCAATGACTTTTCGCTGGCCGGACGCATCTGGCAGGTCAACCTGTCGTCCGAGGCCGAGTTTCGCAACGCGGCCGACGACATCAATCTGATCTTCGTGCGGAACGGCGACGGTGATCTGCTGCCGCTGAGCAATCTGGTGACCATGCGCCGCGAGCAGGGCGCCGACATCTTGCCGCGCTTCAACGTCGTGGCGGCCGCCAAGGTCTTGGCCGATCCTGCCCCCGGGTTCACTACGGGCGATGCCAAGGCAGCAATGGAAGAAGTCGCCGCTGAAGTGCTCGAAGTCGGTGATCGCATCGGCTGGGTGGGCGAGGCCTATCAGCTCGATGCGGCCGGCGGTGCTGCGGGCTTGGCGTTCGGGCTGGGGCTGGTCATGGTGCTGCTGATTCTGGCCGCCCAGTACGAGCGCTGGCTGCTGCCGTTGGCGGTCGCCAGTGCGGTGCCTTTTGCCGTGCTCGGCGCGGCCACGGCCATGGCGCTGCGCGGCTTCCCGAACGACATTTATTTTCAGGTGGGCCTGCTGGTGCTGATTGGCCTGGCGGCGAAAAACGCCATCCTGATCGTCGAGTTCGCCGCACAAAACCGGCGCGACGGCGCCACCGCGGCTGAGGCGGCCATCGCCGCGGCCGGGCAGCGCTTCCGCGCCATCATGATGACCGCGTTGACCTTCATCGTCGGCACCTTGCCGCTGGTGTTCGCCTCGGGCGCCGGCGCCGCCAGCCGCCAGGAAATCGGCACCGTGGTGGTCGGCGGCATGGTCTTCGCCAGCACCCTGGCGCTGTTCTTCGTGCCGATGTTTTATCGCCTGGTTGAAGACCTGGCTGACTGGCGCAAGCCACCCCCGAAGACTGATCACGTGGCGGAGGCCCGGGTATGAGCCGCCTGATTCTGTGGGTTCTGCCCTTGCTATTGGCCGGCTGCATGTTGGGGCCGCAGCACGCGGTGCCCGACACGCAGCTGCCGCCCGCGTTGCCGGTGGCGGGGGAGGGCGACGCGATTGCCCGCGACTGGCGCAGCTGGTGGCAGCAGTTCAACGACCCGGTACTGGACCATCTGGTCGGCAGTGCGACGCTGGCCAATCTGGACTTGCAGCAGCAGGCTGCGCGCGTCCGTGCCGCCCGTGCCCAACTCGGCTTCGAGCGCTTTCAGCAATGGCCACGGCTGGACCTTGAGGCCGGCGCGTCGCGCGAGAAGACGCCGGCGTCGTCATTCGGTTTCCCGGGGGCCGCCAGCAACACCCAGTCCCTGTTTTCACTGACCGCCGCGCTGGGCTACGAGGTCGATCTGTGGGGCCGGCTGGCGCGCGTCGAAGAAGGCGCTGAGGCGCAGCTGGCGGCAAGCGTTTACGGCGCCGAAGCGATGCGCCTGACGGTGATCGCCGATGTGGTCAACACCTACTTCGAGCTGCGCGCCCAGCAACGCGCGGTCGAGATCACCGAAGCGGCGATCGCCGACCGCGAGCGCGCGGTCGATCTGCAGCAGATTCGCTATGACGCCGGCCTGGTCGACCGGCTTACCCTGCTGCAGGCCCAGTCCGACCTTGAATCGGCGCGCACCCAGTTGCCCGATCAGCGCGAGCGTTTGACGCAGCTTGAGAGTGCCTTGGGCATTCTCATCGGCCACGACGCGCGGCAACTGTTCGAGAATCTGGATCTTGGCGACACACGGCTGGCCGACCTTGATGCCATTGAGTCGCTGCCCGCCGTATTACCCTCCGAGATGCTTCAACGTCGGCCTGACATTCGCGCTGCAGAGCAGACCTTGCGCGCCGCCAACGCTGCCATCGGCGAGGTCATGGCCTCGCGGTTGCCGGCGCTCAATCTGACCGCGCTGATTGGCTCGATCTCGAGCGAGGCCAGTGACCTGCTGATCGGTGATGCCGAGGCGTGGCGTCTGGGCGCGTCGGTACTGGGCTCCTCGTCCAGCCGCTGGGGTGTTCGTGCGGCCGAGGCCGAACGCGACCTCGCCGAGCTGCAGTATCTGGCCACCGTGCAGACCGCCTTTGCCGAAGTACGCGACGCGCTGGCCGCCTTCGACGCCGCGCATGAACGTGTCGATGCGGTGCGCCGCCAGATCGACGTGCTGGGCGACACCGAAGAACTCGCACAGGTGCGCTACGACGGCGGCGAGTCGATTTTCCTGGAAGTGCTGGACGCGCGCCGCGCATTGCTCGATGCCGAACTGGCCCTGGCCACCGCTGAGCAGCAACGCCTGACCGCTGCGGCGACGCTGTTCAAGGCGCTGGGCGGCGGCTGGGATCCTGATGCGGTTGATCTGGAGGGCGGCGATGCCTTGGTCGAGCCCGCCGAGCGCGAGCCGGGGTCGCGAACGGCTGTACCCGAGGTGCGTGCGTCGCGGTAACCGCAACGCATCCCGCCCGAGGCCACGGGTGCCGGGTTACCGTATGCCCGCCGATTTGCCTTGAACGTCACCTTTGAACATACCCCGACCTGCGTCCCCGCGCCCCCGTGACTGGGTGGCCCTGCTGCGACTCGACCGCCCGGTCGGCATCTGGCTGCTGCTGTGGCCGACGCTGTGGGGTGTGTGGGCCGCTGCCGAGGGCATGCCCGCGTGGCCGATTCTGGGGGTCTTCGTGCTGGGCACGGTGCTGATGCGCTCGGCCGGTTGCGCAATCAACGACGCCGCCGATCGCGACTTTGACCGCCACGTCAGCCGCACCCGCGACCGCCCCGTGGCCGCCGGGCGTATCAGCCGTCGCCAGGCCATCGTTGCCGCGGCGCTGTTGGCGCTGCTGTCGCTCGCCCTGCTGCTGAGCCTGCAAAGCCTGCCGGCGCTGCTTTGGGCGATCCCGGCCGTGGTGCTGGCCGGCGTCTACCCGCTGATGAAACGCGTCATCGCCGTGCCGCAGGCCGTGCTCGGCCTGGCGTTTTCGTGGGGCATTCCCATGGCCTATGCGGCCACGCGCGGTCATGTGCCGTGGGGCGAGGCGGGTTGGCTGATGGCGGCCAATTTCTGCGCGGTGATGGCCTATGACACCGCGTATGCCATGGCCGACAAGGCTGACGATCTGAAGATCGGCGTCAAGTCGTCGGCCATCTGGTTTGGCCGCTGGGACGTATTGGCGGTGCTGGGTTTCAACGTGCTGATGGTCGCCTGTCTGTTGGCCTTTGCCGCGCAGGCCGGTCTTGGCGCCGCGTTTTACCTGGCACTGGTGGCGGTGCTCGCGGGCATTTTGTTGTTGCAGCGACGGCTGATGTCGGGCGACGCAGCGACCGCGTTCGCCGTGTTCAAGGCCAGTCACTGGCTCGGCGCCTGCGTCTGGTTGGGACTGGTCATCGCATACGGAGCGGCTGGATGAAAATAGGGATCAGTGGTTTGGCAGCGCTGCTGCTGGTGGCCTGCGTGTCGGTGTCCGGGCCGGTCGAGAAGACCCCGCCGTTGCCGGAAGCGCAGGCGGTGTTGGCCAGCGAACGACTCAACTACACCGGCGGTGACGGTCGCACCACGCTTCAGGCCGCCGTGACCCGGCCCGAGGGCACGGGGCCATTCCCGGCGGTGGTGCTGATTCACGGCGGCGGTTGGACCGGCGGCGAACCGGCTGACATGGCAAAGCTCGCCGACCGCCTTGCCCAGCAAGGCTTTGTCGCCTTCAACATCGCCTACCGGCTGGCGCCAGCGGCGCGTCATCCGGCACAGATTGACGATGTGGCCGCCGCGCTGAACCACCTGCGCGCCAACGCCGACGCCTTGCATGTCGACCCGGCGCGCATCGGTGTTTGGGGCTACTCGGCCGGGGCGCATCTGGCGACGCTGGCTGGTGCCCGGATGCCCGCCGAGCAGCGTCCGCAGGCGGTGGTGGCCGGCGGGCTGCCGGCCGACCTGCGCAAGTACCCGAAAAGCCCGCTTATTGCCAAGCTGATGGGCACCACGCTCGATGAAGACGCCGCCGGCTGGGCCGATGCCTCGCCGGTCACCCATGTCGATGCCGGCAGCGCGCCCATGTGGCTTTACCACGGCACCTGGGACTGGATTGTCGGCGTGGATAACGCCGAGCTGATGCACGCGACACTGCAGGATGCTGGCGTCGAGAGCACGCTTTACCTGATCAAGGGCAGAGGCCACTTCGCCAGCTTTCTTTGGCACGAAGGCGCAGAGAACGGGGCTCTTCATTTCTTGCGGCGCCACCTTCAGCCCGCGTCATAGGGCGGCCTCAGGGCAACGGCTAACCGAGGTGGCCACCGCGGATATCCCTTTATCCGGATAAGCGGATATACTAAGCGTCAACCCTCGATTCTTTGTGGAGTGACCTTATGAATGCTGTTCTCAAGCCCGCCGATTTTTCCGACTTCAAGGTCAAGGACATCTCGCTCGCCGCTTTCGGCCGCAAGCGCGTCCGCATGGCTGAAGAAGAAATGCCCGGCCTGATGTCGATTCGTGCCAAGTACGCGCCGGGGCTGCCGCTGAAGAACGTGCGGCTGACCGGCTCGCTGCACATGACCAAGGAAACGGCGGTGCTCATCGAGACCGTTGCCGCGCTTGGCGCCAGCGTGCGCTGGGCCTCGTGCAACATCTTCTCGACCCAGGACGACTCGGCGTCGGCCATCGCCGCCACCGGTATTCCGGTGTTCGCATGGAAGGGCGAATCCCTGGAGGAATACTGGGAATGCACGCTGGACGCGGTCACCCACACGCTGCCGGACGGCACGCTCACCGGCCCGGAAATCGTCATCGACGATGGCGGCGACGTGACGATGCTGATTCACAAGGGTTACGAACTTGAGCAGGGCGACAAGTGGGTCGATACCCCGTCCGACAATCACGAAGTGCAGGTGATCAAGGACCTGCTCAAGCGCGTCGCCAAACAGCGCCCCGGCTTCTGGACCCGCGTTGTCAAGGACTGGCGCGGTGTGGCGGAAGAAACCACCACCGGCGTGCACCGTCTCTATCAGATGATGGAGCAGGGCAAGCTGCTGGTGCCGGCCATCAACGTCAACGACTCGGTCACCAAGAGCAAGTTCGACAACCTTTACGGCTGCCGTGAGTCACTGGCCGACGGTATCAAGCGCGCCACCGATCTGATGATTGCCGGCAAGGTCGCCTTCGTTGCCGGTTACGGCGACGTGGGCAAGGGCTCGGCGCACTCGCTGCGCGGTCTCGGCGCACGCGTCATCGTCTCCGAGGTTGACCCCATCAATGCGCTGCAGGCAGCGATGGAAGGCTTTGAGGTCAAGACCATCGATGACGTGCTGGCGTATGCCGACATCTATGTCACCACCACCGGCAACAAGGACATCATCACGCTCGAACACATGCGCGCGATGAAGAACAACGCGCTGGTGTGCAATATCGGGCACTTCGACAACGAGATTCAGATGGACCGTCTGAACGCCTCGGGTGCGGTGCGCGACACCATCAAGCCGCAGACCGACCGCTACACCTTCAAGGATTCGGACAAGAGCATCTACATTCTTGCCGAAGGCCGTCTGATCAACCTGGGCTGTGCGCACGGCCACCCGGCGTTCGTGATGTCGAATTCATTTAGCAACCAAACCCTGGCGGCTATGGATCTGTGGCAGAACAAGGATGCCTACAGCAAGACCGTATACCGTCTGCCGAAGAAACTCGACGAAGAAGTGGCGCGCCTGCACCTTGAGCAGATCGGTGTGAAGCTGACCACGCTCACCAAGGATCAGGCCGATTACCTCGGCGTACCGGTCGAAGGCCCTTACAAGCCGGAGCACTACCGCTACTGAGTGGGCCATGGGTCACGGGTCGATCAGCACACTACAGACCGAGGATCGCGACACTGCGAACGCGATCCTCGATCTGCTGATCGATTACAACCTGCCCTACTTCGGTGAGCGTCCGCCCGTCGATACCGTGCGCCTCGCCGCGCGCGATGACGAGGGTACGCTGGTCGGTGGACTGCTCGGACAGATTCGCGTGCACTGGCTGCATGTCGATATTCTGGTTGCGGCGCCCGGTCACCGGCAGCACGGGCTGGGTTCGGCACTGATGGCCGAAGCGGAACGCATCGCGCGTTCGCAGCAATGCCTCGGCATTTGGCTGGACACATTCGAGTTTCAGGCGCCCGGGTTCTACGAACGACTGGGCTTCACGCGCTGCGGCAGCATCGCCAATTTCTGTAACGGCCACGACCGTCATATTTACGAGAAACGTCTGTGAGCGTCACTGCCTCCCAATTTTCTTTCGAGCTTTTCCCGCCGCGCACACCCGCTGGCTGGGAGAAGCTGCCCAAGCTGATCAATGACCTGGCCGCTGTGAGGCCCGGATTTTTCAGTGTCACGTACGGTGCGGGCGGCTCCGATCAGAACGGCACCTACGACACGATCATGAAGGTCGTCGAGCAGACGGGCATTGAGGCCGCACCCCACCTGACTTGCGTCGGGTCGACACGCGCCAACATTGCCACGCTGTTGCAGCAGTACCGCGACGCCGGCGTGCGCCGTATTGTCGCGCTGCGCGGCGATTTGCCTTCCACGTCGATGAGCAATGCGGCGCCGGGCGAGTTTCATTTTGCCAACGAGCTGGTGGCGTTCATCCGCGACACCCACGGCGACCACTTCGCGCTTGAGGTGGCGGCTTATCCCGAGATACACCCGCAGGCCGTCAATCCGGAAGCCGACTTCCAGGCCTTTTTGACCAAGATGCGTGCCGGTGCGCATGGCGCGGTGACCCAGTATTTTTTCAACGCCGACGCCTATTTCGACTTTGCGGCGCGTTGTCAGAAGGCCGGCATTGAACAGCCCATCGTGCCGGGCATCATGCCGATTCTGAACACCGCCCAGTTGCTGCGTTTCTCCGCTGCTTGCGGTGCCGACGTGCCACGCTGGATTCGACTGCGACTCGAAGCCATGGGTGATGACCGTGCATCGGTGCAGGACTTCGGCGCCGAGGTGGTCACGCGCCTGTGTGAAACGCTGCTCAAGCAGGGCGTCCCGGGCGTGCATTTTTACACGCTCAATCAGGCCGAACCCACGCTGCGGCTGTGGCGAAACCTTGGGTTGCCCGTATCGGGCTGATATCGTCCGCAGCCCGAGACTTCTCAGGCGTGCGGTATGACCCCGGTTGAGTTGCTACGCATCTTCGATCTGGCCGGTGTGGCGGTATTTGCCATCTCCGGCGCCCTTGCTGCCGGCCGCAAATCGCTGGACCTGTTGGGGGTGGTGGTCATCGCCATCGTCACCGCGGTCGGCGGCGGCACGTTGCGCGACCTGTTGCTGGACCGCTCAGCATTCTGGATCGTCAACCCCACCTACCTGCTGACCATCATCGCTGCCGCGCTGTGCACCATGGTCTATGTGCGATTTCGCCGCGCACCCGAGCAGGCGCTGCTGGTGGCTGACGCGCTGGGGCTGGCGTTTTTTTCGATTTCCGGGGCGCAAATTGCCGAGGCCAGCGGCACGGGCGGGTTGATTGCCGTGGTGATGGGCACCATCACCGGCGTGTTCGGCGGGGTATTGCGTGACGTGCTGTGTGCTGAGATTCCCATGATTCTGCGCAAGGGCAACATCTACGCCACGGCGGCCATCGTCGGTACCAGCGCTTACGTGGTCTTGCAGGATGCCGGTGTGATCAAGCTGTGGGCGGCCGTTGCCGGCATCCTGGTGATCGTGGCCCTGCGCCTGGCGGCGATCATTTGGCAGCTGAGTCTGCCGGTGTTTACGCTGGAGGATCGACGCTGATCGCTGCACACTGGCAGCCCGGCTTCGCGTATCGTTGTGTCCTTAACTCACGAGAGACCTCCACATGCAAACCACCGATGCCCGCACGGTTTCCGTATCGGCCACTTCGCCGCTGGCCACCCACAAGGTGTTGCGGAACACCTATCTCTTGCTGTCGATGACCCTGATCTTCAGTGCCGTGATGGCGGGCGTGTCGATGGCGCTGGGCGTGCCGCGCGGCGTCGGCCTCATCTGTTCGCTGGTCGCCCTGGGCCTGCTGTGGTTTGTCGTGCCCCGCACGGCGGATTCGGCCAATGGCCTGATTTCGGTGTTCGCGGTCACTGGCCTGCTGGGCTTCGGCCTCGGACCGGTGCTCAATGCCTATCTCAGCGGTTTTGCCAATGGCGGTCAGATCATCATGCTGGCCATGGGGGGCACCGGGGTAACCTTCGTCGGCCTGTCGGCCTACGCGCTGCGCAGCCAGCGTGATTTCAGCTTCATGCGCCAGGCACTGGTCGCTGGCGTGCTGATCGCCTTTGTGGCGGCGATGGGGCTGCTGGTGGCGTCGATGTTTGGGTTCTACTTCCAGCCGTTGGCGCTGGCCATCTCGGCAGCGTTCGTGGTGTTGATGTGCGGCATGATCCTGTATCAGACCAGCGAGATCATCAACGGCGGTGAGACCAACTACATCCTTGCCACCATTGGCTTGTACGTGGCTATTTACAACCTTTTCACCAGCCTGCTGCACTTGCTGGGTTTCGGGATGGGTGAAGACTGATCGACCCCGGTTTTGGGGTGCCCAAGGCGCCGTAGCCAGAAACCCACCTTCACGGTGGGTTTTTTGTGGGTGGCAATCGGCGATACCCGACAGGTGACGCAGCCGCGCAAGCGCTGATCTTCGCCATAGGGCGAAGGTCTTACCCACGCCCGTCACGCCGGTGAAGGTTGTCCGGCCCTCGGTTCGTGCGCTCGACTCGCGACACGTGGGGCTTGAACCGAAGTCCACATCCTTGGGTCTGCGCGGGTACGACCTTGCAGGCCAAGCGACCCAACGCCGCTTGCCAGCAGGTCCCGGGGTTTGGAAGCGCCCAACGGAGGCGGGTTACCGCGCCGACCTGTGTGCCAGCAGCGGGCACAAAAAAGGCGAGGGCCAGAGCCCCCGCCTTGGTTCATCCCCACGCCGTCATCAGTCGCGGACCGACAGCTCCACGCGACGGTTTTCTTCACGGCCTGACTCGGTGGCGTTGTCGGCGATCGGGCGCGACACGCCGTAGCCGACCGGCGTCATCCGCTCGCCGGGGACGCGTTTGCTGATCAGGTATTCCTTCACGGCAATCGAACGTCGTTCAGACAGGCCGAGGTTGTAGGAGGCACTGCCGATGCTGTCGGTGTGGCCGCCGAGCTCGACCTTGACGTTGGGATAGGCCCGCAACGTCTCGGACACGCGGTCGAGAATCTGCTTGGCCTCGGTGGTCAGAATGGCCGAGTCGAACTCGAACTTGACGCCGCGCAGGATAAAGTTGCGGTCCACCGCGCAACCGCGCTCATCGACAGCCTCACCGGGGCGGGGACGGCGGCAGTCGCCTTCCAGCGCACAACCGTCCGGCAGCACGGCCAAGCCGGGTGGGGTGTTGGGGCATTCGTCGAGGTAGTCGGCAATGCCGTCACCGTCGCTGTCGATGGGGCAGCCATCTTCATCGGTCGGCGCATCGGCAGGGGTGTCCGGGCACTTGTCGAACAGATCAGGCACGCCGTCACCATCGGAGTCGCGCAGGTCCAGGGGGCAGCCGCGCTTGTCGACTTGCGTGTCCTCGGGCGTGTTGGGGCACTGATCAAGGTGATCCGGCACACCGTCACCATCGCTGTCGAGGGGGCAGCCCTTGTCGTCAACCTGCACGCCCGGTGCGGTGTTGGGGCACTTGTCGAGATGATCGGCAATGCCGTCACCGTCGCTGTCCAGCGGGCACCCAAAGCGGTCGACCTGCACCTCGGCCGGCGAATTGGGGCAGCGGTCGAGGAAGTCGGCGACGCCGTCACCGTCCGCGTCGGCGACCTTGGCCACCGAGTAGACGTAGCGCAGGCTCAGCCCGATGTGGTGGGCCTCGTGCTCGTAGCGGTCATCCAGCCGAGTGCCGATGGCGCCGCCAGTGGCGGGATCGGGCTCGGTGGTTGCCGGGATGAATGAGCTGCTCTCGATGTCGCTGGACACCAGATAGCGATAGTCCAGCGAGATGACCGTGCGCGGGTTCAGCAGGTAGCCGAGGCCTGCACCGGCCTGGAAGAAATTGCCGGTGTCGGTGTCCGATCCGGTGCTGTCGAAGGTGGTCTTGGCGCTCTGAAAGCCCAGCCCTGCACCCAGATAGGGCAGCACGCGCTCGCCGACCGGGATGTCGAACCACAGGTTGGCGCCGACGCGCGTGGCTTCAAGCTTGCCGCCCACATTGTTGCGTTGGTCTGCGAGTTCGGCCGAACCGGTGATCACGTTGAAATCGTTGGTCGACAGGCCGAGCGTGATTTCGGGCCGCAGGCCGCCGATAAACTGATACCCGATGGCGGTGTTGATGCCAAAACCGCCGTCAAAGATCACGCCGATGGGCTGCGACTGACCCCGCGACTCAACTTGCTGGCCGGGTTGAATTTCGTCGTCGGCCCCGGGGCCGAGCAGTCCCAGCAAACAGCCCGTGTCGCCCGCCAGCGCTCCGCCGAGACCTTCGAGCGCGCCGCCGAGCCCGGGGATGGCGCCGGTGACCGGGCCGAGCAGGCACGCCTGGCCGGGGGTGATGACATCGGGGGCCAGGGTGATCACCGTGGGGGTGGTCGTGCCGTTGGCGTCGTTGATCTCGGATGAGTAGGCACCGACACTGGCGTACCAGCCGGGCGAGACCTGCGCCGAGGCGCCGGCGGAGGCAGCCAGAGCCGCGATGGCGAGTGCGCCTAGCGCGGAGCTACGAAGTGTCGACATCATCGGAAGGCCTTGTCAGGTGTTGCAGGTGGGCTAGTTTGCCTAAGTCAAATGGCAAAAGTCATCTGTTATTCAGACTTTTACGTCAGACATCTCAGGTATCCGCGAGAATCACCAGCCGCTTTGCCGCGCGGCGAGGTCCTTCATGATCTCCAGCGAGCCGCCGCCGATGGTCAACACCTTCGTTTCCCGATAGATCCGTTCGACACGCGTGCCCTGCAGATAACCGGCGCCGCCGAAAATTTGCATGGCCTCGTTGGCGACCCACTCCAACATGGTGCAAGCGTGATTCTTCAACAGGCAAACCTCGGCAATCGGCATTTGCTGCTGCGAGACCCGCCACGCCAGCATGTCGAGGTGCGCGCGTGCACCTTCAAGGCGCATTTTCATGTCGGCGAGGCGGTGTTTGACCACCTGGTTGCGAATCAGCGTCTTGCCGAACGTCTGGCGTTCGCGGGCGTAGGCCAGGCTGTCCTCGAAACAGACCGACGCCAGCGCGCAGGCCTGCGCGGCCAGCATGATCCGTTCGTGGTTGAAGTTGGCCATGATCGCCATGAAGCCCATGTTCTCGGGCCCCAGGCGGTTGGCGACCGGCACGCGGCAGTCTTCAAAGTAAAGCGTGGCGGTGTCAGAGCAGTGCCAGCCCATTTTTTCCAGCGGGGTGCGTGACAGCCCCGGCGTGTCGGCCTCGATGACTAGCAGTGAGACGCCGCCCATGCCGTCGCCGCCGGTGCGCACGGCGGTGGTGATTAGATCGGCGCGCATCCCGCTGGTGATGAAGGTCTTGCTGCCGTTGACGATGTAGTGATCGCCGTCGCGTACCGCGCGGGTCTTCAGGTTGGCGACGTCGGAGCCGCCCGAGGGTTCGGTGACGGCGAGCGCTGCGATCTTGTCGCCAGCCAGCACGGGCGCCGCAAAACGCGCCTTCTGCTCCGGTGTGCCCACGGCGCAAACCGGCGGCGTGCCGATGGCGTGGCTCATCAACGAGGCCATCAAACCGCCACTACCCGCCCGGGCAAGTTCGTCGGTGAGCGTGATCATGTAAAACAGATCGGGCACGGCGATGCCGCCGCAGTTCTCCGGAAAGCCGATCTGTAGCAGCCCGGCATTGGCCGCTGCCTTGTGAAGCTCGCGGGGCAGGGCGCGCGCGCGCTCCCACGCGTCGATATTGGGGCAACATTCGGCATCAACAAAGCGGCGCGCCTGGTCTCGAAGGGCCTCGTGTTCGGCAGTGAGGAAAGGATGCGCAGCCATGGTCAGAATGATTACCTTATGTCGGATTGTGGACTCGTCAGTCGGCCAAGCTATCGGGCAAAGGCTTTTGCCGCAAGTTTAAAAGCCGTATGCGCAATCAGTAATACAAATTACCGAGATGGAGAATGTTGATGCTGACCAACCCTGATCACCTGCCGCTGGCGCGGCTGCAGCAATGGGCCCGTGAGCGCCCTGACGCGACCTTTCTGACCCAGCCAATGGGTGACGGTAAGACCGAGAACTACAGCTTCGGGCGGGTACTCGACGAATCGCGCCGCGTTGCGGCTTACCTGCAGCGCTTCAACTGGCCGCCGGGTTCGCGCATTGCCATCCTGTCGAAAAACTGCGCGCACTGGCTGATGAGCGACTTCGCGATCTGGATGGCGGGCCACGTCAGCGTGCCCATCTATCCGACCTTGACGGCCGACAGTGTGAAGCTGGTGCTCGAGCATTCAGAGGCGGTGGCCTGCTTTGTCGGCAAGCTCGATGCGTGGCCGGAGATGCAAGCAGGCGTTCCGTCCAATGTGCACGCCATCAGCTATCCGTTGTCGCCAGACACGCCGTTCCCGTCGTGGGATGACATCGTGCGGGAGACCGAGCCGCTGGCCACGGTCCCGACGCGCGCCGCAGATGAGCTGGCAACGCTGATTTACACCTCGGGCACCACCGGCAACCCCAAAGGCGTGATGCACCCGTTCAGCACCTTCGCCAAGGCGCCTGAGATCGTTCGTGACGGCTTCGGTGCCAGCAGTGACGACCGACTGCTGTCGTATCTGCCGTTGGCGCATGTGGCCGAACGGGTGTTTGTCGAAGCCAATGCGCTGGCGTTCGGTTTTCACGTTTATTTCGCCGACTCGCTGGACACCTTCGTGCAGGACCTGGTGCGTGCCCGGCCGACCATGTTCTTTTCGGTGCCGCGTCTGTGGACCAAGTTTCAGCAGGGCGTGCAGTCCAAGTTGCCGCAGAAGAAGCTGGATCTGCTGCTCAAGATTCCGCTGGTCAATCGCCTCATCACCCAAAAGATTCTTAAAGGTCTGGGGTTGGATGCGGTGCGTTTTGCCGGCGGCGGCGCGTCACCCATGCCGCCGTCGCTGATTGATTGGTGGGCGTCACTGGGCATCGAGATTGTCGAGGTTTATGGCATGACCGAAAATTTCGGTCTGTCGCATGGCTCGTTTCCTGGTGACGGGCGGGTCGGCTATGTCGGGCGCCCGTGGCCGGGCGTGGAATGCAAGCTGTCCGACAGCAACGAGGTGCTGGTCAAGTCACCGACGACCATGCTCGGTTATTTCCGTGAGGACGAGAAAACCCGCGAGGCCCTGACCGATGACGGCTTTCTGCGCACCGGCGACCTGGGGGCTTTCGACGAAGCCGGTCGGTTGCGCATCACCGGTCGCGCCCGCGAGCAGTTCAAGACCTCTAAAGGCAAGTTCGTGTCGCCTGCGCCGATTGAAAACAAGCTGCAGCAGCACGACAAGATTGAGGCCTGTTGCGTGGCGGGCGTCAGTTTTCCGCAGCCGTTTGCGCTGGTGATGCTGCCGCAGGAGGCGCTCGACGCGGTCAAGGCCAGTGTCAATGCCAAAGAGAGCATCAGTCGCTCGCTGACCGAGCATCTTGAAGCCGTCAATGCGCAGATTGACCCGCACGAGCGACTGGACTTTCTGGTGGTGGTCGCCGAGCAGTGGACCGTCGAAAACGGCCTGGTCACGCCGACCTTGAAGGTCAAGCGCAATGAAATCGAGAAGGTCTACGGCGCTGCGTTTGAACGGTGGGCGGCGCAGAAGGCGGCGGTGGTCTGGGCCTGATGCAGGCGCAATGTGACAAAAGCCGGTTGGGCCGGAAGCGCATTTCACAAAAGTGACTTATTCATCCCGCCCCAGCGCTGCGGAAGCGCTTCCGTGGGACCGAGAAGCCCGTCAAATCGACCTTTCAGGCGGTTTCCAGGGGTCTGTCACGTGACCGTCATGCTGCGCCGGCCGATGACTGTCACAAGACTGTAACAATCGGCGATTAGTGTGCGCAGCGTCGGCACAAGCGGTGATCGTGCTGATCGACACCTAAAGGACCTGAAATGAAATTAAAAGTCATCGCTGCCGCACTCGGCCTGTCAGCCGCCTCGCTTTCTGCAGTTGCCAACGTCGATCCCAACCTGCCCGACTATGAAACGGTGTCCGGGGTTTCCGGCAACCTGACCAGCATCGGGTCCGACACCCTCAACAATTTGATGACCTTGTGGGCCGAGGCCTTCCAGGGCTACTACCCCAACGTCAACATCCAGATCCAGGGGGCCGGGTCGTCAACCGCACCGCCGGCGATGGCCGAAGGCACGGCCAACTTTGGGCCGATGTCGCGCGAAATGAAGGATGGCGAACAGCAGGCCTTCGAGAAGCAATATGGCTACAAGGCCACCGGTGTCGGTGTGGCCATCGATGCCTTGGCGGTGTTCGTCAACAAGGACAACCCCATCAAGGGCATGTCGATTGAGCAGGTCGACTCGGTGTTTTCGGTGACCCGCTCTTGCGGCGGCGAAGACATCACCCGCTGGGGCCAGTTGGGCCTGACCGGGGAGTGGGCCAACCGGCCGGTGCAACTCTATGGGCGCAACTCCGTGTCGGGCACTTACGGTTACTTCAAGGACGTCGCGCTGTGCAAAGGTGACTTCAAGTCCAACGTCAATGAGCAGCCGGGTTCGGCGTCGGTGGTGCAATCGGTTTCGACAGGCCTGAATGCCGTCGGCTACTCCGGCATTGGCTACAACACCTCGGGCGTGCGCCCACTGCCGTTGTCACGTAGCGGCACCGACTACATCGAGCCGAGCAATGAAAATGCGGGCGACGGCACCTACCCGCTGTCGCGCTTCCTGTTTGTCTACGTCAACAAGAAGCCGGACGCGCCGCTGGCCCCGCTTGAGCGCGAATTCTTCCGCATGGTGCTGTCCAAGCAAGGCCAGGAGATCGTCAACCGCGACGGCTACGTGCCGCTGCCGGCCGCAGCTGCCCAGCGATTCCGCGACGCACTGGGCCTCTAGCCGGCCCGGACTCTGATGCAGACATTGGTTTTGCTGCCTTACCCTCGGCCGCATTCTGCGGGCCCATTTGCGCTCCTCTGGAGGTTTTGCACTGAACAGGTTCTCGATTTTGTCGGCCATTGCGTTTGTCATGGTGGCCATGGGAGGCTCCGGCCATGCCCAGACCGTTGAAACCAAAGGGGGGCTCAAGGTGACGTCCGCCGACGGCCAGTACTCCGGCCAGTTGGGTGGCCGAATTCATTTCGACACCAATTTTTTCACTGACGACGATGATGTCGTCGGCGGGCTGAAAAATGATGTTTTCATGCGCCGCGCCCGCTTGACGATGCAAGGCCATGCCGGCCGCTGGACGTACAAGTTCGAGAATGATTTTGTCGCGTCGGACCGCGCCGGCTTCCGTGAAATGTGGATTGGCACCGAGGTTGCCGGCGCCAACCTGCGGCTCGGCCAAGCAAAGCCCTATCGCGGCATGGAAGACCTCACCAGCTCCAACGAGGTGCTGTTCATGGAGCGGCCGTACGCCACGTCGTCCGGCATCTTCGACGGGCGGCAATATCAGACCGGCGCGTTTGCCGACGGCACTGCGGGCAAGGTCGGCTGGGGCAGCGCGCTGTATTCTTTGAAAAGTGCAGATCAGCCGGCCAACGACGGTTTTGGCGTCAATGCGCGCGGCTACTACGCACCGATCGTGAGCGACACGACCGCCGTGCATTTGGGCCTGTCTTACAGTCTTGACAACCCCGATTTCGACAACGCGGCCAACAATGTTCGCGCCCGCGCGCGAGCCATCGGCCGGGCCGACGGGGTGACGCGTCCGACGCTGGCCACGGTGGGCCAGGGCGTGAGCGGCAGCCGCAACGGCACGCTGGGGTTTGAAGCCGCCCTGCAGCGGGGAAGCTTCTCGGCGCAGACCGAATACGCGAGGTCGACCTTTGAGCAGGATACGGCGCCGGATGTTGACGTCGACGCGTTCTACCTGCAGGCCAGCATGTTCATGGGGACCGGGCAGAAACGCTACGACTTCGGCAAGGGCGTATTCAAGGCGCCCGGCAGCGGTGGCGGCGAGACCGAGCTCAAGGTTCGCTACGACCGGATCGACAACGACGGTCCGGCGCCCGACGGGTCGGTGCGCCAGTGGGCAGTGGGTTTCAACCATTACTTCAACCACAACGTGCGTGCGATGGTGGAGTATGTGATGGCCGAGATCGAACCCAGCGGGATTGATGTGGCCGCGATTACCACACGTTTGCAATTCGCCTTTTGACCCGGCGCGGCCGCTGTGATGCCGCGCCTCTGATGTGGTTGCCCGGTGGCGTCATGCCACCGGGCATTTTCGCAAGCGCAGAACATTGCGTGTCGCTTGCGAAAATGCCCAGCCCGATGTCCGTTACCTGAGTTTGTTCAATGTCCGATCACCCCGCCACCGCTGACGCCGACACCCGCGACCGGCACGCGCGCTCCATCGTCGGCGGGCAGTCGCGCGCCATGCGTGGCCGCTACCTGCGTGACGGCCTCGCCCGCTACGTGGTGCTTGCGGGCGGTTTGGGGGTCATCGCGGCGCTTTTGCTGATTTTCGTTTACCTGGTCAGCGAGGTGGCGCCGCTGTTCGGCGGCGCCGAGGTCCATCGTCGCCAAGCCTTCGCCCTGCCGGCCCCGGCGGACGAGCGCACGGTGCATTTGGCATCCGACATTCTCGCGACCAAGGGCATGCAGCTCACCGATGCCGGCACCGCTTATCTTTATGACCTTGACAGCGGTGTCGAGCAGTCACGAAGCCAACTGCCTGTCGGCGAGCGGCGCATCACCCACTTCTTCGAAGCCTCAAGGCCCGATTACCAGTACGGCCTGCAGTTGGACGATGGCTCGGTGCTGGTCGCGAAACTGGTGTTCAAAGAAAGTTTTGAGTCCGGCAGCCGGGTAATGGTGCCGTCGATCGAGTATCCGTTTGGCGAGGCGTCGCTGGATTTCACGGACGGCGCCTCGGCGTGGTTCGCCCTGCGCGCCGACCGTGACCGAGTGGTGATGGCCGCCGCCGATGAAGCCGGCGTGGTGACCGTCAAGCGCTTCCAGGTGCAGACCTCGCTGTTCGGCGACAGCACGATTGAGGCGCGGGAGCCGGTCACGGTCGTGACGCCGTTTACCGCGGACCGGGTCTACATCGACAGCCGCATGATGTGGCTCTATGTGATCAACGACGACGGCCGCATGGCCCTGTTCAACCTCCGCGATGAACAGCCGACGCTGGTGGATGAGGTGCGTACCGATGCCCCGATTCGCCAGACCGACATGCTCGGCGGCGCGCTGTCATTGATCGTGGGGCAGGCCGACGGACGGGTGTCGCAGTGGTTCCCGGCCCGACGCGACGACGGCACGGTGCAGTTTGCCCAGGTGCGCGCGCTGGAGGTTTTCGGCGACCCGCAAATCACCGCTTTCGGCCCCGAGCTGTACCGGCGCAGCTTTGCAGTGGGGGCCGATGACGGTTCGGTGGCGCTGATGCATGCCACCGCGCAGCGCAAGGTTTGGCAAGGGCGCCTGCTCGACGAGCCGGTGGCCGGTCTGTACTTCAATCCGCGCTCACAGTACTTGGCGGTGGTGGGCGAGAGCGGACGTGCTTACGGCTATTCGGTGGAGAACGAGCACCCTGAGTTTTCGTTCTCGGCGCTGTGGCAACGCGTTTGGTACGAAGGCTATGAGCAGGCCGAGTTTGTCTGGCAGTCATCGGCGGCGGTCAATGAGTTCGAGCCCAAGTTCAGCCTGTCGCCGTTGGCCTTCGGCACGCTCAAGGCGGCGTTCTACGCCATGTTGTTCGCCATTCCACTGGCGATTCTCGGCGCCATCTTTACCGCCAACTTCATGTCGTCGCAGATGCGTCAGGCGGTCAAGCCGACCATCGAGCTGATGGAAGCGCTGCCGACGGTCATTCTTGGCTTTCTCGCGGGCCTTTGGCTGGCGCCTTTTGTCGAGACCAACCTGCTCGGCGTGTTCATGGTGCTGCTGCTGCTGCCGGTGTCGATCCCGATCTTTGGCTATCTGTGGCTGAAAATGCCGGCGGTGATCAAGCGGCGCGTGCCGCCGGGCTGGGAAGCCGCGCTGATGATTCCCGTGGTCGGCGGGGTGGTCTGGCTGTGCTTCATCGTTGCCCTGCCGCTCGAGGCCTGGATGTTCACCGGGACCCTGCAGCAATGGCTGGATCATCACTTCGGCATCGGCTACGACCAGCGCAATGCGCTGGTGGTGGGCATCGCGATGGGCGTTGCGGTGATCCCGACCATTTATTCGATCACCGAAGACGCCGTGTTCAGCGTGCCCAAGCAGCTCACGCTCGGCTCGTTGGCGCTGGGCGCCACGCCGTGGCAAACCCTGGTGGGGGTGGTGCTGCCCACCGCCAGCCCGGGTATTTTCTCGGCGGTGATGATCGGTGTCGGCCGCGCGGTGGGCGAGACCATGATCGTGCTGATGGCCACTGGCAACACGGCGGTGATGGACTTCAGCATGTTTGAAGGCCTGCGCACCATGTCGGCCAACATTGCGGTGGAACTGCCTGAGTCCGAAGTCGGCGGCACCCATTACCGGCTGCTGTTCCTCGCCGGGCTGGTGCTGTTCCTCTTCACCTTCTTCTTCAATACCTTGGCCGAGGTCGTGCGTCAGCGGCTGCGTCAGAAGTACGCCTCCATCTGACCCCCGGCCCGGAAAATCCCATGTCGCGCAAACAACACGCCACCCTCACCGGGCAGGACGACACCACGGCCAAAGCCTATGTGAAGTCGGGACAACCCTATGTGTGGGTGACCGCTGCAGCGGTGGCCGCAAGCATCATCATCACCGTCGGCCTGCTGGTGCTGATCGCCGCGCGCGGCATGGTGCATTTCTGGCCGCAGCAGATCGTCCAGGCCACCTACGCCGAGCCCGGTACCGAGCCGCAGGTGCTGCTCGCCGAGATTCGCAGCCGCGAGTCGGTCACCAGCGCCCGACTGGCCGAAGCCGGGCTGCCGGTTGACCCCGCGCAAGACCTCTACGACCGCGTGCTGCTGAAAATCGGTAACCGCGACCTCAATGGCGTGGACTTTCGCTATGTGGTCGAAGACTGGCTGAGCGTCGGCGAATACCCCCCGGAAGTCGTGGTCCTGGAGCGCGAAGAATGGGGTAACTTTCAGGGCTTCATCGAGCGGGTGACGCTCGACGGTCAGGTGATCACCGGCATCGGCGCATGGGCGGCGTTTCGCGACGCCAACCACCGCGCCAGCGAACTGCGTGAACAGATCGAAAAGATCGAAAAAGGTGACATTGGCCGCGTCAACTACGCACTTGATCGGGCACGCCTCGAAGAGCGAAAGCTTGAGCTTGACGGTCGTACGCCCGAAACCGACCCGGATGCCTTCGCGCGCTTCGAGCGGGTGCGAGCCGAGATGAACGCCGAGTACCAGACGCTGGCGGCGCGACGTTTGGCGCTCTATGCGGATCTGCGCCGTGATTCGGTGGTGATGCGCAGCATCGACGGCCGCGAAGTGACGTTCGACATGGGCCAGATCATTCGCGGCTATCAGCCCAACCAGATGAATGTGCTGGTCAAGACCGGCAACTGGTTCGTCAATGTCTGGCGCTTCATGACCGAGGACCCGCGCGAGGCCAACACCGAGGGTGGTATTTTTCCGTCCATTTTCGGCACCATCATGATGGTCCTGCTGATGTCGATTTTCGTGACGCCGTTCGGCATTTTGGCGGCGCTGTACTTGCGCGAATACGCCAAGCAGGGCGCGGTGACGCGGGCCATCCGCGTGGCGGTAAACAATCTGGCCGGGGTGCCGTCCATCGTCTACGGCATGTTTGGTCTCGGGTTTTTTGTTTACACCGTGGGCGGGGGCATCGACCAATTGTTCTACCCCGAGGCGGCGCCGGCGCCGGTGTTTGGCACGCCGGGCTTGCTGTGGGCGTCACTGACCTTGGCGATTCTCACGCTGCCGGTGGTGATCGTCGCCACCGAAGAAGGGCTGGCGCGCATTCCGCGCCATCTGCGCGAGGCGTCGCTGTCGCTGGGGGCGACCAAGGCCGAGACCCTGTGGCGCGTGGTGCTGCCGATGGCCAGCCCAGCGATGATGACTGGGCTGATTCTGGCCATCGCCCGTGCCGCCGGCGAAGTCGCACCGTTGATGTTGGTGGGTGTGGTCAAGCTGGCGCCCAACCTGCCGTTCGATCTCAATTTCCCGTTTCTGCACCTTGACCGCAAGTTCATGCACCTGGGCTTTCACATTTACGATGTCGGCTTTCAGAGCCCCAACGTCGAAGCCGCACGGCCGCTGGTCTACGCCACGTCATTCCTGTTGGTGGTGGTGATCATGGTGCTCAATTTGACCGCCGTGGCCATCCGCAACCGGCTGCGCGAAAAGTACAAGGCCCTGGACAATTGATGGACGCCCTTTTCAGCCTTCCCGCTCGGACCGACCGAGGACTCTCCTTTGGACCCTAATTCCATGAGCCATGCTCAACACAAAACGCCGCTCGCGGCCGGCATTGACATGGAAGCGCTGTCGCGCGGCCGTCAGGCGGCATCGATGCAGGACGAGACCATTGCCCTGAAGGTGAGCAACCTGAACCTGTTTTACGGTGAGACGCAGGCGTTGAAAGACGTCAATCTCGACATCGCCCAGAACAAGGTCACCGCCTTCATCGGCCCGTCGGGTTGCGGCAAGTCGACGCTGCTGCGCTGCTTCAACCGCATGAACGACCTGGTCGACGGCTGCCGCATCGAAGGCGCCATCAACCTGCATGGCAAAAACATTTTTGACCGCGACGTCGATGTCGCCACGCTGCGGCGCAATGTCGGCATGGTGTTCCAGAAGCCCAACCCGTTCCCCAAGACCATTTACGAGAACGTCGCCTACGGCATGCGCCTGGCGGGCAAGAACAGCAAGGCGTACCTCGACGACAAGATCGAATGGGCCCTGCAAGGCGCGGCGCTGTGGAACGAGGTCAAGGACCGCCTTCACGAGTCCGCACTGGGACTCTCGGGCGGGCAGCAGCAGCGACTGGTGATTGCCCGCGCCATTGCCATCGAGCCCGAGGTGATCCTGCTCGACGAGCCCTGCTCGGCGCTGGACCCGATCTCGACGCTCAAGGTCGAAGAGCTGATCAACGAGCTGAAGAAGCAGTTCACCATCGTCATCGTCACCCACAACATGCAGCAGGCCGCGCGGGTGTCGGATTACACGGCCTTCATGTACGTCGGCAATCTGGTCGAATTTGACGCAACCGACACGCTGTTCACCAAGCCGTCAAAAAAGCAGACCGAGGATTACATTACCGGTCGCTACGGCTAACGCCGGTGGCGCGTCACGCGGGTTTTCAGGGCACCAACTTTTTCGAGGGTTCGGCAGTGGACAAGCCAGGTTACAAGCAGCACATCTCCAGCGAGTTCAATGCCGAGCTGGAAGGCATCCGTCAGCGTGTGCTGGCGATGGGCGGCATCGCCGAGCAGCAGTTGACCCTGGCCACCGGCGCGCTGCTGGACCTGGACGCGGTGCGCGGTCGTGAAGCGCTGTCACACGGCAACAAGGTCAATGCCTTCGAAGTGGTGGTCGATGACGAGTGCGCACGCATTCTCGCTCGCCGCCAGCCCACGGCCGGCGACTTGCGCATGGTCATTTCCATCACCCGGGTGGTGCGTGACATCGAGCGAATGGGCGACGAAGCTGAAAAGATCGCGCGCATGGCCATCGAGCTCAGTGAGCAGGAGCAACTGCCGCGTGAGGTGACAGAGGTCAGCCATCTGGCACGCCACGTCGGGGAATTGATGCGTGATGCGCTCGACGCCCTGGCGCGCGCCGATGTCGATCTGGCGTTGCGCGTCGCGCAGCAGGATCAGGTCATCGACCGCGAGTATGAATCGGTGTTGCGCGTCTGCATGACCTACATGATGGAAGAGCCGCGCGCCATTCGCCGGGTGATGAGCATTATCTGGGCCAGCCGCGCGCTGGAACGGATCGGTGACCACGCCAAGAATCTGGCCGAGCACGTCATTTATTCGGTTGAAGGGCGTGATGTGCGCCACGTCTCGATTGAGGAAATGCAGCGGGTGATCAACGGCAGCAGCTGAGGCCGGCATCACTGTTCGTCAGCGCCGCCACTGGCCGGGTGACTTACCATAGACGGATGGCTGCACGTCGCCCCACCCGCAAGAAATCTTCGAAGCCGCCGCTGATGCGCCGCATCACTTGGGCGCTGCTCGCCATGCTGGTTGTGGTCGGCTGCGTGGGCGCGCTGGTGCTCGCCGCCACACTGATCAGGCTTGACGGCGAAATACGCAGCAAGTTCGCCGGGGCCCGGTGGGCCTTGCCTGCGCAGGTCTACGCGGCGCCGTTGGAGCTCTATCCCGGCGCTTATGTCAGCGCCGGCACACTCACCTATGAATTGCGGCGTCTGGGCTATCGCGCGCTCACCCAGCTTGAAGGCGTCGGCAGCTTCGTCGAGCGCAATGCCCAGCAGGTTGACGTGTACGCGCGCGCCTTCGATTTCTGGGATGGCGCGCAAGACGCCGTGCCGCTGTCGATCCGCTTTGCCGATAACCGCGTGGCCAGTGTTTCCCAGGCGCGCAGCGGCGAGCCGGTGACCATCGCCCGCCTCGACCCGATGCTGATCGGCAGCATCTACCCGCAGCACGGCGAAGACCGGGTGCTGGTCAAGCTTGATGAAGTGCCCGGCCTGCTGCCCCTGGGCTTGATGGCGGTTGAAGACCGCAGCTTTTACGAGCACTGGGGCATCAGTCCAAAAGGCATCCTGCGGGCCGGCATCGCCAACCTCAAAGCCGGCTCGGTGGTGCAGGGCGGCAGCACGCTCACCCAGCAGTTGGTGAAGAATTTTTTTCTCGACCGCAGCCAGACCTGGGCACGCAAGATCAACGAAGCCTTCATGTCGGTGCTGCTCGAGGTCAACTACAGCAAAGGCGAAATTCTCGAGGCTTACCTCAACGAAGTGAATCTCGGGCAGGACGGCGGACGTTCGGTTAACGGCTTTGGCCTGGGCGCGCAATTCTTCTTCAACAAGCCGCTGCCGGAGCTCATGCCGCATGAGATCGCGCTGCTGGTCGGCATCGTCAAAGGCCCGTCGTTTTACAACCCGCGGCGCAACGCCGAGCGCGCGCTTGAGCGCCGCAATCTGGTGCTTCGGGTTTGGCGCGACGACGAGCTGATCAACGAGGAAACCTACGAAGCGGCGGTCGCCCGGCCGCTGGACCTGGCCGGCAGCGACGGTCGCGGCGTCGAACGCTACCCGGCCTTTGTTGACTTGGTACGGCGTCAGTTGCAGGCGCAGTACAGCGACGACGACCTGACCCAGGAAGGTTTGCGGGTGTTCACCACCCTGCGCCCGCAGGCCCAGGAAGCGCTGGAGCGCCAGGTGATCAAGCGGCTGCCCGAGATTGAAAAGGCCCGCAAGCTCGACGACCAGTCGCTGGAAGTCGCCGGGGTGGTCACCAACGTTGAGGGCGGTGAAGTGCTGGCACTGGTCGGGGGCCGCAATGTGCGCTTTCCCGGCTTCAACCGTGCACTGGACGCGAAGCGGCAGATTGGTTCGCTGGTCAAGCCGTTCATTTTTCAGACCGCCTTGTCGCGGCCCGATCGCTATCACCTTTACACCTGGCTGCCGGATCAGCCGGTCGAAGTGAAGATGGCCCACGGCCCGGTCTGGAAGCCGCAGAACTACGACCGCAAGTTTCATGGTGACCAGCCACTCTTTAATGTGCTGGCGCAGTCGTACAACCTGCCGTCGGTCCATGTCGGGCTCGACGTCGGCCCGGCGGAAGTGCTCAAAACCCTGAAAAGTGCCGGCTACAGCGGTGGCGCACAGCCGCTGCCCTCGATCCTGCTGGGCGCCATCTCGATTGCTCCGTTCGAGGTCGCGCAGATGTACGCCACGCTTGCTGCCGGGGGCTATCAGGTGCCGCTGTCAGCCATCCGCGAGGTGTTGACGGCCGATGGCGAGCCGCTGTCACGCTTCCCGTTGCGGGTGCGGCAGGCGCTGCCCGAGGCGCCGACCTATCTCACCAACTGGGCGTTGGAGCAGGTCATGCTCATGGGCACCGGGCGCGCCGCCTATCAGCAGGTTGATCGCAGTCTGTCGCTGGCCGGCAAGACCGGCACCACCGATGACTACCGCGACGCCTGGTTTGCCGGCTTCGGCGGCGACACGGTGGCGGTGGTCTGGGTCGGGCGTGACGACAACAAGTCGCACCGCCTGACCGGCACCAGCGGCGCGCTGCCGCTATGGGCCGGCTTGATGCACGACCTGGATGTGCAACCGCGCGAGCCGCTGATGCCGGCCGACGTGCAATCGGTGCTCATCGACTCGCAAACCGGGCTTCGCGCCGACCAGGGCTGTCAGGCCCCGGTGGCGGTGCCTTACCTGCGTGGCCACATCGAGACGCTCGCCTGGGCGCCGTGTTCGGAGGCTGCGCGTCCGCAGGTCGATTCGCCGGTGGACTGGTTCCTCAACATCTTCCAGGGCGGTCAGCCGCAACCCACGCGGTAATCGCGTCACCTGCATTGCGTTCAGTCTCCGGCGAGGCGTGGCCGGTACACTCCGCGTTTATTTCGGGTGAGGTTGTGAGCGGATGAAGCAGCGCATCAAAGTGGTGGCGGGCGGTTTGATCCTAGCGGCGCTGGTCGCCGCCTGTCAGACGCCCCAAGTGGGTGAGCGCACCCGCTGGCCGCCGGTTGACGAGCAGGACACGCGGCCCACCCCGACACCCACCGATGAGCCGACGCCTGATCGAACGCCGCGTCCGGTGTCGCCGGGTTCGACCGCGCCGGTCGAGCTGGACCCTGACGAATCGCTCCCCAAATGGCCCAAGTCGGCCGAAGACGTCAGCGGCCCGGCGGTCGTTGCGCTGCTCGAGCAGGCGCGTGAAGCCCGGGCCGAGGGGCGCGCCGACGTCGCGGCCGCGCATCTGGAGCGCGCCACCCGTTTCGAGTCACGCAATGGCTTTGTCTGGGCCGAACTGGCGGCGGTCTACATCGACAAGGGCGACTACGATCAGGCCGAGGCCATTGCTCTGCGCGCCAACAGCCTGGCGCGCGGCAATCCGTATATCGAGGCGGCCAACTGGGACGTGATCGCCGCTGCTCGAAGCGCCCGCGGTCAGGCGCAGGCCAGCATGGAAGCGAGTGCCCGCGCCGAATCACTGCGCCGCGAGCTGCCACGCGAGTGAGCATCGCGCAGGACTGGCTCGGCGCCGGCGGTTTGCTGAGTCAACGGCTCGTCGACTTTCAGCCCCGCGTTGAACAATTGCAGATGGCCGAGGCCGTCGAAGCGGCGCTGGCCGACGATGCCACCCTGATCGTCGAGGCCGGCACCGGCACCGGCAAGACGTTCGCGTATCTGGCGCCAGCACTGGCCTCAGGCAAACGGGTGCTGATTTCCACCGGTACCAAGGCCTTGCAGGATCAGTTGTTTCGGCGTGACCTGCCGCAATTGCTCAGCGGCGCCGGCGTGCCGCTGAAAATTGCCCTGCTCAAGGGGCGCGCCAACTACCTGTGTCTGTATCGCATGGACCGCGCCCGCTCGCTGCCCTCGGTTCAGGGCAACCCGGCGCTGCAGCAGGCGGTGATTGCGGTCGAGGTCTTCGCCCGGCACAGCGAGGACGGCGACCTGGCCCCGCTGGAAGCGCAGTTGGAACGCCACCCTGCGCTGCGACCGCAGATCACCTCCACCGCCGAGAACTGCCTGGGCAGCGAATGCCCGGTGTTCAACGATTGCCATGTTGCCAAGGCACGGCGCAAGGCCATCGCCGCACAGATGGTGGTGGTCAATCACCACGTCCTGTTTTCGGATTACGTGATTCGTCAGGATGGCTTCGGCCAACTGCTGGGCAGCGTCGATGCGGTGATCATCGACGAGGCGCATCAACTGCCGGCGCTGGCGGCACAGTTCTTCGGGGTGCGCGTGTCGTCGCGTCAGTGGCGCGAGTTGGCACGTGACAGTCGCGACGCGGCGCGTGAGGTCGGCGACCTGCCCGAGCTTGAACAACTTGCCGAGACCCTTGCGCAGGCCCCCGCCGCGCTGGACGAGGTGTTCGCGCAGCTCGGTTCGCAGCGCCGCACCCTGGCACAGTTTCTGGCGCTACCCGACGCACCCGAGGCGCTGGACACGGTTCGTGCCGGCGTGAACGCCATCTTCGAGGCGCTGCGGCCGCTGGAAGAACGCAGTGCCGAGTTTGCTGCGCTCACCGCGCGGGCGCTCGACCAGCAGGAGCGACTGCAGCAGCTTTTCGACGAACCCGAGGGCGAACAGGTGCGGTGGGTCGAACCCGCTGAGCGTGGCGGCAGCCTCTACGCCACGCCGTTGTCGGTCAGCGACGGATTCCGGCAGATGGTCGGCACGTACCCCGGCGCATGGATTCTGACCTCGGCGACGCTCACGGCCGGGCTGCGTTTCGATCATTACGTCGCGCAGATGGGCCTGGAAGCTGCGCGGACCCTGGCGCTGGGTTCGCCATTCGACTTTGCGACGCAGGCCCGGCTGTGGATTCCCCGCAGCCTGCCGCAACCCAACGATCCGCAGCACAGCCTGCGGGTGGCGCAGTTGGCGGCCAGTTTGTCGGGCGTCACCGAAGGCGGCCTGTTGGTGCTGTGCACCAGTCACCGCGCGCTGCGAGAAATCAGCGACCACCTGCGCAAGCAGGCGTCGCAGCGTGTGCTGCGCCAGGGCGACGCCGGCAAGGCGGAACTGTTGGCTGAATTTGCCGCCGACGGCCATGCCATTCTGGTCGCCACACAGAGCTTCTGGGAGGGCGTTGACGTGCGTGGCCGGGCCTTGCGGGTGCTGATGATTGACCGGATGCCGTTTGCGCCGCCCGGCGATCCCGTTGCCGACGCACGGGCGCAGGCGCTCAAGGCGCGCGGCGAGCACCCGTTCCGCGCCATGGCGTTGCCGGAAGCCATTCTGCAACTCCGCCAGGGCGCCGGTCGGCTGATCCGCGACCCTGCCGATCGCGGGCTGCTGGTGATCTGCGATCCGCGTCTGCAAAGCCAGTCGTACGGGCGACTGGTACGGGCCAGCCTGCCGCAGATGCCCGAATGCGCTGATGAGGCCGGGGCCATGGCCTGGGCGCAACAGTTGTGAAACTGCTGGCGCTCGACACCGCCACCGAGGCCTGCTCGGTCGCACTGCAGGTGGGCGACGCGGTGACGGCGCGTCATGTGGTCGCCGGACGCTCGCACACGCAGATCCTGCCGCGACAGGTTGCCGAGGTGCTGGCGGATGCCGGGCTGTCGGTCGCCGAGCTTGATGGCGTGATCTGCGGCATCGGCCCTGGCAGCTTTGCCGGGCTGCGCATCGGCTTGTCGTACGCCAAAGGTCTGGCCATGGTCGCTGACCTGCCGACTGTGGGCGTCAGTTCGCTGCAGATGCTGGCCGGGCCGACGACCCGCGCTGACCGCGTGCTGACCGTCATTGATGCACGCCTGTCGGCGGTTTATGCCGCCGCTTGGCAGCGCGACGCGCACGGTCACTGGCAGGTCGTCATGGCGCCCATTCTGTGTGCGCCGGAAGCTTTGCCGGCGGCCCCCGATCCGGCGCTGATCTGGCAGGCGCGCGGCTCCGGTTTTGCGGCATATCGCGAGGCGCTGGTCAGTGCCTGGGGCGCGCCAATCTCATCCGTCGACGATGCGGCCCTGCCGAATGCGCAGCAGGCGCTGGCCATTGGCCGCGCCATGCTGGCGCGCGGCGAGGGGGTTGATGCCGCTCGATTGCAGCCCTTGTACCTGCGCAACAAGGTGGCGCTTACCCGGCTCGAGCAGCAGGCCCTGCGCGCCCCACGAGGGGTCTGAATTGAGGGATACTCCGCGCTGGTCCGCGCCGGCCCTTCGCGGCGGCAATCCGTGAACCCCGCCAGGCCCGGAAGGGAGCAACGGTAGCGGTGATGCCGGGCGCCGGAGATCGTCGGCGCGGGCCTTCTCATCCCCAGGATTCGACGCCATGAGCTATCTCGCACTGGCACGCAAATGGCGGCCCCGGCAGTTCGACGATGTGGTCGGGCAGGGCCCGGTGGTGCAGGCGCTGCGCCACGCGCTGGACCACGACCGCTTGCACCCCGCCATCCTGTTGACCGGCACCCGTGGCGTGGGCAAGACGACTTTGGCGCGCATTCTCGCCAAAGGCCTGAATTGCAGTGAAGGTGTGTCCGGTACGCCGTGCGGCGTGTGTGACAGTTGCCGTGAAATCGACGAGGGCCGCGCGGTCGACATGCTCGAAATCGACGCGGCCAGCCATACCGGCGTCGAAAACATTCGCGAAGTGATCGAGAACGCGCAGTATTCGCCGGCGCGCAGTCGATACAAGGTCTACCTGATTGACGAAGTGCACATGCTCAGCAAAGGCGCCTTCAACGCGCTGCTGAAGACGCTGGAAGAGCCGCCGCCGCACGTCAAATTCATACTCGCCACCACCGACCCACAGAAGCTGCCGGTGACGATCTTGTCGCGCTGCCTGCAGTTCGGTTTACGGCGCATGACCGTGGCGCTGATCCAGGCGCAACTGCTGCAGTTGGCCACCGCCGAAAACGTCACCACCGAAACCGGCGCCTTGCGCGCCATCGCCCGTGCGGCCGATGGTTCGATGCGCGATGCGCTGTCGCTGCTGGACCAGACCATTGCCTTTGCCAGTGGCGGCGCGGTGACCGAGGATGCGGTCGATACCCTGATCGGTCACGTCGGCCGCAGCGCGCTGTGGCCGGTGCTCGACGCGCTGTTGGCCGATGACCGTCCCGGCGTTGCCGCGCAGTTTGGCCGGCTCGAAGCGCTGTCACCCGACTACGCGGCGCTGGCCGACGAACTGGTGGCCGTGCTGCAGCGGCTGGCGGTGGTGCAACTGTTGCCGGATGCGCGCAACGAAGCCGACGAAGCCGAGCTGCTGGCGCTATGTGAGCGTGTTCACCCCGAGCAGATACAGGTGCTTTACCAGATCGCCGTCAACGGGCGTCGCGACCTGCAATGGGCCCCCGAGCCACGGCTGGGTTTCGAGATGATTCTGCTGCGCATGCTGGCCTTTCAGTTGGACGATGCGCCGCCTGCGGCCGGACCATCGTCGCCCGGTGGATCGCGCAACGGCAGCAACGGCGCAGGGACAATCGACCATGGCGAGGCTGCCGGTCCGGGTCCTAGTGCAGCGTCATCTAAGGCCCTGGCGGCCGCGCCACCGCCGGCAGCGCCTCAGGTTGCCGAGCCAGAGCCCAAACCCAACCCCGGTCCGGCCCTGCACGCGGCGCCGCCGGTCGAAGGGCCTGCCGTTCAGTTGCCTGACACACCGGTTTCGGATGGCGTGCTGGCGCAACGCTGGCGGTTGCTGGTCGAGCGCTTGCCGGTGGACGCTTTCGTCAAAGGGCTGGCGCGCAACAGTGTGCTGCGCGAACAGACAGCGACCGACTGGCGGCTGGAACTGACCCCCAGCGCCCAGTACTTGCTGAAGGCCGATCGGCTGGAGGCGCTGCAAACCGCCGTCGCCGATACCTTGGGCGCACCGCGACGCTTGAGCATCACGGTGGCCGCTGGCGAGCTGGATGACGTGCCGGCGCAGCTGGACGCCGCCGATGCCCATGCCCGTCAGGCCGAGGCTGAGGCGGCCGTCACGCGCGACCCGGTTGTTGCCAGCTTTGTCCAACAGTTCGGTGCGCGCGTGCGTCCGGGCTCGATTCAGCCGCCGGCATCGCCGAGCGTGCATTAGCCATTTTTCAGGAGACGCAAGATGAAAGGCGCACTTGGCCAGATGATGCGGCAGGCCCAGCAGATGCAGGAAAATCTCAAGAAGGCACAGGACGAGGTTGCGCGTCTTGAAGTGACAGGCGAGTCCGGTGCCGGCCTGGTCAAGGTCAGCTTGACCGGCAAGTATCAGGCGCGACGCGTCGAGATTTCGCCCGACGCGCTGCAGGAAGACAAGGAATTTCTCGAAGACCTGATTGCGGCCGCCATTAACGATGCCAGCCAGAAAGTTGAAGCGGCGGTCGCGCAGAAAATGGCCAGCGTCACCGGCGGCATGAACCTGCCGCCCGGCCTGAACCTGGGCATGTGATTCCGCGCCTGCCCCGATGAGTTATTCCCCCCGCTTGATGCAATTGATTGACGCCTTGCGGCGTCTGCCCGGCGTGGGTCCCAAGTCGGCGCAGCGGATGGCGTTTCATTTGCTGACCCGCGACCGTGGCGGTGCCGAGGCGCTGGTCAACACCCTGGGCGGGGCGCTGACCGGCATCGGCCGCTGCGAGTCGTCGCGGATGCTGTGCGAAGGCGAGTGCGGCCTGTGTCATGAACGCCGTGCGGCCACGGGCCAGCTGTGCGTGGTCGAGCAGCCATCCGACCTGATGGCGGTCGAGCGCAGCACCGACTTTCGTGGCCGCTATTTCGTGCTGATGGGGCATTTATCGCCGCTGGACGGCATCGGTCCCGATGAACTTGGCTTCGACCGCCTTGAGGTGCTGCTGCGCGAAGGCTGGGTGCGCGAGGTGATCCTGGCGCTCAACCCGTCGGTCGAGGCCGAAGCCACTGCGCACCTGATCGAGCAGATGGCCAAGGCGGCGGGGGCCACCGTGACCCGCATTGCCCAGGGCGTGCCCATGGGCGGCGAGATCGAATACGTTGACGGCGGCACGCTGGCCCACGCTTTCTTGCGTCGGCAGGGCAGCCCACAGCCAGAAAGCTAGTCAGGAAGCAGTCCGTCGACTTTGGCGGCACAGATGAAGTCGTTTTCGGTCAGGCCCTTGACCGCGTGGGTCCAGAAGGTGACGGTCGCCCGGTTGTAGCCAAATTCGATGTCGGGGTGGTGATCTTCGGTGTGAGCGATCCATGCCACCGCGCTGACAAAGGCGTGGGTGCGCCAGTAATCGCTGAAATCGAAACCGGCGCTCAGGCGCTCGCCTTTGTGGGTCAGTTTCCAGCGGGCGTCGAGGGATTTCTGCAGACGGGTGGCGGCGGCCAGATCCAGCGGCGGGATGCCGCCTTCGCACGGAACGCAGCGGCGGGATTTGAGGTCGGTCATGGGCATCTCTCATGTCGGGGGGATGTGCCGGGGCGCGATCCCTACAATGTGGACCCATCGTAATCGCCCGTGGAGTTTGCATGTCGGTTTCAGCGCAACATCTGATCTGGATTGATCTTGAGATGACCGGCCTGTCGCCAGAGACGGACCGCATCATCGAAATCGCCACGCTGGTGACCGACAGCGACCTCAACATTCTGGCCGAGGGGCCCGTCATTGCCGTGCACCAGTCAGACGCGCTGCTGGCCGGTATGGACGAGTGGAATACCCGCCAGCACGGGGGCTCGGGGCTGGTGTCGAGGGTCCGCGGCAGTGACCAGGCGGAGGCTGACGCCGAAGCCGCGACATTGCAGTTTCTGGCCGACTGGGTGCCGGCCGGCATGTCACCAATGTGCGGCAATTCCATCTGCCAGGACCGGCGCTTCCTGGCGCGTTACATGCCGCGCCTGGAGCGCTATTTTCACTATCGCCATCTCGACGTGTCGACGGTCAAGATCTTGGCGCAGCGCTGGGCACCGCAAGTGGCCGAGGGCTTCACCAAGCAGTCCAGCCATTTGGCGCTGGACGACATTCGCGACTCGGTGGCCGAACTGCGCCATTACCGAACACACTTTATCGGCGGCAGGGCCCATTGACCGCTCCGGCCTCAAGCCACCAGGGTGATGACCACGGCGCCACCACCGAGCGCCTCGCTGCGGATCAACTGAATCTGACCGCGGTAGGCGGCCACCAATTCAGCGCTTGCGCCTAGGCCGATGCCCTGGCCTGGCGTCAACGTGTCGGCCCTTACGCCGCGGCTCAGCAGTCGCTCCGGTGATTCGGGAAAGCCGGCGCCATCATCTTCGACGCGAATGGTGCACTGGCCCTGCTTGTTGCGGCTGGCGTGAACCCGCACCCGGCCCTTGCCGTACTTGACCGCGTTTTCAATGAGGTTGCCCATCATTTCGAACAGGTCGCCGCCGTCGATTCGGACCTTGAGGGCGGGGGGGATGTCGAGCTCAAAACGCGGCGACTTGCCGTGGTAAACCTTTTCCAGGGTGCGGCACAGCTTTTCAATGATTTCGCGCAGCGCCACCGGTTCTGACAGGGTGCGTCGTCCGGCCATTACCGCGCGCCGCAACTGGTGGTCGACGATGGTGTGCATGCGGGTCACCGGCTCGGCAATCTGTTGACGAAGGTCGGCGCTCAGGCGCTCGTCTTCACTCATGCCGCGCAGCACGGCCAGCGGGGTTTTCAGGCTGTGCGCCAAGTCGCCCAGCGCGTGGCGGTGTCGCTCAAGCTGCGCTTGGCCGGTACTGATCATCCCGTTGATCGCTTCTGACAGCGGGATCAGCTCTTGCGGATAGTCTCCGGCCAGCGCCGCTTCTTTGCCCTTCTCGACCAACCGCAGATCGCGACGCAG
Source organism: Polycyclovorans algicola TG408 (assembly GCF_000711245.1). Taxonomy (NCBI): domain Bacteria; kingdom Pseudomonadati; phylum Pseudomonadota; class Gammaproteobacteria; order Nevskiales; family Nevskiaceae; genus Polycyclovorans; species Polycyclovorans algicola. The sequence goes on from NZ_JOMH01000001.1 coordinate 1,503,403, forward strand.
GCGCCGCAACGGGATCAGACCCCAGGCCAGAATCGCGCCCTGTACCGACAGCAGTGCCACCGCTGCAATCGCGAGCCAGCTCCACAGCGTGCGTCTGAACTCGGCAACCTGGCTGCGGAAGGCGGCGCGATCTTCGATCAGCAGCAGGGTGTAAGTCTGATCGCCTTCAACCGGGTTGGCCCAGCGCAGCCCGAAGGCCAGCAAAAACGAGGTGTCGGTGCTCTCGAAGCTCCAGTCGCCCGGCGCCACCATCGGCGGCAGGGGGACGTCATCGGTGAGGCTGACGCTACCCCAGGTCAGCCCGCCGCGTTCGTCGATTAGCGCCGAAGCCAGCCCCGAACCGGGGTTGTTGAGTCGCGAGTCGGGCATACGAAACATCGACAGGCTGAGCGTGCCGTCGGCGGTCGGCTCGGTTGCGGCCAGCAGCGCGTAGGCCAGCCCCTGCATACGGTCGTATTGGGTTTGCAACGCCCGATCTTCAAAGGCGTGGTCCAGCGCCGCAGCGCAGGCCAGCACAAAGCCAGCCAACACCAGCGACGCCGCCAGCAGCAGCCGGGTGCGTAGCGAGTTCAGCGACTCGGGAATCTGGATCAGTCGTCACCCTCGGGTCGCGGCCAGTCCCAACGGTACCCCGCGCCGCGCAGGGTGGTGATCGGGTTGCCGGTGCCGTCAGGGTCGATCTTGCTGCGCAAGCGACGGATGAAAACCTCGATGACATTGCTGTCGCGCTCGGAGTCTTCAGCGTAGAGGTGTTCGTTCAACTCTGATTTTGAGATCACTTTGCCAGCATGCAGCAGCAGGTAGTTGAGCACGCGGAATTCGTAGCTGGTCAATTCCACCGGGTGGCCGGACAGGGTCAGGGTTTGTGCCGAGGTGTCGAGTACCAGAGGCCCGGACGTGAGTTTGGCCTGCGACCAGCCCCCGGACCGACGCAGCAGTGCACGCACGCGGGCAATCAGTTCTTCCTTGTGGAAGGGCTTGACCAGGTAATCATCGGCACCGGCTTCCAGACCCTCGACCTTGCTCTGCCAACCATCGCGGGCGGTGAGGATGAGGATGGGATAGCTGCGGCCGGCCTCGCGTGCGCGCCGGATAATTTCAAGCCCCGGCACCTCGGGCAGGCCGAGGTCGATGATTGCGATGTCGGCTGAATACTCTTCGGCCATGAAATTACCGTCGATGCCGTTGGCTGCGGAGTCCACCGCGAAGCCCGCACCTTTCATCACTTCAATGATCTGCTCGCGCAGCGCTGCATCGTCTTCTATGACCAAAGCACGCATGTTGTTCCCCTCACCCGTTTGCGATTGAAAAACCCCCCGATGCCGCGCCGGGCGATTCCGTATGGACCGTTGACTCAATCCATGATGTTGACGAAGCGAACCTCACCGTCGACCAGCAGTTTGACCCGATAACCGCGCGCCTCCTTGTCTACCGACAGCACCTCACCGCCATGTTTGCGCTGGACCTGCCGCGCCGCCTGCCCGGGCGTCAACGCACTGCTTGAGGCGCGATGGTCGCTCGGCAACCCTTCCAGCAATTGGCGGGTCAAGCGTTCGTCACGCAATTGTGCATGCACTGGGGAAAGCCCGGTGCCAACGAGGGCGGTGATCAGTCCAAACAGGGCCATGGATTGCTTGATCATGTCAGTCTTGCGGGAAGAGAAATGTCGGCATTTGCCCCATCGAGGCAGATGAATCTTGCTCGTGAACAATACCGATCGTTCAAGTCCGAAACCAGCCCGACCAGTATCGCCCTTGGTCTGCGGCACGCCATCGAAGCAGCACCGCGTCGGTGCGGTTCGATGAAGTGGTGCGGGGTGGGTGTCATGCGTCAGCCTCCGATAAGGTCCCGAAGGTAGGCGCGCAGCGCTGAATTGGCCCTGACTTGGCGACCGCCGCAGAAGGCTGGAACGCCCTTTACCGAGCGGCGGTCGCCGTTTGCCGCTGGACGGCCATGCCATCGGACAGACGCTGGATGCCACCCGTCACAATCTCGTCGTTGGCAGCAATGCCATCGCGGATCTCGACGTAGCCGGGCTCGCGCTGGCCCAGCACCACTTCGGCCAACTCGGCGCGGTCTTCACCGTCGATGCGGTAGACGAAGTTCTTCTCGCCGCGGGGGAACACCGCCGCCTCCGGCGCCATCAAGGCGTCTTCGCTACGGCCCAGCTCCAGCTGGACGCGGGCGAACAGCCCAGGGCGCAACACGCCGTCGCGGTTGTCGATGCGTGCGCGCAACTCGATGGAACGCGACTCGGTGCTGGCGCGCGGGTTCAAGGCGATCACTTCAGCCTCGAACGTCTTGTCGGGCAGTGCGTCCAGCGACACCGTGGCCGGCAGGCCCACCGACAGGTGGGCGAGTTCGGCCTCGGGCACTCTGAAGTCGAGCTTGATGCGGTCAACCGATTCAAGGTTGACCAGCGCTTCGCCGGGGCTGACGTAGGCGCCGGGGCTGACCTGGCGCAGGCCGACAAACCCACTGAAAGGTGCCGGCACGCGGGCCTTTTCGACCCGGGTACGCGCCACGGCAACTTCCGCTTCGGCGACCCGCAGCGCCGACAGGGTCTGGTCCAGTTCGGCGGTCGACAGCAGACCGCGGCCATTGAGTTCGGTCGCCCGCGCGTGGCTGCGCTTGGCCAGTGCCAACTGCGCCTCGGCACGTGTCAGGTCGGCGCGATCAATTCGGTCGTCGAGCTGAAACAGGGTCTGGCCGGCTTCAACTCGCTGGCCGTCCTCGAAGTTGATGCGGGTGATGCGTCCGGTGATTTCGGCCGACACCTGGGTGGTTTCATCCGCCTGCAGCGTGCCCAGGGCCCGGATGCGGCGCACCAGCACCTCCGGGGTGATCACCACACTGCGAATCTGTACGGCTCGATCCGCCCCAGCCTGTGGTCGCGCCTCAGCCGCAGGCGCATCCCGGCACCCCGCAATCACAGCAACGAACAGCAGGGGTAAAGCCGTCAACAGGCGTTGGAGTGGGCCAGACACGCGGGCATCCTTGGTCATGAAGCGAAACAGCCATTATTGAATCGGCACGCAAAGCGTTTGACCCGCTTGCCTGCGCCCAACATTGAAACGAGGTTAATTCGGGAAGCTGCTGCATGCCGCTCAACTAGGGCGAGAATCCGCAACGACGCCGCAGTGGCGAATAAGGGACCGCCGGGGTCGGCTTTCGTTCAGCGGGGGCGATCATGACACCAGCGGTCGTTTGGCAAAGTCATCGAGCAGTGCCAGCGCGGCCGGGGTGCCGTACGCCTTGAACAGGGTTCGGGCCAGCACGACCAGAATTTTGTGGACGTCCTCGGCTGACTGATAGCGCAGCGGCAACAGCACCGCTTCGCAGATCGAAATAATGGCGCGGCTCATGACCCGAAGGTCGGTGCCCAGGTCATAAAAACCCGCCTGCTGGCCGCGCTCCAACACGGCCCGAACCGTCTGAAAAGCCTGATATTCGAAGGCGCGCTGGCTTTCGATGATCTGGCTGTACTCGGGCGACGGCGGTATCAGCCAGTAGCCGGCCAAGCCCTCTTTCAGCTCGGCGTCACGGATCAGCATTTCCATGCCCTCGAACAACCGAATCATGCCCATGCCCGGCAGCGGCTCGTCGCGCATGGGATAAAAAATGCGGGCATTGAACAGGCGATGCACGCGCGACAGGCAGGCCAGAAACAGCGCCTCCTTGCCCGGAAAGTGCCAATAGAGCGCGCCCTTTGAAAGCTTGGCGCACTTGGCGATATCACCAATCGACACGCCCTCGTAGCCATAGCGGCCAAATAGATAAAACGCGTGACGCTCGATGTTGCCGAGCGTATCGCCCTGCTCGTGTGCAGGCTTTCGCGGCATGGGGATCCCTCGCGTTGGGCGGTGAGCCAACAGGTGATTGGGTAGGGCGCGAGTTTAGGGTCTTTTGACGCCCGCGCCCACAGCGTTGGCATTGAAGGGGCTGGGACTGGGCGTGCCGAGTCGCTACGATTTTGTCAGGGGCCGTCCGTGAAAGGGACGTGTCTGCCCTGAGGCACAAAAAAACCGACGCTGGGTCGGTTGATTTGCTGCCAAAGTGGCGTGCCCACGGGGATTCGGACCCCCGGATGGATGACCATCCGTGAAAGGGACGTGTCCGACCTCACGCACAAAAAACCTACGCTGGGTCGGTTGATTTGCTGCCAAAGTGGCGTTCCCACGGGGATTCGGACCCCCCGGATGGATGACCATCCGTGAAAGGGACGTGTCTGCCCTCAGGCACAAAAAAACCGACGCTGGGTCGGTTGATTTGCTGCCAAAGTGGCGTTCCCACGGGGATTCGGACCCCCCGGATGGATGACCATCCGTGAAAGGGACGTGTCTGCCCTGAGGCACAAAAAAACCGACGCTGGGTCGGTTGATTTGCTGCCAAAGTGGCGTTCCCACGGGGATTCGGACCCCCCGGATGGATGACCATCTGAACCGCCCCAAGTATCCCGGAGGCCATTTAGTCTGAGTCACGCAGCTTTGACGTACTCAGGGTGTTGTGCATAGTAGTTAGCTTCTGCTTCGGCTGGCGGGATGTGCCCGATGGGCTCCAGCAGTCTTCGGTTGTTGAACCAGTCCACCCAGTTCAAGGTGGCCCATTCGACGTCCTCGCGTTTGCGCCATGACGACTGCCGGTGGATGACTTCGGCTTTGAACAAGCCGTTGATGGTCTCGGCCAGGGCGTTGTCATAGCTGTCGCCGACGCTGCCCACCGAGGGCTCCAGTCCCGCGTCGACCAGGCGCTCGGTGTATCGAATCGAGACGTACTGGACGCCCCTATCGCTGTGATGAACCAGCCGACCCGATCCAAAGGGCTTTCGGTCGTGCAAGGCTTGTTCCAAGGCATCGAGCACGAAATCGGTGCGTGCCGATGATGAGGCTCGCCAGCCGACGATGCGTCGGGCGTAAACATCAATGACAAAGGCAACATAGACAAAGCCCTGCCAGGTGGACACATACGTGAAGTCGGACACCCAAAGCTGGTTTGGCCGATCTGCCTTGAACTGCCGTTGTACGTGATCCAGTGGGCATGAAAGGTTCTTGTCACTGAAAGTGGTGCGCACCCCCTTGCCGCGAATCACGCCGCGCAGCCCCAGCCGCTTCATCAGCCGTGCCACGGTGCATCGCGCAACTCCTACCTGCTCGCGTCGCAATTGACGATAGACCTTGCGTACTCCGTAGACCCGGAAGTTGTCGTTCCAGATTTGCTGAATCAACGGGGTGAGTTGATCGTCTCGTTTAGCTCGAAGAGATCGTTGTCCTGGATCCCGCTGCTGGGCAGCGTGTGCGTAGTAGGTCGATGGGGCAATCGGCAGCACTTTGCAGATCGGCTCGACCCCATGGACATCACGATGTGCGTCGATGAACGCCTTCATCGTTTGAATGGGCGGTCGAGCTCCGCCTGAGCAAAATACGCAGATGCCTTGCGCAGAATCTCGTTGGCCTGACGCAGTTCGCGAACCTCGCGCTCCAGCGCCTTCAGGTGCGCCTTCTCGTCGGTGGTCAGGCCCTCCCGCTGCCCAACATCACGCTCGTGCTGCCGGACCCACACCCGCAGGGTCTCGGCCTTGCACCCCATCTTTCCAGCAATCGATTCCATCGCCGCCCACTGCGAGCTGTAGTCAGATTGATGCTCCAGCACCAGCCGTACCGCTCGCTCCTTCAGCTCCGGGGAATACCGTATTCCTTTGTTCATCGCTCCATCCTCTCAAGGTTTAGAGCCTCCGGGAAAGATGGGGCGGTTCACCATCCGTGAAAGGGACGTGTCTGCCCTGAGGCACAAAAAAACCGACGCTGGGTCGGTTGATTTGCTGCCAAAGTGGCGTGCCCGACAGGATGAAAGTCAGAACTTTTGGCATGAGGTCGTAACCTGCATGAAGGCTCGGCCAACCGTCGACTGACGCAAGTGGTTTGGCCCCGACCTCAGCTGGCGCCCCTTACGACGCTGAGGTTCAAGGGTTTTCTGCGGGTGCGTTGAACGCGGCTGCCTCCGTCAATTGGGCCACGCCTTCATCTGGGCAAAAGTTGCATCTCTTCGTGTCGCATGAGAATAATCCACCGACAGCAGATATTCGTTGGGTAAAGCGATTGATCTCAACCGCATGCACCCACGTGGAATCTCGAAGAGATCAAAAAGATGTGGGCGGAGGAGCTTACGCATGAAACGGACTCGCACCATCACAACGAAATCGCTGCTGGCTTTGCCGGCCCTGACTTGTCTGGCATTGCTTGTTGGACTCGCTCGGGCTGAAGCTGGGTCAATTGCCTACACCTACGACGATGCTGGTCGGTTGACGCAGATTTCCGGGGTCGTTGGTGAGCGGACATATCAACTGGACGCCGCCGGAAACCGCACCACGCTCAATGCACAGGTGCTTGCCATCCTGGGCATATCGCTGCCTCGTTCAGTGATGCTGAGCGCTGACGCTGGCGCGAGCAACGCTGATCGAAACTCGGCACGGCCTCCATTATTGCAGGCCCAGAATGCCCCGATTCTTGACGTACTTCACGTGCAGTACACCCGTCCTTAGAACCGATACATCTCGGTCAGGGCAGCAACAGTGAGTATGTGATCGCATCAGAGGAGTGCAACATGCGAACGCATCGCGTCAAGGCATTTGCGGCATCACTTTTCCTTCTCGGCACTGCTGCCACCACGACGATGACGGTGCATGCCGAGCCGCTACCAGCGGTACGCCTGTTGCTGCCGACCCAAAACTGACCACCTCTACCGATTGAAAATTGACCAGGGGTGGAAGCCGGGGGCGGTAGCCCTCGGCGTGGTTTGATTCTATCGGTTTGGGTCAGATCATCTGGTCGATCTCCTGCGCTGTTTTGCCCTTGGCCTGCTCGCGTGACTTGATGCGCGCTTTGGCGATGTGGCTGCTGTGCCTGAAGCGGAAGGAGTCGTTGCCGGTTTCGACGATATGGCAATGGTGCGTGAGCCTGTCCAGCAGCGCTGTTGTCATCTTTGGGTCGCCGAAGACCGACGCCCATTCGCCAAACACCAGGTTGGTCGTGATGATCACGCTGGTGTGCTCATAGAGCTTCGACAGCAGGTGAAATAGCAGCGCGCCGCCGGACTGTGAAAACGGCAGATAGCCCAGCTCATCGAGAATCACGATATCCAAATGCATCAGCTGGTGCGCCAGACGGCCGGCTTTGCCGGCTGCCTTCTCCTGTTCCAGCGTATTGACCAGCTCGACGGTGGAGTAGAAGCGCACGCGCTTGCCATGGCGGGTCACTGCTTCGACGCCGAGCGCCGTCGCCAGATGCGTCTTGCCCGTGCCGGTGCCGCCGATCAGCACGATGTTTTCGGCTTTCTCGGTGAAGTCGGTCGTGGCAAAGCTGCTGATCTGTCGGCGATCAATCTTTGACTGCTCGAAATCGAAGCCAGCCAGATCACGGTGAATCGGAAAACGTGCGCTGTGCATCTGGTAACGGATCGAGCGCATCGCCCGATCAGTCGTCTCGGCCTGCAGCAGATGTTTGATCAGCCATTCGGAGTTGCTGATCGTGGCTGCCCCGTCGTTTTCCAGCAGCTCGGCATAACGGGTCGCCATGCCATAGAGGCGCAGTGCTTTGAGTTCGACGACCAGATCATCCATGGCTCACCTCCGTGCGCAGGCTGTCGTACCGCTGAGGGTCGGCGACCGGTGCTTCCGAGACGGTCAGATCGGTATCGACGGTGGGTGGCGGCTTCCCCTCTTTGAGACGCGCCAGAACGTTAAGCACATGCTCGGCGCTCGGACGCCCGGATTCGAGCACCAGATCGACAGCGACCAAGACCGCTTCCAGCCCGTGCGCGGGCACCGCCGACAGCACCTGTGCCATGACTCGGTCACCGCCGTCGCGGCGGAGCAGCGCGCGGCTGAGACGCTGTAGTGGCGCTGGCAGATCGGCAAATGGCGCACCGTTACGCAAAGCCCCCGGCTTTCGCTCAATCAGCGGTACGTAGTGTCGCCAGTCATACACCACATGATCACGGTCGCTGGCGCGCGGGTGCTCGGCAACAATCTGCTGGTCAGCAACGATGACAACGCGCTCTGGATACAGGCGCACGCTCACCCGATGCCCAGCATGGGCGCAGGGCACCGAGTAGCGGTTACGTGCAATCGAAACAAGGCTTGTGCTCGACACCCGTGCTGGCGATTCAACATAGCCATCAAAGGGCGTCGGTACAGGCATCAGTTGCGTCTGCTCCTGCTCCCAGGCTTCCTGAATGCTCATCCCAGAAATGTCGGGATGGGGGGCATTGCGCGCCTCAATGCATCGCTGCCCCAGCCATACATTCAATTCGCCGAAGTTGGCGAAGGAGTGTTCAGCGGCGAGCTGCCAGATGCGCCGCCGCGTGTCCTGCACGCCTTTCTCGACTCGGCCTTTCTCCCAGCCCGAGGCGACATTGCAGAAGTCCGGATCGAATAGGTAATGCGCCGTCATCGCTGCGAAGCGTGCGTTGACAATGCGCGCCTTGCCGCGACCCGGAACTCGGTCGACAGCCGTCTTCATGTTGTCGTAAATGCCGCGACGGGCAACGCCGCCCAAACCCGTCAGACAACGGGTGTGAGCATCAAAGAGCATTTCATGGCCCTGGCTTGGATAGGCGACCAGCCAGAAGGCGCGGCTGGCACACAGTTTCATGTGTGCTAGCTGGATCTTGTTTCTCCAAATCCCACCGATCAGAAGGCTTTCCTCGCTCCAGTCGAATTGGAACGCCTCGCCCCAGTCAAAGCGCAGCGGCACAAAGCCTGATCGGGCAGTGACAGCCCCAGCACGAGCACGCCACGAGCGGATAAACGCAGTGACCTGACTGTATCCGCCGGAATAGCCTCGCTCGCGAAGCTGCCCCATGAGGCGCAGCGCCGTGCGCCGCTCTTTACGAGGCCGTCTTGCATCGGCCTCCAGCGCTTGAACAAGCCACTCGGCGTGAGCATCGAGCTTGCAAGGCCCACCCGGTCGCCGGTACGTCATTTCACTGCGGACTGGCTCTCGCAGCCAGGTCTTGACGGTGTTTCTCGACAAACTCGTCCGGCGTGCGATCTCGCTGATCGACAGGCCGTCCCGGTACCGCATTCTTCGAACCTTCGCGTACATCGCCATGGTGTGCACCTCGTCTACCTACTCGGGCCAAAACCCGGCAGGCTAGTGAAGAACACCCTGGTCAATTTTCAGTCAGCAGAACCGCGCCTGGATGGTCAGTTTTCAATCGGCAGCAACAGCTTTGACTTCGGTGAGCATGGGGGAACATCCTCGGAATCGCGCATTTGGGGGGCTTCGTTCCCCCCACTGTTCCCCCGATGCAATCCGGATGTCAACGGATGACCCCGGACATACGAGCACAAAAAAAGCCCCAGTTACGGGGCTTTGATTGGCTTTCTAAGGCTTCTGAGGAAGTCTCAGAAGCGATATGTGGCGTGCCCAGCAGGACGAAAGTCAGAACTCTTGGCAGGAGACGGTGCCCTGCCCAAAGTGAGGCCATGTCGATACGACTAATGAACTTGGCGCTGCCAGCGCAAATGACGGGGCGACCCGCGACCCAGTTAAAAGGATTGACGTGAGAGCAGCAGTTCAGTGGTGAAAAACATGAACCGTTTATGAGGCGGAGCTGTGTCGTGTTGTACACAACATATATGTTGTGTGATAATAGAGCATGTTTTCTAGCGCAGTAATCTCAAACGAACGACAGGCCCGAGACGTCGCATCCTCGATCGAGCAGATCAGCAGTGCGTTGTCTTCGGAGCAGGTGCTGAAGGCAATCGTAGGGGGGCTCCCTCGCGAAGTGATCGAAGGAGTCCGCCGCTCACTAATCTATGAACGGCGCGAGCTTGTAGCAACGCTGGAGTCGTACCAAGCCGCGAAAAGTGGCGACTGTGCACCAATGAAACAGCGCGCCGGTGATGATCCCGGTGCTTTATTGATTGTCGCCCGAATCGTACGCGGATGGTCACAAAAGGAGCTCGCACGGAAGCTGGGGCTAAAAGAGCAGGCGATTCAAAGGTACGAGGCTGAACGCTACCGCAGCATAAGCCTGTCCAATCTGTTGAGAGTTGCACGGGCGCTTTCTGTTGACCTTTCGGCCGAAATCAGCAGCCCACGCGAAGCGTACTGGGTGCCTCCGATGCCCTCATCCGCCGAAGTCCAAAAAGCCCTAAAGCATGCCCGAGATAACGAATGGATCCAATCCAGCGAAGTTGCAGTCGATGACGGCGGACTGAGTCAGCTCACTCGATATATTGCAGAGCACGTTGAGGTGCATGGGACGCCGTCCCTCCTGAGGACGGGCCTGAATGTAGTCGATCATTCAGGTGACTGGATGCTCCTTTCATGGAAGGCCCAAGTTACTCAACGGGCCAAGGCCGTTATTTCGAAGCACAAGGTTAAGTACCGCACCTTGGACGTATCTTGGTTGATGGACTTGGTTCGTCTGAGTAGTGTTGAAGATGGCCCAATTCAAGCTGTAAGGCTGCTACTGCAACACGGGATCATTTTAGTTGTAGAGCGACAGATTCCAGGGATGGCTGTAGACGGTGCTGCCTTTCTAGTAGACGACGTGCCAGTGATCGGAATGACGCTGCGCCGAGATTCTCTTGATAACTTCTGGTTTACGCTCATGCATGAAGTTGCTCACGTGATCCTGCACTATCGCACGGGACTTTCGGCTGGCTTTTTCGACGACGCTGAAGCGGCCCACGTGGACGAAATTGAAGCCGAGGCAAATGCCTTTGCGGGCAGCTTGCTAATTCCCGAGGAGATCTGGTCCCGCTCTCCCGCGCGCATTACCAAGTCGGCCGAGCCAGTTGAGCGGTTGGCTACGCAGCTTGGAATTTCTCCTGCAATTATCTTCGGACGCATTCGGATGGAGCGCAAAAACTTCGCCATATTTTCCAACAAGATTGGGCGCGAAAAAGTCCGCAAACAGTTTCTCTCATCCTCCAACAACGGGTTGCCCTCATGAAGCGATCATCATTTCTCTATTGCCCGGCGCTGCGAATGAAAGCGGGTGAGCTTGCAGGGGTGCGCGAACTGGCTGAAGACGTGGCCAGCTGTACGCTTCCACGCTTTATTGTGCCCCCTCCCGAAGAGCGCGATGGGACGCAACATGAGCTTTTCGCAGTCGACAAGACGCCCGATATCAGCTCTTTGATATCGCGACATTGGTACGGTCGAGCGGCCTTAATTGATTCAACATATCTGCTGGATGAGTGTGGCCGTGAACGAATAGCGGAATGGCTTCCGCAGATGTTCTCGCAAGCCCGCAAGGCTGGAGTCAGGGCCATACCGATGGCAGGCTTGAGTGATCTTGGAGCTATTGAAGCTGCTGCCTTCCGAGCGGCAATTTCGAGTGACCACACGCTGAAATTCGCGATATCCGTGTCGTCGGACGATATGGTGGGGCCGTCGTTCCAAACCGACTTGAAAGCCGCGCTGACACGTCTCGACTTGGCTGAGCACGATTGCGCTGTAATTGCCGATTTTCACGCTGCCGACTTTTCGGACCCCGAGCTTGTGGCGCCAATCATCAATGGCACGCTTGAGTTGCTACAAGATCTTGGGCTGTGGCAGCACGTCATATTCCAAGGGACTCACTATCCTGAAAACAATCCCGCAGGACATGATGCGGTCTTCCTTTGGCCTCGCAACGAATGGATTGCTTGGAAACGGGCCGTAAACTTCGATCCCTCAACTGCTGCGAATATAATGTTCGGAGATTATGCTGCCGACTGCGCGAAAATTGCCTTCGGAGGTAGCGGGGGCGCTCCCATCAAGCATTACCGATATACGACACAGGATGATTGGCTAGTGGTGCGTGGTCCGAAGGATGGTAAGAACAAAGCAGCTATGCAGCGGGTTTGTCAGAAAATTCTTGTGAGCGGCAAATTTGATGGCCCTAGTTTTTCGACCGCCGACGCTTACATTCACAGGACCGCAATGAACCAAGATGGTCCTGGAAATCCAACGACTTGGCGTCAAGTGAACACTACTCATCACATTACTCGGGTTGTGGTCGATCTTGGAAAAGTACGCGGCGTTAGCATTGCCGAACAGACTGTAGAACGCGCAAACCAGATGGACCTACTGGACTTTTAGCGTGGAGCTCAAGTTTTCTTTCCGCTGTTGGGCGCAGTCTTCGGAGTGACAGGGTCCGCTACAAGCAGAGCAGGTAGTCTGCCCGGAGAGATGCTGCTTCAACGAGGAGTGTCGGCTCGCCTGATCCAGCTCGATGAGAATTCTTTCAGGTTGACGACTGAGGGCGCGCTCGTCGGTCAGCGCTTCGGATACGCCTGACCTGGCTGGTAGCGACGGTGTAAGTGGGCTTGATGGCCATTCGCAACTCCAAAGGCGTGATATCGATGCGCCCTTTCTCTTCGTCACTCAAGACCAGCCAAGTCAAAGACTCGTCGCCCGGATCTCGGAACGCCTCTAGCATCTCGACAATGTCGTCTTTTTTAATCAATGGAGCAGTCCAACATTCATCGACATCCAGCCTCGTGGCGTGAGTGGATAGCAGAGGGCCATCATGCGCCCTGTCTCACTCGTACCAAGCTTATGAAATCAGCGAAATTCATCAACCATGCCTGCTGAGCCAGTGTGAAATCCCGATGAAGTGGTTTCGGCACCACCAGCTGCACGTTGCTGTCCCTCATCTGGTCAGTCTGTTTCTCGGAGATTGCAGGCTCCAGGGTCAGTAGGTGCTTCAGATTAATGCGATCAGCCTCCTTCGTGACCTGGCGCCAGCGATCCTTTGCCGTTGTTTTCGCGCCAAGCATGGTCAGACTCTCTTCGGGAAAGCTGGAGTCGCGGTACTCAATACCCCCAGGGAACAGGAAATCGGGCCGATTGCCTCGTTCCGTCACCACCCCACGAGAGTGACGTACCTCCAAGTCTCCTAGAATCACCTGTACGTGGTTTTCAAGTGCAGAGCCCGCGCGCGACTTTCTACGGTTCTGAACTGAAAGGGAGAAGCTGAGGAAACCATCCACGTCCGGGTCATCCTCCCGAAGGAAACCCTGCCTCAGGCGTTCGCCGAGCAGATGCTTTTCAAGCGTCCGGAACAGGACCTCCTCGCGTTCCATCCATGCCATGAGTGTCTGATCAGCACCATCAGCCATCGGGCGAACGTCCGGGAGAGTCTCGCGGGCGTAGGCTGAGAAGTCCTTTGTCTTCGGGAAGGCGGGTCCGAAACGGCGCAACATCTCATCGAGATATGTTTCATCACTCAGATCGGTAACGATTCCGATCTGTTCAAGAACGATGCTGGCGGCAAATCCGAGACGGTCCTGCTCCGTCTCAAGTTCGGCGCGTACGCTGAAGCCGGGATGAGCCAGATCGGTCAGCCCGAAAAGCCACTGGAGCTGCGTGGAAATGGTTGATGCAGCTTCTGCGATGATCACCAACACATGGTCATCCGGCGTGCGCGCGATGAACAGGACATCGCCCGCCGAAGCACACTGGGAAACCTGTGTCGTCGGGAAGTAAAGCCGGTGTTCGGATCTACCCGTGCGGGCTGCACTCTTCGCACGCGCGTCGTACCAGGTGACCCACGATGAGGCCACTACTGGCTCATCACCGTTTTCATCAAGGTAGAGCATTGTGGCCTGAAACGGGTGCCTCTCCGTGCCCGCCTCCCCGAAAATCTTGATCAACGGATTCGAGCCATTGAATTCGTGCTGGTTGGACTTGACCGGGTCAGCCTCAACAGCACTGAGCGTCTTGGCAGCGACACCCGTGAAGTACTCAGAAAGAAATCCGTGCCGTGGTCTGCTCATTTTCCGCTGACCTCCCCTATGGTCGCGTTTGACCTCACGAACTGATCGATCAGGAATACGGTCTCCTCGATCCCTCGCGCAGTACGTCCCCTTATGGCGCACTCCCACACTGTCAGGATCTTCCAGCTGCGTGAGCTCAGCGTTTCCGTGATCCTTGCATCCCTCTTTCTGTTGGTCTCGATCTTTGCCTGCCACCATTCCTGCCTCGTAGCGGGCAACCTGAATAGATGACAGGGATGGCCGTGCCAGAAGCAGCCATTTACAAAGAGAACAGTCTTCCACTTGGGAAGCACAATGTCCGGAGAACCCGGAAGTTCTCTCACGTGCAGACGATAGCGATATCCGTGCGCGTGAAGTCCACGACGGACCATCAGTTCTGGAGCTGTATTTCGGGATCTGATGCCCGACATCATCCTGCTGCGGGTGGCAACGGAGACGATGTCAGCCATTTCGTCAGGCCGCAGCGAAAAGAAGCTGCTGGTGCTCGGACTCCCCGGATGCCATAGCCATGATGTGAGGCTTCATCAGTCTTGCGGTCTCGGCCATAACCGGCATGACGACCGAGTTCCCGAACTGCTTGTAGGCCTGAGTGTCGCTCACCGGAATCCTGAAACTGTCGGGGAGGCCCATCAGCCGTGCGCACTCTCGTGGAGTCAGCCGTCTGGGATTCCTGCGATTCTGGGCGACCAGTATCTCGCTGCCGTCCTTGTAGTAGCGGGCTGAAAGGGTTCTGGTTGTGTCAGTCCCCGTCACGAGTCCGAAGCCAAAACCGTTTCCCTTCTCCCGGTGTTTGGCTGCGTAGTTCTGGAGATAGGTCCAGAGGTTGTCCGTCAACGTGTACTTGGGGTTCACCTTCTTCTTTGCATGATTGAAGAAGCGGTCTTCATCATGCTCGATCCGTGGCTCCGATCCGTCGGTGCGGTGAAGTATCGACGCCAGTCGCGGCCCCTCTTTCGGAGCCCTGAACGCATCCCATGCAAAGTCGGTCTGCTCGCGGAATCCCACTATCAGGATGCGCTCCCGGTGCTGGGGAACGAATGAGATTCCATCGATCACTCGGAAGTGGATCTGGTAGCCCAGCTCTTTTTCTAGGACGTCGCGGATGGTGCGGAAGGTATTGCCCTTGTCGTGAGAAAGCAGATTCTTCACGTTCTCCAGAAGAAACGCTTTCGGTCGGCAGGCCTGAATGATCCTCGCCACATCGTAGAAGAGGGTGCCCTGCGTGGTGCATTCGAAGCCATGAGGCCTTCCCAGTGCATTCTTCTTGGAGACACCGGCAATGGAGAAGGGCTGACAGGGGAAGCCCGCAAGAAGAACATCGTGAGCGGGTATCTCCGCAGCCGGGTCGAGAACTTTGGTGATGTCTCCCGCCACAGGATGGCTTTCACCAAAGTTAGCGGCGTAAGTCTTCACAGCCCAGTCATTCCACTCGCTGGTGAAGACGCACTTCCCGCCAGCCTGCTCGAATCCCATGCGGATTCCGCCGATACCGGCGAACAGGTCGATGAACGTGAAATCGGTCTCGCTCGAAGGGCCTGCGTTTGCCCTTCTCGCCTGCATTGCGTCCCTCAGCGCAGGAACGATCATAAGGGGAGCCTCGACCTCTCCCGCGAACCAGCGTCTGACGGTTCGCTCGGACTTGCCCAGTACGTGCGCCATTTCTGCCTGAGTCATGACTTGGGATGCGGCTCTGAGAGCATCTTGGGCTTGAGGGGTCACTGGGACGTTATCTCTGGGAATTATTTAGGACATTCTGACCGTTTTCACACCCCGGGATCAACATCTCGACAGCAGCGCCCCCCATGGCGAGGTTCGGTCTATCTTTGGCGTCTGTTTCAGCGCCCTCGACGAAATCAAGTCGACCTCGAAGGTGTCCGAGCATGCACTGCATGTGGAGGTGTTCCAGAGTTGGCTGCATCACCTCGCCACTCACTTTTGTGGATGGGTGGCTGGCTCACTGCACCGTGGGCAGCGAACGCCAATCCGTCGTGTAGGCCGCCGACAGGTTGCCGCGCTTCATGCTCCAACTCTTGTGGATGCCTGCACCTGCTGTTTGTAGCGTGCGACTGCCATAGCGCCGATTAACGGTGTCGAGTGCGGCATTCAGCCGTTCCCGCTTCTCTCTACCTGCCGTGTCCTCAAACAGCGTGATCTGCCGTTCTGTTCTGGGGCTGAGGTCGGTGAGCATGATGGATGCTTTTTGGTAGATGTACCCCTCGCGGTAAAGCTGCTTGAGCATCCTGATGGCGTACTGCCCAAGTACCAAGGTGTCGTCAGTGGCTTCAGCCAGCTTGCAGCTGATGGCCTTGTTGTACTGGGGCACATCCGGCTTGAAGGGATTGGTTCTGATACCCACCTGCAACATCCCGGCGATGGATCCCTGGGCGCGCAGCTTCTCGGCCGCGCGGGCCAGATAGGTCAGAACGGCCTCTCGGAGGTCTGCCTCTGAAGTCACGTGCCGACCGAAGCTGCGTGACGACAGGATCTGCTGCTTCTTCGGTGACAGCTCTTCAAGGACGAGGCAACTGATGCCGTTGAGCTCTTCGACGGTCCGTTCCAGAACCACCGAGAACTGACCCCGAATCCGCTTTGGGTTGGCCTCCTTCAAGTCCTGCACGGTGTTGATGCCCATAGCCTTTAGTTGTTCGGTCAATCGACCACCCACGCCCCAGACCTCACCGACATCCAGGGATGACAGCCATTGTTGCTGTTCATCGATGCTGAGCGATTCCAAATCGAAGCTGCCTGCCCATTGGGGGTTCTTCTTGGCAATGTGGTTTGCCAGCTTGGCGCGGGTCTTGGTGCTGCCGATGCCCACGCAAACCGTGAGACCTGTCCACTGTTGAATCCGGTTTCGGATGAGCAGGCCGTGGTCTCTGAGTGAGGTGGTGATCAATCCCATCCCAGAGAAATCGAGAAAGCACTCATCGATGGAGTAGACCTCCTGTCTGGGGGCCATGCCCCCGAGGATGGTCATCACCCGATGGCTCATGTCGGCATACAGGGTGTAGTTACTGGACAGCGCTTTCAGCCCCTGAGCTTTGAACTCTCTCGGCACCAGGTGCCAGGGCTGGCCCATCTTGATGCCGAGAGCCTTGGCTTCGGCAGAGCGGGCCACCACGCATCCGTCGTTGTTCGACAGTACAACCAGCGGTTTGCCCACGAGCCGGGGATCGAAAACGGCTTCACAGCTGCAATAGAAGTTGTTGACGTCGACCAGGGCGAATCGGGTTTGCAGCCGTGGCCGCGCTCCGGTCGCGAGGCTGGCGGTGTTGACGCTAGATGGGGTAGTCGTGTCCATGCCCAGAAGGCTATTGGGCTGCTGTCTCAAACCGTGAGACGCCGCCCACTGGTGCAGCGCCAGATCTCACAGCCGCGCTGCCTAAAACCGACGCACCGATCCAGTGACCACGCCCCATAGCGTGCAGTCCTCCGCCTGGTCGAGATAGAGGATGGGGTACTCATCACGCAAGGCGGCATTCTCGGAGACCAGTGCCAGCCGTCCGCCGGATAGCCGTGAGAGGCGCTTCACGTAGAGATCGCCCGAGTAGCTGGCCACCACGATATGACCAGGCCTTGGTTCGATGGAGCGGTCGACCGACAGCATGTCCCCCTCGAAGACGCGGGCATCGACCATGGACTCGCCGCGCACTCTCACGAAGAAAGTGGCGGGTGGATTGCGCACCATCAACTCGTTCAGATCGAGCGTTTCTTCGACGTAGTCGGCCGCCGGGGACGGGAAGCCCGCCTGTGGGCAGGGTGAGGCAATCAGCGGCAGGCGTTGCGAGATTGGTTCTGGATGCGCGGGGCCAAGATGAAAGGCGTTTCTTCTGAACATCGCGGAAGGAAATTGCGGCGTGTGGGTTGCCGGGATCAGAGTGCGCTGCATGGGGAAATGCCTGAAGGAAATCGTGGGCTGTCTGGATATACAGTCTCACGCACTTCGGCAGTCGGCAAGCCGTCGAGGCCGGTGTTGATGTGACAGGGGGTGGAAATGACTATCACTTTCGCGCTGACTGTTCTGCTCATTCACGGGCATCTACGGCGACAATGATTCACCTCTAATTTCACCGTCAGCCCGGTGCTCAAGCGCGCTGGCTCGCTCCCAATGCCCAAAACAAAAACCAAGACCCCTAGGTCGCGGCCTCCCCGCCGGAAGGCAGCGCCAGCTCGTCGCACGCACTCGCGCCTTGGCAAGCTGATCGTGCCGCTGTGGGTGCTGCTGATGGTGGTCCTGGTGATCGCGTTCGTTCGAACTGAGCCTGGATCGGCATGGGTGGTCAAGACACTGGCGAATCTTGGGGTTGAAAATCAGAGCCAGCTCCCGACAAGCTCTAAGCCGAGATTAGTGGCGGCGAGCTCTGAAGGCGCACCCGAGGCCGCTCCTGCATCCAGACCTCCCGCACGGGACCTGGCGGCGGCAACCAGAGCCGGTTCAACGCAGGTCCCCATCCCCAAAGTTTCACCGACACTGAAGCCGGTTACGGTCGATAACGAATCACCGGATTCTGTTGGGCAACAAGCGTGGAAGCAACATCAGGCGATCATCCTGGAGGCGTCATCAGGCTTTCCAGCCAGCTTTGACGCCGCGAAGGAAATGCTGGCGCGAGACGTCTATTTTGACGTTCGGACGGACCGGTACTGCGGTTGCACCTTCGACGGTGGCCTGCGCGTGGACCTCTCGACCTGTCCGATGAGGACAGCGCTCTTCGAAGATCGGCAAAAAGGAATCGAGTGGGAGCATGTGGTCCCAGCATCCGATTTTGGACAACAGCGTCCTTGCTGGCGTAATGCCCCAGCCGGGATTGATGGCAGAACTCACTGTGGCCGGGTCGATGAGGCTTTCCGGGTTATGGAAGCCGATCCCCACAACCTGATCCCGGTCATCGGCGCGCTGAATGGCATCCGCTCGAATTACCGGTTCGGGGTGGTCACTGCCGGCAACGAAGACCCTGTCGTTTCTGGCTGCGGATTCCGGGTCGCCAGGGAAGGCGGGGGCCGCTTCGTCGAGCCGCCAGATGAGGTGAAGGGCAAGATTGCCCGAATCCATTTCTACATGGAGGACCGCTACGGCCATCGCATTGGCAGGTCGCAGCGGAGACTTTTCGATGCCTGGAATAAGCAGTTTCCACCCGATGCATTCGAGATCGAGCGGGACCAGCGACTGGCCGCGATCACCGGGGTGTCGAATCCGTTTGTGGTGCTGTACTGACCGCAGCAACCCTCCGAGCGTCTGCCCGAATATCATCAACCTACGGTCCCGACACGGACTCTTGGCTCCTTTGCTTTTCCACCAACCTGAAGGATCACATGACCGCTCCCAACCCCAGTCACGAAGAGCTGCTGGCGAGCATCAAAGTGCTGGAAGCTCAGGCCCGGATGATCAAGGCGCAGGAGCGAAAGCAAGAGATTCACAAGATTCTTGAGCTGATGAGACAACACGGGGTCGAGATCGCTGACCTCCGGAGGCTCAGGCGTTAGCGTTCAGCCGGATCGTCAGGCTCTCGCAGCGCGCACTGGCCTCTGGCAGGAAGTTGTGTAGGTGCGCTGACCGAGCGTAGCGGGTCGAGGTGATCTGCCTGAGGGGAATCGATGTCACCTTGATGAGGTGTTGATCCGATACATTCTGGATTCCATTCCAGAGGGGACACACCATGGCGGGCTACTACACGCTATTCAAAAGCGACAAAAGCGGCGAGTATTACTTCAACCTCAAAGCGGGCAACCACGAGATCATCCTGCAATCCGAGGGCTACACCGCGAAGAGCGGCGCCGAAAATGGCATCGCCTCTGTGCAGAAGAACGGCGGCGATGAAGCCCGCTACGAGCGCAAGCAGTCTGACAAGGGCAACTTCTGGTTTTTGCTGAAGGCCACCAACGGCCAGACCATCGGCAAGAGCGAGATGTATACGACGGCGGCCGCTCGCGACAAGGGTGTGGAGTCCGTCAAGACCAATTCCTCGACGACGGTCATCAAGGAGGCTTGAGCCCCCGGTTTCTGCTTGACGCGCCGAACAGCGTTTTGGATTGGCGGGGGTAATTGCCGGGCAGTTGTCCCCGTCAATCCGAATTCGCTGGACAGGGGCCGTCATGGTTGCTGAAACGGGGTAGCGCGGACATGTGCGCCAACTTTCAACCGCCGCCACTTGAGAAGCTGCTGGCCTGGGGCTTCGCCATTGCCGAAGACGCTCAGTACAAGGCGGAGGTCTTCCCCGGTCAGGTGGCGCCGATCGTCACCAGTGCTGATCCATACCGGATTCATATGGCCTGCTTTGGCCTGGTGCCGCACTGGGCGGAACCCAAGCTTGCCCGCATGACCTACAACGCCCGTAGCGAGACGGTCGCCAGTAAACCCAGTTTCAGAGCCGCCTGGCGTAACGGGCAGCTCGGCGCCATCCCGGTTCAGAGCTTCTTTGAGCCCAGCTATGAATCCGGGAAAGCAGTCCGCCATGCCATCCGCCGGAAAGACCGTGAACCATTCTGGTTGGCGGGTCTCTGGGAGCGGAGGCTAGACGATCCCGGCCCAACGCGGATGTCCTTCACCCTGTTGACCATATCTGCCGAAGGGCACTCAATCATGGGGCGAATGCATGAACCTGAAGACCAGAAGCGTTCGGTTGTGTTGCTGGACGGAGATGAGCGTAATGAGTGGCTGAATGCAAAAGCTTCAGATCGACATCACTTCATGCGGCTATTCGAAGAAAGTGATTTCGAAGATCAGGCTGAGCCAAGTGAGCCCAGACAGTCCGCTAGAAAGGTATCTGGGCATTGATGAAGTTCGACAGCGAGCAGCCCAATTCGGGCGCGCCAAGCCTCACTATCGTCCAGCTCAATATCGAAGTGCATGTCATACAATGCTGCTTGGCCGTTGACGCAACACACACCGTCGGGCTCATACCTCGAAGCGTCCAGGACGTAGGGGTCGGGTTGCGATCAACGGCTATTGCAATGTGGAGCGTTTCCAGCGCCAGTATCAGGTGCCAGCCGCGCACCTCGGCTACTACCGACCTTTATAAATCCAGTTAGTCGCGAAACAGCCCCAACCGGACACTGGCTCAGCTAAGCGAGGTGCACTTTACCCTGAGCCACAATGGTGTCAGTTAGTGCTGCCAAGGGTAGGCGATACGCAGTCGTCGAAGCAAGGTTTTCTAAGTCTGTTTTATACATTCTCAATAGTTTAATAACCGCGTCGGCCAACCCCCGAAAAGCATCAGCGCTCAGATCCAACCACTCACCGTGCGCTATGGTATTTCGCTTCCTCAACAACTGCTCGTCAATCAAATTGTAGTAGTGCTCGTATGGCGCAAGTGAAATGCCGAGGGAAATCGCGATGTCTTTGAAAACCTCAGAGCTAAGATTTGATTCAGTGTCGATCGCGTTCGATAGAGACAGATCTGCCCTTGAGTCGCCCGCCGTCCTGAAAAAATTTACGGCTTCTATGTTTACCATTGATCTTCGTGAGACCACTAAATGTTGGATGTGTTGCTTCGCGCAAAAAACTATAAAGCAGCTTGTTAGCTCGCTGTATTTCAGCCGCTGCGCAGCTACATGTGAAAGGTATAGCTGAGACGCTTGCTTGATGAATCCCTCCCAGTGCGCATAGACAAGAGGGACCCCAGCCCTGATCACTGATGCCGCGGCAATACTTGTTCTAGAAATGGCTTGCGACTTGAGATCGCCAATCTCTTTCACACGCCATGCAGATGCCTGATCAATCTCGGTTTGAAAATCCGAAATAGTACTTAACTTACTTTTCACGGCGAAAAAGTAGGTTGACCAAGTGCCAGCAGATTTGAAAGGCGTGTTGTGCCACGGACTCCGGCGCCAGAGTTTGTTGTAAAGGTGTCGTTGCCCCACAAAGCGACACAACGGTCGCGCAAGAAATCAAGGCGTTCGGTCTGTGTCATGTCTTCTAAAGCTTCCAGATTCTTCGAGACACCAATGGCGACAACCTCGAAAAGACTCATTAAAAACTTTCCGGTGAAGGACTGTGTAGCATTATTCCATCTACGAAAAGAGTCTGATCCAAGTGAGTCGTTCAAGATCGTGAATGTGCGCTCAAATATCGATTGCTCCTCGTTCAAATTAAAAGAATCGTCGGTAGTCAAATCAAAAATCGCTTTATCAAGATACTCGTTGACATCCAAGCCTCGCTGGTATTCCACTTTTCTGAAAGCAAAAAAACGAAGTGCGAGTTCGACGTGGACCTGTTTCTCAATCGCGTTTTCGGTCTGGTTTATCACGCTGACGAACGGGCCAAAGTTGGCAAGTGATGAAAGCCATCGCTGAAAGCTACTATTCAGCATCAGACCGACACAATTGCGAACTTCCTGCTCCGATAAATTTGCACCCCCCGTATTTAATCTCTGGAAAAGCTCGAACTTTGCATGTGGATCGCTTTCCTGCTTCAGAATTTCAACGCGCATACGCGCTCGTTTGATCTGGACTTGGGTGGCAGTACCGATACCATCTCCAGCATCTGGTGCTGACTCCTCCCAACGCTTGTCCAGCAAGCTTGGTATTAACTGTGTTCCCTCTAGCGGATCAGCTAGGACCACGTCTCCATTATGGTCTTTTAGCAGTCCAACGAACTCCAAGATCGTTGACAATCGCTGTAGGCCGTCAATCAGCTCCCACACCCCATCTTCATTTTGGTAAACAAAGATTGGTGGTAGGGGCAAACCCAAGAGGATCGATTCGATAAACCGGGTTTTCCTAGTTGCTTTCCACCGGAATAGCCGCTGGAACTCCGGGTTGATTCGTATTTCTTCGTCCCTATATAAGTTCATTAGCTCGCCCACTGACATCTCGTATCCATCCGAGACGATCTTCTTTCTTGCCTTAGCAACTTCTTCGACGAATACCATTGAACGTGTCCTTGTTAACTTCTGTTTGGAAAGCTTAACCTGAGTCGACACGCCCGGGATTTCAGGGCAGCAGAGTTCAATGGCTTCCGCGTAGCAATTTTCATGTCCGCTTCTGGCCCCTCTATAACTCTCTGTGAAAAGCCTAAAGGAGACATCTTACCAAGCGTATTAGGCTAAACCCGTTGGTTCAGCGGCGGCAAGGCAGCGCAGGGAACTCGCCATCCGACTGGATTGCATGGTTAGAGCGCCGAGCCACCTGTCTAAGCACTTGGAGCCAAGTTGCTAAAGACGTCGCTGAGACTGTCCGGCTGAAGTGCCCAACGATAAGCAGGGTGCACCTCCCAATCGAATCCGAAATCTACAAACTTATGCGACAAATAGCGGCTCTCTTCAAAATATCGCCTTTCGATAAAGTCTCCTTTGTCTTTTCGAGCGGTCAAAAAATTTATCTTGTAAAGGAACGCCGCAAGATCTTTAACTTCCGCAGCTCGGCTCCCATAGAATTTCAATGTGTGATTTTGCTGAATATTTTTAATCTTATCCAGTAACTCTGCGGTGGTATATACGTATCCCCCGCTAGTCCGCTTTTCCGTCCGAGACGGCTTCATGGAGAAGAGGAGCTTCTCAATATCTGGCATTTCCGACCGATACTCATTTATCGTGTCTTGAAGCCTGCCTTGTGAGTATTCTTCGAAAATGGAGTTAAAGTTCTCGGTCCCTAATAGGACGTTGCCATTATAACTCGCGTGCTTAGCTGCCAAAGTACACAGTTTCACTAAGTCCCTAGGGCGTTTCCGAATCAAGGACATCAACATTCGATAGGTCGGAATGTTAGACCACTTGCCCCGTCCATTAAAAGTTGACTCCATCACAGAGCTTAAATGTCCAGCGAGCATTGGCTGCGTGAGCTGCATAAGTGCTTCCGCAGTGATCTCTTTATTAGAAAATTGATCTACTCGCTTGACCAAGAGCGCAAGAATTTCATGGTTCGTCCAAGAATACCAAACAACAGAGCCTTCTATTTTGTCGGTCGATTCGTCTGACGTTCTTACCAAGTAATAAACGTCAGAACGTAGGCTCACACGGAAATGAACTCCGCGACACTCAGACGTGAGATCTCGTATTGCATTGAGTAGGGCCGAAATCTTTCGAATGTCAGATGATGTTCCCTGCCAGCCTCGGTCGAGATCATCGAGATAAATAAATATTTTTTGATCCTTCAAGAACTGCTTAATTATCGCTAGCTTGGTTGGCTCCATATTCGCGTACTTCTCTGGGACGAAGGTCGATTGGAGGTAATCAATGAATTGGCCACCATAACCTTTAAGCTGCGCCTGCCAACCCTCTTGGAGTAGGCCAAACGAAACAAGGGCTTTTCGCGCAATTATTTCGGATATTCCATTCTTCCATTCTCGAATAAGCTTCAGAAAATTCGTTTCGTCGTCGCCGATTCCTACAATGTCGTCCGGCTTGATCAGTAGCGTGAGCTTTTTCTGTGAACGTTGTTCTGCCATTGCGACGTGAAACAAGGCCGACTTTCCTATGCCTTTGTGTCCCACGAGTATTCGAATCGGAAGCTCGTTTGCCACTTGCTCAAAAGTCTTGCTCTTGAAATAGTAGGATCTTAGGCGCTCGATATCTTCGTCTTCCGCTGCCTCGTGTCCAAAAATCTCTGCAATGTTTTCTTCTGTAAACTTCACGTTATTGTCCAATATGTATATATGGTGGTCTAATGCCTAAATTAACCCGAAGTATCCGCATCAACTTATATGTTATGCCTTAAAACTTGCTTTTTAGGCTTCTTCCTGAAGTTCTCGCAGAATCGCGACGCAGATGTTGATTGCGAGCAGCAATGAGTTTGACCTAAGACCAAAGTCCTCCATTACAACGACATTCGCATGGCGACCAAATGCATTTTCAACGAATAAAAAAATATCTTTCTCAAACAATGGTGAGCTATCTGCCAAATAGTCAAATCTTACTGTTTGGCTGAATTCCTCGATAAGAAAAGCAACGAACCTTTCCTGCTCAGATAGTTCATGAAACTGATTTCGCTTCATGAATGACCCGCTGTCAATAAGACGGCAAAGCTCCCGAATCACTTCATGTACAGCTGAGACTGCATTTTTGTCATTCATGTGGCACTCCCAGTGAGTCTTAACGACAATCGGTTGGGCCTGACTGTGGGATGTCGTCCATCCCAAGTCAATGCGTCGCCACGCCGCGCCAGGCGGGAGCGAGCCCAACAATTGTGCGTGCTGTTTGGATCGGATGGGCTCGTAGATTTAGTTGATACCGCTGGGTCGCCACAGACCGCAATTCGCACCTAGCTGCCAGCGCTGGCCAGCCAACAGTGACAGTCCATTCACGGCGGATGAAGGGGCTCACCGTTGCTGTTTGCTAACTGGTGCTGCATCGCTTTGCAACGATGGTAGTACGTCAGGATTGCACGGTAGGAGATCTGTCAGTGGCGCTTCCTCATGGGCGAAGCAGCCCGTCGACAGGAAATGAAGGGTGTGCTCGATGACGTCTCGATCCTTCATCAGGAAGGGGTGAGACGTATGTACAACAATGAAGTCCTGCATGCCTTCCAGCTTTGTGTTGCTGACCGATACCTTGCCATCATCGACACCGGGGATCATGAGCGAATTGATCCAATTGATAGAGCGATTCCCGGCAATGACACCCACTTCGAAAGTCGCTTTGCCAAGCAGATTGGGGACCGACGTTTCCGAGGTGCCCAGTTCTCCACCGGCCGGGCCGTTGATCGCGGCAAAGAGCGCCCAGCCACCCAGCGCATCGACGACCTCACTGCCCTGATTAGGTGGCCCCAGCATCACGACGCGACCGAGGGTTTGAACAGACGCCGCCCTGGCCAATTCACGCACGATTATGCCGCCCATGGAGTGAGTGACGAAATTCACCGGCACGACCGGGTTTGGGGCACAGGCCGCCACGGCTGGCGCCACAACCTGTGCTGCCAAATCGGCGATAGCGTGCTCACGAGATGGGTATCCGACGTTACACACGTGGTAGCCCGCTTCACTCAGCACTTGTGCCATGCGGTCCATCGAAGCGGCCCGGCGTGCCAAGCCATGCAACAGCACCACCGTCGGTCGGGCTGCATCTTCATCACCAAGTGGTGGCGAGGCGGCGCAGCCAATGCCTGACCACATCAGTGCCAACACTCCAATGGCTACCGTCGACTTCAATGATTTCTCCGCAAGCGCACCGCTCCGATGTTGCTCTCGAACGTTAACTGCTGCCTATTTATCTATGGCGGAATAACAACCATGCTCAAACATGATGACGAGATGCGTCGGCCTCAGCTGAGCCTGCCCATTCGCCTCACTGTGACGAGAAACCGGTCGCAGGTCAGCCCAATATAGCGTTTCACTTGCTTCTTGCTCTATGTCACGTAAAGCGTGTTCGCCCGACAATGCGGCGTGCGAGGGCTTTTTCGGGCGCCTCAAAAAAGAACTGTTCTACTCCCGCGACTGGCTGTCCACGACTATCGAAGAGTTTGTTGCAGCCTTGGACGCCTACATTCGCTGGTACAACGAGGTGAGGATCAAGATCTCACTTGGGTTTCGCAGCCCCATGCAACACCGTAGGCACCTTGGAATCGCTGTTTAATCAGTCCAAGATTTCTGCCGCACCCCCCGCTGGTCAGTTTTCAACGCGCGGCAACAGATGCCGCCCTGTCTTCGCGCCCGACGCTGTGCGGAATACCCACTGTCCGTGCTGGTGATGAGAGCCATCCGGGGGCAGGACGCATGGTTTCCGCCGCCTCGACGTGGCACGCCCAGTGGCATCGTCACACACACAGCGATGGCTTTGATGGAGACGGATACCGTCACAGTGGCAACCACAAAAGGGCCTGATGATGATGCTCCGACACCCACCCAGGACAAGCACCCGTCGCGTCACGATCCGGCTGCCGGATGACGCATGGACACGGCTAGATCGCCTTCAGCGGTCAGCCCGCGATGCTGGCGGCGAGATCGATATAGCGGGCGCGCTCACCGACCACCTGTTCAGACAGATCGCCCGCGCCGAGCGCCAGATCGGAGGCGTATCCGCGTGCCCACCTGAACCGCCGTCTTGCAGCCACGGTTAGCGAGAGGCGCCGCCCGAGCACAACTGACGTGAAGTTATTCACTTGGGCAGAGGCTGCTTTAAGGATTCCACTCCAAGGCCTATGGGCAGTCCCTAACATAAAAAATAATCAAGGGGAAGCCAAAGCACTGCATTTTCCTCAAAAATTAATTTCAACCCGCTATGACTTGCTTTACCTTGACGGATCATAAGAAGCATATTTTCATATAGAGGCATGGAATGTCCCATGTATCCGCTTTCAAATCAAAGGAGCCCAAATGGAAATTTTTACTTCTACCGACCAACACTCAAAGGACATCAAATGAAGACATTTACTTTTGCCGAATTCGAGGCTTTCATCGACAAGGCATCCCTAACGTCTGGTCACGACCAAGGCGAGGTTGAGGAGTATCAGGATTATGGTCATGACCATTGGTATCGGCCTG
Source organism: Polycyclovorans algicola TG408 (assembly GCF_000711245.1). Lineage (NCBI taxonomy): Bacteria > Pseudomonadati > Pseudomonadota > Gammaproteobacteria > Nevskiales > Nevskiaceae > Polycyclovorans > Polycyclovorans algicola. Next base: position 1,530,588 of record NZ_JOMH01000001.1, read on the forward strand.
ACATGTACTCCGGATATATTTTCAATCAACTAGAGCATGACGGGATCATCATTCGATGTGTTAGGCATTTCATACACCCGGTCGGCAAGCCTTCAATGGCCAAACTTAGCGAAAATACGCACGATACTTTCCTTGATGAGGGCGAGAGCTTCGAGATTGTGGATGATGAGGAGGACGAGGACGAGTATGAAGATGAAGATGAATTCATTGAAATGCTCCTCCTTGAAAGGGGCATGCGCGATTTTGACTTTTCTTGCCTGGGCAAAGACGACGTCATCAATGTCGATGTGGACCCTGGCCGTGATGATGAAACTTACACGGTATATAGCCATCTTGGCCCACATATTCAGTTCACAGGAGAAATTGTGGCTGAAGTTCAATCTTCAGGGGAATTCGGCCACAAATTCTCTGGAGAAATTGGCTCATGGACCGTGCTTGCCTTGTACCGCACGATAGGCGGGCGATACATCTGCCAGCTTGCTGAGATGAACATAATTCAAGGGCGTGCTAATCGAATTAGGGCCGTTGTCGTTGATGAAATCACCCAAGTCCGTGAGTTTTTTGGAGAAGGGTGGCTCGCGGATGAGCTGTATGCCGAAATCGAAGTTGAGACCTAGGGATGCTCTGCACAACCGATCAGATCGTCCTTCCCAGTCGTCCCCGCGAAGGCGGGGACCCGGTTTTGGCCTGATCGAATGGTGAACGGCATCACGATGAGCATGCTTTCTGGATTCCAGCCTGCGCGGGAATGACGGTTGTGCAGAGGTTCTTTAGTCCTCTGCCTTGCGCCAGCGGTCACCCCACCAGCTGGTCTACCAATCCAGCCCCGGCACCAACGGCCCGCTAGGCTCACCGCCTCCACGCCCACCAGACTCAGGCAGCTCTGACTCCGAAATCGCTTTAGCAGCATCGGCCACGGACTTCCGGGTACCCCTGGTCTTCGACTTGCCCCTGAGCTCCGGCAACGAGGCCATCGGCGGAAACAGCTCGCCGACCTCTATCCCCAGTCCGCCCGCGATCTTGATCAGGTTGACCGCCCCCGGATTTCGCTCGCCTCTCTCCACCGCCGAGTAGTAGCTGCGGGCAAGCCCGATGTGAACGGCAAAGTTCTCCTGCGACCACGGGCTGCGCTGGCGCAGCTTGCGGATTCGGGCGCTGAGCAGCTTCAGGTGGGGGTGGAGAGCCGGCATGCCGTAACGCTATTGCGACACGCTTGCGGAGGCCACGCTCTATAAGTGGTATTTCGTGAGGCGTCTGAAAGTCGTTTTTGTGGCTAAAAGTCCGCATCGCTTGATGAATAGTGATCATATGTCATTGATAAATAACGACACATGCTTGGTGCCTGCTTTATATTGAGTACACGCCCTATAAGTGGTATTGTGAATCAGCAGGGCAACCTCCGGTGGCCCGCAATAACGCAAGGGACTCGATCTGTGAAACGACTTTTGCCGCCTGATCTCCGGGCGGCCTGACGTCTGACCGCCTGCCGCGCCCCTTTCATGTTCATTGGATGAAGAAGGAGGGGGTGCATGGAAAATGGATCATTGAAGTTTGGTAGGCCGATCTCGCGGGGAACGGTACAAAAGTCATTTCGTGGGTTGGGCGCTGTGCTGCTGGGTTTGGCTGCAATGCTGGTGTCGGCCTGCTCAGATGAAAACGACTTTGGTGGCCTCGGTGCGGGTGGTGGTGATGGCACCACGACCATGGACCTTCGGCAGGTCAGCGTCGAAGGCACGAACGGGAGCAGCACCAGCCCTGTGGTGCAGACCATGTCTGGTGCCAACAACGGTCGCTTCCATGTCCAGTGGGACGTGCGTTCCGTAGGCGGTGGCGGTGAGCCGACCTATCGGGTCAAGTTCACGCTGGTCAGCGTGTCTGGCGCCAATGCAGGCCAGACCCTGGACATCCTCAACAATCGCAACTGCGATGTCGGTGTCGACACCGGCTGTGCACAGGGCATGAACCGTCTGGCCTGCGACTTCGACCCGGCCAGCAACGGCACCCGCATGCGTTGCCCAGCAGGCAGCCAGGGCCAGAACGATGGTGGGACGGTCAGCAACGTGGGTCAGTTTTTTGCTCAGGCAGTCGGACTGCCCGGCACCTACCGGGTCCGTGTCCAGACCTGCGCAGGCTTCCCCAGCGTTTGTGCTGAGCGTGATGTGCCGGTGGTGTTTCAATGAGCCGCGTATGGGGACCGGTGTCGCTGCCGCTGCTGTCGGCACTGCTGCTGCCATTGATGCTGCTCAGCGGTTGTCAGGCGATGCAGGTCATCGACCGTGTGGGACAGGTGCGTTCCGCAACGGCGGCCTACAACGCCTCAAAGTCGGTTAGCGACCTGAAGGATCTGCCGCCCGCCTTTGTCGGGGTACAGCTGCTGCGGGCCGAATCCCGCATCGGCCCCCGTAAGGACGAAGAGCAAGTTCGAGCCGCCTTCACCGGCAACTTCGATCACGCCCTCAACACCGCCATCGGTGTCGTCGGCGCACCGCTGCGCGTCTGCCCCTCTCAGGTCAGCTGTCCGGGAGCCATGACGGTGCAGTTCGTCGAGGACGACTACCACCGCTCCCTGATCGAGCGCTTGAGTCTCGGACACAAGCTGCGGGGTCGTCTGCTGCTGGTCGAGTCGGGTACCGGGCGAGTCGTCCATGAGCAGCGCTATGAGGTGCTGGCCGACTACGCCGACACCCAGCGGCTGATCGGCGTCTCGGTCATGCAGATGTTGATCAAGAGCTTTCCACCACAAACCGAACCACAGAGCCGCGCCATTGCCGAGCGCGGCGAGAAAGCCATTTGGGTGGCGGCTGCTTATGAAAAATCTTTGAAGGGGGCACGATGAATATCAATGAACCGCTGAAAGAAACGCTGTACGCAGGATTCTGGCGACGGGCGCTGGCCATCCTGCTGGATGTGTTGATGCTCCAAGTCGTGGTCGTCATCGTGTCATTCCCGATTGGGTTGGCAATTGGTTACTACCTGACGGGCCATGTCGCGCCATCAGATCTTGAGGCGCTGTACACGGTGGTGAGCGTCGGCCTGGCCCTGACACTCCAGTGGCTTTATTTCGCCTTGATGGAGTCGTCGGCATTGCAGGCGACGCTCGGCAAGATGGCGCTTGGCATTCGCGTCACCACACTTGATGGCAGCCGCATGAGCCTGGGGCGAGCCTCGGGGCGATACATCTCCAAGTACCTGTCGATCCTGTCGATCATCGGTTTCTATCTGGCGGGATGGACCAAGCGAAAACAGGCCCTGCATGACTTCATTGTCGGGACGGTCGTCGTCAGGAAGGTGACGGCATGATCGTCATCAACAGAAAGTCATTTTCAACGCGGTTGCGGTCAGCGCTCGCGGCGCTGTCAGTCTTGACACTGGGCGCGCTGCTTGCCGGTTGCTCCGGTGACGATTCGGGCAGCAGCAACGGCAGCCTGGATGTTGATTACGAGGCCCGGTCGCTCGCAGGTCCGGCGCTCTACTTCGGCGAAGTGCTGCCGGTGCTGATGGGCGTGCTGTACCACGCCGATCTGGTCAACACGATTGGTGATGCGCCGATTGCCTGCTCATTGGGCGGGAGCTTCCGGGCACTGCTGGTCAGCGAAACCACCAACCGCCCCAGCTTTTCGGTCAGCTTTAACCAGTGCATTGAGGCTGTGGGGGTCATCGACGGCAGCCTGAGCTTTACCCGTCAGCTCAATGGCGTGACCGACAACATCGGCGCCTCGCCCTGTGGTGGTCTGTCAGGGCCGCTGAGCATCAACGGCAATCGATACGAACTCGACATCACCACCTGTCAGACGACCCGCATGGCCAATGGCGATCTTTTCCTCGTCGCCAGGGGCGGGATCGACAGCCATCAGGTGCTGATCGACGGCAACAGCGGCATCGTTGCACTCAACACAGAGCTGCTGTGGCGCGAGAGTGCACAGGAGCTGGTGGTGAGCCCGAGCCGCGTCACGTTCCGGGACATCCTGTCTCGGGATCGGAATGTGCAGCTGGATGTTTCATCGCTGCGCTCGCCGGGTAGCAGGACACCCGCTGCCATCTCGGTGGATGCACCCACCTCCGGCGCACTGACCTACGCCCGCAGCATTGATGGCTCGCAGAACGACGTCATCGGGCAGGGCAACATCGTCAGCGGCCTGCTGAATCTGTCACTGGAGACTTTCGACTCTCCAGACCAGACGCTGGCGGGTACGGCGGGTCAGTACGTCTGGGATGAGCTTCTGGAAGAGCCCGTCGTGGAATTCCTGAACCGAGCCACGCCCAATGAGTAACCACCATCCAGCATCTGGCGGGAGAGGCAGTCGCACGAACGCCGCCTACAGAAAGTCATTTTCTGCAAAAGCGCTCCTGGCACTTGCACTCACGGGTTTGATATCGGGCTGTGCCCCTGGGCAGGCGGAGGTGGATCAGGCCGCGCGCAATGCGTTGGATGCCGCCATGCCCATGATGCAGCTGATGAATCCCAATGTGCCCAAGGACTTCAGGCCATCCCACATGATCGAGTCAGTCAACCGTCATGGCTGTAGCCGGGTGAGTGGCGGGCATGTCTGTTCGGTGAGCGTCAAGTTCAAGGCGCCCTTCGCGAGCTCGATGAGTTTCCTGTTGGCGGCCGATGGGACTTATCGGACGCGGTTTTTGATGACCAAAACCGACGAGGGGTGGTACGCCGAGGAGGTCACCAACTAGACGCTGGGGTTGGCAATTGCCACGGCGGATGGTCCGGGTGCCAACAGCATGCGCGCGGACCATCCGCCGATTGAACATTTGAGGTCGACAACCTTGGAGGTGCGAACGATGGAAACCAGTCAGATCCTCGCCATGGTGTTCGGCACCCTCTTCGCCATGGTCTGCATCACCGCGCCACTATGGATGCAACTTCTGCATGAGCGGCGAGGGCGGAATTCGAAAAAGTGACTGACCAAAGTTCTAGAAAATATCGCGATCTTTATATTTCCGATGCGCTTTGTGGCGGTAAAACTCCTGTTCGTGTGAATCGGATCGGCGGGCTTGAAGTTGAGAGTGACCCCACTCACCTTGGCAAACTGTCGATCTCCTGCTGGGCGGGCTAGGATTCGCTTCAACATCGTCCGTGAGCAATCTCCTTGAAACGCCCGCCCTCCGACACCGCTCAACTGCGAGCGGTCCTCGGCCTAAATATCCGGCTATATCGCACCCGGCGCGAGCTTACTCAGCGCCAGCTTGCGCAGATGGCCGGGACTTCACCCAACAGGATCGGCGCCATCGAAAAGGGCGAGACCTCCACTACGGTTGATGTCATAGAGAGGCTGGCGATTGTGCTCAAAGTCGAGCCATGGAAGTTGTTGGTCCCTGATGAACAGTAGAAAGGGCTGAAACCCCTAGACGTAATCATATAAGAGTGTTTAGATACCGTTTATGGATACATCACGTATCCATCAAGCGGTGACTCCGCTTGCCACTAGCCGGAGAAACACCTTGAGCATCCACGCATTTCCTATCCCCGCCGATGACGGCAACTCAGATCACGCTGACGACGTGATCCGCTGCCGTGGCGTTGTAACTGACATTTCGAAGAGCCCATCGGGCAAGCCCTGTCGCGTAGTCATCAGCAACCTGTCGGGCCAGACCGCTTTCAGACTTGTCCTCGAAGCCGAAGGCGGCACGACTGGCATCCCGTGTCTCGGTGATGCTGTGGAGGTCTATGGCTATCCCCAGAAATTTGAGGATGCCGTCGGCGTAGCCATCGAGATTGCCCCGATTCCGGATTCCGAGCTGACCCTCGACATCACCCCGCAGGCCTGGTGCGCAACAGATGCCATTGTGTCCATGCAGCTGATGGCGGCGGTTGTCGCCACGCTCTCGCCTGACCTCGGTCGCTTCTTGTCCCAGGTCCTCGGCCGCAGGAAAGTTGCGGAGCGGGTGGCCGTAGCACCGGCCTCTGTCTCAGACCACCACAGTGGCCCTGGTGGCTTGGTGATTCATACAGCGGCGATGCTGTCTCGCCTGACGTCACTGTCGTTGGCCGAATTCACTGACGCGGCCTCGCGCGAAGCATTGCTGGCGGCGGTCATCCTCCACGATCTGGGCAAGGTGATGGCCAGCGATGGTGGATATCATAATTTCGCGGTGGCACATGAACTCCGCCTGCTGGGACTGATCCCCCTCGACGCCTGGGAGCAGTACCGCAGCGCTCAGCGCAGCCAGTCTGAATTCCTTTTGTATCTGCTTGACCCCGCGCGCCGCCGTGAGCATTGCAGCCCGGTGCCGGAGGTGCACCACCTGATCTGGGCGGATCGCGTCGGCGCCAGCGTTGAAACCGCGCGCCGGATGTTTGCCGCATCCGAGGCGTGGACCAGCACCGCTGTGTGTGACGCCAATGGCATGCGCCGCAGGACCCACCGTGCAGTGCTCCGTCGCTCGTCCGCGAGCGTCAAGGCGGCTCATACGCCCAGCAAACACGCAAACCCACTCAATGGCTATCTGCCCCGCAACACGAAGGAGATCAACTAATGCCCAAGCCCTGGAACGATGACCTGCCGTTCCCCTCAATGTTTGGCGAGGGCAGGATGCTTCGAGCCGAGCTGCGAATCACCGAGATGGTCCATCGCTATGGCGATGATCGGACCACGGTGCTGCACATGGCGAACATGGAGCGCTCACTGATGGTTCTGGCAGACGACCGCACCGGATTCGATTACCACCTCATGACGGGGCAGGTCGTGCTGCTCTCGCTCGACTTTGACCAAGATCGCGAACTGAATGGCTGCGCCTGCTCGGCACATGAAGTCGAGGTGCAGTACGACGACTTCACCATCTTCAATATTCCCGCCAGCGAGTTGACTCGTGCTGGGCGGCTGGCCCAGCAACATATTCATGAGATTGCTCGGAAGATTTCGTCGGCTCCGTTGAAGCACATGGTGAATCGGGTGCTGGGTGATCCGGAGGTGTATCCCGGTTACTTCGCCATGCCCGTCATGAAGCACTCGCCTTCGCATTACGGCATCCCCGGTGGGATGGCGCTCCGCAACTCGATGGCCGCACATGAGATTGCATTGCGGATTGCAGGCAAGCCTGCGAAGGAAAAGCTGGAAGGCGAGGCTGCTATCGCCGCCGCACTACTGGACGGGGTGTCGATGGCCAGCCATGACATTGCCGCGCTGGACTTGATGCTGCGCGAGATGATGCGGCTGCGGCAGGCGGCGCCGGAGGCGGCGGCGATGCTGAACAAGCAGATGTATGACCTGGAGCAGGTATCGCCTGCGCATGAAAGGCAGTTCTGCGCGTTTGAATCGGCTTACAAGGCTGCTTGAGGTGGTTGCCGTGATCACCTCAGTCTGCAAGAACGCACAGGGTATTGATGCCCAAACCGTTGGCGGATCAGGCCGCCAGTTGGGCGGTGGTCTATGAAATATCGCATCACGGTGATCGAAGACGACAACCAGGTCGTCGGTGATCTGCGTTATCCGACCCTGCACAGGATGCTGACCGCTGCTGAGGGCATGCTGATGGAGACGACCGTCGATCTCAATCTTAATCTGACCGCACCAGGAATCGATATGTCGGTGCAGTTCGGGGACACCATCAGAGTGTCGATGTGGGTCAATTCTGATCGCCACGAGGATGATGACGACGAGGAGTTGGTGAGGGAATTTGCTGCGAATTTGATGAAGGCGTTATAGCGCCCGAACCACCTGCCGCAGACAGCCGCTCCGCCGGTGTTGTCACATCACCTGGTGTTTCGGCGGCCCAGCTCGCTGACGTGCCACATCGCCGATGACCTGACCAGAGATCGTGCCCCTTGAACGCTGCGGATACCGGCAGAGGATCAGAACGTAATACAGCCCCGTATTACGTAATACGACGATCTCCGAGGTCAGCAGAAAATGAACACGAAAGGCGTCACCCAGAAGGACGTTCAAGGCGCCATCGACGCCATCAAGCAGCAAGGGCAGACGCCCACCAATGAACGGATCAGACAGCATCTCGGAACCGGTAGCTATTCGACGATCAGTCGTCACCTGAAGGAGCTCTCTGGAGCGGGCTCATGCGAGGCCGGAGCGGTGCCCGTGGTCCTGCCTCCTGACATCCGTGAACGGGGCATCAAGATGATCACCGAGATCTTCGGAATCTGCGATCAGGCCGCGAACGCCAGAATCGAACTGCACCATGCGGATTCGGAAGCCCGCGTGGCCCGCAAAGTCGCCGCCCTGGAGTCGGCTGAAAGCGAGATCACCCGCCTTGAATCCGAGCGTGACGAGCTGATACAGCAGGTTGCGCGACATCGCGACCAAGAGCTTGTCCTTGTGGCGCGCGCAGCGCGCGCCGAGTCACTGATCGAGGAGCGTCAACGCCAACTCGACAAGGCGCTCGAATCTTTACAGACGGCCATGGACGCCACGGCAAAGGCCTCCGCCGAGGCTGGGCATCTCCGTGGGCAACTGATGCAGCTGACCGACGCGCAAACGCTGCGCTAATCAGCGTCCCGAGGCGCCTGCAAGCGCAGGGTGGCACGTTGAACTGATCACCTGAAGTCTCGCAGCCTGACCACCGCAGTCAGCGCCTGTGAGGGCCTGAGTGACCCATGTCGGGCGAGCATCGCCCGACGGCAGGGCTGCGGCTTCACGCAGCCCGGAAACCAAGCGCGACATGAGCAGGGCAGCCCGGAGAATGGATAACGACATCAGGCCCATCACCCCCTCGCTCACCTGCTTTTCGCATTCCCAAAAAGGCCCCCTCCGAAGAGGGGGACCTGAATCCCGTGGCCATGAATTGAATGTTGGCGTCCGGGAACCCGGTTTGTGCCGGGTCTGAATAGCTGACGGATACAGATTGTCAGCAGCCGTAGTCGGCCAGCCATCAGGTACGTCCTGAGACCGTCGCTGGTTGAAAGGGAGCGCCCCTTGTCCAATCGGAAGCGGACAAATTGTCCGCCTCGCGTTGCTGCCTCCAGTCAGTTCAATGACAGGTTTATGATCCAGCTCAACCAGCCTGGTCCCAAGCGTCAGCGTACGGTGCCACCGTCTCGCCTTCGCCCCACACATCTATTGCACGAGTGCCACTCGTGCCTGAAGCATCCATACGACCGCCGGTCCCTTAGCTCGCAAAGCAGCTGACAAACCGCATCAACCGCCTTCCACGTCGACATGCTTCGTGCTCATCACATGTCCACGCCGACGCCCATTTCTGGGAACGCCGCTACTCATCAAGACCGCTCCTGCCAAGAGGCTGATTCCCGGTTACGAACCGGGCACTCCTGGCTTTTCACAACTTAGTGATGACACCTGCTTAGATGACGTCCTAAGGATTACATGGGGTTTTCACCTCCGCCGTAGCGTTTCGGGGCTCGCGAGATTCCCAAGCCTTACCCCGCCACTTTCTCCCATCATCGGACAAGCCAATCCCCATCCGGGGAACAACTTCACAGGTTTTCCACGCAAAGACTGGTTGCCGTCCCAGCCGTTTACACCCTTGAGCTATCACAGACCCGTGTCGCCACGGTGCCTCCTGTCGCCGCCAATCCCATTGGATCGACGCTAGGTCAGACCGGTTGTACGCAAAGGCGTTTTCCCGACCTGCACAAACCCAGGTGTACGTCGCTCCACCTCTCAAGCTACTTCTGGCTCGCGCCACGGCTTCGCTTGAGGGCTTCACCCAGTCATCCCGGTTTCATCCGGGTCACGTGCACAACCTCTGCACGCCGGGATTCACGGTGACATGCCTCGTCACCGCTTCGCTGCTTACAGACCATCACAGGGTTTCAGTGGACATCCTTGTCCACCTGAGACACGCCGGGTAATCCTCACCCATTGCATCGTCCGCATTGCTGCGGCTCCCGTTTCGTTGTCGCCCAATCTCAAAAAGGAGCGAACACTCGCTCATTGATGCGACTGGGTCGTCGGAGGAGTCACACCCCCGGCTCCCGTTGCCACCGGACGAGCTCGTTTAAGAGCATCCGGCGACAGCGGTCGATTTACAGGTTCGTTAAACCTGCGCGATCCCCCCAGCGGGGATCATTGGATGCTTCAGATGCGTCGAGGGTGGCTAGCCCCCGACGTTGCTTGCCGACTTTCGGCTCCGCAACGGATGGCTGATCCGCCCTCGAAATCATTTGAGGCACTGTCCCGGTATCCATGCCTTTCGATGACGATGGTGCTGGCGCATACGGCCCCCTCCGCGAGTCGCTCAATCCGCTGCGCGATTCGCTCCGTCCGCTACGGAGGCCGCCGAACGTATGCCGCTGCGCGGCATGGGTCTGTTCGGAATCTCAATAAGCATCCTCGCCAAAATCCGCCGCCTATAGCAGCGCCGCATTTCGGCTCGGACCAAGCCCGCTCGCCGCGCCTGATCTCAACCCCCGGTTTCAGCCGCTGCCCGCTGGCTGCTTCCCGGCAATAGCTGCGAATTCCACTTCTCTGAATTCAGTGGATACCGACGGTGCTCCAACCCAACAGGAGCACCCATGCACAACCCACTCATCTGCAAACAAGTTGAAGGCGCAATGACGGATATTCAGCGCGCCGCTGCAGCCGGATTCACGTATTGCCGGAGCGGCTTCGTGCCCATTGACGAAGCTCAGGCACTGGCCGAAACCTTTGAGCGCCGTCACCAGGTCAGCGCGACGCCAGATCAGCGCAACTACCGCCGCAGCAAGAAGCAGGCGGTGTACAAACTCATCATGTATCCCGTGCCAAACCGTCAGGAGATTGCCTGGTGGTTGATGAAAACCGAGGGCGCGGATTGCGATAATCCCAAACTCTGGGAAGACATCCGCCTGCATCGTCTGGAGTGGATCTGGTGGTATGAGCTGGTCCGCCTGCCGGTGCCTCCCGCACACCGCAAGAAGTACGCGCCAAAGGCAGACAGCGAGACCCAAAAGAACAAGAAGTCAGACAGCAATTCCAGGAAAAAGGAGAAGGAAGAGAGGGCCCGGATCAACGCGGTCACCTGGACCTGGCGCATCAAGCCGGTGATCGTCAAAGGGCTCAAGCAGCAGATCAGGTTTCTGGTCACAAAGCAGGATCAGCGCCTTGCCCAACAAGTGATGTCGATCCGCAAGGCACCCGGATTTCGCGGGATCCGCCAAGACGTCTATGGACTGTATGGGTTCACCAAGCGCCAGTGCCGCATCAAGAAAAAGACCTGTCCCGACATCCCGCAGACCATCCCCTGGGTCCGCAACCAGCATTACGCCCGCGTGCCGCTGTCGACCCTGGTTGCGCGTGCGAAGAAGGGGGCCTCCAGCTGGTTCCCTGAGTAGGGCTTCAGCGCTGGAAAGGGCGGTGGCAAGCCGCTGGTCATGTCTCGAAAGCGGTGGATACCGCCAACGTCCACACATCATGTAACGAGGTTCCAATGCTGCTGAAAAAGACACCCAAACTCGAATCTCGCAAGGTTGCCATCAAGTTGTCGGCGGACAACTGGAGGCGTCTTGACCGCCTGACCCGTCAAGCCAAAGAAGCCGGACATCACACCCAACTGGAAGAGGCGCTTTCCTTGTCGCTGATCCGCATGTTGAGTCGTGCCGAGCGGGAGCTGGCAGGGATCGTCGGACCCAAAGCGGGCGGCAATCAGGGTGCACCTGGCGCCTAAATATGAGGTGAGCGAGAGGGGATGGCGGTGGTCAGGGCTGGCCAAATATCGACCCACCGCCATCCCGGCTGTCCGGCCTTCGGCCATGTGTTTGAACAACGTCAGAGATCAGCGCGCGGGCGTGATCGGGCATCGCGTATCGGCTTCGATGTCTGAGGCGGGAATAACAATCTATGATTCTACAAAGGACAATCATAGGGAGCCGTCCGTGCCGAGAGGCGGAACGAGAACAGGCGCGGGCAGACCACCCGGTACGGGCCGGTTCGGCGAGCGATCCGTGCAGGTAAGCATCCCGGAATCGCTGGTGCCGCAGGTGGCTGAAATGCTCGCGGCGCAGGCGGTGGAAATCGCGGCGAAGCGCAAACCAAGAGACACAGCGCTGCCGTCAGACTACGCGCTGCCCAGCCAAGGGCAGGTCAGGCTCGACGGCCCCATATCTGCGTTGACCCAGCTCACGCGCCTGCGTGAACTGAAGGTCAGGGCGGCGGTGGTGATTCTGGATCCTCACTACCGTCGTGTGGGGGCGAAAGGGCGCGCTGAGTACCTCGCGGAACTGCTCCCCTTGATCGGCGTCGCGGGCGACATCGCCGACCACGTGATCGTTTGGGGATTCCCCATGGCCGTGGCGAGGCTGGTAGACCATCAGCCCGCGCATCTGGTGCCGGAAGGATGGATCACCTGGGTGTACACGAACTCGGCCAACCGGGCACGCAGCTGGCGTGGCGCACAGCAGGTTGCACTTCATCTCCGTCGGCCCGATGCGAAGTTGCATTACGAGTCATTCCTGTCCCAGAGGCATCAGGAAATGCACGCGAGAGGAAAGCTCCCGTACCTGATGACGCACCGTGACGTGATCATCGCCGAGCCGCTGCTAACAGGTTTCATTCGCCGGAATGAACAGACCGGATTTCGTGGGGGGCAGAAGCCACTTTCCGTGATCACGCCGCTGTTGATGATGACGGCGCGGCCGGGTGATCTTGTCATCGACCCCACGGCAGGATCGGGGACGACTGGCGAGGCGGCGGTGGCGCTGGGATGTGCAGCAATCCTGTCGGATCAGGCGCCAGGCTCATTGAAGATCGCGCGCAAGCGGCTGGCCTCCTGGCTGATGGAGTGACCTCGAAATCGGCGCCAATTTACGCCGGACGTAAAAGCTTGAAACGGGTGGATACCGCAGTGGCATGCGTATCTCCCAAGCAGCCCCAAAATCGCCTGCCGACGACCCGGATAACCAGCCGGAAATGCAGCCCGCAACCGATATCAAAAATCGGTCGGAGCAACAGGCTGGTTTACCTAGTCGGCGTCAAAAGTGGGAGGTAGTATCAGATTTACCGGAATCACTACCGGTCACCATTTGTGAGCTGTCTGTCATCGTCCAGTACGCCGCTGATCTGCTGGACGAGTTAATGGGGTCGTAACTCAGCACGAACCGTAGCCTCAGGCCGAGCCCCTTTATTTTTGTGGCGCAACACGCGCCCACTAGGAGAACTTGTGCCAAGAGGTAACACCAAGCGCCGTCAACTTGCTGCGCTGTACGTTCGCGTTTCCACGGTCCGCCAAGCTGCTCGCGAACTCAGTATCCCCGACCAGATTCGACATCTGCGCGAGCATTGCGAGCAGAACGACATCGATGTGGTGGACGTGTTTGAAGAGCGGGGGGCGTCGGGGCGCGATGAGTCGCGGCCCGAATTTCAGAAGATGATGACAAGGGCGTGCGCTCGGGATCGACCGTACGACCTCCTGCTGGTCCACAGCTTTTCTCGCTTTGCCCGCGACAAGTACGTTCTGGAGGGTTGTTGCAGGGAACTGGCAAAGTTTGGAGTCCGCCTTGATGCGGTGACGCAGTCGGTTGAGGACAGCGCCGAAGGGAGGATGGTCAGGGGTTTTTACGGGTTGATCGATGAGTACGCGAGCGAGCAGATCTCTAAACATGTGACCAGAGGGATGCTTCAGGTTGCCAGGGACGGATATTGGCCTGGCTCTCACGCACCTGACGGCTTCCGGAAGGTCGCAGCGCGTGAGGTCGGAGACAAAATTCGATATGTGTTGGCGCCCGATCCGATACGAGCGGATGTGATCGTCAACATCTTCAATTTGGCGCTCAATGGCAATGGAGCAGGCCCTATGGGGGTCAAAGCCATCGTCAATTGGCTCAACGAACGTGGCATCAAGTCCTCACGAGGTAGTCGGTGGGGCACTGGCTCGGTTCATCGAGTCTTGAGCAGTGAAACCTGCCTTGGTCGGCACTTCTTTAATAAATCTTGCTCCAGGACCAAAACAGTGAGGCCCCGCGAAGAGTGGATCCTCGTCTCGTCTGAGCCAATCGTGGATCTTGAGTTGTTTGAGGCGGTCAACCGAAACCTGAAGGCGCGTTCTCCCAACAAGATGGCACCAAGGTTGCCAGGTAGCCCGATGTTGCTGACCGGGATTGTTCAATGCGGGTGTTGTGGCGCCGCTATGACCCAGATGACAGGCAAGGGTGGGCAGTACATCTATTACGCCTGTTCAAATCGCCGGAGGACCGGTATTGGCGTTTGCGATGGTCGGAGCGTCCGCAAGGAGATAGTCGAGGACATGGTCTGCAATGCCCTCGCCGAGCGCGTGCTGGCCGTTGAGCACATCGATGGGCTGGTGGCTGCGTGCGTGCAGCACGCGCGCGCGCAGTCTGATGTCGACGAACGGACGCAGAAGGCTAAAAAAGTGCTTGCTGAAGCCGAGCTCGCGTTCAGGAGGGTTTACGAGGGCGTCACAGCGGGTGTGCTTGATCCAACCGAGCCGATCCTCAAGGAGCAGCTGGATGGACTCAAATTGCGCAGAGTTGAGGCTGAAGACGAGCTCGGTCGCTGCAAGGCATTGAAGGAGGCGTCGAGTGCGCCGCCAAGCGCTGAAAAGATAAAAGAATTCTCGGCCGATCTTGGGAAGCGGATCTCAGAAGGAGACGTCCCTTTGCGCAAGGCCTACATCCGCGCGTTCGTGGCCAAAATCACGATTCTCAAAGATGAGATTGTCATCAGCGGGAGCAAGGAAATCCTTGCCAGTGCTGCTTCTAGAGGCAACATCACTCCCCAGGGGGGAGTTCTGTCTTTTGTACCAAAATGGCGTTCCCACGGGGATTCGAACCCCGGTTACATCCGTGAAAGGGACGTGTCCTAGGCCTCTAGACGATGGGAACGAGGCTTTGAAACGGTGGTGGAGCTAGTCGGGATCGAACCGACGACCTCTTGCATGCCATGCAAGCGCTCTCCCAGCTGAGCTATAGCCCCTAAAAATAGGGAGCGCAATTATAGGGAAAAATTTGCGAATGGGAAGACTTTTTTGAGCTTTTTTGCGATCAGTGAGGGGTCTGTCCCGCGAGGAACAACCAGGTCTCGACCACGGTGTCGGGATTGAGCGACATCGATTCGATGCCCTGGTCGAGCAGCCATCTGGCGAGTTCGGGGTGGTCGGACGGACCCTGACCGCAGATGCCGATGTACTTGCCTTGCCGGCGGCAGGCCTGAATCGCCATCTCGAGCATCTTCTTCACGGCAGGGTCACGCTCGTCGAAAAGGTGGGCGATCAGTCCCGAGTCGCGGTCGAGCCCCAGCGTGAGCTGGGTCATGTCGTTGGAGCCGATTGAGAAGCCATCGAAGTATTCGAGAAACGCATCGGCGAGCAGGGCGTTGGACGGCAACTCGCACATCATGATCAGCTGCAGGTCGTTCTTGCCGCGTTCGAGCCCGTTCTCCTTGAGAATTTCGCTGACGCGTTTGGCTTCGCCCAATGTGCGGACAAACGGGATCATGATTTTGACGTTGGTCAGACCCATTTCGTCGCGGACGAACTTGAGTGCTTCGCACTCCATGTCGAAACAGGGACGGAAAGATTCGGCGATGTAGCGCGATGCCCCGCGGAAGCCGAGCATCGGATTTTCTTCGTGCGGCTCGTAGCGCGTACCGGCGACGAGGTTGGCGTATTCGTTGGATTTGAAATCGCTCATGCGCACGATCACCGGCTCTGGGGCAAAGGCTGCGGCAATTGTCGCCACGCCCTCGGTCAGGCGCTTGACGAAATAGTCGCGCGGGCTGTCGTAGGCGGCGATCATCGGGTCGATGATGCGGCGTAGTTCGGCGGGCTGTTTGTCGAGCTCCAGCAAGGCTTGGGGGTGGATGCCGATCTGGCGATTGATGATGAATTCCAGTCGCGCCAAGCCCACGCCGTGGTGCGGCAGGGCGGCAAAGTCGAAGGCCTGCTCGGGCGTGCCGACGTTCATCATGATCTTGACGGGGATCTCCGGCATCTGGTCGAGCGCGATCTCGTCCACCGCAAAATCGATGTTGCCGGCATAGATGACGCCGGTGTCACCCTCGGCGCAGGAGACGGTCACGTCGACGCCGTCCTTGATCACCTCGGTGGCGTTGCCGCAGCCGACCACGGCGGGAATTCCTAACTCGCGGGCAATGATCGCCGCATGGCAGGTGCGACCGCCGCGGTTGGTGACGATGGCGCTGGCGCGCTTCATGATCGGTTCCCAGTCGGGGTCGGTCATGTCAGTGACCAGCACGTCACCCTTTTCGACCTTGGACATCTGGTCGATCCCCTTGAGGATGCGCACCTTTCCGGCCCCGATCTTCTGGCCGATGGCGCGTCCTTCGGTAAGTTTGGTGCCCGAGCCTTTGAGCTTGTAGCGGCGCAACACGTTGGCGCTGGCGCGGCTTTGCACGGTTTCGGGTCGTGCCTGAAGAATATAAAGCTGCCCGTCGATGCCGTCCTTGCCCCATTCGATGTCCATCGGTCGGCCGTAATGGTCTTCGATGATGAGCGCCTGGCGGGCCAACGATTCGACGTCGGCATCGGTCAGTGAGAAACGTTGGCGAAGCTCGCTGGGCACATTCTCGAAGGCCACGGTGCGACCCAGGGTGCGGTCTTGGGTGTAGACCATCTGTTTGGCTTTCTCGCCCAAACCGCGCTTGAGAATGGCCGGGCGACCGGCCCTTAGCGCCGGTTTGTAAACGTAGAACTCGTCAGGATTGACCGCGCCCTGGACGACGGCTTCACCCAGTCCGTAGCTGGCGGTGATGAACACCGCGTCACGGAAGCCCGATTCGGTGTCCATGGTGAACATCACACCCGACGCGCCCTTGTCGGAGCGCACCATGCGCTGGATGCCGGCCGACAAAGCCACCACGTCGTGCGCGAAGTGGTGATGCACGCGGTAGGCAATGGCGCGGTCGTTGTAGAGGCTGGCGAAGACCTCCTTGATGGCCTTCAGAACGTTGTCGATGCCCTCGACATTAAGAAAGGTCTCCTGCTGACCGGCGAAGCTGGCATCCGGCAGATCTTCGGCAGTGGCCGATGAACGCACCGCCACCGAGATTTCGGCGCCGGATTCGTCGAGCAACACCTGGTACGCGTCGCGAATCTGCGCCTCCAGCGTGGCCGGAAAGGGCGCCAGCATCACCGCCGCGCGGATCTGCTTGCCGACCTCGGCAAGACGCGTCACGTCATCGATATCGAGACCGTCGAGCAACCCTTTGATTTTGACGTCCAGCCCTTCATGCGCCAGAAAAATACGGTACGCCTCGGCCGTGGTGGCATAGCCGTTGGGCACCTTGACGCCGGTTTCGGCCAGTTTGGAGATCATTTCGCCAAGGCTGGCGTTCTTGCCGCCGACGATCTCGACATCGTGCATGCCGAGCGTGGAGTACCAAAGGACCTGCGGTTGGTCGCTCATAGAGTCTGGGGTGTCAAGTTGGGCGCGGGGCGCGATTATCGAAAGCATGGCGTCTGGCTGCAACACGCAGCCGACTGCCGCACACTGCCGGCAAGCTTACACCGATGCCCTTATGAGCACGCCGCGATCCGTTTTCTTCCTGTCCGACGGGACCGGCATCACTGCCGAGACACTGGGCAACACGCTGCTGACGCAGTTCGAAGGCGAGGTGTTTCACAAGACCACGCTGCCGTTCATCACCACGGTTGAGCGCGCCCGGTCAACGGTGGAGTACATCAACCACGTTGCCGAACGCGGTGGTTCGCGGCCGATCCTGATCAGCACCACGGTCAACGACGCGGTGCGCGACGTGCTGCGCGATGCCAACGCCCTGTTTCTCGACTTCTTCGACCAGTTCATTCCGGGTCTGGAGGCGGAGCTGGGCCGCGACTCCTCCCACGCACAGGGCCGTGCGCACGGGCTGACCGACAACAAGCGCTACAACGCGCGCATCGCGGCGATGAACTACGCCATGGAGCACGACGACGGCCAGTCGGTGCGCGATCTGGCCAAGGCCGAGCTGATCCTGATTGCGCCCTCGCGTTGCGGCAAGACGCCCACAAGCCTGTACATGGCGCTGCAGTACGGCGTGTTCGCCACCAACTATCCGTTGATTGCCGAAGACCTCGAAGCCGGCCGCATGCCTGATGTGCTCAGGGAGAACCCCACAAAGTTGTTCGGCTTGACCTCCGACCCCGAGCGGCTGTCGCAAGTCCGCTCGGAGCGTCGACCCGGTTCGCAATACGCGTCGCTGGCGCAGTGCGCCTTCGAGCTGCGCCAGGCCGAAGCGTTGTATCGCAAGCATCAGGTGCCGTTTCTCAACTCGGCCAATATGTCGATTGAAGAAATGACCACGCTGATCATGCAAGAAAAAGCGCTGCGCAAGACGCTGTTTTGATTATTCCCCGGGTTGGCAAATGGCGTGGCTTGCGCAGCGGGCGGGCAAGCCTTCTGGCCTGCATGATTGCCACTGGGTGCGCCACCGCCAACGTCGACAACGCGCCATCGCCGGGTCAGTCACTTGGCGTGGTGACGCTGTTGGACAAGCGCATTGATGAATCCAGCGGCCTGGCACGCAGCGGTTTCGATGCCGACCGGCTCTGGACCCACAACGACGCGTTCAACAGCGCGCAATTGTTCGCGGTGTCACGGAAAAGCGGCGAAACGCTGGGCGCCTTTGGCCTGCGCAATACCTTCAATATCGACTGGGAAGACATCGCGGCCTTCGACAATCACGGCGATCCGGCGCTGCTGCTGGCTGACGTTGGAGACAACTTCGCGATTCGCGGCACGGTGAGCTTGTATGTGATTCCCGAGCCGCGCCGCCTTGATGTGGCGACGGTGCTGGTCCCGCAGCGGACGTTGACGCTGCGCTATCCCGATGGCCCTCGTGACGTCGAGGCGGTGGCGGTCGACACGGCCAATCGGCAGGTCTACCTGCTCAGCAAGCGCGACCCGGTGCCGCGGTTGTATCGCGTGTCACTCGACCCACCCGCGCCGCTGAGCTTGCAGGTTGCCGAGGCGCTGGGGTCTATCAATATCCCGCGCCAGCCAGGGCCAGCGCGGCAGGCGCGGCGCCTCAATTGGGTCACGGCGATGGACTTCGATGCGGCGGGACGTCGCGCCGCCGTGGTGACCCTGGCGCAGGTGCATCTTTATGATCGTGAGCCGGGTGAATCTTGGGCGAAGGCGTTTCAGCGGCCGCCGATCAGCTTGCCACTGCCGCGCTATCCACAGATTGAGTCGGCGGCCCTGACGGCCGATGGCGCTGCGCTGGATGTCAGCTCGGAACGTCTTCCGGCGCCACTGGTTCGGGTTGGGCTGCCCCGAGCGCATCGATAAGCGCCGCCTGCGTCGCCTCTGGAGCTTCGAGATGCGGCGCATGGCCGGCACCGTCAATGGTCACCAGGTTGGCGTCGGGCCGCAGGGCGCGCAGCAGGCGGGTGGCTTGGTCAATGGGCACGACACGGTCTTCGCTGCCCCAGATCAGGTGAATGTCGCGCCCCTGCGTGCCTAGCTCAAGATACGTGGGCAGCGGGTCTTTGAGGATGACCGTTTGCAGGGTCGAGTAAATGGCCCGCCTGAAGCCGCGGTACGGCAACTGCTCGGTGAACAGCGGCAGGTACTGCTCGGCCATTGCCGGGTCGGCGAAGGCGTCCTTCTGCATCTCGATTTGCCGCGGGAAGTACAGGGCATGGGCAACCACCTTGCCGATCAGCGGCCAGGTGAGGATGTCGGGTATGTCCGGCACGGCATTGAAGGGCGCGATCAGCGCCAGTTCGGCGACCTTTTCGGGGCGCGTGACGGCGTAATGCGCGGCAATCAGGCCACCCATCGACAGGCCGACCAGCCGCACCTGCTCAGGCGCACCGAGCACGTCGAGCAATTCGGTGAGCTGCTGCGCGTAGCGATCCAGGTCGTAATCGCCGCCGGGGCGATCCGACCAACCGCGGCCATAAAGGTCGTAATGCAGGGTCCTGTAGCCGGCATCCTGCAGCGCCTTGGCGGTGTCGGCCCACTGGGCGCTGGGCACCGAGTAGCCGTGAATCAGCACCACCCAGGGCGCATCGTCATCACCGCCGAGCGTGTAGCCGGTGGTGCCCTGCGAGAGGCCGATGAACTGCATGTCGACGTCGGCGCGGGCGGCCGAGTCGAGGTCGATTCGCTCCGGGTTGTTCCAGACGATCCAGCCGGTCAGGGCGACCAGCAGCACTCCGAGCACGATGATCAAGCGCATGAAAAGGTCCTTCGTCGGTATGGCGCAATGGCCGCGTCAGGTCACCACGTCAGGCTTCGCCCGGCCAGTGCGTTGGCGCAGGTCGATCAGAGTGTCCGCCACTGCCGCTAGCGGCGCCAGTGCCGCCGCCGGATCAAGGTCCAGCGCATCCTGACGCCAATGTTCAAGGTACAGCCGCAGGGTGGCACCGTCGGTGCCGGTTCCGGACTTTCGCAGCACGATTCGGGCTGCATCGCCCATCACCACCCGCAGGCCCTGGCCAGTGGCGCGGCTGCCGTCAATGGGGTCTGTGTAGGCGAAATCATCGGCAGCGGTGACGCCCAGGCCGCCCAGCGTTTGTCCGACCAGTGTCGGCAGGCGCGCCCGTAGGTCTTCGACGATGCCGTCAGCAGTCTCGGCTGGCAGACCCTCATAGTCGTGACGCTGAAAGTAATGTCGACCGCAGCGCTGCCAGTGTGCCGTGGCGATTTCGGGCAGCGAACGGCCGCTGGCGGCGAGGATGTTGGCCCAGGCCAGCACGGCCCAAAGCCCGTCCTTCTCGCGAACATGGGTCGAGCCGGTGCCGAAGCTTTCTTCACCGCAGACGGTAATGTGCCCCGCGTCGAGCAGGTTGCAGAAGAATTTCCAGCCGGTGGGCGTCTCGTGAATCGCAATGCCGCGCCGCCGCGCGACGTGATCAGCCGCCCGGCAGGTGGGCATTGAGCGGGCGATGCCGACCACGCCATCGGCATAACCCGGGCATAGGTGGAGGTTGTCCGCCAGCATTGCCAAGGAGTCTCCGGGCGAGACGAACACGCCGGGGCCGAGAATCATGTTGCGGTCGCCGTCGCCATCGCTGGCGGCACCCAGATCTGCGGCGTCTGGGCCATTCATGGCGGCGACCAGGTCGGCGGCATAGATCAGGTTGGGGTCGGGATGCCCGCCGCCAAAGTCTTCCAGCGGTTCGGCGTTGACGATGTCGCTCTCGGCGGCGCCCAACTGTTCGACAAGAATGCGCCGCGCGTAGGGGCCGGTGACAGCGTGCAGCGCATCGAAGCGAACGCGGTGACCTTGCCTGAGCCAGGCGCGGATGCGCTCAAAGTCGAACAGGGTCGCCATTTGTGCGGCGTAGTCGTCGACGCTGTCGATGACCTCGATCGCGAGCGTGCCCTGCTGCGATGTGCCAACGCGGTCGAGGTCGACCTGCACGTCCGGGTCGATTCGGTAGCGCGTCAGCGCTTTGCTGGTTTCAAAAATGCGCTCGGTGAGCGCTTCAGGCGCCTGGCCGCCTCCGGCAATGTTGTACTTGATGCCGAAATCACCGTCCGGACCGGCCGGATTGTGGCTGGCGGTCAGCACCAGACCGCCCGCTGCGCCGCGCTGACGGATCAGATTCGAGGCCGCCGGGGTGGATAAAAGTCCGCCTTGGCCGATGAGCACCCTTGAAATTCCATTGGCCGCCGCCATCTGAACACATGTGGTGATGGCGTCGCGGTTCCAGTAGCGACCGTCGCCACCGATAATCAAGGTGTTGCCGCGCAATTCAGGGGCGCAGTCGAAGATTGACTGGACGAAATTGGCCAGGTAATGCGGTTGTTGCATTAGAGCCACTTTCTTCCGCAAGCCCGCAGTCCCCGGGCGTTGATCGGAAAATGCGGTTACGGGAATTTCTTGGGTTGTCATGTTGTCTTCGTTGTCTTCGCTCTTTCCCATATCTTATAGTCCGCCTATGCCGACGTACCCAGAACGCTCCCGCGCCGCGCCGACGACGTCTCCCCAGAGGCTCGCGGTGTTGATCGACCTGTATGAGCGCAACTTTAAGTTGTTGCAGCGGCTGATTCCTGCGCTGGACCTGCCGCCGCAAAAAGCCATTTCTCACACATTGGCCGATCCGCCCTTGCATTTGCAGGTCACCGAGCGCGACCGCTACACCCTGACCTGCAAGCTCACCTACGAGTTTGTCGACGACAAGGGCGTTCGCAACCAGCCTGACCTTTGGGTGCGCATTTATCGCGATGCCTGCGTTGCGGAGGCCCTCAATCAGCCCAACCGGCCGCCCTGGCAGGCCGAAAATGACGGTGATCCGTGGGCAGAGCGCTTCCTTGACGAGCAGTGGCGGCGCAACCTCACGCTTGGCAAGTGGCTGGAATATCTGATCGACAACGGGCACGGATTCGGCCGCAACGAAGCCACCGTCTCCGCTGCAGCCTGAGCCCAGGGTGCTGTACGCGCTTGATGGGGTTTCGCCGCAGCTCGGCAGTGGCGCCTGGGTTGCGCCTTCTGCAGACGTCATCGGCCAGGTGGAGCTCGGGGCGTACGCGAGCGTCTGGTTCAACTGCGTGCTGCGCGGTGATACCGAGCGCCTGGTGATTGGCGAGGGTTCCAACATTCAGGATTCGTCGGTGCTGCACACCGACGCGGGTATTGAATTGCGGGTCGGTAAGGACTGCACGATTGGGCATCAGGTGATGCTCCATGGCTGCACCATCGGCGACAACACCTTGGTGGGCATACAGAGCGTCATCCTCAACCGAGCGGTGATTGGGGCCAATTCACTGGTGGCGGCGGGCGCGCTGGTGCCCGAGGGCAAGGTCTACCCCGACGGCGTGATGTTGATGGGCGCGCCGGCCAGAGTTGTGCGCGAACTCAGCCCTGCCGAGATCAAGATCATCGCCGCTTCTGCGCAGCACTACCGCCAGAATGCGCGGCGCTTTGAACAGGGCCTAAAGCCGCTCGGCTAGCCTGTCAACAGGCTTTAGCCCGCCGTCTGCTTGGGATAGAGGTGCGCCAGCACCCGTCCGCTGCCGGGCCGCAGCGTTGACCACGGGTCGGGCGGCAGGTCGAAAGCCACGGCCGCGCAGGTCGGCAAGTGACCTGGCGCAGCGCTGTGAAGCCAGTGGGCCAGATCACTGAGCCCCGGGTTGTGACCGAACACCCAGACATGGCGTGCCGACTCGTTTAACGCCTGCAGCACCGAACGCAATCGCGCCAAGTCGGCATCGTAGATGTCGGGGCTCAGCAGAACGTCGGTATCGGGCATCGACAAGGCTTCGGCGAACAGCCTGGCGGTGGTGATGGCCCGCAATGCCGGGCTGCTGACCCAGAGGTCCGGCGCGCCCACTGCGTCGGCCAGACGCAACGCCATGACTGGCGCATCGCGGCGACCGCGGCCATTGAGGGGCCGCTCAAAGTCGGTGAGGTCAGGGTCATTCCAATTGGATTTGGCGTGGCGGATCAGCGTCAGTCGCTTCATCGCGTCTCCTCGGATCGGATCATTTCGTCAGGTATAGATCAAAGCGCGCCTGCGTGCCGCGCAGGCTCTGGTCGGGTGGCTGGTCGGCCAGTGGCGGCGCCGACAGCGGTCGCTTGACCGCGACCCGCCAGCGCGCCCGCGCACGGGCGAGTGTCAGTAGGGTGTCGGCATCGGGGTCGCCACCCGTCAATTCACGGAAAAACTGCATCTCTTTGCCCGGCAGGGCCGACTTGTCGCGGCCCGGATACATCGGGTCCAGATAGACGACGTCCCAATCTTGATCGCCCTGCAGTACCGCTTGAGCGTCGTCCGGCTGCAGCCTCAGGCGGCGGGCACATGCCTCGTCAACCAGTTCCAGCCTTGACCACGCGTCTTCGAGCAGGGCGACGATCAGCGGCTGACGCTCACACACCGTCACGGTGGCGCCGAGGTGAGCCATGACGTGGGCATCGCGACCCAGCCCTCCGGTGGCGTCCAGCACGCTCAGCGGCATGCGTTTGCCGATGCCGACGGCCCTTGCCAGCAGTTGCTTCTTGCCGCCGCTCAGGCGGCGGCGTTGCTCCGGACCCAGCCAGTCGGCAATGACGTCGCCGATGCGCGGATGATGCCCGGCGTGCAAGCCGAGGCGACCCTGGCCGTCGCGGCGCAAAGAAAAACCCCGGTCATCGACGACGACCGGGGTGGTTGACTCGGGTGCCACGGGTGGTCTCTCAGCCGAGCTTGCTGGTATCGAACAGGCTGCCGATCCGCTGGGCGAGCATCAGGTCGCCCTCGAGCTGCAACTTGCCGGTCATGAACGCGGTCATGCCGTTGAGCTCGCCTTTCAGTAGCGCGACCAGATCGTCGTCTTCCATTGTCAGGGACACATCGGGGCTGGCGGCCGCGCCGTCGTTGGCGGTGCAGGCCCCGTCCTTGATCACGACATTCATCGGCGTCGAAATGTTGAACTGGATGGTGGCATCGGTGCCGGCGGCCGCATCAGGGTTGAGCGCGGCGGGCAGCTTTTTGATCAGATCGGTAGCAGACATGTGAGGCTCCGGGTGGAAAATAGGTCCTGCATGCTACGCAGCCGCTCGCCGCCGTGCAATGTTCGTCCTTGCCAATTGGAAAGCCACATTACCGCTCAATAAAGCCCATAATTTCGGCCGTCTGCTGCGACAACAGGACCACATGCACGGTGCTATCGTAGAGTCGATTACCGCGTCGCAGTCGTTGAATGTCGTCCGCATGCAAGTGCGCGTCGAGGCGGTGAAAATCTTGGCCTTCGACCCAGCGGTCCAGCGACGACTTGAAGGCTCTGAACGCCGTACCCTTCGGGGCGCCCAACCGCTGATCACACTCACGGAGCGTGAGCCACTGATGCCAGGATCGTTCCATTCGTCGCCTGCTGCTGAAGCCCCCTACGAAACCGAGCGCGCATTGTCGCCGCTCAGTCGCAAGGTCGCTAGCGCACTGTCCGCGACCAGCGATGCCGGTCCGCGATCGCTCAGCCTGCTCGAGATCCCGGAGGCCCTGCGCGACTGGGCCAAACGTGAACTGAGCCGTCCGCTGACGGATGCCGCCGTGCTCATCACACTTCTGGAGCGCCCCGAGGGGCCCAGCATCTTGCTGACCCGCCGCGCCGAGCACCTGCGCGCGCATGCGGCGCAGGTGAGTTTTCCCGGCGGGCGCTGTGACGCTGCAGACGGGAACTGCCGCATCACCGCCCTGCGTGAAGCCGAGGAAGAAGTCGGACTGGACCCTGCGCAGGTTCGGGTCATCGGCTTTCTCTACGACTACCCGACGCTGACCGGATTTCGCATCACGCCCGTGGTGGGGCATGTTGCCGATCCCCCCGCCACCTGGCGGCCGGCGCCTGACGAAGTCGCCGAGGTTTTCGAACTTCCGCTGGAAACGGCCCTGGACCCCGGCGCCTACCGGCGCAAGACGCTCGCCCGCGGCGGGATCGAGTTGCCGTTCTTCGAGCTTGAGCATCTCGGGCACCGCATTTGGGGCGCCACTGCCGGGTTACTGCACATGCTGGCAATGAAGGTTCAGCACCATGGCCACTGAGCCCCTGCGTGCCGCGCTGCAATTGCAACGGCGTGCTGCAGAAATTGGCTTCGACTGGCCCGATCTGGTCTCGGTATGGGCCAAGCTCGATGAAGAATGGCGTGAACTTGCCGAGGCCCGCAGCCAGGGTCCGCAGCGTGTGGCCGAGGAGTGGGGTGACGTGCTGTTCACCGTGGTCAATCTGGCGCGCCACCTGGGGGTTGATCCAGCGGCGGCGCTTGATGCGGCCAACGTACGCTTTGCCGCTCGCTTTGCCGTGGTGGAGTCCGCTGAAGAGACCTTTCCGCCGCCGGGCGACCCAGCGCGCTTGGCCGCCATGGAGGCGTGCTGGCAGCGGGCGAAGGGTGAAGTTAAACGTCGCTGATGGCGACCGAAGGGCGATTTTTCAGCGTGCTAGAGTCCTGCAAAAATAACTGTGCGGCCAGCGCGCCAGAGGAGAAACATGCGAATCGGACTGGTGGTGGACTCGGCCTGCGACTTGCCGCAGTCGTTCATCGAGGCGCACGGCATCGTGATTTTGCCGATCACCCTGCATTTGGGCGATCACGACGAAATCGACACGCGAGACCCTGAAAAAACGGAGCACTTTTACCAAAGCAAGTGGGACCGCCGTGGCGATGCCGGCTCATCGGCGTTTTCCACCGAGCAGATCAAGCAACTCTTCCTCGAAAAGTTGGTGATCGATTTCGATTTCGTGTTCTGCCTGACCATCGCTTCCAGCCGCAGCCCGATGTTCGACAATGCGGTGAAGGCCTCGTTCGCGATTCTCAATGATTACAAACCGTTTCGCGCCAAGGCCGGCATCAACGGGCCGTTTGCGCTGCGTGTGATTGACTGCCAGAACCTGTTTGCCGCACAGGGTCTCATGGCGGTCGAGGCCATCCGCATGATCAAGCAGGGTGAAAACCCGATCAAGATTCGCGAGCGGCTCGAAGCACTGACCCAGAACATCCATGGCTACATGCTGCCGCAGGACCTGTTCTACCTGCGGGCCCGTGCGAAAACCAAGGGCGATCGCAGCGTCGGCTGGATCGGTGCGATGCTCGGCACGGCGCTCGACATCAAGCCGCTGATTCGCGGTTATCGCAACGAGACCGGCCCGGTGGCCAAGCTTCGTCACTTTGATCGCGGCGCCGAGCAATTGTTTGACTACGCGATCTCTCGCATCGAAAGCGGCTTGCTGGCGCCCACGCTGGTCATGAGTTACGGCGGCAACCTCGAGGGAATGCGGTTGTTGCCCGGCTATGAGCGGCTGGTAGCCGCCTGCGCCAAGCACGGGGTCGAGCGGGTTGAGAGCGTGCTGTCGATGACCGGCGGTATCAACGTCGGCCCCGGCGCCTTGACCTTGGCCTTCGCCGACGAGCCGCACGCGCTACCCTTTTGAATCATTCCAGCAAAACACATTGATCTATGGCCAGTTTGTCGACCCCGCGCATCGGGATACTCGGGGCGGCGGGCCGCATGGGACGGACCCTGATTGAGGCCGTAAACGCCGCCGGGCCTGCCCTCCAATTGGCGGCGCTGGTGGAGTCCTCCGGACACCCGCTGCTGGGCCGCGCACTGAGCGATGCGGATGGCGCCCTGGTGTTGGCCGACGACTGGTCGCCCGAGGCCGTCGACGTGCTGATCGACTTCACCCGTCCTGAGGCCACGCTGGCGACGCTTGAAAAGGCCTGCCGCAGCGGCACCGCGATGGTCATCGGCACCACCGGCTTCGATGCCGGCGGTCGCCGCGCGCTTGATACTGCCGCGCGCCAGATCGCCCTGTGTGAATCGGGCAATTTCAGCGTCGGCATTCACCTGTTGCAGCAACTGGTCCGGCAGGCAGCGGCGGCCTTGGGCTCAGACTTCGACATCGAGATTGTTGAAGCCCACCACCGCTACAAGGTTGATGCGCCCAGTGGAACGGCCTTGATGCTCGGCCGCGCCGCAGCCGCCGGTGCGCAAACTGATTTCGACGCTCAGGCTGTTTACGCCCGGCAAGGCCACACTGGTCCACGCCCACGCGGCAGCCTCGGCTTTGCGACCGTGCGTGGCGGCGACGTGGTGGGCGATCACACCGTACTTTTTTTGGGCGACGGTGAGCGCCTCGAACTCACCCACAAGGCCTCCAGCCGGATGAACTTTGCCCGAGGCGCGGTGCGAGCGGCAGCAGCATTGGCCGGGCGGCCTGCAGGTCGCTACGGACTGGACGAGGTCTTTGGCTGACGACCGGGCGGCCGAAGGGCGGCGAGGGCGGATTGCAACCGAGCCAAAACTTGCCCCAAGCCGATGCCGTCGGGTGGAGTATGGGTCGTTGGCGGCAGCTTGGTGGCTTGCCCACTTTGTGATGCAACACGGCTTCAAACGCCGCGCCACCAGCGCCGCAGCCGCGGCGGCAAGCACACTCTGATCAAGGCCAACACGGCGCAGACGGCCGTGGCGCCCAGCACGTCGGCGATCCAGTCGAGGATGTCGGCCTCTCGATGCGGCATGAAGGACTGGATGAATTCATCAATGGCCCCCAGCACGGCAATGAGTGCGACGATTCCCAACGCACGCAGCCACGCGGGCGCGCGCAACCCGACAAACAACAGCGCGGCAAGGCCGCCATAGGCGAGGGCGTGAATCAGTTTGTCGCTGGCGTCGGGCAGCAACTGCTCGTCCATGCCGCGCATGTTGCCGAGCATCAGAATCAGGCCGTAAAGCAGCAAGGCGAGCGGCGGCAGCCATTGTCGCCAGCGGGGCAGTGGGGTCACGAGGTGCGGGGCCGCAGCGTATTGAAGTGGAGCTAGCTTATAGGGCACGCCCCAGTGCTTCATGAATGGTTCGGGTTGCGGTGAACATGCTGGTCACCTGCTTTAGGCTGCACGTTGACACGCGGGCAGCAACCCATCACTTTGAATCGGCGGTCTCACGAAGGGGGATTCATCATGAACAACATTCTTTCAGGCAAAACGGGGCGATTGATCGCGGCTGCGGCGGCGTTGATTGGCAGCATTGTTTTGGGGGGTACGGCGCATGCGGCCGTGGATGCTGGGGAAGAGCAGGTGAGCGAAGCCGCGCTGGCGCAGCGCCTCGGGCCGGCCACGGCGGTGGTGTTGATCGAGGCAACCGCGCTGCGTGAACAGCCGCGCAGCGATGTACGGCCCGGTGTTGCCGTGCCGTCGGGCACGCAGGCGCGTGCCTACCAGCGGGTTTATAACAGCGACGGCCACTGGCATTTCATTCGCGTTGACGATGCCTTGGGTTGGGTGCCCTCGTCGACGGTGCAGTAGCGCAAAGCCAGCGCTATGCGTTTGTTGACTGCGCCCCGTCCGGGCTTCCCGGGCGGGGCGCAATGCGTTCGTGCAAAGGCCTTTGCCGAACGATTGCCCGGCTCCCTTCAATTGGTGCAGGCGCCGGGGCAGGCATGTAGGGCACGCACTAAACTGTCGAAAGTAGTCAATTTGCTCACGACCCCTTTTCCTCTGGACCGGGTTTGGTCATACTCGGGGCAAAAGGTGTGGTCATGGGACCCGCCGCCAGCGAGAGGAGATCTCAACCATGCAAGCCCGCGCAAACGATTACGGCACCTGGAAACTGATGGCCTGGACCGGCCCGATTTTCTTTATTGGTTTCTTTTTCATGTGGGGGTTGCTGGCCAGCAATTTCCCGCCCATGGCGGCATCGACTTCTGCCGAAGGCATGTGGCAGCACTACAAGGACCTGCAGTTCGAAATCATGCTGGGCATGTCGGTGTGCATCGTGCTCGGCTCTTGTTATATGACCTTCGGCATCGCGGTGTCGCGCGTGATGCGCCGCATCGAGGGGCCGGAGGGAATGCTGTCCAACATGGAAATGATGGGCGCCACCATCACGTATGCCCCGATTCTCGTGGCCTGCGGCATCTGGCTGACCGGCGCACTGCAAGTCGACGTGTTGCCGCCTGTCGCCATCCAGACCATGTACTACCTCGGCTGGATGATCATCGACATCGCCTACATGGTGACCAGCTGGCAGATCATTGCGGTGTCGCTCGTGTTTCTGCGTGACAAGCGCGAGAAAAAGCTGGTGCCGAGCTGGGTGTGCTGGTGGGGCTTTGTCACCGTGGCATCGTTCTTCCCGGTCAGCCTGATCCCGTTCTTTAAGGAAGGTCCGTTTGCCTTCCACGGCATGTTCAACTTCTGGATCGCCTTCCCGACCTGGTACATCTGGATCGTGTCGCTGTCGTTCTTCATCATCAAGGCGGTGAACCGCATCGAGATTGAAGACGGCGCCAAAGCAGCGAAGGAAGTGCCGGTCAGTGGCTCAGGCTACGCGGCGGCACGCTAACCCGGCATGTCAAAAGCAACGGTTGCAACCAAACGCCTTCCCGCAGTTGAAGGCGTTTGGGTTTTCGTTGGCGCGGACATGTTCTTTTTTGCCGTGCTGTTCTTTTCGTTCATGTCGGACCGGGTCAAGCAGACCGACGTGTTTCAGGCGTCGGCCACCGGCCTGAGCGCCGACATCGGCGGCATCAACACCCTGATTCTGCTGGCCAGTTCGTGGTTTGTGGTGCAGGCGGTGCACGCCGCCAAGCAGGATCGCGGCGCCGAGATTGCCAAATGGCTGCTTGCGGCATTCGCCTGCGGCATCGCCTTCTGGGTGTCGAAGGTGATCGAGTACGGCGACAAGCTGGGCGCAGGCATCACGCCGGTCACCAACGACTTCTACATGTACTACTACACGCTCACCGGCCTGCACCTGCTGCATGTGACCGGCGGCTGCGTGATGCTGGTGTACTTGTGGCTGCGTGCGCGTGGCGGCGCCTACAACAGCCAGCGCATGGCCGTGCTCGAGGGCGGCGGCATCTACTGGCACATGGTCGATCTGCTGTGGATCGTGCTGTTCCCGCTGCTGTATCTGATGAGGTGATGACGATGA
Organism: Polycyclovorans algicola TG408; assembly: GCF_000711245.1. Lineage (NCBI taxonomy): Bacteria > Pseudomonadati > Pseudomonadota > Gammaproteobacteria > Nevskiales > Nevskiaceae > Polycyclovorans > Polycyclovorans algicola. Next base: position 1,560,813 of record NZ_JOMH01000001.1, read on the forward strand.
ACCTGTTGCATCGACCCGGCAGCGTGGTCTGGGCGCTGTTGATGGTGGCGACCATTGTCACCACCTGGGGCCTGGCCAAAGACAACTTCGACCCGAAATGGTCGACTGCGGCGATCTTCGTGATTGCCGCCATCAAGGTGCGCATGGTGCTGATGCACTTCATGGAGTTGAACCACGCGCCCACACCGGTACGGTTGGTGTTCGAGGCCTGGGTGGCCGTGGTGACCATCGGCGTGGTGGGCATGTACCTGATGCCGCAGCTTTTGGCCTGAGCGGCGGGCGCCGGTTACCGCCTGGTCGCGCCGAGTATGGCGGCCACTGTTTCGCGCAGCACCGGCACCACCTCGGCCTCGAACCATGGCCGGTCGCGCAACCAGCGTGTATTGCGCGGGCTGGGGTGGGGCAACGGGAAGAAACCTTGGGCCAGGTGCCGGCGAAAATCGCGCACGGTGTCGGTGAGCGCCGTGCTGCCCGTGCCCAAGTAATGCCGCTGGCCATAGGCGCCGGGCAGCAGGGTGAGCTGCACCCTGGGTAGCAGGGCGCGGACGCGCGCGTGCCAGAGCGGCGCGCATTCGGGTCGTGGCGGCAGGTCGCCGCCCTTGCCCTTGCCGGGGTAGCAGAAGCCCATCGCCATGACGCCGAAATTTTCCAACGCGTAGAACGTTTCGTGGTCCACGCCCAGCCAGTCGCGCAGGCGCTCCCCGCTGGGGTCGTTCCACGGAATACCGGTGTTGTGCACGCGAGTGCCAGGCGCCTGCCCGGTGATGAGAATGCGCGTGCGTTCATCGACCCGCAGGATCGGTCTCGGCCCCAGCGGCAGATGCGCGGCGCACAGCGTGCAGGCGCGCACCTCTCGGGCGAGGTCAGCGAGTGGGCCGGTGTCTTCGAGGGGGCCGTTGGGGTCGGTCATCGCCTTATGATGCCGCGAACCTGATCTGAGCCACGCCGTGATCGATGACCGCATTCGCTGCGCCTGGGCCACGCATACGCCGCAAGAGGCGCATTACCACGACACCGAATGGGGCCGTCCGCAGCGTGATGAGCGCGTGCTGTTCGAGTTTCTGATTCTCGAAGGTGCGCAGGCCGGACTGTCGTGGCGGACGATTTTGAACAAGCGCGAGGGTTATCGCGCCGTATTCGACGGCTTTGATGTCGAGCGCCTGGCGCGCTACACCGAGGCGGATCTAGAAGCCCGCGTGCAGGACGCGCGCATCGTGCGTAACCGGCTCAAGGTGTGGGGCGTGCGCAAGAACGCGCAGGCCTACCTGCGGCTGCGGAACGAGGTGGGGGGCTTGGCGCCCTACCTTTGGGACCGTGTCGACGGCCAACCGGTGGTGGGAGGCTGGACGGCGATGAATCAAGTGCCGGCGACCACGCCGTTGTCTGATGCCATCAGCAAGGACATGAAAAAGCGTGGCTTCACCTTTGTCGGCAGCACGATCATTTATGCCTATTTGCAGGCGACGGGCGTGGTGAATGATCACCTTGCGGATTGTTGGTGCGGGCCGTTTTGAAAAACGAGCCCGACCGACGCCGGCAGCAGGCATCTCAGACGCAAGCGTCCGAAAAGCGAGCTTGTAGAATTTGAACATGCGGCATCAAGGGGAATACTATCGGTTCGACATCTTTTCGACTGAGGCGCCGACGTTTTCAACATCGGTGCCGGGCTGAAAACACCAGAGGCGACCGGCCGGCCGACTCAAACGCCAACCCAGAAAAATCACCATGACTGTCACCACCAACCAGACGGTTCGGGAAGTTCTGAACCAGATCATTCATGACCCGCATTACAAGCAGGTCAACACGCTCGGTCAGGTTGATTTGGTGCAGACCCTGCTCACGGTCGCCGCCCTGGGCACCTTCATCCTGTCCTGCTATCTGTACATGACCGGCCTGATCCCCTGGTGGCTGGCGGTGATGTTCAACGTGCTGGCCGTCTTTCTGGCCTTCACGCCCATGCATGACGGGTCGCACCGATCGGTGTCGTCGAACAATTTCATCAATGACCTGCTCGGCACCGCTGCAGGTCAGATTCTGTTGCCGGGCATGAACATGCCGGCGTTCCGCGCCATTCACATGGACCATCACCGCTATGTCGGCCAGGAAGGCCGCGACCCCGACAGCGGGCTGGTGGACGTGCCCAAATGGGCGGGGCTTTCGTACCTGATGTTCACCGACATCCACTGGCTGACGTGGTTTTTCAAGCACGGGCGCGACCACTGGTCGCCGCGCATCAAGGCGTACGTGTACGGGATGATCGCGACGGTCACCTTGCTCCACATCGCCTTTCTGGCCTCACCGTACTGGGCGGAATTCCTGCTGCTCTACGTGCTGCCGCAGCGGCTGGGGCTGGGCCTCGTGGCCTACACCTTTGCGCACATCCAGCACCCGCACGGCATGACCTGGGAGAACGAGCCGTTCAAATCAACCGTACACATTTATGAAAGCTCGCCACTGCGCGGCCTGATGTTCGGGCAGGAAAACCACCACATTCATCATCTGCTGCCGCACGTGCCCTGGTACAAGTACCGCAAGGTGTGGGAGCTGGGCAACGGCATCCTGCGCAAGCAGAACGTGCCCCAGCGCGGCTGGCTGCATGCCAACCCCCACATGCTCAATGTGCCGAGCCCGGACCCCAATGCGCCGATCGAAGTCCGCGTCGTCAGCACCCAGGATGTGGCCGAGGGGGTGCGTTCCTTCGAATTCGAGCCGACCAGTGCCGACCACCTGCTGCCCGAAGGGCCGGCAGGCGCGCACATCAACGTGCACGTCGGTGACGGGCTGATCCGGCAGTACTCGCTGGTCGCCCACGATGACATCCGCAACCGCTATCGCATTGCCGTCAAGCGGGAAGACAACGGCCGCGGGGGTTCGCGTGCCATGCATGAACTGAAGGAGGGGCAGGTCATCAAGATTGGCCCGCCCAAGAACAACTTCATGCTGTACGAGAACGCCAAGCGCTTCATTCTCATCTCTGGCGGCATCGGCATCACGCCGATGCTGGCGATGGCGCATCGACTGATTCGGCTCAACCGTGACTTCGAACTGCACGTCTGCGCTCGCAACGAAGACGCCGTGCCGTTCAAGGACGAGCTCGCCATCAGCCGCCTCGCCAAGCATGTGCACATTCATCTGGACCGGCAGAACGGCCGCAGCGGCCTGTCGCCGGAAACGGTGCTGGCCAACCCCGACGACGAGGCGCAGATTTACATCTGTGGCCCGGGCGGCTTCATGGAATGGCTGCGCAGCTCAGCGGTGGGGCTCGGCTGGAACGAGCAGAACATCCGTATCGAGTCGTTTGCGGCGCCCATTGCCGAAAACGTTGCCAATCGCGAGTTCAGCTTGCACCTGGTCAAGTCGAACAAGGTCATCAAGGTCAAGGCCGACCAGTCCATCCTTGATGCGCTGCAGCACTCCGGCGTTGAACCCGCCTACGCCTGCATGCAAGGCACCTGCGGCACCTGCATCACCAAAGTGGTGGAGGGCGAGGTCGATCACCGAGACGCCTACCTGTCAGAAACGGAAAAAGCCGCGAATGACCAGATGTGCCTGTGCATCTCGCGTGCCAAGGGTGAACGTTTGAGCGTCGACCTGTAGCGGACCAGCGGCCCGGCCCCGAGGGAATCGCAAGCGGCGGCTCAGGCGGTGAGGGTCAGGACTTCATCTTCCCCGCCAATCAGCAAGACATCTGCCCTGCGCGCCGCAAACAACCCGACGGTGACGACGCCGGTGATCTGGTTGATCTGCGTTTCCAGCCCCACCGGATCGGTAATCGCCAGCCCGTGCACGTCGAGAATGTCGTTGCCGTTGTCGGTGACCACGCCCTCGCGCCAGCGCGGGTCACCGCCGAGCGCGCGCAAGGCGGCGGCCACAAAGCGCCGGGCCATGGGAATCACTTCCACCGGCAGCGGGAAGCGGCCCAGCGCCTTGACCTGTTTGCTGGCATCGGCGATGCAGACGAAGGTGTCGGCGCAGGCGGCGACGATTTTCTCGCGCGTCAGTGCCGCGCCGCCGCCCTTGATCAGGTGCAGGCCAGGGTCGGCCTCGTCAGCGCCATCGACGTAGATTGAAATGCGGCCCACATCGTTCAGATCCAGCACCGGAATGCCCAGCGCTTTCAAACGCTCGGTGCTGGCGTTGGATGAGGACACCGCGCCAGGAATACGGTCCCGATGGGCGGCCAAGGCGTCGATGAAGAAATTCACGGTGGAGCCGGTGCCGACCCCGAGCACGGTGTCGGGCTTGAGGTAGGCGAGCGCGGCTTCAGCGGCGCGTTGCTTGGCAGAGGTCATGGCGAGGTCTTGGGAGTGCGGGGGCCGAACAGCGCAGTGCCGATGCGGACCAGGGTGGCGCCATGGGCGATGGCGGTTTCGAAATCGTCGGACATGCCCATCGACAGGGTGTCGAGTGGCAGGCCGTTGGCGTACAGCGCGTTGAACGCGTCGCGCAGGGTGATGAAGGGTGCGGCGGGATCGGCGCCATCTGCGACCGGGGCGGGAATGGCCATCAGGCCGCGCAATTTAAGCCGGGGCAGGTCGTGGACAGCGGTGGCCAGTGCCGGCAGGTCCTCAAGGTTGCAACCTGACTTGCTGTCTTCGCCCGACACATTCACCTGCACGCACACCGACAGCGGCGGCAGGTCGTCGGGGCGCTGGTCGCTGAGGCGCTGCGCGATCTTGAGACGGTCGATACCGTGCACCCAGTCGAAACGGGCCGCAATTTCGCGGGTCTTGTTGGACTGGAGGGGGCCGATGAAATGCCATTGCAGCGGCAAATCGGCCAGCGCCTCCATCTTGCCCAGCGCCTCTTGCAGGTAGTTTTCACCGAACGCGGTCTGGCCGGTTTCGGCCAGTGCGCGCACCTCGTCCGTGCTGCGGGTTTTTGATACCGCAACCAACTGCACGGCGCGCGCGTCACGCCCGGCAAGGTCGCAGGCGAGGTGCATACGGTGCCGTATGTCAGTCAATTGGGGATGGGTGTCCAAAGGCGTCTTGCCGGGGAGAGGGGCGCGGGCTAACGTGGCTCGAATTATTCCACCAACAAGGGACCCGCGCTTCATGGACATTGCGCAATTACTGACATTCGGCGTCAAGCAGGGCGCATCAGACCTGCACCTGTCGGCCGGCGTCGAGCCGATGATCCGCGTCGATGGCGACGTCAAGCGCATCAACCTGCCGGCACTGGACCACAAGCAGGTCCACGACATGGTCTACGACATCATGAATGACCGGCAGCGCAAGGCCTGGGACGAACATCTTGAAACCGATTTCTCGTTCGAGATTCCCGGCCTCGCGCGCTTTCGTGTCAACGCCTTCAACCAGTCGCGCGGCGCCGGGGCGGTGTTTCGCACCATCCCGTCGAAAATCCTCAGTCTGGAAGACCTGCAATGCCCGCCCATCTTCAAGGACCTGGCTGACTTGCCGCGTGGGTTGATTCTGGTCACCGGCCCGACCGGCTCGGGCAAGTCGACAACCTTGGCGGCGATTGTGAATCACAAGAACGAGACCGATTACGGGCACATTCTCACCATTGAGGACCCGATCGAGTTCGTTCACCCACCCAAAAAATGTCTGATCAACCAGCGCGAGGTCCACCGCGACACCCACGGCTTTGCCGAGTCGCTGCGCTCGGCGCTGCGCGAAGACCCCGACACCATTCTGGTGGGCGAGTTGCGTGACCTTGAAACCATTCGCCTCGCCCTGTCAGCCGCCGAAACCGGGCACCTGGTCCTGGGCACCCTCCATACCAGCTCGGCGGCCAAGACCGTGGATCGCATCGTCGACGTGTTCCCCGGCGCCGAAAAAGACATGGTGCGCACCATGCTCTCGGAAGGTCTGCGCGCGGTGATCTCGCAAAGCCTGCTGAAGAAGAAGGGCGGCGGCCGCATCGCTGCGCACGAGATCATGATTGCCACACCGGCCATTCGAAACCTGATCCGCGAAAACAAGATTGCGCAAATGTACTCGGCCATCCAGACCGGCCAGAAGGACGGCTCGCAGACCTTAGAGCAGTGCCTGCGTGACCTGGTGAAGCGCGGGCTGGTCAGCGCCGAAGAAGCGCGGCGCAAGTCGAACAAACCCCTCGATATCTGAACCCGGGAATCCCAGAAATGGAACGTGACCAGGCGATCCGTCTGATGCAGCAACTGCTGGCCCTGATGAACGAGAAAGGGGGTTCCGACCTGTTCATCACGGCCGGGTACCCGCCCGCGATCAAGCTCAACGGCCAGATGACGCCGGTGAGCGACAAGCCGCTGCCGGCCGACGCCTCAGCGATGCTGCTGCGCGGCCTGATGAACGACCGGCAGACCAAGGAATTCGAATCCACCAACGAGTGCAACTTCGCCATTTCGCCGCCGGGGCTGGGGCGCTTTCGCGTCAACGCCTTCGTCCAGCAGGGCCGGGTGGGCGGCGTGCTGCGCACGATCCAGACCGATATCCCGACCTTTGAGCAACTCAAACTGCCGAAGCAGCTCAAGGACATCGTCATGTCGCAGCGCGGCCTGGTGCTGATGGTGGGCGGCACGGGCTCGGGCAAGTCGACCTCGCTGGCCGCCATGCTCGGCCATCGCAATGCCGAGTCACGCGGCCACATCGTCACCATTGAAGACCCGGTGGAATACGTGCATCCGCACGGCGGTTGTGTGGTGACGCAGCGTGAAGTCGGTGCCGACACCCTCAGTTGGGATGCGGCGCTTAAGAACACCCTGCGCCAGGCGCCGGACGTGATTTTGATTGGCGAAATCCGCACCCGCGAGACCATGGAATACGCCATCAATTTCGCCGAGACCGGGCACTTGGTGCTGTCGACCCTGCATGCCAACAGCGCCAACCAGGCGATGGACCGGGTGATCAACTTCTTCCCGGAAGAGAAGCGCTCGCAACTGCTGATGGACCTGTCGTTCAACCTGCGCGCGATCATTTCGCAGCGCCTGGTGCGGCGCGAAGCGGGCGGGCGCTCGGCGGCCATCGAGATCATGCTGAACTCACCGCTGATTGCCGACCTGATCTTCAAGGGCGAAATCCACGAACTGAAAGCGGTGATGGGACGCTCGCGCGAGCAGGGCATGATCACGTTTGATCAGGCGCTGTTCGAGCTGTTCGAGACGGGTGAGATCAGCTACGAAGAGGCGGTGCGCAATGCTGACAGCCAGAACGAGCTGCGGTTGAACGTCAAGCTCAACTCGACGCGGCAGCGGCAGAATCTGCTTGAGGATGCCGGCGTCAACAGCCTGACCATGCGCGAAGAAGAGCGGGCCACACAGGTGCCGGGGCGCTCGCGCCCATGATCAAGATATTGCCGTACCTGCGGCTGGCGGTTGAACACCGCGCCTCTGATCTGTTCTTCTCGGCTGACGCGCCGGTGATGATGAAGATCGAGGGCGAATTTGCCGCCATTGGCAAGACGCGGATGACCGGTGAAGGCTTGCGTGAGCTGGTCGAAAGTATCCTCACGCCCGAGCAGCAGGCGGTTCTCGAAGGCGACCTTGAGCTGGACTTCGCCACCCAGGCCGGTGGCTTGGGCCGCTTCCGCGTCAATGTCTTCACCCAGCGCAACTCGCTGGGCATGGTGCTGCGCCGCGTGGAAGGGCAGATTCCCGCCGTCGACGCGCTGGGCCTGCCGCCAGTGCTCAAGACGCTGGCGCTGGCCAAGCGCGGCATGATTCTCCTGGTCGGCGCCACCGGTTCGGGCAAATCCACCACGCTGGCGGCGATGATCGGTCACCGCAACGCCAACATGGCGGGTCACATCCTCACCATCGAAGACCCCATTGAGTTCGTCCACCCCAACCAGCGCAGCATCGTCAACCAGCGCGAAGTCGGCACCGACACCGAAAGCTACGAGCGCGCGCTGAAAAGTGCGATGCGCGAGGCGCCCGACGTGATCTTGATCGGCGAGATCCGCACCCGTGAAACCATGGACGCCACGCTGCAACTCGCCAACACGGGTCATTTGGCCCTGTCGACCCTGCATGCCAACAACGCCTATCAGGCTCTGCAGCGCATCGTGAACCTTTACCCGAGTGAGAACCGTGACCAGTTGTACATGGACCTGGCCATGACCCTTCGCGCCATCGTCAGCCAGCGGCTGGTGCGCGGCGCCGACGGCAAGCGGGTGGTGGCGGTCGAAGTGCTGGTCAACACGCCGTTTATCCAGGAGCTGATCCTTAACCGGCGAATCAGCGAGATCCGCGAAGCCATGGCGCAATCCAGCGACAGCGGCATGCAGAGCTTCGACGACGCCTTGTTCGAGCTGCAGCACAGCGGCCGTATCAGCGTTGAAGAAGCCCTGGCCAATGCCGATTCCAGCGCCAACCTACAGGCCCGCATCAGCTTCGGCGGTTAACAGCCCTGGACTGCCCCGGTGCGCGGTCGGGCTGTGGGTCGGGTTTCAACCCGACGCCAGGGTTCGCTGTCGGCATGAATGCCGACCTACAGGTGCGCGGGTGTAGGTCGGCATTCATGCTGACAACTTGCATCGCGAAGCGCCGCGCCGTAGTATCCTCACCCTTTTTCGAGGTTCGTCTTCTGGGCGAACTGAACAACCATAACCCCACGGGGACAAGATGAAGACGGTCTTTATTAACAACCAGAACGCGCAGCGTGACTGGTACATTCTGGACGCGGACGGTCAAACACTGGGTCGGCTCGCCAGCGAAGTGGCCAAGCGCCTGCGCGGCAAGCACAAGCCCGAGTACACCCCCAACGCGGATAACGGTGATTACATCGTCGTTATCAACGCAGACAAGGTGCGCACCACCGGAAACAAGGTCAACGACAAGATCTATTACCGGTACACCGGGTATGTGGGCGGTCTGAAGTCGCAGACGCTGGGCGAGCTGCTTGCCAAGCATCCCGAGCGGGTGATCGAAAAGGCGGTCAAGGGCATGTTGCCCCGCGGCCCGCTGGGCTTTGCCCAGTTCCGCAAGCTGAAGGTGTATGCCGGTGCCGACCACCCGCACACCGCCCAGCAGCCCAAGACCCTCACGCTTTAAGGCCCCCGAACCATGGTTATCAAGAAAGCTTCAGCTGAACAGAAATACGGCACCGGCCGTCGCAAGACCGCCACCGCTCGCGTGTTCATCAAGCCGGGTAGCGGCGAGATCAGTGTCAACGGCAAGACCGTTGAAGAGTATTTTGGCCGCGAAACCTCACGCATGATGGTGCGCTCGCCGCTCGAACTGATCGACGCGTTGACCCGCTTCGACATCAAGATCACCGTTGCCGGCGGCGGCCCCACCGGCCAGGCCGGCGCGATCCGTCACGGCCTCACCCGTGCATTGATGGCCTATGACGAAAGCCTACGTCCGCAGCTGCGCGAGGCCGGTTACGTGACCCGCGACGCCCGCGAAGTTGAACGTAAGAAAGTCGGTTTGCACAAAGCCCGCCGCGCCACGCAATACAGCAAGCGCTAACGGCGAAGCGGGTGGCAGGTGCGGTTGTTCCCGGCCCTGTCATCCGCGATCTTTTACGCTGGGTTTCGGCCCAACGTTTGGGAGATCGTCTAATGGTAGGACAGCAGTCTCTGACACTGTTTATCTAGGTTCGAGTCCTAGTCTCCCAGCCAATATCCGAATCGGTCCAGAGCGGTTCGGAACAAAAAGCCCCGCAATGCGGGGTTTTTTGTTTTGGGTGGCAGCGCCCGCGATACGGCCGAATTGCAGCGCAAGATTCGGGGTGCGGCGCCTTGTGGTGCCGAGAACAATGGCGGCAGACTCCTCAACCGTGAAGGACAGCCCATGACATCGTCCCAGCAACTGAATTTGAAGCGCGCTGAAGCAGCGCTTCGCGATCCCCGTTGGCAGCAGGTTCAGGCCCGTGATCGCATGGCCGATGGTCAGTTCTATTATTCGGTGCGCACCACCGGCGTGTACTGCCGCCCGTCTTGTGCGGCGCGTCCGGCGCGGCCGGAGAATGTGGTGTTTCACGCATCGATTGCCGAGGCGGAGCAGGCCGGGTTTCGTGCCTGCAAGCGCTGCAAGCCTGACCAGACATCGCATGCGGTCGATCACAGCGCGCGCGTCACCCTGGCCTGCCGGCTCATCGAGCAGGATGAGCAGGTGCCAACCCTGGACGTGCTGGCCGCCAAAGTCGGGCTCAGCGCCTTCTACTTTCAGCGGGTCTTCAAGGCCGCCACCGGCCTGACCCCGCGACAGTACGCGGTCGCCCATCGCAGCCAGCGGGTGCGCGCCAGTCTGCAGCGCGGCAACACGGTGACCGACGCGATTTTTGACGCCGGCTTTGGTTCCAGCAGCCGCTTCTACGAGAACGCTGATCAACTACTGGGCATGAGCCCCACGCATTTTCGGGAGGGCGGCGCCGACCGCGAGATCCGCTTCGCGGTGGGGCAGTGCTCGCTCGGTGCGGTGCTGGTGGCCAGCAGCCCGGTCGGGTTCTGCGCCATCTTGCTTGGGGATGACCCTGACGCGCTGCTGCGCGACCTGCAGGATCGATTTCCCAAGGCCACCTTGATCGGCGGCGACGCCGCGTTCGAGACCTTGGTCGCGCAGGTCGTGGGCCTGATCGAAGCGCCGGGTCGGCGGGCCTTGGACTTGCCGCTGGACGTGCGCGGCACCGCCTTCCAGCAGCGCGTCTGGCAGGCACTGCGCGACATTCCGGCGGGCGAGACGGCCAGCTACGGCGACGTGGCGCGACGCATCGGCGCGCCCACCTCGATGCGCGCGGTGGCGCAGGCCTGCGGCGCCAACGCGCTGGCGGTCGCCATTCCCTGCCACCGCGTGGTGCGCAGCGACGGCGGCCTGTCAGGCTATCGCTGGGGCGTTGAGCGCAAGCGTGAACTGCTGGCGCGTGAGGCCACGGCGTGAGCGCCACCAGCCAGCAACTGTCCCTGAGCCTTGCCGTCGCCGACCAACCCGAAATACTGGGTGCCGGCGCGGCGCTGCTGCGCGGCTTTGCCGCGCCCGTCATGACCGATCTGCTGGAGTCCCTGCAGGGTCTGGAAGCGGTCTCCGCGTTTCGGCATCTGGTCACGCCGGGGGGCTTCACGATGTCGGTCGCGGTGAGCAGTTGCGGCGCGCTCGGCTGGATGTCAGACCGCAGCGGTTATCGCTATGTGTCGCACGACCCCGACACCGGGCGCCCCTGGCCGGCCATGCCCGCCGTGTTTCAGCGCCTCGCGACCGCCGCCGCCGCGCAGGCCGGATTCACCGACTTCGAGCCCGACGCCTGCCTGATCAACCGCTATGTGCCCGGCGCGCGGATGACCCTGCACCAGGACCGCAACGAGCGCGATTTCAGCCAGCCCATCGTCTCGGTCTCGCTGGGCATGAGCGCGACCTTCTTGTTCGGCGGCATGGAGCGCGGCGGCAAGACCACCCGACTGCCCTTGCACCACGGTGACGTGATGGTCTGGGGTGGCCCGGACCGGCTGCGCTACCACGGCGTGCTGCCGCTCAAGGACTCGCCACACCCGCTGCTGGGCCGTCAGCGCATCAACCTGACCTTCCGCAAGGCGGGGTGAGGGCGCGGCCGGGATGGCGGCCACGCCCGCAGGCCGTCACATCAATTCGATGGCCAGCGCCACGGCTTCGCCGCCGCCGATGCACAGGGTCGCCACGCCTTTGCTGCCGCCCCCGGCGCGCAGCGCGTGAATCAAAGTGGTGAGAATGCGCGCGCCCGACGCGCCAATGGGATGGCCCAGCGCGCAGGCGCCGCCGTTGACGTTGACCTTGGCAGGATCCAGTCCGTGTTCCTTGATCGCGGCGAGGGTGACGACGGCAAAGGCCTCGTTGATTTCCCACAGGTCCACGTCGTCTTTGGTCCAGCCGGCCTTGTCGAGCACTTTTTTCATGGCATCGACCGGGGCAATCGTGAATTCGGCCGGCAACCGTGCGTGCCCGGCGTGGGCGACGATACGTGCCAGCGGCGTGGCGCCCAGTTCAGCAGCTTTTGAGGCCCGGGTGATGACCAGCGCCGAGGCGCCGTCGTTGATCGAGCTGGCATTGGCGGCGGTGACCGTGCCGTCTTTCTTGAACGCTGGCTTCAGCGAGGGAATCTTGTCCGGCATGGCGCGTTGCGGGCCTTCATCGAGCTTTACGGCCTCGACGCCCTTACGGGTTTTCACCTCCACCGGCACGATCTCGGCGTCGAAAATGCCGCTGTCACCGGCGTGCTTGGCGCGGCGCAGCGATTCGATGGCGAACACGTCCTGGTCTTCGCGCGAAAAGCCGTAGCGCTGCACCGCGTCTTCGGCGAATACGCCCATCGGCGTGCGCGTCTGGTAGGCGTCTTCGAGGCCGTCGATGGCCATGTGGTCCAGCAGTTCGCCGTGGCCGTACTTCATGCCGCCGCGCGCGCGAATCAGATGCGGGGCGTTGGTCATGCTCTCCATGCCGCCGGCCACCGCCACGTCGATGCTGCCGGCGCGCAGTGCGTCATGGGCCAGCATCACTGCCTTAAGACCCGAGCCGCACATCTTGTTGATGGTCAGCGCGGTCACGTTGTCGGGCAGCCCGGCCTTGCGGCTGGCCTGGCGGGCTGGCGCCTGGCCTTGCCCGGCGCCGAGCACGTTGCCCATGATCACGTCGTTGATCTGCTCGGGTTTGAGGCCGGCGCGCTCAACGGCGGCCTTGATCGCCACCGCGCCCAGGTCGCTGGCGCTGAGTGCCGAGAAGCTGCCCAGCAATGCGCCCATGGGGGTGCGAACGGCGCTGAGGATGACGATGTCGTCGGCGGTGCTCATGGCAATAATCTCCGGAATGTGGTTCTGAATCGGGCGCGCATTATCGCCCAGCGAGTCGCCGGCCGGTCGCCGCTACACTCCAGCATCCCAACCAAAGGCTGGCTGTTGACGATGGCGAAGCGTATGTCCGGGCCCCGCGCCCATGTTTGATCACCCCGAATTCGATGCCCACGAGGAAATCGTGTTCCACCACGACGCGGCGTCCGGTCTTCGCGCGATCATTGCCGTGCACAGCACTGCGCTGGGTCCGGCACTTGGCGGCTGCCGCATGGTCGATTACGCCGATGCCGCCGCGGCACTCACCGACGTGCTGCGCCTGTCGCGCGGCATGAGCTACAAGGCCGCGCTCGCCGAGCTGCCGCAGGGTGGCGGCAAAAGCGTGATCTGGGGTGATCCACATCACGACAAAACCGACGCGCTGATCGACGCCATGGGTCGCTTCGTACAACGCCTGGAGGGTCGCTATCTGATTGCTGAAGACTCCGGCACTACCGTGGCCGACATGCAGCGCATGGCGGCTTTCACGCCCTACGTGACCGGCTGGACGCCGGGCGGCGTCACGGCAGATGGCCGTACCGGCGACCCGTCCCCAGCCACCGCCTATGGCACCTGGGTGGCGATGCGCGCCGCCTGGCAGCGACTGACCGGGCAGGCCGATCTGCGCAACGTACGCGTCGCGGTGCAGGGCCTTGGCAGCGTTGGCATGCGGCTCTGCCAACGGTTGCATGACGAGGGCGCGCGGCTCGCCGTGACCGACACCCGGCCTGCGCGGGTGGACGAAGCCGTGCGGCGCTTTGATGCGCAGGCGGTGAATGTTGACGCGATCCACGCCGCCCCGGTGGACATCCTGTCGCCCAACGCGCTGGGTGCCGTGCTGAACGTGACAACCATTCCCGCGCTGCAATGCAAGCTGGTGTGCGGCGCGGCCAACAACCAACTGGCGACCCCCGACGATGCCAACCGCCTGCTGGCGCGCGGCATCACCTTTGCGCCGGATTACGTGGTCAGTGCCGGCGGCATCATCGACATTCACCATCAGCGCATCGGCTACGACACGGCGGCGGCCACCGCGCACCTGGACCGGATTGGGGTGACCTTGAACCAGGTGTTGCAGCGCGCCGCACAGCAGGGCGTGTCACCGGCGGTGGTGGCCGACCAGATGGCGCGCGAGCAGATTGCACGGGGAGCGCACTATTGATGCGCCAAGCCGCTGCGCCCCTCGCCCTCATTGGGCGCCACCCCCTCCCGGCTGCGGCGGCTGGGAATACACCGAGTCTCAATAAATGAACCATCAATCCCTGATTGAGTTGGGCCATCGACTACAACAGCGCAGCCAATGGCTGGCCGTTGCCGAGTCCTGCACCGGCGGTCTGATTGCCGCGCAGATCACCGACATTCCCGGCGCCTCCGGCTGGTTTGACCGGGGCGTGGTCAGCTATTCCAACCGCGCCAAAACCGAGTTGCTGGGCGTGCCCGAAGCGCTGATCGCCGCGCATGGCGCGGTCAGTGGCGAGGTGGCCAGGGCCATGGCGGCAGGGCTCAGGCAACGCGCAGGAGTGCACTGGACGGTGGCCGTGACCGGCGTTGCCGGGCCGGGCGGCGGCACGCCGGACAAGCCGGTGGGTACGGTGTGGATTGCCTGGGCGGGCCCGGACGGCAGCGTCGATGCGGCGCACTGCCTGTTCAATGGCGACCGGGCATCGGTGCGCCTGCAAACCGTCGAGCGGGCGCTACACGGGTTGGTTCGACAGGTGGGTGTGGGATAATTCGCGGTCACCCCTGTTTCAAACCGGACACACGCAATGGACGACAACCGCAAAAAAGCCCTTGAAGCCGCACTCGCTCAAATCGAACGCCAGTTCGGCAAGGGCGCGATCATGCGGATGGGTGTGGATGAACGTCCCGATATCGACGTGATTTCCACCGGCTCGATCACCCTCGATGCCGCCCTCGGCATCGGTGGCGTGCCGCGTGGCCGGGTGGTGGAAATCTACGGGCCGGAGTCCTCTGGCAAAACCACCTTCGCCCTGCACGTGGCGGCGCAGGCGCAGAAAGCGGGCGGTGTGGCGGCCTATATCGACGCCGAGCACGCGCTCGACATCAACTACGCCGAGAACCTGGGCGTGAACATTCCCGACCTGCTGATCAGCCAGCCGGACACCGGTGAGCAGGCGCTGGAAATTGCCGACATGCTGGTGCGTTCCAACTCCATCGATGTGGTGGTGGTCGACTCGGTCGCCGCGCTGGTGCCCAAGTCCGAGTTGGAAGGCGACATGGGTGATGCCTCGGTAGGCGTGCAGGCCCGCCTCATGAGCCAGGCGCTGCGCAAGCTCACCGGCAGCATCAACCGCTCCAAGACGACCATCATCTTCATCAACCAGCTGCGCATGAAGATCGGCGTGATGATGCCCGGCCAGAGTCCGGAAACCACCACCGGCGGCAACGCACTCAAGTTCTACGCCAGCCAGCGCCTTGACATTCGCCGCATCGGCGCCATCCGCAAGGGTGACGAGGTGGTGGGCAACGAAACCCGTGTGAAAGTGGTGAAGAACAAGTTGGCGCCGCCGTTCAAGCAGGTGGTGTTCGAAATCATGTACGGCGAGGGCATCTCCCGCGAAGGCGAACTCATCGACCTTGGTGTGGCCAACAAGCTGGTCGAAAAGTCCGGCTCCTGGTACGCCTACAACGGCGAAAAGATCGGGCAGGGCAAAGAAAACGCCCGCAACTTCCTCAAGGAAAATCCCGAGATCGCCGCGACCTTGGAGAAGACCCTGCGCGACCTGCTGGTGCCCGGCCGCAAGCGTAAGTCCGACACCGCGGCTGTTGCCGCCGAAGAGGCTTCGGAGTAACGCGTCGCCGTGCAACGGCGTCCGACCAAGCCGCTGGAACCCGGAGAGGCCCGGGAGAAGGCGCTGGGTTTGCTGGCACGGCGCGAGCACGGCCAGCGGGAGCTGAAGCAAAAACTCACGGCACGCGGCGCCAGTCGCGAACTGGCGGAAGCCACCGTCGAGTTGATGGCCGAGCGCGGCTACCAGTCGGACGAGCGTTATGCCGAGCGGTTGGTGGCCCATCGCGCGCAGCAGGGCTATGGCCCCAACTGGATTCGTGCCGAGTTGGGCCAGGCCGGCGTTGCACGCGATGAGGTGGCGCGAGTCATGGATGAACTCGACATCGATTGGGCCGACCGGGCGCGCGATCTGCTGGCGCGCAAGGGCCTCGCCGATGCGGCTGATGCCGCCACCCGTCTGAAAGCGCGAAGGACCCTGGCGCAACGTGGGTTCACGGGTGAGCATGCGCGGGCGGCGCAGCGATCGCCGGACGAGGATTAGGTCGGCGGCCGCGGTTGGGTTTGGGTGGGTTGCAACGCCCTCACTGCTCTTTTTGAGGTTTCAGTTGGCCGGGACTGCCCCCGGCGGGGCACTTACTTTTCTGTCGCCCAGAAAAGTAAGCAAAAGAGGGCGCCCAGCGTTCCGGCTTTGGGCTTACGCCCAAAGTCCCCTGCGCTTCTCGCAATCGGCGGGCGGGCGCAAACTCGCTACGCTCAGACAAGCGCCCGCCTTTTCGCCGCTTGCTGCGATGCTCGGCCGGAGCCGACGGGGGTAAGTCAAAATCAAACGCAGAAGCAACGCGCCGCTGTTGCTTTGGCTTCTCGCTGTTCCCCCGTTCTGCCGTGCCGAGCATCGCAGCAGGGGCGGGATCAGACTCGCGCTTGTTTGAGCGTAGCGAGTTTGCGCGAGGCCCCGCACCTGCGAGAAGCACAGGGCACCCCGCGTAGCGGGGCTCGGCAGCGGGCAGGTTTCTTTGGTTACTTTCTTTTCTGCAAAAGAAAGTAACTGCCCCGCCGGGGGCAGTCCCGGCCAACTGAACCCTCAGGATGAGCGGTGAAAATTTTGTAACCCCCCCCGCTGTAATCGATTCAGACCGCAATCCAGTTTTCGAGGAGTTCGGAGATCGTGTCTAACGTGCGGTTTGGTCGGCGCCTCCTTAAACTACCGCACCTTTTTTCGCGGCTGCCCGCATGAACAGCAACGAGGTCCGCGCCAGGTTTCTGGCGTTCTTCGAATCCAAGCAACACACGGTGGTGCCATCGGCGCCGCTGGTGCCCGGCAATGACCCGACGCTGCTGTTCACCAACGCCGGCATGGTGCCCTTCAAAGACGTGTTCACCGGCACCGAGCAGCGCCCCTACACGCGCGCCGCCAGCAGCCAAAAGTGCGTGCGTGCCGGCGGCAAGCACAACGATCTGGAAAACGTTGGCTACACCGCGCGACACCACACGTTTTTCGAGATGCTGGGCAATTTCAGCTTTGGCGACTATTTCAAGCAGGACGCCATTCCCTGGGCCTGGGAGTTCATCACCTCCAAAGACTGGCTGGGTATCGACCCCACGCGCCTGCTGGTGACGATTTACCACACCGACGAAGAGGCTTACGCGCTGTGGAAAGATGTCGTCGGTGTGCCGGTCGAACGTATCGTGCGCATCGGTGACAACAAAGGCGCCGAGTACGCCAGCGATAATTTCTGGACCATGGGCGACACCGGTCCCTGCGGGCCCTGCACCGAAATCTTCTATGACCACGGCGCCCACATTCCCGGTGGCCCGCCGGGCTCGCCGGATGAAGACGGCGATCGCTGGATTGAAATCTGGAACGTGGTGTTCATGCAGTTCGAGCGCCACGCCGACGGCCGCATGACGCCGCTGCCGGCGCCCAGCGTCGACACCGGCATGGGCCTGGAGCGGATCACCGCGCTGATGCAGGGCACGAATGACAATTACCAGATCGACAGCTTCCGTATCCTGATTGAAGCGATCGCTCGACTCGCAGGCCAAAAGCCGTACGACAGCGCCTCGCAGAAAGTGATTGCCGATCACATTCGTGCCGCCAGTTTCCTGATGCTTGATGGCGTGCTGCCGGGCAACGAAGGCCGAGGCTACGTGCTGCGACGGATCATGCGCCGCGCCATTCGCCACGGCTACAAGCTGGGCCTGAACGACGCCTTCTTCTACAAGTTGGTCGAGCCACTGGGCCGCGCGATGGGGCAGGGCTATCCCGAGTTGGTCGACAAGCGTGCGTGGCTGGAAAAAACCATCCGCGCCGAGGAAGACGCGTTTGCCACAACGCTCGACAAGGGTATGAAATTCGTCGATCTCGCAACTGATGTGCGATACCGACTGTTCTACCAGATCGCTAGAAGCGTTGGTGGCTTAGTTCGAGCACCAGGCCCTAGGGCAAGTGAGTATTTTTTGGAGGGTTACGTCGATACAAATGCTGGTTGTGAGCAAATCGTCGTAGTCCAAGCCCCGGTAAATTTTTCGGAGTTTCAGGTTGAAGTTGACCTCGCGGAGCTGCTTGAAAATTCGAGTCTGCAACCAGCTCCGCAACAAATTCACTATCGAGTGCTCGGGGATGCCCTAGGCCAAGATGTGCTCAGCCGGGTTGAAGGAGCGTTGAGTCGGGCCCATGCTATTTTCAACGCTCGACTTCAGAATAGAAGTGAAGTTTCAGGGACTGTGGACGGGCGTGACGTATTCAAGCTCTACGACACCTACGGCTTCCCGCTGGATCTCACCGCCGATATCGCCCGCGAACGCGGCCTGACGCTGGACGTGGACGGCTACGAGCGCGAGATGACCGCGCAGCGCAACCGGGCGCGGGCGGCGAGTGGCTTCAAGGCCGACGCCAAGCTCAGCTATGACGGCGCGGCCACCTGTTTTGTCGGCTACGACCGCCTCAAGGCCGAGGCCACCGTGGTGGGGCTGTTCCGTGAGGGGCAGCCGGTTGACGCGTTGCAGGCCGGTGAAGCAGGCGTTGTCGTTCTCGACAGCACGCCGTTCTACGCCGAGTCGGGCGGGCAGGTGGGCGATGTGGGCCATATCACGCCTCACGCCTCACGCCTCACGCCTCACGGCTTCATCGTTGAAGACACCCTCAAGATCAAGGGCAGCGTTTTCGGCCACCACGGCCGTCTGGCCGAGGGCGTGCTCAGCGTCGGCGATGCGGTGATCGCAGAAGTCACCGAAAGCGTGCGCCGCGCATCCATGCGCAATCACTCCGCCACCCATTTGCTGCACCGCGCGCTGCGCGACGTGCTGGGCGACCATGTGGCGCAGAAAGGCTCTCTGGTCGATGCCGACAAGACCCGCTTCGATTTCTCGCACCCGCAGCCGGTGACCGCAGATGAGCTGGTGGAGATCGAGAACCGCGTCAACCGCGGCATCCTCGCCAACGTGCCGGTGCAGGCCGAGTTGATGGCCTTTGACGACGCCATCGCCAGCGGCGCCATGGCGCTGTTCGGCGAGAAATACGGCGATGAAGTGCGGGTGCTGAGCATGGGCGACTACAGCACCGAGTTGTGCGGCGGCACGCACGTGACCCGCACCGGCGACATCGGACTGTTCAAGATCGTCTCCGAGGGCGGCGTGGCCTCGGGTATCCGCCGCGTCGAGGCCATCACCGGCGAGAATGCGCTGGGCTATTTGCGCGGGCTGGAATTCACCCTGAAAACCGCCGCGGACCGCCTGCGCGGCTCGCGCGAAGAGCTGGTCGAAAAGCTCGATGCCCAACTGGAGCGTGCCAAGGCGCTGGAGAAGGAAGTCGCCGCGCTCAAGGGCAAGCTGGCCGGGGCTGCCAGCGGTGATCTGCTAAGCCAGGCGCGTGACATCAAGGGCGTGAAAGTGCTCGCCGCCCAGGTGGATGGCGTGTCCGGCAACGACCTGCGCGATTTGCAGGATCAACTCAAGAACAAGCTCGGCAGCGGCATCGTCGTGCTCGGCGCCGCCGACGGCGACAAGGTCAGTCTGATTGCCGGGGTCACGCAGGATTTGGTTGGACGCATCAAGGCCGGCGACATCATCAAGGCCGTCGCCGCGCAAGTGGGCGGCAAGGGCGGCGGTCGGCCCGACATGGCGCAGGCCGGCGGTACCGATGCGTCGGCACTGCCTGCCGCGCTTGAATCGGTGTATTCGCAAGTCGAGGGACATTTATCGTGAACGTCCCATCCGGTTCCCTCTCCCGCGTGCGGGCGAGGGGTTAATGACTCGCTGAGCGAGAATCACGTTCATGGCATTGATTGTTCAGAAGTATGGCGGCACCTCGATGGGCTCGGTGGAGCGCATCCAGCATGTGGCCGCCAAGGTGGCGGGCTTCATCGCGCGCGGCGACCAGGTGGTGGTGGTGGTCTCGGCCATGAGCGGTGAGACCGACCGGCTGACCAAGATGGCGAGGGAGATCAACCCGCGCGGCAGCAAGCGCGAGTACGACCAGATTCTGGCCACCGGTGAGCAGGTCACCATCAGTCTGCTGGCGCTGGCGCTGGAAACACAGGGCGTCAAGGCGCGCTCGTATACCGGTTGGCAGGTGCCGATCCACACCGATGCCGCGCATCAGAAAGCGCGTATCCAGAAGATCGATCCCGAGCGTCTGATGGCCGACTGCCGGCTGGGCATCGTGCCGGTCGTGGCGGGGTTTCAGGGCCTCACGGGCGAAGGCTCGGTGACCACGTTGGGGCGGGGCGGCTCCGACACCACCGGCGTCGCACTGGCCGCCGCGCTGAAAGCCGACGAATGCCAGATCTACACCGACGTCGACGGCGTCTACACCACCGACCCGCGTGTTGAGCCCAAGGCACGGCGGCTCGACAGGATCACCTTCGAAGAAATGCTGGAGCTGGCCAGTCTGGGCTCCAAAGTGCTGCAGATTCGCTCGGTGGAATTTGCCGGCAAGTACAAAGTCCCGCTGCGGGTGCTGTCCACATTCAAGGACGGGCCGGGCACGCTGATTACGCTAGAGGAACACCACGTGGAAGACCCCCTGATCTCCGGCATTGCCTTCAATCGCGACGAAGCCCAACTGACCGTGACCGGTGTGCCCGATCGTCCCGGAATTGCGGCGGCTATTCTGGGGCCCGTGGGCGAGGCCAATGTCGAAGTCGACATGATCGTGCAGAACGTCGCCGCGGACGGCACCACCGATTTCACCTTCACCGTGCACAAGAACGACTATGATCGTGGCTTGGAACTGATGCAGGGCATCGCCGCCGAACTGGGTGCCAAGGGCGTCAGGGGCGCCACCGACATCGCCAAGGTTTCAGTGGTTGGCGTCGGCATGCGCAGCCATGCCGGCATTGCCAGCCAAATGTTCAAGGCGCTGGCGGCGGCGGGCATCAACATCCGCATGATCTCGACCTCTGAGATCAAGATCTCGGTGGTCATCGAAGAGATGTATCTCGAGCTTGCGGTGCGTACGCTGCACAAGGCCTTTGGTCTGGACATTGCAACCGTCTGACCCCGATTACCCACAGATCGTGGGTGACCCTAACGATATTCATTGCCGGATAAGGACGTCAGGCTCAGCTCCTAAATTTCGGAGATCGCTGAATGCTGATTCTGACCCGCAAGGTGGGTGAAACCATCACCATAGGTGAGGGTGTTTTGGTGACGGTTCTCGCAGTCAAGGGGGGGCAGGTGCGTCTCGGCATCGACGCCCCGCGCGATGTGGCCGTGCATCGCGGCGAGGTTCGGGATCGTATCGATCAGGAGACCGACGACCTGGTCGAATGAACCCGTCGAATTGCTTTGACCCCCGACCGACACGCGGCTACAATCGCGCCCCTTCGGCAGGTGCCGATGACACGCGCTCGTAGCTCAGCTGGATAGAGCACTTGGCTACGAACTAAGGGGTCGGGAGTTCGAATCTCTCCGAGCGCACCATGTCATATCACCCCGAAGGCAAGACCGTTACGCCGGAGAGATGGCCGAGTGGACGAAGGCGCTCCCCTGCTAAGGGAGTATAGGGTTTATCCCCTATCGAGGGTTCGAATCCCTCTCTCTCCGCCATGACGGATTGGCAAGGTTTCAAAGGCTGTTTTGTGCGCTCGTAGCTCAGCTGGATAGAGCACTTGGCTACGAACTAAGGGGTCGGGAGTTCGAATCTCTCCGAGCGCACCATTCACCTTCTTCTCTCAATTTATTGGCACCAAGCGCGGCCCTTGCGGCCCGCTGGGGTCGGGAGAAGTTCGGCCCATCCATGGGCCTCACCCTTCGCTTCGCTCCGGGCTTCGCGCTGTGCGCGACGCGCAAATCCGCTCCTGCGGATTTGTCTAATCTCTCCGAGCGCACCATTCACATTCTTCTCCCAATTGATCTGCACCAAGCGCGGCCCTTGCGGCCCGTTCTGGGCTTCACGCCTTGCGCCGACGGGCCTCGCAGGTGTTCTGCTAACCTGCGGCGGTGAAAATCTCGTCGAACGCCCAACGATCCATGGCCGTGCTCATAGCACTGGCCCTGTTTCTGTTGCAGCTCGGCGGAGTGCATCACCATCGGCACTTGGAGGTGGGTCACGGCCCACAAGGTCACGGCAGTGCACTGCACTTTGCCGATGCCGGACACCACTGGAAGGCGGCAGACGACGGCCAAGCACACGACTCGCACGCCGAAGCGGCACACCCTCACGTCGATGTTGAAACCAAGGTCGTGGCAGACGGCCTGATCAAGGCCTTTGCCGACAGCCTGCCGCTGGGGCTGGTGTTCGTTTTGGCCTTCATGCTGCGGCTGACCGCGCCACCTGCACCGCTGCTGCGGTCGGTGATCAACCCGCCTTGGCGGGCCCCGCCACGCTTTGCCCTGCGACCGCCGTCGCAGGCGCCGCCGGTCGCTTTCTCTCACAGCCTTTAGCGCCCGTCCCGTTGTCGGGATGCGGTTTGCCGCCACGGCGGCCGCCCGGAGTCATCCGGGCTTGTGACGAGAAACCCACGTGTTCACCTTTCAATTCCGGCTTGCCGCGGCCTGCGGGCTGCTGAGCCTAGTCGCGGCCTCCGCGACCTTCGCCGAAACCGATCCGACCCTCCCCGACGGCCCACCGCTGAGCCTGCGCGAGGCGGTCCGCAACACCCTCGACCACAACCCCGAGCTGGCGCAGTTCGCCTTTCAGTTACAGGCGCAGGACGCGCGCGCCGACGGTGCCGGGCTGCGGCCCGCACCCGAGGTCAGCCTGCAGTTTGACAACGTGCTGGGCACCGGCCGCACGCGCGGACTCGACGACGCCGAGGCGACCCTGGCGTTGTCGCAGGTCATCGAGCTGGGCGGTCAGCGTTCGCGGCGTATCGAAGCCGCGCAGGGCGGGCGCGACCAGATCGAAGTGGCCCGCGAGATTGCCCAGCTTGACGTGCTGGCCGAACTGGGTCGGCGCTTCGTTCATGCGGCATCGGACCAGAAGCAGTTGCAACTGACCGGCCTCGCGACGCGGCTGGCCGAGCAGACCGTTGCCGAGATTGAGCGCCGCGTGAATGACGCACGCTCGCCGCGGGTGGAGCTCAACCGTGCCCGCATCGCCCTGGCACGCGCCAAGGTGCTTCAAGAACACGCCGAGCACGAACTGCTGACCTCGCGCCGTAAGCTGGCCGCCATGTGGGGCCAGCGCGAGCCCGACTTCGGCCCGGTGGATGCGGCCCTGTTTGAACTGCCCCGGATCAAGAACTTCGAGGCCTTGGCACAGCGTCTCAGCCGCAGCCCTGACTTCATGCAGTTCGCTACCGAAGCCCGCCAGCGCGATGCCGAGATCGCCGTCGCGTTGTCGCAGGCACGCGGCGCCATCACCGTCAGCGGCGGTCTGCGGCGCCTGCAACAAACTCAGGACACTGCCCTGGTGGCGGGGGTTTCGATGCCGCTGTTCAGCGCGCGCCGCGCGCAGCCGGCCATCGCTGAAGCCGAGGCGCTGCGCGCGGGCATCGACAGCAAGGCCGCCGCGCAGCGGATCCGCGCCGAGGCCAGCCTGTTTGCATGGGTACAGGAACTGCGCCACGCCATCACCGAGGCCACGGTGCTGCGCGACGAGGTATTGCCGCAGATGGAAGCGGCCCTCACCGACACCCGCACGGCGTGGCAGCGCGGCCGTTACAGCTATCTGGAATGGACCGAAGCGCAGCGCGAACGTATCGAGATCGAACGCGCGCTGATCGTCGCAGCTGCCGACGCCCATCTCTATCGGGTCGAGATCGAGCGCCTCACCGGCGCCGCGCTGACCGACCCCAATGCCGCAACCACCGCAGGAGTCGCCCCATGAACCGCACCCTTTTCCTGGCACCGTGGCTGATGCTTGCGCTGACCTTATCGGCCTGCCAGCCCGGCGACCATCACGCTGAAGACGATGGCCACGGCCACGGCGAAACGGCGCACGACGACGAAATGGTCAAGGGCCCCAACGGCGGACGGTTGCTGGAAGACGGCGATTTCGCGCTGGAGTTGGCCATTGTCGAAGACGGCGTGCCGCCCGAGTACCGCGCCTGGGCCACCTTCGACGGCGAGACCCTGGCGCCCGAGGACGTGACGCTCACAGTGGAACTGAGTCGGCTCGACGGCGAGACCAACCTGTTCCGCTTCGTCCCGCAAGAGGGTGCGCTGCATGGCGACGGCGTGGTCACCGAGCCGCACTCCTTCGACGTTGTAGTGCGTGCCGAGTACGCCGACCAGGCGTATGAATGGACCTATGAGAGCCACGAAGGCCGGGTGAAGATCTCGGACGCCAGTGCGCAGGCGGCCGGCATCGAGCTTGCCGAGGCTGGTCCGCGGATGATTCGTGAGGTGCTGCCGCTGTATGGGCAGATCGTCGTCAACCCTGAAGCGGTGCGCGAGGTAGGGGCGCGCTTTCCCGGTGCCGTTGTCAGCGTCACCAAGTCGGTGGGCGATGCGGTACAGGCGGGCGAGGTGCTGGCGCGCGTCGAGTCCAACGAGTCTTTACAGGTTTATGCGGTCACCTCGCCGATCAGCGGCACCGTGACCGCGCGCAGGGCCAATCCTGGCGAGCAGGCCGGGGCAGCGGCGCTGTTCACGGTCAGTGACCTGACCCAGGTGTGGGCCGAGCTGCGGGTGTTTCCGCGTGACCTGGCGCGCATCCGGCTTGGGCAAGCCGTGCGCCTCAGCGCGATGGACGGCGAGCAGAGCACCCGCGGCACGGTGGCGCGCATCTCGCCCAACGCTGACAGCGGCGGCGCGCTGAAGGTGTGGGCACGTTTTGACGGCGACGCTGGCGGCTGGACGCCCGGCCTGTACGTCAACGCCGAGGTGCTGACCGGCGGCGCCGAAGTGCCGCTGGCCGTCAAGACCTCGGGCCTGCAGGCCTTCCGCGATTTCACCGTGGTTTTCACGCGCGTGGACGAGACCTACGAGGTACGCATGCTCGAACTCGGGCGCAGCGACGGCGAGTACGTGGAGGTGCTGGGCGGCCTCAAGCCCGGCGCGCCCTACGTGAGTGAAAACAGTTACCTGATCAAGGCCGACATCGAAAAGTCCGGGGCCAGCCATGATCATTGAAGCCCTGTTGCGATTTGCGATTCATCGTCGTGGCCTGATGCTGGTGCTGGTGTTTGCGCTGGCCGGTCTGGGCGTGTGGAGCTTTCAGCATCTGCCGATTGACGCGGTGCCCGACATCACCAACGTGCAGGTGCAAATCAACACCGAGGCCTCGGGCTACACGCCGCTGGAAACCGAGCAGCGCGTGACTTATCCGGTTGAAACCGCGATGGCCGGATTGCCGATGCTCGACTACACGCGCTCGCTGTCGCGCTACGGTTTGTCGCAGGTGACGGTGGTGTTCAAGGAAGGCACCGATATCTACTTTGCGCGGCAACTGATTTCCGAACGCCTGCAATCGCTGAAAGCGCAACTGCCCGCCGGGCTGGAGCCGCAGATGGGACCCATCGCGACCGGCCTGGGCGAGATCTTCATGTGGACGGTGGATGCAGAGCCGGGTGCGCGCAACCAGGATGGCTCGCCCATCACGCCCACCGATCTGCGCCAGGCGCAGGACTGGATCCTGCGGCCGATTCTGTTGCAGGTGCCGGGTGTGATCGAGGTCAACAGCATCGGCGGCTACGACAAGCAATTTCAGATTCGTCCCGATCCGGGACGCCTGCTGGCCTACGGCGTGAGCTTCGACGAGTTGGTTAAAGCGGTGACCGCAAACAACGCCAACCAGGGCGCCGGCTTCATCGAGAAGCGCGGCCAGCAACAACTGATCCGTGTACCCGGTCAGGCCGCCGGGCTGGACGATCTGGGGCGCATCGTCATCGCCGAGCGCGACGGCGCGCCGGTGCGGGTCAGCGATGTAGCGCAGCTCATGATCGGCCCGGAACTGCGCTCCGGCGCGGCCACGCAGAACGGTCGCGAAGTGGTGCTGGGCACGGTGTTCATGCTGGTGGGCGAGAACAGCCGGGAAGTGTCCCGCGCGGTCGCCGAAAAGCTGGCGGAAGCGCAGCGCAGCCTCCCGCCGGGCATCGTCGCGAATGTGGTCTACGACCGCACCACGCTGGTGGACAAGACCCTGGCGACGGTGGAAAAGAATCTGCTTGAGGGCGCGATTCTGGTGATCGTCGTGCTGTTTCTGCTGCTCGGCAATATCCGCGCCGCGCTGTTGACCGCCGCCGTCATTCCGTTGGCGATGCTGATGACCTTCACCGGCATGGTGCAGTCGAAAACCTCCGCCAACCTGATGAGCCTGGGCGCGCTGGATTTCGGTCTGATCGTGGACGGCGCGGTGATCATCGTCGAGAACTGCCTGCGCCGGCTGGGGCTGGCCACCGGGGGCACCCGCACGCTCAGTCAAAGCGAGCGGCTGGAAGTGGTCTTTCAGGCCACCAACGAGGTCATTCGCCCCGCGCTGTTCGGCGTGGGCATCATCACGGCGGTGTACATCCCGATTTTCGCGCTGACCGGCGTGGAAGGAAAAATGTTTCATCCCATGGCGATCACCGTGGTGATGGCGCTGACCAGCGCCCTGCTGCTGGCCTTGACCTTTGTGCCCGCGTCGGTGGCGCTGCTGTTCAAGGGCCCGGTCGCCGAGCACGACAACGCCCTGATGCGCCTCGCGCGGCGCGGCTATGCGCCGCTGCTCGACTGGGCGCTGCGCTGGCGCGTGCCGGTGGTGATTGCGGCGCTGGCCTTCGTCGTCGTCTGCGGCGCGCTGGCCACACGGCTGGGTTCGGAGTTCATTCCCAGCCTCGATGAAGGCGACGTCGCGCTGCACGCGCTGCGCATTCCCGGCACCAGCCTGACCCAGGCCGTGCAGATGCAGAGCCAACTGGAATCCACCCTGACACAGTTGCCGGAGGTGGCGCGCGTCTTCGGCAAGCTGGGCACCGCCGAAATTGCCAACGACGCCATGCCGCCCAGCGTCGCCGACACTTTCGTCATGCTCAAGGATCGCAAGGACTGGCCCGATCCCGGCAAGCCCAAGGCCGAGGTGGTGAAAGAACTGGAAGCGCTGGCGATGGCGGTGCCGGGCAACAACTACGAGTTCACCCAGCCGATTCAGATGCGCTTCAACGAGCTGATTTCTGGCGTGCGTGCCGACGTGGCGGTGAAGGTGTTTGGTGATGATCTGGACATGCTCAACGAGGTTGCGGCGCAGATCGAGCAGGTGATCGGCGGCATCGCTGGCGCGGCCGATGTGAAGACCGAGCAGACCACGGGGCTGCCCATACTCACCGTCACGCCCAAGCGCGAGGTGCTGGCGCGATACGGCCTCAATGTGGCTGATTTGCAGAATCTGGTGGCGACGGCCTACGGCGGTGAAACGGCGGGACTGTTGTACGAGGGCGACCGCCGCAGCGACATCGTCGTGCGCCTGCCGGAAGCGCTGCGTACCGACACCGAGGCCATGCTGCGCTTGCCGATCATGCTGTCCAACGGCGACTACGTGCCGCTGGGGGAAGTCGCCAGCCTTGAGCTGGGCCTGGGGCCGAACGCCATCAACCGCGAGCAGGGCAAGCGTCGCGTGGTGGTCACCGCCAATGTGCGCGGCCGCGATCTGGGTTCGTTCATCGATGAGGTGCAGACCAAGATGCGCACCGACGTCGATGTACCGCCCGGCTACTGGCTGGACTACGGCGGTACCTTCGAGCAGTTGCAGTCGGCCTCCAAGCGCCTGGCCATTGTCGTGCCGGTGACCTTGGCGCTGATTCTCGGCCTGCTGTTTCTGGCCTTCGGGTCGATGCGCGAAGCGCTGGTGATTTTCAGCGGCGTGCCGCTGGCGCTCACCGGCGGCGTGCTCGCGCTCGTGCTGCGCGATATTCCGTTTTCGATCTCGGCGGGCGTCGGCTTCATTGCGCTGTCTGGCGTTGCCGTGCTCAACGGCCTGGTGATGGTGAGCTTCATCAAGTCGCTGCGCGAACAGGGCCGGTTGCTGGACGACGCCATCATCGAAGGCGCGCTGACCCGCCTGCGCCCGGTGTTGATGACCGCGCTGGTGGCCGGCCTGGGCTTTGTGCCCATGGCCTTCAACACCGGCATCGGCTCGGAAGTGCAGCGTCCGCTGGCGACGGTGGTGATCGGCGGAATCATTTCATCGACGCTTTTGACCTTGCTGGTGTTGCCGGGGCTGTACCGCATGGCCGCCCGCAAAACGCAGTCAAACGTTGTTGATGTGGTTCACCCCGCTTGACCGACCCAAAAACCAAGGAGTTGTCGATGAAACTGAATCTGAAATACGTTGCGATCTTGCTGCTCAGCGTGCTGGCCGCACCGACGTTCGCCCATGGTGGCCACGATTTTGACGAGCCTGAGCCCACCGCCACACCCGAACCGACGCCGCAGCCCGACGCGGCGTCCGAACCGAAGCAGCCGTGAGCCTCGGCGCACTGATCCGCAGCCTCGCGCTGCTGCTGCCTGGCCTGCTGCTGGCCAGTGCAGCCGCAGCCCATGGCGTCGCGGACGACGACAAGCTGTTTCTGGAAGGCAGCGCGGGTATGCAGTTGCTGCCGTTTTTGTATCTGGGCGCCAAGCACATGGTGACCGGCTACGACCACCTGCTGTTTCTGTTTGGGGTGATCTTTTTCTTGTACCGCATGCGCGACGTGGGTCTGTACGTGACCCTGTTTGCCATCGGGCACAGCAGCACCCTGCTTTACGGTGTGCTTAGCGGCACCCACGTCAACCCGTTTTTGGTAGACGCCATCATCGGGCTGTCGGTGGTCTACAAGGCGCTGGACAACCTCGGTGCCTTCAGGACCTGGTTTGGCGTACAGCCCAACCTCAAGGCGGCGGTGCTGATTTTCGGCTTCTTCCACGGCTTTGGGCTGGCCACCAAGCTGCAGGATTTTCAGTTGTCGCCCGACGGGTTGGTCGCCAACATGCTGGCCTTCAATGTGGGCGTCGAGATCGGCCAGTTGTTGGCGCTGGGGGCCATTCTGATTGCCATGGGCTTCTGGCGGCGCTCGCCACTGTTTGCACGCCAGGCCTTCACCGCCAACGCGCTGTTGATGGGCGCCGGTTTTCTGCTCACGGGCTATCAGCTCGCGGGCTATTTCTTCTCCTGAGAACGCATATGACCACCCCAAACCCCAGCACCGTCAACGCCACCACCCCGCAACTACTCAAGGCCACCGCCGTCGCGCTGGCGGTGGCAGGTGTGGTGCTGGTGACGACCATCCTGCCCGCCGAGTACGGCGTTGACCCCACCGGCATCGGCCAGGCGCTGGGCTTGACCGCCCTCAGCGCCAGCGCCGAAACCACCGGCCCGGCCGCCGCCCCCACGCCCGAAATGGCGGTGACGCGCAGCGACGCTCCGTATCAAAGCAGCGAGATGAGCCTGACGCTGGGCAGCAACGAAGGCGCCGAAATCAAGAGCCTGATGCAGGCCGGGCAGGTGATGGTGTTCTCGTGGCAAACCGACGGCGGCCCGGTACACGTTGACATGCACGGCGAACGGCCGAATGCGGGTGAAGAATTCAGTAGCTACTGGCGCGACCGCGATCAGACCGGCGGCAACGGCAGCTTCACCGCACCCTTCGACGGCACCCACGGTTGGTACTGGGTCAACAAGGGCAGCGAGCCGGTGACGGTGACGGTAAACGTGAGCGGCTACTTCGGCGCGCTGTACCGTCCCGAGTAGCTGGCACGACCCTTCAAGCGCCAACACGCACAGATCAGTGGCAGGCACCGCGCCGGTTTTCAGTCAACCGCTGCCGGGTTGTCGGCGGGGCCCGTGAGCACTTCAGGCTTCAGCCCGTTCAACGCCTGCCACGCCGGGTAGACCATGTTTGACGTTTTGCGCCACCGTACCTACCGCAACCTGTTCTTCGCGCAGGTGGTGGCGCTGGTGGGCGCCGGGCTGGCCACGGTGGGCCTGAGCCTGCTCGCCTACGACCTGGCCGGTGCCGACGCGGCGGTGGTGCTGGGCACGGCGCTGGCGATCAAGATGATTGCCTACGTGCTGGTCGCGCCCATCGCGGGCGCCTACGCCAACCGTGTGCCGCGTCGCGCCCTGCTGGTGGCGCTGGATGGCGCGCGGCTGGCGGTGGTCTTGGCGCTGCCCTGGGTCACCCAGGTGTGGCAAATCTACATGCTGATTTTTTTGTTGCAGAGCAGCTCGGCGGCCTTCACTCCCTTGTTCCAGGCCACCCTCCCCGAGGTGCTGCCCGACGAGGCCGACTACACCCGCGCGCTGACGCTGTCGCGGCTGGCCTACGACCTCGAAAGCCTGCTCAGCCCCGCGCTGGCGGCGATGCTGCTGCTGGTGCTCAGCTACCACGGGCTGTTCGTGGGCACCGCGTTGGGCTTTGCGGGGTCGGCCCTGCTGGTGGTGTCGGTGGTGCTGCCGCCGCGACGTCGGGTCACCGAACCCCGTGGCATCGGCCGCAAGCTGACCGAGGGGCTGCGGCTGTATCTGGCCACCCCGCGCCTGCGCGGCCTGCTGGCCCTGACCTTGGCGGCGGCGGCGGGCAGCGCGTTGGTCATCGTCAACACCGTGGTCATCGTGCGCGAAGGGCTGGCCCGTGCCGAGAGCGCGGTGGCGCTGGCGCTGATGGCCTATGGCGCAGGTTCCATGGCCCTGGCGCTACTGTTGCCGCGCCTGCTGGCGCGCTACCGCGACCGCGCGTTGATGCTGGCCGCCGCCGCCGTCATGACCGTGCTGCTCACGGTTCTGGCCATGGCATGGCCGCAGATGGCCCCAACCGGGCAGTGGTGGCTCATGCTGACCGGCTGGGCGCTGCTGGGCATGGCCTACGCGGCCCTGGCCACGCCCGGCGGGCGGCTGCTGCGACGTTCCGCCAGCGCCGAGCAACTGCCCGCGCTGTTTGCCGCACAGTTTTCGCTATCGCATCTGTGCTGGCTGCTGGCCTATCCGTTGGTGGGGTGGCTGGGCAGTGCGCTGGGCACCGTCGCCGCCCTGTGGGGCATGGCCGCGCTGGCCCTGACCGGCACCGCGCTGGCATGGCGGCTGTGGCCGGTGGAAGAGGATTCGCCGCCGTAGCGCTGAGCACGCCGCTGGCTTGTTGCGGAACTGGCGTGCCGCGCTTAGAGTCTGAGCGGTCATGATCCGTCACCGCCACCGCCCGCTTGTGAATCTGCTGCTGGGACTCGTGTTCCTGGTGCAGGGCTACGCGGTGGCGGCTGGGCCAGCCGGGGCGATGACCCCGCCGCCGGACAGCGTGACGACCGCACCGGTGCCGCCCTGTCACGACATGCCGGTGACCCTGGCTTCGGATGAGCGCACCTCGTGCTGTGACGCGGGCTGCCCGCACATGGCGGCATGCGCGCTGGGCCACGCCTCGGTGGCGACGCTGCCGCTGCTGGTGCTGCCCGAGGCCGCCAGTCTGCGTGCGCCGGTGCTGGCGCTGAACCTGCCCGCAGCACGGCGCAGTTTGCCGATACGCCCACCGATTCCCCTGCACGGTTAGTTCCGTCGCCCGGCTCGATCTGAGCCGTTTGGGGCCGCGCTGCTCGGCCCGCTTGTGGAGTCACTCCCATGTCTGTCCTGACCTGCCGCGCCGCTGCGCGGTGCCTGCTGGCGCTGCTGCTGGCGTTGCCGCTGTTGGCGCGATCGGCCGATGCCGAAACGCCGCTGAGCCTTGATGAGGCCGTCACCCTGGCGCTGACCGAGCAGCCGCTGCTGCGCGGCATTGCCGCCCAGTCGCGCGCCCTGCGCGAGTCGGCCGTGGCCGCGCGCCAGTTGCCCGATCCGGAACTCAATCTTGGGCTGGTGGATTTGCCGGTGGACACCGACGAGGCCTATTCGCTTACCGATGACAGCGACACGCAGATCGTGGTGGGCGTCAAGCAGGCCTTTCCGCGTGCTGACAAGCGGCGACTGCGCGGCGAGGTGATGGTGCGCGACGCCCAGCGGCTTGATGTCGAGCAGTTGCGCACCCGTCGGCAAGTGCGGCGCGAGGTGGCGCTGGCGTGGCTGACGCTGTGGCGCGAGACCACCGCGCAGCGCCTCGTCGCGGCCCAGCAGGAAGACGCGCAAACGCAGGTGGCGCTGGCCGAGATTGCACTGAAAACCGGCACGGCCACGCAGGCCGAGTTTTTGGCCGCGCGGGTCGAGGCACTGACCCTGGCCGATCAGGTCAGCGCCAGCGCGCAGATGATCGAGCAGGCGCGCAGTGCGCTCAGCCGCTGGGTGGGCGAGGCGGCGTGGCGCCCGGTCGAACGGCGCCTTGCGCTGGCCCCGCCCCAGCCGTTGCCGACCTTGCTGGCGCAGACCCGGCGCCACCCCGAGCTTGCCGCCGCGCTTGCGCAGCGCGCTGTGGCCGACACCGGCACGGCGCTGGCCCGCGCCGAGTTCCAGGCCGACTGGTGGCTGGAGTTGGGCTACGGCCACCGCCCCGCGTTCTCGGAAATGGTGATGCTGCAAGTGGGCATGGACCTGCCGCTGTTCACCGCCCAGCGCCAAGACCGAAAACTCGCTGCGGCGCTGGCCCAGCAGGACGTTGCCGATGCCGCCGTAGACGATGTGCAGCGCCAGTTGCAGGCCGAATTGCGGCGCCTGCATGTGGATGCGCAGCGGCTCGACGCGCGGCTTACCGACTACGACGCCGGGCTCATCCCGCAAAGCGCCGCGCGCCGCGAGGCGGCACTGATTGCGTGGCGCAACGGTCGCGGTCTGCTGCGCGACGTGATTCAGGCGCGCCGCGACGAACTCACCTTGCAACTCAGCCAGCTTGACCTGCGCCACGCCCTCGCGCAGCGGCAGGTCCAGTTGGCCTATTTCGCCGTGGACGAAGCGTCCGCCACCCTGGAGCACCCTCATGAATAAGCGCCCCGTCGTCATCGTGGGCCTGGTCGTACTCACCGCTGCGGGGGGCTGGTGGCTGGCCGACGCCCTGGCGCCCGAAGCCGCGCATCAGCATCAGCTTGAACCGCAGACTGACGCGGCAGGCAATGTGTATTACACCTGCGCCATGCACCCGCAGGTGCGCCAGGACGCGCCGGGCAATTGCCCGATTTGCGGCATGAGGCTGAGCAAGCGCGAAGAAGCATCTGCGGGTGCCGAGCGCCAGGTGCTGTACTGGTACGACCCCATGCGGCCCGATCAGCATTTCGACCAGCCCGGCAAGTCCCCTTTCATGGACATGCAACTGGTACCGAAGTACGCCGCCGGAGACGGTTCGCGAGATGGCGGTCTGACCGTCGTCGAGATTGACCCGCGCATGGCGCAAAACCTTGGCATGCGCACTGCGCCGGTGACCCGCGGGCGCTTCTGGCAGCGGGTAGACGCCACCGGCAGCGTGGCGGTGGACGAGCGGCGCATGGTCACCGTCACCTCGCGCGCCACCGGCTGGGTCGAGCAACTGGCGGTGCGCGCGGTGGGCGAGACGGTGCGCGCCGGGCAGGTGTTGGCCCAGGTGTACGCCCCCGAGGTGCTGGCCGCCCAGCAGGAGTTGGCGCTGGCGCGCGAGCTTGACGACCCGGCGCTGATGGCCGCCGCCCGCAGTCGCCTGCGGCTGCTGGACGTACAGCCCGACGCCACGCCGCAGCGGCAGTTTGCCGTGGTGGCGCCGCAGGCCGGGGTGGTCACCGAGCTGATGGTGCGTGAGGGCGCCGAGCTGACCCCCGGCATGGCGCTGATGACCCTCGCTGACCTGACGCGCGTCTGGGTGCTGGTGGACATTCCCGAGGCGCAGGCGGACTGGGTCACGGTGGGCGCCCCGGCCGAGGCGCGGCTCAGAAGCCGGCCCGGCGAGGTGCTGACCGGCGAAGTCGAGTTTTTGTACCCGCAGCTCGACACGCCCACCCGCACCCTGCGGGCGCGGTTGGTGTTCGACAACCCCGACGGCCGCCTCAGGCCTGGCCTGTATGCCGAGGTGGCGCTGTTCGGTGGGCCGCGCGACGACGTCACCCTGGTGCCCAGCGAAGCGGTGATTCGCACCGGCACGCGCAGCGTGGTCATCCGCGCCGAAGCCGAGGGTCGTTACCGCCCGGTGGCGGTGACCCTGGGCGATGAACGTGACGGCCAGATCATCGTGCGCGATGGTCTGGCGGCGGGCGACGAGGTGGTGGTGTCGGGACAGTTTCTGATTGACTCCGAGGCCAGTCTGCTGGGCGCGTACCGCCGTATCGACGGGTCGGCCCCCGGCGCCGAGGCCCAGCCATGATCGCCGCACTGATTCGCTGGTCGATCCAAAACCGCTTTCTGGTGCTGCTGGGCGCGGCGTTGCTGGCCGCCTGGGGCATCTATGCCGCCCTGACCACGCCGCTGGACGCGCTGCCCGATCTGTCGGACACGCAGGTCATCGTCCGCACCACCTTTGACGGCCAGGCACCGCAGGTGGTGGAAGACCAGGTCACCTATCCGCTCACCACCGCGCTGCTGTCGGTGCCCTACGCCAGAACGGTGCGCGGCTACTCGATGTTTGGCGAAAGCTTTGTGTACATCTTGTTTGAAGACGGCGTGGACCTGTACTGGGCGCGCTCGCGGGTGCTGGAATACCTGTCGCAGGTGCAGGGCCGGTTGCCCGCAGGCGCCCGCGCCGAACTGGGGCCAGATGCCACCGGCGTCGGCTGGATTTACCAGTACGCGCTGGTGGACCGCAGCGGCCGTCATGACCTGTCCGAGCTGCGCGCCCTGCAGGACTGGTTTCTCAGGTTCGAGCTGAAGTCGGTCGACAACGTGGCCGAGGTGGCCACCCTGGGCGGCTTCAACCGCCAGTACCAGATCGTGCTCGACCCGGCGCGGCTGCGCGCCTATGGCCTGCCGCTGGAGGCGGTCATGGACGCCGTGCAGGATGCCAACGCCGAGGCCGGTGGCTCGGTGCTGGAACTGGCCGAGGCCGAGTACATGGTGCGCAGCCGCGGGTACCTGAAGAGCCTTGACGACTTTCGCAGCATTCCGGTGGGCGCGGGTGAGGGCGGCACGCCGGTGCTGCTGGGCGACGTGGCCACCGTGCAGCTTGGCCCCGACATTCGCCGCGGCATTGCCGAACTCGACGGTGAAGGCGAGGTGGTGGGCGGCATCGTCATCATGCGCAGCGGCGAGAATGCGCAGGCCACCATCAAGGCCGTCAAGGCCAGGCTGGCCACGCTCAAGGCGGGGCTGCCCGAGGGCGTCGAGGTCATCACCACCTATGACCGTTCGGTGCTGATCGAGCGCGCGGTCGAAAACCTGTCGGTCAAGCTGCTGGAAGAGTTCGCCATCGTCGCGCTGGTGTGTCTGCTGTTTTTATGGCACCTGCGCTCGGCATTGGTGGCCATCGTCACCCTGCCGTTGGGCATCCTCGCCGCCTTTGCGGTGATGCAGTCGCAGGGCATCAACGCCAATATCATGTCGCTGGGCGGCATCGCCATTGCCATTGGCGCCATGGTCGATGCGGCGGTGGTGATGGTCGAAAACGCCCATCGGCGGCTGGAAGAGGCCGAGCAAGCGTGGGCGTCGCGCGACCCTGACGAGGTGCCGCCGACGCCGCGCCCGTCACGGGTCACGGTGATTGCCGACGCGGCCGCCGAAGTCGGCCCAGCGCTGTTTTTCTCGCTGCTGATCATCACCGTGTCATTCGTGCCGGTGTTTCTGCTCGAAGCGCAAGAAGGGCGGTTGTTTGCACCGCTGGCCTTCACCAAAACCTATGCCATGGCCGCCGCCGCAGGCTTGTCGGTGACCCTGGTGCCGGTACTGATGGTCAGCTTCATTCGCGGTCGCATTGCCCGCGAAAATGCCAATCCGCTCAACCGCGCGCTGGTCGCCGTGTACCGCCCGGTCATCAACGCCGTGCTCGACCACCCGCGCCTCACGCTGCTGCTGGCCGGCGTGGTGCTGGCCTCCACACTGTGGCCGCTGAGCCGGCTGGGCAGCGAGTTCATGCCGCCGCTGGACGAGGGCGACCTGCTGTACATGCCCACCGCGCTGCCGGGGCTGGCGGTGGGCAAGGGCGCGCAGGTGTTGCAGCAGACCGACCGCATCATCAAGCGCTTTCCCGAAGTGGAGCGGGTGTTTGGCAAGATCGGTCGCGCCGACACCGCCACCGATCCCGCGCCGCTGGAGATGATTGAAACCACCATCATGCTCAAGCCGCGCGATCAGTGGCGCGAGGGCATGACCGCCGAGCGCCTGGTTGAAGAGATGGACGCGGCGCTGCGCATTCCCGGCATGGGCAACGTCTGGGTGCAGCCCATCCGCAACCGCATCGACATGCTGGCCACCGGCATCAAGTCGCCGGTGGGCATCAAGATTGCCGGGCCCGACCTGGGGGTCATCGACCAGATCGGCAGCGCCGTCGAATCGGTGGTCAAACAGGTACCCGGCACCGCCTCGGCATTTTCCGAGCGCGTGTCGGGCGGGCGTTACATCGAGATCAACCCCGACCGGCTTGCCGCTGCGCGCCACGGCATGAGCATTGCCGACGTGCAGCGCATCGTCGCGGTGGCCATCGGCGGCCAAAACATTGGTGAGACCGTCGAGGGCCTGCAACGCTTCCCCATCAACTTGCGCTACCCGCGTGAACTGCGCGATTCGCTGCCCGACCTGCGTGCCTTACCCATCGTCACCCGGGGCGGAGAAACCCTCACGCTGGGCAGTCTGGCCCGCATCGAGATCAGCGACGGCCCGCCCATGATCAAGTCCGAGAATGCCCGCCCCAACGGCTGGATCTACGTGGACATTCGCGGCCGCGACCTGGGCGGCTACGTGGCTGACGCGCAGCGCGCGGTGGCCGAGCAGGTGCAACTGCCGCCGGGTTATTCGATTGCCTGGTCCGGGCAGTTCGAGTACCTGGCGCGGGCCACGCAGCGCTTGCAGGTGGTGGTGCCGTTCACCTTGGCCATCATCTTCGTGCTGCTGTACCTGACCTTCGGCCGCGTCGGCCCGGCGCTGCTGATCATGGCGAGCCTGCCGTTCGCGCTGGTGGGCGGCTTCTGGTTGATTGCGCTGCTGGGCCACAACCTGTCGGTCGCCTCGGGCATCGGCTTCATTGCGCTGGCCGGCGTGGCGGCCGAGTTTGGCGTGATCATGCTCATCTACCTCGACAAGGCGCTGCGCGAGCGCGAGCAGCGGGGCCAGTTGACCACCGCAGCCGACCTGCGCGCGGCGCTGATCGAAGGCGCCGTGATGCGGGTGCGGCCCAAGGCCATGACCGTGGTGGTGATCATTGCCGGGCTGCTGCCGCTGTTCATCGGCACCGGGGCCGGCAGCGAGGTCATGCAGCGCATCGCCGCGCCCATGATCGGCGGCATGATCACCGCGCCACTGCTGTCGATGGTCGTGTTGCCGGCCGCGTATCTGCTGATGCGGCGACGCAGGATCGGTTTGTGAACAAGTCGGTGCATCCCTCGTTTACGCGCCCTGCGGGTCGGCTGACGCATGCAGGTGGTGTCTGCGACGACCGACGCGCGTCCCCAATCCACGCCCAGGCGAAGGAGTTCTTCCCGTGTACTTCGAAATATTGCTGAGCCCGCGATGGCAGGCCTTGCTGCTGTCGCTCTCCCTCTCGGCGTGCGCCAGCATGCCCAGCGACTGGGGCCGCGCCGAAGTGGCGCAAATGACCGCCGAGCGCGGCCGCGAATTGCCGAAGACGGCCGAGGCGCAGGCTTTCACCGAGCGCATCTTGCGAGCGCCCCTGACAGCCGAGGCCGCCGTTCAACTTGCGCTGCTCAACAACCCGGCGGTTCGGCTGGAAACGGCGAGACTCGGGTTCGCAGCGGCCGAGGTTTACGACGCTGGGCGACTGGCCAACCCGGTGTTCTCGGCCTCGCGGCTGACTTCCGATGACGCGTCCACGCGAGGCGCGCAGGTCAATCTGGGCATTGCCGTTAACTTTGTGAATCTGCTTTTGATGCCCGCCAACACGCGCTTTGCCGAGGCGCAGTTTGAGGCGGCCAAACAGGATGTAGCGGCGGCAACGCTGGACCTGGCTGCCCGCGTCGAGGCGGCATGGTTCGCCGCCGTAGGCGCCGAGCAACTGGCGCAGATGCGCGAGGCCGCCGCCCAAGCGCAAGCGGCGTCGGCCAACCTGTCGCAGCGCTTTTTCGAGGCGGGCAACATCACCCGCCGGGCGCAGGCGATGGAACAGGCGGCGGCCAGTCGAGCCCGGTTGGATGCCCTTTCGGCGCGGGCCGAGGCGGTGGCCACGCGCTCGGCGCTGAACCGGCTGATGGGCCTTGACGCCGGGCAGAGCAGCTGGACGCTGGACGCCCGGCTGGCCGAGCCGTTGGCCGATGACGATTCGCCGGACGCCTTGCAGCGCCTCAGCCTCGATAGCCGTCTTGACCTGGCCAGCCTGCGCAGCCGGGCCCGGGCCATCGCCGACCGCTACGGCGTTGCTCGGCGTACGCGGCTGATCGGCGGCGTTGAGCTGGGCGCCGAGCGCGAGCGTGAGTTCGATGGCAGCGTCAATACCGGGCCCACGCTGGCGCTGGAGCTGCCGTTGTTCAACTGGGGCGGCGGTCGCACCGCGGCCATCAAGGCGGCGCTGGACGAGACCGAGGCTGAGCTGGACGCACGGGTGCTTGATGTGTCGAACGCCGTGCACCTCGGGGCCGCCCAAGTCGCTGCCGCCAAGGCGCGGGCCGAGCAGTACCGCAGCGTGCTGGTGCCGCAGCGCGAGGTCATTGTCGCCGAGGCACAGAAAGAGCAGAACTTCATGTTGATCGGCATTTTTGAGCTGATCCTCGCCCAACAGCAGACCTACGACGCCTACGCCGGGTACATCGAAGCGGTGCGCGACTACTGGACCGCGCGTGCTGATCTGGCCCGCGTCGTGGGTCGCCGCCTGCCCAGCAGTGCGCAGGCCGCCGAGCCCACCCTGGACCCCGCCGACCTGCTGCATCCTGACGACCCAGCCCCTGCAACGCATGACCATGGAGGACATCACTGATGTTGACGCGACGCAATTTTCTGAACACCTTGACCGCCGGCGCGGCGGCGGCGCTGACAGCCCGTTCTGATGCCGCCACGGCGCAGCACGAGGGGCACGATATGTCCGGCATGAACCCGGACGGCGCCGCGCGGCCGCCGCCACCCGAGCGCGCTACCGCCACCAACGTCGAACGGCACGCTCAGGGCTACCTGCCGGTGCGCACCCTCAACGGCTGGACGCTGCCGTATCGGATGAACGACGGTGTCAAGGAATTTCACCTGGTGGCCGAAGAGATCGAGCACGAGTTCGCGCCCGGCTCACGCGCCAAATGTTGGGGCTACAACGGCACCACGCCGGGGCCAACCATTGAGGTGGTCGAGGGCGAC
Organism: Polycyclovorans algicola TG408; assembly: GCF_000711245.1. Classification (NCBI taxonomy): domain Bacteria; kingdom Pseudomonadati; phylum Pseudomonadota; class Gammaproteobacteria; order Nevskiales; family Nevskiaceae; genus Polycyclovorans; species Polycyclovorans algicola. Next base: position 1,599,959 of record NZ_JOMH01000001.1, read on the forward strand.
CGGGTGCGTATCTTCGTCACCAACCGTCTTGGCGAATGGACCAGTGTGCACTGGCACGGCATTGATCTTCCGGCCGGTTATGACGGCGTGGGCGGGCTCAACCAGCCGCACATCAATCCGGGTGAAACCTTCGCCTATGAGTTCACCCTGCGACAGCACGGCACCCATATGTACCATCCGCACGCCGACGAAATGACGCAGATGGCGTTCGGCATGATGGGCCTGTTCATCATTCATCCCAAGGCCGGGGAAGACGTCGCCATCGACCGCGACTATGCGTTTCTGCTGCACAACTGGGCCTTGCATCCAGGCACCTACCGGCCCGATCCCGCCGTCATGCAGGCGTTCGACCTGTGGACCTTCAACAGTCGGGTGTTTCCCGCCACCGAGCATCTGGTGATGGCGACCGGTGAGCGCGCGCGTATCCGCGTCGGCAACCTGTCGATGTGGAATCACCCCATCCATCTGCACAGCAATCCATTCTGGGTGACCGGTAGTGATGGCGGACGCTGGCCGCGCAACCAGTGGCGGCGCGAGGTCACCGAGATCATTGGTGTTGGTCAGATGCGCGACATCGAATTCGTCGCCACCGAACCCGGCGACTGGGCCCTGCATTGCCACATGGCGCACCACACCATGGGGCCCATGGGGCACGACGTGCCCAACACCGTGGGCGTTGACCAGCGCGGTGTCGATGCCGAGGTGCGCAAATTTCTGCCCGGTTACGGCGCCATGGGGAAATTCGGCATGGCCGAGCACGGCAGCCACGTGGCGATGGGGTTGCCCGGTCCGGACAACACCCTGGCGATGATGGCCGGTGAAGGTCCCTTCGGTCCGATCGAGATGGGCGGCATGTTCACCGTACTTAAAGTGCGTGATGACCAGGCCGCAGACGACTATCGCGATCCCGGCTGGTACGACACGCCCAAGGACAAAATGGCCCGCAAGGTCAGCGCCGACCCTGACTTTGGCGACCCGCCACGCCGCGCGCCCTACGGCAAATCAACCGACGTCCCGCTGGCGCGGCCGGCCGTGCCCGACGCTGAGTCCATGCCGGGTATGGATCACTCTCAACATGGCCAGTGAGACCAGATTGCCGTTGCGCGATCGACTTGACTCTGGACCATAGTCCAGGGTTTAGACTGCGGTCCTGTTCTTGATTGGAGCGCTTTATGCAGACCCTGACCATCGGTGCGATTGCGAAGCAGGCCGGCGTGGGCATTGACACCATCCGCTACTACGAGCGCTCGGGGCTACTGCCCAAGCCGCAGCGGCGCGCCTCGGGGTACCGCGATTATTCGGCTGGGACGGTGAAGCAGTTGCGCTTCATCCGCCGGGCCAAGGACCTGGGCTTCACGCTGGAGGAGATTGGCGAGCTGATGTCGCTGTCGGTGCAGCGCGATGACGGGGTCAAGGGCGTCAAGGCGGCTGCCGAAACCAGGCTGGCGGTGGTGGAGACCAAGATCAAGGCGCTCCAGCGCATCCGGCTGGGTCTCAAGAAGCTCATTGCCGCTTGCCCCGGCGACGGACGTTTGGACCAGTGCCCGATCATCGCGGCGCTGAGCACGGAGGACGCAGCATGAAGGACTGCCACAAGCACCACACCCCGGCCGGATCATCCGGTCATGGGGACCACGCTGCCCCGGCCGTCGATCCGGTGTGCGGCATGCAGGTGAGCCCTGCAACCGCGCTGCGTCATGACCATGGCGGGTCGGCACACTTCTTTTGCAGTACGGGTTGCCGGGAGACCTTCAAGGCAAGCCCCGAACGGTATCTGACGCCGCCTGCCGAGCAACCGCCCGCGCCCGCAGGCACGATCTTCACCTGCCCGATGCACCCGGAGGTTCGGCAGGTTGGCCCCGGCGGCTGCCCGAAATGCGGCATGGCGCTGGAACCGGCAACGCCCACGCTGAACGACGGCGAGAATCATGAACTGACGGACATGACCCGGCGGTTTTGGATCAGCCTGATGTTGAGTGCGCCCGTGCTGGTGCTGACCATGAGCGAGATGATTCCGGCCCTCGATCTCAGTCGCCGGATGGGTCATGCCCTGTCGGCCTGGGTGCAGTTCGGACTGGCGACACCCGCCGTGTTGTGGGCCGGTTGGCCGTTCTTCGTACGCGGCTGGCAGTCGCTGGTGCACCGCAGTCTCAACATGTTTTCGCTGATTGCGCTTGGCGTCGGTGCGGCCTATGGGTTCAGCCTTGCGGCCCTGTTGTTGCCCGACTGGCTGCCCGCGTCCATCCGTATGGCCAACGGTATGCCGCCGCTGTACTTCGAGGCGGCCGCGGTGATCGTCACCCTGGTGCTGTTGGGCCAGGTGCTCGAGTTGCGTGCGCGCTCGCAAACGTCCAACGCCATTCGCTCGCTGCTGGCGTTGGCGCCAAAACGAGCCCATCGTCTCGACGAACAGGGCAACGAAACCGACACCGATCTTGAGCAGATTCAGGTGGGCGACCGATTGCGGGTACGGCCGGGCGAGAAGCTGCCGGTGGACGGCACCGTGCTGGAAGGGGCCAGTCACGTCGATGAAGCCATGCTCACCGGTGAACCCGATCCGGTGCGCAAAGGCCCGGGCAGCGAGGTGACCGGCGGTACCCTCAATGGCTCCGGCAGCCTGGTCATTCGTGCCGAGAAGGTGGGTGCCGACACGCTGCTGTCGCAGATTGTTCACATGGTCGCCGAGGCCCAGCGCTCGCGGGCGCCGATCCAGCGGCTGGCTGATCAGGTGTCGGCCTGGTTTGTTCCCGCCGTCGTCGTCATCGCTGTGCTTGCTGCCGTCGTGTGGGCGGTCTTCGGGCCGCCGCCTGCGGTGGCGCACGCCCTGGTGGTGGCCGTGTCGGTGTTGATCATCGCCTGCCCCTGCGCCCTCGGACTGGCGACGCCGATGTCGATCATGGTCGGTGTTGGCCGCGGCGCCCACGAGGGCGTGCTGATCAAGGATGCGGCGGCGCTGGAGGCGCTGGAACGTGTCGATACGCTGGTGGTCGACAAGACCGGCACACTCACCGAAGGCAAGCCCAGCTTGCAGGCGGTGGTGCCGCTGGCCGGATTTTCAGAACGCGAACTGCTGACGCTTGCCGTGGCTGTGGAATCGGCCAGCGAACATCCGCTGGCACGGTCCATCGTTGACGGCGCCAAAGCCAGAGGCATCGACTCGGCGCCCGCGGTCTTCGACTTTGAATCGGATCCCGGTCTGGGCGTCTGGGGGACCGCCAGTGGGCACTCGGTACGGGTGGGCAACGCCAAGCTCATGGCACGACACCAGGTCGAGACCCGCGAATTGCTGCGGCATGCCGACGCTTTTCGCGACCGGGGCCTGACGACGGTCTTTGTGGCGGTGGACGGCAAGCCGGCCGGTCTGCTGGGTATCGCTGACGCCATCAAGGCCACCAGTGCCGATGCCGTGAAGGCGCTGAAAGGCGAAGGCATCCGCATCATCATGCTCACCGGCGACAACGCCCGCACGGCGCAAGCTGTCGCCGACGCCCTGGGGCTGGATGAAGTGATTGCCGACGTGCTGCCGGCTGACAAGGCCAGTGTGGTCAGGCGCCTGCAAGCCGAAGGCCGAACCGTTGCAATGGCCGGTGACGGCGTGAACGATGCCCCGGCGCTGGCCCAGGCGCAGGTCGGTATCGCCATGGGCACAGGCACCGACGTCGCCATGCAATCCGCAGGCGTCACCCTGCTCAAGGGCGACTTGCGCGGCATCAGCAAGGCGGTTCGGCTGTCGCGGGACACGATGACCAACATTCGCCAGAACCTGTTCTTTGCGTTTGCCTACAACGCGCTTGGCGTTCCGATTGCGGCCGGCCTGCTGTTTCCGGTCTTTGGTGTGCTGCTGTCGCCGATGATCGCCAGCGTGGCCATGAGCCTGAGTTCCGTTTCGGTGATTGCCAATGCCCTGCGGATGCGCAAGGCCCGCTTATGAGCGCGTCTGTCGAATCGGCACGCCTACAGGGTGATCGGCTTGCCCGCGTCCAACCTTGAGATGCGCTTGTTTCGGGACGCAGGTGCCTGCCGATTCACCAACAAAGTCAACATGCTCACCTCACGGCGGCGGCGGCGGCGCGCGCCAGTCGTCGCCGATGCGTCTGGCCTCCGCCTCGGCGCTGAGCAAGTCGCCATTCGCACCATGGTCTGCGGTAACGGCGCGCCAGCCGCCGTCGGCATTGCGGCAGGCGGTGGCGCTCTGGCGTTGCGGCGGATCGGCCAGGTGGCTGACGTCAAATGATCGGCAGTGGCGGCCATCGGCGTGGCGCCGGGTGTCCAGCGGCCGCACTTCAATCACCGCATCGTTGGCAATCAGGGTGACGACGTGGCCCGACGGCGTGACCTCCAGCGCGCCGCTGTCCAGCGCCAGTGCGACGATATCGACGCCGGGTGCAGCGACGTCGCGGTCGCGCAGGTTCCAGCCCAGCGCGATGGCGCCGATCAGCGCGGCAATCCCTGCCAACCGGGCGCGGCGTATCCAGTGCAGGCCGCGTTCCCACCACGGCCGGGGCTTGCGCGCGGCGTCGTGGGCGGTCTGGCGGCGGCGGGGGTCAGCGTTGGGCATGCAGGGTTTCCGGCGGCAGGCGTTTTGTTGGCACAGGGTTTGTGAGGGCGCGACGCCGCTCGCGCGCCAGCAACTGTGTGCGCGATTGAAGCACGGCGATGGATGCGGCCCCCAAACGGGCTCGTTTGCGGTGCCGCAACCATCAGGCGCGGGCCCACCGTTTCAAGGGGATGCCGACGGGCCGTAGGCGGCGGCGCGATACAGCCAGTCCCCCAACTGCGCCGAGCCTTTCAGCGTGGCCGTGGCCGCCTCGGGCGGCGTTGAGGGGCCCGACAGGGTGTTGCCCTGCACCGCCCAGCGTTCGGCGTGGCCGCCGGGGTGCAGCACGTCCAGCGTGTCGTCTTCGAGCCAGCCGTGGCGGTTGTCGAATTGCAAGATGGCGCGCGGTACCGGGCCGCCTGCAATGCCGAACTCGGGCAGGGTGCTGCTGAGGTCGCGGCCCGGAAACGGCACCGTCGCGCTGACGCCCATCACCGACAGCAAGGTGGGGGCTAGGTCGATCTGGCTGGCGAGGCTGGTGATGGTCTGCGGCGCGATGTCGGCGCCCACCAGCAGGCCGGGAATCTGAAACCGGCGCAGCGGAATCACGTCGTCGCCGTACATGCGCACATCGTGATCGGCCACCACCATGATCAGCGTGTTGGCAAACCAGGGCTGGGTGGCGGCCGTGTCCAGAAAGCGGCCCAGCGCAAAGTCGGCGTAGCGCACCGCGCCCTCGACCGTGCCGGTTACTGCGGCGTCGGGCGGCAGTCGATCGGGGGGGAAATCAAACGGGGTGTGGTTGGACGAGGTGAACACCAGTTTGAAGAACGCCTGGTCGCGGTCATGCAGCGCGGCGGTTTCGGCCAGCGCACGGTCGAACAAGTCTTCGTCGGACACGCCCCAGCTTCCGGTGTGATGGGGGTTTACGTAGTCGTCGCGGTCAATCACCGAGTCGAAGCCGTTGCCCTGAAAGAAGCCGCGCATGTTGTCGAAATGTGAGCCGCCGCCGTAGATGAACTGGTTGTCGTAGCCCTGGGTGGCCAACACGCTGGCCAGGGTGGTGAAGCCGCTTTGTGCGCCTTCGCGTTTCAGGACGGCTGGCGCCGGCGAGGGGGGAAAGCCGGCCACGATGGCTTCAAGGCCACGTGCCGAGCGGGTGCCGGTGGCGTACAGGCGCTCGAACCACCAGCCGCGGCTGGCCCAGCGGTCCAGTTGCGGGGTGAAACCCTGACCGGACAGGCGACCCGAGAAGTCGGCGCCCTGGCTTTCGAGCACGACAATGATCAGGTTCAGCGGTGTGGCGCGCGGCGTCGTGGCGACCTGCCGATGGCGGGTGGGCGCGGCGGCGGGTGCCTCGGCGAACCGCACATCCATGGCCAGAAAGTCCCGCACGGCGATTTCGCTACGGCCACCATAGATGGCCTCGGCGCTGCGCTCGTGTTTCTGGGCGTACACCGCGTAACCGAAGCGGTAGCCGCTGTTGAGCGCCAGCTCGTTAATGAGCCCGTCGTTCCAGCGCGCGAACAGGGCCGGGTTGGCGGGGCGGTGATCGAGGCTGCCGCGAATCATCAACACCGTCGCCACCAGCAGTAGTGGCCAGATCAGCAGCAGGCGCCAGCGCAGCCCCAGCCCAGACGCAACCGGCGCCAGCACCCAGCGCAGGCCGGCCAGCGTGCCGCCCGCCCACAGCGCCACGCCCAGCAGCAGCGGCAGGCGGAAGCCATTCCACAGCATCGGCAAGATCTCGCGCAGGTCTTTCAGGTACTCCAGCGCGAGGTGATTGGGCCGTGCCTGGTACTCTGCCAGAAAGCTCGGCGTGGCCAGCTCAAGGGTCAGCAGTGTCAGCCCGGCGGCGACCCACCAGGCCCGCGTCAGGCGTGTCCAGACCTGGCCGCCGGGGCGCCCCAGCGCCGCCAGTGGCAGCAGCAGAATGGGCAGGCTCAGCATCCAGCCGAGGCTGATCAGGTCCACCCGCAGGCCGGTCCACAAAATGCTGCCCCAGGCGCCGGTGGCGGCCACGCGGTCGGCGTACAGCCCCAGCAGCAGGCCGCGGGTCAGGGTCCAGAACAGCAGTAATCCCAGGCTGATTAGCGCCAGATCCCGTAGCGGATGAAACCGCAGCGTGGCGTGGGCGGGGCGGCAGATCAGCGTGGGTGCGGCAAGGGTCAAGATCGTCATGGGGCCAGTCTGCGAGCCCGCTGCTGACCTCAGCATGGGCCGCGCATGAACGCTTGTTAACCCGCTCAGCGATCGCCCACTTTGTCGGCATAGAAGCGTGAACCGCCATCGTTGAGCGGCAGGGCAATGCCCAGCTCCACTTCAAAGTTGACCAGTCTGCGGGGGCGCAGGCGCAGGCCGGCATTGAGACTCAGGTGCGGGGTGCCGGTGATGGCCTCGCCCGGATACACGGCGTTGCCCATCTCCAGCCCGATGGTGCCGCGCAGGCTGTCCCAGATCAGCGGCCGCATGAACTGGATTTGCGCGAGGTAGAACTGCTGGCCCTCGAACGACCGGCGGTCAAAGCCTCTGAGTCCGTCGTTGCCGCCTAGCGCGAACGCGGGTCGGTTGCTGAGGCCGTTAATCGACAGGCCGTAGCGCAGCCCGAAGTCCAGTGTTTGGTGGGCGCGCATGCCGATGGCCAGTGACCGATTCCAGTCGGCCGTCAGCAATGCGTAGCTGTAGTCGGAGCCCAGCGATTGACCGGCCACCTCGTAGCGCAGGGAGAGTTGTTGCCCCTGGTCACTGAAGATCTGGTTATGAAAGCGGCGATAGTCCAGTTGGGTCACCAGCGCGTAGCTGGTGCCGTAGGCGCGAACCTGTTCGTTGCCGGCGATCTGGTGGTTGCGCCACAGCGGACCGGCGCTGAGGGTCCAGCCCTGGCTGGCGCTGCCGTCTTGCCCTAGCGCGTAGGTGGCCAACAGTTCGGCCTCGTTCAGCGTTTCATCGTAGACGGCAGGGTCGATAAACGGGGTGACACTGTGCGACACGCCGCCGCGCAAGCCGACATGGTTTCCGAGCAGAAACGGCGCGCTGTAGCGGGCGCGATAGCTCTGCTCCCGGCCGCGGTCGGCGTCGTTCGAGTCGCGGCTGCGGCCCAGCATTCTGAGGCTGTGATTCAGCCCCCAGAGGTTGCTCCAGCGGAGTTCGGCGCCCACGCTGTTTTGCCCGTCGCTGTTTGCCGACAGGCGCGGGTAGGCTTGCAGGTACCACTTTTCGGCCACGGTGAAGGTCAGTTCAATGCCGCTGTCCACGGTTTCGTGGTCCACCGCCACCGAGCGGAACAGCCCCAGGTCTTGAATGGCCTGGCGACTGGCCTCGACCTGCGCGTCGTCGTAAGCGTCGCCAACCCTGACCTTGAGTTCGCGCAGCAGGGTGGACGGCTGGGTGATTCGGTTGCCGGCAAAATGGATGTCGCGCACGATCAGTGGCTGGGCCGCCGCAAGCCCGCTGATCAGCATCAGCCCCAGCAGCGCCAGGGCGGCAAACCGACGGCCAGGTGGCCGCGCCGGGCGCAGCGTCAATCCCGCTGAAATACAGTGACCGGCGGCGAAAAAGAGCGGACGTGTATTCATGGCGCCATCTTCGGCGCCGACCACTGACCTTCAGATGGTCGCCGGGTTAACGTTGCTTCATGAAACGCAGCGGCCTCGCGGCGCGCCGCTACAAGGCGGGCAAGGTGACCGACAACTGCGCGCCCGCCGTGCGAGCCACAATCGACGCCTCGCCACCGTGCAGCCGGGCAATGGCGCGCACCAAGGTCAGGCCCAGGCCGTGACCCGGGGTCTGACGAGCGCGGTCGCCGCGCACCATGCGATTGAAGGCCTGCTCGGGGTTGGCGACGCCGGGGCCTTCGTCGCTGACCTCGACCACCGCAGTGTTCTCCTCGCGGCGCAGCGACAAGGTCACCGTCTGACCGGCCGGGCCGTACTTCAGTGCGTTGTCGAGCAGGTTGATGACGCACTGGAACAAGAGATGGCGATCGCCCCGCACCGTGCAATCGAGATCCGGCAGGTGCAGGTCGAGGCGCATGTTGCGCGCCCCGGCCTCAGCCTCGTAGAGCGATACGGCGTCCTGCAACACAGTGCTGAGCGACACGGTGGCGAACTGCGCGCGTGCCACCCCGGCCTCCACGGTCGCCAGTTGCAGCAAGGCGTTGAAGGTGCCCAGCACCCGGTCGATTTCAGCCAGCGTGTCGTTTAGCCAGTCGTGCAGTTGGTGCGCAGGCGGGGGTTGCCGCAGCGCCGCTTCCAGCCGCGCGCGGTGACGGGTCAGCGGTGAGCGCAGGTCATGGGCAATGGCATCGGTGGTGCCGCGCACACTGGCAATGAGCTGGTCGATGCGATCGAGCATGCGGTTGAGCGTGGCGCTGAGGGCGCCGAACTCGTCGCGGCTGCCATCGTGCGGAATGCGGTGTTTCAGGTCACCGTCGATGATGGTTTCGGCGCTGCGACGGATGGTGGCAATGGGGCGCAGCGCGGCGCGGTGGATGAGGGCGCCCAACACCAGTGACAGCACGAAGGCGACTGCCAGGCCGACGCCCGCTGCGCGATACACGTCGGCCATGACCGTGTGGTGCTCGATGGTGTCGAAGCCGACGAGGATGCGGCTGCCATCGGGCAGTGCGGCGGCTGCCATCAACCACTCGGTGGCGGGTTTACGGTCCGGGTTCGGCAGACGGATCAATGGGCCATCGACCGTAAGCTCCGGTGGCCAGCGCGGCCAGGCCCCGGCCAGCGATTGCCCTGCGGAATCTTCGAGGCGGTAGATGCGACCGTGATGGGGGCTTTCGAAGTCTTCGCGGATCCCGATCAGGCCGGTGACCCCTTCCAGGCCATCGATGGTGTAGTCGGCAACCAAGACCTCCAGTTCGGCCGTCACGCTCTCGTCAAGGTGCAGGCTCAGGTAGCGGTCGATCAACAGCACCATCAGCGCGATGACCCCGGCGGTGCTCAGCGTCACGATGCCGGCGTTGAGCAGGCTCAGGCGCGTTGCCACACTCACCTGCGGCGCCGACGTCATCGCCCGCCCAGCCGATATCCGGCGCCACGAATGGTGTGAATCAGCGGTGCACTGCCCGGCGGTTCGAGCTTGGCGCGCAGCCGCGAGATGTGCACGTCGATCACGTTGGTTTGTGGGTCGAAGTGATAGTCCCAGACCCCTTCGAGCAGCATGGTACGGGTCACCACCTGACCGGCGTGCTGCATTAAATATTCCAGCAGCCGGTATTCCTGCGGCTTGAGGTCGATGCGCTGTCCGGCGCGGCTGACGGTGCGGGACAGGCGATCCACCTCAAGGTCGCCGACGACCCGTTTGGTGTCGCTGATGGCGGGGTCACGGTGACGGCGCAGCAGCGCGTCGATACGCGCCAACAGTTCGACCAGCGCGTAGGGCTTGACGAGGTAGTCGTCGCCCCCGGCCTTGAGGCCGCGCACGCGGTCATCGACCTGGCCCAGCGCCGAGAGAATGATTACCGGCGTGGCGTTGCCGCTGGCGCGCAGCGCAGTGATGACCGTCAGCCCGTCCATCTGTGGCAGCAGACGATCAACGATGAGCAGGTCGTAAGGCTCTGATACCGCCATGAACAGGCCATCACGGCCATTGGCGGCATGGTCCACCGCGTGGCCGGATTCGCGCAGGCCTTTCACCGCAAAGCGCGCCTGTTCGGCGTCATCTTCAATCAGCAGCAGGCGCATGAAGGGCTCCGTGACGGGCGCCCGATGTTCGGCCACCTCAACGATGGACATGGTAGTCGGCGTCTTGTTCGTCGAGGAATGTTTCGGCGTCTGCGCCGTTCAGCATGGCCAGTGTGCTGAGGGCGCCGGCCGCTGAGCAGGTGGGCGCCGCAACCGTGACCGCGCGTGGCGCCCCATTAACCGGATAGCCGGTACGGGCGTCCAGAATGTGGCTGAAGCGCTGGCCGTTATGCCAAAGGTGACGAAACGCGTCGCCGCTGGTGGCGATGCCGCCGTGGCGCAGGCTGATCTGCACGCTGGACTCAAGAATGCCCACCTGCCAAGGCTGGCCATTGAGGCGCGGCCGGTTGGCGGCCAGGTCGCCGCCAAAGTTGACCAGCACTGGCGCGTCGGTTTCGGCGCTGAGCAGCGCCAGCGTGCGGTCTACCGCGTATTCCTTGCCAATGCCGCCAAAGTCCAGCGCCATGCCGGCAGGCATTTGCAATGTTGTGCCGTCCCACAGCACCCGCTGCCAGCCGACGTGTTCGAGCAAGTCGGCGACCGCCTCAGCGCTGGCCCAGTGGGCGTGGCCGTCAAACCGCCAGAGCCTGCCGAGAATGCCGGAGCTGAGGTCAAACGCGCCCTGGCTTTGCGTATGCAGGGCGGCGCCAAAGTTGATCAGCCGCGCCGTTTCGCCATCGACCGCCATCGCCGCGCCGTTGGCGCGGTTGAGGCGGTCAACCACTGAGTCATCACGGTAGCGGCTCCAGGTGCGTTCAATGCGCTGCGCCTCGTCGAACGCCAGCGCCGCCAGCCGCTGCGCGGTGGCCTCGGAAACCCCATCCATCAGCACCTCGCAGGGCGAGGCCATGGCTTGAAACTGCACCCGCCAGTGACCGTCGGGGCTGCGCGTCAGTGACCAGGGGGCGGGCGCGGCCGTCACCAGCGAAACCGGTATCCGGCGGTGAGCATCACGGCGCTGAGTTCGGGCTCCAGATCAAACTTTGCCAGCCCGGCGGCGGCCTGCTCGGGCACCCCGGCAGTCTTGCCGAGCTGTGTGTAGCCCTCCAGCCGCAGCGACCAACTGTTGCCACTGCGCAAGGTTTGGCCGTACTTGATGCCCACGGTGACGGCATCGAACTGGCCGAGGCGCTGGTCGGCGCTGGCGAATGGCAGCGTGTTTTCTTCGCCGTCGAACAGGGCGGTGCGGTAAAAATCGGCCTCGCCCTGACGGTAGTAGCGCAGGTGCGGCTCCAGGTAGCGGTTGTCGGTAAAGTTCCAGCGGTAGGTGCTGTCCAGCGTTTGCGAGACGATGCCCCAGTCGTCGGTCATCAGTCGCAGGGAAATGTCCCACACATCCCGCTCAAACACGAAGCGCTTGTACTGCCCGTACACGGCGTGTTTGGTGCGCTGGTCGGGGCGCAGTTCGTAGGCGTAGCGCAGCGGCTCGCCGTCGGACCCGACCACCGACAGCAGCTTGTAGGGGTCGGTCTGGTAGCCGTCAGACAGGCTCATCGAATAGCTGAACACCGCCAGGCTGTCGGGCGAGAGCACCTGGGTCACGCTGGCCAGCAGGTCGGTGATGGTTTTGGAGTCGCCGCCCTCAGCGCGGCCGGTGGGTTCGCCGGGTCCGGGCACGCGTGACAGCCCCACGGGAATGCCGCCCTCGGGATCGATGCTGTCGCTGGCAACGTTGGCGCCCAGGCTGACGGTGGTGTTTTTCAGGTTGAACTCGCGGGTGAATGTGGCACCGCCGCCAAACGAGCTGTAGTCATATTCGTTGGAGGCATTGGCCGACATCGTCAGTGAGTTGCGAGTGCCGAGGGGCAGCGTATAGGCGCCGTCCAGCGCCACACGGGTGTCCTTGAAGGTGTCGTCCAGCGGCGTTTCGCCGGGCGCGGCGCTGTACTGGCCGTTGCCCGAGGGGCGCGAAAAGGTTTGCGGCGTCGAGGCCGGTGCGGCACCGTTGGGCGAGGCGCCGGTGAGCACGTCCACAGTGACGGCGCCGGTCAGAATCTGCCCGTCCTGGCCGTACCGCGTGGCGCGCAGCTTGGGTTCCACCGCCTGCACCCGGCCGTCGGTTTCGCTGTAGACGAGCGTCGAGGAATCAAATTCCCAGCCCGGTTCGGCGGTTTGGCCACTGGCCGTGCTGCTGAGGCCCAACAGCGCCAAGGCGGCGGCGTTCAACACCGACAAATGCCCTTGAACGCTCTGGCGTTGCGAGCGAAGACAGGTCGCGTTCCGCTGGAGCGCAGGGAGCGGAGTGCATGGCGTCGATACATGAGCATCCCGAGCACCGCCGGGACGCGAGATGTCGAGCGCAGCAGCCAGAGCGCAAGGGTTCAGTTGCATCCGCAGCCTCCGCCACCAAAACCCCGCCCACCGCTGGAGGCTTCTTTGCTGAAGTAGGTGTGGTCTTCGAAAGCCGCCTGGGCGGCGTCGGTGACCGGCTGCATGTCGGCGCGCGCCAGGGTGCCGCGCTGCCACGGCTGGACATTGACGCAGCCACTAAGACCAACCAGCAGGGCCAGTGGAATCACGATTTTCATTTCAGGGCACTCAAAATGGCGGCTTCGTAGTCGGGAATGTCGGCAGCGCGAAAGCCGCTGTGCTGCCACAGCACGGTGCCGTCGGGCGACAGCAGCACTGCGCTGGGCATGCCTTGCAGGCCGTAGCGTTGGGCGAGCGTGCCGTCGGGGTCGTAGGCCAGGGCAAAGGTGGCCGGAAAACGCTGCAAGAAGCGCGCGGCGTCTTTCTTGTGGGCATCGACGTTGACGCCAACCACGTGAATTTCGTCGCCGAAGCGCGCCTGCACGCTGTTCAACCACGGAAATGACTGCGCGCAGGGCACGCACCAACTGGCCCAGAAATCCATGTAGACGGGCTTGCCCGGCGGCACATCTAGCTGCTGGGGGAGTGGGTCTGCGCACACGGCGTTGGCCAGCAGGGCAAGTGCCGCCGCCGGAGAGGTCCACCATCGGAAAGCCAATGCACGCTCCGTCATCAAGATCGGTGCAGTCTCTGCCCTGTCCGGTGGCGGCAAGCTGTCGACTTCATGAACGTTTTGTCATCTTTGCCCGGCGCATGACCGGGTGTGCCGGGCTGGGCGATGATGGCGCCATGACGCGACGCTCGACAGTGGTGGGTGTGATGGATGGAGGACGCCACTGATGGCGCGCTCGGGCAAGGTCTTGATGGCGGGTGTGCGCTCGATGGGGCGCCTGGCGGCGTCGAAGCTGCGGGGCCGTGGCGGCGATGAATCCTGGGCCGCAGTCGGCGAGGACTGGTTTCGCACCCTGGGCGACATGAAGGGTGCGGCCATGAAGCTGGGGCAGCTCGCCTCGCAGTACGCCGATGTGCTGCCGCCCGGCCTGGCGGCACCGCTGGCGCGGCTGCAGCGAGACGCCGTGGCGCATCCGTTTGCCGAAATGAAGCGGGTGCTGGATGCGCAGTGGTCGGTCGCGCAGTGGGCGCAGGTCGCGCACCTGGACCCGGTCGCGCTCGCTGCCGCATCCATTGGCCAGGTGCACCGCGCCCGCCTGCACGATGGCCGCGAGGTGGTGGTGAAGATTCGCTATCCCGGCGTGGCCGATTCGGTCGATGAAGACGTGAAGGCCCTGGGCCGGTTGATGCGCATGGGCAAGTTGCTGCCGGTGGACGGCAAAGCCCTGGACGGTCTGCTTGACGAGGTGCGCGCGCGATTCAAGGAAGAAACCAATTACCAACGCGAACTGACCTACCTACAGGCCATGACGCGGCATGCGGCTTGGCCGGGTGTGGAATATCCGGCGCCGGTGGCAGCACTGTGCACCGAAGCCGTGCTGGTCACCGAGTGGGCGCCCGCCCCGAGCATTGACGCCGCACTGGGTTATGCCCCCGAGGTGCGCGATCAGCTGGGGACCCGCTTGCTCGGCTGGTTGCTGCAACAGGTGCTGGTCAGTGGCTGGGTACATGCTGATCCGCACCCCGGCAACTTCGGGCTCCATGCCGATGGGCGGGTCACGGTCTATGACTTCGGCTGTGTGCGCGAGGTGAGCGTGGACCATCGCCAACAGATGCGGGCCATCGCCGCCGCCCTGCGACACCACGGTTGGGCGCAACTGCACGAGGCGACGTATCAGCTTGGAGGACTCTCGACGGCGGCGGATGACCCTGCACACCGGGCCCGATTGCTGGCCGAGCTTTCGCCGCAGTATCGCGCCCTGGCCGCGGCGGGGACCGACCGGTTGTTTGCCGAGCGGCCTTTCGACTTTGCCGACGGGCGCCTCATCGACGATAGCCGTCGCGTGGCCCGGCAGCAGATCGGGCTTTGGCTGCGCAACACCCGGCCGATTCCTCCGTTGGCCTTCGTCGGTCGTGCGCTGAGTGGCCATTACTGGCTGCTGCGACAACTGGGCGCGCGGGTCGACGTACCCGCGCTCCTGGATGCCGTGGCCGAGGTCGCGCCATGAGGTTCGATGCCACGCGTGATGCCGCGCGCCAGCAGTGGGCTGCGTTTGCGCCGCGCGCCGGGGCAGACTACGCCGCACAGCGAAACCTCGACCGCGGGCCCAATGAGCCAGCGACGGTGTCGCGTCTGTCGCCTTACCTGCGCACGCGCCTGCTGCTGGAGTCCGAGGTGGCGCTGGCCACCGCTCAGATGCACGGCGACGCCGCTGAAAAGTTTGTGCAGGAAGTCTGCTGGCGCACCTACTGGAAGGGCTGGCTGGAGCGCCGTCCGCAGGTTTGGCACGACTACCAGACCGAGCTGCTGCGATGCGCCTCGCAACGACGATTGCCCGACTATCAGCGTGCGATCTCGGGGGAGACCGGCATTGCCTGCTTCGATGCCTGGGCGACCGAACTGCGCGACACCGGTTATCTGCACAATCACGCGCGTATGTGGGCGGCGTCGATCTGGATCTTCACCCTGCGCCTGCCCTGGGTCCTGGGTGCCGACTGGTTCTTGACCCACCTGCTCGATGGCGATGCGGCATCCAACACCCTGTCGTGGCGCTGGGTGGGCGGTCTGCACACTGCGGGCAAGCACTATCTGGCGCGTGCCGACAACATTGCCCGATTTACCCAGGGGCGCTTCGATCCGCGCGGCCAGTTGGTGGAAGACGCGGCGCCGCTGGGCCAGCCGCAACATCCGCCGGCCGGGCCGGTGCCCACCTCCTCAGTCGTTGATGCGAATGCCCGCACCGGCTGGCTGCTGCACGCTGACGATCTTGATGGTGACGGGCAGCTCCATCGCCAGCTCAGACAACGGTTGGCGCGCCCCCTTGACGCGACAGCGGTGCTGCGCAGCGGTGATGAAGCGATGCTGTCGCCGCCCGTGCAGGCGTTTCGCAGTGCGGCGCGCGAGGATGCACGGCAGCGTCTGGCCGCTGCACCGGTGGTCGATGTCGAGGCGGTGCTGGCCTGGGCCAAAGACGCCGAGTTGCAGCAATTGGTCATGCCCTATGTGCCGGTGGGTGCGGCGCAGGACGCGTTGGCCGCGCCGATCAGACAATGGCGCGCCAGCGGCTTGACGGTGGCGACGCAGGTTCGCGAGTGGGACGCGGCTTTCTGGCCTCACGCGGCAAAAGGGTTTTTCCAACTGCGCCGCGCCATTCCCGACGTCCTGTCGGATCTGCGGACTACTGAAGCTGGTTCTGCTTGGGGTCGATGATCAGCTTCTCGCGCGAAAACAAGAAGCGAATGATCGGCCACAGCAACAGCGGGACGAGAAACACCGCAAAGCTCATGAATTTGGCCAGATCGTGCTGCGGTGCCCAAGTGCGGCACGGGACCTCGAAGGTCAGCTCCGGCAGTGAATCGTTTTGGGCCGTGGCGCAAAACTGGGTGATCTGGGTGATCTGCTCGCTGGTCACCCGCCGGCAGTCGAGACAATCGTAGGCATAGGTCGGCGGGGCCAGATCGGGGTAAATCGCCCGGGCCTTGTTGGCGTTGTTGACGTGGTAGTAAATGCCTTCGGCGTCGCGCGAGATCTGCCCCGCACCGGATATCGCGTTGAGATCATTGACGCGAAAGCGCATGTTGTCGGCCAGCCAGTCGCCCGCGAAGTAGGCGACGATGCCCCACAGGACGACCAGCGTCCAGAAGATCTGCCGGTGGCGTTGGGCTTGCGCAGCGTGCGCTGAGGCGATGGGTTTATCGGTCATGGGCCGTCCTGGGGCGGAGCATTGACGGGTGCTCGCGGTCTGTCATTGCCATGGAGTGGGTTGTCGAGTGGCGAGTATGGCAGCGCGCAACCCGATCAGCCGGTGCAGGTTATGGTGAATTGGCGCAGCGCTGGCGAGAGGTCGAGGCGCACCATAAACCCGAACAAGGAGATCTCACCATGGCGCAAACCACCGTGAACGCAGCATCGCGCTGGGCCGACGCGCCGAAATCGCAGCGCGACTGGTTGACCGCCTACTACCGCCAGGCGTCGACCGAAGTGCTGGGGTTGTTCGCCACGCCGCGGCTCATTGAGGCGGCGCTGGCGCACCAGAAACTGGCCGCCAAGGCGCCACCCCCACAAGGCCGCATCGAGTGGCTGAGCGGACCCGGACCGCGCGAGTACCGGCTGCTCACCGTCTGCCCCGACCGGCCGTTTCTGGTCGACACGTTGCAACTGACGCTGCGCCGTCACGGCGCCCAGGTGATTGCCACCTTTCACCCGCAGTTGCGTCTCGACCGCAAGGGCAAGACCCTCAAGGTCAGCGACGAGGGTGCGCTGGAATCGCTGATTCAGATTCACCTGCAATGGGCACCGGCCGATGCCGCCGCCGAGAAGGCCCTGCGCGACGATGTCGCTGAGGCGCTGGCCGAGCTGCGCCACTTGGTCGACGACTTTGAGCCGATGTGCAAGGCCGCACGCGACGCCGCCACCGCGTGTCGCGCCGTCACCCAGGGTGCGCTCAGGGAAGAGGCTGCCGAGGTCGCCACCTTTCTCGACTGGCTGGTCGAGGGGCATTTCACCTTTTTTGCCGTGCAGCCGACCCGGCGGCTCGACCGCGCGGCAGGCTTCGAGCCCGACCTGCGCAACAGCCTTGGCCTTGCCGCCCCAGGTCGACGCCTGGCGCACACCGACGATTTGATGGCCCAGCGCAGCGAGCTCGACCGCTACACCGATTCGCGCCGCTTGGTGGTGGTCACCCAGTCGACCTTGCGCGCGCGCGTGCACCACGACGAATTGCTCGACGTGATCTCGGTCAAGCGCCTCGACGCCCAGGGCGAGATCATCGGCACGCTGCGTTTCATTGGTCTGTTCACCACGGACGTGTACATCGAGCGGCCGCGACATATACCGCTGTTGCGACAACGGGTCAGCCGGGTGCTGGCCCGGGCGGGCTATGCCGAGGGTTCGCACGGCAGCCGCACGCTGCGCGACACATTGGCGATGCTGCCGCGCAGCGAGTTGTGGCAGTCGTCCGAGGACGAGCTGTACGCCTTGGGTACCGGCGTGATGGCGCTGCGCGACCGCCATCAACTGCGGCTGTTCATGCGCCGTGACCGCTACGGACGCTTCTTCTCGGCGCTGCTCTACCTGCCGCGTGACCGGTACGGCCGTGTGCTGCGTGATCGGCTGATCGACGCCCTTCAGGCCGAACTGGGCGCGACCGATATTGACCGCCGGGTGGAATTCCCACGCGGCGGTCGTCACGCGGTCATCTACGTGCGGCTGACCACGCCGCAGGCGCCGCCGATGCCCAAAAATCTCAAGGCGTTGGAGGCACGGCTGTTGACCTTGACGCAAACCTGGGCCGAGCGGCTGATCGCCCGGCTGGGCGAGACCGCCGAGTCGGTGCAGCGTGCGCAGACCTATGCCGAGGCACTGCCGATGGCCTATCAGGAGCGCACCGACCTCGACACCGCCATCGCCGACCTTGATGCCCTGGCGCAACTCGGTGACACCCGCTTGATGATCATGCGCCTGCCGGTCGACAAGGCGGCGGCGGAGGTCGAGCAGTGCTTCACCCATCTGCGGCTTTACAGCCACGGCCAGCCCGCGGCGCTGTCGGAGGTGCTGCCCAAGCTCGAACACTTTGGCCTGTACGTGACCGGCCAGTCACCGACCGCCGTGGCCGCAACCACGACGCAGGACAGGGCCTGGATTCATGCCTTCGACGTGCGTCCGGTCGGTCGCTGCGCCGGATCCGCCAGCGAGCAGCAGCAGCGTATGGAAGCCGCATTTGCCGCCCTGCTGGCCGGTGAAATTGAAGACGACCCACTCAATGCGCTGGTCCTTGCCGCCGGTCTGACGGCGCGTGAGACGGTGATTGTGCGCACCGTGGTTCGCTACCTGGTGCAGACCGGCCTGCCGTATTCGCAGGCCTTTATCGAGCAGCAGCTGGTGGCGCACCCTGACGTTGCCGGCCTGCTGGTGCGGCTGTTTCTGGCGCAGTTCGATGCCACCCGCAGCGCCGAGCAACGCCAGGCCGATGCCAACGCGCTGAGTGCCGACATCGACGCGGCGCTGGATGCCATTCCGGCGCTGGACACCGACCGAGTGCTGCGCGCCGCGCGCTCGGTGGTGCGGGCGACGCTGCGCACCAACGTGGCGCTCAACAAGCCGGTGCTGTCGATCAAGCTCGATCCGACCCAGATCAGCGAGCTGCCCAAGCCGCTGCCCATGTTCGAGATTTTCGTCTACAGCCCGCAGATGGAAGGGGTGCACCTGCGCGGCGGCAAGGTGGCGCGCGGCGGCCTGCGTTGGTCCGACCGATTGCAGGACTACCGCACCGAAGTGCTGGGGCTGGTCAAGGCGCAGCAGGTCAAGAACAGCATCATCGTGCCGGTGGGGGCCAAGGGCGGCTTCGTGGTCAAGCAGGGGGATCGCGGTGATCGCGAGGCCTGGGCCAAGGCCGGTCGCGCCGCCTATGTGGATTTTCTGGGCGGCTTGCTCGACCTCACCGACAACCGCAAGGGCGAAAAGATCGTGCCACCGAAGGGCGTGATTTGCCGCGACGAACCCGATCCGTATCTGGTGGTGGCCGCCGACAAGGGCACTGCCAGCTTCTCTGACCTCGCCAATGAAACGGCTGCGACCTACGACTTCTGGCTGGGCGATGCGTTTGCCTCTGGCGGCAGTCAGGGCTACGACCACAAGAAGATGGGCATCACCGCGCGCGGCGCGTGGGAAAGCGTCAAGCGACACTTTCGTGAGGCCGGTCACGACATTCAGACCACGCCGTTCACCGTGGTGGGCGTCGGCGACATGAGCGGTGACGTGTTCGGCAACGGCATGTTGCTGTCCAAGCAGATCCGGCTGATTGCCGCCTTCGACCACCGCGATATTTTCATCGACCCCGATCCCGACCCGGCAGTCTCGTTCGCCGAGCGCCAGCGCTTGTTCAAGCTGGCGCGGTCGAGCTGGAACGACTACGACGCTGCGCTGATCTCCAAGGGCGGCGGCATTTATTCGCGCGCCAGCAAACAGATCGACATCAGCGCCGCCGCGCAGCGCGCGCTGGGCTGTGACACGGCGAGGCTGACGCCTTTTGAACTGATGCGGGTGATCATGAAGGCGCCGGTTGACCTGTTCTGGAACGGCGGCATCGGCACCTATGTGAAAGCGCGGCACGAGAGCCACGGTGACGTCGGCGACCGCGCCAACGACGCGGTGCGCGTCAACGGCGGCGATCTGCGCGTCAAAGTGGTGGGCGAGGGCGGCAATCTCGGGCTGACCCAGGCCGGCCGGGTGGAATTTGCGTTGGCCGGCGGGCGGGTGTTCACCGACGCCATCGACAACGCCGGTGGTGTGCACAGCTCGGACCGCGAGGTCAACATCAAGATCCCGCTCAACCAGTTGATGCAGCAGGGCCGGCTGACCCGCAAGACGCGCGATCCGCTGCTGGTGTCGATGACCGGCGCCTTGGCCGCCGCCGTGGTGCACGACAACCTGGTGCAGTCCTCGGCGCTGAGCTTTGCCGTGGCCGAACAGGCCGAGCGCGGTGACGAGCACGTGAACCTGTTGCGGGCGTTGGAGCAGGGCGGCGACCTTGATCGCGTGGTCGACGGCCTGCCCGACGATGAAACCCTGCAGAGCCGGCGGCGTGCCGGTCAGGGCCTGACGGCGCCCGAGCTCGCCGTGGTGCTGGCGCACACCAAGATCGCGCTGTTCGATGATCTGGTGGCCAGCGATGTGCCCGATGACCCGGCCTTTACCGACGATCTGTTGGCCTACTTTCCGCCGCAGTTGGTCAAGCGCTACCGCAAGGCGCTGACCGAACATGGCCTGCGTCGCGAGATCATTGCCACGATTCTCACCAACAGCGTTTGTAACCGCATGGGCGCGCCTTTTGCGCACCGGCTGGCAACCGAAATCGGCACAAGCCGCGCGCAGGTCGTCCACGCCTGGGCGGTGGCGACGCGGCTGGTCAATGTGACCGATGAATGGGCCTGGCTGGACACGCCACGCGTCGGCCAGTTTGCGCTACGCCAGTCTTACCAGCGGCGCGTGACCGGCCTGCTCAAACATCTGACCCGCAGCCTGCTGATACGCCGCGAAGGGCCGCCGACGGTGCTTGCCGACGAGGTGCAGCGCCACGCGGTGTTTGCCCGGCGGCTGCGGCAGGATGACTTCGCCGCGCAGTTGCCCAGCCGCTACGCCGAAGACCACGGCGCGGCGGTCGCGGCATTACGCCACGAGGGTCATGAGAAGGCCGTCGCTGAAGCGCTGGCCAAGACGCGGTACCTGGGCGTGCTCACCGATCTGGTCGCCATCAAGGCCTCGCGGGACGCGCCGCCTGCCAAAGTGGCGAACCGGTATTTCGAGGTCGGCAACCGTTTCGACATGCCCGGCCTGCATGCTGCGTTGACCAGCCTCAAGGTGGGTGGCCGCTGGCCGGCGCTGGCGAGGGTCGAACTGCGCGAGGACCTGTTCGCGGTTCAGCGTGACCTGACCCTGAGCGTGTTGGACGAGTCGAATCTGGACGCCTGGGAAACCCGCCACGCCGACGCCATCGCTGCCGTCGACGAGCGCCTGGCCCTGCTGCGCGGTGACGAGGCTGATCCGTTCATCCGTTTGGGCATTGCCGCAAGGGCCCTGACGCGACTGGCTGGTTCGGTCACTTGACGTCTGCCCGAGCCGTGCGGCGTGTGGGTCAGCGCTGGAGCACGGTCTCGTGCACGAAGCGCAGCTTGTCGATCGCGGGCGCGGCAAGCACGAAGGGATATCCATCGGCGAGGCCCATGCTGCGGTTGAGATTGTTGAGTGCGTAGATCAGCGCCAGCCAGTCTTCAATGAGCAGATCGAAGGGCCGGCGGGTGATCGCATCGCCGCGCGGCACGGCCATGGAGGGCTCGTCGGACCGGCTGGGGCGCAGCGAGAAGCCGCAGGCGGCGGCCGTGTCAAGCGAATCGGTCATGTGCAGGTAGTGGGCCCAAGTCTCGGCCCAGTCTTCCCACGGATGGGTGCTGGCATAGCTGGTGACGTACTGGAGGGCCCAGTCGGCGACCGGTCCCTGGTCGTAATGACGCTGCAGTGCGGCGGCGTAGTCCTGGCGCTCGTCACCGAAGCGTTGGCGAAACGCGCCCAGCCACGCCGTGTCGACCTTGAACAAGTCCCAGTAATAGTGGCCGACTTCATGGCGAAAATGACCAAGCACCGTGCGATAAGGCTCGTGCATGGCGAGGCGTCGGCGCTCACGCTCAAGGTCGTCGGCTTCGGCGATGTTGATGGTGATCAGGCCGTCTTGATGGCCGGTAAGCACGGCACCACCGTCGGGCGTGTGACCGTCGTCACTGAGAAAGTCGAAGGCCAGCCCGGTTTGGGCGTCGTCGAGGTGGCTTCGCAGCGGCAGATTCAGCGCCACCAGGTTGTGCACCAGCCGCCGCTTGGCCACCTCGAGCTTGCGCCACGCTTCGAGGTTGCCTGGCTGCTTCAGGTTGGGCAGGACCCGGGTCAGGCGGCAAGCCGGGCAAAGCGTGTGCGGCGCGTCAACCGGCAGCGCCCAATTGCAGACGCCGGGCCCGGCGTAGTTGTCACACAGTCGGTAATGCCGACCGTTGCACGCCGGCGCCAGCGAACGCCAGCGACCGTCGCCCTCGGGGGCTAGCGCCGTCATGTCGCTGATGTCAGGCAGATACGCCAGGGTGTGGCCGCAGCTCAGGCAACGGACGTTTTCGAAGAAGACGGTGTGCTGGCAATGGTCGCAATGGAAAACTTTCATCACACTCAACTCAAGGGTGTGTAACTCGTTTACCACGCGTCGACCGGACGTGCGCTGACGGAGGGCTGAGGCGGTCAATCTGACCTGGCTATACTCGTCTCAAATTGGCGCGACGGCCTCAGGTAGCGCGTGGGGCAACCGGTCGACGCCGTTTACATAACCCTGAGTGCATGAGAGAGGAGTCTTTATGTCCGTGTCTGGCGAAGCCGCAAACCTGATTCACGAGTTCTCGTTTACCTCGCAGCTGTCACCGCCGCTGGAGATCGGTCCGACACCGGTTGGTGTGCGGATGGTGTTCCCGGCCGGCCCTGGCACCGTGACGGGCGAACGCTTGCGAGGGACCTTTCTTTCCGGCGCCGACTGGCTGTTGGTGGGCAACGATGGATTTGGTCGCGTCGACGTGCGCGGGCAGATTGAAACCCACGACGGGGCGTTCATTTACATCCACTACCACGGCTTTCTGGAAATGAATGAGACCGTGGGCGGTGCCTTGCAGAGCGGCGCCGCCACGCAGTTCGCCGATGCCTACTTCCGCACCTCGCCGCGACTTGAATGCGGCGACCCCCGATACGCCTGGGTCAATCACACCCTGTTCGTCGGTGCGGGCCGGCTGCTCAAGGGCGGCACCGTCGAGTACAAGGTTTACCGCGTCAGTTAGGGCCTGTTAACAATTGGCGCATCGCTGCGGCCGAGTGGGTTATGGCCCTAATTCAGCTGCCCGGTGCGGTTGATGCGAGGCTGCGGCTGAGCAACAACAATCGCAAGTCAAACTCGACCTGGTGGTAACTCGGCTGGATGTGGCGGCACAGTTGGTAGAACGCCTTGTTGTGCTCGCGCTCGCGCAGGTGGGCCAGCTCGTGGGCGACGACCATTTCCAGAAATGCCGGCGCGGCGGTTTTGAACAGGCCGGCGATACGGATCTCGGCTTTGGCTTTGAGCTTGGCGCCCTGCACCCGTGAGATGGCGGTGTGCAGGCCGAGCACGTTGTGCATCACATCGAGCTTGGCCTGCCACTGAACCTTGTGCAGCGGCGGCGCGCTTTTCAGGTATTGCTGCTTCAGCGACTGCGTGTAGTCGTAGAGCGCGGCATCGGTCTGGATGTCGTGTTGCGCCGGATATTTGTCGGCCAGATAGCGGTCAAGGCGCCCTTCCAGCACCAGCGCACGCACCTGCGCCTGGGTGTTGGCAGGGTAGTGACCGACATAGCGCCGCAACACCGGATCGAGATCGCTCACGAGGTGGGTGCGGCGATCACACGGATGCACATTGCTTGGCACCTGACGATTTGTCCCGCGCGAATCTTCGCGGTTTTGCGGCTTTCGGGCTGGCCGTCGACACTGACGCGGCCCTCGGCCACCAAGGCCTTGCCGGCGCCTCCGCTGTCGCAGAGACCGACGAGTTTCAGCAGTTGATTGACCTCGACGGATTCGGCTTCAAGGGTGAACGTGACGTCAGCCATGGATTCTCGCGGGCGAATAAGCCGACAGCGTAACCCGCCCTAACGCGATGATCGATGACCCGCCGCAGCCGCAGGTACCATCTGCGCCCCATGAATGACCGTATCGGACCCCTGCTGACCCTGCCGGTGCACGCCGCGCTGCTGGCGGCGCGTGACGGCGGCGTTGAGCGCTTGCGTTGTTCGCTGGACCTGGACCGTAGTCAGACCGAGGTGACAGTGTCTGAATCGGCGTGGCAATTGCGGGGGCAGTCATTCCCCTTCATGACCGACTGTAAGGACCGCACGATCTATCACTGGGCCGATGATCGCTTCGCGGCCGTCTCGCGCTTCACCGACGGCTTGATCAAGCTGGTGCCGACTGATTGGGGCGCGCCCACGTTTGAGATCGACGGCATCAAGATGCTGCCCACCGCGAAGGTATCGCCGTATGCCGATGCAGGGCGCAAAGTGGGGCTGATCGCGCCGCGCGGCAAACTGGTGCTCGACACCTGCGGCGGGCTGGGCTACTTCGCTGCATGGTGTCTGGACGGCGGCGCGCGCCAGGTGATCTCGTTCGAAAAAAATGCCGACGTGATCTGGTTGCGCGGTCTCAATCCGTGGTCGCCGGTGTCGGACGACGACGCGCTGAGCCTGACGCATGCCGATGTGGTCGAACGGATCACCAGCCTGGCTGAGCGCTCGGTTGACGCGGTGCTGCATGACCCGCCGCGCTTTGGCATTGCCGGCGAGCTGTATTCACAAGCCTTTTATGACCAGTTGGCACGGGTGCTTCGGCCGCGTGGTCGCCTGTTTCACTACACCGGCGCGCCCAACAAGCTGACCAGCCGCCGCGACGTGCCCAACGAAGTGGCCACGCGCCTGCAGCGCGCGGGCTTCACCACCGGCTTCAACGGTGATGGAGTGCTGGCGGTGCGACGGGTCTGAGGCCGAGACTTAGACTAGGACAAACTGCACGGTGGCCATGGCGATGGGCTGCTGCGGATCGTCCTGGTAGGCCGTGACCCGCAGGTTGGCGAAGCGCCGCGTGAGCGACATCACCTCGGCGCGGGCATAAGCGTCGGCGGGGGCGGACTGGCGCAGAAACTCCAGATTGAGGTTGAACAGCCGCGGCAAAGTTGATGCGCCGCTCCGGGCCATGAGCTGTGCGGCGGCGGTGAGCTGGAGCAGGCTGGCGATGCCGCCGCCGTGCAACGAGCGCATCACCGGATTGCCGATCAGGTGTGCGCCATAGCGCTGACGGCCGGTGACGCTGCCCTGGTCGAGGCCCGCCTCAAAGCCCATCAATCGCGAATAGGGCACGGCATCAAAGATGCGTTGCAGCGGGCTGGCCCCGCCGTTGACAGGTGTTGGCTGCCAGGGGACGAAAGTCGGCAAGGGCTCCTCGAGCTCGGCCAGCGGGTTGCCGCCATGCCCCTTGAACACCGCGAAGCAGCCGCTGGACACCGCCACCGGCTCGGTGACGTTGCCGTGGTGTGCCACCGCACGGGTGAAGGCGAGGTTGCCATCGATGTGCAGCACTTCGGCCTCACCGACCACGGGTTCTCCGCGCACCGCCGGGCGCACGAAGTCGAGGCGCAGATCAAGGGTTGCCGAGCGGCGAAAGTCGTGCATGCGCGTCAACACCACCGAGCCGCTGAGTGCGTCGATCAGGGTGGCGATGGCACCGGGATGAAGGCCGCTTTCGGCACTGGCGGCCAGAGCCTCGGACCATGGCAGGTCGATGCGCATGCCGCCTTCGCTGCAGCTGACCGACCGCATGCCGAGCTGGCAGTGAAGGGGCACCGCACGGATCAGGAAACGTTCGCGTTGCGCGGGTGTCAGCGTCAGCAGAGGGCTCATGCCAGGCAGGTGCCGTTCAACGGGTGACGACCCATTGCGGGTTCAGGCCGCTTGCGACCAGTTGCTGGCGCGCGGCTTCGCCGTCGGCACGGCTGCCAAAAGGCCCGACCACGACGCGGTGCCAGCGCTGCTCGCCGCGCAAAAGCGCGTGTATCGACACCGGCCTGATGGCGGTGCGCATCAGCGAGTCGTACAGCGCCTGGGCATTGGCGTTCAGGGTAAACGCGCCCGCCTGCCAGTAGCCCGCCGGTGTGCCGTTGGCACTGAGCACCGGGGTATCGTCAGGGGGTGCCGACATCGAGGCGCGAATGGTGGGCGTCGGGGCCGGCGGTGCCTGGGCGACCGCAGTGGCCGACGCGTCAGGCACCACGGCTTCGACCCGCACCTTGGCCGAACCCTCTCTCAGCATGCCCAGTCTGGCGGCGGCGGCGTACGACAGGTCGATGATACGGCCCTCATGGAACGGACCGCGATCGTTGATGCGAACGACCACCGACGTGTCGTTTTCGAGGTGGGTGACGCGGACATAGCTGGGAATCGGCAGGGTTTTGTGCGCCCCGGTCATGGCGAACATGTCGTAGGTCTCGCCGTTGGCCGTCAAGTGACCGTGAAATTTCTTGCCGTACCACGAGGCTCCGCCCTCCTCGCGATAGCCGTGCGGCTTGTCCTTGACCCGATAGGTTTCGCCAAAGACCGTGTACTCCGGCCCGTTGCCGCCTCGCGAAGGGGGCTCGTGAACAGGAATGGCGTCGGGAACCATCATGATATCGGCCGGTACCTCGTGGTCTTCGGGGCCGATGTCCTGCGCAAGGGAGTAGCGACCGCGTGACGAGGCCGGGGGCTCATGACGCACTGCATTCGGACGTTTGGGCCGCACCACCGTCGGTTCGGGCCCAGACTCTGACCCTGACCGCGGGGGGGTGCGCGTGTCTTGCCAACTGCAGGCGGTGAGGGTCAGCAGGAGGCCGACGACAGACAGTCTCGACCCGGCAACGACGGACATCCGGCGGCGTCTGAGCGGCTTTTTTGAGCCCCCGGTCATGGCGCCGGGTAGGCCTCTTCAGTGATCTCGGCGGCCAGTTGGGCCACCGCCATGGCGTAAAAGACGCGGGGGTTGTAGGTCATCACGGCGTAAAAGTTGTGCAGCGCAATCCAGATTTCGTCACTGCCGTCGTCGAGCGGCAAGCTGAGAATGCCGACCGGAAAGTCATCCGGCAAGGCCACGCTGGGGGTGATGCCCAGATCAGCAAGCTCGGCAAAGGTGAGGTCCGGCTGGCGCTGGTTGACCGGCAAATCGTCCGGCAAGGGGCGGCTGGCCGTGGCGCGCACCAGCAGCGGTTCGCCGCGGCGCCATGCCAGCGCGGGGCGGTAGTCGACGAAATAACGACCGATCGAGCCGATGGCATCGGGCATCTGCCACAGGTCGGTGTCGCCGTCGCGGTCGAAGTCGACTGCCAGACGCCGGTAGTTGCTGGGCATGAATTGGGCAGCGCCCATCGCGCCAGCGTAAGAACCCTTGGCTTCGCGGGGGTCCCAGCCCTTTTCGTCGGCGAGCACCAGAAAGGCGACCAATTCGCTGCGGAAGAACGGCGTGCGTGTGGGGTGATCGAGCCCCTGTGTCGCCAGTGCGTCGAGTACCCGCACATTACCGGTGATGTTGCCGTAACGGGTTTCGATGCCGAGCACGGCCGCGACCACCGACGGGGGCACGCCGTATTCATGCTCGACATCGGCCAGCGCCCGGGCGTGGCTGCGCAGCAGGGCGGCGCCGTCGCGAATGCGCGGCGTGTCGATACGCCGCGCGTAGCGGGTCCAGGTCTCGGTGCGTTCCGGGGCGGTCTGTTCCTGCTGGATCAATTGCGGCAACTTCTTGGCGTCGGCCAGCGCCGCGCGCGCCCACGCCAGTTGTTCGGCCGAGAAGCCGTGGTCATCTTGCAGCGATTGGTACACCTTGTCGGCGTCGACATGGTCGGCGTACTGGGCCGTGGCCAGTGGTGCAAGTGCCAGACAGGTGAATCCGAGAAGCAGCGGGCCGATTTGCACGTTCAATTTGCCAGTAGTTTGCGATTGGTTTGGATCGACATCAGCATGCCGAAGCCGACCAGCAGGCTGACCGCCGAGGTGCCGCCGTAGCTGACCAGCGGCAGCGGCACGCCAACCACGGGCAGCAGGCCAATGACCATGCCGATGTTGATGAAAACATACACGAAGAACTTGAGCGTCAATGCGGCGGCGAGCAGGCGCTGAAAGGTGTCTTGCGCCCGCAGCGCGATGATCAGCCCGCGCGCGACGATGGCGAGATAAATCAGCAGCAGCAAAACCACGCCGATCAGTCCCAGCTCTTCGGCAATGACGGCGAAGATGAAATCGGTGTTGGCCTCGGGCAGAAAATCGAGCTTGGCCTGGGTGCCCTCCAGCCAGCCCTTGCCAAAGCCGCCGCCAGAGCCGATGGCGATTTTCGACTGGGTGATGTGATAGCCCGCGCCAAGCGGATCGCGCTCGGGATCGAACAGGGTGAGGATGCGGCCACGCTGGTAGTCGTGCAGGCGCAGCCACAGCAGTGGCGCGGCGGCAGCGACCAGGGCCACGGCGCCAACGATCCAGCGCCAGCGCAGACCGGCGAAGAACAGCGCGAAGCCGCCGGCCGCAACCACCAGCAGGCTGGTGCCAAGGTCGGGCTGCACCATCACCAGTCCGGTGGGTACGGCGATCAGGATCAGGGTCACCGCCATGCTGCCGAGCTGCGGCGGCAGGGTGCGCTGGTGCAGATAGGCGGCAATGGCCAGCGGCATCGCCAGCTTCATCAGCTCGGAAGGCTGGAAACGGATGACGCCCAGGTCGAGCCAGCGCTGCGCGCCTTTCGCCGAGTCCCCCAGCACCAGCACCAGCACCAGCATCAGCACGGTGCCGCCGTAGAGCCAGCCGGCGCCGCTGCGGTACCACTCCGGGGGTGCCTGGGCAACGACAATCATCAGCACAAAGCCAAGGCCCAGCCGCCGTGCCTGAGCGCCGACGGCGCCAAAGTCGTGACCCGAAGCCGAATACAGCATCAACATGCCAAAGCCGCTGAGGATCAGCAGCAGCGACAACAGCCACGAATCGATGTGCCAGCGCTCGAACCAGTCCGAGAGAGTGGGATTGCCGCGTTGACCGCCGACGTCAATCAAGGCCATCAGGGCACAACCCCGCTGGCGTTGCGCAGTTCGCCGGTGTAGGGCGCGATCACCGGCGGTGGCGATTCGTACTGCACCTCACCGAGCAGGTACTGGTCCATCACCTTGCGCGCCACCGGCGCCGCCACCGCACTGCCGCTGCCGGCGTGTTCGGCCAGCACCGCCACGGCAATCTGCGGGTTGTCGGCTGGGGCAAAGGCCACCAGCAGTGCGTGGTCGCGAAGCCTCACCGGGGTGTCTTCCAGGGTCCGCGCCACTTTGTCTTCCTGTGAGAGTGAGGCCACCTGCGCAGTCCCGGTTTTGGCCGCGATCAGGTAGGGCGCATTCTGGCCGATCCGCAGCGCAGTGCCGCCGGGTTTGTGGGCGGTGTCGACCATCGCCTGAATGACCGCCGACCAGTGCTCGGGGTTGCGCAGGGTGATCGGCGGCAGCGCCGCCGGGCTGAGCGTGACCCGCTGTTGGGTGACCGGGTCGACCGTCTCGCGCAGCAGGTGCGGTGGAAACCCTTCACCGCGCATCGCCAGGCGGGCGGTCATGTGGGCCATCTGCAACGGTGTGGCCAAGGTGTAGCCCTGACCGATGCCGACGATCAGCGTCTCGCCCGGGTACCACGACTCGCCGCGGGTGCGCCGCTTCCAGGCGCGTGACGGCATCAGACCGGCGCTTTCCAGCGGCAGGTCGATGCCAGTGACGTTGCCCAGACCGAACTGCTGCATCGAGTCGTGCATCAGGTCGATGCCGAGATTGAGCGCGAGTTGATAAAAGTAGATGTCGCAGCTCTGCATGACACCCGACACCATGTCCATCCAGCCGTGTCCGCGGCGACGCCAGCAGCGGAATTGTCGGATGGAGCCGGGCAGTTGCATCGAGCCGGGGCAGAATTCGCGGTGTTCGGGATCGACCACGGTGTGTTCGAGTCCCGCGACGGCCATGGCCGGCTTGATGGTCGAGCCCGGCGGGTATTGGCCCTGAAGGGCGCGGTTGAACAGCGGCCGGTTCCGGTCTTCCAGCAGGGTGCGGTAGCTGGCCGCGTCGATGCCTTCGACAAAATGGTGGGGTTCGTAGCCGGGTTTGCTGACCAGGGCGATGATTTCACCGCTGCGCGGGTCGATGGCGACCACCGCGCCGTTGAGCTCACCCAGGGCCGCCTGAGCGACCGCTTGCACCTCGGCGTCGAGGGTCAGATGCAAGTTCTGCCCCGCCTGGCCGGGGCGGTGTTCGATCTCGCGCAGCGGTCGACCGAAGGCGTTGGCCTCGATGATGCGGGCGCCCGGCGTGCCGCGCAGGCGGTCTTCGTAAAAGCGTTCAAGGCCGGCTTTGCCGATTTGCCCCAGGCCCTGGTAGCTGTCGGTGTCAATGCGCTGCAGGTCGGCCTCGGTGATGCCGCCGACATAGCCGACCACGTGCGCGCCCTCGATCGACATGGGGTAGTTGCGGGTCAAGCCGGCCGTGACCTCGGCACCGCGCAGGTCGTGACGGTTGACCTCGAGCAGCGCCACCTCTTCCATGCTCAGGTGGGTGCGCAGCGGCACGCCGCGATACCGGGGCGTGCGGGCGACGCGGTCATTGAAGCGTTGAATGTCGGACTCGGTGAGCGGGACCAGCCCGCCGATCTGCGCCAGCAGCGCCGGCATGTCATCGACCTGTTCCGGGGTGATTTCCAGACCGAAGGCTGGACGATTCTCAGCCAGCACCACGCCACTGCGGTCGTAGATCAGGCCGCGCACCGGCGGCACGGGCACCACCCGCAGGCGGTTGTCGTTGGCGCGGGTGGTGTAGTAGTCGTGGCCCTGAATCTGTAATTCGGACAGTCGAAACAACAGCCCGCCCGACATCAGTACGCAGATGATGGCGCCGACCACGATGCGGCCGGCAAACAGGTTCTTCTCGCGCTGCAGATTTTTGAGGGATTCACGACGCGGCATGGTCAGAGTGTGCCCCGGGGACCGGGCACTTAATCCTCCCTTTTGGTGCGCTGCAAGCCTTTCAGCAGGCCGTAGATCGCCGGCCAGATCAAGGTGGTTGCAATGATGGGCATCCAGCGTAGCGTCGGGTCGGCACTGCGGTTGGTCAGGCCGTCAAGCCAGAACAGGATGAACACGTACAGGGCCCACAGCGGCGCCAACGCGAACATCACCTGCCAGGTGTCGAGCAGCACGAACAGGGTTCGCAGACGGGCGATGAGATAAACCAGCACGACGTTGGCCAGGGCGTGCTGGCCCAGTGCCGTACCAAAGGCGACATCCAGCCCAAGGCCGGCAATCGCGCTGACCAGCAGCAAGGTCCCGCCCGGCTGGGTTAGGGCCCAGTACGACAGCACCAGCGGGAGCCAGTAAGGGCGCGATGAGCGCATCCATTCCGGCAGCACCAACAATTGCAGCATCACCGCCACCGTGACACTGACCAGCAACAGCAAGAAGCCCGCGCGTCCGTTCTTCACGGCCGAACCTCGCTTTGGCTCGGGCTCGGGCTCGGGGCAGGGCTGGGCTCGCCGCTGGGCAACGGTGAGGGCAGGAGGGTCTCCTCAGGATTCTCCGCCGCGTCCCCCGCGCCTGCGGGCGCACTCATCGCGGCCTCCTCGGCCTCAATGCTGTCAAGGCTCTCGGCCCACACCAGCAGCGCCTGTCGGCCCTGGTTTAATTGGGCACTGGGGTGGGCGCGGGCTTCAAGAAAATGCGCCCCCGGCGTGTTGCGCAGGCTGTGAATGCGGCCGACGGGATAACCCGGCGGAAACCGGCCGCCCAGCGGTGACGACACCAACAGGTCGCCCTCGCGGATGTCGACATTGGTCGGCAGGAAGGGCAGTCGCAGCCCTGCGCCGTCACCGCTGCCGACGGCGATGGTCTGCAGTCCGGTACGGTTGATCTCGACCGGGATGCCGTGATCCGGGTCGGTAATGAGGATGGCCCGCGCGTGCCGCTGCGAGACCTCAAGCACCTGACCGAGCACGCCGTAGGCGTCAATCAGCGCCTGGCCCCGGTAGACGCCGTCGCGACGGCCCTTGTTGAGGGTGATCTGGTGGCGATAGGGGTCCTGGTTGATGTCGATGATCTCGGCGATCAGCACCTTCTCGTCCAGCGCTTCGCTGGACGCCAAAAGCTCACGCAAGCGCTGGTTTTCAGCTTCGATGGACTCCAGCCGCTGCAGGCGCGCCTGCAGTTGCAGCAGGGTGGTTTGTAGCGCCTGGTTCTCCTGCTCCAGCGACTCGCGACTTTGCAGGCGCTCGGCGACCAAGCCGGCGCGGACCGGTGTTTGTGCCACCCAGACCAGCGGCGACAGCGCCGTGGCCAGGGCCTCGCGCACGCTGAGCAGGTGATCGCCTTGGTGATCGGTGAAGACCAGGCTCATCGACACCAACATCAGCAGCAGCGTTGGCAAGCCCAGACCGCCGACGCGGATCTGTCCGGAATCGGGGTCGACGTAGTTACCGTGCATGGCGGCGGCGGGCGTCGGGCGCGGCGGCAGTGGCTGGAGACGCGTGCAGGCCCATCGCGCGCCGTACCTTAGTCGAAGCTGTAGAAGTCACCCTGGCGATCGAGCATGTTGAGCACCATGCCACCGCCGCGGGCGACGCAGGTCAGCGGGTCTTCGGCAATGATCACCGGCAGGCCGGTTTCTTCGCTGATCAGCTTGTCCAGATCGCGCAGCAGGGCACCGCCGCCGGTGAGCACGATGCCGCGTTCGGCGACGTCGGAGCCCAGTTCTGGCGGGGTGCGTTCCAGCGCCTGCTTGACGGCCTTGACGATGCCGGCCAGCGGCTCTTGCAGCGCATCCAGAATTTCGTTCGAGTTCATGGTGAAGTTGCGCGGCACACCCGCGGCAAGGTGGCGGCCGACGACGTCGATCTCGGTCACCTCATGGCCCGGGAAGGCGGTGCCAATTTCCTGCTTGATGCGCTCGGCGGTGGCCTCGCCAATCAGCATGTTGTATTGGCGGCGCACGTAGGACACGATGGCTTCGTCGAACTTGTCGCCGCCGATGCGCACGCTTTCGGCATAGACGATGCCGTTGAGGGAGATGACCGCGACCTCGGAGGTGCCGCCGCCGATGTCGACCACCATCGAGCCGCGGGCTTCACCGACCGGAATGCCGGCGCCCAGTGCCGCGGCGATGGGTTCTTCAATGACATAAACCCGGCGCGCGCCGGCATTTTCGACCGATTCGCGAATGGCGCGACGCTCGACCTGGGTGCTGCCGTAGGGCACGCAAACCACCACGCGGGTGATGGGGCGCATCAGTCGGCCCTTTTGCACCTTGCGGATGAAGTACTGCAGCATTTTTTCGGTGACGGTGTAGTCAGCGATCACGCCATCACGCATCGGTCGGATGGTGGAGATGTTGGTCGGGGTGCGACCCAGCATCTGCTTGGCGTCGATGCCCACGGCCTCGATCTTCTTGCTGCCCTTGGCGTCGAGCCGGATGGCCACCACCGACGGCTCGTTCAGGACGATGCCCTCATCGCGTACATAGATAAGGGTGTTTGCGGTGCCGAGGTCAATGGAAAGATCATTGACGAACAGGCGACGGACGGCGTCGATCATCGAGAGCGTGAGTGTCTTGGAGTGTGGAGAGGGGCGGGCATCGAAGGGTTCAGCGCCCGGGTGAGCATCGCGCAGCATACAATGGCGCGGCTCAGTCATCATAGACGAAAGTCCGCTGCGCCACGCCGCTTTCACGACGCCACTGCCATGACCCTAACGCCAGACCAGATTCAACAGGTCGCGCACCTTGCGCGGCTGGACCTTGCCCCCGATCGGGTGCAGACCTACAGCCAGCAACTGAGCCGGATTTTCGACATGGTGGGGCAGTTATCGGCCGCCCGCACCGAGGGGGTGTTGCCCATGGCCCACCCCTTGGACATGCACCAGCGCCTGCGCCCCGACGTGGTCACCGAGCCCGACCGTCGCGACACCTACCAGGCCCACGCGCCAGCGGTGCAAGACGGCCTTTATCGGGTGCCGCGGGTCATCGAATAACGCGTGAGACGTCAGGTGTGAGGCGTGATCCCTCACTCGGCGCTTGGGCCCCTTACCCCTCAATCTTTAAGCCTCACGAGTCCCCATGCACACCCTTTCCCTCAAGGCGATGTCGGACGGCTTGCACCGCAAGCAGTTCAGCGCGCGCGAGTTGACCCAGCACTTCCTGGCCCGCATCGCGCGGCTGGACCCCCAACTCAACAGCCTGATCACCGTCACCGCCGAGCAGGCGCTGGCCCAGGCCGATGCCGCCGACAGGCGCCTGGCACAGGGCAACGCCACGACGCTGACCGGCATTCCCCTCATTCAAAAGGATCTGTTCTGTACCGAAGGGGTGCGGACCAGTTGCGCCAGCCGCATGCTTGATCGTTTTGTCGCGCCTTACGACGCCACGGTGGTGAAAAAGCTGCACGCCGAGGCAGGCATGGTGATGCTCGGCAAGGCCAACATGGATGAGTTCGCGATGGGTTCGTCCAACGAGACCTCGTGGTACGGCCCGGTCAAGAACCCCTGGGACCTCGAGCGCGTACCGGGCGGTTCGTCGGGTGGCAGCGTCGCAGCCGTCGCGGCAGGGCTGGCACCGGTGGCGACCGCCACCGACACCGGCGGCTCGATCCGTCAGCCCGCCGCACTCACCAACCTGACCGGCATCAAGCCGACGTATGGCCGTGTCTCACGCTTCGGGATGATCGCCTTCGCCTCCAGCCTTGATCAGGGCGGCGTGGTGGCGCGCTCGGCCGAAGACGCGGCGCATGTGCTGCAGGCGATGAGCGGCTTCGACCCGCTGGACTCCACCAGTGCCGAGCGGCCGGTCGATGACCTGGTCAGCGGCTTGTCGCAGCCGGTCAAGGGACTGCGCATCGGCCTGCCGGAAGAGTTTTTCGGCGACGGCATGTCGCCCGGCGTGCGGATTGCGGTCGATGCCGCCATCAAGACCTTGGAAAGCCTTGGCGCGACCATGGTGCCGGTGACGCTGCCCAGCGCGCCGCTGTCGGTGCCCACCTATTACGTGGTCGCCCCGGCCGAGGCCAGCTCCAACCTGTCGCGCTACGACGGCGTGCGCTTCGGTCATCGTGCCGAAAGCGTGAAGAATCTCGAAGAGTTATATAAAAAGTCACGCGGTGAGGGCTTCGGCGCCGAGGTGCAGCGGCGCATCATGATCGGCACCTACGTGCTCAGTCACGGCTATTACGACGCCTACTATCTGCAGGCGCAGAAAGTGCGGCGCTTGATCTCGCAGGACTTCACCCAAGCCTTCGAGCAAGTCGACCTGATCCTCGCGCCCACCACCACCGATGTGGCGTTCCGCTTCGGCGAGAAAACCGACGACCCGGTGGCGATGTATCTCAATGACATCTACACCATCGCCGCCAACCTCGCGGGCATTCCGGCGATGAGCCTGCCGGCGGGCTTCTCCGACGGCCTGCCCGTCGGCATGCAGCTGATGGGCAACTATTTCAGTGAGGCGCGACTGTTGAGCGTGGCGCACCAGTATCAACAGGCCACCGCCTGGCACACGCAGATGCCGAAGGGGTTCAACTAATGGCAC
Organism: Polycyclovorans algicola TG408; assembly: GCF_000711245.1. Classification (NCBI taxonomy): domain Bacteria; kingdom Pseudomonadati; phylum Pseudomonadota; class Gammaproteobacteria; order Nevskiales; family Nevskiaceae; genus Polycyclovorans; species Polycyclovorans algicola. The sequence goes on from NZ_JOMH01000001.1 coordinate 1,635,310, forward strand.
GTCAGGATTGGGAAGTGGTGATCGGGCTGGAAGTGCATTGCCAGCTCGCGACCAAGACCAAGATCTTCTCCGGCGCCAACACCGCTTATGGGGCGCCGCCCAACACGCAAGCCGATGCCGTCACCCTGGGCATGCCCGGCGTGTTGCCGGTGCTCAATGGTGCGGCGCTTGAAATGGCCATCAAGTTCGGCCTGTCGGTGGACGCACAGATCGCGCGCCGCTGCGTGTTCGCGCGCAAGCATTATTTTTACCCCGACCTGCCCAAGGGCTATCAGATCTCGCAGTACGAGCTGCCGATCGTTGAGCACGGCAAGTTGGATATTGAGGTGGATGGCGTCACCAAGCGCATCGGCATCACCCGCGCGCACATGGAAGAGGACGCCGGCAAATCGCTACACGAAAACTTTGTCGGTGAGACCGGCATCGACCTGAATCGTGCCGGCACGCCGCTGATCGAAATCGTCTCCGAGCCTGACATCCGCTCGGCCGACGAGGCCGTGGCCTACCTGAAGAAAATCCACCAGATCGTCGTCTATCTGGGGGTTTGCGACGGCAACATGCAGGAAGGCTCATTCCGCTGCGACGCCAACGTCTCGGTGCGCCGCAAAGGCGCCGAAAAGTTCGGCACGCGCACCGAAACCAAGAACATCAACTCATTCCGCTACGTGCACGCCGCCATCGAGTTCGAGATCGAGCGGCAGATCGAAGTGATTGAAGGCGGCGGCAAAATCATCCAGGAAACCCGGCTCTACAACCCCGGCACCGGTGAAACCCGCAGCATGCGCGTCAAGGAAGATGCCAACGACTATCGGTATTTCCCCGACCCCGACCTGTTGCCGGTAATCGTCACCGACGAAGAGATCGAGCGCATCCGCGCCACCCTGCCGGAACTGCCCGAGGCCAAGCGTGATCGCTTTGTCGCCCAGTACGGCCTGCCGGTGTACGACGCTACGGTGCTCACCGGCGAAGGGCCGCTGGCGGACTATTACGAGACCGTGGTCAAGGACTCGGGCGCCGACGCCAAGCTCTGCGCGAACTGGATCATCACCGACCTGCTGGGCGGGCTGAACAAGGCCGGGCAGGGCATCGCCGGCAGCACCATCACCGCGACCATGATGGCCGGCCTGATGAAACGCATCGCCGACAACACCCTGTCGGGCAAGATGGCCAAGGACGTCTTCGAGGCGATGTTTGAAGGCGAGGGCGACGCCGACACCATTATCGACAAGAAGGGCCTCAAGCAGATCACCGATGACGGCGCGATCTTGGCGGTCATCCGGCAGGTGATGGACGCCAACCCCGGCCAGCTTGCGCAGTACCGCGAAGGCAAGGACAAACTGTTCGGCTTCTTTGTCGGACAGGTGATGAAGGTCAGCCAGGGCAAGGCCAATCCGGATGCGGTCAACCGCCTGCTGAAGACGGCACTGGCGGGCGAATGAACCAGTTGCTGCCGTTTCTGATTCCAGGTCGTGGTGCGCGCGGTTACTGGGTGGAGATCACCGAGAACCTCGACGCCATGTTCGGCTGGCGCGACTACCCGCCCGACGTGGCCACCCAGCTCGGCGAGGCGCTGGCTGCCGCGCCGCTGCTGGCCGCCGACATGACCCAGCCGGGTCGCTTCAACCTGCAATTTCAGGGCGAAGGCCCGGTCAAGCTGTTGGTGACCCAGATCGACGAACAGTTGCGATTGCGCGGCATGGCCAAGCACGCACCCGACGCCGAAGGCGATTTCCAGGCGCTGATGCGGGGCGGCCTGCTGGCGGCGATGATCGAGCCCGAGGGCGAAGGCGAGCGCTATCAGGCCATGGTCGAAGTGGTCGGGTTGGCGCTCTCCGAAGCGCTGCAGATCTATTTCAGCCGCTCCGAACAGCTGCAGACCCTGATTCGTTTGTCGGCCCGCGACGGCAAGCTGGCCGGATTGCTGGTGCAGCGCCTGCCCGAGCGCGAGGGCGCGGTCGACGCCAACTGGGAACATGTCTACGCGCTGATGCGCACCGTAACGCCCGACGATCTGCAGCAATGGCACGGCGCTGAGCTGCTGAACCGCATTTTTGCCGAGGACGAGGTGCGGGTGTTCGAGCCGCGTCCGATCGAGCTGGTCTGTCGCTGCTCAACCCAGCAGATTGGCGCCATGTTGCTGGGCCTGGGCCGCGACGAGGTGGACTCCGTCATCGCCGAGCAGGGCGAGGTGGCCGTCAACTGCGAGTTTTGCGGACGCGGCTATCGTTACACCGGCGCCGATGTGGTCGAGCTGTTCGCCGCCGATGCCGCCGCCGACGTGCGCGCGACCCGGCATTGATGGAGTGCCCCGGCGCCGCATTGCCGGTCGATTGACGAGCTTGTTCACCTCGCGGGAGGCGCGGCACCATGATGCAGGTCGCACACTTTGTCGGTCCCAGCGGCATTGCTGGCGCCGGTTTGATGGCGGGCGCCGACATCGCGCCCGGCACGGTCATCTATCGCTACAACGCGCGCTTCGTGCTGATCCTGGACGACGCCGAGCTCGATGCCATGCCCACGGCCGTGCGCACGGAGTTCATCAAATACTGCTATCGCGGCAAAGGTGAACACCGGCTCAGCGATGCCTGGTACTACTGCGCCGACGACGCACGCTTCTTCAACCACACCGACGATCCCAACGCGATTTGGGACGAAGCGCTCGATGCTTACGTCGCTGTCCGGGCCATCAACGCCGGCGACGAGATCACCTGCGACTACCGCAGCTTCAGCGAACCGGGCGACTACGCCTTCATCCCCGTGCCGACCGGCGTGGCGGCGTGATCGTCGTGCCTTATGAAGTGGTGGCCTCGCGCATACCCGGCGCCGGCAAGGGTTTGCGGCTCACCGCCGCGGTGCCGCGCGGTGCGGTGATGATCGCCCCCGACAACCTGCACACCGTGTGGCCCGAGGCCAAGCTGCGCGAATATCCGGCCGACAGCCTCGAAGTGCAGGCCAGCGTGCGCTGGTTCGAGTCGTGGTTCTCGATCACACCGGAATGGACTGACGAGTGCTTCGTCAACCACAGCTTTCAGCCCAACGGGCTCTGGCATCTGGGCTTTATCTTTGCGCTTGATGACCTGCCGGCCGGTACCGAACTGACCGTCGACTACCGTTTGCTGCTGGGTGATGGCGAAGACCCCGGGTTCGCCTGCGCCGAAACCGGCCGGGCCATTCGGGGCTGGCCGTGGCGCGAGAGCCTGGCGCGCTCAACCTCCGGGCTGGCGGGCCTGTTCCGCCTCGACTGACGCGTCCTCGCCGGCGCGCTGCGCCTCCACCATGTCTTCGCTGGGCAGCCGTCTCCGTCGCCACTGGCGCTCGGCCCAGGCCAGGCGCCGTTCGGCTGTGAGCACGTCGGCGGTATCGGCCATGGCCGCATGAATCAGCGCCTGCGCGGTGTCGGTTTGCAGGCGTAGCGCGGCGAGGGCATCGCGCAGCGCGGCGTCGCTAAAAGGCTCTGCGCCCAGCGCGGTGGACACCTCGCGCCGCGCCTCGCGCATGGCGCGGAAGTTGCCGCGCAGGTCGTCGCGCCGTTCGCGCAGTTCATCGCGCAGCAGTGGCCGAACCTCGGGCGGTACGCTGCCGATCATCTGGCGCATCAGGCCGCGTTCCATGTGGCGTGAGTGCCCGGCCCTTTCGCCCGCCAGGCTGCCCAGCACCAACAGGTTGATCGTGATCGACACGGCGGCAATGACCGCCAGGGCAATGAAGTGTTTCGGGTAGCGGGTCATGGGCACACTCGCATAAAGGTCAATGAATCGTCACAGGCTGCCGTAGGCCAGCGCGGCCCAGTCGACGAGGCTGCCATCGAGGCTGATCAGGCCGGTGAATCCGGCCATGAAACCCAGCGCCATGACGCTGCCACTGGCCACCGCCGCGCCACCGCCCCACCACCAGTTGGGCGTCCAGCGTGGCGTGGGGGTCGCCGCTGCGGCCCGGCCGGGATGGGCGTAGTGCGCGGGGATGCGTTTGAGCCGCAACTTCAGCGCGTCGCTGGCCGGCTGCGGCATGGTGCGCTGCAACGCAAGCGTCAGCCGCTCAGCGTCGGCCAGCGCCGCGCGGGCCTGCGCGCTTTCTGCCAGCAGGCTGCGGGCGGCTTGGCTTTCGGCCTTGGGCCAGTCGTCGAGCCGGCTGCCCCACAGGTCAAGAGATTGCTGAAAGGTGTCGGGGGTCATCATCGGCGTTCGTCCTGTGGAACGGTCTGCGGTAAGGGTTGCGAAGCGGGATTTTGCAGCGTGGCGCGCAGTTGTCGTCGGGCCCGGACCAGCAGGGCCTCCAGCGCCTTGAGTGAGCAGTCCAGCGCCGCAGCGGCGTCGCGGTTGCTCAATCCTTCACGTACGACCAACAGCAGTGCGCTGCGTTGTTGTTCTGGCAGGGCGGCGATGGCCTGATCAACGGCGCGCTGTTCGTCTTCGGCCATGGCCTGCTGCTCGGGGCCGGCCAGGTCGCTGGCAAGGTCGGGCGGTTCGTCGTGCCAGTGGTGTTCACGGCTGCGGGTGCGCTGCCGGTAGCTGAGTGCGGCATTGCGGGTGATCTGGAACAACCAGGTGCTGAGCCGACCCCGGTCGGGCCGCCAGTCACCGGCTTTTTGCCAGAGCGTGACGAACACGTCCTGGGCAACATCTTCGGCCTCGCTGTGCGAGCCGAGCACTTGAAAGGCGAAGGCCATGATGCGGTCCGCGTGGCGGTCAACCAGCCCGGAGAACGCTTGCGCGTCACCCTGGGCGGTTGCCGCCATCAAGTCCTCATCATCCATTGTGCGGACGACGGTGGCCTGATGGCGGTGGCGCCATATCGATCAGCTTTCGTCGCCAGCGTCGCGCTTGGCGGCACGCTTCTCTGCGTACTTGGCCTTCATCTCGGCGCGGTGGGCCTTCATTTCGTCACGGCTGAGTTCGCTGTTGCCGTCGCTGTCCATCTTGTCGAACTGTGCGGCTGCCAGATTCACGGCCATGTCACGGCTGACCTGACCCTCGTCGTTGACGTCCATCTTGCTGAAGTAGTGCTTGCCCATGTGGGCCCAGCGCTTGGATTTTTCGCCCATGGCGGCATCCACTTCCGCTTCGGTGATGACGCCGTCGCCGTCGGCGTCGACCTTGTCGAAGCGGGCGCCGCTTTTCTCGACGAACGCGTCACGGCTGATGCTGGTGGGGCGATCGCCATCGCCGTATTTCTTGCCTTTGTGGCCGTCGCCGGCATGGACGCTGGCGGCCATGAGCAGACCGGCGGCAAGGGATGAGATCAGGGTGAGGGAGGGGGTTTTCAGGTTCATGATGATGGGGCTCCTTGGCGTGCAACATGCAGCGCCTTCCCCGGTGATACACGGCGTGCCCGGCAAACCCTGCGCGCGCTGGCGATTATTTTTTCGGGCCGATGGCGCGTAACTGATAAACGCCGCGGGAGTGGGCCACCACCACGCCCTGCGCATCGGTGAGGTCGCCTTCGAGCACGAATTCGGCTTTGCCGTGTGCCGCAAGGTCGGCGTCAATGCGGGCGATTTCCGGCTCATTGAGGCGAATGTCGACGCGCACGTCGCTGGTGGCGGGCTTGAGAAACCTCAGGTCCAGCGACTTGACGACGGGGAAGCACTGGGCCGGGTCAAAGCTCGACAGAAACAGCGCGCCGCCGGGAATCTCGGCACAGGTGAACAGCGCGCCAGCGTACATCGTACCAATGTGGTTGGCGTTGCCGGCAAACGGCATGCGGCAGACCACGCGGCCACGCTCCAGCACTTCGACCTTGAGGCCGCTGCGCTCGACGAAGGCAATGCCCGACTCCAAAAGGCGTATGGCCGGTTGTGCATCCATGGTTGCCGTGTCTCGCGTACTGGGGGCCTGAGTGTACCCTTGACCTTATGAACCTCTTAGACCTGATGTGCCTCGCGGTCGTTGTTGTTGTGGCCGCGAAATGTGTCGCCTGGGTGATTCAGTTTCGGACCGGCAATGGCGGCGTCGTCGACCCCATCTGGGCATGGTCGCTGGGCCTGCTGGCGGTGCTGTTCGGCGTGGCCGGTAGCGCACCACCCGAAGTGCGCATGTTGGTGGCACTGATGGGCGGGGTCTGGGGCATGCGGCTGGGCACTCACCTGTGGATGCGCATGGCCGGCAAACCGGAAGATTTTCGTTACGCCAAGTTGCGGCTCGATTGGGACCGTAACGCCAATCGCAACCTGTTTTTTTTCTACCAGTTCCAGAACCTGTTCACGCTGGTCCTCGCTGCGTCGGCTTTCGCGGCGGCCAGCTACCGGCCCGACAGCGTGCCGATGGGGCTGATGGTGGTGGCGGTGCTGATCTGGTTTGTCGCGGTGGTCGGCGAGGGTGTGGCCGATGCGCAGATGGACCGTTTTCGCAGTGATCCGGCCAACGGCGGCCAAGTTTGCCGAACCGGACTGTGGCGCTACTCGCGGCACCCCAACTACTTCTTCGAGTGCGTTCACTGGCTGGCCTACGTGCCACTGGCTTGGGGCGCGCCCTGGGGCTGGACGGCGCTGATTGCGCCACTGGTGATGGCATTTTTACTGACCCGACTGTCGGGCATGCCGCTGCTTGAAGCCGAAATGGCCAAGCGCAAGGCGGGATTTGCCGAGTACATGCGCACCACCTCGCCGCTGATTCCATGGTTCCCCAAGAAGTCCTGAGCAGAGTCGTTCGACGGCATCCCTTTTCCAGATCATCAACCGAGTCAAGAACCAAGCATGAATCCCATCCAGTGGGTCGAGCAGGGCCTGGTGCCCGATATCGTGGCCCGAGCGGGCATGCGCAAGCTGATACGCGCACGCCTGCAGTCGCCAGACAGCGTCGATCAGGAGCGTCGCAGTGAGAACTTCGCGCGTTTCCTGGGCGAGTTGCGCGCCAGCCCGATTGCCGTCAACACCGCCGATGCCAACGTCCAGCACTACGAGGTGCCGGCCGAGTTTTTCCACCGTCACCTGGGGCCGTGCCTGAAGTATTCGTGCTGCCTGTACCCGACCGGCGCCGAGACGCTCGCCGAGGCCGAGCAGCAGATGCTGGCGCTCTATGCCGAGCGCGCCGGTCTGGTCGACGGCATGCGCATCATGGACGTGGGCTGCGGCTGGGGCTCGCTGTCGTTGTGGCTGGCGGCGCGCTACCCGAACAGCGAGATCGTCGGCCTCAGCAACAGCCACGGCCAGCGTGAATTCATCATGGGCCAGGCCGCCGCGCGCGGGCTGAAAAACCTGCAGATCATCACCGGCAACATCGTCGATTTCGACTTCCCGGCCAACGGCATCGAGGCCGGCTTTGACCGCGTCATGTCGATCGAAATGTTCGAGCACATGAAGAATTACGGCCTGCTGCTGGGCAAGATCAGTCGCTGGATGCGCCCCGATGCCAAGCTGTTCGTGCACATTTTTGCCCACAAGCTGCTCGCCTATCACTATGAAGTGCAGGACGAGAACGACTGGATGACCCAGTATTTTTTTCTCGGCGGCACCATGCCCAGCGAGCACCTGTTCGCCCACTTTCAGGACGACCTGAAGATTGCCCGTCAGTGGTGGGTGTCGGGCAGCCACTACGAGAAAACCTCCAATCATTGGCTGGCGGGCATGGACGCGGCGCGTGAGCAGATCATGCCGGTCTTTGAAAAAGCCTATGGCGGCAAGGCCGAAGCCAAAATCTGGTTCAACCGCTGGCGCATGTTCTATATGGCCGTGGCCGAGTTTTTCGGGCTGGACGACGGCAATGAGTGGGGCGTGGGCCACTACCTGTTCGAGAAGCGGTGATCCTGCAGCCGCGCAGTGCAGCGCTGCTGGTCGTGCTGCTACTGGCGGCCTGCGCCAGCGGCGCGCGTTACCAGGGTCCGGTGAGCGATCACTTTGATGGCGAGCGGTTTCACAACGACGAGCCCTTTAACGTCGGCTGGCGCGAGCTTTGGCGTTATTACCGTGAGCGCGAGCCGGGCGAATGGACACGCGATCTGACGCCGCCGGACTTCGCAGATCCCCCCGCACGTGTCGCAGAAGGCGCGCTGCAGGTCACGGTGATCAACCACGCCACGGTGCTGATTCAGATCGACGGCATTAACCTGCTCACCGACCCGGTGTGGAGCGCCCGCGCCAGCCCGGTGCAGTGGCTGGGCCCCAAGCGTTTCGTCGCGCCGGGACTGCGTTTCGAACAATTGCCGCCCATCGACGCGGTGCTGATCTCGCACGACCATTACGACCATCTTGACCTGCCCACCCTGCAGCGCCTGCAGGCCGCACATCAACCGCAGTTCATCGTCGGGCTGGGCGAAGACGGCTGGCTGCGCGAGCAGGGCCTTGAGGACGTGACGGCGTTGGATTGGGGTGAGCCGGTCGCGTTGAACGAGCGCGTCACCGTGCACGGTCAGCGCTCGCAACACTGGACCGGCCGGGGCTTCGGCAAGGGTCAGCGCAACCGCAGCCTGTGGATGGCCTATGCCATCACCGCGCCGGGAGGGCCGGTCTACTTTGCCGGCGACACCGGCTACGGCGACCATTTTGCCGACAGCGGCGCAGCTTTCGGCCCGTTCCGGCTGGCCTTGCTGCCCATCGGCGCCTATAAGCCGCGCTGGCTGACCGAGTACCAGCACACCAGCCCGGAAGATGCGGTGCAGGCCCACCTCGACCTCGCGGCCGTACGCAGCATTGCGGTTCACTTTGGTACTTTTCAGTTGTCAGAAGAAGCGCAGATCGAACCTGTGGACGCGCTGGCGGTCGCACGTTCAGCCGCCGGGTTGCCGGAAAATGATTTCATTGCCCCCACGTTTGGTCAGCCCTACGCCATTGCGGCGTTGCCCGCTGCCCCTGAATTGGAGTGACGCAGCATGATTCGAACGCTCATCGGTTTTTCTCTCGCGAGTCTCAGCCTCATGGCCCACGCCGAAACCTTTCGCTTTTACGGATACGCTTTCGACCTTGAATCTGATCAGTACCTCTACACCGAGGTGCATGAGCAGGTGATCGAAGATGGCGTGTGGAAAAGCGGCACCATCCACTACGTCGGCCCCGACGGCAGTCCGATGGGCAAGAAAACCATGGATTTCGCCGACAACCCATCGGTGCCGGTCTATCGCCTGGACCTGCCGTACGCCGATTACGCCGAGGGCATCTCGTCGGTCGGTGACGAAGTGGCCATGTTCAAGATCAATGAAGGCAAGCGCAGCGAGAAGACCCTCAAGGCGGGTGACGACCTCGCGGCCGACTCCGGCTTTCACAGCCAGATTCGCGACAACTTCAAGGCGCTGATGGACGGCGAAACCGTCAAGATCCGTCTGGCAGTGGCGGGCAACCTCGACAGCTACCGGTTCAGAATCCGCAAGACCGGCGAAGCCGACTTTGACGGCAAGCCGGCCGTGCAATTCACCATCGAGCTTGATTCGCTGCTGCGGCTGCTGGTCGACGACCTGCAGGTGACCTACGAGCCGGAAGAGCGACGCTTGGTGGAGTACCGCGGTATCTCCAACGTGCACAGCCCAGACACGGGCAAGCCGTTCAATGCCCGCATCGTCTACCCCGATGAGGCCCCCGAAGGCGCACCAGACGACCTGCCGCCGCTCGACGCATCGTGAAGCGGCGTACGGATGTTGCTAGATTGCGGGTCATGAGACCCATCCGACACTTGTGCGCCGCCGCGCTCGTTTTCGTTGCTGGCGGTGCGCACGCCGACTACTGTCGTGAATTCTCGATGGAAGAGCTGGAGGCCATGAACCTCGAAGTGCTGCAGCGCGAGCGCGAGAAAATCACCGACCTGATGCTGGCCGGATTTCTTGACGAAGACGTGACCATTTCGGACGCCGAGCACGCCGGCTGCGAGGCGCAGGGGCGCACCCTCGACCTGCTCATCCTGGCGCACAAAGCCGAGGCCAAGGCCGCGGCCCAAAGCGGAACGCACGAGGATTAGTTGCTGCCGCGTCGATATACTCGCGCGCCCTGCGCTGACGACCGAGACGCTTCGTGCTATCCGCCCCCGAAACCACCGCCCGCCTGCTGGTGACCTGCCCGGACCGCCCCGGCATTGTCTCGGCCGTGACCGGCTTTCTGTTCGAACACAGCGCCAACATCACCGAACTGGATCAGCACGCCACCGATGCCAGCGGCGGCACCTTGTTTCTGCGGCTGGAATTTCAGACCCCCGGACTCGATGTCAGCCACGCCACCTTGACCCGGGCCTTCGGTGAGGTTGTGGGGCGTCGCTTCGACATGGACTGGCGCCTCAGTTTTGCCAACCGCCGTCCGCGCATGGCGATCTTCGTCTCCAAACACGACCACGCGCTGATGGAGTTGTTGTGGCGTTGGCAGCGCGGCGAACTGCGCGCCGACATTCCCATGGTCATCTCCAACCATGATGCGCTGCGCAGTGAAGTCGAGCGCTTTGGTGTGCGCTTTGAGCACGTTGCGTTCAGTCGCGGCAGTCAAGCCGAAGACGAGGCGAACATCCTGTCGCTGCTCGGCGACCGTGCCGATTTTTTGGTGCTGGCGCGCTTCATGCGCATTCTGTCGGGCGACTTCGTCAGTCATTACCCGCACCGCATCATCAACATCCACCACTCGTTTCTGCCCGCCTTTGCCGGCGCCGATCCCTACCAGCAGGCGTACGACAAGGGCGTGAAGTTGATCGGCGCGACGGCGCATTACGTGACCGCCGAGCTGGATCAGGGGCCGATCATCGACCAAGGCGTTGCGCCGGTGTCACACCGCGACGAAGTCGACGACCTGAAGCGTCTGGGTCGTGACCTTGAGCGCCAGGTGCTGGCCCGCGCGGTGCGCTGCCACCTCGAAGACCGCATTCTCATTCACGGCACCAAGACGGTTGTCTTTAACCCCTGAGCCGGCTTAGCGGCACCACACCGGTTTTTCGTAAGGCTGGTTCTTGAGCTGCTGCAGGCGTGCCTGAATGTCGGCACGCACCAGGGTCTTCGGGAAAGCCGCCACGAAAGCGTGCAGCGCGGCTTCGACCGGGGCCTGCTCCTGCGTGCAGGTGCAGGTGCCCTGCGCCATCACGTCTTCGATGTCGCTTAGCCACTGGCCCACGAATTTGCCGTACGCGCCGGGATGCGCCTGCGCAAAGGTCTGCCAGTGCGCGTATTGGTCGATGAGCACCTCGGGCGGGTCAAAACGCACGCACGGCGAGGCCCGGTTGGTGAGGTCCAGATACACCGGCAGCCCCTGGTCGTTATAAGCGTCCTTCAGGCCAGCGAAAAACGCCTGGTCAACCGGCCGGCCGTGCTGCAGCGCCAAGTCATGCATCACCGCCGTGTCGAGCTCGGCATAGACGTCCAGCCCGCGGTGCAGGCGCAAGCCTTCCAGCTGCGCCTGGATGGCCACGGCATCATCGTCGCTGACGCGCTCCAACCAGGCGTAACCGCTGTCGTCGATGCGCATCACCGCCGACTGCACGCTCTCGGCGGCATCGAACAGCGGTTGCATCGACTGCGGGGTTTCACTCACCTGCAGAAAATGCAGCAGGCCGCGATAGCGGTCGATCTCGGGCAGGCTCGGTGGCGCCGCCTGCGCGACCGTCGCCAGTGTCAAGACCAGCGTCAGAAGGGTGCGACGAATCATGCGGGGTCTCCCCAAAGAAGTCGGCCCACCTGCGGTGGACCGATTGTGGTGATGCCAGCCTATTCCCAGGCGAGCTTTTCACGGCTTTCGCAATGCCGGGTCAGCAGGTCCTTGTAGCGGCCCTCGACCTCGTTGCGCTTGACCTTCATGGTCGGCGTCATCAGCCCGTTGTCGATGCTCCAGACGTCGTTCACCACCAGCACCTTGGCGATCTGCTCATGCGCTTCGAGCTTGGCGTTGACCACCTCCATGTCGGCCACCAGCGCGGCACCGGCCTCGCTCTTGCTCATGGCGCGACCGGCGTCGTTGAGTGACACCAGCAGAATCGGCTGCTTGAGCTCGGTACCGACCAGGCAAAGCTGGTCGATCAGCGTGTTGCGCGCCATGGCGCCTTCAATGGGCGCCGGGGCCACGTACTTGCCCTTGAGCGTCTTGAAGATGTCCTTGACCCGGCCGGTGATGAACAGATACCCCTGCTCATCGACCTTGCCGCGGTCGCCGGTGCGCAGCCAGCCGTCGTCGGTGAAGGTTTCGCGGGTTTTTTCATCGTCCTTGTAGTAACCCGCCATCACACCCGGATGCTGGAACTGGATCTCACCGTCGCCCGAGATCCGCATGTTGGCGCCCGGCATCGCCCGGCCGACCGATCCGAGGCGGTTGGCGCCCGGCAGGTTGGCGGTGGCATAGATATTGTTCTCGGTCATGCCGTAGCCCTGCAGCACTTCGATGTCGAGCTTCTTGAACCATTCCATCAATGGCATGGGCACCGGCGCGGCGCCGACAATCAGATAGCGCACGTTTTGCAGGCCGATGCCGGTCTTGATCTTCTTCTTGATCAGGCCGGAGATGATCGGCAGCTTGAGCAGGGTGTCGAGCTTCTTCTGCGGCAGCTTCTTGAGAATGCCGGCCTGGATGCGTCCCAGCACCAGCGGAACGCCGAAGAAGCGTGTCGGCGCGACCTCGGCCAATTGCACGGCAAGCTTTTCGATGTCTTCGAGAAAGTGCACCTCGGCGCCAAAGTAGAGGCTCGACATCTCTACCGCGCCGCGCTCGAAGGCATGCGCCAGCGGCAGATACGAGAAGAACCGTTCCTTGCCCTGCGCCGGCATCACCTTCTGCAGGCCCTCGGCGGCAAAGGTCATGTTGCGACCGTTGATCATCACGCCCTTGGGGTTGCCGGTCGTACCAGAGGTGTACACCAGGGTCACCAGCTCGTCGGGGGCCCGCTCGACCGGCTTTTCCAGCGGCGGGTACTCGGCCAGCAGGTTGTCCCATTGGTACTGACACTCGATCCCGAGCTTGGGATAGGGCATGCCGATCTTGATGATGCCCTTGGGCAGCGCCTCGTCGAAGTCTTTGGGGTCCGGCATCGGGCCGATGAACACTGCCTTGGCCTCACAGTGACCGAGGATGTAACTCACCGCGCTTTGCGCCTGCTTGGGATAAAGCCCGACGCTGATATGCCCGGCCATGGCGATGGCGATGTCGGCTAGAAACCAGTGCGCACAGTTGCGACCCGAAATGGCGATGGCGCTCTTCGGCGGCAGATTCAAGCCCTTCAGTGCGCCGGCCATGCGTCTGACTTGATCGGCGGCCTCGCCCCAGGTGATCGACGACCACTGACCGTCCCGCGGCTGGAACAACCACGGCGAAGTGGGTCGTTCGGCGGCCCATTTCAACAGCATGTCGATGGGTGTGGGTTCTTGGTTCATGCAGCGCTCCCCTTGGATAAGAATCGGGGGCCGGTCTCTGTCACTGCCGGCCATATGAACTTGAGTGTAGCCAATGCCCCGCAGTTGCCAATAATCAACGTTGCGTCGCTGACCGGTTCGTCCGGCCATTGTCATCATTGATCGAGCCCCGTACTTTGGAGGGGGAGCGGCACGCCTTTGAGCGTGTAAGCCTTCAGGTCGTACCCGTGGCACAGCTACTCCTCCCACTCGAATCGCGAGGATGTTCATGTCGACCCCCCACTCTTCAGATCAGCAGATCACGGTTTTGGGTGCCTGCCCGCACGACTGCCCCGACACCTGCTCAATGTTAGTGAACGTTCAGGATGGCCGCGTCACCAGCGTACGCGGCAACCCTGATCACCCGTTCACCCAAGGCCGGTTGTGCGCCAAGACCAACCACTACCAGGAGCGCGTTTACCATCCCGAGCGGGTGTTGCACCCGCTGCGCCGCAGCGGCCCCAAGGGGTCGGGGCAGTTCGAACGCATCAGCTGGGACGACGCACTCGACACCGTCGCATCCAAATGGAAGGCCATCATCGCCGAGCGCGGCCCCGAGGCCATCCTGCCTTACAGCTACCTCGGCACCCAGGGACTGGTCAACGGCCTGACAGTGGGCGATCCGTTCTTCAACAAACTCGGCGCGACGGTTTCGGAGCGCACCTTTTGCGACTCCGGCGCGTCCACCGCGTACATCATGACCGTGGGCCCGACGCCGGGCATGGACCCCGAGAGCCTGCAGCATTCTCGCTTCATCATCCTGTGGGCGTGCAACGTGCTGAGCACCAACGCCCACCTGTGGCCGTTCATCGACCGGGCACGAAAAAGCGGCGCCAAGGTGGTGGTGATCGACCCCGCGCGCACCCAGACCAGCGCGCTGGTCGACCAGCACATCCGCGTGCGTCCCGGTACCGACGGCGCGCTGGCGCTGGCGATGATGAACGTGATCATTGAAGAAGATCGGGTCGATCACGACTACATCGCGCAGTACACCCTGGGCTACGCCGAGCTGGCCGCGCACGTGGCGCAGTACACCCCCGAGTTCGCGGCGCGCGAAACTGGCGTTGACGCCGAGGTGATCCGCACGCTGGCCCGCGAGTACGCCGCCGCAAAGCCGTCAGCGATCCGCATCGGTGTGGCCATCGAACGTTCCGCCGGCGGCGGGCAATTGGTGCGCGCACTGACCTGCTTGCCGGCACTGGTGGGCGCGTGGCGCCAACCCGGCGGCGGCATCCTGCAATTGCCGCTGTGGGCGTTTCCGGTGAACTGGGAGCGGCTGCATCGCGCCGATCTGATCGCGCCCGGCACGCGGGTGCTCAACCAGTGGAAGCTCGGGCAAGCGCTGACGGGCGCCCTCGCGCTTCAGCCGCCGATCCAGGCGTTGTTCATCTACAACAGCAACCCGCTGGTGGTGGCGCCCGACCAGGTGCGCCTCACCCAAGGCCTGTCGCGCGACGACCTGTTCACGGTGGTCAGCGAGCACTTTGTGACCGACACCGCGCGCTACGCCGACCTGATTCTGCCGGCCACCACCCAGGTGGAGCAGGACGACCTGATGTTCTCATGGGGGCATCTTTACCTCACCCTCAACCGGCCGGCGATACCGCCGCAGGGCGAGGCGATCACCAATTCCGAGCTGTTCCGCCGCCTGGCGCAGCGCATGGGATTCGATGACCCGTATTTCCAGCGCAGCGACGCGCAGATCATGAACGAGGCGTTGGACTGGAATAGCCCGGTCATGCAGGGCGTCACCCCGGAGACGCTCGAGGCGCAGGGTTGGGCACGACTGAATTTCCCGGCGTCCGATGTCTACGCGCCCCACGCCGAGGGCAACTTTCCCACCCCATCGGGCAAGGTAGAGCTGCTGGCATCGATGGCGGCGGGCGGCAATTTCGTGCTGCCCACCTTTCGTCAGGGCTACACCGAGGCCCAGGATGGTGGGCCCGTGCCGGCCTTGCCCACCTATCGGCCGCCCAACGAGTCGGGTCACGTCGACGGCAACGGCAGGGGTGGCTACCCGCTGGCGATGATGTCGCCCAAGAGCCACTCGTTTTTGAACTCGACCTATCCCAACCACCGCCGTCAGGCCGCACGCGAGGGCGAGCAAAAGGTGGTGCTGCACCCCGCGGACGCCGAAGCGCGGGGCATAGCCCACAACGATGCGGTACGCGTGTTCAACGACCGCGGCGCGTTCGTCGCGGTGGCCCGCGTCGGCGAGGACACCATTCCGGGCGTGGTCATCGCACCCATGGGCCACTGGGTGGCCACCTCGCGGGCGCAGGCCACGCCGGCGGCGCTCAACCCCACGGCAATGGCCGACCTGGGGGGTGCGCCGACCTTTTCCGACAACCGCGTCGAGGTGAGCCGGGTCTGAGCGGCCCCCGACCCGTCGTCGCCTTCATCTTTTTGATTCATCTGACGAGGAACACGCCGTGACCCATGTCGTGACTGACAACTGCCAGCGGTGCCGCTTCACCGAATGCGTGGCCACCTGCCCGGTGGCGTGCTTTCGTGGCGATGACGAGATGCTCTACATTGACCCGGACACCTGCATCGATTGCGGTGCCTGCGTGCCAGCGTGTCCGGTACAGGCCATACAGGAGGCGTTTGATCTGCCGCCGGATCAGGAACACTGGATCGCCCGCAACGCGCAGCAGGCCGGTCGCTTGCCGGTCGTGCGCCAAACCGGCACGCCGTTGCCCACTGCCGAGGCGCGTCGGGCGGAACTGGGCTTTTAGAGCCTGTTCACAAGTGATGCGCCAATTGTGAGCAGACCCCAGTGCAGCGCTTCCAACCATTCATTCGCCCTGGCGGCGCGCTTGAGCACAGCGCTCCGTTGCTCGGTGTCGCAATCGTGCCCGCTATCGCTCCTTTTCGCGCCTCGATCGGCACCCAATCACACGCGCCATCTCGTAACGCTTTGTTAGAAGCGCTGCACCAGTGCCTGCGCGCTGGACATCCCAGGCGAAGACCTGCCCGGTAGCCACACCGCCACGGCGTTCGTCGGCGGGTACAACGGCCATTCCGCTTGTCGCGACCAGAACTTTGATCTGTCGCAGCCGGCAGTGGCGTGATCGTCCACCAGGCCGGGCGCGTTGGTGACGGCAACGGACTGTATGCCGCCGGATGGATCAAGCGCGGGCTGTCGGGCATCGTCGGCACCAACAGCGCATGTGCCGTCGAAACCTTGACCCAGCTGCTGGCCGACGCGCCGGCATTGGCTTCGCGGCCGGTCGATCCCGGTGGGCTGTTTAACCGCCTGCGCCAGCGCGGTCTGGCCCCAACCGATTACGCCGACTGGCTGGCGATCAAAGCCAAGGAGTCGCGCTGCGGGGCTGCGCAGACGAAGCCGCGCGAGAAGTTGGTGACCATCACCGATCTGCTTTCTACGGTGGTGCGGACTCGTGCGTCGCCTGACGACCAAGCAGCCCGCGAGTCGGCGTCACCTTGACGATCAGCGGTTGCTGACTTTCGGCCTTGTCAGCACCGCCGGGGGACAGCAGACTCCACGGCAAATTGAACGCTGGGTCACTTTCATGAAACGCCTCGCTGTCGGCCTGCTGGTGCTGGTTGTAGCCTACCTGTTGTTCTGGCCGGTACCGATTGATCCGCAGTCGTGGTCGCCGCCGGTGGCACCGGCCACCGATGAAGGGCCATTTGCCGTCAACCAGCGCCTGCAATCGGTCGAGGTGCTGGCGGCCGACGCCGGGGTGGGGCCAGAAGGGCTGGCCTTCGATGCCGATGGCGCGCTCTACACAGGCTTCGTCGATGGTCGCGTGGTCACGCTGGATGCGGCCAGTGGCCGGGTCACCGAACTGGCGAACACGGGGGGCCGACCGCTGGGCATGGTGATGACCGAGGCCGGACTGGTGGTGGCCGACGCCATCAATGGCCTGCTGCGCATCGATGCCGATGGCGAGGTGGCCACCCTCAGCACCGAGTCGGATGCGCGGCCGTTCCGCTTTGTCGACGATGTCGACGTTGCACCGGACGGGCGGATCTACTTCTCAGACGCCTCGCACCGCTTCGGCATGGACGAGCTGATGCACGACTTCTTCGAGCACGCCGGCACCGGCCGCCTGTTGCGCCATGACCCCGTCACCGGCACCACCGAAACGTTGGTTGACGGACTGTATTTCGCCAATGGCATCGCCGTGGGGCCAGACGGGGACTACGTGCTGGTGACCGAAACCGGGCGCTATCAGGTGACCCGCTACTGGCTTAAAGGGCCGCAGGCCGGCACCACCGACGTGTTCATCGACAACCTGCCTGGCTTTCCTGACAACATCAGCTATGACGATGAGGGTCGCTTCTGGCTGGCGCTCTATGCGCCGCGTGACCCGCTGCTGGACCGCATTCTGCCGCAGCCCTGGGTGCGCAAAATCCTCTTCCGCCTCCCGCAGTGGATGCACCCGGAACCCAAGCCCTATGCGGCCATCGTGGCGCTCGACACCGACGGACAGGTGGTTGCCAACGCGCAGGCCAGCGGCAGCGACATCTTTGGACCCATTACTAGCGTCAAGCGCCGGGGCGACACGCTGTATATGGGCAGCCTGTCGTACCCCGGTGTGGCGCGAGTGCCGCTGAGCGCGGTCATGTTGGCCGAATAAAGCTCAGGCTCAATCGTTGTAGAACTGCTGCTGCCAGCGCACCTGAATGGCCGTGTCGTGCCCCTCGGGGGTCACCTCGACGTCAAGGGTCAGGTACTCACTGTTGAGCGTTTCGAAGCGCGCCAGCACGTAGTGCACATCGCCCTCGCGCTTCGGCTTCAGGTCCAGCGTCTGGCGGTGACCCAGCAGGCTGGTGACATGGCCGGTGGCCGTGGCGGCAATCGGCGTCGGCAACCCTTCACCGGTATCGCGCTGGGCATTGATCACCAACAGCGCTTGATTACGGCTGCGGGTGACGTCAAAGCGCCTTGCAACCTCGGGCGTCAGCAGGGTGGTGCGGATCGCCGTGTAGTGAATGATGATGTCGCCCTCGCGCACCACCTGCTCGGCGTGACCGGGCATCGCGACCAGACTCAGGACGGCAATGATGACTGCGGCAAGGCTGTGTTTGATCATGGCGCGCGGGGTTTGGCGTCGGCCTCGAGCAGGTACAGCGCAATCTCGCCGAACAGGTTGGGTGCCAGGTTGATCGAGTGCCCCTGACGGTGGCTGCGGTCCAGCAAATGGCGGTCGCGGATGGCCCAGCCGCGCTCGCGGCACAGCACCTCGAAGTCGTTGACCGTGCACAGGTGGATGTTGGGCGTGTCGAACCAGCGGTCGGGCAAGGTCGGCGTCAGCGGCATGCGGCCGGCAAACATCGCGGTGCGCACCCGCCAGTGGCCAAAGTTGGGAAAGGTGACGATGGCCTGACGCCCGACCCGCAGCATGTCGGCCACTGCTTCATCGGGCCGCGTCAGTGCCTGCAGCGCATGCGACATGATCACCACGTCGAAGCTGTGGTCGGCAAAGTCGCGCAGGCCATCGTTGATGTCGGACTCGATGACATTGAGTCCGCGACGGATGCAGGCGGTGATGTGCGGCTCGTCGATGTCGAGGCCGTAGCCGGTGACATTGCGCTCGGCCACCAGATACGACAGCAGTTCACCGTCGCCGCAGCCGAGGTCGAGGACCCGGGCGCCGCGCGGAATCCAGCGGCTGATCAGCGCGAAATCCGGACGCAAGACCGACTTGGTCATGGCCGCGCCCTCGCCATGAAGCCGCCCAGCACGTCGTGGTAGTGCGGAATCGGCATCAGAAAATCGTCGTGGCCCAGGCTCGAATCGATGACGGCGTACGACACGTCCTTGCGCGCATCCAGCAGTGCGCGAACCAGCTCGCGCGAGCGTTCGGGGGCGAAGCGCCAGTCCGACGTAAAGGCCACCACCAGACAGCGCGCCTGCACATGCTGAAACGCGCGGGTCAGCGAGCCGCCGTAATCGCGTGCCGGGTCGAAGTAGTCCAGCGCCTTGGTCATCAGCAGATAGGTGTTGGCGTCAAAGCGCTCAACGAAGCGCTGGCCCTGATAGCGCAGGTAGCTTTCAACCTCGAACTCCACATCGAAGTTGAACCCCGGTTTGGGCGCCTTCAGCTCATTTCCGAATTTGGCGCGCATCGCCTCGTCCGACAAATAAGTGATGTGACCGAGCATGCGCGCCAGTTTCAGCCCGGTGGACGGGATGGTGTTGTGCGCGTAAAAGCGGCCGCCATGAAACGCCGGGTCGGTGAGAATCGCTTGGCGGGCAATCTCGTTGAAGGCGATGTTCTGCGCCGACAACCGCGGCGCGCTGGCAATGATCACTGCGTTGCGGACGCGCTCAGGAAAGTCGATGGCCCACTGCGTCACCTGCATGCCACCCAGCGAGCCGCCGACCACCGCTGCCCAGGCGCCAATGCCCAACCGGTCGGCGAGCATCGCCTGCGAGCGCACCCAGTCCGACACCGTCAGCAGCGGGAAGTCGGGGCCGTAGAGCTCGCCTGTGGCGGGATTGGGCGTGTTGGGGCCGGTCGAGCCGCGGCAGCCACCCAGATTATTCAGACACACGACATAGAAATGATCGGTATCGATGGGCTTGCCAGGGCCGATGGCCGAGTCCCACCAGCCGGGCTTGCGGTCATCGGTGGCCGACACGCCGGCGGCATGATGGTCACCCGACAGCGCATGGCAGATCAGCACCGCGTTGCTGGCGTCGGCATTGAGCGCGCCGTAGGTTTCCACCATCAGGTCGAAGCGCGGCAGCGTCTTGCCGGACTCAAGCTGCAGCGGTGACTCAAACGCCAGCTTCTCCGGCGCAACGACGCCCACCGAGCCGGGGGCCGACAAAGTTGCGCTCATCTACCTCAGCACCCCCGGCAGCGGCACCAGCCGGCTCAGCACTTGCAGCGCGATAATCACCGCCAGCGGCGACAGATCAAGCCCGCCAATGGGCGGAATAAAGTTGCGCACAGGGCGCAGCAGCGGCTCGTTGATGCTCCACAGCACCGTGGCCGCCGGGTTCTGGGTGCCCGGACCCACCCACGACAAAATGGCCTGGACGAACAGGGTGAAGGTGTAAAGCGCCAGCAGCATCACCAACAACTTGAGCACTGTGTAAAGCAGCGCCGAGCCGACGCCCACCTGGGTGCCCACCAGCGTCACCACCGCGTAGACAAACGCCAGCGCAC
Organism: Polycyclovorans algicola TG408; assembly: GCF_000711245.1. Lineage (NCBI taxonomy): Bacteria > Pseudomonadati > Pseudomonadota > Gammaproteobacteria > Nevskiales > Nevskiaceae > Polycyclovorans > Polycyclovorans algicola. The sequence continues at coordinate 1,655,730 of NZ_JOMH01000001.1, forward strand.
TGAGCACCAGCCCCACGCACACCGCCAGATTGATGCCCCGCACCGATGGCATGAAACCTTTCAGCCAGTCGGTCGGGAAGCGCGTCGCCTGCCAGACAAATTGCGAGATGGGGTTATAAAAATCGGCCTTCACCACCTGCAGCAGCAGGCGTAGCCAGAACACCCAAATCACCAGCTCCAACACCGTGGTGACCAGAAAAAACAATGCTTGATTGCCGCCGGACATGCTCAGAGGCTCCCTGTCGATGGGGGCGCCGGCGTGCGCAGCGCCAGGCTGCGTTGCGCCGCCGCCAACGCCGCGTCGTGTACGCGGGCTGTCAGTTGACCGTCTTCAAACGCGGCCAGTGCGGCTTCGGTGGTGCCGCCCTTCGAGGTCACATTGGCACGCAGCGTCGCAAGGCTGTCATCGGCCTGCTCGCGGACCAAGGCCCCCGCGCCGATCAACGTCTGTCGCGCTAGGCGCGCCGCGAGGTTCGCCGGCAAACCCAAGGCCTCGCCCGAGGCCGCCAGGGCTTCGGCGAAGCGGAAAAAGTAGGCCGGGCCGGAGCCCGAGATGGCGGTGACGGCGTCCAACAGTACTTCGTCGTCTAGCCACTCGCAGGGGCCGGCTGTGGCCAGCACGGCTTCGGCCTGGGCGCGTGCCGCGTCGGAGGTGTCCTTGGGGGCAAACAGCACCGTCATGCCGGCGCCGACCAAGGCCGGGCTGTTGGGCATGCAGCGAACGATGGCGCAGCCCTGTGGCAGATCGACAGCCAGCTGTTCGACCGTGAGTCCCGCTGCAATTGATACGACCGTGCAATCGGGCGCGACCCGCAGATTGCGCAGCGCGTCGTGCATTTGCTGCGGCTTGACCGCCAGCACCACAATCTGGTGGCTGAGCCGTCCGGGCTGGGTGGCCGTTGCGTCGACGCCGTAGTCGGCAGCCAGACGCGCGGCGCGCGAAGGGTCGGTTTCGATCACGCTGATCGCCGACGGTGTGTGACCGTTGCGCAGCAGACCGCCGATCAGCGCCGCAGCCATATTGCCGCCACCGAGAAAGGTGATGGCATGGTTAGGATCGAGTGGCGGCGCAGCGGGTGTCGGGGTCACAGGCACAGGGAACCGAGAAATGGCCGCGTATGATAGGGCAATCTCCACCGCTTCCAGATGGCCCACCATTGGACGACTCCAACGTCTCCGCTCCCGGCGCTGCCGATCTGTCGCGTTTGCTCGGGCGCTACCAAAAACTTATCGACAGCGCGCGCGTTTACGACGTCGCGCAGATCACGCCCCTACTAGAAGCCACGCAGCTCAGCCAGCGGCTGGGCAATCGCGTGTGGCTCAAGCGTGAAGACCTGCAGCCGGTCTTCAGCTTCAAGCTGCGCGGCGCTTACAACAAGATTGCGCACCTGACGCCCGCCGAGCGCCAGCGCGGCGTGGTGACGGCCTCGGCCGGCAACCATGCGCAAGGCGTGGCGCTGGCCGCGCGCAAGTTGGGATTGACCGCCGCCATCGTCATGCCGCGCACGACGCCGGGCGTCAAGGTCGACGCGGTGCGGCGTCTGGGCGGCAAGGCCATCCTTCACGGCGATGCCTATGACGAAGCGCGCGAACACGCGCTGGCGCTGGCGGCCGAGAAAGGCATGACCATGATCCACCCCTACGACGATCCGCTGGTGATCGCTGGGCAGGGCACCATTGGTCGCGAGATTCTCGACCAGTGCCCCAAGGTCGATGCGGTGTTCGTCTGTGTCGGCGGTGGCGGACTGCTGGCTGGCGTCGCGGCCGCCATCAAGGCCGTCAACCCCAAGGTCAAGATCATCTCGGTGGAGCCTGAAGACTCCAACTGTTTCGCCGCCGCCATGGCCGCCGGCCGGCGCGTGACCTTGCCGCAGGTGGGGCTGTTTGCCGATGGCGTGGCGGTCAAGCAAGTCGGCGAAGAGTGCTTTCGCGTCGCCCGGCATCTGGTCGATGAAACCCTCACCGTCAGCATTGATGAGATCTGCGCGGCCATCCGCGACGTGTTCTACGACCAACGTGCCATGCCCGAGCCGGCGGGTGCGCTGGCGGTCGCCGGCATCAAGAAGTGGGTCGCCGCAAAGGGCGTCAATGGCCTGAACCTGGTCGCCACGCTGTCGGGCGCCAACGTCAATTTCGACCGCCTGCGCCACATCGCCGAGCGCGCCGAGCTGGGTGACGAGGCCGAAGCCCTGCTTGCGGTCACCATCCCCGAACAGCCGGGCAGCTTCCGCAAGTTCCTGAAGCAGATCGGCCGCCGCTCGATTACCGAGTTCAACTACCGCCACGCCGTCGATGGTGATGCGCACGTCTTCGCCGGGATTCGCACGCCGGACGGCGAGCCCGAGCGGGTTGCGCTGATCAATAAGCTGCGCGAACACGGCTACCCGGTGGTCGACATGACCGCCAACGAAATGGCCAAGATGCACGTGCGCTTCATGGTCGGCGGCCGCGCGCCGGGCCTCAAGGACGAGCGCCTGTTCCGCTTCGAGTTCCCCGAACGCCCTGGCGCCGCACTGGACTTCCTCAGCGCCATCGGCAGCCGCTGGAACATCTCGATGTTTCACTACCGCAACCACGGCGCCGCCTATGGACGCGTGCTGTGCGGCCTGCAGGTGCCGCGCGGCGAATGGACCGCCTGCCGCGAAGCGCTCAACACGCTGGGCTACCCGTGGTGGTCCGAGTCCGACAATCCGGCGTATCCGCTGTTTTTGGGGACGGAGTCCGCACGGTGAATGTCCACCAGGCCCCGGCTCGTTTGCCCTGCTGCCTCTGCCCGGAAGGTGTCGAGGTTTCTACGGGGCAAGAATAAGATGGTGTTCAGCGTATGGGAGTCCCGTTCGGACGCCTCTCGAACCCGATTCGAGAGCTTTGGTAGGCACAACAAACACTAAGTGGAGTTCACTATGATTATTCGTAACCTGTTGATTGCGCTTGTTTTGAGCATGGGGCTGGGCGTTGCGGCATGTCAGAAAGCCGAAGAAACACCAATGGAAAAAGCCACCGACGCATTCGGTGATGCCACCGACACCCGTGACAACGAAGAGCTGAAGGATGCTGGTGAAGACGCGGAAGACGCGATGGAAAATGCCGGTGACGCTGTTGAAGAAGCCGTGGAAGACTAGTCGCACCCACGCGGCATCACATCACAAAAAACCCGGGCATGGCCCGGGTTTTTTTGTGCGTCATGCGGATTGGGTGGCCTTGACCCATTTTTCTCCACGCCTGACGTTTGGGCATAAGCCGCCACCTGAAAGGGCCGCTGAGCATGCATAAATGCTTATGCCTATTCTTCTGCGTTCTTGTCCTCTAGTTTTGGTATTGGCGTTCCGCTCGGGAGCTCTTCCGCCCTAGCTTGAGTCTGCCAAACAATGCGCGATATTTCGGTGATGCGATCTACAAAAGGTTTCGCATCCTTTCCTAACTTTCCAAAGACAACACCAGCATCGCCTATTAGCCCCCAAAAACGGTCAAGATCGGAGACCTTTTTATGCAATTCTGACTGCAGCCTCTCAAGTCTCTTGAGAACTCTGTGGCGATGCTCGTCTTCGAGATGTGTGGATGCTGAAACCATATCCCTTAGCTCATTAATCAATCGCTGAACTTCATCAAGGTCGCCCTGTGAGAATTCATAGTGGAATCGTGCCCCCAAAGTGGCTGTAAATCTTGCCTTGGCACTTTGGTGCTTTGCCAGTGACTGCTCTGCCGAGAACAGCCGCTTCACCTCCATGAGGAAATTCAAAATCTGTCGACAATCTTGAATAATGTCGCCAAAGAGCTCGGGAGGATGGATTGGGCACTCTATGATATTTGCTTCTATAAGACTCTCAATCAATGCTGATGCCTCAATCAGCACTTCATACTCGCGCTCGGTCCATTCGTTACCCATGCCGTCCAGTGCGTTTTCCGCAAGCTCACATATGCGAACGGTGCCAGTAATTGGCTCGGCAGAAACGCTATTGATGAGCTCTTCTGTGTAGATCATCTAATCTCTCCTAGGAAGGATAATGCTCTACCACATCCGCAAGACCTTCACCGTGTGCTCAGCCTCAACGATTTGGTAAACGAGTCGATGTTGAATATTGATGCGCCGGGAGTAAGCACCGGCTAGATCGCCGACTAGTTTTTCGTATGGTGGAGGGGTTTGCAGCGGGTTTTTGGCAAGTACGGACAAGAGCGACTGAGCCTTGTCCTTCATACCGGCAGAGCCGAGATTGCGTGCGTCTTTTTGGACTTGTTTGGTAAAGACGACGCGCCAACTCACCAGTTGATCTCTTCGGCACAAGACGTGATCGGTTCGGCCATGCCGGACTTGATGGATTCGCGCATGCCGGGCACCGACAACAGAAACAGCGTTTCCTGGATGGCGGCCCAGTCCTCCTCCGCGACGAGCACCGCATTGTGGCGCTTGCCTGAGATGAGGATGGGTTGATGGGACGCAGCCGTCTCATCCATCAGACGATAAAGATTGGCGCGGGCCTCGCTGGCGGTCAGGGTGGTGCTCATGAGAATCTCCAAGCTCGGCATGCATCGTACGCCTAAACGTACGAAAAATATAAGGCGCTTGGGCCGAACAGCGGAGACGCTCAGCCCGTCTCCCCGAACAGCTCCCGCCCGATCAACATGCGCCGTATCTCCGACGTGCCCGCGCCAATCTCGTACAGCTTGGCGTCGCGCCACAGCCGCCCGGTGGCGTAGTCGTTGATGTAGCCGTTGCCGCCCAGCGCCTGGATCGCCTGGCCGGCCATCCACGTGGCCTTTTCGGCGGAATAGAGAATCGCGCCCGCCGCATCCTTGCGGGTGGTCTCGCCACGGTCGCAGGCCTTGGCCACCGCGTACACATAGGCACGGCTGACATTGAGGCCTACGTACATGTCAGCGAGCTTGCCCTGCATGAGCTGGAATTCGCCGATGGCCTGGCCGAACTGTTTGCGCTCGTGCACGTAGGGCACCACCACGTCCAGACAGGCCTGCATTAGTCCCAACGGGCCGCCGGAGAGCACCACGCGCTCGTAGTCAAGACCTGACATCAGCACGTTGACGCCACGCCCCACGGCGCCGAGCACGTTTTCTTCGGGTACTTCGCAGTCTTCGAAAACCAGTTCGCAGGTGTTGGAGCCACGCATGCCCAGCTTGTCGAGCTTCTGCGCTGTGCTGAAACCGGCAAAGCCCTTTTCGATGATGAAGGCGGTGATGCCGCGCGGTCCGGCATGGGTGTCAGTCTTGGCATAGACGACCAGCGTGTCGGCGTCCGGCCCGTTGGTGATCCACATCTTGTTGCCGTTGAGCACGTAATGATCGCCACGCTTGTCGGCGCGCAGCTTCATGCTGACCACGTCGGAGCCCGAGCCTGCTTCGCTCATGGCCAGCGCGCCCACGTGTTCGCCGCTGATCAGCTTGGGCAGGTATTTGGCCTTTTGTGCCGCGTTGCCATTCTTGTCGAGCTGGTTCACGCACAGGTTGGAGTGCGCGCCGTAGGACAATCCGATGCTGCCCGACGCGCGGGAGATTTCTTCCATCACCACCGTGTGGGCCAGATACCCCAAGCCCAGGCCGCCGACGTCCGGGCTGGCGGTGATGCCGAGCACGCCCAGCTCGCCGAGCTTCTTCCACAGCGGCGCGGGGAAGGCGTTTTCGCGGTCGGTCCGTTCGGCCAGCGGGGTGATTTCGCGGCGGGCGAAGTCGGCAACAGCGTCGCGCAGGCTGTCGAGGTCGGGGCCAAGGTCAAAGTTCATCGTGGACATGCGGGCTCTCATCTTCGGCTGTGGTTTGACGCAGCGGGTTCGTGGAATAGGTCCGGTCTGCGCGTGCGCGGTCAGGTTTCGGGTGCAAGCGAGTGTGGCGAGCATCCCATGGTGCCGCAACGCGACGGTCGTTGGTTGCTCCACTTTGGTGGCTGACGGGACCCATGTAGGCCGTGACCTGCATGGGTTCAAGGCATTTCAGGACAGGTGTGCACCGGGTATTGCGGTTATAATTGAACGATCAGTTTATTCATGAACAGCGATGGCGGCTCAGCCGACCGTCGTCGTCCCCCAGCGCAGACCAAGGTTGAATTAATGATTGTGAAGTTGACACTGGCGGCCTCCGCCCTGCTTGCCTCCACGTGCGTGCTGGCACAGCCCCCGCCGTTGGTTATTGGCCCGCTGAATCTGCCGCGCGCCGCACCGATGGGCCTGGTTGAGCCCAATGTCGTCGGCGGACTGCTGGTGACCACCTTGGACGTGGCCCCGGCGCTTCCCGGCCTGGGGTCGTTGTCGTCAGTGGTGCCGCGTCTTGATGCCTTTCAGCCGCTGCCGCTGGACACGTCGCCGCTGACCGGTCTGGTCGACACCTTGGTGTTGCCGTTGGCCCCGCCGAAGCCGTAAGAGACGTCTGACGCGCCAACGCGCAGCACTTGTGGGGCGCTCTGGTGTCAACCGGCTGAGGCCGAGAATTGACGCTAGGCCGCCAGCCGCCCTTCGTCGCGCAGCTTGTTGAGGTGCATGCGGATGTTCATCGCCGCCAGCGGTTCCAGCCGTGGGTCGAGGCCCACATAAAGCTGCGGCAGCATCTCGGCGACGCTCTGGCCTTGCTCGCTGAGGGCCAGAATTTGCGCCTCGCGCTGCTTGCGGTGATCCAGCGTCGCCTTGATGCGATAAGTGCCGCCCATCGCCATGCCGTGCGACGGCAGCACCACGGCCGGGTCGAGGTCGATGACGCGCTGCATTGACGCAAAGTAGTCGGCCATGTTGCCGCCGTCTTCGGGAATCACCACGGTGCCGATGCCCTGGATCAGGTCGCTGACCAGGCACCACTGGCGGCTTTCGGGCATCAGCGCCAACTGGCCGGGGTCGTGACCGGGTACTTCGATGACCTTGACCTCTTCGCCCTGCCAGCGGCAGACCACGTCCCCCTCGCGGTATTCGTGAATTTCGATGTCGGCGAAGGCGTCGGGATGACTGCCGCGAATGCGCCGGCGGGTTTCGGCACTCATGCCGACGGTGGCGCCAAGGCGGGTGGCCACGGTGTCGGCGCGCTCCCAATGGTCGGGATGATGGTGGGTGATGAACACCTCGTGCACGCCAATGTCGGCGACGCGCGCGACCAGCATTTCCAGGTCGTCGTCACTGGCGGGCGAGGGGTCGACGAGGATGCGGTGGCTTTGCATGTCACCCAGCACGAAGGCATTGGTGTGATGCGCCGGCGGCAGGGTGTGTGAACGCACCGGCAGGATGCGCACCCCGGCCAGGGGTTCGATCAGCCTTGCCCCCTTGTCGTCATCGTGGCTGCCGGCCGCCAGGTCGGGAACGTGGATGGCGTCGACGGATGCGCCCAGCGCCCGCACGGTGGCGCGGGTCGGCGGGGCGACCAGCAGACGCCCTTGGTTGTAGCGCTGCAGCCATTCGGCCGTCGGCGCCCATCGGGCATCAGATGCTTCACGCGGATCGACCACCAGGGTCGGGCGATTGCGCAACACCAGCTTGAAGAAGTGCGTGTTGAAGCGGCGTTCGGCAATCGGCGGCGTGAGTGCCGTGCCCAGATTGATGAGTTCGATGATCTCGCCGGCATCGGCCAGCGCGTCGAGGTCAATGGCAAGTTCTTCGGCACACTCTCGCGCCAGTGCCCGCAGCAGGCGCGGTGCCACATCGGGCAGTTTGCGTTCCAACGCGGCGGGCGGCGTCAGGTCATCTTCGGCGTCGACCTTGCCGCCGGGGAAGGCGAAATAGCCGCCGAATGCGGTCATCTCCGGCAGTCGGTGGGTCATCAGCAGGTCGCCGTCTTGTAGCAGCGCCACGGTTACGGCATCGAAAATTTTCATTTGCCAACGATACCGCAGCGACACATCGCAGGGCCGCAGTTTGGGTACCATCGCCGCCCCTTTTGCCTGCCGGATATCGATATGTGGTTCAAGCAGCTTTGCGTGTTTCAACTCGATGCCGACTGGACCCTGCCGCCGGCCGCGCTCGAAACCCTGCTGGCACAGCGGCCGCTGGCCCCGTGCCCCGCGTCGAGTCCGGAAATCACCGGCTGGGTGCCGCCCGCCGATGACGGCGTGCTGGTGCAGTCGCTGGGCAAGCACCTGTTGATTGCCCTGGGTTGGGAAACCCGCCTGCTGCCCAGCGGCGTGGTCAATGATGCTGCCGCCGACAAGGCCGAGGCCTTCGAGCAGCAGCGCGGCTTCAAGCCGGGTCGCAAGTTGATGAAAGAGATCAAGGAACAGGTGGCCGCAGAACTGCTGCCGCGCGCCTTCACCCGCCGCACCGCGCTGCGCGCGTGGATCGATCCCGACGCCAAGCGCATCGTCGTCGACACTGGCACCGCCAGCAAAGCCGAAGTGCTGATCGAACACCTGCGCGACGCGCTGGGCACCTTGCCGGTGGTGCCGTGGACGGTCGACAGCTCACCGGCCGTGACCATGACGAACTGGCTGATGGCCGGTCAGGCGCCAGGACAGTTCTTCATCGACGATGCCTGCGAGCTCAGTGGCTCGGACGATACCCGCTCGGTGGTGCGTTACGTGCGTCATGAATTGCTGCCGGCACAACTCAAGCGCCACGTCGATGAAGGCTTGCGGGCGACGCAATTGGCACTGACCTGGGACGGGCAACTGGCCTTCACCCTCACCGAACCGCTGGTCATCAAAAAGGTGAAGTTTCTCGAAGCCGACAACGAAGATGCCGACCGGGTCGACAACGCGCAGATCGCCTTCGAGGCCGACTTTGCCCTCATGACCGGCACCCTGGGTAAGGTGCTCGACGCGCTGCACGCCGCGCTCAGCTGATCACCCGGCAGGGCGGGACGCGTCATCGTTCTGTCGCCCGCCCGACACGATGACGACATCTGCTCTGCCTAGGCTCCCGAAGTGCGCGGCGTTTTGCCTGCGCGCCGAACTCGGAGAGCCTCATGTCGATTCAACCCAGGCCGCTGGTCATGGCGGCTGCACTGTTTGCCAGCGTGCTGACAACCGGCTGCGATGACGAAGAGATTGTCCGCGTACCGGGCCCGGTGACCGAGGTCGAAGTTCCGGTCGAAGTGCCCGCTGCCAACGATGCGCCGGTGGCCATGGCCGACACCGTGGTGGTGACCACCAACAGTGCCCAAAACCTGCTCGACGTTCTCGGCAACGACACCGATGCGGACGATGACAACCTCGTCATCAGTGCGGTCGGCGACGCCGACGACGGCACGGTTGAGATCATCAATGGCACGCGCATCAACTACCGGCCGGTTGCCGGCTTCAGCGGCACTGACGGCTTTATCTACACCGTTGCCGACGGTCGTGGCGGCAGCGACACCGCCACCGTCACGGTGTCGGTCAACCCGGTCGAGGCCGCCTTCACACTGCAATTGCTGCACATGGCCGACTTTGAAGGTGCCGGTCCGGCGATTGACGATGCGCCGCGCCTGTCGGCCGTACTTGGTGGGCTGCAGGCCAGCATGCCGGACGCCACGCTGACGCTTTCGTCGGGCGATAACTTCATCCCGGGTGCGTTCTTCTCGGCCAGCTCAGATCCCCTGCTGGCGCCACTGATTGGTGCCGACTGCGGTGCCGTGGCCGACAACTGCAGCGGCCGCGGCGACATTCGCATCCTCAATGCCCTGGGCGTACAGGCCTCTGCGCTGGGTAACCACGACTTCGATCAGGGCACGGCGCGCATTGCCGATTTGGTCAACCCCGATGGCAATGATTGGGAAGGCACGCAGTTCCCGTACCTGTCGGCCAACCTCGATTTCAGTGGCGACGCCGCTCTCAGCGGGAGCGTGGTGGGTGACGGTGCCTCTGCGGTGCCCAACAGCGTCGCGCGCAGCGTGACCCTGACCGTCAGCGGCGAAACCATCGGCATCGTCGGTGCCACAACGCCGACACTGGCGACCATCTCCTCGCCGGGGCCGGACGTGGTGATCACCCCGGCAGGCTTCGATCCAGCCCCTTCGTCGGCCGACATCCTCGCGCTGGCCGTCGAGATCCAGACCGCCGTTGACGGCCTGACCGCGCAGGGCGTGGACAAGATTATTTTGCTGGCCCACATGCAAGTGCTCGACATCGAACGGCGTCTGGCGCGCGTGCTGCGCGATGTCGACATCATTGTCGGGGGTGGCTCCGACACGATCCTCGCCGATGACAATGACGTGCTGCGCAGCGGTGACAGCGCGGCCGGCACCTATCCCGAAACGTTCACCGATGGCGGCGGCGAGCCGGTGTTGCTGGTCAACACCGATGGTCAATACCGCTATGTCGGCCGTCTGGTTGTGGGCTTCGATGGCGACGGCCGCGTGCTTGCCGGCACGCTCAACCCGGCGATCAATGGGGCTTACGCGACCGACGAGGCGGGCGTGACCGCCTTGGGTGGGCCGGCGCCCAATACCGAGGTGGTGGCCGTCGCCGATGCCATCGCCGAGGTGCTGAGTGCGCGCGAAGGCAACGTGTTTGGCGCCACGACGGTGTTCCTCGAAGGGCGTGCGCCGGGCAGCGCCGACTTTGGGGTGCGCGGTGAAGAAACCAACCTGGGCAATCTGACGGCAGACGCCAACCTGTTCATTGGTCAGCAGGCCGATCCCGCGGTGACCTTGTCGCTGAAAAATGGCGGCGGCATCCGGGCGGCCATCGGTGAAGTTCAGCAGCCGGCGGGGTCAACCGACGCGAGTGAGGTGGTGTTGCGACCGCCTCAAGAAATTCCCGCGGCGGGCAAGCAGGCTGGTGACGTGTCGCAGTTCGACATCAACACTGCACTGTCTTTCAACAACGGGCTGGCGGTGGTGACGGTGACGGCCAGTGAGCTGCGCGCCCTGCTGGAACACGGCGTCGCCTTGCAGCCTTCACGCCAGGGCCGGTTCCCGCAGATCGGCGGCTTCCGCTTCAGCTACGACACCACCCGGCCTGACGGCGACCGGGTGCGTTCGCTGGTGGTGTTGGACGACAACGGCGCGAACGCTGGAGGCGCGGCCGATGTGCTGGTTCAGAACGGCGTGATCGTGGGGGACCCGGACCGGACCTTCGGCATGGTGACCCTGGGCTTCTTGCAGCGGGGCGGCGATGGATACCCGTTCCCGGCGGCCGTGGCAGGCGAGTGCACCTATCTGGCCGAAGACGGCAGCCGCCCTGCGGCCTGTGGCCTCGCCAGCGGGCTACCCGACTTTGGCGTCGACTTTGCTGATCCGGGTACCGAGCAGCACGCGCTTGCGGCCTACCTCCAGGAACTCTTCCCGCGAGAAGCGCCGTTCGCGATGGCCGAGACGTCCATCACCGACGACACGCGAATTCAGTCCTTGGGCCGTCGGGTCGACACGGTTATTCCGCTGCCCTGAGCCATGGCAGCAGCCGCGCAAAACCCCGCACCCCAACTGCGGGTTTTTTTGTTTGGCTCGGCGTCGCCCTTTGTGACGCTTTTGTATCAGCGTATTCTCCCCGGCACGTTCACGATTTGGCCGCAATCAAACGGCCAGACAACTCGCTGAGGATTTTCTGGATGACGACCAAGACCCTGCCGCGCTGGCCCCTCATCGGCGTGACGGCGCTCGGCCTGATGGGCCTCGCTGCCTGTGGCGACAACATTTCGTTTGACACCCTCGACGGCGGTGACAACACGCCGCGCATCGAGCCACTGCCGCCCACCGCACGCTGCGCCGAGCCGACACCGGCCGAGGTTCGCAACGAGACGGTGACCAGCCCGGTGGCGTCGGACCTCGACCCGACCGGCGACAACATCACCCCGACCACCGACATCGCCATCAGCGTGCTGTTGCCCCCGCGTTGCCCCGGCGATCAGTTTGCGGTGGTGCTGCAAAGCCATGGTTACGGCGGCTCGCGGCAAACCACGATTGCCGACAGCGCGCAGCCGGACCGCAGCCTGCCCAACTTTCCGTCGTTTGATGCGCTGACTCGGGCGTTGCCGCAGCGCGGTTATGTCGTGGTCAGCGTTGACCAACGCGGGCACGGCGAGTCAGTGCCGGACAATGGCGGCGGTGCGGCGCGCATCATTGACCCTGCGGCCGAAACCCGCGATGCCATGGCGGTGCTCGACTGGGTGTTCGACAACGCTGAGGCCCTGGGTGTGGCCACCCAACCGGAGACCGGTATTGCGCGCGACTTCCGCGTGGGTACGCTGGGCTACAGCTACGGCGGCGGCTTTCAGATGCCCTTGGCGGCGCTGGACGCGCGCATCGACGCGATCATTCCCAACGGCACCTGGCACAACCTCGCGTACAGCCTGTTACCGGGTGACACCGTCAAACAGGGCTTTGACGGACTGCTGTGCCTGCTCGCCGCCACCGGCGGCGTGACCAACACGCCCATCGTGGCGACGCTGTGCAATCTGCTGGGCGTACAAGGGGTCGGCGCGGCCCGTCTGCGGACCCGGCCGGACCTGTTCCAGGCGGCGTCCGACGAAGCCTTGCTGCCGCCCATGCCGCGCCCGGTGACCGAAGAAGAAACTCTGGACCTGTTCTTCACCAACGGCATGAATTACTTCCGCAACCGTCAGCGTGACAACCAGCCCTGGGGCTTCGGCGAAACCGAGGCGGTGCTGCGGCCGGTGCCGGCGCTGTTTCTGCAGGGCAACCGCGACGAAATCTTCAACCTCACCGAGGCCTACTGGAACTGGCAGTACTTCCGTGAGGCCGGCGGTGACGTGCGGCTGCTGTCGAACGAGGGCGCGCACATGAATCCGCTCGCCAATCAGGTCGAAGGTGACGCGCGTTGCGGTTCGGTGTCGGGTCTTGATGCGGCCATTGGCTGGCTCGACGTCCATCTGCGCGGCAGTTCAACGCTGGCGTTGCAAACCATTCCGCAGGTGTGCATTTCGGTGGCCGACACCGCCGATGCGCACGTCGCCCCTGCGCGCGGCGTGGCGCTGGACGACTTCCCGGTGGGGCAGCAGCAGGGTGCCGGGACGGTCGCCGCCAATCTGCCCAGCTTCTCGACCACCGTGACGTCGCTGGCGCCTGATCCGCAGTTTGTGCCCGTTACCACCATCGACCGTGACGGTCTGGTGCTGGCCGGTGCGCCGAAAATCAGTCGTCTTGAAGTCACGCCCGGCGCTACCGTGAACACCACCCGCGCGCTGGTGGGCGTGGGCATACGGCGTGGCGATGAACTGATTCTGGTCGATGACCAGGTCACCGGCTTCGTCGAAGGCGTGCACACGGCCAACCGCGAGGTCGGCAACGACACCATTTTGTTGCCGGCGGTAGGCGAAATGCTGCAGACCGGTGACGAGGTGGGGCTGATCTTTTTCGAGCGCAACATCCAGTTCGCCTCGATTGTCAGCACCCAGAGTCTGGGCGGCATCACCGGCCTGATCGGCTTCATCGGCGGTGTCGAACTGCCGCCGATCACCAGCGAACTCAATCCGCTGCTGGGCGTGCTGACCGCGCCGAACCCGCACACCGTTACCGGCGAAGGGGTGGAGCTGCCAATCTTTGAGCCGGGCGTCTTTGCGGGCAGTGGTTGGCGCTAGGCAAGCACCGATTCATCAGCGCTTACCGCTGATGATTTTTCTTGACGTGGCGCGGCCACGGGCAGTGGAAACACGCTCAAGGCGTCGCTGTCGGCGAGCAGATGATTGCGCTCGCGTGGTGTGAGGGTGTCCGCGCCCTGTTGTGCCAGTTGTTTGATCAGGACCCGGGTTTCGGCTTTGTCGCGCGGTTTGCGGTTGCGGCGCGGACGCTCGGCGAGCAGGCACAGGGCGTTGACCAGCGGATCGCGCCAGGCGTCGGCAAAGCCTGGCGGCGCCGCACCGGCGCGGCGCAGTGCGGCCTGAAGCCGGCGTAAGGGCCGGGGCGTCAAGGCTTCCTCAGGCGTCAGAAACAGTCGCAGTTCGCGCGCGCCCAGCCCAAGGCCGATTCGTGCGCTGATCACCGACAGCGGCACGGCCAGCACCAGGGACCCGGCCACCGGCAGCAACCACGGCAGAAAGCTGGGGTTGAGCCCGTACACGCCCAACAGCCACGCCAGCCCCAGCACCGTGCCGCCACCGTGGCGACGTATCGCTTCTGACCAGGGGGTCTGGGCGTTGTCGCGTGGCGGTGAGGTCCAGCGCACCGGCAGTCCGAGCAGCGCCATGACCACGTAGCGGGTGTGAAACAGCATACGGATCGGCGCCAGCAGCGCCGAAAACAGCATCTCCAGCACGGTGCTGACGAACAGCCGCCCGCGACCGCCAAAGCCGCGCGCTTCGGCGGGCTTCAGGGCAATCAGCAGCGCGGCCAGCAGCTTGGGCAGCAGCAGCAGGCCAAGGGTGCCGCCGAACAGGCCCACCGCCCACTCTGGCCGCCATTGCGGCCACAGCGGGAACAACTGGTAAGGCTCGGCGAAGTACACCGGTCCCTGCAGCACGAACACCGCCAGCAGTGCGGTCGACAGCACCAGCGAGGCGAACCACAGCGGCGCCGACAGGTAGGCCATCACCCCGGTCATGAACACCGCGCGATGTGCCGGGTGCAGCCCCTGGGTGAAAAACAGCCTGAAGTTCATCAGATTGCCCTGGCACCAGCGCTGGTCGCGCTTCAGTTCGTCGAGCAGTGTCGGCGGCATTTCTTCCCAAGAGCCGGGCAGGTCGTAGGCGATCCACACGCCCCAGCCGGCGCGGCGCATCAGGGCCGCCTCGACAAAGTCATGGCTGAGAATTTCGCCCGACAGACCGCCGCGGCCGGGCAAGCGACCGAGCGCGCAGTGGCGCATGAACGGCGCCACCCGCAGGATGGCGTTGTGCCCCCAATAGTGCGATTCGCCCAACTGCCAGAAGTGCAGCCCGGCGGTGAACAGCGGGCCGTAGACGCGGCTGGCAAATTGCTGGATGCGCGCATAAAGCGTATCGCGGCCCATGGCCATCGGCGCGGTCTGGATGATGCCGGCGCGCGGGTGCGCTTCCATCAATTGCACCAGCCGTTGCAGGCAGTCTCCCGACATGACGCTGTCAGCGTCGAGAATCACCATGTAGCGGTAGGCGCTGCCCCAGCGACGACACCAGTCGGCGATGTTGCCGGATTTGCGTTTGATGCGGTGCGTGCGGCGGCGATAGAAGATGCGGCCAAAGCCTTCGACTTCCCGGGCCAGATCAAACCACGCCTGCAGCTCGGCCACGCGCAGGTCGGGGTCATTGCTGTCACTGAGGATGTACAGGTCGAAATGCGCGCCCGCGCCGGTCTGCGCCAGTGAGTCCCAGGTGGCACGCACCCCGGCGAACACGCGGCGCACGTCTTCATTGCAGATGGGCACCAGCAACGCGGTGCGGGCGGCCGGATCAATGTCGTTGTCGACCGTGTCGGCGGCGTTGATGGCGTGTCGATCACCCCCCTTCAGCAACACGAAGAACCCCATGATGGCGGTCCAGAAGCCTGCCGAAATCCACGAGAACAGCAGCGCGTACAGCACCAGAATCAGCAGCTCCAGCCCGCTGCTGCCGCCGTAGGGCAGTACGGCTGTCATCAGGTAGGTGGCCAGCACCGTCTGCGACAGAATCAGCCCGGTCAGCAGCACGCGGCGCGCCCGCCCGGGCGGGTGGGCGCCAGAAGGGCCCGGCGCGATCGGCGGCGGTTCGGAATCGCCAGGCGCGTTGATGCGTCCGCGGTTGCCGAGCACCGCGCGGCGCAGTGCCGCGGCCAGGCGCAGCAACGGGTTTTGATTCCACGGCCGGGGGGTCATCGAGGCGCGCGTGAGCGGGGGTGTCGTGAGCAGACGTGCCTCACCGCGACGGTCAACCCCGAAAGCGCTTGAAGCGTGCGCACCGGCGGAACCGATCAGGCGCTCGCGCGCCGCCTCGCGGGGTGACTGCGGCTTGGTGCCGTCAGCCGGGGTCAAACCAGCGTCCTGCGTCGGTGGGCAGTACCAGATACGCCCAGGTTTCCGAGACGGCCTCGTCGTCGTGCTTGAGCGTGGCGCGGAGTTCAAGCGGGCGGTCGGGCGCCTCGTTGCGGATGCGCAGACTCAGTCGCCAGCCGTCGGTGACCTCGTTTCGGTACAGCTGTTGCTCGACCACGGTGCCGCGCTCACCCGCCCAGACATCGGCGCGCAGCGACGTGTCATCCGGCAACGCATCGAGTGCGTCACCTTCAAAGTCGATGTGATACCGCTGTGTGTCATCTTTCGATTGTTGCCAGCCGTGACCCGTGCGTGTCTGCACGACGCGAGCCAAAGGCGGTTGGGTTTCAGCGCGCATTTGCCAGCGCAGGTCGTACTCGAGGCGCAGCGGCTGACCGCTTTCTGGCGACATATCGGGCACCCAGTACGCCACGATGTTGTCGTTGGTTTCGTCAGGCGTCGGAATCATGACCAGCTCCACCCGACCTGCGCCCCAATCGCCGCGCGGTGCCACCCAGGCGCTGGGTCGCCGTTCGAAGCGGGCCTCCAGGTCCTCGTAGCGGTGAAAGTCGCGATCGCGCTGCATCAGCCCAAAGCCGTGCAACTGCTTGGCCGCGAAGCTACTGATCTGCAGCCGCTTCGGGTTGACCAGCGGCCGCCACAGCCATTCGTCATCGACATGCACTGACAGGCCGTCGGAGTCGTGGACTTCAGGTCGATAGTCGGGCTGCGCGGCGCGCTGGTTCTCGCCGAACAGATACATGCTGGTCAGCGGTGCCAGGCCGAGCTTGCCGCCCTCTTGCCGCACGTGAAGTTCGGCGCGAACCGTCATGCGCGTG
Source organism: Polycyclovorans algicola TG408 (assembly GCF_000711245.1). Taxonomy (NCBI): domain Bacteria; kingdom Pseudomonadati; phylum Pseudomonadota; class Gammaproteobacteria; order Nevskiales; family Nevskiaceae; genus Polycyclovorans; species Polycyclovorans algicola. The sequence goes on from NZ_JOMH01000001.1 coordinate 1,672,347, forward strand.
CTCGGTCCCGGGTGCAGTTCAAAGCGGTAGGCGCCGGTCAGGCGCGGGGAGTCCATCAGCGCGTAGATGACCAGATGCCGGTCCTCTTTTCCGGGGCGGGCAATCCAGAATTCGGTGAATTCAGGGAACTCCTCGCCCGACATCTCGCCGGTGTCCAGCGCCACGCCGCGCGCCGAAAGTCCGTAGCCCTGTGCCTCACCCAAGGCGCGAAAGTAGCTCGCGCCCTGAAACACCAGCACCTCGTCTTTCTCGTCATTGTCGTTGAGCGGGAAATGCACGCGGAACCCTGAAAAGCCCAGCGCCGGGTCGGCGTCACGTACTGCCTCGCGGTCGATCTCGTTGGGACCGTAGTCGAACAGGTCAGGGTCAAAGGGCAGCGGCTTGACGTCGTCGGCGTCGATCACGTTGATCTTCACCGCCCGCCGGTAGTTGAAGCCCGGGTGAAGAAACTGCACTTCAAACGGCCGGTCCGCGTCGCGCCACAGCGACTTTCGCGTGTCGAAGCGAATCGAACGATACCGGTCGTAGTCGAGCGACGACAGCGTTTCCGGCAAGGCGACATCAGGCTTCTGGTAGCCGGACTCGGCCAGTTCTCGGGCACGCTCACTCAGGGTGTCGAAGTCGAAGGCCTGCGCCCACGTGGGCAGCAGACAGACCAGGACCAGTACGACAGGTTTCGGCAGCGGCATGGGATGTAGCGGCCTTTGACAGTTGAATGGCATTCACTCGCGCAATTCTTGTGCCGAGGGTGGTCGCGCGATTGAACGCTTTGCCTCGAGCTTGATTGCTGCATACATGGTCGGGCCTGTTGGCTGAACAACCCGGGAACGCCTGCATCTGCCGATGTTGCGCACGTCGCGAAAGTGGCCCTAACACCAATGAGTTATTGGAGCCCGGGCGCCCCGGGGGTACAACGGCATCAGCCCTGACACAGCCACTCTGGCTTTCATCCGGGGGATCGAGAGGACGCCAATGAACCGAATGCGCCGCAACCTGGCTTTCGCACTGACACTGATGCTGCTGGGCGGCCTCGCGCACGCGACCGAGCCGATGGTCATCGACCTTTGGCCAGCACAGGTCGCCGAAAATGGCCCGGTCAATGGGCCGGAGGCGGTGGGTCGCGAGGGCTCCGGCACCGGTGCCGTACGCAATGTCTCGCACGCCCGCCTCGAGGTTTATCAACCGGCGCGCCCTAACGGCACGGCCGTGGTGATTGCCGGTGGTGGTGGCTACTTTCGCATCCAGGTGGGTCGCGGCAGCGAGCCGGTGGCCAAGTGGTTGGCGTCGATGGGCGTGACCGCTGCGGTGATGGTCTACCGCCTGCCTGGCGACGGCTGGGCCCCGGAGGCACCGATTCAGGACGGCCAGCGGGCGATTCGCCTCCTCCGCGAGCGGGCCACCGAGTTGGCGATTGACCCGAAACAGATCGGCATTCTCGGCATGTCGGCCGGCGGGCATCTGGCGGCGATGACGGCGACCCGCCACGCCCACGATTTCTACGAACCGCTTGACGCCGCCGACCGGCAATCGGCGCGGCCGGACTTTGCGGTGCTGCTCTATCCAGTGGTGTCGATGCGCCCGCCGCTGGACACCACGCGCACCCGCCAGCACATGGACCGCGCGCCCGACGTCGAGCGCATGTTCTCGGCCGAGTTGTGGGTTGATGACAGCACGCCGCCGATGTTTCTCGTACACGCGCTGGACGACCCCATCGCCCACCCCGACCACAGCCGCGTGATGTTCGAGGCGCTGCAGGCACGGTCGATTCCTAGCGATCTGCTGCTGCTTGAAACCGGCGGCCACAGTTGGGGCCTGGGGCGGGCCGGTACTGAACCCGCTGCGTGGCCGCTGCGCTTCAGTCGCTGGGCGCGCGAGCACGGCTTTATGCGCCGCCTTCGCACGGCGCCCTGATCACGTCGCCTTTTTGCAATTGACCGACCGGCACCCAGAGCCGGGCTCACGAGGAGAAGTCCATGAAAATCTTCACAACCACCGCCATTGCGGGCGCCCTGGGCCTTGGCCTGTTGTCGCCGCCATTGCTCGCCAATCCGTCGCAGGCGGCACTCGTGCAACTGATCGAGCAGCAGAGCGCACAGATCGAGGCGTTGCAACAGCGTCTCAGCGCGCTGGAATCCGGACGATCCGACACCGACGGCAATGCCGAGATCGAGGCGCTCTACGACCAGATCGAGTCCTTGCAATTGCAGATGGCGCAGGTCGGTAGCGGCGGCGGTGCCGGCAGCGGCAATGGCCTGACCAGCTGGCGTCGCGGCGGTCCCGAGTTCCGCACCGCAGACGGTTTTTACCGCATGCAGTTGCGCGGCCGGGTGATGTTCGATCTGTCGAGCACCGGCGGCTCGAACTTTGACGAGCGCAACATCAGCGGTACCGAGCTTCGCGCCGTTCGGCTGGGGGCCCAGGGCCAGATCGGCGCCATGCGCTACAAGGTCGATGCCGACTTCGCCAACCAGGCGGTGTCGGTCAAGGATGCGTGGATCAATTGGGGCTGGCGCGGCTTCGGGCTGCCCATGGAGATCTTTCTCGGCAACCGGCTGAAGGACCGCAGCATTGACGGCAGCAACACCCTGGCGCGCAACCCGTTCATGGAGCGCAACGCCGTGGCGCAGGTGGGCGCGGCGGTGAACGGCTATTACGGCCTGGGTGCCAACTACAAGGTGTATGGACGCAACTGGCACATCGGCGCCAGCGTCGCCGGCGACCAGATCGACAACGAGGGCAACGAGAACGACTCGGTGACCTATTCGGTTCGCGGTCACCTCAACCCGATCAAAACCGGCACCGGCTTCGTGCACCTCGGCAGTTGGTACTACTACGAAGAGCTGGCCGATGACGTCACTGCCATCAACAACGTGCCGCGCATTGGCCAGAACTTCAACGACAACCTGCGCGTGTCGTCGAGTTCCTTGGCCGACCCCAAGCGCGACGAGGGCTACGGGTTCGAGCTGGGCGGGGTGTACCGCAGCGTCTGGAGCCTTGCCGAGTGGACCGAGCGGCGCATCGTCGCCGGGATTGGTCCGATGGGTCTCAATGAACGCGTCGATCGCGATGCCTGGTCGGTGTCGGCCGGCTGGCTGATCACCGGTGAAAAGCCCGGTTTCAGCACCCGCTCGGGCGTTTGGGGCACGACCCGCGTGCTGCGCCCGGTCACCGAGGGCGGCATCGGCGCCTTCGAGATTGCCGCCCGCGCCGATCACTACGACTTCACCGATGCCCCCAACGGCGCCGACGCCCGTCGCACCACGGTGGGCGTCAACTGGTACCTCAACAACCACGCACGGCTGATGCTGAATTACGTCGACTGGGAAACCGACAACAAGGTCGGGGCCTTTCAAGGCCCGGACAGCGGCCAGTCGATTGGCATGCGCGCCCAGGTGCTGTTCTGAAGCCCTCAGGAGACCATTATGAAAATCAAACTCAACACCGCGCCCCTGGCGCCGTTTCGTCTGCCCTCCGCGCTCACCGTGGCCGGTCTTTGCCTGGGTCTTCAGGGTTGTATCGACGGCACGCAAAGTCCGCCGCCGGAAGTGGTCAACCCTGATCCGGATGTCTGTGCATTCCTGCCGGTCGACGCCGTCACCTGGAAGGGCGGCAACACCTGGGGTGAAGAGCTGACCGTGTCGCTGGACCCGGACACCATGGCCTACGAAATCACCATCGACGACAGCCTGCAGCGCACCGCCGGTACCGTGCTCGGCGGCACCCTGGTGCCGCGCGAGCAGGATTGCACCTACGACAGCGACGAGGCGGGCGCCGTGTTCACCCTGGCCAGCGACGGCTTGCTGCTGGGCGGCGCAACCGCACCCGACGACGGTGACTTCGCGCCGCTGCTGGCGTTTCGCGACACCTTCAACAATGCAGCCGATCCCGAGCGCTTCAACGAAGCGGCCTTCATCGGCAACGTCATTGGCGTGCATGACGCCGGGGCGGGCCAACAATCGCTGGGCGGGGCCAGCCGTCTGCGCAACGCCGGCACGCTGCAGGTATGCCTGCCGGACGACGCCAATGGCTTCGCGCTGTACGACAACAACTGCGAGCCTCGCGAGCGTGGCTACCTGACGTACAACGCCGACCGTGACGTCTTCGAGCGCTACAGCACGCCGCCCGAAGAGCCCACGCCGACCAGCGGCGGAACGCTGAGTGGCTCGGCCATCATCGGCCTGGTGGGCGAGGACACGGTCATGCTGGAGCTGGTACGCGATGCGGTCGCCGGCTTCGGTCTGCGCCTGCACACCTTGCAGCCCCAGGACAGCAGCGAGGCGATGCCGCTGGTCGGCGGCAGCTTTGTCACGCTCGATACCGACGGCGGCAACGCCTTCGTCACGGTGACCGACACCGACATCACCCGCGGTGACGCCACTGGCACGTTGACGCCTGATACGCCGACGTTCGGTGTGGCTGAAGCCGACGGCGACATCGCCGGCAACCTGATCATCCTCGGTGAGGTCTACGCATTCGTGCCCGCTGACGAGGGCCCGGCGCTGGCGCTGGGGCTGCGGGCCACCGGTGAGGATGCCGAGCCGACGTTGCCCCCCGTGGCGGCCTGCGGTTTCTTGCCGGATGCGGCGGCCAGCTACAAGGGCGGCAACACGGCGGGTGAAGAGCTGACGCTGGCACTGGACCCGGACACGCTGGCTTACAGCATCACCATCGACGCCAGCGTGCAGCGAACGGTCGGCACCGAACTCAGCGGCACGCTGACGCCTGTGGATGAGTGCACCTACAGCACCGACGAAAGCGGCGCCGAGTTCACCCTGGCTTCGGGCGGCGTGTTGCAGGGCGGCGTGACCGCTGGCGACGGCACCACCGTGCTGCCGCTGCTGGCCTTTGCCGACACCTTCAACAATGCCGAGACGCCCACGGTCTTTAACCCCGTGGCCTTCATTGCCAACGTCATCGGTGCCCAGCATGACGGCGCGACGGTGTTGCCTTATGGCGGTTCCGGTCGTATCCGCAATGCCGGCACCTTCCAGTTGTGCCGCGATGAGGTGAGCGACCGTTTCGTCACCTATTCGCCAGGCTGCGCGCGCACCGACAAGGGCTACCTGACCTACAACGCCGGCCGCGATGCCTTTGACCTGTTCACCACCGACCCCGAGGGCAGCGCGGTGACCAGCGGCGGAGAACTCAGCGGCTCGATGGTCATCGGTCTGGTCAACGGCAGTGCGGTGCCGCTGCAACTGGTGCGCGAGTCTGCCGCCAGCCACGGCATGCGCCTGTTCACGCCGCAGGATGCGTTGGCCTCGGGGGTTGCCGATGGCACGTTCAACACGCTCGATACGGCGGGTGGCAATGCCCGTGTGAGCATTGCGGGCGCCGACTTCAGCCGCGGTGACACATCGGCCCTGCTCAGTTTCGACACGCCCGTGAGCGGCGTGACCGAGGTCGACGGCGGCGTGTCGGGCAACTTCCTGTTCAGCGGCGGCATTTACGGATTCATTCCGACGGCCGGCGACCCACCGGCGTTCGAGCTGGGCGTGGTGAACTAAGGTGCGCCGGGGCCACACTGACCGGGCCACGCGCGTCGGGCGCATCGCGGGCACGCTGGTGGCAGCCAGTGTGCTCGGCGCCTGCGGCGGTGGAGGCAGCGGGCACAGCCTTCCGGCCGAGGGGACCGAGGTGCGGCCCATGGCAGTGAGCTGCCCGAGCGGTGTGCCGTCCACGGTGTCGTGTCTTGCAGGTCAGGACGAACGCGGTGCGTTTTACCTGATCGCCATGCCCGACAACTGGAACGGGCACCTGATGTTGCACGCCCACGGTGGCCCCAGCCTCGGCGCCCCCACCGCGCAGCGCGTCGAAGATGACCTGAACCGCTGGGCGGTGATGGTGGAGGCGGGATACGCCTGGGCCGGGTCGAGCTTCCGCCAGGGCGGTGTGGCGGTACGCGCCGCTGCCGAAGACACCGAAAACCTGAGGCGCATCTTCAACGACCACGTCGCCACGCCAGCACGGACGGTGCTCCACGGCCAGTCCTGGGGCGCGGGGGTTGCGGCCAAGGCGGCCGAAATGTTCACCGCCGAGACCGAGGGCAGCGCGCCCTATGACGGGGTGCTGCTCACCAGCGGCGTGTTGGCCGGCGGCACGCGCTCCTACGATTTTCGTCTGGACCTGCGGGTCGTGTACCAGTACCTCTGCGATAACCACCCGCGGCCTGACGAGTTGGGCTATTCGCTGAACATCGGGCTGCCCGTCGCCTCAGACATGACGCGCGCCGACCTGCGCGCACGCACCGCCGAATGTCTGGGGCTCGACCGTTCGGCGTCACAGCGCAGCGCAGCGCAACGCGACAAGATTCAGGTCATTGAGCAGGTCATTCGCATCCCGGCCAGCAGCATCCAGGCGCATCTGGAATGGGCCACTTTTCATTTTCAGGACATCGTCAGTCGGCGCACCTCGCGGCTGAGCCCCTTCGGCAATACCGGCGCCGTCTATCAGGGATCGGATGACGACGAGGCACTCAACGCCGGCGTGCTGCGCTATCAGGCCAGTGCAGTTGCCGTGCAGCGTTTCGCCGACGATGCCGACCCGACCGGGCAGATTCCGGTGCCGGTGCTCACCACGCGCTGGATCGACGACCCCACCGCGTTCGTCGAGCTCGACGCCTTCTTCAAAGACACCATGACTTCAGGCGGCAGCGGCGACCGTCTGGTCCAAACCTTCACCACGGCGGGCGCGCACGGCTACATCAGTGACGTCACCTACGCGACGTTGGTCGATCGGTTGCTGCAGTGGGTCGAGACCGGCAGCAAGCCGACGCCGGCGGGCATCGCGGCGCGCTGTGAGGATTTGCGTGGCGACTTCGGCGGCGCCTGCAGTTTCGCGCCCGACTTTCAACCGGCGGCGCTGGAAACCCGCGTGGTGCCGCGTGACCGAGTTGCAGTCCCGTCGTCATGACGTCGGTCGCGCCCGGCGTGATCGGCGAGGTGCCGCGCTGGGGCCAGGCGGCAGGTCCGCTTGCATCGATTGCGGACGCGAACGACCATCACCCCATGAAGCTGGTCATTGCCGACGATCACCCGTTGTTCCGCAGTGCCATTGTCCACGCGCTGGGCGAGCTGACGGCCGGCCAGCCTCCCGTGGAAGCCTCGAGCCTGCGTTCGCTGGAAGAGGCGGTCCGCGCGCATCCTGATGTCGATCTGGTGTTGCTTGACCTGCACATGCCCGGCGCGCGCGGTTTTTCGTCACTGGTGTTTCTGCGCGGCGAGCGCCCCGAGCTGCCGGTGATCATCATTTCGTCGAACGCCCATCCGCGCACCATTCGCCGTGCCGAGCAGTTTGGTGCGGCCGGCTTTGTGCCCAAGTCGGCGCCGGTGGCCCAGATGCTCGACGCCGTGCGCCAGGTCATGGCGGGCGGTATCTGGTTTCCCGAGCAGGCGGCCGAGACCAGTGAGTCCGATGCCCGGCTGGCCGCCCAGTTGGCGCAGCTCACACCGCAACAGGTGCGGGTGCTGATGTGCATCGCCGACGGCCTGCTCAACAAGCAGATTGCTTACGAGTTGGGCCTGGCCGAGAACACCGTCAAGGTTCACGTCACCGCGATTCTGCGCAAGCTGAATTGCTACAGCCGCACCCAGGCGGCGGTGCTGGTGCGCTCGCTTGAGCCCGATGTGGCGCCGGGCGACGAGGCCCCGGTCGCAGCCGAGTAACCGTTGCGCTCAGGCGTCACGGCTGCGCAGCAAACGCTGGGTCATCAGCGCCCGAAGAGCGGCGGGTGCCACCGGCTTTGACAGCCAGCCCCAGCCCTGCGCGCGGGCCTGCTCACGCAGCACCTCGTCACGCTCGGCGGTGACCAGAATGAGCGGCACGGGCCGGCCCCAGCGATGCAGCAGTTGCGGCACCAGATCGGGGCCGTGGTCGTCCCCCAGCCGCACGTCGAGCAGCAGCAGGTCGGGGACCGCATCGGGGGTGGCGGCGTCCAGCACCTGTTCGGCGTTGGCGAGCAGCGTGGTCCTGCAGCCCCAGGTGTCGAGCAGCGCTGCCAGCCCTTCGCGGACCCGCAAATCGTCGTCGACACACCAGATGTGCCGGCCATTCAATTGTGAGTCACTGACCGCTGGCGTGGGCGCCGCCGCGCTGATCACCTGCGCCGGATCACCCCGCGCCACCGTGACCGAGAACACGCTGCCGTGGCCCGGCCATGAGCGCAGTCCGACGCGATGTCCCAGCAGGCGGGCGATACGGTCGACGATGGCCAGACCCAGACCGGCGCCACGCGCCTGCAGATCGCCGCCGCTGTCGAGGCGGCGAAATTCTTCGAAGATCATGCCTTGCTGCGACTCGGCAATGCCCGGCCCGGTGTCCCATACCTCGATACGTACTTGCTCGCCGGCCTGCCGCACGCCGAGCAGGAGACTGCCGCGCGCCGTATAGCGCAGGGCGTTGGACAGAAAGTTCTGCACGATGCGCCGCAGCAGTGCCTCATCGCTCATCACCACGGCGCGGGTGCGGTGATAGCGAAAACGCAGTCCCTTGGCCTCGGCCAACACGCCGATTTCCCGCGCCAGTGAATCGAGCAGCGGACCCAGGGCCAGGGTGCGGCGGCGCACCTCCAGTGCGCCGGACTCCAGCCGCGAGATGTCCAGCAGGCTGTCGAGAATTTCGTCCTGCGCCGCCAGCGCGCCATCGACGCTGTCGGTGAGGCCGCGCAGCGTTTCCCCCTGGACCCGGTCGCGCAGCGCCGAGGTGAACATGCGGGCCGCGTTCAGCGGCTGCAGCAGGTCATGGACGGCTGCGGCCACGAAGCGGGTCTTGTAGCGATTCGCGCGCTCGGCGTCCGACTTGGCCACCTCAAGGTCGCGGGTGCGCTCGTCGATGCGCCGCTCCAGCGTGTCGGCCAGCGAGCGCAGCTCTCGCGCAGCCTGTTTGTAGGCGGTGATGTCGGCGTAGCTGGTGACAAAGCCACCGTCTGGCAGCGGGTTTCCGCGGATCTCGATGACCGTGCCGTCTGGCCCCTCGCGCTCGTGCATGTGCGGTCGACCGGCGCGCAGGTGCTCCAGGCGCCGGGCGATGGTGTCTTCCGCCGGGCCGGCGCCCAGCAGGCCGCGCGAGGCGTTGAAGCGAAGGACGTCCTCGATGGGCCGACCGACCTGGATCAGCTCCTGGGGGAAGCGGAACAGTTCGACGTAGCGACGGTTCCAGGCCATCAATCGTTGTTCGGCATCGATCACGCAAACCCCTTGCGGCAGGTGCTGAAGGCTGGGGCTCTCGCCGTAGTCGGCGCGGCGCGCGGCCTGCACCAGACCATCCTGGGCGGTGCGCATCTCGGCGGCGTGCTGCGCGACCAGGCTTTCCAGCTCGATACGACCGCGCTCGCGCATCACGGCCATGCGGCGGCGTTGTTGCAGGTAGAGCACCAGCAGCGTCACCAGCAGAAGGCCGCCGGCCACGGCAGCGCTGACCAGTAGGGTGTTGAGTTGCACAGGGGCGAGGGGACGCATCACATGGAGGGTCCAGCCCTGGTCAGGCAAAGGGCGCGACATCCACAGCATGTCGTCGCGGCCTTCGAGCCGGACCCGACGCGCGTCCGGCAGCGGTTGGTCGCGGTCCTTCAGGGGCATCGTGGTCTGCGCCGTATCGCCGTACTGGCGGGTTGCCGCGAGGCGTTCACGGGTTTCGGCGTCCAATGGATAAAGGTCGCGGTAGCGCCAGGCGTCCACGCTGCTGAGAAAAATGACGCCGTAGCGGTCGCTGACCAGCACGGTGTCGGGCAGGTCGCGCCACAGATCCTGCAGCGACTCGAGCACCAGCTTGACCACCACCACGCCCAGGGTGCGCCCCTCGGCATCCTGAACCGCCTGAGACAGAAAATACCCGGGGACCGACGTGGTGACGCCCAGGGCATAGAAGCTGCCACTTCCCTCGGTCAGGGCTTCTTGAAAATAGGGTCGAAAGCGATAGTCGACCCCGACGTTGCTGTCGTCCGATGCCCAGTTGCTGGCAGCCACGGCGCGGCCATTACGGTGCAGCAGCGTCAGTGTCGAGGTGGCGGCGGCGCCGTTGATCTGGCTCAGCTTGCGGTTGAGTTGTTCGGTCAGCGCGGCATCGGTGGATTCGTCGGCCAGCGCGGCGTGGACCTCCGGGTCCAGTGCCAGCACCGCAGGCAGGACCCGATAGCGTTCGATCAGGGCCTGCAGGGTGTCGTCATGCAGGCGCAGCTGTTCCCGAATTTGGTCAGCGTTTGCGACCAGGCTGTAGCGACCGTACTGCGACCCGGCCAGCCAGGCCGTCAAGCCGATCACGGCCGCGACGGCAAGCGTCAGGGCCAGTCGCTGCGCGCGCGTTTGGGGGGCGTCGTACATGGCGGCATCTTTATCCGGAATGGCGAACCGGCACTAGTGCAGCGCCTCCAACCATTCGTTCGTTCGGGCGGCGCGCTTGAGCAAAGCGCGTTGTGGGACACGACCGACTCTCGTGAGAACTCTCACAGGGCGCGGCGTTCTGGACGAGCGCGTTCTGACGCAACGGGGTATCGATTCGAAATGGATCGCGCTGTTTATAGGCTGATGATCGAGTAGCCGACGTATTTTCATCGGCGTTTCCCTTCACATCGCGAACTGCGGACGCAATCTGTCTGTAAGTGCAAGCAATTTCTTGCTGCGGCGTTGCGAGTGCATCGGAGCCCGACACGTCTTTACTGAGCCGCACGGTGGTCCGAGCCGGCAAGTCAAGCTACGTGGGCCTTACAAGGTGAGTGATGACGTCACGCTGGCCATGCTGATCTTCGAGCTGCGTTGCCTGCCGGAGCTGTTTGCTGCACCGGCCGCGGTGGCGGACGCGACATGAATATCCGAGATGTCGTGGCGTTAAGGAGTTTCGGCACATTCGCGGCCACAACCGCAACCCATCGAGGCCAGCACGATCAAGTGCCATAAACCCAAACGCAAACCTGATCGGCACAAATGGCTGCCCTCCGATGAGCTTTGGCGAATTTCAACGAACGGTCAGTGAGCGGAACGGCGGGTGGCGGAAGCTGGAGGGCTGAGTAGGCATAAAAAATATCGACATTTTTAACGAACCAGGTTATAGATGTTTGCCTAATTGCGATTACACACGCGGTCAAGCAAAGGCTGGAGGGACACATCAGGTGATATCGAACGCGCAGCATTCTGACCAGGCCGGTCGTGCGGCGTGCGACAGCATGGATGCTCGCAGCCTGATCGAGTTGACCTTGCGTCGGCTGCGTCGCGACATTCTGGAAGGTCGCCTGGGTCCGGGCTCGCGGCTCGCGGTGGCGCATCTCAAAAGCAGCTACGCGGTGAGCGGCGGAACGATGCGCGAAGCCCTGTCCCTGCTGGTGTCTGAGGGCCTGGCGCAGGCCGAGACGCAGCGCGGCTTTCGCGTGGCACCGATGTCGCTGGCCGATATGGAAGACCTGACGCACACGCGCGTGCTCGTCGAGTGCCAGGCACTGCGCCAGAGCGTGCGCATGGGTGGCGACGCCTGGCAGTTGGAGGTTGCCGCCACGTTTCGCAGGCTGGCGCGAATCCATCCACGCGCGGCAAAGAATCCTCGCATCTGGTTCGAGCCGTGGGAGAGCTGCAATCGCGACTTCCACGAGGCGCTGCTGAGCGCTTGTCCCTCGCAGTGGTCACGGCGCTTTCGCGCGGTGCTGTATCTGCACATGGAGCGGTATCGGCGGTTGACTGCCAATCACCCTTCGCCAGGACGCGATGTTCACGCAGAACATCAGGCCTTGCACGACGCGGCGCTGGCGCGCGATGAGGAGTTGTGCGCGTCCTTGCTGAAGTTACACATCGAGGCCTCGCTGGAGGCGGTGCGCAAGCATGGTCTGTTGCCTCAATCCGCCGGACCGTCAGCGGTTAAACGAGCTTTTCATAGCGCCATCCAGGCGCAGATCATTGGAGGAATCAAAACATGAGCGACACGGGCAAGGACACCACGGAAGTGCCGCTGAGGTTCAAGCGCACCTGGACGCCGGAGGCGATTCGCGCGTTGGTGGACCAGGACAAGGGGCTGCTCGATCCGCGCATCTACTCGGACCTGGATCTCTACGAGCTGGAGCTGGAGCGTGTGTTCGCGCGCTCGTGGCTGCTGCTGGGACATGTCAGTCACGTGCCCAAGACCGGGGACTACCTGACCACCTATATGGGCGAAGACCCGGTCATCCTGGTGCGCCAGAAGGACCGCAGCCTCCGCGTGTTCCTGAACCAGTGTCGGCACCGCAGCATGCGTATCTGCCGCTCCGATGCGGGCAATGCCAAGGCTTTCACATGCAGCTATCACGGCTGGGCCTACGACATCGCAGGGAACCTGGTGAGCGTGCCCTACGAGGACACCGCGTACTGCTCGAAGCAGGAACACGAATGCGGCTTCGACAAGGCCGACTGGGGCCCGCTGCAGGCGCGGGTCGCAATTTACAAGGGACTCGTGTTCGCCAACTGGGACGCCGATGCGCCCGATCTGGAAACCTACATCGGCGATGCCAAGCCCTACATGGATGTCATGCTTGATCGCTCGCCGGCGGGCACCGAGGCCATCGGCGGCATTCAGAAGTGGGTGATCCCCTGCAACTGGAAATTCGCCGCCGAGCAGTTCTGTAGTGACATGTACCACGCCGGCACGGTGTCGCATCTGTCTGGCCTTCTCGCCGGGATGCCGCCGGAAATGAGCCTGGCCGACGCCCAAATCCCCACCCAGGGCCATCAGTTCCGTGCTGCCTGGGGCGGCCACGGGGCAGGCTGGTACGTGGACGAACCCGGCATTCTGATGGGCGTCATGGGCCCGCAGGTTACGCAGTACTGGACCCAGGGCGCAGCGGCTGACATTGCAGAGGGTCGCCTCCAGCAGATGCCCGCCAAGCGCATGTTCGGGCAGCACACCACGATTTTCCCGACCTGTTCGTTTCTGCCGGGCATCAACACCATTCGTACATGGCATCCGCGCGGCCCAAACGAGATCGAGGTCTGGGCCTTCGCCTTGGTCGATGCTGATGCTCCGCCTGAGGTCAAGGAAGAGTTCCGGCGTCAGAACATCCGTACCTTCTCTGCCGGCGGCGTGTTGGAACAGGACGACGGCGAGAACTGGGTGGAGATACAGAAGGTGCTGCGTGGTCACAAGGCGCGCAGCCGGCCGCTCAATGCGCAGATGGGGCTGGGCCGCTCGCGCACGGACGATCAGAACTTCCCCGGCCGTATCGGCTACGTCTATGGCGAAGAGGCCGCGCGCGGCATGTACCAGCACTGGGCGCGGATGATGTCCGAGCCTAGCTGGGACACGCTTAAGCCCGATGCCTAGCCTGCCGACCGCCTTTTCCGGAGCACCACCATGACGATTGAAAAACTGGACATCGGCAAGCTTATGCAGATGGGCACAAAGCCAACCGATCCGCTGTTGCAACAAGAGATCGAGCAGTTCTACTACCGCGAGGCGGTGCTGCTCGACAGTCGCGCCTACGAGGCCTGGCTAGGCCTGATGGAGCCGGACCTCCGATACTTCATGCCGCTACGGACCACCCGCATGATGCGCGAGGCTGATCTCGAGTACAGCGGCGACGGCGACTTCGCTCACTTCGATGACACCTACGCCACCCTGTACGGCCGTGTGCGCAAGGCCACGAGCGAGTTCGGCTGGTCAGAGAATCCGCCCTCGCGCACGCGGCACATGGTCACCAACGTGATGATCAGCCCGAGCAGCGAGTGCGACAGCTACGAAGTCAGCTCGGCCTTCCTGCTGTACCGGAACCGGCTGGAACGGCAGGTCGATATCTTCGCGGGCGAGCGGCGCGACGTGCTGCGCCGCAGCGCCACCGACATGCGATTCAAGATCGCGCGCCGTACGATCCTGATCGACCAGGGCACGCTGTTGTCGAACAACCTCAGCGTGTTCTTTTGAAGGGTGAACCATGGCATTCGTGAGAGTCTGTGGCCGCGCTGATGTGGCAGAGGGTGAAGCGCTGAAGCTGGAACAGTTTCCGATTCCGCTGGCGCTGTTCAAAGTCGATGGCGAGTTCTTCGCCACGCAGGACCGATGTACGCACGGCGATTGGTCGCTGTCGGACGGTTATCTCGATGGCGACGTCGTCGAGTGTTCGTTGCACATGGGCAAGTTCTGCGTGCGTTCTGGCAAGGTGAAGTCGGCCCCGGCCAGTCGGCCCCTGAAGACCTTCGCGGTTCGGCTGGAAGGCGATGAGGTGTTCGTCGATTTCGACGCGGAAGCCGTAACGCTGTGATCCGGAACATTGCGATCGTCGGTTTCGGGCTGGCCGGAGCTTCGGCCGCGCGCAGCCTGCGTGACCAGGGCTATGACGGACGCATCCACCTGTTCGGTGACGAGCCCGTTCCGGCCTACGACCGCCCCTCGCTTTCCAAGTCGGTGTTGTCCGGCGGGGTGTCAGAACCGCCACCGCTGCACGAAGCCGGGTGGTACACCGCGGCGGGGGTGGATGTCTATTTCGGCGAGCGCGTGCAGCAGATCGACCCCGCGCATCGCTGGCTGCGGCTGTCCTCGGGTGCGAGTCTGTCCTATGACCGGCTGCTGCTGGCCACGGGCGCCCGGGCGCGGACGCTGAGCGTGCCGGGCGCAATGCTCGATGGCGTTCTGACCCTGCGCGACAAGGCCGACAGCTTGAATCTGCTCGGCCGACTTGGGCCCGGTGTGTCGCTGTCGATCATCGGTGGCGGCCTGATCGGCTGCGAGGTGGCCACCACAGCGTGCAAGGCCGGTGCCGAAGTCAGAATTATCGAATCGGCAGACGAACTCCTGCTGCGCGTGCTTGGCCGGCGGGTCGGAACTTGGTGCCGTGAACGGCTAGAAGCGCTCGGTGTGGTGGTGCAGCGCAATGCGCGGATCAGCGCGTTCGAGGGCAAAGACGGTCGAGTGCGCGCCGTGGCTTTCGCTGATGGTGTGAGGGTTTCATCTGACGTGGTGCTGGTCTGCGTCGGTGCAGAGCCCGACACGGAACTGGCGCAGCAGGCAGGACTGGCCTGCTCGCGCGGCGTGCCGGTGGATGCCACCGGCCTTAGTGCGAGCCCCGATCTGTTCGTGGCGGGCGATGCGGCGCGCTGGCCGCTTCGAGAGGGTGGTCAGCGCTCGCTGGAAACTTATCTGAACAGCCAGGCGCAGGCCGTTGCCGCTGCCGCTGCCATGCTCGGCCGAGTGGAACCATCGCCACAAATTCCGCGCGCCTGGACCGAGATTGCGGGACATCGTATCGAGACCATCGGCGACTTTGATGGCCCCGGCGATTGGCTGCTGCGTGGCAACACGGAGCGAGGCAGTCCACTGCTGATGCTGCGCGTGCACAACAACGCCGTGGCCGCCGCAGTGGCCGTGGATGCAAGCAAGGATTTTGCGATCGCCGCCCGGCTGGTTGAAGCCAGAACCCGCGTGACGCTGCCGGAGTTACGCGATCCAGCCTTCAATCTTCGTGAGCTACTGCGTGCCCGGTCTGCGGCCAGTGCCGCTTGAACATCGACAACTAGAACGAGAACGAAAGGAGCGGCATGAGACTGAAAGACCAAGTGGCCCTGATCACCGGCGGCGCGTCCGGCCTCGGGCGGGCGCTCGTAGACCGCTTCGTGGCCGAAGGCGCGCGTGTGGCGGTGTTCGACAAATCCGCGGAACGTCTGAAGCTGATCGAGACGGCGCATGGCGACAAGGTGATCAGCTGCCTGGGCGACGTCCGCTCGCTGGCCGATCACAAGGCCGCAGCCGCAAACTGTACCGAGCGCTTTGGGCGCATCGACTGCGTGATCCCCAACGCCGGCATCTGGGATTATTCGACGCCGCTGGTGGATCTGCCGGAAGACCGCATCGACGCCGCGTTCGACGAAGTCTTCTCCGTCAACGTCAAGGGCTATCTGCTCGCTGTCAAGGCCTGCTTGCCGGCCCTGGTCGAAAGTCGCGGCAGCGTGATCTTCACGATCTCGAACGCCGGCTTCTATCCCAACGGCGGGGGGCCGTTGTACACGGCGTCCAAGCACGCGGTGGTGGGGCTGGTGCGCGAACTCGCGTTCGAGCTGGCGCCGCATGTTCGCGTCAACGGTGTAGCGCCGGGCGGCATCGGTACCGATTTGCGCGGGCCGGGTTCTCTGGGCCTGGGCGAGCAGTCCATTTCATCGGTGCCGCTGGCCGACCTGCTGGCGAGCGTGCTGCCGATCGGACGCATGCCCGCAGTCGAGGAATACACCGGAGCCTACGTGTTCTTCGCCTCGCGCACGGATGCGGCACCCGCGACCGGTTCCACGCTGAACTACGACGGCGGGCTCGGCGTCCGCGGCTTCTTTTCTGCCGCGGGTGGCCATGATCTGCCCGAAAAACTGAAACTTGCTCAAGGAGAAAAACGATGAGCGTCGAAAGCCTTGGATACCTTGGTTTTGCGGTGAAGGATGTACCGGCTTGGTGCCGCTTTCTCGGTCAGAGGCTGGGGTTGATGGAAGCGCCGGCGCAGCCGGATGCAAGCTGCTTTCGCATGGATTCACGCGCCTGGCGCATCGCCGTGCATGAAGGACAGGACGACGATCTGGCCTATGCCGGCTACGAAGTCGCCAGCCAGGCCGCGATGGAGAAGATGGCGGATGCGCTTCGCAGCGCGGGCGTCGAGGTTCGGGTCGGCGACGAGGCGCTCGCACGCACGCGCAAGGTGCTCGGCCTGATCTGCTTCGCCGACCCCTTCGGTCTGCCGCTGGAAATCTATTACGGCCCGAGCGAAGTGAGCGACCGGCCATTCATCGCCAGCGCCGGCGTCACCGGCTTTCTGACTGGCGACCAAGGGCTGGGCCACTTTGTGCGGATCGTTCCGGATGCGCAGGTCGCGCTGCGCTTTTACACGGAGGTACTGGGTTTTCGCATGACTGACGTCATCGACATGACGCTTGCGCCCGGCGTGGTGATCCCAACGTATTTCCTGCACTGCAACGGTCGTCATCACACGCTGGCGCTGGCGGCGTTCCCGATGCCCAAGCGCATTCATCATTTCATGGTTGAAGTGAAATCTCTGGACGACGTGGGCTATGCCTTCGACCGCCTCGACGGCGACAACTGCCTGACTACGACCATCGGTCGGCACAGCAACGACCAGATGGTGTCGTTTTATTGCGCCTCGCCCTCGGGCGTGGAAGTGGAATTTGGCTGGGGCGCGCGCGGGGTCGACGCGTCCTGGTCGGTTGCTCGTCACGACGTCCCAAGCATGTGGGGGCACAAGCCCTTGCGCGCGCCGGTTTGATTCGGGCAGTCCGTTTCCATATCTCGCGTCTTGAACTCCGATACCAGAGAGCACCATGAGCAATTTGACCGAAGCAAGCAGCAGCCGTCAGGTCCGCATCAACGAACAGGGGCTCGATAACTTCCTGATCCATTACAACGATGCCGGCAAGGGCGAGGCCGTCATCATGCTGCACGGCGGAGGCCCGGGGGCGGGAGGCTGGAGCAATTACTCGCGGAACATCGGCGCGTTCGTGGACGCGGGCTATCGCGTGATCCTCAAGGACTCACCGGGCTTCAACAAGTCCGACACGGTGGTGATGGACGAGCAGCGCGGGCTGGTCAACGCGCGCGCGGTGAAGGGCTTGATGGATGCGCTGGGCATCGATAAGGCGCATCTGGTCGGCAACTCGATGGGCGGCGCGACCGCGCTGAATTTCGCCATCGAATATCCGGAGCGGCTGGGCAAGCTCGTGCTCATGGGACCGGGCGGAATGGGACCGAGCCTGTTCTGCCCGATGCCACTGGAGGGCATCAAGCTGCTGTTCAAGCTCTACGCCGAACCCAGCTACGAAAACCTCAAGCAGATGATCCAGGTGTTCATCTACGATCAGTCGCTGATCACCGAGGAGCTGATCCAGGGTCGCTGGGAAAATATCCAGCGAAGCCCAGAGCATCTGAAGAATTTCCTGATCAGCGCGCAGAAGGTGCCGCTCTCGGCCTGGGATGTTTCGCATCGATTCGGCGAGATCAAGGCGGAGACCCTGGTGGTATGGGGGCGGGATGACCGTTTCGTGCCACTTGATCACGGACTGAAAATCCTTTGGGGCGTACCCAACGCGCTCCTGCACGTGCTGCCGCGCTGCGGGCATTGGGCACAATGGGAGCACGCGGCCGCTTTCAATCGATTGACCTTGGATTTTCTCCGGCACCGATGATCTTGTCGCTCGCGAGGTCTCTAGGGCTGTCGACAATTGGCCCATCGCTGCGGCC
The DNA here is from genome assembly GCF_000711245.1 of Polycyclovorans algicola TG408. Taxonomy (NCBI): domain Bacteria; kingdom Pseudomonadati; phylum Pseudomonadota; class Gammaproteobacteria; order Nevskiales; family Nevskiaceae; genus Polycyclovorans; species Polycyclovorans algicola. The sequence continues at coordinate 1,690,518 of NZ_JOMH01000001.1, forward strand.
GGGCCCTTCGGGTTGCTTGCTGTTTTTCCGCCATGCGGCGTTGCGCCTTGGTCATTTGGAATGACCAGATTTCCTCAGTCGCGCCTTGCCTGGCGAAAAAACGGACGGCAACGCAGCGATACGGCAATTGTTAACAGGCCCTAGTACCTATGCGTTATTGGACAGGCTGGTCTGCACTGCCAGTATGCGGTGCGGTCGCCGAAAGGCCGCGCAATCAAGGTGGCCTCTGTCATGTCCGATGCGATCACTGCTCCGCTCCGCCCTGTCCGGGCCCGTCCGCCGCTCTGGCATCACCTTTATTTCTGGGTGTTGGTCGGTATTGCCGTCGGCATCCTGATCGGTCTGTTCGCGCCCGAGCTCGGCGCCAACATGAAATGGATGGCCGACCTGTTCATCAAGACGGTGAAGGTCGTGATTGCCCCCACCATTTTCGCCACCGTTGCCGTCGGCATCGCCAGCCTGGGCAATCTGGCCAAGGCCGGCGGGCTGGCGCTGCGCACCATCATTTATTTCCACATCACCACGGTGTTCGCGTTGGGCATCGGTCTGGTCATGATCAACCTGATGGCGCCCGGTGCGTCGTTGGGGCTGGATATCTCGACCTTTGACGCGTCCACGGCCGAGTCCACCCTGAGTACCGCCGGCGGCATCAGTGGCGGCGGTATCACCGGCTTCATGCTCAACCTGGTGCCGCACTCGTTCATGAGTGCGTTCGTGGAAGGGCAGTTGATTCAGGTGTTGGTGCTGGCGATTCTGGTGGCTTGCGCGATCACCATGTTGGGGCCTCGCGCCCAGGGCGCGGTCGATGCGCTGGACACCCTCGCCAAGATCATGTTCGGCATCATCAAGATCATCATGTGGCTGGCGCCCATCGGCGCGATGGGCGGCATGGCGTTCACCATCGGCGAGTACGGCAGCCAGATTCTTGGCTCGCTGGCGCAGTTCATGTTCAGTTTCTACCTGACCTGTCTGCTGTTTACCTTCGGCGTGCTCGGGCCGATCTGCTGGTGGTGCGGCTTCAGCATTTTCAAGTACATCCGCTACATCAAGGACGAACTGCTGATCGTGCTCGGCACCTCGTCGTCCGAAACCGTGCTGCCGCGCATGTTGGTCAAGCTGGAAGCTGCGGGCGCACCGCGCTCGGTCGTGGGGCTGACCATTCCCACCGGCTATTCCTTCAATCTTGACGGTACCGCCATCTACATGACCATGGCCGCGATCTTCATCGCCCAGGCCTTCGGCATCGACGTGCCCATCAGCACGCAAATTGGCCTGCTGGTGTTCATGCTGATTTCGTCCAATGGCGCGGCTGGGGTGACCGGTGCGGGCCTGGTGACCTTGGCCGCGTCACTGGCGGCGTTCGACAGCATCATTCCGCTGGCGGGCATCGCGCTGATCGTCGGCATCGACCGCTTCATGTCCGAAGCCCGCGCACTCACTAACCTCACCGGCAACGGCATCGGCACCCTGGTGGTGGCGCGCTGGACCGGCCAACTGGACCGCCAGCGGCTCAACGAGGTGCTCAACAATCCGACCCTGGTCGACGTGGACCAGATGCTCAGCGAGCAATTGGGCGGGGTGGGTTCGTCGCATCCGGTGATTGGCGAAGAAGGCGATGCCCAAGGCCCGGCGCCGGTCACCGCTCGATGAGCTCTTGAATCGGCCAGCGCTTCGGAGTGGGTTTCAGGCGAAAAATCGTATGCTTCCTTATCATTGTCGACCGCAACTGCGATCTCACTGAGACAAGGATCTGAAATGAGCACCCAACCCCTGACGTCCGAAGCCTGGATCATCGATGCCTGCCGCACCCCGCGCGGCATCGGCAAGCCCGGCAAGGGTGCACTCGCCAGTCTCCATCCGCAGCGCCTCAGTGCCGCCGTGCTCAAGGCGCTGGTCGAGCGCAACAAGCTGGACACCGCCCAGGTCGATGACGTGATCTGGGGCGCCAGCAACCAGACTGGCGCGCAAGGCAGCGACCTCGGTCGCATGGCCGCGTTGGACGCCGGCTTTGACGTGCGCTCCAGTGGCGTCACGCTGACCCGGTTCTGTGGCTCCGGCATCACCGCCGTGAGTTTGGCGGCCGCGACGATCTCCAGCGGGCAGCAGGACCTGGTGATCGGAGGGGGAACCGAAATGATGTCGCAGCGCAGCGGCGCACCGGCCTCGCCGTTCCTCGACATGGGCAACCTGCATTTGCGTGCCATGCACCCGCAGCCGCAGCAGGGCGTGGCTGCCGATGCCATCGCCACGCTGGAAGGCATTGACCGCAACGCGCTCGACCAACTGGCGGTGATCAGCCAACAGCGTGCCGATCACGCCATTCGCAACGGCTATTTCAGTCGTTCGCTGATCCCGGTCTATCACGACGACGGCACGCTGGCGCTGGACCGCGAGGAGTTCCCGCGCCCCGGCACCACGCTGGAGGCCCTGGCCAAGCTCAACCCGTCATTTGCCGATCTGATGGACCATCCGCTGGATGAGCAGGGCACCACCTATCGCAAGCTGGTGGCGCAGAAATACCCCGACCTCAAGATCATTCCAGTGCACCACGGCGGCAACTCCTCGGGCGTGGTCGATGGATCTGCGGCGGTACTGCTGGCGTCCGAAAGTTATGCCCGCGCCCACGGCCTCAAGCCGCGCGCCCGCGTGATTGCCGCCACCAACATGGGCGACGACCCCACGCTGATGCTCAATGCGCCGGTCCCCGCCGCAAGAAAAGTGCTGCAGCGTGCCGGCCTCAGCCTCAAGGACATTGACCTTTTTGAAGTGAATGAAGCCTTCTCGGTGGTCGCCGAAAAGTTTATCCGCGACCTCGACATCGACCGCGAGAAGATCAACGTCAACGGTGGCGCCATGGCGCTGGGCCATCCGATTGGGGCCACGGGCGCCATTCTGATCGGCACCGTGCTCGACGAACTGGAACGCCGCGACAAGCAGTTTGGTCTGGTGACGATGTGCGCCGGTGGCGGTATGGCACCCGCGATCATCATCGAGCGAATCTGAGCGGGCGCTGCATCAAAGGGCCCCGCATCTGCGGGGTTTTTGTTTGAGCCCGTGGTGCCAGTTTGCGATGGACGCAGCCTGTCAACCAGGCCACAAGCTGCTCACACCCTCGCGGATGATTTCGGCCATGCGGGCGGTGGCGCGGCCGCGGTAGTCGCGGTCGGCGAATACCAGATACAGCTCGGCAAAGCGTTCTGCGCCTTCGGTTAGCGGCAGGGCTTTCAGCACCCCACTTTCGAGTTCGCCCTGGATGGTTTCGGCCGGGTACCAGGCAAAGCCCATGCCCATGACCGCCGCGGCAATCGACGTGGCCTTGTTGCTCACCGTCCAGCGCTGGTCGGCGCCCAGCCAGATGCCGCTGTCAAGGGTGCGCTGCTGGGCCGAATCGCGAATCACCAGTTGCCGGTGCGGGCGCAAATCGTCATGGGTCAACGGCCGACCCAAGTGGTGTAGCGGATGGTCTGCATGCGCGGCGGCGACGAAGCGGATGCGCATCAGGTGGTCGCTGAAAAAGCCCTCGGGCACGTGGCTGGTGATCGCAAATTCCACCCGCCCTTCGGTCAGCGCTTCGACCGTGCCGCCGAGCACGGTTTCGTGCAGGTGGATGCGAATTTCCGGTCGCTCCAACGCGAAGCGATTGAAGCACTGCAGCAGCAGCCACGTCGGGAAGATCACCTCGACCGCCAGGCGAATATCCGGCGCCCAGCCCTCGGCCATGCCGCGCGCGCCGAGTTCCAGCGCTTCGGCTTCATCCAGCAGGGTGCGCGCCCGGCGACAGAGCGTTTCGCCCTCGCGTGTCAGGTGCGCCTTGCGGCCGCGGATTTCGAACACGCGCAGGCCCAGCAGGCGTTCGATCTTCTGCACCGCGTAGGTGAGGGTGGATTGCGATTTGTGGATCAGCTCGGCGGCCTGCGCATAGCCGCCTGCGTCCACCACCGCCACCAGGGCGCGCCACTGGTCGAGGCTGATTTTGGCCGTCATATCTAATCAATCGATAATTATCAGCGATAAAATCCGCTTTTATATCGAATCATGCAAGCGCTCAATGACGGCTCATTCACACACCGGAGTCATCCCCATGAGCACCTTGCTCCAGATCAACACCAGCCTCTTCGGCGGCGAAGGCCAGTCATCCAAGCTGACCGAGCGCTTCGTGAACGCGTGGACCGCGCGCAACCCCGAGGCCCAGGTGGTGGTCCGCGACCTCACCGCTCAGCCGCTGCCGCATCTGGACGGCGCGCGCTTTCAGGCCTTTCTGGCGCCTGCCGAATCCCGCACGGCCGAGCAGCAGGCCATCGTCGCCGAGAGCGACGCGCTGATTGACGAGGTGCGCAGCGCCGACGTCATCGTGCTGGGCCTGCCGATGTACAACTTCGGCGTGCCCTCGCAACTGAAGGCCTACTTTGATCACCTGGCCCGCGCGGGCGTCAGCTTCCGCTACACCGCCAACGGTCCGGAGGGGCTGTTGGGCGGTGCCAAGGTCTACATCCTGGCCGCGCGCGGCGGGCTTTATCAGGGCACCCCCGCAGACACGCAAACCGGTTACGTCACCACCTTTCTCAACTTCATCGGCCTCACCGACATCGAGTTCGTCTACGCCGAGGGTCTGGCGATGGGCGACGAACCCAAGCGCGAGGCGCTGGACCGTGCCGCCGAGCGTATCGGCCAACTGGCCGCCTGAACCCGTCAACACAAGGAACGACACACCATGAACACACTCAAGGATTTACTCGACCGCAGTGGCCCGGGCATTGACGTGCTGGCCCGGCTCTTACTGGCGCTGATTTTCATCGGCGCGGGCTGGAGCAAGATCGGCGGCTATGAGGCCACCCAGGGCTACATGGCGGCGATGGGCGTGCCCGGCGCGCTGCTGCCGCTGGTGATCGTCACCGAACTGGGCGGCGGCCTCGCCTTGCTGATCGGCTTGCTTACCCGAGTCGCCGGGTTGGGTTTGGCGGTTTTCAGCATCGTTTCGGCCGTGTTGTTTCACGCTGATTTCAGCAACCCGGTGGAGCAGATCATGTTTATGAAGAACCTGGCGATTGCCGGGGGATTGTTGCTGCTCGTGGCCCACGGCGCAGGCCGTTACAGCGTCGACGCGCGGCTGTTTCGTTGATGTTGTGGTCAGCCAAAAAAACCCCGCTTGCCATCGCAAGCGGGGTTTTTTGATGTGTGGGGCTATAAGTCGTCGAGAAAGCGCTGCTTGAGCCTGTTGATGAGGCGCCGGTCGCGCTTGTTGGGTCGGCTGTCGGGTGTGGCCGAAGATTCGGATTTTCGCGCCAGCCGGGCGGCCTTGCCGCGTTCGATGCTGTCGTCGGTTTCGCGGTAGAGCAACTGCGCCTCGGGCGCGCCACGACGCTGATCGGACAGCGCTTCGACCACGACCTCGCGCTCGTCCTGACCTTGTCGAACGCGGATCAGCATGCCGACACGCACCTCCTTGGCGACCTTGCTACGGTCGCCCTCAACCCGCACATGGCCGGCTTCGATGGCGGTCTTTGCGATGGTGCGGGTCTTGTAGAAGCGCGCGGCCCACAGCCATTTGTCGAGGCGAACGGCGTCCATCGTGATCAGCGAACTCGGGTTGGTGTGAGCGGACGAGTGTAATCAGCGGTTCGACCATCTGTCCGCCCAAAGCGGCCCTTGGCTCAATGGCGGAGCGGTGACTGCAGCAGGTTGCGTGACCCCTCACCGCGCCCGTCGATGACTCCTGGCCTGACCACTGCAATGACGCAACTCCGCACCCGCGGGCTCCAGGCCGTGGGCGCGCCGCTGATGCTGTTCCTGCTGCTGGCGATGATCGTGGTGCCGCTGCCACCGCTGGCGCTGGATCTGTTTTTCACCCTGAACATTGCGCTGTCATTGGTGGTGCTGCTGGCGGTGCTGTACGTGCTGCGACCGCTTGATTTCACGGTGTTTCCGACGGTGCTGCTGATCACCACGCTGTTCCGCCTGGCCTTGAACGTCGCCTCGACGCGCGTGGTGCTGCTCAACGGCCACGAGGGCGGCGACGCGGCCGGCAAGGTCATCGAGGCCTTCGGCAGCTTCGTGATCGGAGGCAACTACGCGGTGGGGTTTGTCGTGTTCATCATCCTCACCATCATCAATTTCGCGGTCATCACCAAGGGTGCGGGGCGCGTCTCGGAAGTCTCGGCGCGCTTCACCCTCGACGCCATGCCCGGCAAGCAGATGGCCATTGATGCCGATCTGAATGCGGGCCTGCTCACCCGTGAAGAGGCCAAGGCCAAGCGCGAAGAAGTGCGGGTCGAGGCGGACTTTTACGGCGCGATGGACGGCGCCAGCAAGTTCGTCAAGGGCGATGCCGTGGCCGGCATTCTGATTCTCGTGGTCAACCTGTTTGGCGGCGTGGCCATTGGCGCCCTCTCGCATGGACTGAGCTTTGGTGAGGCATTTGCGGTGTATGGCCTGCTGACCATTGGCGACGGCTTGGTGGCGCAGATTCCGGCGCTGCTGCTGTCGGTGGCGGTGGCGATTCTGGTGACGCGCATGTCACGCGCCGAAACCATGGCCCAGCAGATGCAGAAGCAAGTGGTCGGCGACGGTCGTGCGCTGGCCATGGCGGCGGGGTTGATGTTCGTGATTGGTCTGGTGCCGGGTATGCCCAATATGGCCTTCCTGTTGCTTGCGGTTCTGCTCGGCGGGCTCGCTTACCTGTTGCATCGGCGCGCCTTGGCCCAACCGGCCGAAAGTGGTGAACGCGACGGCGCTCCGAGTGCGCCGGCCGAGTTGGCGTGGGATGACCTGCCGCTGATCGACGCGCTAGGGCTGGAACTCGGCTACCGCCTGATCCCGCTGGCCGATGCCACCCAGGGCGGTGAATTGATGAGCCGCATTCGCGGCATCCGCCGCAAGCTCAGCGAAGAGATGGGCTTTCTGTTCCCCGCCGTGCACGTGCGCGACAACCTGCAGTTGCCGCCGTCGCAGTACCGGATTCTGCTGCACGGTGTCGAGATTGCGTCGGCCGAGTGTCATCCCGATCGCGACCTGGCGCTGGACGCCGGCCAGGTGCTCGACACGGTTGACGGAATCTCGACACGCGACCCCGCCTTCGGCATGCCGGCGGTGTGGATCGAGCCCGGCAATCGCGCGTACGCGCAGGCGCAGGGCTACACCGTGGTCGATTGCGCCACGGTGATGGCCACCCACCTGAGCCAGATCTTCAAGCAGCACGCCCATGAGCTGCTGGGCATTGAAGAAGCGCAGGCACTGCTCGCCGCCACTGCCCGCCACGCGCCGAAGCTGGTGGAAGACCTGATTCCCAAACAACTGTCGCTGGCGGTGTTCGCCAAGGTGCTGCAGGGGCTGCTCACCGAGCGTGTCCCGGTGCGCAACCTGCGCGGCATTCTCGAGGCGCTGGCCGAGCACGCGCCGCGCACCACCGACCCGCAGGCCTTGCTCATTGCCGTGCGCCAGGCCCTGTCGCGGCAAATCGTGGCGGCGCTGGGGCAGAGCACGACCGCTGATCTGCCGGTTTTCACCCTTTCGGCGCCGCTGGAGCAGCTGTTGCAAGAAGCCTTGCAACACACCAACGCAGTCCTGGAGCCCGGCCTTGCAGACCAGATTCAAAGCGCGCTGCACCAAAACGTCCAACAGCAGGAGGCCCTCGGCGAACCCACGGTGCTGCTGGTTCCCGGCACGGTTCGCTCGGTGCTGGCGCGCTTTCTCAGAGCCGCGGTTCCGCAGGTCCACGTCCTTGCGTTTCATGAATTGCCCGAGACGGCCCGCATTCGCCATCTCGGCACCATCGGTTAGCGCAGTCAACGGAGTCGGGGCATGAAGATCAAACGGTTTCTGGCGGGCAGCATGCGTGAGGCGATGCGCCAGGTGCGCGAAGAGCAGGGCCCCGATGCGGTCATCCTCGCCAGCCACACCCGGCAGGACGGCGTCGAAGTGGTCGCCGCAGTGGATTACGACGAGGCGCTGATGCGTCAGGCCGTGGCCCGCAGTGAAGCGCCCACCGTCAAGCCCGCCGCAGCCTTGGCCAAAGCGGCCCCGCGGCCGGTACGGACGGCAAACCCCGAGCCGGCCGAGTCACCGCGCGACAGCCGCCAACTTGAATGGGCCATCGACCCGCAAATTCGCCGCCTTGAAACCGAGCTGGGCGAGTTGCGCGGCCTGCTTGAGGCGACGTTGGCCGCCACCGAAACCCGCATTGCCCAGGCGCACCCCAACCGGGCGCGACTGCTGGCCTTGATGGAACAACTCGGCTTTTCGCCGCGCATTGGCCAGAGAATCGCCGCGACCTTGCCGATTGATGCCGACGAAACCCGCACCCGCTGCCTGCCGGTCGGCTGGTTGGCGAAGCACCTCACCGTCAGCGCCCCGGCGGTGCTGGAAACCGGGGGGCGTGTCGCCCTGATTGGTCCCACCGGCGTCGGCAAAACCACCACGCTGGCCAAGCTGGCGGCCCGCGCCGTGCGCCGCTTTGGCTCGCGTCAGGTGGCGTTGATCTCGCTGGATACCTTCCGCATCGGCGCTGAAGAGCAACTGTCGACCTACGCCCGACTGCTGGGGGTGCCGCTCTATGTCGCCCAGGCGCCCGAGCAACTGGGCGAGCGCCTACGCGATTTGAGCGACTGCCGCTGCGTGTTCATCGACACCCCCGGCATGAGCCCGGGCGACGAACGGCTGGTTGCCTCGCTCGACGCCCTTGGCTGCCGCAGTGACGACATTCAAAGCTGGCTGGTGCTGCCCGCCGGTCAACAGCGCGAAGACCTGGATGCGGCGGTACACCGCTTCAAGCCCGCGCGGCCGACGGCACTGGTGCTGACCAAGCTCGACGAGTGCACCCGGTTGGGCGGCGCGCTGTCGGTTGCGCTGGAGCATCAACTGCCGCTGACCGCGCTGTGTGATGGCCAGCGGGTCCCCGAAGATTTCCATTTGGCCCGTGCCGCCGACGTGGTGTTGCGCGCCATGCAGGTCGCGCGCAAACCGGGCGCCCCCGCCGTGGCCATGCCGCCGCCGATGTCCACCCTCAACGCTGGTCTGGAGCACGTGCGTCATGGCTGAGTCCATCATCTCCCGCTTCACCCAGGCCGCCGGATTGCAGCCCCGTAAAGACGGGCATCGCCCGGTGCGTGTGTTGGCGGTGGCCAGTGGCAAGGGCGGGGTGGGCAAGACCAACGTCTCGGCCAACCTGGCGCTGGCACTGCAATTGGCCGGCGAGCAGGTGTTGCTGATGGACGCCGACCTGGGCCTGGCCAATGTTGACGTGCTGTTTGGTCTGCAGCCGATGTTTCATCTGGGGCATGTGCTCGAAGGTCGTTGCACGCTCAATGAGGCGCTGGTGCAAGGCCCGGCCGGGTTGACCATCGTGCCGGCCGCCAGCGGCCTGAAGCAGATGGCCTCCCTCAGTCACGCCGAGCACGTGGGCCTGATTCGCGCGTTCTCGGAACTGGCGCGGCCCATCGACACGCTGGTGGTCGACACCGCTGCGGGCATTGCCGACAGCGTCACCACCTTTTGCCGGGCGGCGCAGGACGTGTTGATCGTCGCCAACAACGAACCGGCGTCCCTGACCGACGCCTACGCCCTGATCAAGGTGCTGTCACGCGACCACGGCATTCACCGCGCGCAGGTCATCGCCAACATGATTCGCTCGGCGGCCGACGGCTACGAGATGTTCGAGCACCTGCGCCGGGTGTCGGAGCGCTTTCTCGACGTGCAACTGAATTACCTCGGCGGCGTGCCCTACGACGAGTATCTGCAGCGTGCCATTCGTCGCCAGACCGCCGTCGTCGAGGCGTATCCCAGCGCGCCGTCGTCCGTGGCGTTTCGCAATCTGGCGGCAACGATTCGCAAATGGCCGCCGCCGGAAGGTGCGCGGGGCCATGTCGAGTTCTTCGTCGAGCGCCTGATTGGCGCAGGAGCCTTTGCATGAACGCCGTCGTCGAGGCCTATCGCGCCCAGCAGGTCCCGACCCTGCAAGAGCTGATCACCGCCCACCAGCCGCTGGTGCGGCGCATCGCCTATCACCTGCTGGCCCGCTTGCCGTCTTCGGTCGAGGTCGATGACCTGCTGCAGGCCGGACAACTGGGGCTCATTGAGGCCGCGCAACATTTTCGCAGCGACGCGGGGGCCAGCTTCGCCACCTTCGCCGGCATTCGTATTCGCGGCGCCATGCTCGACGAGTTGCGCAAGGGCGACTGGGTGCCGCGCTCGGTACACCGCCGCGCACGCGAGCTGGCTGACGCCATGCGCCGGGTTGAGGCACGCACCGGCCAAGAAGCGGCCGATGCCGACATCGCCAAGGAACTGGGCATCAGCCTCGGCGAATACCACCAGCATGTCGAAGACGCCGCGCGTGCACCGCTGTTGTCGCTGGACGGCGCAGCCGAGACCGACCCGTCGATTCTCGAGCGCCTTGCCCATCACGACTCACCCGAAAGCGATCTGCTGCGCGACGACTTCAAACAGGCATTGGCACGCGGTATCGACCAGCTGCCCGAGCGCGAAAAGCTGGTCATGAGCCTGTACTACCAGGACGAACTCAACCTGCGTGAAGTCGGCGTCGTGCTCGGCGTCAGCGAGAGCCGCGTCTGCCAACTGCACGGCCAGGCCCTGGTGCGACTGCGCGCCCGCCTGAGCGACTGGACCCATCTTTCCGAAGCCGCCTGACCCGAATCACCACCGAGACCTCCCATGAACCCGAACATGAAAATTCTCATCGTCGACGACTTCTCGACCATGCGCCGCATCGTCAAGAACCTGCTCGCCGACCTTGGATTTACCAACACCGCCGAGGCCGACGACGGCGCCACCGCACTACCAATGCTCAAGCAGGGCGGTTTCGACTTCGTCGTCACCGACTGGAACATGCCCGGCGTGACCGGCATCGACCTGCTCAAGGCGATTCGCGCCGAGCCGTCCCTGGCCAAGTTGCCGGTGCTGATGGTCACCGCCGAGGCCAAGCGCGAGCAGATCATCGAAGCCGCCCAGGCCGGGGTGAACGGTTACATCATCAAGCCGTTCACCGCCGTCACCCTCAAGGAAAAACTCGACAAGGTGTTCGAGCGCCTGGCGCAGGCCGCCTAATGCACACCGACCCGCCACCACCGCCGGAGGGGGCGTTGCGCGATGAGTTGCGCGGCGTCACCCGTGCGTTTCAGCAGGCCCTGCATAGCCTGCCGTTGGACACGCGCCTGGTCGACGTGGCGCGCCTGGCCCTGCCCGATGCCTGTGCCCGGCTTGACCATGTGGTGGCGCTCACCGAATCGGCCGCGCACACCACGCTGGACAAGGTTGATGCGCTGCGCGGCAGCCTGGATGCGTCGGGTCGCATCGCCGCGTCGTTGCCCGAACACACGCGCGGCCGGCTTGAGGCACTGATCCGCGAACAGCGTGGCCACTGTGCCGAGCTCGATGCCGCACAGGCCTACCAGGACCTGACCGGCCAGATCATCCGCCGCGTCACGCAGATCATTCGCGGGCTGGAGGCCGATCTGTTGGCGCTGGCCGAGGGGCGCCCGGTGGCGGCGCGCACGCCCGAGGTGGATCTGTCGCGCGGCTGCGGTCCGGCCATCGCCGAGCTTGACGGCGCCGCGTCGACGCAGGGTGATGCCGATGACCTGCTTGACGCCTTGGGACTGTGACCGATGACCGACGATCCCAGCCTGCTCGCCGATTTTCTCAACGAGTCCACGCCCCTGCTCGAACGGCTGGGCGACGACCTGATGCGCCTTACCGACGACCCATCGGCCGACACCCTGAACGCGGTCTTTCGCGGCTTTCACACCGTCAAGGGCGGCGCCAGCTTCCTTGCGCTCGACGTGGTCGTGGCCCTGTGTCACCGCGCCGAAGATGCCTTCGGGCGGGTGCGTGACGGCAAGCTGGAGATCACCGAAGCCCTGATCGACGCCGCGCTGGACGCCGCCCGCGTACTCGACCAACAGGTCGCGGCGCTGCACGACGGCACCGAGCCCCAGCCGGCGCCGGCCGAGGTGTTGGCCGCCTTCGACGTGCTGCTGGGGCAGGGTGTCGAAGAACTGATCAGCGAAGACGAATTCGAGGCCATGCTCGACCAGCTGCAGGCCGGCGGTGAGATTGCCGTGACGCCGCCGGTCGCGAAGGTGATCACCCAGCCGGTGGAAAAGCCCGCCGACAAGGCCGCTGCACCGCGCCGGCCTGACACCCAGGTGCGGGTCGACGCCGAACGCCTCGACCGTCTCATGGCGCTGGTGGGCGAACTGGTGATCGTCCGCAACCGGCTCAAAGCCCAGGGCGGCGAGCGTGCGGACGAGCGGGACGGCACCGAACACGTGCGCCTGCTCGGCGAACTCGACCGCGTCACCCTGCGCCTGCAGGATGCGGTGATGCGCTGCCGCATGCAGCCGGTGGGCCGCCTGTTCAGCCGCTTTCCGCGCGTCGCCCGTGACCTGGCCCGAGAGCTGGGCAAGCAGGTCGAGATCGTGCTGGTCGGTGAAGACACCGACCTCGACAAACACCTGGTCGATGCCCTGGCCGACCCCCTGATTCACCTGGTCCGCAATGCCATCGACCACGGCATTGAAACGCCGGCGCAGCGTCAGGCGCTGGGCAAGTCGCCGGTCGGGCGGCTTTGCCTGTCGGCGCAGCAGCGCGGCGACAGCGTGATGCTGCGCATTGAGGACGACGGCAAAGGGCTGGACCCCGACGCCATCCGTGCGTCGGCGGTGAAGAAGGGCCTGCTCGACGAACCCGCCGCCGCGCAACTGAGCGCGACGCAGGCGCGCGAGCTGATTCTCAAGGCCGGCTTTTCGACCCGCGAAGCGGTGTCGGCCGTGTCAGGTCGCGGCGTGGGCATGGACGTGGTGGCTGCCAGCGTCCGCAGCCTCGGCGGACGGCTGGTGCTCGGCGGTGAGACCGGTCGCGGCACCGTCGTCGAACTGATCCTGCCGCTGACGCTGGCGATTCTGCCGACGCTGCGCACCGCCTGTGCCGGACGCTCGCTGGCGGTCCCGCTGCGGCAGATCATCGACCTGCAGCCGTTCGAGCCCGGCAAGGTGCAGTCACGAAGCGGGCAAGCGCTGTGGTCGGGCACGCAACCGGCGATTCCGCTGTATTTCCTCGATCAATGGCTGGGCGCGCCACAAGGCCCGCGCAAGCTGCTGGTGCGGGTCAGCACCCGCCGCGGCGACTGCGGCCTGGTGGTCGATGCCGTGGAAGGCCGCGAAGACATCGTCGTCAAGCCGCCCGGTGCGCTGCTGCGCGGCCTGCCGGGCTATGGCGGCGCGGCAGTGACCGGTGACGGTCGCATCGCCGTCATTCTCAATCCGGATGAACTCACCGCGCCGGAACGTCCGGCCATGGAGGCCTGAGCCGTGGATATCGTCAGCCTTGCCGCCATCATCCTGGCCATCGTGTCGGTGATTGGCGGCAGCATTCTCAAGGGCAGCGGCGTGACCGCATTGCTGTCGGGTGCGGCCTTCATGATCGTGGTGCTGGGCACCATCTCGGCGGTGTGTCTGCACACGCCGGGCGCGACGCTCAAGCGCGCCATGGCCATCGCCAAGTGGGTGTTCATGCCCCCAAAAAGCAATCCGCATCAGGCCATTGAACAGATCGTCGAGTGGAGCAACACCGCCCGCCGGCAAGGGTTGCTGGCGCTGGAAGCCTCGGTGGACGCGCAGCCGGATGACTTCATCAAGAAAGGCCTGCAGATGCTCGTCGACGGCGCCGAGCCGGAAACCCTGCGGGCGACGCTGGAGGTCGAAATCAGCGCCAAGGAGCATCACGACCTGGCCGCCGCCAAGGTGTTCGAGAGCGCCGGCATCTACTCGCCAACCCTGGGCATTATCGGTGCCGTGATGGGGTTGATGGCGGTGATGCAGAACCTTGCCGACCCGTCAAAACTCGGCGCCGGCATTGCTGCCGCCTTCGTCGCCACGATTTACGGCATCGGCTTCGCCAACCTGTTTCTGCTGCCCATGGCCAACAAACTCAAGGCCATCATCCATGCCCGCTCGCGCGACCAGGAGATGCTGGTCGAAGGTCTGGTGAGCATCGCCCGCGGCGAAAACCCCCGCAACATCGAAGCCCGCCTGTCGGGCTATCTGCACTGACCGGAGCGCAGCCATGGCCCGCAAGCAACCCCACGAAGATCACGTCAACCACGAAGCTTGGGCCATTCCCTATGGCGACCTGGTGACCCTGCTGCTGGCATTTTTTGTCGTGATGTACGCCGTGTCGTCGATCAACGAGGGCAAATACCGCGTTGCGGCGGCATCGATGTCGGCCGCCTTCGGCGGCACGCCCAAGTCACCGATGCCGATCCAGATTGGCGATCACCTCGCCAAGGGCGACGGCGGTGACCAGAAGGCACCGCCGCTCAATGCGCCGGCGCACCGCCAGGAAGGTCGTGAAATGTTGCAGCGCAAGCCCATCTCACAGGCGCGGCCCGACGTACGTCCGCTGGCCATGACGCCCGACGGTCCAGCGTTGAGGGTGCAGGCCGAGGCCGCCGTGGACCCGACCCTGCAGGCCATCGGCGATGAAATCATCCAAGCCCTGGCGCCGCTGCTGGCCGACGACATGGTGCGCATCGTTCACCGTCACAGCTGGCTGGAAGTCGAGATCAACACCGACCTGCTCTTCGCCAGCGGCTCGGCCGATCTGGCCCACGACGTGCTGCCGGTGATGGACGAGATCGGCCGCATTCTTGCCGGCTTCGACAACCGGGTGCGGGTTGAAGGCCATACCGACGACCGGCCTATCAGCACCCGGGTGTTTCCGTCCAACTGGGAACTGTCAGCGGCCCGCGCCGGCACCGTGGTGCGGCGGCTGCGGGATCAGTCGGTGCTGCCCGGTCGCCTCTCGGTGGTCGGTTACGGCGAGTTTCGACCGCTGGGGGTGAACGATACCCCTGAGGGCCGTCGCCAGAACCGCCGCGTCACGCTGATTGTGCTCGCTGCCGAACACACCGAAGTGGCCGATGCACCGGCCTCCAACGACACGCCCGAATCATGAACGCTCTTTGTGCCAACGCCGCAAACGACACCGCATTTCCCCCCGGTCCGTGGTTACTCACGCTGCTCGCCGGCAAGCGTTACGCGCTGCCTGTGCCGTGGCTGCGCGAGGTGATGCGCGGCCAGCCGGCCGACCCCATCCCCGGTGGCCCGCCGGCATTGCTGGGGGTGATGCACGTGCGCGGCGAGGTGCTGCCGGTGCTCGACCTGCGCCTGCCGCTGGCGCTGCCGCCGCACGACCCGGAACAGGTTGGCACGCTGGTGATTGTCGACATTCACCCGGAAAGCTTTGCCTTGCGGGTCGACGCGGTGGCTGACGTGATCAAGATCGAAGCCGACACCATCGAGCCGCATCACATTGGCGTGCACCCACTGGCGCTTTGCGGGTTTGCGCGGACGCCGCAGGGGTTGGTGCAGATGATTGACCCGCGGGCGTTGTTGCCGGTGGGGGTGGCGTTGATTGGGGCTTGAAGGGGGGCGCTTTTGTAGGTTTCATCGGCCGCGCTGCCGGTTTTGACGGGCCTGCTGGTGAGCTGGGTTTCATGACCGTCACGGCTCGTTCTGATGGACCTGTCGGCCGGGATTGCCCCCGGCGGTGCAGTTCCCTTTCTTGAAGCACCAAGAAAAGTAACCAAAAGAAGGTGCCCCACTGCCGGGCCCCGCTGTCGCGGGGTGCCCTGCGCTTCTCGCAGGCGCGGGGCCTCGCTTCAACTCGCTGCGCTCAGACAACCGCGAGTCTGATCCCGCCCCCGCTGCGATGCTCGGCCCGGTCAGACGGGGGTAAGAAGCAAGAAGCCCGCAGCGCTGCTTCAGACAGTTCCCCTCTCCCACTTTTGTGGGAGAGGGTGGCCCGAAGGGTCGGGAGAGGGCGCGCCATAGGCGCGTGTCGAATCCAGACGCGAAGGTCTCCGGCACCCTCCGGGCGCCGCCCTCTCCCCTAGCCCCTCTCCCGCAAGCGGGAGAGGGGAATACAGATTCGCCCGTTTTTGACGTTCTCCCCCTTTGTTTCGGCCGAGCATCGCAGCGGCAGGCGATCAAGGCTTGCGCTTGTCTGAGCGATAGCGAGTTGCGCAAGCCCGCCTGACGCGAGAAGCGCAGGGACCTTTGGGCTACAAGCCCAAAGCCGAAACATGGGGTGTCTCTTTTGCTTACTTTTCTAGCAGTAGAAAAGTGAGTGCCCCGCCGGGGGCAGTCCCGGCCAACTGAACCATCAACCCGAGCGTTGAAGGTTTTGAAACCCAAAACGACGCAGCGAGCCTGCTGATAGGCGTCGCCGGCGGCAGTCCCGGCTGGCACCACTTTCAAAAGCGGTGAGCGCTTTGAAACCAAACAGGCGCAGATCCGCGCCTAAACTTTCGGTTAGACGCAAAGCGCGCTGCTTTGAAGCAGACTCCGGCAAAACCAAAAGTCAGAGGAGCGTCGTGATGCAATTTACCCAAGGTCTGCACCGCGCGGTGCAGCAGAAGCCCGATGCGGTCGCCACCGTTTGCGGTAACCGGGTCAGAACCTTTCGTGAACTACACGTCCGGGTCGCGCAACTGGCCTCCGGCATGCGCGAGATCGGCATTCGCCAGGGTGATCGGGTGGGCATTCTGGCGCTGAACTCTGACCGGTACCTTGAGGCGTATCTGGCCATTGCCTGGCTGGGCGCGGTGGTGAGTCCGGTGAATTTCCGTTGGAGCCCGGCCGAGATCATTTACTCGCTGAAAGATTCGGAATGCAGCGCCCTGTTTATCGACGACACCTTTGCGCCGCACGCGCCGGCGCTGCGGGAAGGGTGCCCGCTGCTGCGCACCTTGATTTTCTGTGGTGATGGCGCGGCACCGGAGGGCGCCCGCAACCACGAAGCGCTGATTGCCGGGCATGCCGCCATTGAGGACCTGGAAGTTGGCGACGACGCGTTGTTCGGCATTTTCTACACCGGCGGCACGACGGGCGCGCCCAAGGGCGTGATGCTGAGCCATCTGAACGTGTGCAGTTCGGCCCTGAGCCTGCTGGCCGAAGGCGCGCTGCCGGAAGGGGCGGTGGGCTTGCACGCCGCGCCGATGTTCCATCTGGCCGACATGATGCTGATCACCTGCCTGCTGCTGCGCGGCTGTGAGCACGTGATGCTGCCGGCATTCAAGCCCGATGCGGTGCTTGACTTGATCGAGTCGCGCAAGATCACCGACCTGTTGCTGGTGCCGGCGATGTTGCAGGCGCTGGTGGATTTTCCGGCGACCAAGGAACGCGACACCAGCAGCGTCAAGCGCGTGATGTATGGCGCCTCTCCAGCGTCCGAGTCGCTGCTCGACCGCGCCATGGCAGTCTTGCCGAGCACGCAGTTGATGCAGGTTTACGGCATGACCGAAACCTCGGCGGTGATGACCGCTCTATCGGACGCCATGCACCGCCCCGAGTCGCGGCATCTCAACAAGGTGCGCTCCGGCGGCCGCAGCAGTTATCACGTGCAGGTGCGCGTGGTCGATGGTGACGATCAGGAAGTGCCGCGCGGCGAAGTGGGCGAAATCATTGCCCGTGGCCCGAACATCATGCAGGGCTATCTGAACAAACCCGATGCCACTGCCGCCGCCCTGAAAGGCGGCTGGATGCACACCGGCGACATGGGTTTTATGGACGCCGACGGCTATGTGTTCATCGTCGACCGGCTCAAGGACATGATCATTTCTGGCGGCGAGAACATCTACTCGGTCGAGGTCGAGAACGCCATCGCCAAGCACCCCAGCGTCGCAGCCTGCGCGGTGATCGGGATTCCCTGTGACGACATGGGTGAAAAAGTGCATGCCACCGTGGTGCTCAAGCCGGACGCGACGCTGGACCAGGACGCCCTCTACGCCCACTGCAAGGGGCTGATCGCCGGCTACAAGTGCCCGCGCAGCATGGACGTTCGCGATGCCCTGCCGATCTCGGGCGCCGGCAAAATTCTCAAAACCGAATTGCGCAAGCCTTTTTGGGAGGGCAAGGCGCGCGGCGTCGCCTAGCGCGCCACTTCCCCTGCGCTCAGGACAAGTTCACCCTGCAGGACCCACTGTCGCGGCCTGCTGATCAGCCGTCTCGGTGATCGTTCAATCCTTGTGACGGAGTAGCGCCGTGAAAATATCCCTGTTGATTCCCTGCCTTCTAGCGGGCCTGTGGATGGGCAGCGCGTCGGCCGATGACCACGGCAAGCTCACCGATGAGCAGCGCGCCCGCATCGAGGCCCGCTGCGCGGAAAATCCCGAGCGTTGCGAGAAGATCAAAGCGCGGCTCACTGACGCCAAAGCCCGCTGTGAGGCAGATCCCGCCGCCTGCGAAGCGCGCAAGCAAGAGATCAAGGCGCAGATGAAAGTGCGCGCCGAAGCGCGGCGCGAAGCCTGCGCGGCCGACCCGGCCGCCTGTGCCGAGAAGCGTGAGGCGATTCGCGAAACGCTGAAGGAGCGGCAGACCCAGTAAGGCGGGCTATTGCGGCACCTGCACGGTGCCGCTGCTGCGCACCACCGCCTCGACACGCTTACCCGAGCTGAGATTTTTCACCGCGATGCGCTGGCCGACACTGCCGTCGGCCAGCGCTTCGCCTTGCATGCGGATGGTGACCGCCGCCGTTTGTACTTCGATGGCAACCTGGTCGCCACGCCGCACGGTTGGCGCCCGAATGACGTCGGCTGGGCCCAGCACGCGTCCAGCGGGCAGGGCGCGGCGGGTTTGAAGGCCGAGCACCGATGCCACGTCGTCAAAGGTGCCGTAGCCGGCTGCAGTCGCATCGCGCGTGACCTGTTCGACATCATCGACACCCAGCGTGGTGTTGCCGGCGACGCTGCGTTTCAGCACCACCACCGCAGTGCCTCCGCTGGCGCGTACCGGCACGTAGAGCTGCCAACTGGGCTGCCCGCAGCGCAACACCACCGTGGCCTGTCGGTCGCGAACGCTGACCCGTTCGTGCGTCAGGGGCTGTTCGCAGCGTGCGACCTGCACCCTCGGATCAAGGCTGGCAGTGGCCGGCGCAAAGGGTGCAGCCTGCTCGGCGGTGGACCGCAAAACATCGAGCGGCATGGTTGCCTGCGCCGCCGAGGTGCCCACAACGATGCAGAGGATCAGCCATGCTTTCATGCGCATCGCTCTGCGGCTGGCGTGCATCTCTGGGCGCTGCGGTGCGGCTGGCCCGACCAATGGGCGACCGCGAAAAATTGCGCCGTTGGCCCTCAAGTGTCGGGCCCGTCAGCCGATAGGCCGTCCATGAGCGCATTACTTGATCGAATCGACGAGCAGACCCGCCTTGCCGGCCATAACCGTCTGGCGCTGTTGATCTTTGGCCTGGGTGGCGATGTGCGCTATGCCGTCAACGTGTTCAAGGTGCTGGAGGTGACCCGGCCCGGCACCCTGACGCCCGTCGCGGGGGTGCATCCGCTGGTCCAGGGGCTGGCGGAGCTGCGCGGGCAGCTGATGCCGGTGATCGCCCTGCCGCAATGGCTGGGCGGGGTGGCGCCGACCCAGCCGCAGTGGGTGGTGACCGAATTCAACGGGCGCCGACAGGCGTTCATCGTCGCCCACGTCGAACGCATCGTGCATGTCGATGTTGCACGCCTGCAGGCGCCCGGCCCCGATGCCGGCGAGGCGCTGACCGGCTTGGTCGAAACCCCGCAGGGCTGGCTGCACTTGCTCGACTTCGAGCACGTACTGGCCGGCATCATCGGGGAGCCTGCCGAGCTGCCCGAAGCGTGGCAGGGCAAGCTCGGCAGTGACGCGCCGGAAGTGTTGGTCGTCGACGATTCGTCAGTGGCACGCGGCCAATTGCAACGCACGCTGACGGCCTTGGGCGCGCAGCCGATTCTGCTCAATGACGGTGCCCAGGCGCTGGCGTGGCTGCTGCAGGCGTCGGAAAGCGGACGCCTGGCGCGTGTGAAGCTCGTCATCTCCGACTTGGAAATGCCGCAGCTCGACGGCTACGCGCTGACCGCGCGCATCAAGGAACACCCACAGCTCAAGCATTTGCGGGTGCTGTTGCACAGTTCATTGTCGGGTCGCTTCAACACCGACCTGGTGGCCAAGGTCGGTGCCGACCGTTTCGTGCCCAAGTTTTCGTCAGAGGCCCTGGCCAAGGCCATTCTCGAAGACCTTTCAGCGGTCTGATCGCGCCGCTGGCGCCCCCGTCGCCGCCCCTTTGCAGGACCCGACACAGGTTTTTCCGTCGAGGCACCCGGCAATGAGTGGACCCCTGGCAACACCGCTGTTCGGCATTCACGAGGCTGCACTGGGTTTGCAGTCACGCCGGCTGGAGCTGATCAGCGCCAACATCGCCAACGCTGACACCCCCGGGTTTCAGGCGCGCGATGTCGACTTCGCCAAGGCGCTTAGCCAACAGCAGCCCGCCAACGTGCTGCGCACCGGCGCACACGACTATCAGCGTTTTTCGGCCCAGCCCTCGCTGGACGGCAACCAGGTTGATCTGCCCATGGAGCAGGCGGCGTTTGCCGATGCCGCGCTGCGCTACCAGGCCAGCCTGCAATTTCTTGAATCCCGGGTGCGCGGCCTGATGACCGCGCTCACCGGTCAATAAGGCCCCTCGCCATGAGCAGCTTCCGCATCTTCGACATTGCCGGCAGCGCCATGCAGGCGCAGTCGGTCCGGCTGAATACCGTGGCGTCCAACCTCGCCAACGCCGACTCGGTGGCGACCCGCCCCGAAGACGCTTACAAGCCGCGCATGCCGGTGTTTCAGGCAATGCTCGATGCAGAGAACGGCGCCAGTGTTGGCGTGCAGCGCATTGCAGAATCCACTCGCCCGGCCGAAGCCCGCTTTCAGCCGGGTCACCCGCTGGCCGACGCGCAGGGCTATGTCTACGCACCCGCCGTCAATGCCGTGGAAGAGATGGTCAACATGATGTCGGCCAGCCGTTCTTACCAGTCCAGCGTCGAGGCCATGAATACGGCCAAAGAGCTGATGACCCGCACCCTCAACATCGGTCGATAACCATGGACGCCCTTTCCGCTCTCACCTCCGGCAGCGCCGGTGGCGCCACGCAAGCGAATCCGTCGTTGGGCCAGCAGGATTTCATGCGCCTGCTCATCGCCCAGTTTCAGGCGCAAAACCCGCTGGAGCCTTTGGGCAACACCGAGTTCATTGGCCAGCTGGCGCAGTTTTCGGTGGTTTCTGGCGTGCAGCAGCTCGACAGCAGTTTCAAGGACTTCGCCACCCAACTCACCGGCGACCAGGTGTTGCAGGGCGCCAGCCTGCTCGGCAAGCCGGTGCAGCGCTACAGCGACGCGCTGCGCCTCGATGACGACGCCAGTGCGGCGATGAGCTTTGACGTGCCCGCCGGCGCCCAACGTGTTGAGGTCGACATCGTCAATGCCAACGGCGTGCGCGTTGCGCAACTGGTCAGGGACAACCCGGCCAGCGGTGAGCTGAACCTTGCGTGGGACGGCCGCATGACCGACGGCACGCGTGCGCCGGCGGGTACCTATTCATTGCAGGCACGGGCCGTCGGTGCCGACGCCAGCGCGTCGTTGACGCCGCGTACCGAGGCCATCGTCACCGGGGTCATTCCGTCACCCGAGGGCATGCAGTTGATGCTCGATGACGGCACCCGTGCATCGCTGAACGACATCACTCAAATCCGCGCGGCGCGCTAGCCCGCACCCCTTTGTTCCGAGGAGTATCGCCATGAGCTTTTCCACCGCGCTTTCGGGTCTCAACGCCTCCACCCGCGATCTGGCCGTGACCGGCAACAACATCGCCAACGCCGGCACCACCGGCTTCAAGATGGCCCGCACCCAGTTCGCCGATGTGTACGCGTCGTCGTCGCTGGGCCTGTCGTCGACGCAGGCCGGTAGCGGCGTGCGGGTGGCGGGCATCCAGCAGCAATTCAGTCAGGGCAACATCGACTTCACCAACAACGCGCTGGACTTGGCGGTGAACGGCGAGGGTTTCTTCACTCTCAATGCCAATGGCGAGACGGTGTATTCCCGCGCCGGCGCGTTTGGGCCGGACCGTGAGGGCTACGTCACCAATCCGCAAGGCCACCGATTGCAGGTGTATCCGCCGCTGGCCAGTGGCGGCTTCGACACCGGCCGCCTCACCGACCTGCAACTGCAGGTGGGCGACGCGCCGCCGCAGCGCACGTCGCGCATCGAGGCCGACATCAACCTGCCGGCTGCGTCGGGCACCGCGCCCGCCGTGGCATTCGATCCCGCCAATGCCGACAGCTATGCCCACACCACCAGCCTGACGGTGTACGACTCGTTGGGCTCGGCGCACACCGCCAGCCTGTACTTCGCGCCCACTGCCACGCCGGGTACCTGGGACGTGCACACCGTGATTGACGGCGCCGTGACCGGGGCGGCCACCCAGGCCAGCTTCGATGCCGATGGCAATCTGCTCACACCCGCCGGCGGCAGCTTCGTCTTGCCGCCGGTCCCGCAGACCAACGGCGCGACTGATCTGGCGCTGACCGTTGATCTCTCGGGCGCCACCCAGTTTGGGGATCGTTTCAACGTCGCCGCCCTGACCCAGGACGGTTATGCCACCGGGCGCCTGACCGGCATCGAAGTCACCCCCGAAGGCATTGCCCAGGCGCGCTTCACCAACGGCCAGGCGCGTGCGCTGGGTCAGGTGGCGATGGCGACCTTCGCCAACCCGCAAGGCATGCAGGAGCTGGGCGACACGGTCTGGGCCGAAACCTTTTCCTCGGGCCCGGCGCTGCGCGGCGTCGCCGACAGTGGCAGTTTCGGTGCCATTCAGGCTGGCGCGCTGGAAACCTCGAACGTCGATCTCACCGCCGAGCTGGTGCACATGATCAGCGCGCAACGGGCATTTCAGGCCAACGCGCAAATGATCACGACCACTGATCAGATCACCCAGACCGCACTGAACCTGCGCTAAGCCGGCTTGCAGGTAGGAGCTCACTATGGACCGCGCCGCCTACATCGCCATGAATGCCGCTTCGGAAGCGCTGCGCGCGCAGTCGATCACGGCACACAACATCGCCAACACCGGCACCTCCGGCTTCAAGGCGTTGCTGACCCACACCGAAGCGAAGAACGTCGACGGGCCGGGTTGGCACTCGCGGGTCAACGGCGTGCTGCAGCCCGAAACCTGGAACGCCCGGGGTGGCGCGCTGCAGAACACCGGTCGTGATCTGGATATCGCGCTGGCCGACGACCGCTGGCTGGCCGTGCAGACCGAAGCGGGCGGGGTGGCTTACACGCGCAACGGTGCGCTGCAGATGACCGCCAACGGCCAGGTGCTGGACGGCGAAGGCCGCCTGGTGCTGAGCGACAACGGCCCGCTGACGCTGCCGCCGCACAGTGAATTGATGATTGCGGCGGATGGCACTGTCAGCCTGACGCCGCAGGGCAGCGAGGCCAACGTGCGTGCCCAGGTCGGCCGCCTGAACGTGATCGAGGCGGCGCCGAACGAACTTCGCCGCCGACCCGACGGTTTGTTCGAGCCGATGGCAGGCGTCGAAGCACGCCCGGCAGCCGGCGCGGTGATGGTCAGCGGCATGTTGGAAGCCTCCAACGTCAATGCCGCCGAACAACTGGTGGCATTGATCGAACACAGCCGCCGCTTTGAACTGGCGACCAAGGCGATGAAAACGGCCGACAGCCACGGCGAAATCGCCCAGTCACTGATGCGCATTCGTTAAAGGAATTCTTCGTGAACCCTGCACTCTGGATTGCCAAAACCGGCCTCGACGCCCAGCAGACCCGTCTGTCGGTGGTGTCGAACAACCTCGCCAACGTCGGCACCACCGGCTTCAAGCGCGGCCGTGCCCAGTTTGAAGACCTGCTGTACCAGACCATTCGCCAGCCGGGTGGGGCGACCAGCCAGCAAACCGATTCGCCCACCGGCCTGATGCTCGGCACCGGCGTGCGCACCGTCGCCACCGCCAAGGAATACGCGCAGGGCAACCTGCAGCAAACCGGCAACAGCCTCGATGTCGCCATCGACGGCCGCGGCTTTTTCAAGGTGCTGATGCCCGACGGCAATGCCGCCTTCACCCGTGACGGCTCGTTCAAGACCAATCCGCAGGGTGAGCTGGTGACCGCACAGGGCTACACCCTGGAGCCCGGCATCGTTGTGCCCGACACCACCCAGAGTTTGACCATCGGTGCCGACGGCACCGTCACCGCGCAACTGCCGGGACAGGCGCAGCCGGTGCAGATCGGCACACTGACACTCTCCGATTTCATCAATCCCGCCGGCTTGCAGGCACGCGGCGAAAACCTACTGGTGGAAACCGCCGCCAGTGGCCCGGCAAACGAATCTACCCCCACGCTCAACGGCCTTGGCGGTCTGGTGCAGGGCGCGCTGGAAAGCTCCAACGTCAACGTCGTCGAAGAGCTGGTGGCGATGATCGAAACCCAGCGCGCGTATGAGATGAACTCCAAAGCCATCTCGGCCGCCGACGACATGCTGCGCTTCATCACCAACCAGCTCTGATCGGCCATGAAAGCGCTACTGCCTCTGGTTCTGCTGCTGACCGCCTGCGCCGCCCGGCCGGTGGCGCCAGACCCCATGCCCGAGGCCGAACTGCCGCCGTTGCCGCAGGCCGAGCCCGGCGCCATCTACAACGACGGCATCGCGCTGGACTGGTTTGCCGACACCCGTGCGCGTGATGTGGGCGACGTGCTCACCGTGTTGCTGGTTGAGCAAACCCAGGCGCAGACCAGCAGTGCAACGACGACTGGCAAAACCAGCAGCGCCACCTTGACCGGCCCCAATGTGTTCGGGCGACCGGTGACCCGTGGCGGTGTCGAGATTCTCTCCGGCAGCCTCGGCGGCGACCGCAGCTTTGAAGGCGGCGGCGACTCCACCCAATCCAACCGCCTCACCGGCGCGCTGTCGGTGCGGGTGATTGAGCGGGATTCGCGCGGACTGCTGCGCGTCGCCGGGCGTAAGCAGTTGGCGCTCAACCGTGGCGACGAAATGCTCGAGCTGTCGGGCTGGGTGCGCCCCGAAGACATCAACCCCGACAACACCGTGCGCTCCGACCGGGTGGCCAGTGCCCAGGTGAAGTACGCCGGGCGCGGCGCGCTGGGCGATGCCAATGCCCAGGGCTGGTTGAGCCGCTTCTTCAATTCGCCGTTCTTCCCGTTCTGAGGTCTCGCCATGAAACGCAATGAGCGCAACAAACGACTGCAACGGCAACGGCTGCTGCGTGTCCTGATGGTCGTGGGCGTGCTGCTGGCGGTGATCAGCGTGCCCTCGTTCGCCCAGGAAGAGCGCATCAAGGACCTCGCCAGCATCGCCGGCGTGCGCAGCAACGGCCTGATGGGCTACGGCCTGGTGGTGGGGCTCGACGGCTCGGGTGACCAGACCAGCCAATCGCCGTTCACCGTGCAGGCGCTGCGCAATTTGCTCACGCAACTGGGCGTGACCATTCCGCCGGGGGTGAACCCGCAACTCAAGAACGCGGCGGCGGTGATGGTGCAGGCGGAATTGCCGGCGTTTTCCCGTCCCGGGCAGATGATCGACATCACCGTGGCCTCGATTGGCAACGCCGGGTCGCTGCGCGGCGGCGCCCTGTTGATGACCGCCCTCAAAGGCGCCGACGGCCAGGTGTATGCCGTGGCGCAGGGTAACCTCATCGTCGGCGGCTTTGGAGTGGAAGGCCGTGATGGCTCGCGAATTTCGGTCAACGTGCCGTCGGCAGGCCGTATTCCCAATGGCGCGACGGTGGAGCGCGCCGCCCCCGCCGCCTTTACCGATGGTCGTGTGGCGCTGCAGTTGCACACCCCCGACTTCACCACCGCCGCGCGCGTTGCCAGCACCCTGAATGCGGTTTACGGCGCGGGGACCGCGCAGGCCGAAGATGCCGTCACCATTCGTCTGGCGCCGCCACACCCCGATCAGCGTGTGGCGTTTTTGTCCGAACTGGAAAACGTGCGGGTCGAAGCCGGGCAGGCGCCGGCGCGGGTGGTGGTCAACTCCCGCACCGGCACCATCGTCATTGGCGAGAGCGTGCGCGTGCGCCCCGCGGCGGTGGCGCACGGCTCGCTGTCGGTCACCATCGCCGAGCGATTCGAGGTCAGCCAGCCCAACCCTTTCGGTGGCGGCGACACGGTGGTGGTGCCGAACACCGAAATCAGCGTTGCGCAGCAGGGCGACGGCCGCATGTTCCTGTTCGATGCCGGCGTGAGCCTTGCCGAAATCGTCCAGGCGGTGAACCAGGTGGGCGCAGCGCCGGGCGACCTCATCGCCATTCTTGAAGCGCTGAAGCAGGCCGGGGCCTTGCGTGCGGAGTTGGTGGTCATCTGATGCTCGCGACGCCGCTTGACGGTCGCGTCGACGATCTTCGCGTGACCGCGAAGGCGCAAACCCCCGAAGCCGCGCGCGAAGTGGCGCGGCAATTTGAGGCCCTGTTTGCCCAGCAACTGCTGTCGGGTTTGCGCAGCACCGCGCAGGTCCCGGGCAGCGGTGTGCAGGATTTGGGCCCCATGCAGTCGATGCTCGATCAACAGATGGGCGCGCTGCTGACCCACGGCAAGGGCCTGGGTCTGGCCGAACAATTGATGCAGCAGTGGCAACAGTTGGGGCAGGTGGCGGCACCCGTCGCGGGCGAGACCCGCCACGTGCTTTCAGCACTGGGGACCGGACCTGCGCGCGTCATGCCGGCGGCGCCCGACCCCACGACCTCGTGGCAATCACGGGCACGAAAATTTGTCGAGGACCTGCTGCCCTTGGCGCGCGAAGCGGCCGGAAAGCTGGGCGTCGCGCCGCAGGCGATCATCGCCCAGGCGGCGCTGGAAACCGGCTTCGGTCGTCACCAGCCGGGCGGGCAGTCGAACAACCTGTTCGGCATCAAGGCGTTTGCCAGTTGGCGCGGCGCCAAGGTGCAGGCCGAGACCATCGAAGTGCGGGCCGGGCACACGCAAACCGAATCGGCTGCCTTCCGCGCTTACGACAGCGTTCGCGACAGTGTTGGCGACTACGTGGCGCTGCTCAGCCAGCCTCGCTATACCGCTGCTCGGAACACCGGCGCCGATGTGGCCGGTTTTGCACGCGGCTTGCAGCAGGCCGGGTATGCCACCGACCCTGACTACGCCCGCAAAATCACCGACATCGCCCAGCGCATCGTGCGTGAGGGGTGGGTGCCGTGAGTGATTTATTCAGCATTGGCCGCTCGGCGCTGAATGCCTATTCAACGGCGCTGGCCACCACCAGCCACAACGTCGCCAACGCCGCGACGCCGGGCTTCAGCCGCCAGCGCGTTGACCTGGTCAACCAGCCGCCCAATGGCGCCATCGGCAACGGTGTGCAGGCAGCGCAGGTGCGGCGTATCAACGACACCTATCTGCAGTCGCGTCTCACCGATGACGGCGCGGCGGCAAGTCGCCACGGCACCGCGCGCGACCTGCTGATCCGCGCCGACAAGATGCTCTCTGATCCGCTCGCGGGGCTCGCGGCACCATTGCAGACCTTCAACACGGCAGTGCAGGGATTGATGGCCGATCCGGCGTCGCTGTCGGCGCGCCGTGTGGTGCTCGCCGAGGCGCAGGGCATGACCGACCGCTTCGCCCAGCTCGACACCGGCTTCGCCCAGTTGGACCGCGAAATCGACGGGCGTATGGCCAGCACGGTCAGCGCCGCCAATGGGCTGATCGACAACATTGCCAAGCTCAACCAACGCATCGCGCAAAGCACCGGCGGGGCCGGGGGGCTGCCGCCGGGTGACCTGCTTGACCAGCGCGACGAAGCGGTCCGCCAACTCGCCGAACAGATTGGCGTCACCACCCTGGTGCAGGACAGCGGCGCGCTGTCGGTGTTTCTCGAGGACGGCCAGCCGCTGGTGCTCGACGGTCAGGCGCGTCACCTGAACCTGGTCGCCACCACGGCGACCGGCCGTTATCGCCTTGAGCTGGACGCCCCCGGGGGTCCGGTCCCGGTTGGGCGGCCAGCGGGCGGCGTGATGGCCGGCCTTCTGGACGCGCGCGCCCAGGCCGTCGATGCGCCGCGCGCGGCCATGAGCGTGCTGGCCAGCGAAATCGCCACTGCGTTCAACGCGGCGCAGTCGGCGGGACAAGACCTCGACGGCAATCCAGGCGCAGCCCTGTTCAGCGATCCGCCCTTGCGGCTTGCCCTCACTGACCCTCGCCAGCTGGCCCCGGCCGGTCCGCCCCCCGCCGGCGTGGCGGACAACAGCGCATGGAACTCGGCGGCGGACTTCAGTGGCGCCGCCGTGAGCGCGCGTGCGGCCGAGGTCGTCGGCCAGTTGGGCGTCTCGACGCAGCAGGCCGACGCACGTGCCTCGGCCGCCGAGTCGTTGGCTGGACAAGCCCTGACGGCCCGTGAGTCGGTCTCCGGCGTGAACCTGGATGAAGAGGCAGCCAACCTGCTGCGCTACCAACAGGCGTATCAGGCGGCTGCCCAAATGATTGCCACCGCCGACACGGTGTTTCAGACCTTGCTGTCAGCGGTGCGGAGATAAGCCATGCGCGTTGCCACCGAAACCCTGTTTCGCACCTCCACCGGCTCGATGCAGACGCACACCACGCAGTTGGCCAAGGTCCAGCAGCAGATCAGCAGCGGGCGACAGTTTCAGCATGCGCACGAGGCGCCTGCCGCGTCCGCCAGCGTCATGGAATGGGAGGCTGCGCTGACCCGTATCGACGCCCAGGGCGCCGCCGCGGGGCGTGCCGGGCATCGGTTGGGGCTGACCGAGAACGCGCTGGACGATGCACGAGTGATCACCGAGCGCGTCAAGGAATTGCTGGTTTCGGCGGGCAACGGTGCCTTCAACAATCAGGATCGCGCCCTGGTCGCGGTCGAGCTGGATGGCCTGGCGGCCGACTGGCGGACGCTCGCCAACCGTGACGATGGCAGCGGCCAGCCCCTGTTTGGCGGCACCGCCTTGGGCAATGCATTCGACGCCGCCGGGGTTTACCGAGGCAGCCCGGACAATCGACGCGTCGAAGTCGCCGACGGCCAGCAGGTGCGTGACGGCATTCCCGGCGACCAGGTGTTCGGCGACATCGGCGGCCAGAGCAGCTTCGCCTGGCTCGACGCTGCCGTGCTGGCGGTGCGTGAAACCGACCCGGCTGCCCGCAAACTGGCACTGGACGAGGTGCAGACCGGGGTGGCCGCGATGGCGCTCAACACCGAATCACGCCGCACCGAAGTGGGCGTGCAGCGTGCCGCGCTGGATCGTGCGGCAACCTGGCGAGACACCGCGACGTCCGAACTGACGCAGTCGCTGGCCCGCCTGCGCGACACCGACCTGATCGATGCGGCCACCCGCTTGAGTCAGCACAGCACGCAGTTGTCGGCCGCACAGACGGCCTATTTGCAGGTGTCGTCACTGTCTCTGTTCGACCGCCTGCGGTAGGCTGCGCGCCCCGCGAGGGCCCTTGCGCCCCGGGGCACGATCCTTGCTTCGCGCAGGGGTACATTCGCAAAGGGTTCCCGAGTCTGTCTGCAGGCGTTCATTTTGGTTCGCCAGACTGCTGCGGTTTCGGGAACGAGGTAACGCTCATGCTTGGTCTACGCATGCTCGGCAGGTCGCCGGCCCTTGGCTTGGCGTTGTTGGGATTGATGAGTTTGGCGCCGGGCGCGCAGGCCGTGGTGCCGTGCACCGTGGCCACGCAGGTGGGGCCAGAGACGCACTTGGCGGCGACGCTGGGTGATTGCGTCGCGCGCCTGCAGCGCGCCGAAGCCGTTCCTGACGCCGATGGGCGAATTTACGGGCAGTACGGACCCATCCGCCTGGCCGTCTCGCCGCGCCGGGCGCTGCGCTTTTATGACGACAGCCACACCTGGTCAGTGCTGCAAGGCCACGGCGGCTGGATCGGCCGAAGCCCTGCAAAGCCGCCGGTTCGCGTTGCCAGGGCACGAAGCGCCATCGGTCAGACGCCTGCTCTGCCAACCGACGCTGCGTCAGCACAGCCGACGGCGATGACCTCGCCGGCACGCACGCACGGCGCGCGGCGGCCAACGTTTGCCGAAGCGCTGGAGGCCGCGCTGGCCGCACCGCTGCCCGCGCCGGTAGCGCCCGCCCTGAAGCCCGTGCCCGACACCCTGCGCTTGCTGCAGCGGGCGCTGATCAGCCACGGCTTTCAGGCGCGTTCGCCCAAGGGTGGCGGCTGCGGCGTTCAGGTCGATCAGCAGTGGTATCGGCTGACCACCGCAAGCCTTCCGGACTGCGCGCTGCAGTTGGCGTCGGTGGGCCGCAAGGCGCCCCGCCTGCGGCTGGTCACCGCAGAATGGAACGGTCAGGCGCTGTGGTTGGGGCCGGACGCGGTTTACCAGAAGAGTCGCAATGGATGGGCGGTCGCCGCCGGTTATTGAGCTGGCAGGCACAAACGGCCCGGTCCTGAAGGGGTATGCGATACTCCGCGCCCTCAATTCTCAGGATGGGAGCGTCCAGTGCTCGATTGGTTGATTCCGGTGGCTCACGCCCAGCAGGCGGCACAGCCGAACGCATTTGTGCAGTTCATTCCGCTGATTCTCTTGGTTGTGGTGTTTTATTTTCTGCTGATCCGTCCGCAGATGAAGCGCAACAAGGAACACAAGGCGTTGATCTCGTCATTGGCAAAGGGCGATGAGGTGATCACCAGCGGCGGCCTCGCCGGACGCGTGGTGACTTTGGGCGAGGCTTATGTCGGTATCGAAGTGGCCGACGGCGTCGAAGTCAAGGTGCAGAAGCCCGCCATCAGCAGTGTGTTGCCCAAGGGCACGCTCAAGGCGCTCTAATTTGTCGCGGTTGTCATGGAATGCGGGCGGGTTGACCGCCCGTATCGCGTTATGAAGCCCTTTCCGCTTTGGAAAACCGTTGTCATCGTGCTCGCCCTTGTGTTCGGGGCCTTGTACGCCGCGCCGAATCTTTTTGGCGACGATCCTGCCGTACAGATCTCGGTTGCCGAGGGTGAGCTCTCGGCCCTTGATGCGCCAATCGCCACGGCCATGGACGAGGCTGGACTGACGCCGCTGAGCAGCCGGGTTGAAGGCAACCGGTGGGTGGTGCGCTTCGCCGATGCCGACAGCCAGCTCGAGGCCGCCGAGGTCCTTCGCCGGGCCTTGGGGCGGGGCCCCGTGGTGGCCCTGAGCAGCATGCCGAAAACCCCCACCTGGCTGATGGAGATCGGTGCCAAGCCGATGAACCTGGGGTTGGACCTGCGCGGCGGCGTGCATTTTTTGCTCGAAGTGGACTTCGATGACATCAACGTGAAGGCCCAGGAACGTTATCTCAACGACCTGCCGGTGCTGCTACGGCGCGAGAACATTCGCTACACCGGCCGCCGCGAGGCGGGCAATGCGGTGGTCATCGAGTTTGACGACGCCGAGCGTCAGGCCGTCGCCCAGGCCGCCATCGCCGAGGAATTTCCCGAAGTCGACCTCGTCGTTCAGGGCGCCGGCAGCAAATTCGCACTCGAGGCGCGGCTGAGCGAAGCCGAGGCGCAGCGACTTGCCGATTTTGCGGTACAGCAAAACCTCACCACGTTGCGCAATCGCGTCAACCAGCTCGGCGTGGCTGAGCCGATCGTCCAGCGTCAGGGTCCGTCGCGCATCGTCGTGCAGTTGCCTGGCGTGCAGGACACCACCCGGGTCAAGGACCTCCTTGGTGCGACTGCGACCCTGGAATATCGCGCGGTGTCTGAAGAAGACGCATTTCTGGCTGCCCGCACCGGGGTCGCCCCGGTCGGCACTGAGCTGTTCTACACGCGCGACGACGAACGCCCCGTGCTGCTGATGCGCGACACCATCGCCGCCGGCTCACAACTGATCGACGCCTCGGCAACCATTGACGAAAACGGCCAGCCTGCGGTCAGCGTGACACTTGATGGCAGCGGCGCACGGCGCATGCTGAGCTTTACCGAACGGAATGTCGGCAAGCCCATGGCGGTGTTGTTCCGCGAGCGCGAGGTCATCACCAATTACAACGCCAAAGGCGAACCGATTCGCGAAACGCGGCAGATCGAAGAAGTTATTTCCATTGCCACCATTCGCGGCGTCTTCGGCAAGCGCTTTCAGACCACCGGGCTTTCCAGCGCCGAGGCGCATGACTTGTCGCTGCTGCTGCGTGCGGGCGCGTTGGCCGCGCCGGTCGACATTGTGGAAGAACGTACCGTGGGCCCGAGCCTGGGCGCCGACAATATTTCGCAGGGGCAATTGGCGGCGGTGATTGGTTTGCTGGTGGTGGTCGTGTTCATGGCGATTTATTACAGCGCCTTCGGCATGCTGGCCAATATCGCTTTGGTGGTGAACCTGATTTTGATCGTGGCCATCATGTCGATCTTGCAGGCCACGCTGACCATGCCTGGTATCGCCGGCATCATTCTGACGCTGGGTATGGCGGTGGACGCCAACGTGCTGATTTTCGAGCGTATCCGCGAGGACCTCGCCGACAAAGTCAGTCCGCATGAGGCCATCGAGTCGGGATTTAGCCGGGCCTTTCTGACCATCGCCGACTCGCAATTGACCACGCTGATTGCGGCGGTCGTGCTGTTTGCGCTCGGCAGCGGACCGGTCAAGGGCTTTGCTGTGACCCTGACGGTGGGCATTGCCACCTCCATGTTCACGGCCATTGTCGTGACCCGTGCGCTGGTTCATCTGTTTTTCGCGCGTCGCAAACTTTCCGGCGTTCCGGTTTAAGGAATCACCATGCGTTTTTTATCGCGGGTTCCGCGTATCGATTTCATGGCCATCCGCAAGCCGATGATGGTGTTTGCAGCCTTGGTCACCGTCGTCAGCATCGGATTGGTGATCGCGCGGGGTCTGGCGTTTGGCCTCGACTTCACCGGCGGTGTCCTTGTTGAAGTGAGCTTCGACGGCCCGGTTGAGTTGGACCCGATTCGCAGCCAGATGGCCGAGATTGGCCTCGAAGGCGCCACGGTGCAGTATTTCGGCACGTCCTCAGATGTGCTGATTCGTGCGGCCCCTGACGCCGGCGCCGACGCGGACGAAGTGTCGACGCAAATCATTAACACACTGGCGGCGCACGCCGACCTTGCCCCCGAGTTGCGACGCGTCGAGTTCGTTGGCCCACAGGTGGGCGACGAGCTGGCCACTGACGGTGCATTGGCGGCCTTGTTCGCCATCATCGGCATCCTCATTTATGTCGCGTTCCGGTTTGAATGGAAATTTGCGCTCGGTGCAATCACCGCCACCGTGCACGATGCGGTGCTGACACTGGGCTTCTTTGCCTTGTTCGGCATTGAATTTGATCTGACCGTGCTTGCCGCGATTCTGGCGCTGATTGGTTATTCGTTGAATGACACCATCGTTGTTTATGACCGCATTCGTGAAAATTTCATTGATGCCCGTCGGTCAAACGCGGTTGATGTGGTCAATCTGTCTGTCAATCAAACGTTGGCACGCACCATCGTCACTGGCGGGACCACACTGTTTGTCCTTTCGGCGCTGTTTTTCCTCGGCGGTGCTGCGGTTCACAGTTTTTCGATTGCCTTGATCGTCGGGATCATTGTGGGCACCTATTCGTCGGTGTTCGTTGCCAGCAGCATGGTCATCTTGTTGGGCGTGACGCGCGAGGACATGTTGCCTGCGCAGGAAGAAGTTGACGAAACGCCCTGATAATCAAAGCAGGGATTTTCTATAAATCCCCTTGGTTTTTCGGGTTAACAGGCTTTATGATGCCGGTCCCGGATATTAATTAGAGGAACGTCATGCCGAGCTACAACGAGCTTATTAATCAGATTGAAGCACTGAAGCGGCAAGCTGAAGATGTTCGTCGTCAAGAGCTGAAGTCGGTCATCGACGAAATCAAGGTGTCGATGGAGAAGTACGGCATTACCCTGTCGGATCTGCAATCGGCGATGGGTCGCGGTGGCAAGAAGAAAACCACGGTTGCGCCGAAGTACCGCAACCCGGCGGGTGGTCAGACGTGGACCGGTCGCGGTCGCGCGCCGCGCTGGCTCGCCGATGCCGAGGCCAAAGGTCAATCGCGTGACGCCTTCCTGATTCGCTAATTGCTGGCAAGCAGATCCAAAACCCGGCCGCCGCGCCGGGTTTTTTATTGCCCGGCGCCTAAAATAGGGAATGGCCACCTATCTCGACCACAACGCGACAACCCCGATGGCGCCCGAGGTGCTGGAGGCGATGCTGCCCTATCTGCGCGGGCCCTACGCCAACGCCTCGTCGCTGCACCGTCTTGGTCGGGCGTCACGCGATGCGATCGAGGCCGCGCGTGCCGAGGTGGCCGAGCTTTTGGGCGCGCAACCGTCACAGGTGATCTGGACCTCCGGCGGCACCGAGGCCAACAACCTGGCCATCAAGGGCGTGATGCACGATGGCGGTCGATTGCTCTATGCGGCCACCGAGCACCCGGCGGTGATGGAGTGCGCCGAATCGCTGAGTGATGCGCGAACCCAGGTCGAAGCCATCGGCGTTGATGAGGGGGGGCTGATCGATCTTGACCGCCTGCGGGCGCAGCTTGCGCAATCGCCGGTGACCCTGGTCTCGGTGATGGCGGCCAACAACGAAACCGGCGTCATTCAGGACGTGGCGGGCCTCGCACGCGCCGTGCATGCCGACGCCGAGGCCCTTTTCCATGTCGATGCCGTGCAGGCGGCGGGCAAAATGGCGGTTGACGTGCAGCGCATGGGCGCCGACTTGCTGACGGTCTCCAGTCACAAGCTTTACGGCCCCAAAGGGGTTGGTGCGTTGCTGCGCACCGCCCCGGTGGACTTGTGGCCTTTGCATCACGGCGGGGCCCAGGAAGGTGGTTTGCGCGGTGGCACCGAGAACGTCGCGGCCATCGTCGGCTTCGGCGCGGCGGCGCGGTTGGCCCAGACGCGCCTGGATGCGCGGACGGTCCATCTGCAGCGGCTGCGTGAGCGCTTCGAGGCCGGTCTGGCGGCAATACCCGGCGTCACGCACTTCGCCGCGCAAAGCCTGCGCTTGCCCAACACCGTGCAGATGGCCTTGCAGGGCTGGGCCGGCGAGACCTTGCTGATGGCGCTGGACCGGCAGGGCTTCTGTGTCTCCAGCGGCTCGGCCTGCGCCATTGGGCACGGTGCGCCCAGCCATGTGCTGGTGGCCATGGGGGTGCCCGATGCGCTGGCCATCGGCGCCATCCGCATCAGTTTTGGCGAGGCCAACACCGACGATGACGTGGACCGCCTGCTCGCCGCGCTAACCGGGCTGGCCCGGCAGGGCGCGCGCTGATGCCCCCCGCCTGGATTGCGCTGGACCACGCTGCCACGACGCCGTTGGCGCCCGGCGTTTTCAGCGCCATGCGGCCGTGGCTCGAGGACGCTGTGGGCAATCCGGCATCCGATCATCGCGCCGGTCGTGCGGCGCGGGCCGCGGTGGAGTCGGCGCGCGAGGCGGTGGCTGAGCTGGTCGGCACCCCGGCCGACAGCCTGATCTGGACCAGCGGCGCCACCGAGTCGATCAACCTCGCGATCAAGGGTGTGCTCGCCTTCCATGGCGATACGCAAGCGCACGTGGTCAGCTCGCGAATCGAACATCGCGCCACGCTCGACACCCTGCGCTGGGTCGCGACACAGGGCCACAAAGTGACGTTGCTGAGCCCCGACCGATACGGCCAGATCAGCGTCGACGCGGTAATGGCGGCGCTGACGCCGGCGACGCGGCTGGTCAGTCTGATGTGGGTCAACAACGAACTGGGTACCTGTACCGACGTGCCGACCCTGGCCGCCGCCCTGCGCGCGCGCGGCGTGCTGCTGCACATCGATGCCGCCCAGGCGGCGGGCTGGCTGCCGATCAACTTGGCTGAAACGCCCATCGACCTGCTGTCGTTGTCGGCGCACAAGCTCGGGGGGCCGAAAGGCATTGGCGCATTGGTGGTCGGGCGGCGCCCGCGGGTGCGGCTCAGCCCCTTGCTGCACGGCGGCGGTCAGGAGCAGGGCATGCGCTCGGGAACCCTGGCCACGCATCAGATTGTCGGCTTCGGTGCGGCGGCGATCCACAGACTGCCGCAGCGCCAGGCGCTGGCGGCCCGCACCGTCAGCTTGCGCGAGCAGTTGGCCGCACGGTTGATGGCCGACGTGCCCAAATTGCAGCGCAACAGCCCGATCAACGGCAGTCCGCACATTCTCAATGTCAGCATTCCCGGAGTGGACGGCGAGAGTCTGCGGGCGAGCGTGCCGGATGTCCTGCTGTCCAGCGGTTCGGCGTGCTCGTCGGCGACGCGCGAGCCGTCGTTCGTGCTCCGTGCACTGGGGCACGACGACGCACTGGCCGATGCCTCGCTGCGGCTGTCGCTGGGAGAAGGCAGCACCGAGGCCGATGTGGAGGCCGGCGCCGACCTGATCGCGGCGGCGGCGTGGCGGCTGCGCGGCTTCGCCTCGGGCCAGAATCCCGCGGCCACGCCGGAACTCGACAACCTGTTTGCTTACATCCCGGCAGTCTGGGCGCGCTTTTGCCGTCCGGATGCGGTGGGTGAACTGTCCGGGGACGACGTGCGCACCTTGGTGGCCCGCTCGCGCAGCGACGCGGCCTGGCTGTCGGTCAGCGTCCGGGTGATCGACGGCCGCGTGGTCGAGGCCCGCTATCGGGGTCTGGGGTGTCCGGTCACCCTGGCGGCCGGGCAGTGGTGGGTGGAACAAATTCGTGGCTGTGACGTCTCAGCCTTGCATCGAGACTGGCTGTCGGCGGTACGGTCGGCGCTTGAAATCGCCCCCGAGAAGTCCCACTGTGCAGTGATGATCGACGATCTGGCGCAGGCCCTGATGGCCACGCCAACGTGAATGGAGTTTTGCCATGGATGACCCCCAAGTTTTTGCCACCGAAGCGGTTTCCCTGACGGCGGCGGCAGCCACACGCATCCACAAGCAGTTGGCGCAGCGCGGCAGCGGTGTCGGCCTGCGGGTGGGCGTCAAGCGCTCGGGTTGCTCAGGCTGGGCTTACACGCTCGATTACGCCGACACGGTGGGCGCTGACGACGCGGTGTTCGAGTCGCACGACGCCAAAGTGGTCGTGGCCCGATCACATCTTGAACAGCTCGGCGGCATCACCGTGGACTTTCAACGTGACGGCCTGAATGAGCGGTTCGCCTTCATCAATCCCAATGTGAAGGGCACCTGCGGGTGTGGTGAAAGTTTCGCGGTCTGAACGGCCACCGGTTTGCGAGGTTTTTCCGGCGTTTCGCGGTCTATCGGCCCGTGGCGGGGAGGCCGCCGGTTATACTTTGGGGCTTTCTTGTCGGCACCGCGCTGTTCGGGTTGCCGCCTTCACCGTTTCCAATCCCCAAGGAGTGACCCGTGGCTGTTGAACGTACGCTGTCGATTATCAAGCCCGACGCAGTGGCAAAGCATCACATTGGCGAGATCATCGCGCGTTTTGAAAAAGCCGGCCTGAAGCCGGTTGCCAGTCGCATGATGCACCTCACCGACCGCGAAGCTGGCGGTTTCTACGCCGTGCACGCCGAACGACCCTTCTTCAAGGATCTCGTCAGCTTCATGACCAGTGGTCCAGTGCTTGTGTCGGTGCTTGAAGGTGAAAACGCCGTGGCCGCCCACCGCGACCTGATGGGGGCCACTGACCCGAAGAAGGCTGAAGCCGGCACCATTCGCGCCGACTTCGCCGAAAGCATTGATGAGAACGCCGTGCACGGTTCCGACAGCCTCGAGAATGCGGCGGGCGAGATCGCCTACTTCTTCCGGGCCATCGAACTTAGCCCGCGGACCCGCTAAGGCCTTGACCGCACTGCCGCGCGCCATGACCACCGAACCAATCCTTGTGGTGCCCATGCCGGCGGCGGTCAAGCCGTCGGCGGACGGGCGGCGCAACCTGTTCGGCATGGATCGCGTGCAGTTGCGCGATGCCTTCGAAAGCATGGGCGAAAAGCCGTTCCGCGCCGATCAGGTCATGCAGTGGATCTACCGGCGCGGCGTTGGCGACTTCGAGGCCATGTCCAACCTCAGCAAGGCACTACGTCAGCGCCTGGCCGAGCATTTCGTGGTCGGCACCCCCGACGCCGTGGCCGAGCAAAAATCAAAGGATGGAACGCGCAAGTGGGGGCTGAGACTGGCCGGTGGCAATGCCATCGAAACCGTGTTCATCCCCGAAGGTGATCATGATGCGCCGCCGGTGGCCAGTGGCCAGCCGCGCTATCGCGGCACCTTGTGCGTGTCGTCGCAGGTCGGTTGTGCGATGGACTGCAGTTTCTGCTCCACCGCCCAGCAGGGCCTGAACCGCAACATGACCACGGCCGAGATCATCGCCCAGGTCTGGTTCGCGGCGAAGCAGTTGCATTGTGATTTTCAGAATGAGCGCGACATCTCCAACGTCGTGTTCATGGGCATGGGTGAACCCCTGGCCAACTACGGCGCGGTGTTGCCGGCCATTCGCATCCTCCTGGATGACTTCGGCTTCGGTCTGTCAAAACGTCGCGTCACGGTGTCCACCAGTGGGTTGATTCCGTTCATGGACCGCTTGCGTGAAGACGTCGACACGGCCTTGGCCGTCTCGCTGCACGCGCCGGTCGATGAACTGCGCAACACGCTGGTGCCGATCAACCGCAAGTATCCGATCCGCGATCTGATGGAGGCCTGCCGCCGCTACACCGCTGGCAAAGATCGCAAGTCGCACATCGTCTACGAGTACGTGATGCTCGACGGTGTGAACGACCAGCCGGCCCTGGCGCGCGATCTGGCCAAGCTGCTTGGCAACATGCCGGCCAAGGTCAACCTGATTCCCTGGAACCCGTTCCCCGGCGCCGCATACCGCACGTCACGACCCGAAAATGTGAAGGCTTTCGCCGACATCCTTCGCCACAAGGGCATTGTCACCACCACGCGCAAGACCCGCGGCGAAGACATTGACGCCGCGTGTGGGCAGTTGGTGGGCGAAGTGCAGTCGCGGCAAAAGAATCGACTGCGCGGCATTCCGGTGGTGACGCAATGAGGCGCGTATGGCTGCCGATCATGGCGATGTGCACCGTGCTGTTGGTCGGCTGCGCGACCACACCGTCGCTGGATGCCGAGACCGAACGCGAGTCCGCCGGTATCCATTTCCAGCTCGGTGTCGAGCACCTGCGACGCAACCAGTACGGGAAGGCCGAAACCAACCTGCGTCGGTCGCTGGCGCTCGATGATCGCAGCGCCGACACGCACACCGCCATGGGCGTGCTTTACCAGCAGACCAGCCGCCCCGACGACGCCGAAAAATCGTTCCGCCGTGCGCTGACGCTGTCGCCCGACAACCCGGCAGTACAGAACAACCTGGGCGTTTTTCTCTGCGAGCGTGACCAGCGCGATGAAGGCGAGCAGTTGCTGCTCAAGGCCGCCCGTTCGGCGCGCTATGTCACGCCGGAGGCGGCGTGGACCAACGCCGCTGTCTGCATACGGCCGCTCGCCGCCGATCGTGCCGAGGGTTATCTGCGGCAGGCACTGAGCGTCAACCCCTTGTTTCCCGATGCGCTGCTGCAAATGGCGTCGATCAGTCTCTCGCAGCAGGAATATCTGCGCGGCCGGGGCTTTCTTTCGCGCTACGAATCGCTCGGGCCGCCGCTGCCTGAATCCCTGTTGATGCGCAGCCGCATTGAACGTGCGCTGGGGGATGTGCAAGCGGCGCGCAAGTACGAGCAGCAGTTGCTGACCACTTTCCCCGAATCGCCTGAAGCCGAGCAGGCCGCCCGAGAATGACCTCCTCCGATCCCGATCTTTCACCTGACGAACGTGACCCCGGCGCCGTGCCACAGCCGCCGAGCCCGCCCGTGTCGCCACCATCACCCGGCACCCAGCTGCGCCGTGCCCGAGAGGACGCCCATCTCACCCTCGAAGATTTCGCCGCGCAGACCAAGCTCGCGCTCGGCACCTTGCAGGCGCTGGAGGCCGACGACTTTGCCGCCCTGCTCGAGCCGGTGTACGTGCGTGGGTACTACCGCAAATGTGCTCGGCTCTTGGGCTTGTCTGAGGAGGCGCTGATCGAGGCCTATAACGCGCGCGTCAAGCAGACACAGCCGCAGGCACCGGCGCGCATCCGCCTCTCATCCGGCACGGCCGAGAGCCGCAGCGGACTTGGTCGACTGCTCGGGCTACTGATCTTCGCCATCATCGTCGGTCTGCTCGCCTACTTATGGTTGACCCGGCCCGACGCCGCTCCGTCGGTGGGCGAGGCTGACGGGCAGGCTGTGCCTGAAGCGGCCATCACCACGACGCCCGCAGTCGATGCGCTGGCCGAGACCGAACCCGCGCCGACCGAGGCGCCGCTCGAGGCCGTGCCCGCGGTGCCCAGCGCGCCGGCGGCGGTTACCGAGGCGCCGTCGGCAACCGACGCGCCGGATGCCGTTGCGGGCGAACCAACCGTGCGTCTGCAGTTTCGCGAGACCTCGTGGGTGCGCATCAACGACGCCGAGGGGCAGGCTCTGCTCAATGGCCTCATGGATGGCGGCACCTCACAGACCATCAGCGGCGCGCCGCCGTTGAGCCTGTTTTTCGGCAACGCCCCGGGCGTGGCGCTGGAGTTCAACGGTCAGCGTGTGGACCTGAGCCCTTACACGCAAAGCAACAGCACCGCGCGGCTGACCTTGCCGCCGACCAACTGACGCAGGCCGGGTCATGGTGATGCGCAGCGACCATCAGATTCAGCGCCGAGTCTCGCGCCCGATTCGCGTCGGCCGCGTCACGGTGGGCGGCGACGCGCCGATCGCCGTGCAGACCATGACCAATACCGACACCGAGAACGTCGCTGCCACGGTTGCGCAGATCCAGTCGGCGCAGAAGGCCGGCGCCGATCTGGTGCGGGTCTCGGTGCCGACCATCGCCGCCGCAAAAGCCTTTGGCGAGATCAAGAAGGCGGTCGGCTATATGCCGCTGATCGCCGACATTCACTTCAATTACAAATGCGGCCTTGCCGCCGCTGAAGCCGGCGCCGACTGCCTGCGCATCAATCCCGGCAATATCGGCAATGAGCGCAAGGTTGACGAGATCGTGGCCTGCGCCCGGCATCACGGCATTCCCATCCGCATCGGCGTCAATGCCGGCTCGCTGGAAGCCGACCTGCAGGAGAAATATGGCGAGCCCAACTCCGACGCGCTGGTCGAGTCGGCAATGCGCCACATCGACCTGCTGCTCAAGCGCGATTTTCAGGACTTCAAGGTCAGCCTCAAGGCATCCGACGTGTTCATGACCGTCGAGGCTTATCGCAAGCTCGCCCACCAGATCGCGCAGCCGCTGCATCTCGGCATCACCGAGGCGGGCGGCTTGCGTGCCGGCGCGGTCAAGAGCGCCATCGGGCTCGGCATGTTGCTGGCCGAAGGCATCGGCGACACCCTGCG
This sequence comes from Polycyclovorans algicola TG408, assembly GCF_000711245.1. NCBI lineage: Bacteria > Pseudomonadati > Pseudomonadota > Gammaproteobacteria > Nevskiales > Nevskiaceae > Polycyclovorans > Polycyclovorans algicola. The sequence goes on from NZ_JOMH01000001.1 coordinate 1,731,663, forward strand.
CGTGTCACTGGCGGCCGATCCCATCGAAGAGGTCAAGGTCGGCTGGGACATTCTCAAATCGCTGCACCTGCGCAATCGCGGCATCAATCTGGTGGCCTGTCCGAGTTGCTCGCGGCAGAACTTTGACGTCGTCAAGGTCGTGGCCGAACTCGAAAGTCGCTTTGACGACATCGACGAGTCGCTGGATCTGGCGGTGATCGGCTGCGTCGTCAATGGTCCTGGTGAAGCGCGCGAGGCGGCGCTGGGTGTGGCTGGGGGCTACCCCAATTCGGTTTACGAGGACGGCAAGATCGCCCACAAGATTCACAACGATCAGCTTGTTGACCGGCTGGAGACGCTGGTGCGCGCCAAGCTCGCCGCGCGCCGCGCGGCACGCGCCGAGGCGGCCGAATGAAGTTGCAGTCACTGCGCGGTTTCAACGACATCCTGCCCGGCGAAACCGCCGTGTGGCAGCACGTTGAGCAGGTGGCGCGCGACACCTTCGCCGCCTATGCGTACCAGGAAATCCGCACGCCGCTGCTGGAGCAGACCGCGCTGTTCAAGCGCGCCATCGGCGAGGTCACCGATGTCGTCGAAAAAGAGATGTTCAGCTTCGACGACCGAGAAGGCCTGAACCTCAGTCTGCGTCCTGAAGGCACCGCAAGCTGCGTGCGCGCCGGGCTGGAACACGGCCTGCTGCACAACCAGCAGCAGCGGCTCTGGTATGCCGGCCCCATGTTTCGCCACGAGCGCCCGCAGGCGGGCCGCTACCGTCAGTTTCACCAGCTCGGCGCAGAAGCCTTCGGCATGCCCGGGCCGGAGATCGACGTCGAGGTCATCGCCCTGTCGGCGCGGCTGCTCAAGCGCCTTGGCCTGCGTGATCTGACGCTGGAGCTCAACTCGCTGGGCAGCGGCGACAGCCGCGCGCGCTATCGCGCGGCGCTGACCACCTTTCTTGAAGGTCACATCGATGCGCTCGACGATGACTCGAAGCGGCGCCTGGTCAGTAATCCGCTGCGGGTCCTCGACAGCAAAGTGCCAACCACCCAGGCGATTGTCCGTGACGCGCCCAGCCTGCTCGACGCCATGAGTGCCGAGGACCGCGCCCACCTCGATGGCGTGCAGCAAGGGCTCAGCGATCTGGGCATCGACTACGTCATGAATCCGCGTATCGTCCGCGGGCTCGATTACTACAGCCACACCGTATTCGAGTGGACCACTACCGAGCTGGGCGCCCAGGGCACGGTCTGTGCCGGCGGACGTTACGACGGTCTCGTCGCGCAGCTCGGCGGCCAGCCTAGCCCGGCCATAGGCTGGGCATCGGGCATCGAACGGCTGATTCTGCTGATGAAGGCGCAGGGGCTGACCCTGCCGGATGCGGCGCCCGATTTGGTGCTGTGCCCTGCGGATCCGGACTCGGCCCGCACGCTGCAGCGGCTGGCCGAACAGTTGCGCGACGACCTGCCCAACGCCCGCGTGCAACTGTCGTTGGGCGGCAAGCTCAAGGCACAGTTGAGTCGCGCCGCCAAAGCCGGTGCGCGCTTCGCCGTGGTGATGGGCGAGGCCGAACGGCAGGACGGCAAGGTTCACGTAAAATCATTCGTTCACCCCGAGGCCGCTGACCAAACAGTGGCCATCGACGGGCTCGCAGTCGCCCTCGCGGCGCGTCTAAATTTAGAAGGATAAAACCGTGGCAACGCACTACGACGACGAAGCACAGGTCGACGCGATCAAAAGCTGGTGGAAGGAAAACTGGCTGGCGCTCGTCGGTGGCCTGGGCTTGGGCCTGGCGGCGATCTTTGGTTGGCAGACCTATCAGCAGTCGGGCGAGGGTCGCGCCGACCGCGCGGCGCAGATGTACTCCGATCTGCGCAATGCCCAGGCGGATTCGCGCACCGAGGCGGTGGCCGAGATTCGCGGCACCTTGGTCAGCGACTACGCCAAGACGCCCTATGCCGCGCTCGCGCAACTCAAGTGGGCGGCACAGTCGCTCAAGGATGAGCGCCTCGACGAGGCCCGCGACGCGCTCGACTGGGTGGTGAACAACAGCAGCGACGACGGCTTGAAGGCCGTGGCACGTCTGCGCCTGGCGCGGATCAGTCTCGAGGCCGGTGACGCCGACGCCGCGCTGGCCGCGCTTACGCCGGTCCCCAGCGGTTTTGAAAGCCTGTACCTTGAAACGCGAGGCGACGCGCTGTTGCTCAAAGGCGAGCGCGCCGATGCACGCGGCGCCTACGACGAAGCGCTGGCGGCGGTCGAGCCCAACGCCCCCTATCGCGGGCAACTGCAACGAAAACGTGACGATCTGAACGAGGCGTCCAGCTCATGAATATGAAATTAGCGTGGTTATTGCCGCTGGTTGTGGCCTTTGCCGCCTGCTCGGGCAAGGGCAAGGTGCGCGAACCAACGCCGCTGCAGCCGGTGGAAGAATCCCAGGCCTCCTCATCGACCGTCTGGTCGCGTCACACCTGGCTGGGGTCGGATTTTTCGCAGCTGCAGGTTGCGGCCGAGCCGGATGCGGTGTTCGTCTCTGACCGGCACGGCGAAGTTCAGGCACTGGACCCGAGTTCGGGCGAGCGCATCTGGCGCAACGCGCTCGACGTTCGTGCCAGCGCGGGCCCCGGCGTACTCGACGCGCTGGTGGTGGTTGGTACCCTCGACGGCGAAGTGGTCGCCCTGTCGCGTGCTGATGGCAGCGAACGCTGGCGCAAGAACGTCAACAGTGAAGTCATGGCGGTGCCAGTGGGCGCCGGCCAGCTGCTGGTGGTGCGTACGGTTGATGGTCGCACCTACGGCCTTAACGCCGACACGGGCGAAGAAATCTGGCAGTTCGAACGTACGGTGCCCAACCTCACCTTGCGTGGCCTCTCCGAGCCGACGCTGTTGGCCGGCAAGGTTTATGTCGGTCTCGACAGCGGCCGCATGGCCAGCCTCGACGGCTTGACCGGACGAGTCGTTTGGGAACAGTTGATCGCGGCACCCAGTGGCCGCACCGAGCTCGAACGCATTGCCGACATCGATGCCCCGATTGCCGCTTCAGCCAACGAGCTGTTCGTGGCCAGTGCCGGGGGTGAAGTGGTCGCCGTCGATGCCGAGACCGGGCAGATTCTGTGGCGCCGACCGGTGCGCACCACGACCAGCATGGTGACCGTCGGCGAGCGTCTGATCGTGACCGATACCAATGGCGTGGTCTGGGGTCTCGACACCCGCACCGGCAGCGCCGACTGGACGCAGGAAGGTCTTCAGTACCGCGGGACCACTGCGCCGACCCAGCAGGGCAGCCTGGTCGTGGTCGGTGACATGAAGGGCTACCTGCATTGGCTCGACCCCAACACGGGCGCATTTGTCGGCCGTGGCCGCTTCGGCAGCAAGGGTTTTCAGGGTGTGCTCGCCACACTTGATGACCAACTGGTGGTCCAGCGCGGCGATGGCCGGGTTGGTGTGCTGCAAGTTCAGTAGTCGCTTGGCCCCGCAGGTGGTGGGGGTTGCATTACCCGCGTGGAGGGGCGCAACGTCAGCGCACCTTCACGCCTCGCGTCTTGATGCGGCACACGGCAGCGCCTGCGAGGGACGAGCTGATCACTGCTGGCTGAGATCAACCTTGTCGTCCTTAAGAGTGTCGCCCCCATCATGACCGACGTGCCGTCGTCCCCCGACGAATCCGGGCTCAGCTTTCAGGAAGTTATTCCCGTCTCGCGCCTGCCTTGCGTGGTGCTCGTTGGGCGGCCCAACGTCGGCAAGTCGACCTTGTTCAACCGCCTCACCGGCACCCGCGCGGCGCTGGTGGCCGACTACGCCGGTTTGACCCGCGACCGTCAGTACGGCACCGGCCGCATCGATGACAAGGCGTTTGTCGTGGTCGATACCGGCGGTCTCATGCCCGAGTCGAAAGATCCGCTGGCAGCGCTTGCCGAAGGCCAGGCCCAACTCGCGCTCAGCGAAGCCGACACCGTGCTGTTCATGGTCGACAGTCGTGCCGGTCGCCACCCCAGTGACGAGGCCATCGCCCGCCAGCTTCGCAAGTCTGGCAAGCCGATCATCATGGTTGTCAACAAGAGTGAAGGGCAGGTGCCCAGCGTCGCCGGCACCGATTTCTTCCGCCTTGGCCTGGGCGACCCGTGGTCGATCTCGGCGCAGCAGGGCGACGGCGTCACCCGCTTGATGCAGCACGTGCTGGCGGATGCGCCGACCTCACCCGAGGCGGCCGACCTGCCCGAAGACGGGCGTATTCGCGTCGCTATCGTCGGCCGTCCCAATGTCGGCAAGTCGACCCTGATCAATCGCCTGCTGGGTGAAGAGCGGGTGCTCGCCGCCAACATGCCGGGCACCACCCGCGACGCCATCGAAGTGCCCTTCGAGAGCGAAGGCCGGGTCTTCACCCTCATCGACACGGCCGGCGTCCGGCGCCGTGCACGGGTCAGCGAAACCATCGAGAAGTTCTCCATCGTCAAGACCTTGGAGGCAATCGAAAACGCCCACGTGGTGATTGCCGTGGTCGATGCCCATAGCGATATCGGTGAGCAGGACGCGCGGCTGATCGGCCTGATCGCCCAGCGCGGTCGCGCCATCGTGCTGGCCGTCAACAAGTGGGACGGGCTCGACGTCGACCAGCGTGAACAGGTGCGCTACCAGGCCGAGCTCAAGCTGCCATTTCTCGACTACGCGCCGCTGCACTTCATCTCGGCGCGGCACGGCTCCGGCGTCGGGGTGTTGATGCGCGACGTGATCGACGCCGCCGATGCGACTCTGCGTGACCTGCCGACCCCGGCACTGAATCGCGAGCTGGAGGCGGCCGTCGCCAAGCACGCGCCGCCGGCAGTGGTCGGGCGTCGCATCAAGCTGCGTTATGCCCACCAGGGCGGGCGCAACCCGATTCGGATCATCGTCCACGGCAACCAGACCGAACGTTTGCCGGTGTCGTACAAGCGTTATCTGGCCAACCATTTTCGCGATGCGCTGGCGCTCAAGGGCGTGCCACTGATCCTTGAGTTCAAGACCGGCGACAACCCGTTCAAGGGCAAGAAAAATGTGCTGACCGGGCGACAGATCAAGAAAAAGAAGCGAATGATCGAGCGCTCGAAGAAAAGCCGTCGCTGAGATCTGCGGACCGTCTTAAAGGCTTAACGCAAAGGCGCGAAGGGAAAAAGCAAGGACGCAAAGGAATGCTGGGAGGACCACCTCCTGTAAAGGCTTGATTTCTGGGCCTGCTTTGCGTCCTTTCTGGGCGGTTCTTTGCGCCTTTGCGTTGAAGCGTTTGTCTTGAAACCACCAAAGCCGCGTGTGTCAGAGTGATCCATCGGTGAGTTTGGGCGCGGCTGCAATGACTTCTGGCGTCTCGTCGTCGCTGTCGGGATACACCAGCGACGCCAGTTCGGTGCGGCTGTAAACCCCGAGCTTGCGATAAATCCGGTAGAGGTGATTGGCCACTGTTGACGGCGCCACGCCGATCTTGCGTGCCGCCTGCTTGAACGACAGGCCCTGTGACACCGCCAGCACGATCTCCCGCTCGCGGGCGGTCAGCCGGTCCAGCGGGCCAGCTGGCCACAGGTGCACCACCCACAGTTCGCCCAGCGGCTCGCAACGGACGCACAGACCGTCGTTGATGATCTTCTGGGTGGCTGGCGGTGGCAGCTCGAAGGGCAGGGCCTGGGGGTCGGCCCGATCAGGGAAATGCCGTTCGAGAAAATCGAGAAACTTCGGTTGCGACTCGTGAAAGCGTCCCTGCGCATCGACCACGGCGGCAGCGCCGGACGGCAGCTTTTCGTGGGTTTTGGCCAAGTGCAGGAAGAACAGATGTGAGGCGGCATTGACCAGGTGATAGGGCAGCCGGCGCTGACGGGCGAGGTCGGTGTCGGTCCAGGCCTGCGCCGGATCGCGTCGGTACAGCGTGATCAGGGAGTACAGGCCGCTGCGCTGGTCGAGGTGCGCCGTCGCCAGCACACGGGTGATGCCGTACGGCGCGAAGGTCCGCTGGTAGAACGCAGACTTGAACAGCGCCGCATCAGGCACCACGGTCTGCAGATCGATGGGCTCGTCAAGGCGGCTGAGAATCACCGGCAAAATCGGGTTGATGCTGCGGGTTTCTTCGAGCACCTGCGGGAAGCTGCGCGGCAGACCGCCGGTGACGGTGACGGTGTGAAAGCGCCAGTCCGACACCAGACCCGTGCCCCACAGTGCGAAGTCGTGCGGCACGACATTGCGCAGTTCGTTGAGCGCCCAGGCGCGGTACTTTTCGGGCGCGACCGAGAGGGCCCAGCGATAGAGGCGGGCAACATAGCGGTCAACGGGGTCTACTTGGTCACTCAGTGGCACGGCAACGTCTCGGAAGCACGTCATGGTTGGGCCCGCAGGTCAGATTCGAGCTTACCCGATCATCAATTGCTGACCGCTGGAACGCCGAGCTTGCCGCACCTTCCGGCGCCTGAACGTGGCCGTTACGCCAACCGCTTCAGCGCTACGGCTGTGGGGGCACCACGCTCAGCGCTTCCTCAATGCTCGTCACGCCGTCCAGCACGCGCGCGGTCGCGGCGGCGCGCAGCGTCGTCATGCCCTGGCTCCGCGCCAGGCTGCGCAGGCTGACGTCGTCGACATCGGCATGAATGGCCGCCTGCAGCGGCGCGGTCATGCGAAGCATTTCGTAGACACCGGCCCGGCCCCGATAGCCGGTGTGTCGACAATGTTCGCAGCCGGTCGGTGCGTGGAAGGTCTCGGGGCAGGGCAACGCGCTGTCGGCACCGACCAGCGCCGCCCACTGCGCGGCGCGTGCCGGCACGGGGGCCTTGCAGTCGTCACACAGCCGCCGCACCAGCCGCTGCGCCACCACGCCGACCAGGGTGGCGCGCAGCAGATACGGCGCCACGCCGAGATCAATCAGCCGTGTGATGGCGCCCACGGCGTCATTGGTGTGCAGCGTTGAGAACACCAGGTGTCCGGTGAGCGCCGCCTGGGTGGCGACCTCGGCGGTTTCCAAATCACGAATCTCGCCAATCATGATGATGTCGGGGTCCTGCCGCAGCAGCGCGCGCACACCCTCGGCAAAGCCCAGGCCGATGCCGGGCATCACCTGCATCTGGTTGAAGGCGGGCTCGACCAGTTCGATGGGGTCTTCGATGGTGCAGACGTTGACTTCGGGCCGCGCGCAGTGCTTCAGCGTGGCTTACAGCGTCGTGGTTTTGCCCGACCCGGTTGGGCCGGTGACCAGCACGATGCCGTGCGGCTGTTCGGCCATCGCCCGCCATTGCGCGGCGTCAGCATCGTCAAGGCCTAACGAGTGGAAGTCGCGCTTGAGCACGTCGGGGTCGAAGATGCGCATCACCAGCTTCTCGCCGAATGCAGTGGGCAGTGCCGAACAGCGCAGCTCGATTTCGGTGCCGCCGGGTGCGCGGGTCTTGATGCGGCCATCCTGCGGGCGGCGCTTTTCGGCAAGGTCCATGCGCGCCAGCATTTTCAGGCGGCTGGTGACCGGTGGCATGACGGCAGCGGGAATCTGGTAAACGTCGTTGAGCGCGCCGTCGATCCGAAACCGCACGCGACCATGCTCGCGACGCGGCTCCAGATGAATGTCGCTGGCGCGGCTCTCGAAGGCGTATTGCAGCAGCCAGTCGACGATGGCGACGATGGGCTGCGCCTCGGCGTCGAGTTGCCCGCTGCGCGACAGCTCGACCAGTTGTTCGAGGTTCTGCAGCCCGCCCGGCAGGATCTGGCCGCGCTGGTGCTCGGCGCCCTTCACCGAACGGGCCAGCGCATAAAACTCGGCCAGGTAGCGCTCGATGTCCAGCGGGTTGGCCAGCACCCGCTCGATGCGTCGACCGATGGCGGCACCGAGATCGACCTGCCAGTCGTTCCAATACGGTTCGGCGGTGGCGATCACCACCTCGTCGTGACGCACCGCCAGCGGCAGGATTCTGGCGCGGCTGGCGTAGGCGAACGGCACAAGCGCGGTGATTTGCCGCACATCAAGGCCCAATGGATCGATCTTCTGGTAACGCAGGCCGCTTTGCTCGGCCAGCCACTGCATCAGCCGGTCGGCGGTCCAGACCGCGCCTGGGCGGCCAAGATCCGGCAACTGCTCGGCGTCGATCGCCAGGGCCGGATGCCGCGTCGCCGCGCGCTGCGACTGCCGCACCCAGCAAGTCTTGGCGCTCGCGGTGTCAATACATTCGGCGGCAACCAGCGCATCAAGCAAGTCACGAAGTTGCAGACGGCCACGGGGCAGCACTTCGTGTCGGGGAGCGGTCCGGTTCATGGCCGCAACGCTAGCATCCGCCGCCGGTCGCCGGGATGTAATCGAACGAGCGATCAATTACAATCGGGCGAAGGGTAGACGGAGGAGATCCAGCATGCGGTTCGATTATGTGATTGTGGGCGGCGGCTCGGCGGGTTGCGTGCTGGCCAATCGGCTCAGCGCCGATGCATCAGTCAAGGTGGCCCTGGTGGAAGCCGGGCCGGATGACACCAATCCGTTCATCCATATTCCCGGCGGCATCATTCCGGTGATCCGCAGCAACACCCTGAACTGGAAGTTCGAGACCCAGCCGGAAGCCGGCTGCGCAAAGCGCCGCTTGTTCTGGCCGCGCGGACGCACGCTGGGCGGCAGCTCGGCGATCAACGCCATGTGCTATATCCGCGGTCATCGCAGCGACTACGACCACTGGGCCAGCCTCGGTTGTCAGGGTTGGTCCTACGACGCGCTGCTGCCGCTGTTCAAATCCATTGAGCATTTCGAGCCTGGCGCCAACGCCTTTCATGGGGTTGGCGGCGGTCTCAATGTGGCTGAGCCGCGCTACATGAACCCGCTGATGAGCGCGTTCATTGAGGCCGCGCAGCAAGCCGGACATGCCCGCAACGACGATTTCAATGGCGCCGAACAGGAAGGCATCGGCCGTTATCACGTGATGCAGAAGGATGGCGAGCGTTGCAGCAATGCGCGCGCGTTTCTGACCCCGGTGCGCGAACGCCCCAACCTGACGGTGATCACCGACACGCATGCGCGCCGGGTGGTGTTCGACGGTAAGCGCGCGGTGGGGGTTGAGGTGCAGCGCAAAGGCCGCGTCGAGATCTTGAGCGCAACCCGCGAGGTCATCCTGAGTGCCGGGGCGGTCGGTTCGCCACAGTTGCTCTTGTTGTCTGGCGTGGGACCCAAAGCCGAGCTGGACCGCCACGGCATCGTGCAGGTTCACGAGCTGCCCGGGGTGGGTGAAAACCTGCAGGATCACCTCGACATCCACGTCACCGTGACCGAGAAAACCAGCTTCGCGATCACCCTGCATCCCAGTGGTTGGTTACGCTCGCTGAAGATGCTCTGGGCCTACCTGCGCGGCCGGCAGGGCGAGCTGAGTTCAAATTTTGCGCAGGTGGGCGGCTTCATCAAGAGTGACCCGGCGCAGCCGGTGCCCGACATTCAGTGGCACATGGTGCCGTTTGTGTATGCCAATCACGGGCAGAAGCTGGGGCCCTTGTTTCGCCATCGCGCGTTCACGCTGATGAGCTGTTTTCTGCGGCCGGAGTCGCGTGGACGTATACGCCTGGCCAGTGCCGATCCACTGGTCAAGCCGCAGATCGAGGCCAATTACCTGGCCACCGAGCGTGACCTGTCCGTCTTGGTGACCGGCATTCGCAAGGCACGTGAGGTGCTGCGCCAGCCGGCATTCGCCCGTCACTATCGCGCCGAGCTTGATCCCGGCGACGCGGTGCAGAGCGACGCCCAGTTGCGCGACTACGTTCGCGCCCGCGCCGAAACGATTTATCACCCGGTGGGCACGTGCAAAATGGGGGTCGACGCAGCGGCAGTGGTCGATCCGCGCCTTCGGGTTTGCGGGGTTTCGGGTCTGCGTGTGATCGATGCCTCCATCATGCCCACCTTGATCGGCGGCAATACCAACGCACCGGCCACCGTGATCGGTGAAAATGGGGCTCGCATGATCATCGAGGACGCAGCGCGGCAGCCGGAGGCGGTTCCTCTGGCGGCGTGAGTCCGAATCAGGAGGATGGGTGGCACAACAACCGAGAGTGAAAGGGCTGGCCCTTGTCGTCGTGCTAGCAGGCCTTTCGGGCTGCGCGGTGTCCGGTGGTTTTTTCTCGTCGCTTGGCCAGTCCGACCCGGTCGAGGTGCGTGAAGTGCGGCGCGCGCTCGCCTGCGGCAGTACGCAAGACGAGGTGGCATTGACGCTGATGTCCAGCCCTGCCGAGTATGCCGCCTGGGAATCGCAACGCGGTGCCCACCTCTATGGCGATGCGACGCTGCCAGCCGGCCAGTATCTGCTGGTTGAAATGGGCCGCCGTAAATTTGAGGGCTACGGCATGGCGATCAGCTCGGCGGCGACAGCCAAGCGCGGTCTGTTGACCCTGCGCGCCACCTTCATTGAGCCGGCTGCCGGTACCGATCCGGGCGGCGAAGCGGTGAGCCCGTGCTCGTTGATCAAGCTGCCTGACATGGCCCTTGAAACCATCGAGCTGATTGACGAGGACGGCGACCGCCGCGCCACCCTGACATTGGAGCCCCAGGCATGAACCGTTTGCCCGCGCTGTTCGGCCTGTTGATGATCCTGTTGCCGGCATGGGCCACCGCCCAGGCCGAGCGCGAGGGGGCCGCCACGCCTATCGAGGCGGTGCAACGCTTCCACGAAGCCCTGAAGGCCAGTGACCCGGAGACTGCAATCCTGCAACTGGCGCCGGATCTGGTGGTGTTCGAGACCGGCTTTGCCGAAGCGCATCCGCGCGCGTATGCCGACAACAATCTGGCGATGGACCTGGCCTTTGCGGTGGTGACCAACCGGCGCATCGTCGAACAGGTCGAGCGCGTTGAGGAGAAGATCGCCTGGGTGTTGACCCGTTCGGAGTTGACCAGCAAGCCCGGCACCGACCCGATTGCCCTGCGGCAGACCGAAACCATGATCCTGCGGCAGTACGCCGACGGCTGGAAGATTGCCCACATTCATTGGTCAGCGCATCCGTTCGAGCAGGATTGATCGCCGCGCACCGACGTCACCCCGAGAAGGACGCTGACACATGCTTAATGGACTGCCCGCACCGCTGCACGGTGCGATCATGGCGCTGCTGCTGCTGATCAACACCGTGTTCTGGGTGGTGCCGGTCTACGCGCTGATTCTGCTCAAACTGCTGACGCCGGGTGGCACCGCGCCGCGGCGCGTCCTTGATCGCGCCATCGCCTGGCTGGCGCAGCGCTGGGCGATGTGCAACGTGGTGCTGTCGAAGGTGCTCATGGCGGTTGACGTCGAGGTCAATATCGACGCCGATCTGAGCCCTAAAGGGCAGTACCTGGTCTGCTGCAACCACCAGACCTGGAACGACATCTTCATGCTGATGTACGCCTTCGGCAGCCGTGCGCCGTTTTTCAAGTTCTTCCTGAAGCAGGAGCTGATCTGGGTGCCGCTGCTGGGCCTGGCGTGGTGGGGCCTGGACTATCCGTTCATGAAGCGGCACTCGCGTCAGGACCTGGCGAAGAACCCGGCGTTGCGCGGCAGCGACATCGAAACCACCAAGCGCGCCTGCGCCCGCTACAAGGGCCAGCCGGTGATGATTCTCAATTTTCTGGAAGGCACACGCTTCACCGCGGACAAGCACCGTCGTCAAAAGTCGCCCTACACCCACTTGCTCAAACCCAAGGCCGGCGGCTTCGCCTTCGCGCTGGGCGCCATGGGGCGCAATCTTGATGCGCTGCTCGACGTGACCATCGTTTATCCCGGCGGTGCGCAGGGGTTCTGGCCGTTTCTCTGCGGCCGCGTGCGCCAGGTGCGCATCCACGTGCGCCAACTGCGGATGGACGACGAGTGGTTCGACGGCAACTACGAGTCCGACCAGCGTTTCCGAGCCGGCTTTCAGCGCTGGGTGGCCGATCTGTGGCACGAAAAGGACGTTCGCATCGGTGAGATGCTCAAGGCGTCAGGGTCTTCGGCATCGCCCAAGCCTGATTGAGACGCGTCAGCGGGCTGCCGCGGTCCAGCGCCCACACCAACCACAGGCAGCCGATCACCGAAACCGCCATGCCCAGCGCCAGCAGGGCCACGTAACCGAGGTGATCCCCGACCAGGCCGCCAGCAAACACCGCGCTGCCCATCACCAGCACGATGATGCAGGCCAGCAGGGTGTAGTCGGTGCCGCCATGTTCAGGGTCGGCGGCGTCCATCATCAGCGTGAACAGGGCAACCGTGGCCATGGCCCCAAAAAAGCTTTCCAGCAGGCTGCCGGTCCACAGCATGGCCAGCGGTGCGACGCCCAATGCGGCGAGCAGGTAGGGGGTGATGCTGACGGCCTGCAGCAGACCGAACAGATAAAGGGTGGTGCGACGCGGCAGCCGCCATGCAAGGACGCCGCCGAGGGCCGCGCCGGCCAGGGCCATCAGCGACCCGACAGTGCCTTTGATCAAGGCAATGTCGGTCTTGGTCAGGCCCAGGTCGACCATCATCGGGCCGATATGCGCCGAGGCCATGGTGTCGCCAAACTTGTAAGCCGCGATCAGGCCGATAAACCCGGCGAGGCCGGGGCGACGCAGGCGTGTCCACCAGCCCAGCAGCAGGTCACGGCGCGTGGTATCCGCAGGGATGGCGGTGAGCGGCAGCGGCTCGCGTATGAAAAGCACCGGGATCACCGTCAGGGCCAGCAGCCCGGCCATGGTCAGCAGCATGGTCGCCCAGCCGGCGATGGCGTAGAGCCACAGCAGCAGTCCGCCGCCGAGAATCATGCCGATGCGGTAACCCCCCACCTGGATGCCGTTGCCCAGCCCGCGTTGTGGTGCGGTCAGCAGGCGCACGGCGAGGCCGTCGGTGGCAATGTCCTGGGTGGCGGCGACGCAGTTGAACAGGAACAGGGCGATAAACAGGGCCGCGAAGCTGCCGTCCAGCGGCAGTGCGGTCAGGCCCAGTGCCAGCAGCACGCCGGCAACCTGCAGCGGCAGCAACCAGTCGCGTCGGCTGCCGCGATGGTCGACCCACGGCGCCCAGAGAAACTTCACCGCCCAGGGAATGAACAGCAGGCTGACGCTGCTGATGGCGGTCAGCGAATGACCCTGTTCGCGCATCAGCACCGGCAGGGCCTGGGTGAAGAAGCCGTAGGGCAGGCCCTGCGCGAAATACAGCGCGGCCAGCAGCAAGAACATCCGGCGGGTGCTCACCCGGGCGTCAGGTCCCGCTGGGCGGTGGCGGGGTTGGCGGCGTCGCGGTGGGTGACGCTGCAGGCATTTCGACGTCAACAGGCGCCTCGCCGGCGCGCGACAGACCGGCGGTGATGACAAAGCGCATGGCCTCTTCAAAGCTCATGTCCAGCGGCGTCAGCAGGCTGCGCGGCAACATCAGCGTGTACCCGCCGATCTGATAGCTCATGGGCAGGTACACCGCGACCTCGTCTTCGGCGCCCGACATCGGCGTGTCGGCGAGATCGCTGATGGTGACGAAGCCGACCAGGCGAATCGGCATGTTGGGCAGCTTGACGGTGACCACCTGGCTGAAGCGACGATTGTTGTCGCCCGACATCAAGCGGGTGAGGTCACGGACGGCGCCGTAAACGGTCTTGACCAGCGGAATGCGGTTCATCGCCGTTTCCACCCACTGCAGCACCTGGCGGAACACCACACCGCGAATGCCGACCCCGATCAGGAAGATCAGCACCACCGCCAGAATCAGCCCCATGCCGGGCAGGTACAGCGGTCCGGGCAGCAGCACACTGAGCAGGCCGCCGAGCAGCGACTCGGCGGCACCGATCAGCCACACCACCACGGCGGCGGTGATCACGATCGGCAACACCGCCAGCAAACCGGCCAGAAAGGTGCTGGTGAACTTGCGCAGGCGGACCCTAGAGCGGGTGGAAATCAGCGGTTCGGTACTCATGAGCAGGTCCAGGTGTAAGTGCCCAGGGTCGGGCCGGCCAGCGTGATCTGATCGCCGGGACTGAGGGGGCCGACGCCTTTCGGGGTGCCGGTGAACAGCACGTCACCGGGCGCCAGCGCCCAGAGTTGTGACAGCAGGTGAATTTGCCGCGCCACGGTAACGCGCATGTCGCGGGTCTGGCCGTGCTGTCGCAACCGGCCGTTGACATGGCAGGTGAAGCTCAACGCCTGCAGGTCCTGTTCGAGGTAGGGCTTGAAGTCGCCCAGCGGCGCGCTGCCGTCGAAGGCCTTGGCGCGCTCCCACGGTTCCCCCCGGCTGCGAAGTTGCGTCTGCAGGTCGCGCAGGGTCAGGTCCAGCCCGAGGGTGAGGCCGGCAACGCAGTCCAGCGCCTCGTCTTCGGGAATATCGCGGCCGCCGCCGGTGAGGACGACCACCAGCTCGGCTTCAAAGTGCACGCTGCCGAGCCCGCGCGGCAGCACGATGGGCTCGTCTTCGGGCACCACCGCTGAGGCCGGCTTCATGAAGATCACGCAGTCACCATCGTCCGCCGCCCCCGGCTGCGCCAATTCGGCCACGTGTTCGGCGTAGTTGCGACCGATGCAGAAGATGCGGGCGGGATTCATGGCGATAGCAGGTACCAATCCGGTGAGCGGGGCGGGGGCGTCATAGTGTGCCAGTCGCCGACATCAAAAAGCCCGGCGCGGGGCCGGGCTTTGTGATCAAACCGTGTCTCGGACGCTCGGCTTAAATGCGCGCCTCAATCCCGAAGCTGCCGAAGCCCTTCTTGTTGAAGTTTTCCCGGAACATGTCACGAAGCTTGGTGGCGGTGGCGTCGTAAGCGTCCTTGTCGGCCCAAGTGTTACGCGGGTCGAGAATGGCGCTGTCGACACCCGGGCAGCGCTTGGGCATTTTCAGGTTCAGCGTCGGCTGCACGGCGGTCTCAACGTTGTCGAGCTCACCGTTGAGCGCGGCATTGAGCAGCGCGCGCGTCACCTTCAGGCTCATGCGCTTGCCGGTGCCGTAGGGGCCGCCACTCCACCCCGTGTTGAGCAGGATGCAGCGCACGTTGTGCTTTTGCATTTTCTTCGCCAGCAGCTCGGCATAGACGTTGGGCTTGTGCGCCATGAACGGGCCGCCAAAGCATGCCGAGAAGGTCGGTTGCGGCTCGGTGACGCCGACTTCGGTGCCCGCGACGCGCGCGGTGAAGCCCGAGACGAAGTGATACATCACGTCCTTGGGTTCGAGCATCGAGATCGGCGGCAGCACCCCGAAGGCATCGGCGGTGAGCAGCACGATGGTTTCAGGGTGCGGACCGCGGCCATTGGGCATGGTGTTCGGCACCACGCTCAGCGGATAGCTGAAGCGCGTGTTTTCGGCAATCGAGCCGTCGTTCAGGTCGAGCTCGTCGGGATGGCATTCTTCCATCTTCTTGCCGGGCAGCGGCGGCACGTTTTCAATGATGGTGCCGGGCTGCGACAGCGCGGCGGCAATCACCGGCTCGGCGGCCTTGTCGAGGTTGATCAGCTTGGCGTAGCAACCGCCTTCAAGGTTGCACAGGCCGTTGTCGGACCAGATGGTCTCGTCATCGCCGATCAGGCGCCGCGAGGCATCGGCCGACAGGGTGGTTTTGCCGGTGCCCGACAGGCCGAACAGGATGGCGCCGTCACCCTTGGCGCCCACGTTGGCCGAGCAGTGCATGCTCAGGCGCCCCTGCTTGGGCAGCAAATAGTTGCCGACGGTGAAAATGGTCTTCTTGTTGACGCCGCAGTAGTCGGCACGGCCGGCGACCAGGCAGATGCGGTTGCGGGCGTCGATGATGACCGCCGCTTCGGAACGGCTGCCGTCACGCTCGGGTTCGCAGACGAAGCTCGGCACGTTGAGCATGGTCCAGCGGCGACCGTCCACGTCCTGCACACCCGGCAGATCCTTGGGGAACATGTTGTCGCAGAAGAATGCGTGGGTGGCGTATTCGCCGACAAAGCGGTACGGCACCGCGAAATCGGGGTCTGAGCCCATGAACAGGTCTTTGACGTACAGCGTCGCGTTCTTTTCGTTCAAATGTGCGACGACCCGCTTCAGCAGCCCTTCGTATTTCTCAGGGTCGTAGCCACCGAGGTCGGCCTTGAACCAGATTTCGTCGGCCACTTCCGGCCATTTGACGGCGAAAGTGTCCTTGGTGCGACGACCAGTGCAGTCGGGGTCGGTGTAATAAACCAAGGGGCCGTCGACACCAAGCTTGGTCGGGAAGGCTTTCTGCTCGTCGGACGGACCGCCGCGACGCACGCGGCCCCGGTCGTTGGCAATGGCCTCATGGAACAACTCGGGCTTGCTCAGATTGGCCTTGTAGTTGACGTTACTGAGTCCAAAAAGTTGTTCGAGATCAGCCTGAAAGCTCATTCGGTGTCCTTGTGTCGCCGGGTGCGGAGAACCGCAAATGGTAAGCAGACCGGCGGCGCTCCGCAACCATGCGTGAGGCGTTTTGGTGATTGCGCCGGCCTATATACTGGCCCGCGAACGGACCTTGGAGCGCTGTGAATGACACGTCAATCGAACGCTTTGGGCGTGTTCTGTCTGGTGTTTTGCTCGGCACTGGGCGCGCAGCCCAATCGTGTCGTCGAAGCCTATGGCGACCCTGCCAGAGGCCATTTCGGCGACCCGGGACAGGGTCATTTTGGTGATCCCAGCCAGGGTCAGTTTCGTCGCCACAACTTCAGCCGCGACCAGGAAGGCACGGTGCCGGTGCTCAAGGGCATGCCGATCGGGCGCTTCGTCGAGATTCCGCCGCCGCCGCCGCAATCCGCCACAACCCCGGCAGCTCGCCGTGGCGATGCGGTCGATGCGCCTTACGTGACGCTCACCCGGCCGCTGGACGACCCAAGCTGAGACCGCTCAGCTTCCTTCAGGCAACTTGAAGCCGGTTACTGACTGTCGGAGTTGCGCTGACAGCGCCGTGAGTTCTTCGACCGCCTTCGCGGTTTCGGCCGAGGCGCGCGAGGTTTGGGTCGAAATTTCGCGAACACCCTGCATCCGTCTGGCGGCATCGGTGGTGCTGGCCGACTGGCGACGCGCATCGCCGGCAATGGCGCCGATCAGCTCGGCCATGGTCTGCGAACTCAGCTGCACGCGGCTCAGCGCACCGCCGGCCTCTTCGGCACTGCGGGCTCCATTGACCACGTTGTGGGTCGAACGCTCCATCGAAATGATGGCTTCGTTGGTGTCGGCCTGAATCGTCTTGACCAGGGTTTCGACCTGACGCGTGGCGGTCGAGGCGCGCTCGGCGAGGCGCTGCACTTCTTCGGCGACCACCGCGAAACCCCGTCCCTGCTCGCCCGCCATGGCGGCCTGGATGGCCGCGTTGAGGGCCAGGGTGCCGGTCTGTTCGGCAATGTCGTTGATCAGCTCGATGATGTTGCCGATTTCCTGCGACGACTCACCGAGGCGTTTGATGCGCTTCGAGGTGTCCTGAATCTGCTCGCGCAGCGCGGCCATGACGTTGATCGTACCGCGCGCGGTCTCGGAACCACTACGGGCGACATCGACCGACTCACCGGCCTGTTCGGCCACCGACTCGGCGCGCTCGGCCACGCCGGTCAGGGTGTTTGCGGTCTCGTTCATCTGCAGGGTCAGCGACGCGATATCGCTGGCCTGTCGCTCCGAGCCCGCCGACATGTTCTGTGCCAGCTGCTGGGTGGCGCCGGCGCCTGCGGCGACGCGCTCGGACGTGCGGGTAATGGTGCCGACCAACTCGCGCATGTTCTGCACGGTGTAATTCAGCGAGTCGGCAATGGCGCCGGTGAAGTCTTCGGTCACCGTGACGTCGACCGTCAGGTCGCCGTCGGCGAGGTTGGTGATTTCATCCAGCAGCCCGAGAATCGCCTGCTGGCGTTGGGCGTCCTGAGATTCGGCCCTGACCATGCGGCCGCGCACGTTGCGCGAGGCGAGCGTGCCGTAGGCGACCAGCAGGGCGATGGCCAAGGCCACGGCGATGGCGCTGATGACCGGGTAGGCCGCCAACTGCGCGTCACGCTGAACCAACTGGCCGGCCAACACGCCGGCCGCCCCGGTGACGTTGGGCACTTCCTTGGGCAGGTCGGCGACCAGTTCCTGAAGCGTGGCGATGCTGCCGACGCGAACGATCATGTCGTTGACCGTGGTGGTCAGTGTCGCCAGATCGGGTGCCACCGTCTCGGCCAGATCCCGGGTGGCGGCTTCGCGCAGCATTTCTTCGTTGCGCGCCGTGATGTCGGCCAGCAGGGCGACCAGTTGCTCGTAGAAGTTGCGCGCCTCGCGGCCTTCGGTGAACAGGCGTGCTGCCGTACCGGCGAAGCGATCGAGGCTGGCCATCTGCTGTGCGAGCATGACGCTGGCGGCTGGCCGGGCCTGGCGGGCGACCAGGTTCTCCGCAAGCTCCAGATGCATGGGGTAGAGCCCCTCGGGACCGCGCACTGCCTCGACCAGACCGCGTGCCTCGCCAACGCCGATGTCAAAGTCCGGCGTCAAGCGAATGATGGTGCTCAAGGGTGTTTGCAGCCGGCCCCAGGCGGCGCGCAGCGCTTCGGCGTCTTCTTGCATCAAGGCCGGCAGGGCCGGCAGTTCATAGATCTCGTTGCCTTCGATCAGGCCCAGCGTCAATTCGTCAACGTCGGCGGTGAGGGTGCTGATCACCTGCAGGTCAGGGGTCACCCCGCGGTTGATCTCGCCGCTGACCAGGGCGATGCGCGCGACGCTGTCGGGAATGCCGCGAACCGTTTCCAACCAGTAGCTGCCACGCGTTTGAGCGGTTTGCGTGATCAGCGCCATCAGCAGCGCCGCCACCAGCAGGGCGATTGCGCCGCCCAGCAAGATGTAATCGCGTCGCCGCAGACCCGCCCCGACGTCCTGCCCGGTTGCCTCTGCCATCTGCTTATCCCCGCCTCAATGTGGTGCCGCAATCCGCGATGCCGGAAGGTGATCAGCCGCTGCCCAGCACCTGTGCGATCTTGTTGAGCAGCTCAGCGTCTTTGAACGGCTTGACCAGGTACTCCTTGGCCCCCTGACGCAGCGCCCAGACGCGGTCGGTTTCCTGATTTTTGGCGCTGACCACGATCACCGGAATGTGTGCCGTGGCGGTGTCGCGTGACAAGGTACGCGTCGCTTGAAAACCGTTGACGCCCGGCATCACCACGTCCATCAGCACCACGTCCGGGTGTTCCTCGCGGATGCGGGCCAAGGCGTCGCCGGCATCGGCCGACACCAGCACCACGTGCCCCGCTTTTTCGAGGATGCGTTTCAGGTTTGCCACGTCGGTGGGTGAGTCATCCACCACCATGATCTTCGCCATCCCTTTCTAGCCCCTGTCGATCTGAATTTTGCTTTGCCGCCGACGGTCGCCGCCGCCATTCGGCCCGTGTGCGAGCCTGTACCGACCTGACTATACCGGACTGAACTGGGGCTGCGGCAGGCGTGCGAGATTCAGTCGGAAAGGCGGTGGCGTGCGACACCCAGATGCCAGCAGGCGGCGACCCGGTGCGTGAATCTCATGCCCGCCAGCGGCGTGTTGCGGCCGCGGCTCAGCAACTGTTTCGGGTCCAGGGTCCAGGTTTCCGGCCTGATCAGCGCGAGGTCGGCAGGCTGTCCGGCGCTGATGACCGGTGGGTTAAGACCCAGACGCCGGGCCGGCGTGCTCGTCACACGCTGCACGGCGGTCAGCGGCTCGACACCATCCTCGGTCATCCACTTCAGCGTCAGCGGCCAGAGCAGCTCCAGCCCGCTCGCGCCAGCGGCGGTCAGCGGAAACGGGTTGCGCTTGGCGTCGGCCTCGTGCGGCTGGTGATCGGAGCAGATGGCCTCGATCACCCCGGCCTTGACGGCCTCGCGCAGGGCCAGCCGATCCGCCTCGCTGCGCAGCGGCGGCATCAGGTGTGCGGCGGGGTCGAAGCCATCCAGCGCGGCGTCGGTGAGAAACAGTTGATGTGCGGCGACGTCGGCGCTGATCGGCAGGTCGCGGGCCTGGGCGGTGGCCACAAGCTCGGCGCCGCGCGCGGTCGACAGGCGGCCGAAGTGCAGCCGCGCGCCGGTGTCTTCGACCAGCGAAATCCAGAACCGCATCGCCGCCACCTCGGCCGCCACTGGAATGGGTGACAACCCCAGTCGGGTCGCGGTGGCGCCTTCGTGGGCGCAGCCGCCGTTGGCAATGCGCGCGTCCAGCGGCTGGATGTGCACGGTCATGCCCAGGCCTTGTGCATATTCCAGCGCGCGGCGTGCCAACAGCGGATCGTCGAGCGGTGCCATGGCCTGCGACAGGCCGACACAGCCGGCAGTCTTGAGGGCGCTCATCTCGGCCAGTGCCGTGCCGGCCAGACCTTGCGTGAGCGCGCCCAGCGGCATCACCCAGGGGCTGCGCGCCGCCTTGGAGATGCGCAGCACCCGGACAATCATCGCCGGGGTGTCGAGCACCGGATGGGTGTCGGGCGGCAGGGCGAAACGGGTGATGCCGCCGGCAAACGCGGCGCGGGTCTCACTGGCGAAGTCGGCCTTGGCGGTGTGGCCCGGTTCGCGGAAGCGCGCAGCCAGATCGACCGCGCCCGGCACCAGCCAGCCACCTGCGGCATCAATATGTTGGTCGACGGCCATGTCAAGCGGCGCGTCGGCGGCCAGCACTGCGCCGATCTTGCCGCCGTCGATCAGCACGTGGCCGGGGCCATCGAAGCCGCTGACCGGGTCGAGAATGCGGACATTGCTGATCAGCGTGCGGCTCATGCGCGGGCCCCGAGAATGCGGTCCATCACCGCCATGCGCACGGCGATGCCGTTGTTGACCTGTTCGAGAATCACCGAGCGCGGCCCGTAGGCCATGTCACCTTCAATTTCGACGCCGCGGTTGATCGGTCCGGGGTGCATGACGATGGCGTGATCCGGTAGCCGCGCGGCGCGCTGGTGGGTCAGGCCGTAATCGCGGTGAAATTCACCCAGGCTGGGCAGAAACGCACCGAGCATGCGCTCCTTCTGCAGGCGCAACAGCATCACCACGTCAACGCTGTCCAGCGCCGCGTCGAGGTCGTGGAACACCTGCGCGCCGAGGGCGGAAATGCCTGCGGGAATGAGGGTGGGCGGGGCGGCGACACGAATCTCTGCCGCGCCCAGCGTGCGCAGGCCGTGGATCGCCGAGCGGGCGACGCGCGAGTGGAGAATGTCGCCCACCAGACACACCTTGAGTCCGGCAATGCGGCCCATCCGCTGGCGAACCGTCAGCAGGTCGAGCAGGCCTTGCGTCGGGTGCGCGTGGCGGCCGTCACCGGCATTGAGGATGGCCACTCCCGGCGCGGCGTGCGCGGCAAAAAAGTGTGCAGCGCCCGACGCGTCATGACGAATCACGAACATGTCGGCCTGCATGGCTTCCAGCGTTTTCAGCGTGTCGAACAGCGTCTCGCCCTTGGACGTCGACGAGGCGGCAACCTGCAGGTTGAGCACGTCGGCCGACAGGCGCTTGGCAGCCAGTTCGAAGGTGGTACGGGTGCGCGTCGAGGGCTCGAAAAACAGATTGATGACGGTGCGACCGAGCAGGCTGGCGTGCTTCTTGTCGCCGTTGCGGCCGGCGTCCAGATACTGGTCGGCGTGGTCGAGCAAGTCCGTCAGTGTGGCGGCCGGCAGGCCTTCAAGGGTCAGTAGATGCTGCAGGCGACCTTGGTCATCGAGTTGGGAGACAGCGCTCATGGCGCGGATTATGCGGGAGGCGGGGGCGATGCGGAATCGCTGAAGCGCTTCAATTGACCGCTGGCCGCCTCCTGAAACCACTGCTCCAGAATCACTCGTGCCGATTCGGCGTCACGGTCAGTCTTGCGCACCCGGCGGTTCAACTGACCGCTGGCGCGCGCGCTGCGCAGGCGGTCATCGGCACTGCGCGAGCTGTAGCGCTCGTCGCACAAATATATGGTCGCGCCAAAGCGTGCCTGCAGTTCGAGCGCGAAGGAGGCAGCCAGCGCGGTGGCGGGCTGGGTTTCGCCGTCCTCGGTTAGTGGCCAGCCGATCACCACGGTATCGGGTGCCCAGTCGCGCCACAGCCGGTCCAGCGCGGCCACATCGTCCGGATGCAAGGTGGGCAGCGCGCGGGCATTGCCGGTCAGGGCCTCGCCGACCGCCACGCCAATGCGCTTGTGCCCGACATCGAAGGCGAGGGTGGCCATCAGCGGCGCCCATGACCTGATCGGCCCGCCACCCTCACCCCGTCATTCCGGGCTTGACCCGAAATCCATGCCCGCTCGTCGGCGGGGGCAAAGTTTGCGGTTCGAACGGGCCGCGCTGGACCCCGCATCAAGTCCGGGGTGACGCAGGGGGTGCGGGTCAGGCGCGTTTCGGTATCGGTCCTGATCACTTGATTCGCATCGCTTCAAGCGTGTCCGGCGCTCTGGGTGAGCTGTGTGATGTCGACACCCAGCAGCCGGGTGGCTGCCTGCCAGCGCTCTTCAATCGGCGTCTGGAACAGGATCTGCTGATCAACCGGCGTGTTGAGCCAGGCATTGCTCAGCACTTCTTCTTCAAGCTGACCTTCGTCCCAGCCGGCGAAGCCCAGGGCCACGACATAATTTTTGGGACCGGTGCCGGTGCCCAGCGCCCGCAGGACATCGCGCGAGGTGGTGATGTGCAGCCCGCCTGGCAGGTCCAGCGTCGATTCCCAGCCGCCTGGCGCATCGTGGATGACGAAGCCGCGTTCCGGCTGTACCGGGCCGCCCCAGAACACCGGGGCGTCTTCATCCAGCGCGTCGCTCTCAAGGTCCATCTGCTTGAGCACGTCGACCAGTTTGAGCTCCATCGGGCGGTTGATCACCAGGCCGATCGCGCCATGGTCGTTGTGCTCGCAGAGCAGCGACACGGTGCGCGAAAAATGTTCGTCCAGCATCGCCGGCATGGCGATCAGGAACTGGTTTTTGAAGAACTCACTCATGAGGCGAAGTGTATCCGCCCGTCGCTAATGTCGGCAGCCGCAGCAGCAGCCGCTGGGCCAGCCAGCCGGTCACCAGGCCCAGCGCCAGCGCCATGACCAGCAGCAGCGGCAGCAGGTTGAGCAGGCCGGGATGCGGCACGAACACCCGCCAGGCCAGCAGGAATTGGCCGCTGACATGCGCCACCGCCGACAGCGCCGACACGCCGACCACCGTCAGCGGCAGGCGCGGAACGGCCCGGTTCCAGCCGCTGGCCAGCGCCAACGCGCCGAGGCTGAGCGCGGCGCCGGCCGTCGCCAGCCAGAAGCCGGGCGCCATGAAGCTGCCGACCAGCAGGCTGCCGACCAGCACCCGCAGGCCGGTCACCCAGACGGCACTGGCCAGCCCCCAGCGTGCCCAGACGATGAGCGTCACCACATTGGCCAGGCCGGGTTTGATGCCGGGCACCGGTGACGGGATGCCGGCTTCAACCAGGTGCACCAACACCGCGATGGCGGCAAAGCCGGCAATCTGCGCGTCAGAAAGGGTGGCGCGCGACATGGTCAGTGGTTGACGGCATCGACTGCGCCGGGCCCATGCCCGCGCAGGCTCACCGACACACGGTTGGGCAGGCAGGCGGTGCTGTCGCCGGCGGTGTTGAGCCAGCCGCGGTGAATGCACACGCGGTTGCGGCAGGGGCTTTCAACAAAGCGCAGCTTGCCGGGCTCGACGCGCAGCACACTCACGCCGGCATACCCGTCGATATGGTGCTCGCCAGGCTGGCTGAGATTGAGCGTCTGGCGCAGCTCGCCGCCCACCCGTATCTCGGCCTCGGTGGCCGGGCCGCCGGGCGTCCAGAGTGCCGCAAAGCAGGTGCCGATGGCCGCAAACAACAGCATCAGCAGCACGCGGTCGGCGGCGGTGATGCGCCCATTGAGAACGGGCCCCCGCCTCACGGCAGCACGTTCACCTCGACGCCGGTCGAGGCTTGGAAGCGCTCGGCAAACGCGCGGGTGGCCCAGACCTCGCCATTGCCGAGCATCACCATGGCCTGTTCGATGTCCATGGCCCGCGCCGTGTTGCGCCAGCCTTCCGGTCCGGCGACGAACAGGGCGGTGCTGGCGGCATCGGCGAGGACGGCGTCGGGCGTGATCACCGTCGCCGAGGTGATGCCGACGGCCGGCTGGCCGGTGCGGGGATCGATCAGGTGGTGGTAGCGCTGGCCCTCAAACTCGAAGTAACGCTCGTAATCGCCGCTGGTGAAAATCGTTTCACTGCCGTCGGTTTCGAGAATGCCCATCAGCGGCTGGTCGGGCTTCGCCGGGCGTGGATGCCGCACGCCAATGCGCCAGGCCTTGTCACCCTTGCTGCCGCGGGCCACCACGTCACCGCCCATGTTGACCAGATAGTGCTCAAAGCCCGCCGCGTCGAGCAGCACGGCGATCTCGTGGGCCGCGTCGCCCTTGGCGATGCCGCCAAAGTTGAGCTGCACGCCGGGTGCCGGCCCCACCTTTTCAGCCTGCAGGGTGGGCGCTTTGGCGATGGCGGCCAGCGCCGTGGTGATGGCCTCGGTCGCGGGCGGTTGGCTGGCGAATGCTTCCTGGCGGTTCCAGCCCCACAGGTCGACGAGCTGCCCGACACGCACGTCGAACAGACCCTTGCTGGCCGTCGACAGGGCTGCGGCGCGGGCGAACAGGGGTTGCAATTCAGCGGCAACCGTCGCCGCCTCGCCCTTGGCCAGCGCCTGGTTGACCGCGGTCAGCTCACCATCGGTCAGCACGCTCCAACGCTGCTGGTAGGCCTTGATCGTCGGCCGCACGTCCCGCATCGCCGCGTCAAAATCATCGTGCGTTTGGCCGCGCTCCAGGTAAACACTGACGTTGATCAGTGTGCCGAGGCCGAGAAACTCTTCCACGTGCACCCGGTCATGGTCGGGCTGGCGCAAGGCCAGCCAGACGAACAGCAGCGCAAGCGCGATGCCCCACGCGGCGCGCTTGAAGAATTGTTTGAGGCGCTCGTCCATCAAGCGTCGCCCATGAGTTTGCTGATGGCCGTCATCAATTGCCCGCCGATGTCGAGGTTGTAAGCGGCGTCGAGCTCGCGTGCGCAGGTGGGTGAGGTGACGTTGATCTCGGTGAGGTAATCGCCAATCACGTCCAGCCCGACAAACAGCAGGCCGCGACGCTTGAGCGCCGGCCCGACTTCGGCGGCGATCCAGCGGTCACGGTCCGTCAGCGGCTGCGGGCGACCGCTGCCTCCGGCGGCGAGGTTGCCGCGCGTTTCACCCTGCATCGGCACGCGCGCAAGGCAATACGGAACCGGCTCACCGTCGACCATGAGAATGCGCTTGTCACCCTCGACGATCGCCGGCAGGTAGCGCTGCGCCATGATCAGGTGCCGCCCTGCAGTGAGCGCCTCAATCACCGCACCCAGGTTCAGGCCGTCGCTGCCGACGCGAAAAATGCCCGCGCCACCCATGCCGTCCAGCGGTTTGAAAATCACGTCGCCATGCTCGGCATGAAACGCGCGCAGCGTTATCGGGTCGCTGGCAATCAGCGTCGGCGCGCAGCACTGCGGAAAGCGGCTGATGAAGAACTTCTCGTTGCAGTCGCGAAGGCTCTGCGGCCGATTCACCACCCGGCAGCCTTGCGCTTCGGCCAACTCCAGCGTGTAGGTCGCGTTGACAAAATCCATGTCGAAGGGCGGATCTTTGCGCATCAACAACGCATCGAGATCGCCCAGTGGCGCAGTGGCGGCGTCACCCAAGGTAAACCAGTCTTGGTTGTCGTCCCGCAC
Source organism: Polycyclovorans algicola TG408 (assembly GCF_000711245.1). Taxonomy (NCBI): domain Bacteria; kingdom Pseudomonadati; phylum Pseudomonadota; class Gammaproteobacteria; order Nevskiales; family Nevskiaceae; genus Polycyclovorans; species Polycyclovorans algicola. Next base: position 1,757,175 of record NZ_JOMH01000001.1, read on the forward strand.
CGTCAGGGCACGCCCGCGACCCAAGGCCAAGCCGTCGCGGACCCACAGGTCCCCCATCTCGAAATAGCGGAGTGCGTAGCCGTGGCGTTGCGCGGCCAACAGCAGGGCGAGGGTGGTGTCCTTGTAGGGTTTGATGGCCCGTATGGGGTCCATCACGACGCCGAGCGTGCGGGGCATGGGCAATCTGTCCTGATATGAGCCGGCCAGCGGAATTGGCCGAGCGCAACTTTACGTGATGCCGATGGCGGCGAGCGTGACGAAGCTTGTCGGATTTAGCGAACCGTGCATGTATGTCGGATCAAGTCCGGCATGACGGTGGGGGTCATGGCGAAGGGTGCTTGCAACTTCAATCACCGCCACCCCGGACTTGACCCCACTGGTGTCCAGAATAATGTTGCTCGTGATGCTGCCGACCCTGCTGTTATAAAGGCTGCGGTACGAGCGGCCATTAAAGACTCGATTTCATGCTCGCGCTGTTTCCCCTCGCCCGCTTGCGGGAGAGGGTGGCCGAAGGCCGGGAGAGGGCGCGCCGCAGGCGCGGCGGACTGGCCAGCAAACACCGGCCCCGTTCGGGTGCCGCCTTCTCCCCGCAAACGTATACGTTGCCCCTCTCCCGCAAGCGGGCGAGGGGAGAAAAACGACCAGACACTTCGATTATTTCGCCCTTGGAAGCACGGCCACTTCTGATCCACAAACGTTCCGGACAGCAGTGGGGCTTGACTCGGGGTCGATCACGGCTGATTCGGGGGCATTTGGCCCTCTTATGAGCGCTCTACAATCGCCGTGACGCCAACACCACCCGCCGCACAGATGGAGATCAGGCCGCGCCCACCACCGGCCTCGTCGATGATCTTGGCGAGCGTGGCGAGAATGCGACCGCCGGTGGCGCCAAAGGGGTGGCCCAGGGCCAGTGAGCTGCCGCGAATGTTGAGTTTGTCGCGGTCGATGCGGCCCAGCGGGCTGCTGCGGTTCAGGCGGTCTTTGCAGAAGGCTTTGCTTTCCCAGGCGTTGAGCGTGCACAACACCTGGGCGGCAAAGGCTTCGTGAATCTCGTAAAAATCGAAGTCTTGCAGCGTCAGGCCGGCGCGGTCGAGCATGCGCGGCACAGCGTAGGCGGGTGCCATCAGCAGGCCTTCTTTCTTGCCGACGAAGTCGACTGCGGCGGTTTCGCAATGCGTCAGGTAAGCCTGCACTTTCAGGCCGTGGGCCTTGGCCCAGGCGTCCGAGCCCAGCAGCACCGCCGAGGCGCCGTCGGTCAGCGGGGTGGAGTTGCCGGCGCTGAGCGTGCCCTTGCCCGAGGTTTTGTCGAAAGCCAGTCCCAGCGAGGCAAGTTTTTCGAGGGTCAGGTTGGTGCGCAGGTTGTTGTCCTGCTTCAGCCCGGAAAACGGCACCAGCAGATCGCTGTAAAAGCCTGCGTCGTAGGCGTTGGCGGCCTTCTGGTGGCTCTGGAAGGCCAGCAGGTCCTGATCCTGGCGGGAGATGCCCCATTCCTGCGCCATCATTTCGCAGTGTTGGCCCATCGACTTGCCGGTGCGCGGCTCGCCGTTGGTGGGGGTGGCCGGGGCCAGCATCGACGGCCGAATCTTGGCAATGGCCGCCAACTTTTGCCCGGTGGTCTTGGCGCGGTTGGCTTCAAGCAGAATTTTGCGCAGCTTGTCGTTGACGGCGATGGGGGCGTCCGAGGTCGTGTCCACGCCGCCGGCGATACCCGAATCAATCTGACCCAGCGCAATCTTGTTGCCGATGGCGATCGCCGCTTCCAGGCCGGTGCCGCAGGCCTGCTGCACGTCGAAGGCCGAGGTTTCCGGCGCCAGACCGGAGGACAGCACCGCCTCGCGGGTCAGGTTGAAGTCGCGGGAATGCTTCAACACTGCGCCGGCCGCCACTTCACCCAAGGCTTCGCCATGCAACTGGTATTTGTCGACCACCCCTTTGAGCGAGGCTGTCAGCATGGCCATGTTCGATTGCGTGGCGTAGGCGGTATTGGAGCGCGCGAAGGGGGTGCGGGCGCCGCCAATGATGGCGACTTTGCGGGCTTGGGCCATGAGATGCTCCTGAGCAGGTGGCGAAGAGGGAAACTGGGCAGCATCGAGGCCGACCAGGCCATGATGCAGTGCACCAAAAGGATACGCCTCGAAACGGCTGCTGCGTTTGGCTGTAGCGACAGCGCCCAAGGTAAGCGCCGATCAAACTTCACGCCACTTTCCTTGCCCGGCGCGATTTGGGACTCGCAACGCAGGCGCGCGACTTGATCAGCGCTTCCCAAGGCCAAAAAAGTTTGCGCGGGCCTCTTGAAAGGCGCAAGGCCGTGCCACACTGTTAGCAGCCTCAGGGGGAGAGTGCTAACAACCGTTGGCAACTGCCCCGTTGAGTTGATAAGTCCGTTTGTTTGTTTAAACCATTAATTACGGGAGAAACCCTATGAGTCTGCGTCCTTTGCACGATCGCGTGATCGTCAAGCGTCTCGAAGAAGATAAAAAATCCGCCGGTGGCATTCTGATTCCCGACAGCGCCGCCGAAAAGCCCCTCAAGGCCGAAGTGATTGCCGTGGGTTCAGGCAAGCGCACCGACGACGGCAAGACCCACGCCGTTGACGTCAAGGTTGGCGACAAGGTGTTGATCGGCAAGTACTCCGGCACCGAAGTCAAAGTCGATGGCCAGGACCTCGTGGTCCTGCGCGAAGACGACATCATGGCCGTATTCGCCTAAGTGGCTCTGCGCGAGGTTCTGTAGGTCGGGCTTCAGCCCGACTCGTTCGTCGGGCTGAAGCCCGACCTACAGAAAACAAGAACCCTGCGCGGCGTTCACACAAAGTCAATCCGAATTAGCAAGAGGAAGTTCAAATGTCAGCAAAAGAAATCAAGTTTGGCGACGACGCCCGCGCCCGTATGGTGTCCGGTGTCAATATTCTCGCCAACGCGGTCAAGGTTACCCTCGGCCCCAAGGGCCGTAACGTGGTGATCGACAAGTCCTTCGGCGCCCCCACCGTCACCAAGGACGGCGTGTCGGTTGCCAAGGAAATCGAACTGAAGGACAAGTTCGAAAACATGGGCGCCCAGCTGGTCAAGGAAGTTGCTTCCAAGACCTCCGACGCCGCCGGCGACGGCACCACCACCGCCACCGTACTGGCCCAGGCCATCCTCAACGAAGGCCAGAAGAGCGTCACCGCCGGCGTTGACCCGATGGACATCAAGCGCGGCATCGACAAGGCGGTTGAAGCCGTCACCGCCGAAATCAAAAAGCTGGCCGTGCCCTGCAAAGACCGCAAGGCCATTGCCCAGGTCGGCACCGTGTCGGCCAACAGCGACGAAGCCATCGGCGAAATCATCGCCACCGCGATGGACAAGGTTGGCAAGGAAGGCGTCATCACCGTTGAAGACGGTTCCGGCCTCGAAAACGAGCTGGACGTGGTCGAAGGCATGCAGTTCGACCGTGGCTACCTCAGCCCCTACTTCATCAACAACCAGCAGAGCCAGCAGGTTGAGCTGGAAAACCCGCTGATCCTCATCAGCGAGAAGAAGGTTTCCAACATTCGCGAACTGCTGCCCGTGCTCGAAAGCGTGGCCAAGGCCGGCAAGCCGCTGTTGATCATTGCCGAAGACGTCGAAGGCGAAGCACTGGCCACCCTGGTGGTCAACAACCTGCGCGGCATCCTCAAGGTTGCTGCCGTCAAGGCCCCCGGCTTTGGCGACCGCCGCAAGGAAATGCTCAAGGACATCGCCATCCTCACCGGCGGTACCGTGATTGCCGAAGATGTCGGTCTGTCGCTTGAAAAGGTGACGATCGACGACCTGGGCACCGCCAAGAAGGTCCAGATCAACAAGGAAAACACCACCGTCATCGACGGCGCCGGCGAGTCGGCTGCCATTGAAGACCGTGTCAACCACATCCGCCGCCAGATCGAAGACGCTACCAGCGACTACGACAAGGAAAAGCTGCAGGAGCGCGTTGCCAAGCTCGCCGGCGGTGTGGCCGTGATCAAGGTCGGCGCTGCCACCGAAATCGAAATGAAGGAAAAGAAGGCCCGCGTCGAAGACGCGCTGCACGCCACCCGTGCGGCCGTTGAAGAAGGCATCGTCCCCGGCGGCGGTGTTGCGCTGGTGCGTGCCGCTGCGGCACTGGAAAGCCTCAAGGGTGCCAATGACGACCAGACGGTCGGCATCAATATCCTGCGTCGCGCCATCCAGGAACCGCTGCGCATGATCGTCCGCAACTGCGGCGAAGAGTCCTCAGTGGTCCTCAACAAGGTCCGCGAAGGCAAGGGCAACTACGGCTACAACGCCGGCAACAACACCTACGGTGACATGCTCGAGGCCGGCATCATCGACCCCGCCAAGGTGACCCGTCTGGCGCTGCAGAACGCCGCCTCGGTGGCCGGTCTGTTGCTGACCACCGAAGCCATGATTGCTGAAGCCCCCGCCAAGAACGACGGCCCGGCCATGCCGGCCGGCGGTGGCATGGGTGACATGGGCGGTATGGGCGGTATGGGCGGCTTCTAAGCCCAACCCAGCGGTTCGTTGTGACAACAAGGCCCCGATTTCGGGGCCTTGTTTTTTGTGCCTCTCGGACGCCCCACAACCCCCTCAAACGCACCTCCGGCCAGGTTTCGCAAGCCTCGTATGTAGCCCGTAGGCTGGGTTGCAGCGCAGCGGAAACCCAGCGGCCTCCTGGAAGCTGCAACGCTGGGTTTCGCAAGCTCTACCCAGCCTACAACCGCGACCAGCACCGCCCGCCATGTCAGCCTCGTAGGCTGGGTTGCAGCGAAGCGGAAACCCAGCATCACCTGCGGCTCGCAGTGCGTGAAGCAGCCGCGAGAGCGATGGCGTTGCAGCCCCTGCAAACCTTCAGCACCGGTTGGCTAAATGCCACGGTCGGGGGGCGTGGCTCGTCCGGGCGGGATGGGTGCCGGGTCCGGGCAATCGCCTTTCGACCGCCGCGCAAGCGCCCATGAGTCCCGCTTCAAGTTGCGATTGACAAACGCCGGGGGCGCGCTGATATTTCGAGCGGACAACGGGAGAGCGTCATGCGGCGGACGATTTGGCCAGTGGCCCTGATCACGGGGATCTTGGGGGGCGCAGGGGGAAGTTGGGCGGCGGATCATGCGGAATCACCCGCGGCCGATCTTGACCGCGCGGCGGACATCGCCGACATATTCGTGTTTCGCGCCCCTGACCGACCTGACCGGATCATTGGTGCAGTGACGTTCGGCGGTCGACCCGCACCAAGAGCGCGGATCGATGTTGAGTACTGCGACCGGGATGTGCTCTACACGGTCCACATCGATAAAAACGCCGACGATGTCCCGGACACCGACGTGTTGATCCGCTACGGGCGCGACAGCAGCGGTCGCTGCGGTGTCCGCTTCGAGAATGTTCCCGGCGTCGAGGCGCGCGCCATCGATGGCCGCACCGAAACGGTGTTCACCAGTCCCAGTGGGCTGCGGTTCTTTTCAGGGCGACGCGACGACCCGTTTTTCTTCGATCCGCAGGGACTGGCCATGACACTGATGACGTTCAGTGCCGATCCCGATAATCCAACGGGTGAGATTCGCTTTGACCCTCAACGCGACGGGTTTGGCGCGCGCAACGTGACCGCAGTCGTGTTCGAAATGGACGAGGCTGCGCTGCTCCAGGGCGCGCCCACCAGCAGCTTGCGGTTCTGGACCACCACCAGCCGGTTCCAGGATTGATCCCCATGACCAACCATGCCTTATTGAGTCGCTTCTCCGTCTTTGCCTTGCTCGGTGTGGTCATCGGTCTCGCCGCTTGCGGTGGCGGCGGTGGCGGCGCGACATCGACACCTGAGCCGCCCTTGACCGGGGGCGATTTCAACGTCCGAACCGAAGCTGCCGCCCGCTTCGTCCGTGTTGATCGCATGGGGCAGCCCGCGGTCGGGACCGCGCTGCTGTCGCGTGCGCCGGGATCGAGGCCCGGCGACGACAATCAGCGCGATGCCCTGAATCGCGCGGACCCTGCGGACGACACCACATTCATCCCCGAAATGCTGGCGACATTGACGACGCTGCTTCAACAGCTCGGACCCGCGCTGCGTGTCGCCGGATTGACGCCCTGTTCAACGGGCGAGGGTTCTTCAATCGTCATCGATAAATGTGTGTCGCAGGTCGCCCCCATCATTGTTCCCGACGTTGTGACCTTCGACCTGGACCGCCCAACCGGTTGGCCCAACGGTCGTGGCTTTGATGACCCCGTGGTGGATCGCCTGCTGTCATTTGCCTTGCTCGATCTCGATGTTCACCCGCTGGATGCCCTGTTCGAGCTTCCACTGAATCCACCGGGTAACGAAGGTGATCGCGACGATCAGTCGCCCACCACCTTCCCCTACCTGCGCCCTGCATTCCCGGAACCGTCACCGCCGCCCCCGGCGCCCGGCTGATGTCGCCCTTGGGCCTCGGTCCGGCGATCGTGCTCGCCGGACTTCTGCTGGCGGGTTGCGGGGCGCAGAGCCAGCCGGCGGCCTCAATGAACATCGACCGCGCGACGACGGTTTCTTTTGCCCAGCGTCTGGCACAGGCCGATGCCGACGTTCAGGCCGCCAGCCTGGCTTTGGAAGCGGCCCCCGAGGTCGCAGACAATGCCGTCGCCTTGACGGAAGCTTTGCTCGAACGGGCGTGGCTTTCAGGCCAGTACACCGATTTTGTCGACGCCGACCAGGCCTTGCAGCGCGGGCGTGATGCCCAAGGCCAGACGCCCTCGTTTTGCCTGGTTGAGGCGCGCCTGAAGGTCACCCTGCATCGTCTTGGCCTGGCCTCCGCCGCGCTGGAACGCTGCGGGCCCTTTGCTGACCCGCAGATGCGCGAACGCCTTGAGGCCGATCTGCAGTTCATGAGGGGCGATTTGTCGGGGGCCTTGGCGCGGGTTCGTGGGCGGCTGAATGCGCATCCATCGGTGAGCTTGCTGGTGCAGATGGCCACCCTGCAAGAGGCCGCAGGCGCGCCGGAGGAGGCCAAGGCGCTCTTCCGAAGTGCCGAAGATGCCGATCACAGCGGCGATCCGGCACAGCGGGCATGGCTGCGGCTTCGGCGCGGGCATGTCGCCTTGCATCAGGGTCGCTGGGAGGAGGCTCGCGCGGTCTATCTGTCGGCCGACTCGGCGTTGCCGGGTTGGTGGCTGATCGAGGAACACCTTGCTGAGATCGAGGCGCTAATGGGCGAGTCTGCCGCTGCCGAAGCCCGCTATCGGTCGATCATCGAGCGCACCGACTTGCCCGAGTTCATGGATTCGTTGGCCGGGCTGCTGACAGACCAGGGCCGTGACGACGAGGCGCAGACCTGGATTGACCGCGCCCGTGACCGCTACGACCAGCGCTTGAACCGATTCCCCGAAGCGGCGGCGGGCCATGCGCTTGACCATTTTCTTCAGTTCGACCCCTCACGCGCGCTTGCGCTGGCGGTCGCGAATTATGCTGAGCGCCCGTATGCCGAGCCTGCCCTGGGCTTGGCCAGGGCGCTTGTACTCTCGGGTCAATGGCCAAAGGCGCTAGACCTGCTGAAGCGCCATTCGGCCGAGGGGTGGGCCTCTGCCGAGTGGCGATGGGTGCTGGGTGAGCTTCTGATCATGGCCGCGGACGCGCAAGGCGAGGGCCATCAGCAAGCGGCCCTGAGCTTGAATCCCCGCGCTGCGGACATGTACGGCTTGGCGCTTCCTTAGCGCTGCCAGCGCCCACGTCTGGCCCGCGCCGACAGCCTGAAAAACAGATGCGTTCCCTTATTTCAGTGCCTCGCGGGCCTGCGCCAGACCGGCGCGGAAGGTTTCGGCATCGTAATTGTTCGGGGTTTCGACGGCGCTGAAAACACGGTCCAGCGCCGGGCGCAATGCCTTGCTGCGGGGGGCGTCGCTGCTGGCCAGATAGACGTTGAGGCCTTCCATGCCCATCGCGATCTGTTGCGCGGCGGTGTAGTCACCCGAGTCGCGTTGCAACCCCGCCTCGGCCATGGCTTGCAGGATGGTGCGTGCCGTCTGCCCGCTGACGCTGGCCGACTCCGCTTTTGCAATCAGCGCGGGCAAGGTGCCGCGCAGCGAGGTTGCAGCCTTTTTGATGTCGGCGACCGACACGGTTGACGCGGCATGAAGTTGCGCCACACCAGTGCGCCATTTAACGAGACTGTCGGGCGCCACCACCGACACCACATGCGCGCTCATCGCCAGGCTGGCATTGAACAGGCGCACCTGCCCGGGCGGGTTGTTGCCAGAGACCCCGGGCTCCCAGCGCGGTGGGCGCATCGGGTGGTGACAGGCATTGCAGTCGAAGAACACCAGCTCGGGAAACAACCCGTGGCTGATGAACCGTTCGCTGATCAGGCCGTCCAGAAACGCTTCGGTGGCCACCAGTTGGCCGATCATCCAAAGGCGCAGGCCATCGGCCGCGCCCTTGCGCTCGACATAGTCACGATCAATCTGAAAGTGCGCGGGCTGAATGTTGGTGAAGGTGTCGAGCTCAAAGCTCAGCGGCGGGTGTCCCGCGCCCATCATTTTGTGGTCGATGGGTTTGCGCGTGCTGCCCATGTGACAGTCCAGGCACAGGCGTGCGCGCGCCGCCGGCTGCGGAAGCGGGTATAGGCCGTCGGCCACGTTCTGTGCGTGCGTGTTGCCCGAGACATGAGGGCCCAGCCAATCCTCACCGCCCCCGTGGCAGGCTTCGCAGCCCACCCCGTCGCTGAGCTTGAAGCGGCGACCGCGACGCTCGGCGGGCACGAAGTCGCTGTGGCAGGTCAGACATTCGGCCGCTTCGTGGGCCGGTTTCGTGTAGCCCAAATTGGCGACAATTCTTTTTGATGCCGGGGTGAGCAACACCTTGTAGGCATTGGAATGCGCGTCCTGACGCTCCCAGGTGGTGAACTCGTTTTGCAACACCGGCGTCTCGCTGAGCGGCCGCGAGGCACCGTGGCAGGTGCTGCCTGCGCAGGTGGCCACGCCCAGGTGGATGTCGTCCGCGTCCGATGGAAACGCGGGGTTCGCCGAGGCCACCGCAGCCCCCGTCAGCATCAGTGCACTGATGACGATTCGGGCAAGTCGTTGAGTGGGGCGCATGTGGGCGTACCTGAAGTGAATCTGAATTGGATAGGATAGATATAGCGAATCGCGAAGCACCCGCCTAGTCCCAGGCGTCTGACCCAGGATCACCCCAGGCTCACCATGCGTTATCAAATTGCCATTGTGGGGGGTGGGCCCGCCGGTATTGCGGCTGCCTGCCGCGCTGCACGCGCCGGTGACACCCATGTGTTGCTCGAAGCCCAGCCGCATCTGGCCAACACCATTTATCGCTACCAGAAGGGCAAGCACGTGATGGCCGAGCCCTCCGTCCTGCCGTTGCGCGCGGATGCGGGGTTTGAGGCAGGCAAGCGCGAAGCCATCTTGGATCGCTGGGACATGGACGTCGTCGCAGCGGGCGTCAATCTGCGGCGGCAGGCCGAAGTCAAAGGCATCTGCAAGGACGAGAGCGGCTTCACCCTCACGCTGGTCAATGGCGAGGTCTTGCTGGCCGAGGCGGTCATCCTGTCGATTGGCGTGCAGGGCAATCCCCGCAAACTCGGTGCGCCCGGCGAAGACCTGCCGCAGGTGCAGTACCAGCTCGACGATCCCGATGAATATCGCGGTGAAGTCATCGTGGTGGTGGGCGCAGGCGATGCCGCGATCGAGAACGCCATCGCGCTGTCGGCGAACAACACGGTGCACATCGTCAATCGCAAGGGCGAGTTCAGTCGCGCCAAGGATGGCAACAACAGCGCCATCCTTGCGGCCATCGACCAGGGCAAGGTTATCGTGCATTACAACGCCGGGATCGAACGGCTGGAACTGCAAGCCGACGGCCCGCCGGTCAAGTTGCTGCTCAACGCCGACGCGGGGCACGAGACGGTGCCCTGCCATCGCATCATTGCGCGCCTGGGCGCCACGGCACCGCGAGACTTCGTCGAGGGCTGTGGCGTGCAGTTCCCCAGCAAAGATGCGGCGGCCCTGCCGCAGGTGTCGGCAAGCTATGAGTCCAACGTGCCGGGCTTGTACATCATCGGCGCGCTGGCGGGCTATCCGCTGATCAAGCAGGCGATGAACCAGGGCTTCGAGACCGTGGAATTCATCCGCGGACGCCCGGTGACGCCGGTTGACGAGCCGCTGCTGCGCAAAAAGTTCGAAGTGTTCAGCGCCATCAAGGATGTCGAGGTGGTGCTCGACGTGCTGCGTCAACGCTCGTCGATTCTGGCCGCCCTGAACCGTCTGCAGTTGCGTGAATTTTTGCTGGAGAGCGAGCTGCGTGCGCCCGAGCTGGGGACGCGCCTTTATCAAAAAGGGGACTACGGCAACACCGTGTTTCTGACTATTGCCGGTGAGGCCAGTGTGGAGCTGAACAGCGCCGATCTGGATGCCAATCCGGTGATCAAGGCCGGCCGCATGTTCGGGGAGTTGGCGCTGGTGTCAGGCCGTCCACGTTCGGCCTCGGTGGTGGCGGGCAAGGGCTGCATCATTGTCGAGGTGCCGCGACGCACCATGTTGCGTTTCATGGCCAGCCACGCGCCCATCCGCGAATACGTTGACCGGGTGTTCGCGCTGCGCGCCGTGCAGAACTACCTCGCCCCCGGCGTCGGCGAGGCGGAGGTTCTCAAGCTGCTGGACCTCTGCGAGATGAAAGCCTTCAAGGCCGGTCAGGCGATTTATGAGCACGGCACCGAGGCGGGCCATATTCATCTGGTGCGCAGTGGTTCGGTGACCCTGGCAGCCGCGCGAGGCGACCGTGAGCAGGTGTCGGCCTATGTGCCGGCCGGGCAATATTTTGGCGAGGTGGACGTCTTGGCCGGCACCGCGAGACGGCAGACCGCACGCGCCGCCATCAAGACCGAGACCCTGGCGATTCCCGCCGAGGCGTTTCTGCAGTTGCTCGAAAAGCATCCCGCCGTCCAGGTGCGGGTACGTGACCGCTTTCAGCTGGCGGTGCAGCAGCGCATCGAGATGGAGCGTAATCCCGAGCGCGGCGAAATGATGAGCTTCCTGCTCAAGGAAGGCCTCGGCGAGGCCACCGACGCCCTGCTCATCGATGAGTCGTTGTGCGTGCGCTGTGACCAGTGCGAGAAGGCCTGCGCGGCCACGCACGGGCAGGTGTCGAGGCTGGACCGCGAGGCCGGGGCGACCTTCGACCACTTGCACGTGCCCACGTCCTGTCGCCACTGCGAGCACCCGCATTGCATGAAGGATTGCCCGCCCGATGCCATTCACCGCGCAGCCAATGGCGAGGTGTTCATCGAATCGACCTGCATTGGCTGCGGCAACTGCGAGCGCAACTGTCCTTACGGCGTGATTCAGATGGGCGTCGAGTCCACCGAAGCGCCCAGCCTCTGGCGCTGGATGATGTTCGGTCAGGGCCGGGCGCCAGGTAGCGAGCTGAAAGTCAAAAACAAGGACATCGCCAAAAAGGCGGTGAAGTGCGACATGTGTCGTGGCCGCGACGAAGGTCCTGCCTGCGTGCAGGCCTGCCCCACCGGTGCCGCCCTGCGGGTCGGCCCTGAACAGTTCTTCGAGATTCTGCGCGATGGTCGCCGCTGATCATCTGCGGCGGTTATGGACGTCGTGGCGAACCCCGGTCGAGCGTGACGAGACTGAAGGCCACCGTTCGATGTGGGCCTATCGTCGTGCGCTCTGGCTCAAGCGCGCCGCCCTGCTGGTGTTGGTGTCGGTGCTGTTCTACGCCCTGACGGACCCCTGGCACGGCCACAACGGCGGGACCTGGCTGGGCTATACGCTCGGCACCGTGGGGTTGGCGCTGATTGTCTGGTTGGCGTGGCTGGGCATCCGCAAGCGCCAGTTCACCACCGGGCGCGGCGCGCTGGCAGCGTGGGTGTCGGCACACGTCTATCTGGGTTTGTCACTGGCCATCATTGCCACCCTGCATGCGGGTTTCCAACTCGGTTTCAATGTTCACAGCCTCGCTTACCTGTTGATGATGCTGGTGATTCTTTCGGGGGTGTACGGCGCTATTGCCTACACCGTGCTGCCGCGCCAGCTCACGCAAAACCTGGCGGGCATGTCCCGCGACGCCATCGTTGCCGAGATTGCCAGCGCTGACGAGCGCGCCCTGTCGTATGCCGCCAAGGTCGACCCGGAGACGCACGCCATGGTGATCCGTTCGGTCGAGCGGGTGCAGATGGGTGGCCCCTTATGGCAGCAGATTCGCGGTCGCTACCGGCGACGCGAAGACGGCGGCGCTCTGACGGCGACGCTCAGCCGCAAGGCGGCGCAGATTCGTGATCGCGCCGCCACTGCACCCGCCACCCGCGAGACACCCGGCGGCACGCGGGGCGTGACCCTGTTCATGGTCGCCGGGCAGATCTTCGATGGCGGGCGCGATGCCCGCGGCGAACATCTCGACAAGCTGATGGAGGCGCTGGCCCGGCGCAAGCTGTTGGTCGACCGGCTCAATCGCGACATCACCCTGCGCGCGCGGCAGAACCTCTGGCTGTATCTGCATGTGCCCATGACCTTTGCACTGCTGGTGAGCCTGTTCGTCCATGTGCTCACCGTTTTTCTGTACTGGTGAACGAGTGCGCCCGTGACTGAAAAAACCGCCTCACCTTGCAGCCCGAAACCACGTCTTACTGGATCGCCCTGCGGCGACCGTCGTGGGCGTGTTGTGTCCTCGGGCACGTTCTGAATGCGCGTCAGAATCGAAACGCAACCCCTCAGCGGCGCGCCCAGCACGCGTGACCTGGACGTTGCCGCCATTGCTATTGGCGGCAGCCCGCACAACACCATCGTGCTGCCCGGCAACCGGGTGGGGACGATGCACCTGCTGCTGAACTGCGGCGCCGACGGCATCTGGCGGGCGCAGGCGCAGGGTCCTTACCGGTTTGGTCTGGATGGGCAAAGTGGCCTGCAAGACGCCGTGCTTCAGCCCGGGCAAACCCTGGCGCTGGGGCCGCACCGAATTCAGGTGCTGGCGCCGACCGACGGGCTGTCGCTGGTGCTCAGCGTGGCGCTGGATGCCGAGGCCAAGGCCCGTCGCGGTGCGCTCGATCTTGCCGGTGCAGGCTTGCGCATGCGCCGTCCGGCATGGGTTGCCGCCATCGCGCTGCTGTTGCTGACGCTGCTGATTCCGCTGGTCATGGCGTTGCTACCTGCCGAGACCCCGGTACGGGCCTTCCTGCCCACCGACACGTTGTGGAATTCGGGAACCATTAGTAACGCCCACCAGCATCTGGCCAACGATTGCCGCAGTTGCCATGTCGATTTGTTCGTGCAGGTTCGTGATGAAACCTGTCGCAGTTGTCACCAGGGGCTGGGCGAGCACAGCGCCGACACCGACATATTGCACGCCAGCGGCCTGAGCGAACGTGGCTGCGCGAACTGCCATAAAGAACATGGCGGGACACACGCGGTGATGCCCGAGCATTCCGGCCTGTGCACGGACTGCCACGCCGCGCCCCACCAGGAAGACTGGTCTGCGCATTTGTCGCCTGCCGCCGATTTCGAACGCGCGCACCCCCCATTCCGCGTCAATGTCATCAGTGGCTGGGACGGTGCCATCCCGACCTTTGAGCGCACGCCGCTCGCCGATGCGCCCGCCGACAACAGCGGCCTGATCTATCCGCACGACCTGCATCTTGAAGCCGACCTGGACGGTCCCGAAGGCCCCGAAACCCTGGCCTGTGTCGATTGCCATCAACCCGGGCCGGGCCGGGTCGGGTTCCAGCCCATCGCCTTTGAGCCCCACTGTCAACGCTGCCACGCCCTGGATGTCGAAGCGCCCGACGCGACGGTCACCCTGCCGCACGGCGATATCGTGGCCGCGCGTTGGATGCTCGAGCGGATCGCCACCGACGCGCTGGCCGACATGCCTGAGGCCAACACCCCCGACATCGAGCGTCGCCGGGCCGGCAGCCAGGCTGACCGTGGTGACGGCCCCACGACAGAGGGCTGGGTGCAATCACAGATCGAGTCACGGCTGTGCGCCAAGTGCCATGTCGTGTCCGCGCAAGGCGAAGGGGTTGCGCCCGTCCTTTTGGCGCAGAGCTGGTGGCCACATGCCCGCTTTACGCACGCGCCTCACCAAACCACCGAGTGCGCGCTGTGTCACAGCGCCGAGACCTCGAAAGATGCCGCAGAGCTTCTGCTGCCGCCCATCGCCACTTGCCGCCAATGTCACGCGGGCGTAGCTTATTCAGCGGGGATACAGAGTGCCTGCGTGGACTGCCACGGCTTCCATCAGGTGAGCGCGACGCACAGCGTCGGCGATAGGGAGGGGCGCCTGCATGGGGATGCATCGATTCAACCCGTGGAGATGGGCTTACAGCCTTAGTTTGATTGCGGCGGCGGGTTGGTTTGCAGGATGTTCCGCGGGTGAGCAGGCCTCAGGGGTGGGGTCTGACCCCACGCAGGGCTGCGAAGGCCGCTGTGCGGATTCGCCCGAAAATCTGTCGGTGGCCGACGTTGAGCAGATCGTCGCGCAGGCGGTTGGCGAAGCCCGCGCCCTTGGCGTTTCCGGCCACATCGCCGTCAGTGACCGGGTCGGGAATGTGCTCGGCGTTTTCTCGATGACCGGGTCGCCCGCCACGATCCGTATTGCCACGCCGGGGCGCGACATCACTGCGGGCCTTGAGGGGGTCAACGTGATCCCCGCCGTGGCCAGCGCAATCACCAAGGCCAACACGGCGGCCTATGTGTCGTCTGAAGGCAATGCTTTCAGCACCCGGGTGGCCAGCCAGATCATTCAGGAGCACTTCAACCCTGGCGAGTTCGATCAGCCGGGCGGCCCCTTGTTCGGGGTGCAGATTTCGCAGTTGCCTTGCTCGGATCTTTCGGCCCGTCATCAGGGCGTGGCCGCGTCGCCCGGACCGCACCGCTCGCCGCTGGGCATGTCGGCCGATCCGGGGGGCTTTCCCCTGTACCGCAATGGCACCGTGATTGGCGGGGTCGGGGTCGAAGTCGATGGCGCTTACGGCCTCGACACCAGCGTTTTCGATACGGATCGCGATGTCGATGAGTTGGTCGCGCTTGCCGCAACGTTTGGCTTCGCCGCGCCCCTGGATCGCCGCGCTGACCGCATCACGGTTGAAGGCAAAACCCTGCGCTTCAGTGACGTCAGCGATGCCGACCTGTTGAGCATGCCGGCGACGGTGAACGTGGCCGATGCGCTGAGCCTCGGCAGTTTCGTCTTGGTGCGCGGCTACACCGACGACACGGTGCGGGTCAGGTCCGGGACAGCGTTCGGCCAACCGGCATCGGGCATTCGGCCGGCCAGCGATGCGGAGTTTGCCGCCCGCGATGCGTTCATGCTGGTTGATGCCGCCAATCAACCCCGCTTTGCCCCGCGCGCCGGGACCGGCGCCGGTGCACTCAGCGCGGCCGAAGTGCGGGCGGTCATGCTCAATGCGCTGGATGTCGCCAACAGTGCCCGGGCGCAGATTCGTCGGCCACTGTCGACCCCGGCGCGGGTGTCGATTTTCGTGACCGATCGCAACGGCGACGTGCTGGGTGCCGTGCGCAGCCGCGATGCGCCGATCTTCGGCATTGATGTCGCCTTGCAGAAGGCGCGCACGGTCAATTTCTTCAGTGGATCCGATGCGGCCTCGGCACTGACGGCCCTCCCGGACGTTGGCTACCTGGTCAATGGTTTCAATGAGCGCCCCCCGGTTGCCCTTGGGGATTACGTGGCAGCCACCCGCGCCCTACTGGAGCGGCCCACGGCACTGGCAGACGGTCAGATCGCCTTCGGCGCGCGCACGATCGGCAATCTGGCCCGCCCCTTTCTGCCGGATGGCATTGTCGGCGCGCCGCCGGGACCGCTGTCGAAGCCGATGGGAGAATGGAGTGTGTTCTCCACCGGGTTGCAGGTTGATCTGGTTTACAACGCCCTGGTCGCCCACGTGGCTTTTTTGCTGGGCGCGATCCCCAATGACGTGCCACAGAATTGCACCGGCATCAGCCGGTTCTCTGAAGGGCTTCAGGTGGACTCGCCAATCGCCGCCCTTCCCAACGGCGTCCAGATTTTCTCGGGCGGCGTTCCCATCTATCGCGGGAACCAGCTGGTTGGCGCCATCGGCATCTCCGGCGATGGCATCGAGCAGGACGACATGATCGCCTTCCTCGGCCTGCACCGCGCGGGCGAGGCGCTGGGCGGGGCCATCGGCAATGCACCGGTGGCGCTTCGTGCCGATCAGTTGGTGATTGACGGTCAGAACCCGCGGTATGTGCAGTGTCCGCAGGCGCCGTTCATTGACAGCGACGAGGAGAACGTCTGTGCGGGCAAGTAATGGCCGTGTCGGTGTGATTCTTGCCCTGGTTGCCGCGCTGGCGGCGCTCCCGGTCAATGCGCAGGAGCGTCGCAGGGCCGGCCAGACCGTGGACCGCGAGGTGGAGGTTGATCTGCCCGATGCGCCGGCCACCACCCGGGACACCCGGCCGGCGGCACCGGTCCAGGCGCCTGCGCCAACCCGCCGTCGCCCGGGCCAAAGTGAAGACGTCAGGGTTGATGAGCCGGTGGTGCCGTCAGCGCCCGTCGGTGTGGCGGGCGATCAACGGCGTCGGCGACCCGGTCAACTGGAGGCCAACGTGCCGACTGAAACCGGCGAGCGCGCGTCGCCCGGCGCACCGAGGGGGCCGCGCACGCCGTTCAACACCAATCGCCGCAGCGGGCTGTTGGCGGTCGCCAAGCCGGACGCCGACGCGGTCTACGACAAGCAGCTTGTCGAAGACCGTTGGCAACTGACGCGGCAGCTTGGGCTGACCGATTTCTCGCGCCTCGACCCTTACAACCAGAACACGCTGAAGGCCGACCGGCCGGTGCACGGCGACTGGTTCTTCAACCTCGGCCTGACCTCGGATTCGGTGTTTGAACCCCGCAGCGTGCCGACGCCCACGGGCGCCCAGGGAGACGCCCAGCCCGGGCAGCTCGATGTGCTGGGGGGCACCGACCAAACGGTTTTTGCCCAGACCTCGATCCTTGCGCTGGTCTATTACAAGGGCAACACCACCTTCAAGCCACCGGATTACGAGTACCGCTTGACGCTGGCGCACCAGTACAACCATGTCGAGACCGATCAGGCGCGCGCATTGCGGGTGGACCCGCGTGCTGGCGTGGATCGTTCCGACAATCACCTGGCGGTGCAGGAACTGTTCTTCGACTATCACATTCGCAACGTCTCGAAACGCTACGACTTCGACTCGTTCCGGATCGGTATTCAGCCGTTCACCACCGACTTTCGCGGCTTTCTGTTTCAAGACCTGCAATTGGGGGCGCGACTGTTCGGGACCCGCAGCAACAACATCTTTCAGTACAACCTTGCGGCGTTCCGGCGGCTCGAGAAAGACACCAACAGTGGCCTGAATGACCTTGGCAAGTCATTGCGCGAAGACGATGTGTTCGCGGCCAACCTTTACTGGCAGGACTTCCCCTCCAAGGGCTTCATCAGCCAGGTGTCCATCGTTCACAACCGCAACCGCGAGGGCGATGAGGGCAGCCATTTCAACGAGAATCAGTTCATCGAGCGTCCTGCGTCGCTGGGTCTCGAAGCGCCCCGCAATTACGACGTCACTTATTTTGGCTTGAACGGCGACGGTCACTTTGGGCGCCTCAACCTGACGACGAGTTTTTATTACGCCCTGGGTGATGCCGAGCAGGGCGTGTTCGTGGCGCGCCCCACCGACATCGAAGCCGTCTTTGCCGCTGCAGAGGCGTCGGTCGACTTTGACTGGCGGCGCGTCCGCATCTCGGCGCTTTATGCCGGCGGCGACGAGGACCCGTTCGACGACAAGGAAACGGGCTTTGACGCCATCTTTGAAAACCCGGTGTTCGCCGGCTTTGACACCAGTTACTGGATACGCCAAAGCGTGCCGCTGATTGGCGGCGGCAGGGTGGGCATCTCGGGCCGTAACGGCGTGTTGAACTCGCTGCGCTCCAGCAAAGAAGAGGGTCAGTCCAACTTCACCAACCCGGGCACCGTCTTGCTGGGTGTGGGGACCGACCTTGATCTGACCCCGTCCTTCCGCCTGTCACTCAATGCCAACCAGCTCTGGTTTGCCGACACGGCGGTTGTCGAGGTTGCACGTAATCAGGGTGGCATCGACAAGGCGATCGGCACCGACCTGTCGGTGGCCACAATCTGGCGTCCATTCGCCTCGCAAAACGTGATCCTCAGGGGGTCCTTTGCCGCCCTTTTGCCGGGCAAGGGTTTCGAGCAGCTTTATGGCGACGAAACGCTTTATTCCGGCCTCTTGAACTTGGTGCTGGCCTACTAGGGCCTGTTAACAATTGCCGTATCGCTGCGTTGCCGTCTGTTTTTCGCCAGGCAAGGCGCGACTGAGGAAATCTGGTTATTCCAAATGACGAAGGAACAACGCCGCATGGCGGAAAAACAGACAGCAACCCAAAGGGGCCGGCCGGTTATGGCCCTGGACTTCGTTGGTCGTCGCTTGTGTGGAATGACCAAACCGCGCTTCTCCCGCCTCGCCCAAGGCCATAACCGACTCGGCCGCAGCGATGCGCCAATTGTTAACAGGCCCTAGCTATGAATTCGATTTTGAAAGGAATCATCGCCACCGCCCTGGTACTCGCCGGGGCCAGCGTCCATGCGGCAAGCGGCGAAAAGCCGCTGAAGATCGATTACCAACCGGCGCCGCCCGCGCCGGCATCGCAGATGCAGGCTGAAGCGGATGCCAAAAGCGAAGGCTGCGTGAGCTGCCACAGCGCGTCCGAGTCAAAAACCATGCACCGGTTGGAGGCGGTTGTGCTGGGGTGCACCGACTGTCACGGCGGGGATGCCAATGTATTCAAGGTGGGCAATTTTGCGCCCGACAGCGTGCCGTATCTGGACCTGTTGTCGAAGGCCCACGTGATGCCGACCTTGCCCGAGTCGTGGAATTGGCCGGACTCGAATTCTCCCGAGCACACGTACACGCTGGTGAATCATGAAAGCCCGGAGTTCATTCGGTTTGTGAACCCCGGTGATTACCGGGTTGCGCGCGAGGCCTGCGGCGCCTGTCACCTCCCGGTGATCGAAACCGCCGAACGCAGCCTGATGGCCAACACCGCGATGTTTTGGCAGGGCGCGGCCTACAACAACGGCATTCTGCCTTTCAAGCGCGCCATCCTCGGCGAGGCTTACACCCACCATGGCGAGGCGGCGACGCTCAAGGGTCCGGTGACGCCCGACGAGAACATGATCGCCAAGGGCGTCATCGACACGCTGTATCCACTGCCCGCCTGGGAAACCATCGAGCCGGCTGATGTGTTTCGCGTGTTCGAGCGGGGCGGGCGAAACATCGTGAACCTGTTTCCCGACACCGGCCTGCCCAACGTCGCGACCCTGCAGCCCGGCACCATTCAACGTCTGGAAGAGCCCGGCCGACCCGATCTGAAGCAGTCCAATCGTGGCCCCGGCACTGGCAACCGCATCGCGGTGCCGGTGCTCAACATGCACAAGACGCGGTTGAACAATCCGTTGATGTGGTTTCTCGGCACCAACGAGCAGCCGGGGGACTATCGCTCTTCAGGGTGCTCGGCCTGCCATGTCATTTACGCCAACGACCGTGATCCGCGCCATTCAGGGCCGTATGCCCAGCACGGCCACACCGGCCAGTCGGCCACGGCGGATCCGACCATCCCGAACGATCGCTCGGGTCATCCCATCGAGCATGTCTTCACCTCGGCCATCCCCACCAGCCAGTGCATGACCTGCCACATGCACCAGCCGAACATCTTCCTCAACTCGATGCTCGGCTACACGATGTGGGACTACGAGTCCGACGCGCCCGCGATGTGGCCGGAAGAACAGCAGTACCCCACCGATGAGGACTTTGCGCGTATCAATGAGCGCAACCCGGAAGAAGCCGCCGTTCGCGGCAAGTGGAGCGATCCCGAGTTTCTCAAGCAGGTCAGCGAACTCAACCCGACGCTGAATGACACGCAGTTTGCCGACTATCACGGTCACGGCTGGAACTTCCGCGCCATTCACAAACGCGACCGCAAGGGCAACCTCCTCGACGCCAAAGGCAACATCGTCGCCAACGACGATCCCGAGAAGTTTGAGAAGGCCGTGCACATGTCGAGCACCCACGTCGATGTGGGCATGCACTGCACCGACTGTCACTTCTCGCAGGACATGCACGGCGACGGCCACATGTATGGCGAGGTGGCACAGGCCATCGAGATCGAATGCGTGGACTGCCACGGCACCGCCGATGAATACCCACCCCTGCTGACCAGTGGTCCGGCGGCGCCTGAAGGCGGCACCGACCTGTCAACCATGCGGACGCCCTTTGGCGACCGGCGCTTCGAGTGGCGCGGTGGCGAGTTGATTCAACGCTCCAGCGTGACGCCGGGTCTGGAATGGTCGATGAGCCTGGTGAAGGACTCGGTCAATCCCGGCTCCAGCCATTACAACGAGAAGTCGGCGCAAGCCAAGACCGTTTCCAGCAATACCGAAACCCAGAATTTTGGTCCGGATGTGGCCGTTGCCGACCGCGCCCACCAGGATGACAAGATGCTGTGTGTCACCTGTCACACCTCCTGGACGACAAGCTGTGGCGGTTGTCACCTGCCCATCGAGGCCAACCGCCTCAGTGATCGCCTCAACTACGAGGGCGGCACCACCCGCAACCTTGCCACCTACAACCCGCAGGTGGCGCGCGATGATGTCTTCCAGTTGGGCATGCACGGCCCTGCCAAGGGTGGCCGGATTGCCCCGGTGCGTTCATCCAGTGCGCTGGTGCTGTCGTCGACCAATGCCAACCGCGAGAAGATCTACATCCAGCAGCCGCCCATCGCGGCCAGCGGTTACAGCTCGCAGGCCTTTGCACCGCACTACCCGCACACCGAGCGCAAGACCGAGACCAAGCAGTGTGACGACTGCCATCTGTCTCGAAAAAATGACAACAACGCCATCCTTGCCCAGTTGTTGCTGCATGGCACCAACTTCATGAACTTCATCGGCTACAACGCGTGGTTAGGGCTGGAAGGCCAGATCGCCGGCGTGAATGTGACCGAATGGGACGAGCCGCAAGCAGTCATCGGCAGTTACCTGCACCGTTACGCTTACCCCGATTGGCACGCTGAGCATGTTGCCCGGGGGCGGACCCTGACCAAGTCGGAGCGGCACAGCACCGGCGGCGATGTCGGCTGTTTGCAACTGCGCGGCGAATACCTCTACGTCGCGCAGGGCGGGCGGGGCTTCGAGGCCTATGACGTCGCCAGCATCGCCAACAAGGGCTTCAGCCAGAAGCTCATCAGCGCGCCGTTCTCGCCGCTCGGCCACAGAACCCGCGTCACCAGCAAGAACGCCACCTGCGTGGCGCTGCCGACCAACCAGCCGATTCACCCCGATCGCAATACCGAGTATCACCAGACGGTGAATCAGGAGCAGCCCTTCCATCCGGTCTACAACTACGCCCTGATCACCGACAGTGAAGAGGGCTTGATCCTGGTGGACGTCAACACGCTGTCCGATGGCGAGCTGCGCAACAACACCCTGCAGCGCGCGCTGACCTGGAACCCTGATGGTCTGTTGACCGGGGCGCGCCACCTGACGGTGGCCGGTCGCTGGGTGTACATCACCACCCCGCGCGGAATCGTCGTGGCCGACCTCGACGACCCGATGAAGCCGCAGGTCATCACCACGATTAACGTCGCTGACGCACGCTCGACGGCCGTGCAGTTCCGCTACCTGTTCGTGACCTCCGCGCACGGTCTGGAAGTGGTTGACATCACCAACCCCGAAACGCCGCGCATCGTCGACGGTGCCCAGGTCAAGCTCGACGATGCCCGCCGGGTCTACGTGGTGCGCACCTACGCCTACGTCGCTGCGGGCAAGGAAGGCCTGGTGATCATCGACGTCGAAAATCCCGAAGCCCCCAGGCTGTATCAACGCTTCACCGCCGATGGCGCCATCAACGACGCCAGCGACGTGAAAGTGGCCGCCACCAATGCCTCGCTCTTCGCTTACGTGGCCGACGGCGTCAACGGCCTGCGGGTGATTCAGCTGATGAGCCCCGAGACCCAACCCAACTTCTACGGATTCTCGCCAGAGCCCAAGCCCCAACTGATCGCCAGCCACGCCACCGACAAGCCCGCCCGCGCGGTCTCCGAGGGTCTACATCGCGACCGCGCAGTCGATGAAAGCGGCGGGCAGATTGCCGTCTTCGGCCGCATCGGCTCACGGCCATTCACCCTCGACGAGCAGCGCAAGCTCTACGTCGATGACGAGGGCAAGCCATGGTTTGTCCGAGATCGTCGTTAGTCAGCGGTTGTCTGTCTGCGGGCAGTTAACACCGTGATGCGGTCGCATCACGGTACGCCGCATGCGCACCACCCTTGACCTTCCTGACGATTTGCACCGCATTTTCAGATCACAAGTGGCCGTGCCCTCAACAGCGTAAAAGCAGAAGGCCTAGCCCCCTTCCTCCCCCTCCCGCAAGCGGGCGAGGGGAACAACGCGAGTGTGAAATCGAGTCTTCAATGGCCGCTGGTACCGCAGCCTCTGGAACGACAAGGTCGGCAGCATCATTATTCCGGACAGCGGTGCGCCGTCGCCGGAATGACGGTTGTTGTGTTGCGAAATGTATGCAGATGAACCAAGAAGGCTCGCTAGGGCCTTTACTCCCCTCTCCCGCCTGCGGGAGAGGGGCTAGGGGGAGAGGGCGGCGCCCGAAGGGGGCCGGGAGGTGTCGGCGAAGTCCGCCGCGCCTGCGGCGCGCCCTCTCCCGGCCTTCGGCCACCCTCTCCCGCAAGCGGGAGAGGGAAACAGCGCGAGTATGAAATCGGGTCTTCAATGGCCGCTGGTACCGCAGCCTTTGTAACGACAAGGTCAGCAGCATCACCAGCATCATTATTCCGGACAGCAGTGCGACTTCGCCGGAATGACGGTTGTTGTGTTGCGAAATGTAAGCACATGAACCAAGAAGGCTCGCTAGGGCCTTTACGCCCCTCTCCCGCCTGCGGGAGAGGGGCTGGGGGGAGAGGGCGGCGCCCGAAGGGGGCCGGGAGGTGTCGGCGAAGTCCGCCGCGCCTGCGGCGCGCCCTCTCCCGGCCTTCGGCCACCCTCTCCCGCAAGCGGGCGAGGGGAAACAGCGCGAGCGTGAAATCAGGTCTTCAATGGCCGCTGGTACCGCAGCCTTTGTAACGACAAGGTCAGCAGCATCACCAGCATCATTATTCCGGACAGCAGTGCGTCTTCGCCGGAATGACGGTTGTTATGTTGCGAAATGTATCCATATGAACCGGAGAGGCTCCCTGGGCCTTTAACTCCCCTCTCCCGCCTGCGGGAGAGGGGCTGGGGGGAGAGGGCGGCGCCCGAAGGGGGCCGGGAGGTGTCGGCGAAGTCCACCGCGCCTGCGGCGCGCCCTCTCCCGGCCTTCGGCCACCCTCTCCCGCAAGCGGGCGAGGGGAAACAGCGCGAGTGTGAAATCAGGTCTTCAATGGCCGCTGGTACCGCAGCCTCTGGAACGACAAGGTCGGCAGCATCACCAGCATCATTATTCCGGACAGTAGTGCGCCGTCGCCGGAATGACGGTTGTTGTGTTGCGAAATGTATGCACATGAACCAAGAAGGCTCGCTAGGGCCTTTACGCCCCTCTCCCGCCTGCGGGAGAGGGGCTGGGGGGAGAGGGCGGCGCCCGAAGGGGGCCGGGAGGTGTCGGCGAAGTCCACCGCGCCTGCGGCGCGCCCTCTCCCGGCCTTCGGCCACCCTCTCCCGCAAGCGGGCGAGGGGAACAACGCGAGTGTGAAATCGGGTCTTCAATGGCCGCTCGTACCGCGGCCTCTGTAACGACAAGGTCGGCAGCATCACCAGCATCATTATTCTGGACAGCGGTGCGCCGTCGCCGGAATGACGGTTGTTGTGTTGCGAAATGTAAGCACATGAACCAAGAAGGCTCCCTAGGGCCTTTACTCCCCTCTCCCGCCCGCGGGAGAGGGGCTAGGGGGAGAGGGCGGCGCCCGAAGGGGGCCGGAGGTGTCGGCGAAGTCCACCGCGCTGCGGCGCGCTTCGGCCACCCTCTCTCGCAAGCGGGTGAGGGGAAACAGCGCGAGCATGAATTTGCAGAGCTTCCCTAGCGAATTCGGTAATGCACCTGGGGTACATCCGCGTCGGGGCGTGCGCCCAGGCAAAAATAGCCTTCGCCGTGCAGTGGGAACGCCTCGTTGCGGACGTACACCGCTTCGCCGCCCCGGTCGGCCGGCATGACGAAGGTGCCATTGGTGCTGTGATCGACCAGGGTGAACTTGCCGCGCCGGTATTCGAGCGTCAGGTGCTCGCGTGACGCGAAGGCGGACGGGATGGGCCAGTCGCAGGCGTCCGCCCGCCCAAAGTGCAGTGGCAGGCCATCGCGATTAAACGAGTCTTCCCGGGACCCTTGCTGCAGCGTGATGGCGTACGCCGCATCTCGAAGCTCGGCGGGGATGATGAAAACCTCGGTTTGCGAGCGGCGCTCCCAAGACACCTGAAGGACGCCTTGCATCGCCCCGATGCCCTTGATGTCGACTTCGTCGTAGCGCTGAATGCTCGGGTGATGCCGCAGCGACAAGAGATCGAGGCTGGAGTCGTGCGTGAGGATCTGATCCGACTTGGCCATGTCGGCAATTCTGGCGGCAAGATTGACCGCGTCACCAAAAAAGTCGCCATCGCGCTCGACGACAGGACCGCAGGCAAAGCCGATTCGCCAACGGATCTCGGCGCCGCGTTCGTCCTGATGACCCTGGAAGGCGAGTTGAAGTGCCGTTGCGCATTCCACTGCCGCGTCCGCGTTGGGCAGCACCGCCAGCACGCAGTCGCCAATTGTCTTGATCGTCCGACCGCGATGCGTGGCGACAATTGACGATGCGCTCGACAGCGCATGGCCAACGCTGCTCTCGGCAGCCTCGTTGCCCAGTCGGCGATAGAGCGCCGAGCTGCCCACGATGTCGGCAAACAACAAGGCCAATGACGGCTGAGAGGAGGGTGAGTCCATCGTCAGCGCATCATTGGCCATGAGGTCTCTCCGGCAAGCGGCCGGTCAGAATCCGCTGGAGATCGGCAGCGAGGTGATCGGCAGCGTGTACTGATAGCTCAGCGTGAAATAACTTTCTTCGATCTCAACGTCCAGCGACCCGACGCTGGGGTCGTTGATGCCGACGTCACCCGAGAACTGGCGGTATCTCAGGCTGAACGAGTGCGGCGTGTCGGCGATGTTCGCGGTGGCGCGCAGGCTGACGCCATCAGCGTCGTCGAATTTCAGGCCGTCTACATCGACATTGCTGATCACGTAGGCCGCCCCGAAGCTGGCGATGATGCTTTGGCCGATCGGCAACCCTGAGTAGTTGAGGCCCGCGAAGTAACCATTTTCACGCTGGACATCGTCGTCAAACACGCCGTCCCCCTGACGAACATGACGGTAGCCCAGAAACGGTCCCCAGCCGTTTGCGAATTGCTTGCCGAACGTCAGGGTGATGTCGGTTGACTTGAAGTCTGCACCCTCGTCATCGTCAATTTGCTGCACTTCCAACTCGGTGTTGGCGTAGTAACCGTCAATGACCGCGATGATGCCGCCGAGAAGCCCGTAAACCAGTTCGTCACGCTCGGCCGAAGCGTCAACCGGTGCGCCGTTCTGATCAACCCCCGAGACGGTGAACTCGTTGGAATAAAGCCCACCCGACGCGCCAAGACGACCGTGGATGTCGAGGGCCGTTTGGGCTTGCGCGGCGAACGATGCCGCCAGCCCGACCAATGCCCCTGAAATGCCGATTGCATGTTTCATTTCCCGACTCCCAAAAAATGATGATTTTTGCAGCGCTCGCCACGCCTGAAGCATAAATGAACTTGGGTGAGCCAGCCACGGCAGCGGCGGCGGGATCGGTGGCTGATGACCGTCACGCTGACGCGCCTGAAACGCGTCCACCCATGCCAGCCGCGCGTGTGCGGCCGATGACGGAACGTCGTGTCAGAACCCGCCGGGAATCAGGACACGTCGCGTTGGCGACGGGGCAGGCGGCTCAGTCGGGCGCGGCGGCACGCGGGTGGGCGCCTCGGTGGGCGGCGGTGTGGCCACCGTCGGAACCGGGGTCGGTATGGGTGTCGGTCGCGGCGTGGCGGGTGGCGGTGTGCGGCGTGCGGTGGGTGCGGGTGTGGCTGCACGGGTCGGGATCGGCGTCGGTGCGCGGGTCGCGGGTGGAGCAGTCGCCGCCACGGTCGGACGCGGCGTGGGGCGCGGCGTCACCACGGTTGTCGCGGTCGGTGTCGGCGTTGAACTTGGCGACGCTGACGGGGTGACTGTCGCCCCATCATCGGATGCGGGCGGCTGCGGCGAGGCTGAGGGGGCCGCCGTCGCCGTTGGTGACGCGGTCGGGCTGGTGACCGGCGCCGGGTCGGATGGCGGGCCATCGGGCGTCTGATCGGCGCTGGGTTCCCACGGTTTCAACCAGAAAGCCAGCAACAACAGCAGCGTGATCAGCGCGCCTGCACCGATCCACAGCACGCCGCCGCGTCGTTTGTTGGGGTCGCTGCTGGCCTGCGCGCGCAGACGGGCTTTCTCTGCCTTTTTGGCGGCAGCGGCCGCCGCCTTGTCGCGCTTCGCCTGCTCGGCCGCCGCACGTTGCTGTGCCTGAGCCGCTGCCTTGGCCTGCGCCGCCGCTGTGGCGGCGGCGGCCTTGCGTTCGCGCTCAGCCTGATCACGTTGGCGCTTTTCTTCTGCCGCGGCCTCGGCGGCGGCCTTTTGCTGACGCTTCTGTTCGGCTTGCGCCTCGGCTGCGGCCGCCGCTGCCGCATCACGTTGCGCCTTTTCAGCCGCAGCGCGTTCGCGCTCGGCCTGCGCCTTGGCCTGCTTTTCGGCGGCCAGCGCGGCGTCGCGTTGACGCTTCTCTTCAGCCTCCTTGGCCCGCCGGGCAGCCTGCTCTTCAGCGGCCTTTTTGGCCGCGGCTGCCGCCGCTGCATCGGCTGCGGCTTTCTGTTGGCGTTTCTCCTCGGCCTGGCGAGCGTTCTCTGCCGCTTGCTTGGCATTCGCTTCCTCGCGTGCCGCTTCTTCGGCCGCGCGTTGTTCTTGCGCTGCCTTGTCCTGCGCCTGTTGCGCTGCCAACTGTGCAGCGTCCCGCTGGCGCTTCTCCTCGGCTGCCTTGCGCGAATTTTCGGCCGCAAGGCGCTCGCGCTCGGCGCGCTCGGTGGCTTCGCGCTGCGCCTGGGCTTCTTGCTGGGCCTTCTCAAGGGCCGCTTGCTCAGCACGCGCCGCTTCATCTCGGGCGGCCTGCTCCGCCGCCGCGCGCGCCGCCGCCGCTTGCCCCGGGTCGGTGGCGCGGGTTGCCGGCGGGCGCGGCATCGATGTCCGCGGGCCGGACTGCCGCAACGTCGGGTTTTGCTGGGTGCGGACATCTTGATCGGCGCCACCGGTGCCCGGCGCCGGGCTGCCGCCCTGTGCGATCTGCATCAGGGGCTCGATCGCGTCGATCAACGCTTCTGCAGACGCAATACGCTCGTCAGGGTCTTTGGCCAGCAACCCGTCCACGAGGTCCTGGTACGGCGCCAGTGACTCGGGCAGCCGCGGCACGGGTTCGGTGACGTGCTTGAAAATAAGTGCCAGCGCTTCTTCGGCATCGAAGGGCGGCTGCCCCGTCAGCATTTCGTAGAGCACGACGCCCAGGCTGTAGAGGTCGGCACGCGCGTCAACGGGCCGACCGCGGGCCTGCTCGGGGCTCATGTAACGGGGCGTGCCCATTGATGCGCCCGTGGCGGTCAAGCGACTGCTGGACTGCAGGGCCTTGGCAATGCCGAAGTCGGTCAGAACCGGGTGGCCCTGCTCGTCAAACATGATGTTGCCGGGCGTCACGTCACGGTGAACGAACCCTCGGCCATGCGCTTGCACGAAGGCGTCGGCGATTTCGCGCAGCACCCACAGGGCTTCGTCAGGGCGCATGCCGGCGTTGATGCGATGGCGCAGATCGCCGCCGCTCAGCAGCCGCATCGCGTAGTAGTGCAGCCCGTCGTGTTCGCCAACCTCGAACACCGTGACGATGTTGCGATGGTTCAGCGATGCCGACGAACGCACTTCAGACTGGAAGCGGCTTACCGCATTTTCGTTGCGGCCAAACTCGGGCGGCAGCACCTTGAGCGCGACTTCCCGGCCCAGCTTGAGGTCTTCGGCCCGGTAAACGTCGGCCATCCCGCCCGAGCCGAGGCGACCGAGAATCCGGTAATGCCCCAGCTCGTGCCCGTCAGGCAGGCGTGAACTCATCCTGGCTCGTCCACGAAGCAGCAGACGGCGGTCAGGTTGTCGCCCGCCTCGGTCTGCGCCAGCGTGGCCGCGATCAGCGCGTCGACTGCCGACTGCGGGTCGATCGCGTTGCGCAGCAGGTCGTCGAGCTGCGCCGGCGCCAGAAAGCCGTGCAGGCCGTCCGAGCACAACAGGTATCGATCACCGACCTGACAAGCCACCGTCTCGGTTTCGAGCTTGGCCTGCGGATGCTCGGTCAGGCCCAGCGCGCGCGAAACCACGCTGCGTTGCGGGTGGTCGCGTGCTTCGGCTTCGGTGATGGCCCCGGCGCGGAACAGTTCGTCCACCATCGAATGATCGCGACTCAAAACCTCCACACGCGCGTCGCGGCAGCGGTACAAACGGCAATCGCCCGCCCACGAATAACGGATTTCGTTGTTTGGCAAAAAGCTCAAGGCGATGACGGTTGCTGCTGGCGGGCGAGTGGACTTGTCACCATAAGTGGTGCGCAGATGCTGGTGCGCGGTTTCCAGCCCCAGCTCCACCGCCAGCCCGGATGACGCGCTGTTGCGGACCGCATCAATGATGGCGTTGCTGGCGACTTCGCCGCTGTCATGACCGCCCATGCCGTCGGCGACGACGGCGACACCGGAATCCTCTAGCCAGATCCAGGCATCTTCATTGTCGGCACGACGCTTTCCAACGTGGGTGCCACCTGAACCACGGATGAGGGCAGTCATCCCGCTATCATCGCAGCGCACCACAGGCTTGCGCCAGCCCCATAGGCTAGTTTGCAGTTCGTAGCTCGTAGGCTGGGTTGCAGCGAAGCGAAAACCCAGCGATCACCCCCAAACCCCCGTGCCGCTGGGTTTCGCAGGCTCTACCCAGCCTACAACCCAACAGCTCGACCCAGCCTACAACCGCGACCAGCACCGCCGCCCATGTTAGTGCGGCTCCGTAGGCTGGGTTGTAGCGGAGCGAAAACCCAGCGATCACCTTCAAAACGGGCACCGCTGGGTTTCGCAGGCTCTACCAGCCTACAACCCAACAGCGCTATCCAGCCTACAAACCTCGACCAGCACCGCCTCCCATGTCAGGGCTGCGCCGTAGGCTGGGTTGTAGCGAAGCGGAAACCCAGCAGGCACCAACAAGGCAAAAGTACGTCATTGACCTACATAAGTCACCGACTTACCATGAGCAATGGTCTTTCGGGAAACGCCAGTCTTCACCCAGCTCATCAAGGAGCTGATGGATGACGACCTTTATCGGCAGCTTCAGAACTTTCTGATCGAGCAGCCTGATGCCGGCGACCTCATAAAGGGCACTGGAGGGCTGCGGAAGGTTCGCTGGAAGCTGCCGGGGAAGGGCAAGCGCGGGGGCGTCCGAGTGATTTACTTCTGGCGAGTGGCCGAGGCCCAAATCCTCATGCTGCTGGCCTAGCCGAAATCTGAGGCCGACGACTTGTCGCCGGTCCAATCGAGGCAACTTCGTTTGATTGTGGAGAACTGGTCGTGAAGAAGGCACTGTTCAACCAACTGCTCGAAAGCGTGCAGCAAGCCAATGAAATCGCGCGTGGCGAGCGTCAGCCATCGCGTGAATTCTTCGTTGACGCCGCGAAGGTCAAGGAAGTGCGTGCGATCACCAAGCTGAGTCAGGCGAAGTTCGCTGCTGTGCTCCAGGTGGACGTGGGAACCCTTCGAAACTGGGAGCAAGGTCGTCGCAACCCCACAGGCCCGGCGAAGGCGCTGCTTCGTGCCATCCAGGCCGATCCGACAAACGTCCTGCGGGCCCTGCAGACACCGGCCTGAGCCGGACGCCTGCTGTAAAGCGGCTGGCGGACACGAGGCAGAGGCCCCGCTGGGTTTCGCAAGCCCCCGAGGCTGGATTGCAGCAAAGCGAAAACCCAGCATTCACCCCGCCGCCAGTGCCAAATGCGTCGCCATATTGCCCTGCAAATGTCATCTGCAATCGGTTAGAGTCGCATGCCCGTTCAAACCGTGAACGCATCGACATTCTGCCGCCCATTCTGTGACCGCCGCATCCGCCCACCTGAATGCTGAAGACGCCGCACTAGGCCCGCGCTGGCGATTGTTGATGACGCGCCCCCGGCAAGAAGGGCGCGTGGTGTCGCACCTGCAGCGTTTGCAATTGCCCTACCGGGCACCCGAGTGGGTCTGCGAACGCTTCACCCGGGGCCGCCGCCACACCAAAACCGAATGGCTGTTTCCACGCTACGTATTCGTGTGCGTCGACTTTGCCTGCACCCCGTTCAACCACCTCAAATACCTGGCGGGCGTGAGCGGGTTTGTGCGCCGTGAGCACGCGCCCATCATCGTCGCCGAATCGCTCATCGAAAGCCTCGACCGCGCAACCCGCGACGCGCCACAGCGCAAACCGCAACCCGCCATCGAACCCGGCGCCGCCATCAGGCTGAACGGCGGCGCCTATCACGACGTGCCGGCGGTCTTTCTTGAAGCGCACGGCGAGGCGCGCAGTCGCGTGCTGCTCAGTTGGCTGGGGCGCGACGTAGAAGCACAAATCGACAACTGCTACCTCAGCGTCGCCTGAAGCGGCGGGTGGCAGTGACTTGTTGAAACCGATTCTCATTCGGAGGGCGGGAGCGTGCCTGCCCACCCCCACCAACCCCTCAGCAAAAGGTCGTAGTGACCCAGCAAACCGATCCAGACCGCCTGCAGGAAGACGCTCACCTTAAGGTCATGCGCCTGCTGGCCAACGCACCGCAACTCAGCCAGCGCGAACTGGCTGAACGCCTCGGTATCAGCGTGGGCAAGACCAATTTTCTGCTGAAAGGCCTTGCTGAAAAGGGCCTGATCAAAGTGCAGAACTTTCGCAACAGCCAAAACCGGCTGAGCTATCTCTATCAGCTCACTCCAAGCGGCCTCGAGCACAAGGCCCACATGACCCTTCGCTACATGAAACGCCGAATGGCCGAATACGAAGCCCTTCGCGACGAAATTGCCCAACTGCAACGCGACCTTGACCCCCACATTGAGCCGCGTGCATCCCGGGGCGACCTCACTTGAATCTGGCAATGGAAACCACCGCCGCATGAACATCACCGTAGTGGGCACCGGCTACGTTGGCCTTGTCTCGGGCGCCTGCCTGGCCGACTCCGGCAACGACGTGCTGTGCCTTGACCTTGACCCCGCCAAAATCGACACGCTGAACAGCGGCGGCATCCCCATCCACGAACCCGGCCTTGACCAGGTGGTGGCACGCAACGTCGCCGCAGGGCGCCTGCGCTTCACCACCGACATTGACGAGGCTGTGGCGTTTGGCCAGTTGCAATTCATCGCCGTGGGCACGCCGCCCGACGAAGACGGCTCGGCCGACCTGAAATACGTCCTGGCGGCAGCACGCAACATCGCCAGCCGCATGACCGAACACAAAATCATCGTCGACAAATCGACCGTGCCCGTCGGCACCGGCGACAAGGTGCACCGCGCCGTGACCGAGGTGTTGGCGTCACGGGCGGTCAACATCCCCTTCAGCGTCGTCTCGAACCCCGAGTTTCTGAAAGAAGGCGCGGCGGTCGACGACTTCATGAAGCCCGACCGCATCATCATCGGCATTAACAAGGGCGACGACACCGCGCTTGACGCCCTGCGCACGCTCTACGCCCCCTTCCAGCGCAACCACGACAAGCTGGTGGTGATGGATGTGCGCAGCGCCGAACTCACCAAGTACGCCGCCAACGCCATGCTGGCCACGCGCATAAGCTTCATGAACGAACTGGCCCTGCTGGCCGAAAAGCTGGGTGCCGACATTGAGCACGTACGCCACGGCATCGGCTCTGACCCGCGCATCGGCTACGACTTCTTGTATGCCGGCTGTGGCTACGGTGGCTCGTGCTTCCCCAAAGACGTCAAAGCGCTTATCCACACCGGTCAGGTCGATGCTGGCATGGACCTGCACGTGCTCAAAGCCGTCGAACACGCCAACGACCTGCAAAAGCACGTGTTGGTCAACAAGGTGCAACAGGTGTTCGGCACCGACCTTACGGGCAAGCACTTCGCGCTGTGGGGCCTGGCCTTCAAACCCAACACCGACGACATGCGCGAAGCGCCCAGCCGCGTCATCGTCAACGCCCTGCTGACCGCCGGCGCCACCATCACCGCCTACGACCCCGTCGCCATGGACGAAGCCCGCCGCGCGTTGGGTGTCCTTACAGGCCTGAACTACGCCAAAACTGCCAAAGCGGCACTGACCGACGCCGACGCCCTGCTCATCGTCACCGAGTGGAAAGAGTTTCGCAGCCCAGACTTCCGCCTCATGCGGAGCGCGTTGAAGGCCAAAACCGTGTTTGACGGTCGCAACCTTTACGAACCCCGAGCGGTTCGCGACCAAGGCCTCACGTATCACCCCATTGGACGGGCAGGCTGACGTGAAGGTATTGGTTACCGGCAACGCTGGCTTCATCGGCTTCCACACCGCACAGAAACTATTGGAGCGGGGTGACTCTGTCGTCGGCTTCGACGTGGTCAACGACTACTACGACCCGTCATTAAAGGAAGCGCGCCTGCGTGAAATTGAGCGCACTGCCACCGAGACGGGCAGTGAGTACCACTTCATTCGCGCCAACCTGGCTGACCGGCAAGCCGTCGAGCGGTGTTTTGCAGACCATCAATTCGACCGAGTCATCCACCTAGCGGCCCAAGCCGGTGTGCGCTACTCGCTCGAAAACCCGCACGCGTACGTCGAGAGCAACCTCATCGGCTTCACCAACATCATTGAAGCCTGCCGCCATGCCGAAGTGCCGCACCTGACCTACGCCAGCACCAGCAGCGTGTATGGCGCCAACACCAAAATGCCATTTTCGGAACATGACGACGTCAACCACCCGCTGCAGTTTTACGCCGCGACCAAGCGTGCCAACGAGTTGATGGCCCACAGCTACAGCCACCTGTTCAAACTGCCGACCACCGGCCTGCGCTTCTTCACGGTCTATGGCCCCTGGGGGCGGCCCGACATGGCCTTGTTCCAATTCACAAGGAACATCCTCGCAGGCAAGCCCATCCAAGTTTTCAACCACGGTAACCACACGCGGGACTTCACCTACGTGGATGATATTGTTGATGGCCTGATCCGCGCCAGTGACCAGATAGCCCAGCCGAATCCCTCGTGGGACGGCAAGAAACCGGACCCCGCCACCAGTAATGGGCCTTGGCGCATCTTCAACATCGGCAATCACAGCCCAGTAAACCTGTCGGCCTATATCGATTCCATCGAGTTGGCGGTGGGCAACAAGTCCATCAAGGAATTACTACCCTTGCAGCCCGGCGACGTGCCCGACACCTATGCTGACGTCTCGGCGCTACACGAAGCGGTCGGTTACCGCCCAGCCACGAACATCGCTGAAGGCGTGAAGCGTTTCGTGGCTTGGTATCGCGGATTTTATGGCTGACGTTTCCACAGTGTTGTTGTCGAAAGCCGCACACCCACGAATGAACAGCCCCCAGCCATCTGAACCGCCTATCGACCGGTCGCCGACCCACCTGGCCGCGCGGGGTGTCGAGGTGAAGTACGCGGTGGTTTCCAACCCCGAGTTCTTCCAAGAAGGCGCGGCCATCGGCGACTTCATGAAAGGCGACCGCATCGTCATCGGCAGCAACGAAGACTGGGCCACCGAGCAACTGCGCATGGCCTACGCGCCCATCAACCGCAATCACGAAAAAATCATTGTGATGGACGTGCGTAGCGCCGAACTCACCAAGTACGCCGCCAACGCTATGCTCGCCACCCGCATCAGCTTTATGAACGAGCTGGCCAACCTGGCCGAAGTGGTGGGGGCGGATATCGAGCACGTGCCCCACGGAATCGGCTCCGGCAGCCGCATCGGCACCCACTTCCTCTACGCCGGCTGTGGCTATGGCGGCAGTTGCTTCCCCAAAGACGTGCAGGCCCTGGTCCGCACTGCGCATCATTACGGCAAGGACATGCAGATCCTCGGCGCCGTGGAGTCCGTCAACCAGGCGCAAAAGAGCGTGCTCTTTGCCAAGCTGGCGGACTTTTACGGCGGCCCGCAACACCTGCGCGGCAAAACCATCGCCGTCTGGGGCTTGGCTTTTAAACCCAATACCAATGACATGCGAGAAGCGCCCAGCCGCGCCTTTATGAGCCAGGTACTCAGCCACAGCGGCCGCATCCGTGCCTATGACCCGGTGGCCATTGCTGATTGCGAGCACTCCTTTGGCAAGCCCGAAGGCCTCACCTACGTCAGCACCGCCAAGGAAGCGTTGGAAGGCGCCAACGCGCTGGCCATCCTGACCGACTGGATCGAGTTCCGCAGCACGGATTTCTCGGCGCTGGCCAAGAAGCTCAGCGACAAGCTGGTGGTGGATGGGCGGAATTTGTATGAGCCGGAGTGGTTGATGAACGTGGGTTTGAATTACCGCTCGATCGGCAGGAAGTGGAAAAACCAGTGAGTATTCGAGTAGCCGCCAGCGGGCGTGTTCCGACTCAAACATGCTCGGCATGAGCTCCGCGATTGCCTTTCCACGCCGCGCGATGCGGCGCGTCTGGACCAGCAAATTTGCTCGCAATGTAGCGGTAGTCGCCTCCGGCACAGCGGGTGCACAGGCCATTACGATGGCTTTCGCGCCGTTTATCACGCGTATTTATGGCCCGGAAGCATTTGGCCTTTTGGGGACATTCACGGCGATTGTTGGCGTCGCCGCTCCTGCGGCGGCCTTAGCTTTCCCGATTGCCATCGTCTTGCCTAAAGAAGATAGTGACGCACTAGATCTGGCGCGGCTTTCCATCTTGTTGTCATTCATAGTCGCATTATTGGCGGCAGGATTAATAGCTCTAACTAGTGATCAACTCGCCAAAAGCATTGGGGCTCAATCTGTGGCTGGGCTGCTTTATTTAATACCCTTGGCGATGATCTTCTCCGCTTGGATGCAAATCGCCCAACAGTGGCTTACCCGTAAAACGCAATTTGGGGTGGTAGCCCGCGCTGCCGTTGGTCATTCATTAATATTGAATACTGCCAAGGTCGGTATCGGCTGGGTGCATTCGGGAGGAGCGGTGCTGATCATGCTTGCAACGCTAGGACCCGCTCTGCATGCAACGTTACTATTTCTTGGTGCGCGCAGACTGAGCAGGCCTATTAAAGTGAACAGCGAAAATGGGGCTCCCGAAAAAAGGTCCACTTTCCGACAGTTAGCCTATCGCTATCGTGATTTTCCAGTATATCGTGCGCCACAAAACTTAATAAATGCAGCTTCTCAAAGCCTGCCAGTACTAATGTTGGCTACTCTATTTGGGCCAGCACAGGCGGGGTTCTACACGCTCGGCATGTTGGTGATGGGTGCGCCAAGCAGCTTGCTCGGCAAGGCTGTGAGCGACGTGTTCTACCCGCGGATCACGAATGCGGCCCGAAATGGCGAGAACCTTTCTCAGCATATTTTGCGCTCCACGGGCGTGCTGCTGGGAATCGGCATCATTCCATTCGGTGCTGTGGTCATTTTTGGGCCTGATCTATTCAAGATAATTTTTGGAGCGCAATGGAGTAATGCCGGCGAGTATGCGCGCTGGTTGGCCTTGTTCTTTCTGTTTAACTTCATCAATAAGCCTTGTGTGGCGAGCGTACCCGTACTCGGCATTCAGCGCGGATTGCTTATTTATGAGTTGTTCAGTACCGCGGGGAAATCTTTAGCACTTGTAGCTGGTTTTTATTGGTTTAGCAGCGATATATGGGCGGTTGCGCTGTTCTCCATAAGTGGTGTAGCTACTTACGCTTTTATGATGTTGTGGATTTATTTGAATGCAAGAAACTGGAGCTCTGATGCAAAAGCAAGTAGATAAAAGTCATTACGATTTCGAGAGATATATCCGAAAGCCGCGGTGGGCAAGTATGTGGCATCAGGTGGCTGAGGTCTTGGCATTCGAGCCTTCCACGGTGCTTGAAATCGGTCCGGGACCAGGTGTATTCAAGGCTTTGGCAAGCCGATTTGGGCCCCGGGTTGAAACGCTGGACATTGATCCTGATTTGAAGCCAGATCATGTTGTCCCAGCCGATGAAATGCCTTTTGAAGATAATGCTTTTGATGTCGTTTGTGCTTTTCAGATGCTGGAGCATGTTCCTTACGAAAAGAGCCTGGCCATCTTTGCCGAAATGTCAAGAGTTTCCAGCAAAGGACTTGTAATATCTTTGCCCGATGCCGCAAGCCGCTGGCCACTGGCGGTCCATATACCCCGAATCGGATTAAAGTGGTTATCCATTCCCAGGCCCCGTCTTCGTCCAATGGTTCATAATTTTGACGGAGAGCACTACTGGGAAATTAATAAGGCAGGCTATCCTGCATCAAAAGTGGCGGAAGATTTATTAAGTGCAGCGTCCGTAAAATTGATTAAAACCTTTCGAGTAGATGAAAATCCCTATCATCGTTTCTTTGTATTTAGTACCTCCCAAAAGTCCGTGATCTCATGAATAAGTATGAGTAATGGGGGATTGCCCAGTCGGTCGATGCTGTCTGAAGCTTGACCGTATGATGTGTCGCCAACTTGCGAATAGATTATATTACTACAGACGGACAAAGTCCCGACAGCCTAGATTTTTTGGCATTAGGTTCACGGCAAAGCATTAGAATTTAAAATCATCAGCATCAGGTTGGGTTATTTTTTGTCAACAGCATAAGTTTAATGTCTATTGAACAAAAAATGTACAGCATGGGCGGTAGTGCGTAAATTAAAAAAATATTTCAGCGTCACTTACATGAATATATTAATATTAAATCTTGCTTTTTTTCCTAGAATAGGCGGAGTTGAAAATTCTATTAGGTCGATCTGTGAGCTGTATTCAGCTCGCGGAGACGCAGTTGTGGCGGTGGCTGCCGACGTTGTTGATGCGACAGGAGTGAGATATCCGGATAATCAGATGCAATTTGGGGCCCGTGTGAGACGTTTCAGGAAGGGGCCTATGGGAACCTACTACCTTTACTGCTACATGCTTCTTAGAAAGTTGCGCAGAGCTGAGAGGTTCGATCTTGTCATTTCTAGGAGCCACGTTACCACTCTGCTAGGCTATATGGCTGGATTCAGGGAAATTAACTATGTCGTGCCTGGCATAGTGAAGAACCAACAGATAGTCACTTTTAATGGATTGAAAAGTTTCTACGTAATTTTGAAAAAGAAAATCAACGAACTTATCCAGAAGTTGAGTTTTAGTGTTGCGGAAAGAGTTTTTGTATTTAGCGAAACAATGGCCATTCAAGTTCGTCAGATCTGCGCATCGGCAAACATTATAAAAACATTTCCAGGGTGTGATGTCGTTCGCTTCAATTACTCTTCCGAAAAAAGGGAGACTTTAAGAAGATTTTACAATATCTCTCCATCTGAAAAGATCGTTTTATGCGTTGGCCGTTTAAGTCCTGAGAAGGGTTTTGATCACGCAATTAGAGCGATTTCCAGACTCCCGGAGAATTATAAGTTATGGATTGTTGGCTCCGGGCCGTATGAGAGCCATTTAAGGGTGGTGGCAGCAGCGGTCAACTCAGTTGACCGAGTGCACTTTGTCAGGCAAACAACAGAGCCAGAACAATATTACAAGATCGCTGATGTTTTTCTCTTTACGTCGTCTTACGAACCTTTCGGGCAAGTGCTGCTTGAGGCGGCGTTTTCCGAGTTGCCAATCGTCGCTTTTGACCCGCAAAGAATGGGTGGCGTTAACACCGCCACTCGAGAGATATTCGTGGGTTTCGATGGCTTAGTTCACTTTGTCGACCAGCATTCTAACTTGCCGCTTGCAATAATGCATGTTAACAAAGGAAACATTAATAGCCTAATTTGTCAAAACTTCAAAGAAAAGTACACTTGGCTTCAATTGGTACGGTACTTGGACATGAGTACAGATCGATTTGGTGATGATCACTAGAACACGTAACCAACCTATTCAGTGGATAGGATATTTCGATAGTCGAGATTCTGGCGTTGTCAGTTTCCCGGAAACCGGAAGGTTCTTAACTAGGGTCTGCCTGATAATCACACACCATGGGTAAATCAGTATTGCTCGGATGATCTATTGAGAGCCGGATCTCGATGAGGCAGTTGAGCCTTGCGTTTTGGTTTGTGGTGTTGTCAAGCGGACCCGCGATCGGTTCTTTCCAGAAGAGTCGGATGAGGTGGTGCGTTACGGGAGCCGTGAGCCCTGACTTGGTGGAAAAGGAGGTCCTGAATGATGTTCCCCTGTATAGCGAATTTATCGGAATTGAGCTGGTGTAGATTGGATGCCCGTCCAGAGCCACGCCGTGCGTTTCCGGCACCTGCTTGGCCAGCACAGGTCTGTTCCAACCGTGATACCAGGGCGCATCAACTAATTGCTCGCTACACGGTGGCTAGTGCTGCGGGCGGGCATGTAGGCCCAGTTTCAACCTGAGCCGAATTTTCACGAGAGTGTGAGTGCCCACTAGAATGTTCAATCGCAGGCTTGACTTACTTCGCGGTACATTTAGCAATGCTGTTTTGTATGAGTCCTTAGATGACTGCTAAAGATAAAAGAGCTATGTCAGCAGCGATATTAACTTCGATAATTCTCGCTTCACTAGTGGTTTTTCTTTACAGCTATTTCTTATCTGCGCATTATGTTGGTGGTGATCAGGAGATCTATCGCTTAGCTTATTCGGAGCTCAGTAAACTTTCCATTTCTGATGGCATCAGAGTTTACGCGGCGAGAATACTCACACTTGAGTTGGGTCACTACGTCATCACTTGGGTTGCAAGTCGATTCTTTGACAAAGATCTTTTTATGGCGATATCTAACGCCATTTTGGCCTATTATGCAATAAAAGTGTTGAGGGGGTGGGGAGGGTCCCTCTTAATTGTAATTTGGATAGTGCTATTTAGTTTTTATTTTATCGCATTGTACTTGTCTGCTGAGCGGCTAAAATTCGCATTTCTTTTCTTTGCTATAGCGATTAATTGCACTTCGAGAGTAAGGGCTGGTGGATTTTTTATAGTTTCTTTGCTGACTCATTTGCAAATGCTTCTTGCTGTCGTTATGGGAATAATTTCAAAGTCCGGCCCATTACTAAAAAGTCTTCTGATCAAGGGGCGATTGAAGTTTGGCGCAGCAATATCTGCTATTGCTATTTTTTTGATTTCTGGCTGCTTGTTTCTATATTTTGACAGGCATATTTATTCTAAAATAAGCGCATATCACGGCGGCACAGATGCTGTTGATTATCTTAGAATTGCCATTTTTTTTTTATTATCACTCTTGTATGCTAATGGAAGAAGGCTCCATGTTGTTTTTTTGTTTTTAATTCTATCTATTGCAGTTCTTTTTGTCGGTGAAACAAGGATAAACATATTCGGATACTTCGCATTTCTCCACTTTGCGTTGCCATATAAGGGTGGTTTTAATATTGGAGTTCTGTCAACTACCGCTTATTATTCATATGGATGGGCTAAGTATGCTATGACTGTACTCCAGTGTGGCTCTAACATTCCGTGTTAAGGAGCAGTTACAGTAAAAATGGATTGTCGTGTTTTTAACGAATAGCTGCCCTAATTTCTCTGCTCTCCCTTTAAATCACGCGCCCATTTACAGGTTTTGGGGAATGAAGTTTTCAAAATATTTTTTTGAGGTCATTTAGATGATATCAGTAAAAGTACTCGATTGCACCCTGCGTGATGGTGGATATTACAATGCTTGGGATTTTTCGACTGAGCTTATACGGCAGTATCTATATGCCATGCAGTCTGCTCAAGTTGACGTCGTTGAGCTGGGTTTCCGGACCTTAAAGAACCAGGGCTTCCAGGGCCCCTGCGCCTTTACTACCGACAAATTCATCCGAGACGTTAAAATACCATGTGGGTTGACAATAGGCGTTATGATAAACGCTAGTGAGCTTGTCAGTGAAATTCCTCAAGAGGAGGTGTTGGAACGGTTGTTTCCGAATGTCGCAACAGACTCACCAATCTCATTAGTGCGTGTTGCGTGTCATGTGCATGAGTTTGAAAAATCACTTCCGGCTTCTACTTGGCTCAAAGCGCGAGGCTATCAGGTGGGATTCAACTTAATGCAAGTTGCAGATCGGACGGAGAATGAGATTAAGACGCTTGCGCGTCTGGCCAATAACTATCCCTTAGACGTACTTTATTTTGCAGATAGCATGGGGAGTATGAGCCCCAATCAAACAGCGCAGATATTGCGGTGGTTTCAAAGTGAATGGACTGGAGCGATGGGTATTCATACACACGATAATCTGGGGCTCGCGCTTTCCAATACCTTACGTGCTTTAGAAGAAGGAGTAACTTGGGTGGATTCCACAGTCACTGGCATGGGTCGCGGCCCAGGTAATGCTCGCACAGAGGAGCTCGTCATCGAAGTTGCTGAGCGACGGAGCAAGGCGATGAACTTAATTCCATTGATGTCGTTAATTCGTGAACACTTTAAGCCGATGCAGGCCAGTTATGGTTGGGGCACAAATGCTTATTACTATCTCGCAGGCAAGTATGGCATTCACCCAACTTACGTTCAGGAGATGCTTGGTGACCCCCGCTACAGTGAAGAGGATGTTCTGGCAGTTATTGATCACTTGCGGGTTGTGGGGGGGAAGAAGTATAGCCAGAATGCACTCGATGTTGCACGCCACTTTTATCGTGGTCAGGCAAAAGGAAATTGGTCTCCAAAAGCATTGTTTTCTGGCCGTGAAGTGCTACTTCTAGGTACCGGCCCAGGAGTGGCGAGGCATCGGAGTGCGTTGCAGCGTTATATCATTTCGAAGAGGCCGTTGGTAGTTGCGCTCAATACGCAGAGCGCAATAGATGCTGAGTTGGTTGACTTGCGTGTAGCGTGTCACCCGATACGTCTATTAGCGGACAGTGATGTTCACAGAAAACTGCCCCAGCCATTGGTTACTCCGTATTCCATGTTGCCAAAGCTTGTGCGTGAATCCCTTGGCGATAAAGACGTATTGGACTTTGGTTTAAGCGTAGAAGAGGATCTGTTTGACTTCGCGAATACTCATTGCACAATACCTACATCATTAGTGGTTGCTTACGCTTTGGCTATTGTTACTAGCGGATCAGCTGTGGGTGTATTTATGGCTGGCTTTGATGGCTATGGCGCTGACGATCCTCGTAGCCGTGAAATGCAGCAATTGCTGGAAAAATATCAGACTGCTAAAGGGGCATTGCAGATCACCGCAATCACCCCAACCAGCTATGGGCTGCATACCGAGTCGGTTTACGCGCTCTGAGCTGTTTATCCTTGATGCCTTTTTTTTCACAAATATAATTACGAGTCCGTCATGCGTAGTGTGGTTATAATTCCTGCCCGATATGCTTCTAGTCGATACCCGGGAAAACCTCTGGTGCCACTGCTGGGAAAGCCCATGATTTTATGGGTTGCTGAGCTTTCAGCCCGTGCTGTGGGCGTGGAGCACGTCTACGTCGCGACCGATGATGGTCGTATTGCCGATGTCGTGGAAATGGCAGGATTCCAGTCGGTTATGACTTCTTGTGAGGCCCTAACCGGCACCGACCGGCTTGCTCAAGCCGCAAAAAATATAGAGGCCGACATTTATATAAACGTTCAGGGTGATGAACCGCTGGCCGACCCTTCCGATATCATAAAGGTGCGTAATTCAAAGCTGGCAGCTATGG
This sequence comes from Polycyclovorans algicola TG408, assembly GCF_000711245.1. Taxonomy (NCBI): domain Bacteria; kingdom Pseudomonadati; phylum Pseudomonadota; class Gammaproteobacteria; order Nevskiales; family Nevskiaceae; genus Polycyclovorans; species Polycyclovorans algicola. The sequence goes on from NZ_JOMH01000001.1 coordinate 1,798,973, forward strand.
ACATGATTATAAATGGCTTCAGCCGTGTGAGTGACGGCGAAGACCCAAATAGTGTAAACATACCCAAAGTAATCACCAACGAGCGAGACGAATTAGTATACATGTCGCGGGTAGCATTGCCGGGTTTTAAGGACGTAAAATGTGCTCCTAGTTATTACAAGAAGCAGGTTTGTATTTACGCCTTCACAAGGGAAGAACTAAATATTTTTCATGGCTTTGGTCGTAAAAGTGAACTTGAGCGTGCAGAAGATATAGAAATTTTGCGTTTCCTGGAGCTCGGTAGCACTGTAAAAATGGTTGAAACACGGCCGGGTAGCTTGGCGGTGGATGTGCCTGCTGATGTCGCCAAAGTGGAAGCGTTATTAAATAAGTTTGTTAAGAGTTATAAATGAAGCATCAATTACTAGATTACGCTACTTTAGTGTTTGACTGTGATGGGGTAATTCTGGATTCCAACAAAGTTAAAACTGAGGCTTTCTTTCAAGCGACTCTCCCGTATGGTGAGGCCGCTGCGCGGTCCATGATTGACTATCATATTGCAAATGGTGGAGTGTCGCGCTATAAAAAATTTGCTCACTTTCAGCAGCACATCGTTCGGGCAGAGAGCTCACATAGACAGGCCTCTGATCTGGAAGCCCTGTTGCAGACCTATGCGAGTCATGTGCGAAAGGGACTCTTATGTTGTAGTTTGGCCCCGAGTTTAGAGGCGCTGCGAAAAGGAAACCCCAGCTCGGTATGGTTAATTGTATCGGGTGGTGATCAGTCTGAGTTGCGCGACGTATTTAACCAACGCGGCATTTTTGACTGGTTCGATGGAGGCATCTTCGGTAGCCCCGACACCAAAGATGAAATTCTTGCGCGTGAACTCGTATCCGGAAATATTAAAAGTCCTGCCTTGTTCTTGGGGGATAGCAAGTACGATTACGAGGCTGCAAGGGAAGCGGGCTTAGATTTTGTGTTCGTAAGCTCCTGGAGTGAGGTAAAAAACTGGCAACATTGGGTGCAAGCAAGCGACATAACCGTGATTGATTCGATTGCATGTCTTTTATCGGGAAGTCACAAACGCGGTGACGCCAATCATTGAAGTATAATTTGTAGTGTCAGGCCAAGGCAGTCAATTAGAGCTGACGCTGGCCCAAGTGTTCGCATGCGCTGCGAGTAACGCGCCACTTCGCTCTGGATATGTCGTCCGGTTAATTGATCGATGGCAATATCATTGACCATATAAATGTCAAAAAAATGGAGGGAATTATTCTTACAGACAATATAGATGATTGTTACACCGAAGATTTCATTGCCAAAGTGAATGAGCATTCCTTCACTACGTCTTCTGATTTCTCGAACGAACTTTTTTTATACTTTTATTTGAAGTTTTCTGAATATTGTGCAATTTTGGGTAAGGGATTGCCCTTGCAAGGGGGTATGAAACGTAGCATAGTGGATTCGGCGATTGTCGTACGTGCGCGAAAGGCATGTAATGATGAAGATTCATTTACAAAAATCTTACTTTTAAATACAAAGATCGGCGGCCAATTAATTATTTATCTTCTGCAAACGCTCGCGCTTTCAATTCTTTTGCCGTTATATTTCTTGTGGAAGACAAGGAAGTACGATTCCATAAGTCAAAAAAAGGAAAAACTTCAATTTATTTATTTGATACGATCTGAGGCCTCATATCGTAAATGCAAATTCAGTATTGATGAAGTAAAGTCAGCAATGGTGCTTGTTGATAACTGGCGTGAAATTAATGTCGTTGGACACCCAATATACGCAGCCATAACGCTAGGAAACGTTTTAAAGGTAACATTCGAAACGTTATTGTATTCCATTCGAGATATCCGCGCGTTTTTTATTGATGGAAATAGAATGCTCGGCATTAGTTGTTCAGCTGCTATTCTTTCTTTCTATTCAAAGAGAATTTCTCATAAAGCGATTTATGAAGCTTGTTTGACTCAAGTCCTTAGGCTTCATCCTGGGGCGACGTTTATTACGGGAGATAAAGATGATCGTTTCGCGCTAATGCAAACTAGGGTTTGTAAGAAGGCGGATGTCAATCTTATTTGTTTGCCTCATGGGCTAGAATATGGGTTTAATTTCCCCGGGGGCTTGGCTGGCACTATATTCTTTTGTCTTGCAGAAGAAAGCGCAAATTTTCTGAGTTCTTTGTACAAAAGCAAAAAATTCTTGTACTCGGAGGAAATTGCAAGGAGTATGTGCGGTGTGAATATTGAAGCAGCTCAAGCTCAGAAAATCAGCAGGTGTTGTTTTTTTACTGAGCCGCGCGATCCTCAGGTGAATTATGCGATCATAGAATATTTTAGGATGGCAGACTTGGAGATCTCCATTAAGTTGCATCCATTAGAGAATGCGGCAATTTATTCACAGAAATTCCCTGATGTGAACCAGATCGCAGATTATTCTGAAGCGATACGTTCATCAGTCTGTGTTGCTAGAAAATCGTCAGTTTTACTTGAGGCTTCTATGCGTGGTTCTGCCGCAATCGCCGCTCTTGTAGCGAAGAAGGACCGTGTTTATGTTGAAAAAATATTCCCCTCGCTTCTCTCTTCGGCTATATCTAGAGCTTATAATTATGCGGAACTTTCCAGCTTAGTCAAAGGCGAGTGAAGAAAGTTTTGTGATTTTTAATCAGGTTATATTATGTTTGCAAATGAAACGTTGCTTATTGTCGGGGGAACTGGGTCCTTTGGTAACGCAGTTCTTGAGCGTTTTATTGAATCCGATTTCAAAGAGATTCGAATCTTCAGTCGCGATGAAAAAAAACAAGATGATATGCGCCGTCGATACAGGAGCGATAAATTAAAGTTTTATATTGGTGATGTGCGAGATTATCAATCGGTGTTGAATGCAGTGCGTGGTGTAGATTTCATCTACCATGCAGCTGCGCTTAAACAGGTCCCGTCCTGTGAATTCCATCCGCTAGAGGCTGTCAAGACCAACGTGTTGGGCACTGAGAACGTGCTTGAGTCAGCGATCAATTGCAATGTTAGGCGCGTTGTGGTGTTGAGTACTGACAAGGCGGTATACCCCATCAACGCCATGGGTATTAGCAAGGCTATGATGGAAAAGGTAGCGGTGGCCAAATCGCGTAGCGCCAACGGTACGGTTATCAACGTGACGCGCTACGGCAACGTCATGTGTTCACGCGGGTCGGTCATTCCCCTGTTCGTGAATCAGATCCGCGCCGGGCTGCCAATTACCATTACCGATCCGTCGATGACGCGCTTCATGATGACCTTGGATGACGCTGTGGACTTGGTGCTCTACGCGTTTCTGCACGGTCAGCCAGGCGAGATTTTTGTGCAGAAAGCGCCCGCAGCGACGATTGAAACCTTGGCCCATGCCCTGACCGACTTGCTTTGCAAGCCAGAGCATGAGGTGCGCGTCATTGGCACGCGCCACGGTGAGAAGCTCTACGAGGCCTTGCTCAGCCGGGAGGAGATCGTCGCAGCGGAAGATTTAGGCGGGTATTACCGTGTGCCGCCTGACTTGCGTGATCTGAATTATGACAAGTTTGTGGAGAAGGGGGAAGTCAGAATTTCGGCTGCGGCCGACTACAACTCCCATAACACCACGCGCTTGGACGTTGACGGAATGAAAGCATTGCTAATGAAGCTGCGCTTCATGCAGGCCGCCGTCCGCGGTGAAGTGGTAGAAGCTGAGGAGTGACGAAATGACTGCGCCTCCCCTCCGTGTTTTAATCACTGGAGCCAACGGTTTTCTTGGCAGGAACCTTTCGGTTCGCTTGGAGGAGCTGCCTGGCTTCAGCGTGCTCCCCTTTGTGCGTGGTGATGACGCAGGGGGGTTGCCAGGACTGGTCGCAGAATGCGATGCGGTTGTTCACCTTGCCGGTGAAAACCGCCCACAGGACGAGGCGGCCTTTGCCCAGGTCAATACGTGGCTCACGGTGGCGCTATGCGAGGCGATTGCACAAGTTATGCTCCAAAAAGGGCGGGCCATTCCTTTGTTGATGGCGTCCACCACCCAGGCGGATCGCGACAACGCGTATGGCTGCAGCAAGCTTGCCGCCGAGCACGCAGTACAGGCATTGGCAGAGAAAACGAGCAATCCCTGCGTGGTGTTTCGCCTGCCTGGCGTTTTTGGTAAGTGGTGCAGGCCCAACTACAACTCCGTGGTGGCGACTTTTTGTCACAACATTGCGCGTGGCTTGCCGATACAGGTCAACGACCCTGCAGCTGCCGTGCAACTGGTGTACGTGGATGATGTGGTTTCCGCCTTCATACGCGCCCTGGAAGCCCCGGCTGAGGGCCTGGTGCGAGGCGTCGTTCAGCCGGAATATCGCGTGACGCTGGGCGAGTTAGTGGCGCAGATTCGCGCCTTTGGTCAGTGCCGCACCAGTCTACTAACTGAGCGAGTGGGCACGGGCTTCGTAAGAGCGTTGTATGCCACTTACGTTAGCTACCTGCCCAACGAGAAGTTCTCCTATGAGGTGCCGCAGCACGCGGACCCGCGCGGCGTCTTTGTGGAAATGCTAAAGACGCCAGACAGCGGACAGTTTTCGTTCTTCACCGCTCACCCCGGGGTAACACGCGGCGGGCATTACCACCACACCAAGACTGAGAAGTTTCTGGTCGTCAAGGGCGTGGCGCTGTTCCGCTTCCGCCATTTGCTAACCGGGGAGCAGGTTGAGTTGCGCACTTATGGGGACAAGCCTGTGGTGGTGGATACGATTCCTGGCTGGGTGCATGACATCACCAACGTCGGGGGCGACGAGATGGTGGTGATGCTGTGGGCCAATGAGAACTTTGATCGAGACCGCCCGGACACCATCGCCAGCAGGCTTTAAAAATGAAAAAACTCAAAGTGATGTCGGTGGTCGGGACGCGGCCAGAGATCATTCGTTTGTCTCGTGTGATGGCGGCTCTTGATCGCAACTGCGACCATGTGCTGGTACACACCTGCCAGAATTATGACTACGAACTCAACCAGATCTTTTTTAATGATCTGGGCATCCGAAAGCCCGATCACTTCTTGAATGCTGCAGGTGCGACGGGCGCCGAGACCATCGGCAAGGTCATCATCGCGGTTGACCAGGTGCTGGCTATGGTGCAACCCGAGGCCATGCTGGTCTTAGGTGATACCAATAGCTGTCTGTCGGTGATCCCGGCCAAGCGGCGCAAGATCCCGACCTTTCATATGGAGGCCGGCAATCGCTGCTTCGACATGCGGGTGCCGGAGGAGATCAACCGCCGGATCGTCGACCACACGGCGGATATTAATCTCACCTACAGCACTATCGCCCGGGACTATCTGCTGCGAGAGGGGCTGCCACCGGATCTGGTGATCAAGACCGGCAGCCCGATGTTTGAGGTGCTGCAGCACTACCTCAGCAAGATTGTGGCTTCCGACGTGCTGGTTCGGCTGGGCTTGGAGGCCGAGCGATTCTTCGTGGTAAGCGCGCACCGGGAGGAGAACGTCGACTCGCACCGCAACTTCTTGCGCCTGGTCGAGACACTGAATGCGATCGCTGAGACTTACGACCACCCAGTGATCGTGTCCACCCATCCGCGAACGCAGAAGCGGGTGGATGCCATGAACATCCAGTTTGACCCGCGTGTGCGCCTACTCAAGCCACTGGGCTTTACCGACTACAACCACCTGCAAATGCAGGCCAAGGCGGTTCTGTCTGACAGCGGCACCATCAATGAGGAGTCCTCCATCCTCAACTTTCCAGCACTCAACATTCGCGAAGCCCACGAGCGGCCTGAGGGCATGGAAGAGGCCGCGGTGATGATGACCGGGCTGGGCGTGGAGCGGGTGCTGCAGGGGCTGCAGGTGTTGGAGGGACAGTCGCGTGGCGAAGAACGCTCGTTGCGTCTTGTGGCGGACTACAGCATGCCTAACGTGAGTGAAAAGGTGGTACGGATTATCCTGAGCTATACCGACTATGTGAAGCGTGTGGTGTGGAAGCAGTTTTAGTGAAGAAACCTCGCATCGCTATCATTAATAGAAGCTTCTGGCCAATCTATCCAGTTATCGGCGAAGCCCTTTTGCTTCTGGCCGAAGAGTTGGCGCCTTTTTACGATGTCAGTGTAATTCTGCAGGATCAGGTAGGAATACGAGAGCGTCTTCTGCGTGAGAAGCGTGGTGAAGGGGTCCGTTTTTATTCTATCGATGCATGGTCTACCTCAGCCAGTGGTGTCTTGCGGCGAGTTATAGATGCGGTGAGGTTCATGGGATGGGTTTTGGGTGTGCTGCTATGGCTGCGCCCAAAGGTGGTTTATGTTTCGACTGACCCGCCGATTCTTGCTCCATTCGTCGTTGCTATTTATTCAAAGCTTTCCGGCGCGCGTTTCATTTACCATCTTCAGGATATTCACCCTGAGGCTGCGCATGTCGTTATTAAAGTGAGGCCTGCTCTGTTTAAGTTGCTCAAGGCTATTGATGGCTTTACGATGCGAAGAGCGCACAAGCTGATCACCCTGACTCGAGTAATGGCGAAGCAGATCGTTGAAAGGTCTGGAGCGGGCGGGGAGGTGATGCTACTAGAAAATCCTTCAGTCCCATTTGAGTCCATAGCGCTGCCTGCCGCGAAGAGTCGAGGTTTTTCTTTCTGTGGAAATGCTGGTCGGCTGCAAAGAATTCCACTATTGATCGATGCAATTGATAGCTATCATTCAGCGGGTGGATCTCTAGAATTTGCGTTTGCCGGAGGAGGAGTTTACGCAAAAGAACTGGAGTCCCTCGCGCAGCGTAACTCCAAAGTTACTTACCTCGGGAAAGTATCCTCACGAGAGGCTGCTGAACTCTCAAGTCGATATGAATGGGCAATCCTTCCTATTGAAGATGAAGTTACCGAATATGCTTTTCCCAGCAAAACCTCGTCTTATGTTTTTGCTGATGCGCGGATTATTGCGATCTGTGGACACAACACTAGTGTCGCAGAATGGGTTAATTTCAATCACGTAGGTGTTGTTGTCCCGCCCACGGTGGACGAAGTCGTGCAATGCTTTAAAAGAGTTGAAGCGGGCGAATTATCTGATCTAACAGGGACGAGTAAGCGTGCGGAACTCATGGAACGTTTGTCTATGCCTAGATTTGTGGGTGTGCTGAAGAATCAGATCGAAGCGATTGTTTGATCACCCAATAATCTTTGGATCGATTCGTTCTCATCATTGAGAGGAAACTTGAATGATATTGGTAACCGGCGCGACCGGCCTAGTGGGTGCTGCCTTGGTGCGCCGTCTCTGCATTGATGGCGTATCCCAGGTCGTCGCGGCAGTGCGAAACGCTGCTTCAGGGCTGCCCAGCCAAGTGCATTTGGTAGGCGGGCTCGAACTCACCGGCCAAACTGACTGGACACCTGCGCTGCAGAATGTAGAGGCGGTTGTTCATTGTGCCGCCAGGGCCCACGTTATGAAGGATCATGAGGCGGATCCACTAGACGTCTACCGCAGAGTGAACGTGGAGGGCACTTTAAACCTAGCCCGACAAGCCGCTGCGGCTGGGGCTCGTCGTTTTTTGTTTGTAAGTTCCGTGAAAGTTAATGGCGAGGGTACTGGGCCAGGGTGTTTGTTTAAAGTGGGAGACATTCCAGCGCCGCTTGATCCTTATGGCCAATCGAAGTTTGAGGCAGAGCAGGGTCTACGTGAGGTTGCGACCGAAACCGGAATGGAGATCGTAATTATACGCCCACCCGTCGTTTATGGCCCCGGAGTCAAGGCTAACTTTGCGACGATGATGCGGTGGGTAGCACGAGGCGCACCGTTGCCATTGGGCGCTGTTCGTTCGAATCGCCGAAGTCTGGTGGCGTTGGATAATTTGGTCGATCTGATGGTGACTTGCTTGGATCACCCAGCCGCTGCAAATCAGACTTTCTTGGTCAGCGATGATGAGGATTTGTCCACCGCAGACCTGCTCGAGCGCTTGGGGCAGGCGATGGGAAGGCCAGCCAAGTTGATTCCGGTACCGATGGGAGTATTAATGGCGGGGGCAGCGATGCTAGGCAAGCGTTCGGTGGCGCAGCGGCTGTTGGGTTCTTTACAGGTTGATATCTCCAAGACGCGTGAGCTCCTTGGGTGGCAGCCACCGATTGGCGTGGATGAGGGCTTTAGACGGGCAGTGGGGCGATAGCGTGCTGATACGACTGTTCGATCTGCTGTTCTCGTTTCTGGGGCTGGTGTTCGGCTTGCCGATCTTGGTGCTGCTCTGGCTGATCGGTTTGTCTGATACAGGGTCGCCGTTGTTCAGGCAGGAACGTATAGGGATACATCAGCGGCCGTTCACTCTGGTCAAGTTCAGGACCATGAAGCTGGATACCGCTTCGGTTGCGACACACTTGGCCAGTAGTCATGCGGTGACGCCCTTTGGTCGTTTTTTACGGCGGACCAAGCTGGATGAGCTGCCTCAGCTCTGGAACGTGTTGATGGGGGACATGAGTTTGGTGGGGCCCCGGCCGGGCTTGTTCAACCAAGAGGAGCTGACGCAGGCGCGGGCCCGCCGGGGGGTCTTTGAGGTGCGTCCGGGTATTACTGGTCTTGCGCAAGTGAGCGAGATTGATATGTCAACGCCGGAGCTTTTGGCGGAGACGGACGAGCGGATGATGAAAACGCTCACGCTGCGGCGCTATTTTCAGTACATCTTCATGACGGTTGTTGGGCGAGGGTCTGGGGATCGCTTGAAGGGCTAGCGTTTGTGCGGGCTCTTGAGTTGCTGACCGTGGGTTAGACTCTGAAGAAGGCTATTTGAAAGTTGTTAAGGCGCCACGGTCTCCGACGTCGACAAAGCAATCGTTTGGGCTCCATGGTGTCAGCGGTTGGTTGAAGGTGTATCGCTCGATCGTGGATGCCGGATCGGGGTCCGGCATGACTAAGGTGAGATTCGGGCTGATGAAAGTGGGTCCGGCATGACGATGTTGAGGCCAAAGAGACGTGTTGCTTGGTTTGGGGACGATGCGGCTTGTTGCGGGCGGGACTTGATTGGGTGCTTGGGCGGGCCCTTCTTCGCGGCTCGGGCTTCAGGCACTACATCGTCGGGCTGTGCGTACAATCGCGCCCGAACTTGGCCGCTTCGTAGAGTTTGAGAACCCTTTCGCGAATGAATGATCAGCAGCAGTTGGCGCCCGTGCATAGCGGCTATGCAGACGATGAGATTGACCTGCGCGAGCTGGTTGCGGCGCTTTGGCGCGGCAAGTGGTGGATCATGTTGTTTACCCTGCTGGCGACGGTTCTGGCCGGCGTTTATGCGTTTACGGCGACGCCGCAGTTCAAGTCGGAGGCGACGCTGCAGTTGCGGGATGACAACTCATCCGGCGGCATGGGTGGGCAGCTCGGCGGGCTTGCTGCGTTGGCGGGGGTGTCGCTGGGCAGCGGGGGCGGATCGGATCAGATTTATGCTTCGGCCTACGTGGAATCGCGCGCCTTTATTCAGGGCTTCATCGACACGCACGATGTGATGCAGCATCTGTATGCCGACCGGTGGGATGCTGAGGCGCAAGACTGGCGCCCCGAGACCAAGCGTTTCTCTGACGAGCCGGCCCCGCCGCCGACCCCTTGGCATGCGTATTCAAAGTTTATGGAGGAGGTCTTCTCGATTGCAGTGGACACCCAGACGGGCACCCAAACCTGGGCAGTGACCTGGCACGACCCGGTGCTGGCGGCGGAGTGGCTCAAGGCATTGATCGAGCGGGCCAATGTTGAATTGAACCGCGCGGTGCTGGATGAGGCCACGAACAACCTGCGGTATCTCGAAGGCCAGTTGCAGGCGGCGGGCACCGTCGAGGTGCGCCAGACGGTGGCCAGCATGATGGAGTCAGAGCTCAATCAATTGATGATGGCCCGCAACGCCGAGCGCGGCACATTGGTGGTGGTGGACCCGCCGCTGGAGCCTCAGGCGCCGTTCAAGCCCAAGAAGCCCTTGATTCTGGTGTTGGGTTTCATGTTGGGCGGCATGTTGGGTGTGATGTTTGTGCTGGTGAAGAACGCGCTGCGGGCGCCGCGCTGAGGCGAGTGAGCCGAAGGGGAAGGGCATGAATCACATCAAAGACCTACTGAACACGCTGCTGGCCAGTGGCCGCCGCGAGAAGTTGCTGATTCTGGTGGTCATGGACGCATTGATGATTCCCGCTGTGCTGTGGCTCACCTGGACCCAGTTGGCGGGCTATTGGTGGTTGCCCATTCGCGGCGGTGCTGAGTTGCTGGTGGTGGCCACGGTGGCGTCGGTGGCCTGTTTGGCAATCAGCGGCGTCTACAAGGCCGTGGTCCGCGCCTTTGACGAGACGTTTTTACGAACCCTGCTGTTGGCCATGCTGCTGTACAGCGTGGTGCTGATTGCGGCTTTGACCTTGCTGCCATGGGCGAAGCAGCCGTTCAGTGCCGCGTTCTTGAGTACGGTGTTCAGCACCTCACTCATCTTCTTTTGGGTGTGGGGCAGCCGCACGGCCATTCGCGCCCTGGGCTTGTTTCTGGGGCAGGTGGGCTCGGCGCCGGCACGGGTGGTGATTTACGGCGCCGGCGCGGCAGGGCGGCAACTGCTGGCCGCTTTGCGACGCGAAACCGGTCATCGCCCGGTGGCGTTTCTGGATGACGACGCCAGCCTGCACGGCAGCGTGATTGCCGGCCTGCCGGTGCGCCGGGGCACGTTGGCGAAACAGGTTATTCAGCGGTTCAAGGCCAACAAGGTCTTCATCGCCATGCCGGGGGCGTCCCGGCAAAAGCGGCGCGAGGTGATTCAGCGGCTCGAACCATTGCCGGTGCACGTGCGGGTGCTGCCCGGTTTCTCGGAGTTGGCGCACGGGCATATTCAATTCAACGATTTACGCGAGGTCGAGATTGAAGACCTTTTGGGGCGCGAGAGCGTGGCGCCCAAACCATTGCTGTTTAGCGCCAACATTGCCGGGCTTAACGTGATGGTGACGGGAGCGGGTGGCTCCATCGGGGCTGAGTTGTGCCGGCAGATTTTGGTGGCGGCCCCGCGCCGGCTGGTGCTGCTCGACCACAGCGAATACGCGCTGTACGCCATTCATCAGGAACTGGAGGGGCTGGCTTCGGCCATCGAGATTGTGCCGGTGCTGGGCAATGTGGTGGATGAGCAGCGCATGGCCTTTGTGATGGACAGCCAGCAGGTGCAGACCGTGTACCACGCCGCCGCTTACAAACACGTGCCGCTGGTCGAGAGCAACCCGTTTCAGGGTGTGCGCAACAACGCCATGGGTACCTTGCACCTGGCGCGAGCGGCGATGGCCTGCGGGGTCGACACCTTTGTGCTGATCTCGACCGACAAGGCCGTGCGCCCCACCAATGTGATGGGCGCGTCGAAGCGCCTGGCCGAGCTGGTGCTGCAAATGTGGGCGGCCGATGCCAATGTGGGCAAGACGCGCTTCACGATGGTGCGCTTTGGCAACGTGCTGGCGTCGTCGGGGTCGGTGGTGCCGCTATTCCGAAAGCAAATTGCCGCAGGCGGGCCCATCACCCTGACGCATGCCGAAGTCACCCGGTACTTCATGACCATCAACGAGGCGGCGCAGTTGGTGATTCAGGCCGGGGCGATGGGGCGCGGTGGCGATGTGTTTGTGCTGGACATGGGTTCACCGATCAAGATCATTGATCTGGCGCGGTTGATGATTCGCCTCAGCGGGCTCGACGAGCGCACCCTTGATAACCCCGATGGCGACATCGAGATCAAGACCGTGGGCCTGCGCCCGGGCGAGAAGCTTTATGAAGAACTGCTGATTGGCACCGGCGATGCCCAGGAAACGCAGCACCCCAAAATCATGAAGGTGTTTGAGCCCTCCGCAGGGCGCGACGCTTTGATGGGTTTCTTTGATGAGCTTGAGGCGCGCGCCCAGCAGTTCGATGTGCCCTGGTTGAAGGATCGGCTTGCCGAGCTCGTCGAGGGGTATGCGCCCGCCGCCGAACCGCTAGGCTCGGTGGATCGGCGACGCCCGGGGCCACGCTTGGGTGTGGCGGCACGCGGTGGCGCGACCGTGGTGACGGGCAGTTTTGGGCAGCGTGGATAGCGCCCGTCAGGGAATGCATTCGCTTTACGGCCTCGCCATCGGGTTGTCTCGCGTGGCATCGGCACGAAACATGCTAGGGGTAACAACAATGAACAGTGGAACGGAGTAGCAATGGGCGTAAGGCAGGGCCAACGAATTTTTCTGGGGTATGCCCTCGTCGGTTTGCTCAGCGGCATGCTGGTGGGCGGCCATGCATTGGCTGAGGCGCCCGAGGCGGCAGACGCTCAGCCCCTGTCGGCCATGCCCACCGGCTACGCAATTGCCGATCTGGGTGATTTGAGCGAAGAGGGCAAAACGGCGCGGGCGCGCACTGCGCTGATTCGGGGGGCACTGTATGGCGGTGACCAGCCCGGCCTTGCGCAAATGCCCAGCGTGATGTTTTTTGCTGCGCTGTCGGTGTTCATGGGTGGGTCAGACGCACCGAAAGATTTGGCTCGCCCGGTGGACGAGCTGCGCTGACGCATGATCAGGATCGGCTTGAGGCGCAAGGTCTCGCTTCAAAGCGGTCACCTGGTCATAAATTGATCACGAACAGATGTTGAAATGGCGACTTTATTCACCTGACAATGCGCCGTTCGTCGGCCGGTAGCCTGCAACACGATTTAACGCTTGCGATGATTTCTTACAAAAGCCACACTAGTGTCATCCATTAAAACGATCTAACAGTTCCCTAGGGGTATGTGAAATGAAAAAACTGCTTGTTGCCGCGATGGCAGGTGCACTTGTTGCCCCGGTCTCCATGTTCTTGACGTCCGGTCTTGCCCAGGCGCAAGGCGAATCGCAGAGCAGTTCCACCACCCAGGGTGACGTGAGCGCCGGTGTGTTGGATCAGGCTAACGCTGAGCGTGTCGCCCAGCGAATGGACATGTCACTGGAGGACGCCATCGGCGCCGGGTTCATCGAGCCCTCCTCCCCCGGCGCAAGCACCTTTGTGGTGACGCAAAAGGGCGCCACCCGTCTCGGTCTCGCCACTCAGGCAGGGCTGACGGCACAGCAGATCACCGCCATTGTCGCGACGCTGGTCGTTGGCGTCTTCATCATTTCCGAGTTTGATAGCAGCGAAGATGTTCGTTCGCCGCTTTTGCCAGTGACGCCGCCTCCGGCCACCCCGACCCCAACGCCGCCGCCACCCACCGTGACGCCGACGGCTACGCCAACCGCGACGCCGACTGCGACACCAACGGCTACCCCGACCGCAACGCCCACCGCGACGCCGACGGCCACCCCGACTGCGACACCAACGGCTACTCCGACTGCGACGCCTACGGCCACCCCGACTGCGACCCCAACCGCGACGCCAACGGCCACGCCGACTGCGACCCCGACGGCCACGCCGACCGCAAGTCCGGTACCCACCGTTCAGCCACCGGTGAACACCAACACCAACACGAATACCAACACGAATACCAACACCAACACCAACACCAACACCAACACGAACACGAATACTTCGACGCCGTGAGCACGTTGGAACATAAGGGCCGGCAGTCGCCGGCCTTTTTTTTGAGCAATGGTGCCGTTTATGCGGTGATTGCCTGGGCTGCCATGCTGGTGTCGGGCGGGGCCAACCTGGCGTTGGCCCAGAGCGACACGCGGGACAGCGTGGTCACTGTGACCGGTGCGGTCGAAAAGCCGATTCGCGTCAATGGCCCCGTGAAGCTCAGTGATGCCATCAAGGTGGCGGGCGGCTACCGGGAGGGGGCGTACCCGTACGGCTCGCTGCTGCTGCGCAGGAGTGATTTGCAGGTGGGCATGACCGTGTGCATGGCGTCGGCCGCAGAATTGCTGCGCATGCAGTTGGCCCTCTCCGGGGGGAGTGAGCTGACAGGTGCCGGCAGCCTGACGGCTGGAATCGACCTGGGGCAATACATCCGCATTCCGATCTCACTCTCACCGGGGCCGACCATTGCCGAGGCGCAGGCCGACGTGACGCTCGTTACTGGGGACATTCTCTACGTGCCGTTTCGGCCGACGTCGGTGGCCATTATCTCGCCTGGCAATGACGAGACGGTGATCGTCAATTATCGGCCCGGCTGGAAAGCGGATGAGTATTTGAACGCCGCCGACATTAAAACCAATTGGTCAAGCAATGAGTTCCGCATTTACTTGCCGAACGGTGATCAAGATCTGTTGAAGCTGAATCTTTGGAATTACGAGTTGCAGGTTGTGCCGCCGGGCTCGGTCATCACAAGCCGTGACAAGAAAAAGAAAATTGATGACAGCTGCCTTGGTCTTTAGATGTTTATGGGTCCAGCGCCGGGTCGTGCGCTCGCCGCGATGCGGCAATTGATGCGCGTCTTTCTGGCCAAGGTATGTGGGCCGCGTGCGCTTTGGCTCGGGCTGTTTGGCTTTGTCGTTACCAACGCCAATGCGGAGCAAATTACCCCCATGGGTTTTCCGGGGCTGGTGCAGACGCCGGTCGCACGCATGCCCCAGGCCGGGTCGGTGGGCTTGGGCTTTGCGCGCCAAGAGCCTTACGACAGCCTCAACTTTTATGCGTCGCCATTTGACTGGTTGCACGCATCGGTGCGCTACACCGACACCAACGTGGCGCAATCGCGCGTCAACACCGTGCACGATAAAGGGATCAACCTGCAGTTTCGGCTTGCGCAGGAGTCATTGTGGCGCCCGCAAATTGCCGTGGGTTTGATTGATGCCGCCGGCACCGGCCTGTTCAGCTCCGAATATTTGGTGATGAACAAGCGCATTCACGATTTCGACTTTTCGCTGGGCATGGGTTGGGGCCGGTTTGCGGCCGGCCGCGACATGACCAACCCATTGGGTCAGATTGATGACCGCTTCGAAACCCGCGAAAGCGCAACCCGCGGCGAAGGCGGCGTTCCGGCAGTTTCAAGCTGGTTTTCGGGGCGTGAGGTGGCACTGTTTGGCGGCGTGCGTTATTCGCTGTTGGGCGGCCGGCTCGACCTCAAGGCCGAGTGGGAGGGCAACGACTACTCCGATGAGTTTCGGCGTGGTGAATCACTCAAGTCGTCAACACGGTTGAATGTGGGGGCTGATTACAGCGTCACCGACAACATCAAGCTGAAGCTGAGCTACGAGCGCGGGGAGGTGCTTGGGTTTGGCGTGTTGATTCACGCGTCCTTGAACCGGCAGCTTGAACGCAGCCGCCGGGCCGTGCGCCCGCCCAAGCCCCTTGATGAGGTGGGCTTTCCGGAGGTCAGGGCAGAATCCGAGGGCCTTCAACGACCCGAGCAATTGCGGCGCTTCCACCAGCGGCTGCGGGAGGACCGGGTGTTTGTCCATGCGCTGGACCTCGACACGGTCAATAAGGAGGCCACGGTTTGGCAAACCAATAATCTGACACGTGAATCGGCTGTGGCGGCCGGGCGCTCGGCGCGCGCGCTGCTGGACACTTACGGGCGCGAGTTTGAAAAGCTGAACGTGGTCAGCGTGGTGGCGGGTCGGGAGCGGTCTAACGTAACGCTCGACACCGAGATCTTCAGGCAGGCCGCGTTGGGCGCGCTGTCAGTCGAGGAGCTGTTGCTCGAAACCGACGTGGCGCCCGTGCCGGAGAAAGATTGGCAAGAGGCCACCTATACCGGCTTGGCCAAGTATCCGACCTTTGCCTTTGGCATCACGCCGGCCTTGCGGTCGAACATCGGTGGCCCGGTGAATTTCTATGTCGGGCAGTTGCAGCTCAAGCCGTTTGCCAGTATCCAGTTGTCACGCAATCTCAACGTGACCACCAGTTGGGCCTTTGACTTTCTTTACGACGACTTTGACCGTCTGCAGCCGCGTGAAACCAGTTTGTTGCCACCGGTGCGCACCGACCTCGAGCGTTACCAAAGAGAGAGCGGCGGCAGCTATCTGGACAAACTGGAGGCCAACTACTACTTCACGGTAGCGCCGTCGGTGTACGGGCGGGTTTCGGCCGGTATCTTTGAAGAAATGTACGGCGGCATTGGCCACGAGATGCTCTACATGCCGCCGGGTTCAAGGTTTGCCGTGGGCTACAACATCAACCGGGTGAAGAAGCGCGACTTTGACCTGCGGTTTGGCTTTCAGGATTTTGAGGCCACCACGGGGCATGTGACGGGCTACTACGAATCGCCGTTCAGCCGTATTCGGGTGGTTCTCAGTGTGGGCCGCTACCTGGCCGGTGACACCGGGGCGACGCTTGATCTGTCCAAGTCGTTCCGCAACGGGCTGCGCTTTGGCGTGTTTGCCACCAAGACCAATGTGTCGTCACGCGAATTTGGCGAGGGCTCGTTCGACAAGGGGGTTTACATGTTCATCCCCATCAACGTGTTTTCAACGCGCGAGGCGGCGGGTGGCGTGTCGATCTCGCACCGGTTCATCCTGCGCGATGGCGGTGCCAAGGTCAGTGACGGGCGCGCGCTTTATCCGACGCTCAGCAACGAAGGCGTGGACCGCTATTACGAATCGGCCTCGGAGATTCTCGAGTGATGCGCGGGCTCACCTTGTTGGTCGTGACGGTGGCGTTGGCCGGGTGCGCCAATTTCAGCTATCGCTCGTTGGCCGAAGAAGCCCTGGGCAAGCCCAAGAGCGGGGCGAAAAGCGAGGACATTGCCGGGTATCTGGATGAGTTTCCGTTTGCTTACTTGCTGGTCGAAAGGCCGGGGCGTTTGGGAACTGCATTCATCATGGTGGACACGGCCAATGGCGCCGAGCGCTGGATGGACGCCGCAGGCAACCTGCTGTTTCGTGAAGGGGTGTTCTCACTGTCGTCCAGCGGCGTCACCGGCTTGAACGTGGCCACTTTGGACAGCGATCTGCCCAACCGTGACGACGTACGGCAACTGATTGACGGCCAGGTTGATGCGTTGTCTGGCGTTAGAATCGTCGAAGTCTTGGGTGCGCTTGACGAGCAGCGGATCGAGTTCGTCTATGTTGGCGCGGCGCCGGTTGCGGTGAATGACCTGTGGGTGCAAACCCACCAGATTGAAGAGCGGGTGGTTGATGCGCGCGGCAATCGATGGGCCAATACGCACGCGCTGCTGGTCGACACGCTCTACAACGTTCGTTCGCGCGCAAAATATTCGGCCGAGGACTCGCACACCGTCATTCAGTTGTACAAGGCGCCAGGTCGATAGGGCGCGGTTCTGTCATAAATTAAGTGGATGCAAGAAATGCGCATTGATCAAGCAGGCCGGACGCGCCTAACACGCGGTTTCTGGGCGGTAACGTTGCTGTTGTCCTTGATGACGCCGCTGCACGTTGCGGCGCAGGGCGGTGCAGCCGCCGGTCTAAGCGGCCTGTCGCAGTCCGATATTCAGGCGCTGAGCGAGAAATACCGTGATCCGAATGCCGCTCAGGCCATGCCCTCCGGGCTGGGTCAGACTGGCGATCGTTCGTCGATGGGCTCTGCCGCGGTCAACGGCGGCTACGGCGACCCGCGGTTGGGCTCGGCGCAGGCACCACGGGATGCAACGCAGCCAATGGATGAGCCCCGGGTGGTCGAAGCGGGCATCGGCGTCATTGTCGAGTTGACCCAGCAGCCGGATGAGGATGAGCCGCGTACGAGCGCCCCGCGTGACGATCAGGCGCCGCCGGTCAAACGCATCTATGTGGTGCCTAACAATCAGGGCCAGATCAATCTGGACGCGTTTGGGCGCTACGAAGTGATGGGCTATAGCGCGGACGAGATCGTCGCGCGGTTGTCGGTCGACCCCAGGCTGTCGAACTACGACATCTCGGTCATGTTGTTGCCGGCAGACACCGTGAGCGTCAATCGGCTTCGCCCGTTTGGCTCTGACGTGTTTGGCCACGAAAACATTGTCGGGCGCAATATCAATGAAAACTTGGTGCCGCCACCGGGCTATGTGTATGGGCCGGGCGACTCGTTCATTGTTCAGTACTACGGTAAAACCAACTCCGTTTATGAGTTGACGGTTCTGCGCGATGGGCGCATCAACCTGCCCGAGCTGGGCCCGATCACCGTGGCCGGAATGACCTTTGACGACATTCGCGATGCGATCAGTCAGAAGGTTTCCGAAGGGCTGATCGGGGTCAACACCAGCATTTCGGTCGGCGCGCTGCGGTCGATTGGTGTTCTGGCGCTGGGCGAGTTTGCCTCGCCCGGGCCGGTGTCGGTGCCTGCCGGCGCCTCCATCATCGACGTGATCATCGCTGCGGGCGGTCTGCTCGACACCGCGTCCTACCGGAAGATTTCAATACGGCGTGGCGGGTCGCTGGTGCGGTCAATCGACCTCTATGACGTGCTGACCAGCAGCCGGAATGTGGGCGACCTTCAGGTCATGCAGGAGGACGTGGTGATCGTGCATCCGGCCGGGCCACGCATCAGCGTGTTGGGTGAGGTGCGCAAGCCGGCGCTTTACGAGCTCGACGGTGCGCCGTCGGTTGAGCAGGTGGTTGGTATGGCAGGCGGGCTGTCAGACAACGCCGCGGGCGGCTTTTCGATTGAGCGACTGAATGAGCGCGGTGAGACTGATCTGGTCACCGGTAATCTGCGTGGTGCCGATGGCGACTTGCGGTTGCAGCGTGGCGATGTGGTCCGGGTGGATCGCGCCCTGAGCCGGCGTGATAACGCGGTGGTGCTGTCGGGACATTTCGAAAACCCCGGCTACCGTGAGTGGCGTCAAGGCATGACGGTGCTGGATGTGTTGCCTTCGATCCGGGAGTTTATGCCGCGTGCGGACCTCGGATATTTGCTGATCTTGCGCGAGTCCGGGCCTTCGCGAGAGATCAAGGTGCTGAGCGTCGACTACGCCAGTGTCGCCGCCGGTGACGGCGGCAATGTAACGCTGGAGGCGCGCGACGAGATTGTTGCGCTGCCGTTGGGCGAGCAGCGGACCATGGCCATGGAGCGCTTGTTGCTCAAGGTCAACGGTGCCGATGCGTTCCGGCAGCAGCCGACGGTGACCATTTCGGGCGCGGTGCGATTCCCGGGCGTGTATTTCTATGAAGAAGGCAGCTCGGTTGATTCGTTGATCCAGAAGGCAGGCGGACTGCTCGAATCGGCTTATGAAGACACTGCCGAGCTGGTGCGCTATTCAGTGGGCGACGACCGCGGTCGGCAGAACGTCAAGGCCAGCTTCTCACTGGCCGACGAGGCCGAGCGTACGTCGCTGAAACTGATGCCCGATGACGTGGTGAACATTTTCAGCATTCCCAACTGGACCGAGCCGATGTTCGTCGAGGTCAAGGGCGAAGTTCGCTTCCCGGGTCGCTACACGATCACCAAGGGCGAGCGCCTGAGCGACCTGCTGGAGCGGGTGGGCGGGGTCACCGATGAGGGTTATCTCAACGGTGCGGTGTTCCAGCGTGAACGGCTGAAGGAGCGTGAGCGTGAGGAGTTGGCACGGTTGCGGCAGAGGCTGAGTGATGACCTTCGCGCCATGGCGGTTCAGGTCGAGGCATCGCCAGATGAACAAGAAGGCTTGATGACGGCGCGCAGGCTGCTGCAGGAGTCAGACGGCATGGAGCCAGTCGGCCGTTTGGTGATTGACTTTGATCAGGTTGCTGACGGTGGTTCGGACGATGTTCTGCTGAGCCCCGGCGACACGCTGGTGGTGCCGCCGAAGCTTGAGACGGTGTCGGTGATTGGCGAAGTGAACATGACCATCAGCCATCGCTGGCGTGAAAACCGTACGGCCAAGGAGTATCTGGAGTTGTCCGGCGGGCTGACGCAACGGGCGGATAACGATCAGGTTTACGTGGTCCGCGCCAGTGGTGAAGTGCGTTCGCTGGACACCGGGTGGTTTGGCACGCCGCCGGAGATCAGGCCGGGTGACACCATCGTGGTGCCGCTGGACACGACGGCCATTAGGCCCATGCAGTTGGCGCGCGACATCACGCAGATTCTGTCGCAGGTGGCGATCACTGTTGCGGCCTTCAATTCGGTCGGGGTGTTCTGAGCCTGCTCTTGGCCAGCGTGTGGGCGTGAGACGTCCGGGCTTTGGTGCCACGGGTTGGGTCCGGCATGTTGCCGCCGGGCTTTTGCTGGCCTCGCTGACGGTGCGTGCAGGGTCGTTGGTCGAGCCACGGTCGGAAGCGCCGACTTCGTTTCGCGGTGACCAGGTCGACACCTTGCACGGCGTGGGCCTTGCCGATCCGTACCGCTGGCTTGAGGACAGCGACAGCGCCGCCACGCGTGAATGGGTGGCGGCACAGAACGCCTACAGCGCCCCGCAGTTGGCTGCGCTGCCGGCGCGCGCCTGGTTTGAACAGCGCTTGACCGCACTTTGGCAACAACCGCGTCACAGCTTGCCGCAGCGTGTCGGCGACCGGATGTACTTCGAGTTCAGCGACGGCCGGCAAAACCAGCCGGTGCTGATGGTGCTGCAGACCGGCGAGACCGAGCCGCACGTGGTGCTCGATCCCAACCAACTGTCCGCCGATGGTCTGGTGTCGCTGGCGCAGTGGCGGGTTTCGCCGGACGGCAAGCGGCTGGCTTACGCGCTGTCAACGGCGGGGTCGGACTGGCAGCAGATCAACGTCATCAACCTGGCGGACGGCGCGAAGGTGTCGGGGCCACTGAAGCGGGTCAAGTTCTCGGGGTTGGCGTGGCTGCCCGACAGCTCGGGGCTTTATTACGCGCGTTATCCCGATCCGCCGGAGGGCGCTACCGACGACTTTGATCCGCTGACCCATCAGGCGCTTTACGTGCACCGGCTGGGCGAGCCGCAGTCGGCAGACCGGCAAATGTTTGCGCAGCCCGATCATCCCGACCGCGGCTTTCATGGCGAAGTGACCGATGACGGCCGTTACCTGGTGGTCAGCGTGTGGCGTGGTGCCGCCAGCGAGAACGCGCTGATCATCAAGCCGCTGTTTGACGATGTGCCGCCCTGGGATGCCGGTAACGCGACCGAAGTCGTCCCCAACTTCGAGGCGCAGTACACGCTGATCGGTAACGACGGGTCGGTGCTGTACTTCACCACCACCGCCGAGGCGCCGCGCGGCCGCGTGGTGGCCATTGACATGAACAACCCGGATGCGGGCTGGCAGTCGGTCATTCCGCAAGGTCGCGACACGCTGCAGTCGGCCGTACGTGCCGGGCCGTACTTGGTCACCCGCGTGATGCGCGACGCCACCCACGTGTTGCAGCGGCACGCGCTGGATGGCACGCCCAAAGGCGCCCTGACCTTGCCCGGTATTGGCGCGGTCAGCGCGCTGGGCGGTGAAGCCGGTCGTGCCGAGGTGGATGTGGTCTACACCGCCTTCAACCAACCCGCCGTGCTGTTGTCGACCGATGTGACGCGCCGCGTTGACCGGCTGGCCCCGCTGTTTCCCGCTGAGCTGCCGTTTGACCCCGACCGATTCGTCACCGAGCAGGTGTTTGTGACCAGCCGTGACGGAACGCGTGTGCCGATGTTCATCAGCCATCGCAAGGGGCTGGACCGCAGCGCGCCCAACGCCGTGCACCTTTACGGCTACGGGGGGTTCAATGTGGCGCTGACGCCGCACTTCTCGGCCGCCAACCTGGCGTGGATGGAGGCGGGCGGCGTTTACGCGGTCGCCAATTTGCGTGGCGGCGGCGAGTACGGTCGCGAGTGGCACCGTGCCGGCACCGGGGCCAACAAGCAGAACGTGTTTGACGATTTTATTTCGGCAGCGGGTTACCTGATTGACCGCGGGTGGACGACCGCTTCGCAGTTGGCGATCAGTGGCCATTCCAACGGCGGTTTGCTGGTGGGCGCCGTGCTCAATCAGCAGCCGCGCCTGTTCGGT
This sequence comes from Polycyclovorans algicola TG408, assembly GCF_000711245.1. Taxonomy (NCBI): domain Bacteria; kingdom Pseudomonadati; phylum Pseudomonadota; class Gammaproteobacteria; order Nevskiales; family Nevskiaceae; genus Polycyclovorans; species Polycyclovorans algicola. The sequence goes on from NZ_JOMH01000001.1 coordinate 1,820,640, forward strand.
GCCGCCGTGGCAGGGGTCGGGGTGATGGACATGCTGCGCTTTCACCGCTTCACCATCGGCCGCGCCTGGACCGGCGACTACGGCTCGCCCGATGACCCGGACGACTTCAAGCACCTGCTGGCCTATTCGCCGCTGCACAACCTGAAGCCCGGCACCCGCTATCCGCCGGTGCTGATCACCACCGCCGATCACGATGACCGTGTCGTGCCTGCCCACAGCTACAAATATGTCGCCGCCCTTCAGTGGGCCCAGGCCGGCCCCGCGCCCGCCTTGATCCGCATCGAAACCGATGCCGGTCACGGCGCCGGCAAACCCCTCTCAAAGCGCATCGAAGAAGCCGCCGACCAGATGGCCTTCCTCGCCCACCATGTGGGCCTTGAAGCGCCCTGACGCAGTCGTAGGCTGGGTAGAGCCTGCGAAACCCAGCGGGGTTGGCCGGAGTCTGCTGGGTTTTCGCTACGCTGCAACCCAGCCTACGGGGGTTTTCCTACCCGGCCTGCGGTTTCGTTGCATGGTTGTAGGCTGGGTAGAGTCGGCGAAACCCTGCGGGGTGCCCGAAGCCGTGCAGCAACTTGGCCGACAGCCCCGAAAGCGAAACCCGGTGGCCCTCAGTCTCGAGCCGCCTGCGGCGAATATTCATGATTATCGCCGCATGATATGCGGTGATCCTCTGCAAGCGCGGTGATAATGCCGCATTATCTCCGCATGTATCGCGGCGATTATAAGTACATCTGGCAGGCCACCGACTGGCCCAACTGGCGTTATGACCTCGCCGCGTTGGCGAGTCCCATGGCCGAGGTGAGCCGTGCTCAGGGCCTGCTGCTGGGGCGACTCGCTGATGTTGGCTTGGTACTGCGCGATCAAGCTGCTTTGGCCACCCTCACCGAGGACGTGGTGAAGACCAGCGAGATTGAGGGGGAGCAGCTCAATGTGGCGTCCGTACGCTCGTCCATCGCCAGGCGGTTGGGCGTGGACATCGGTGCCCTGGCGCCGGTGGATCGTCATGTCGAGGGTGTGGTGGAGATGGTGCTGGATGCCACCGCCCAATGCGACGCAACAGTATTGCGAGAGCGGTTGTTCGGTTGGCATGCCGCGCTGTTTCCGACGGGCTACGCGGGTCTCTCCAAGATCAGAGTCGGCGGCTGGCGCGATGACGTAGACGGCCCCATGCAGGTGGTCTCCGGTCCCATCGGTCGCCCGAAGGTGCATTTCGAAGCACCGCCCGCCAGCGGGCTGGACGATGAGATGAACAAGTTCCTCGACTGGCTGAATGGCGCGTCGAGAGAGCCCGCACTGATCAAGGCCGGACTGGGCCATCTTTGGTTCGTGACGGTGCATCCGTTTGACGACGGAAACGGCCGTATCGCGCGAGCCATCGGTGATCTATTGCTGTCGCGCGCTGATGGCAGCCCGCAACGCTTTTACAGCATGTCCGCCCAGATCCAGCGGGAGCGCAAGGCCTACTACGACATTCTCGAGCGCACGCAGAAAGGCTCGATGGATGTCACGGAGTGGCTGGCGTGGTTTCTCGACACTCTGCATCGCGCAGTCGACCAGGCGCATCACACCCTGGACGCCGTACTGAGCAAAGCACGCTTCTGGCAACGCTGGGCAACAACCCCGCTGAATGAGCGCCAGCTAAAACTGCTGAATCGATTGCTCGACGGATTTGACGGCAAGCTCACCAGCAGCAAGTGGGCGGCCATCGCCAAGTGTTCGGCCGATACGGCGCTGCGAGACATCAATGATCTGTTGGACAAAGGTGTGCTGAGAAAACTAGAGGCGGGTGGGCGTAGCACCGGGTACACCCTTTGCGATGCAGCAGGGAAGCGAAGCGCTGGCTCCGTGCTGTGAGCCTTTCCCAGCGTTGAGGGTTGATCGAGAGGGATGCTGGGTTTTCGCTTCGCTACAACCCAGCCTACGGGGGCTTTCTTCAAACCGCTCATGGCGTCGATATGCGGTCGTAGGCTGGGTAGAGCTTGCGAAACCCAGCGGTGAGGTTGGCCAAGGCGTCCGGGGTTTCTGTTTCGCGGCAACCGGGCCTACGATGCCAGCGAGTGTTCCTCGTCCCCGCAAGGAGGCGTGCCATGCGTCGCTACATTCGCAGCCGCAACGCCGCAGGTTGCTATTTTTTCACCGTCAATCTCTCCGATCGCCGCGGCAATGACCTGCTGGTGCGGAATATTGGGGCGCTTCGCGAGGCATTTCGTGATGTGCAACGCCGCCACCCGTTCACCGTTGATGCCGTTGTCATCCTGCCTGAACACCTGCACGTCATCTGGACGTTGCCACCCAACGATGCCGATTTCTCTACCCGCTGGCGGCTGATCAAGTCTGGGTTCTCGCGCGCGCTGCCGCCGGGCGAGCGGGTCAACGCCAGCCGTGCACGTCGACAAGAGCGTGGCATTTGGCAGCGTCGATTTTGGGAGCACGCGATTCGCGATGAAGGCGATTGGCGTGCGCACGTTGATTACATTCATTACAACCCCGTCAAGCATGGCCATGCGACCCGGGCCGTGGATTGGCCGTATTCGAGCATTCACCGCCACATTCGCGAGGGGTTATGCATCCCCAATTGGGCGGTCGGCGCCGATATCCTCGCGATGGATCGAGAATGATCCACTCGATTGGCCTGTTTCGCGCATTCGTAGGCTGGGTAGAGCCTGCGAAACCCAGCGTTGAGGGTGATCGAGGAGATGCTGGGTTTTCGCTTCGCTGCAACCCAGCCTACGGGGGCGTTCTCGAAACCAGCCGGGGTGTTGACGTGCGGTTGTAGGCTGGGTAGAGCCTGCGAAACCCAGCGGTGAGGGTTGATCGAGGAGATGCTGGGTTTTCGCTTCGCTGCAACCCAGCCTACGGGGGGCGCTCTCGAAACCAGCCGGGGTGTTGATGTGTTGCCGTAGGCTGGATAGAGCCTGCGAAACCCAGCGTTGAGGGTGATCGAGGAGATGCTGGGTTTTCGCTTCGCTGCAACCCAGCCTACGGGGGCGTTCTCGAAACCAGCCGGGGTGTTGACGTGCGGTTGTAGGCTGGGTAGAGCCTGCGAAACCCAGCGGTGAGGGTTGATCGAGGAGATGCTGGGTTTTCGCTTCGCTGCAACCCAGCCTACGGGGGCGTTCTCGAAACCAGCCGGGGTGTTGACGTGCGGTTGTAGGCTGGGTAGAGCCTGCGAAACCCAGCGGTGAGGGTTGATCGAGGAGATGCTGGGTTTTCGCTTCGCTGCAACCCAGCCTACGGGGGCGTTCTCGAAACCAGCCGGGGTGTTGACGTACGGTTGTAGGCTGGGTAGAGCCTGCGAAACCCAGCGGTGAGGGTTGATCGAGGAGATGCTGGGTTTTCGCTTCGCTGCAACCCAGCCTACGGGGGGCGCTCTCGAGACCCGCGCGGCGCGTCAGCGGCGCACAAAAAACCCAGCACTGGGCTGGGCTTTTCTGAGTAAGTGGCTCCGTGAGTAGGGCTCGAACCTACGACCCGCTGATTAACAGTCAGCTGCTCTACCGACTGAGCTATCACGGAACAGTTGGGGCGCGAAGTGTAGTCAACGCGACTCCGTGATGCAACGCTTTTTGTCGATCAGCCGCCTGCAATCTTGCGCAGGCGCTCCACGCTTTGCTTGAGAACCGCGTCGCTGGTGGCGAACGACAGGCGCAGGTGTCCGGGCGTGCCAAAGGCAGAGCCGGGCACGACGGCCAGCAGGGCTTCGTTGAGCAGCTTGTCGGAAAGCGCCAGGTCGGTCTCGCAACCCAGTTTGGCCATCAGGCCTTCGACGTTGGGGAACACGTAAAAGGTGCCGTCGCCGCTGGGGCAGTTCACACCGGGGACGGTGTTGAGGTCGGCCACCAGCGCGTCGTGGCGTCGCTTGAACGCGGCGACCATTTCGGTGACGCAGCTTTGATCGCCGTTCAGGGCTTCAACCGCCGCGGCCTGGGCGATGGAGGTGGGGTTGGAGGTGCTCTGGCTCTGGATGTCGGACATGGCGGTGATCAGCTTCACCGGGCCGCAAGCCCAGCCGAGTCGCCAGCCGGTCATCGAGTAGGTTTTCGACACGGCGTGGATGATCACGGTGCGGTCGTAGAGGTCGGGGCAGGCATTGATGATGTTGCTGTACGACTCGCCGCTCCAGAGAATCTTTTCGTACATGTCGTCGCTGGCGATGACGATGCCGGGGTGTTCGCGCAGCACGGCGCCCAGGGCGGCCAGCTCGGCCTTGGTGTAGGCCATGCCGGATGGGTTGGACGGCGAGTTGAGCCAGATCATCCGGGTCCGCGGCGTGATGGCGGCTGCCAACTGTTCGGGGGTGATCTTGAAGCGGGTGTCGACGGTGGTCGGCATGATCACCGGGGTGCCGTCGGCGAGCAGCACCATGTCGGGGTAGCTGACCCAGAACGGCGCCGGAATCAGCACCTCGTCGCCCCCATTGAGCAACGCCTGGCACAGGTTGTAGCAAGCCTGTTTACCGCCCACCGATGCCAGCACCTGTTTGGGGGTGTAGGTCAGGCCGTTGTCGCGCGCCATCTTGTCGATGATGGCCTGCTTCATCGCCGGGGTGCCGCCGACCGGGGTGTACTTGGTTTGGCCCTTGTTGATGGCCTGGCGTGCGGCTTCCTTGATGTGCTCAGGCGTGTCGAAGTCGGGTTCGCCGGCGCCCAGGCTGAGCACGTCCTTGCCCTGGGCTTTGAGTTCGCCCGCCTTGGCGGTGACGGCCAGCGTCGGGGAGGGTTTGATACGCATTACACGGCGGGCCAGCGTCAGTTCCATCGGGGCGACCTATGAGCGGGGAATAATGAACCGCGCGCATCATAAAGGATGACCATGCGCCGGTCCGCGCAATTCAAGCGGCGACCCGCAAACCCAGCGCGGTGCTGTCGATCCCCAGCCGCCGACGCACCGCCTGCCACAGCAGCACGTTCCAGATCAGCAGGGTGATGGCGGTGGCTACAGCCGCGCCATTGATGCCGAAGGTGGGGATTAACGCCAGGTTGAGCAGGGCATTCACCACCACGCCGATGGACAGGCCTTTCACGGTGTCGCGCTCGTGGCCGGTCATGTTGAGCAGAAACACCACCGACCCGAATGCGGCGTTCAACAACTGGCCGATGGCGAGAATGCGCAGCGCCGTGCCGCTGCCGCCGTAGGCGTCACCGAACACCAGGGTGACGATGGGTTCGGCAACGAACAGAAACAGCAGCATGATCGGCAGCGTCAGCAGCAGCACCAATCGTGCGCTCAGCGTGGTCACCTGCTGCAGACGGGCGCGGTCGCCTCGTGCGTAATCGCGGGCAAACTGCGGGGCCACGATCAGGTTCACCGCCAGCAGCCCGAAGCCCACACACAACGACGCCTGCGCCGCCACCCGGTAGAGACCCACGGTTTCGCTGTCGAGGAAGAAGCCAAGCATCACCAGATCGGTGTACTGGAGGATCACCTGCATCGCCGAGAGCAGCGTCAGCGGCATCATGCTGCGCAGCCACTCGGGCGGTCGTTCGCCCTCCGGCGCGCGCGCGGTCGAGGTTGTCGGGCGCGCCCGCCACAGCATGGGCACGCTGATCAGCAGCGCCACGGCCGCCGCCAGCGTGTGCAGACCGACGGCGACGTCGGCGCGCATGTCGTCGCGCCCCAGCCACAGGTAGGCCAGGATCGCCAGCAGCAGCAGCGCAGGTCGCAACACATACTCCGGCAACTGGCCCAGCAGCACGCGGTGCACACCGCGCAGTGCCGCGCCGGCGAGATTGCCGAGGATGATCAGCGGCACCAGCAGCAGCGCCAGCACGAAGCTGTTGAAGGCCACCGGCTCAAAGTGGGCGCGAAACCCCCACGCAATCGGCAGCGTGATCAACGCCACGGACAGCGCCAAACCTACGGTGAAGGTCGTTGCCCAGCGCCACAGCCGGTAGACAAGGTCGACGCGCGACTGCGCCAGCGCGGCAGCGGTCTCACGCACCAGCAGAATCGGCAGGCCGCCCTGGGTGGGCACATTCAACAGAATCACCAGCGCCAGCGCATAGGTGTAGATGCCGTAACCCGAGGGCCCGAGGTATCGCGCCATCAAGATGGTCAGGCTTGACGCCGCCACCGCATTGAGCGCGCGCAAGACAAAGCTGGCCATGCCGTTGCGGAACAGCAAGGCGCGCAGGGCCTCGGTTTTACTCAGCGGTGATCGAAGGCTCATCAGGTTTCAGTCATCGGGGCTTTGTTAGCCTCGTGTCATGTTTTTGTCACTGCAAATGCCCGTCGCCGGCTGGGTTGAAGCGCAGCGCAAGCCCGGCAGATCCCGAGGCATCACTGGCGCATGACGTTACCCCTGAAAGCCTTGGTGATGCGTTGGGGTGGCGGTCACGGTGGGAGAGTCTATCGCGGCCTGTCACGCCGCCTGCCGACTCGGCGCCGTTGGTGGGCCGCCGCCGTGCCCGTGCTCGCGGTTGGGTTTGTGCTGGTGGTCGGCACCCGGTCGATGGACGTCTTCTCGGGCGAAATGCGCGAGCGCCTTGAAAGCCACAGCTTCAGCAACCTTGACGAAGCCGCCTACCGCCTGCGCTACCCGGCCCTTGCCGGTTTGAAGGTCGATGGCCACGTGGTGCCGGGCCTGCACGCCAACTTTGTGCCGCAAGGTGTCGACTATCTGCCGGGCGACACGCACCGCGCGGTGATCTCCGGATATTTTTGCCAGCGCTTCGAGCGGGCACCGCTGCGTCGCGCATTGATCTCGCAGTGCGGCCAGAAGCAGTCGGCGCTGTATCTCGTGGACCTCGACAACGGCAAGGCGCTGCGACTGGCAATGCTTGAAGAGCGCGACGGCGAGCCGATGCGCCGCCATGCCGGCGGGGTGGCGATCCTGCACGAGCGGGTTTGGCTGCCCGACAACTTCGAGCTGCTGCGCTTCGACCTCGACAAGCTGCTGACCGCCTGGCGCGACGTGATCACCCTGCAGCCCGAAAACGAACGACGGATCGGCGTCGACAGCAGTGGTGACTTCATTACCGCGCGCGGCAACGCGCTTTGGATTGGCAACTTTCAGCGTGCCCAGCGCGGCGCGCCTTTGCCGCCGCATTACCGCTCGCTGGGCGGCGGCACCACCGGGTGGACCGCCGCCTACCGCATCGATGACGAGACGCTGCGGCCGGTTAACACCGACCAGTACACGGTCCGCTGGTCAGCGCGCGACTTCGAGGTTTATCGGCCCGATGCCGGTTTGCACCATCGCAACATCGTGCAGGGCATGACGTTTATCGACGAGCGGCGCATCGTGCTCAGCACCTCGTGGGGCGACCGGCCAAGCGCGCTCAGCTTTCATCGGCTGCCGGACGATCCGCTGCGTCCGCCCGACAAAGTGACGCGCGTGACCCTGCCGGACGGCAGCAAGTTGCCGGTGTGGGCTCTGTTGCGGGCGACGCGTGAGATGCAGATTTTTGCCCCGCCGGGCGCCGAGGGCGTGAGCTTCGACGGGCAATTGCTGATGTCGGTCTTCGAGGGCGGCGCGCTGCCTTACCGCGAGCGCTGGGGCGACATCGAAGACCGCATGCTGATGTTTCAGCCGCCGGGCGTGACCCGCCGCGACATCCCCATCGTGCCGTTGGTGGCGCCCAAGGCCAGCCAGTGAGACAGGTCGCGATCCAGCAGTGCGCCGAGTCGCGTCACGTCGTCGGCAAAGTAAGCCCGCAGCGTCTGCTGCATCTGTGGCGAGACCGGTGGCCGCGGCGCATCGTGACTGTTGAGCCGGCGCAGCGCGGCGACGATGCCCCAATCGCCGTGGATGCCCAGCGCACTGCGCAACTGGCTGCTGTGACGCATCCAGCGCGACAGCATCGGCCAACGGGTGGGCCGCGCGGCGTTGACCACCGGAAAGTCACTGCGCCCGTCGTCGGTCACGCCGAGAAAGGTCAGGACCTCGCGGTAGCGCTGTCGCGGGTCTTCGCGCAGGTCGTCGAGCAACAACGGCAGAACACGATGTTTCGGTACCCGGTCGTAGAGCCGCGCGAGTTGTTCGCCAAGGCGGCAGTAGGCCCCGTACTGCAGCCGGTCAGGGTCACCGCGCACCGTGCGCGGCAGCGATTGGCCGCGCTTGCGCGCGGGTTGCAGGGCCCAGGCACGCTCGAAATCGGTTTCGTTTTCCCACCCCTGGGCGACGCTTTCACCGTGCAGCGACGGCGCCATCTGCAGGGGGTTGCGCAGGCAGACGATAAACTTGGCGTCGGGGTTGTAGTCGAGAATGCCCGGCACCGCCTCGGGTGCGAACAGGTAGTGCGTCGAGGCCTCGCCGATGGCGCGGTGCTGAGGGCCAGCGCCGACAAACAAGGCTTCGTAGTCGGTCAGCGACCGGGTGGCCGGCATGCTGTCGACATTGAAGAAATGCGGCTCCTTGCGCGGGCTGACGAACACCTCGGGGTGCTCGCCCAGCCACTGCGCGAGCGCGGTCGTGCCACATTTAGGGGCACCAACAATGAAAAACGTGGGTCTGTTTGAGATGGCCATCATGAATTCAGTAACGGGCGGCAGCAGCGCGGACGAGGGACCGGTTTAGTGCAAACGACCCACAAGCTCAAGGTCATGCATGTGGTGCGAACGCCCGATTTGAGTGCCGGCGGCTTCATCAGCTACATCGACAGCCTGCGTGCCGGACTGGCCGAACACCCGGTCAGTCTGTCGATGGAAAGTGTTTTTCCGCGCAACCAAAGCGCCCGGGTGCTGGCACTGAAGACGCCGGTGAGTTTCTTCCGCCGCGTGCAGCGCAAGCTGGTCGACACCGACGTGCTGCATGTGCATGGCATTTTCGGCTGGCACGTGCTGCTCGGGGTCTGGGCTGCGCGGCGGGTCGGGCGCCCCTATGTGCTGACGATGCATGGCCACCTGCACGCCGAGATGATGCGCGAGCGCCAACTGTCCAAGCGCGTCTACCTGGCCCTGATCGGCAACGCCATTCTCCGCGATGCTGCGGCGATCCTGGTCACTGCGCCGGCCGAGGCGGCCATCGTTGAACAGCGCGTGCCGCAGGCGCGGATTCACCAGATCGTCCCCGGCCTGGCCGTGCCCGCCGCCGCGCCGCGCCGGGATGCGGCGCAGGCCGGGCAGCCGTTGCGGCTGTTCTTCGTTGGTCGGCTGCATCCGCACAAAGGTCTGCGTGAGCTGTTGCAGGCGGTCGCCAACGCGACAGCGCAAGGCATGGTCCTCCACCTGCAGGTGGCCGGCCACGGGCACGCCCACGAGCTTCGGCGGGTGCAGGGCGATATCAAGCGCCTGGGACTCGCCGACCAGGTCGAACTGTTGGGTTACATCGAGCCCGCCGAGCGCGATCGCCTGCTGCTACAGGCCGATGTGTTGCCGCTGCCGTCGCGCTCCGAAAATTTTGGCTTCGTTGTCGCCGAGGCGCTGCGGGTGGGTGTGCCGGTGATCGTCACCGAAGGCGTCGGCTTGGCGCCACTGGTCCGCGAGCACGGGTGCGGCACGGTGATTCCGGTCGGCGACGTGGAGGCCCTGACCGACGCGCTGCTCAGCTACCGCGAGGCGGATCGCCGGGCCGCGGAAAGCGCGCGCGCCCACGCCGCCGCGGTGGCGTGTTTCTCGCTGGAAAAAATGGGCGCCGAATGTGCGGCGGTGTATGCCGATGCGGCGCGCGCAGGCCGGTTGCAATCATGATGTGGCGGGCAAATTTGTCGGGTGAACCGTGCCAACACCCCCTGCGGACCCTGAAGCCATGACCGGCACGCTGAAGCTTTGGGCGCTGGCCTTTGTCGGTTTACTGGTGATGCGTGGCCTGCTGCTGATGCAGGGCGCGGTGCCGCTGTATCTGCCCGGCATGATGGTGCTGGCGGACGGCGTGACCGCACTGGCGCTGGTGCTGGCGCGGCGACTGCTTTTGCCGACACCGTGGCTGATCGCGTTTTATGCGCCGTTGATTGCGTTGATTTATCACGCCGCCGGCATGCACGCCGAGATTCACGGCAGCTTCTTCCGTCTGGCGCACATCCTGCAGGCGATGGACAGCGAGTTTTTGTCATCGACGCTGTCGTGGCATTTTTTTGGCTATTTCCCGCTCTACCTGCTGACCGCCACGGCGTGGTTGTTTGCCCTGACGGACCGCGCCGAGTCCAAGACCCTGCGTCGCGGGCTGCCGCCGGTTCCGGCCGCGATGGTGTTGTTGGGGATGTTGCTCGGCTACTACGCGGCGACCCCCAGCCCGACCTATCTGATCAACAACCCGCTAATGGCCACGGGTGTGCAGGTGCCCGGCGCTTTCTGGCGCGCCACGGCACGCGACGAAGAAACCATGCTGGTGGTCGACGACGCCGACACCGACCCGGTGTTCTTTCTGCGCGACCAGCCCGGTCAGGCGCACAGCGGGCGCCCCAACATCTTGCTGGTCATGGTCGAAGGCCTGTCCGGCGCCTACCTGCCGTCAGTGGCCGAGCATCACGGCGTGCACGCCGATCTGGCGCTGCCGGAGCTTGACCGGCACTTGCAAGATCACGGCTTTCAGCTCTTCCCCAACACGGTGGCCATGCAGCGGCAGACCAATCGGGGCAGTTACTCGATCATCTGTGGCGACTACCCGCGCATCACCACCAGCGTGCCAAAAATGACGCTGATCGCCTCGGCCGGCGAGCCGGTCGAGTGCCTGCCGCGCACCCTGCAGAATGCCGGATACCGCACGGCGTACATCCAGGCGGCGTCGCTGGCATTCATGAACAAGGACGTGTTCATGCCGCTTGCCGGCTACCAGGCGGTGATCGGCCGCGAAGCCTTGGAGGTCACCGGCGTGCCTTCCGAAGGGTGGGGCCCCGATGACGCACCCTTTTTCGACGCCGTCGCCGAACAGCTCGCCGAGCTCGACGCCGGTGACACGCCGTGGTTTGCGACGGTGCTCAATGTCGCCACGCACCATCCGTTCACGCCCGAAGACGAAGACCTGGTGGGTGAAGCGCTGCTGACCCGCCGCACCCATGCATTCGAGCAACTGACCGATGCCCTCGGCGGGCTGCTCGACACGCTGCAGGCGCAGGGCGTGCTCGACAACACGTTCGTGGTCATCACCTCCGACGAAGCCGGCGGTCATGCCGAAGAAGGCGAGTCAGAAAAACCCATGCGCAGCAACTTTGGCGTGATGGCCCTGCGCATGCCGTCGCAGGGCCGCTGGCCGGCGCTTGCGCCCGCCGAAACCCTGGTCGCGCACATGGACGTGGCGGTCACCGTGCTCGACCTGTTGGGCCTCGACGAGGCCGGCAACATGATCGGCAGCAGCATGTTGAACAACCCCCGACGACGGCCGCGCGGCCTGTTGTTTGGCGACACGTACAGCGCCCAGTCGTACTTTTTGTATGACCACGGCGAGCTGCTGGCCTGCGATGAAACGCTTTTGCGCTGCCAGCAATGGGCGTTCGATCCGACGCGCATGTTCGGCACCCTGCAAGCCAGCGAGATCGCACCGCGACTCGACCTTGCAGCGCGTAACCGCATCGTCAGCGAGGCGTCGCTGATTCGCGATGCCGGGGTGGCCAGCGATGACCGTTACCGTGTGGCGCCGGGGACCATCACCCGGCGGCGCGCCTACCACGGGCGGCAGAACCTGTCGGTGGCCGAGGCCGAGCTGCTGGAGGTCACGGTTGAAGCGCAGGCGCTGCCCGGCGGCCGCAGCGCCGACTATGAAGGCGACTTGTGGGTGGTCATGCGCGACCGGGGCAACGGCGATCTGCTGGCCGAAAGGGCGATTCGTGTACAGGGCGTCTACCCCTTGACCACGACCCTGGTGATGCCGCCGCCGGTACGCGCCGCCAGCATCGACGTGAACCTGCATTGGGAGCCGGTCAACGACGATGACGAACTGGCGATTCGCTCGCTGGACGTCCGCCGCAAACCCACGACCAGTCCGCTGCCCGCCGAGGGCGTGGTGCGCCCCGAGGTCATCCCGCCCGAGTAGGCGATGACCCCCGGGCCCGGCTCGCGCAGTGCGGCCGCCGCGTCGGATTGGCGGTGCCGGGTCGGGCTGCCGACGTGCATGGAATGATTCTTCAATAAGAATCATTTGCAAAACCGATCGATTGCTTGTTAGATTCAGCGCCCGTCACGGATAGGTCATGTGACGACGATTTCTACTCAGGCGCGCAGCGCCGGCAATACGAAGGGAGTTCTCTGATGAAGGCATTACCCAAACTTGGAATGATTGCGTTGGTTGCAAGCATGTCGATGGCGATCACCGCCTGCGACGACGGCAATGACGGCGCGCCCGGCCCTGCGGGTCCAGAAGGTCCTGCCGGTCCGGGCGGCGACAGCGGCAGCGCGGTGTCAGTCGCGGCAGACCGCGTCACCACGTCAGCCAACGACCTGCGCGGCCTGACCTACGCCACCGTGGCGCCGAACGCCGGCAAAATCTACGCCTCGGGCTTTGTTGGCACCAGTGACGCGACGCGTCAGACCGTGATTGCCCGCTTCAATGCCGATGGCTCGCCCGACACCAGCTTTGGCATTGACGGCTTCGTCGAAATCGAAACCACCGCCGCCGTGGGTAGTGGCGACGAACAGTCGCTGGGCGTCACCGAGCTGCAGAGCGGCGACGTGATTGCCGCCGTCAATGCCGTGGACGATGACGGGGGCCGCTCGGTCTACCTGCTGCGCGTCACTGCCGACGGCACCCAGGCTGCCGGCTGGGGCGACGCCGACGGCAAGGTCGAAGTGCCGTTCGGCTGGGCCAACGCCGACAACGCCGACTTCCCCGGCGCGCCGGCAGCCCTGCCGACCGACACCGCATGGGACGTCCAGACCGACAAGAGCGTGGGCAGTGACCGCGTGGTGGTCTTCGGCCTCGGCTCGGCCGGTCCCAACGATGCCAGCCGCACCGACAACGACCGCTTCGTCACGCGGATGAACATCACCGCCACCGGCGCCGAAGTGGACCCGACCTTCAACGGCGGCGAATCGTCGACCTTCAATGCGACCGGCACGCTGGGTGACAACGCCCGTCGCGGCACGGTTGAAGCCGATGGTTCGATCATGTCGGCCGGCTACACCAACCTTGGCGAGGGCCTGGGCAACCACGTCATCCTCATCAAGCTCGATGCCAGCGGCGCACCCGACAGCAGCTTCGGCGGCTTCAGTTCGGCGTCTGACGTGGTGCCGGCGCAGCCGGGTATCGCGGTGTTCAACCCGCTGCTCGTCGATGGGGGGCAGGCGGAAGCCTACGCCGCGGCCCGTCAGAGCACGGGTGCTTACGTGACCACCGGTTACGGCAATGCTACCGGCGCCGACACGCCGTCGACGCTGGGTTTCGAGACCTCGCTGGCGCAAGACGTCGTGTCGTTCCGTGCCGATGGCGGCACCGCCACCGACGTCGACACCGGCTGGGGCAGCAACGGCAGCCTCGCCATCCAGAGCGAAGGCAAGGGCTTCCCGTCCAATGAAGATCGCGGCCGCCACCTGGTGACCTTGCCGGATGACCGCACCGTGCACATTGGCCGCTTTGGCGGTGTGCCCGCGGCCTTCGTCGTGACGGCTGGCGGCGCACCGGACGCCAGCGTGTTTGGCGACGGCGTGATCGAACTGCCCAGCGACACCATCGACAGCCAGTTCTTCGGCGTCGCCCTCTCGGCCGACGGCAAGCGTGTGGCGATGACCACCAACAGCAACGCCAATGGCGCGCGGCTGGTGGTACTCAAAGTTGCCGCGTCTGACTGAATCGTCAGGCGGGGCATTAGAATTGCGTCCGCCAGCGAATGCATGGCGTATGCGAATGCGAATGAGTCGTCGGCCGGGCTATTGCCCGGCCGACGATTCTGTTTGAGGGCATGACGGGCCTCTCTCGACCTCGAGGGGCCACCTCACTTTAATGACGAGCGAACCCATGGAACGAATCGACCTCTCTTCAATTCTCCGGCACACCGTGCAGCGCACCGTGGGCGTCGGTCTGTTGGCCAGTGTCTCGATGCTGGCGGCGTGTGGTGGTGGGGGAGGTGGTGGTGGCGGCGGTAACCCCGATCCGAGTCCGACCCCCAATCCCAGTGTCAGTCCCAGCCCCACGCCCGACCCCGGCGGCTTGGTCGGCGACGCGGCGCGCCGCGCGGTGCTGGCCGACATTGGTGACGACATCATCCTGCCGGCGCTGCGTGATTTCGATGCGCAGGCGGCAAGTCTGGTCACCGCTGCCGAGGCTTATGCCGACGCGCCGGCTGACGTTGCACTGCGGCAGGCGACCCAAGCGGCCTGGGACGCAGCCATGACCTCATGGCAGCGCAACGAAGTGCTGCAGGTAGGCCCCGCAGGTCGCTCAACCAATCCGGACATGGTCGCCGGGGGGCAGGATTTTCGTGACCTCATCTATTCATGGCCGGTGACGCTGAATGCCTGTGCGCTGGAAGCGGCCGCAGATGCCGGCACCGAGGTCAATGCCGCCACACCCATTAACCGGGTTGGGCTGGGCGCGCTGGAGCATTTGCTCTTTACCGACGTGCCGCCTGCCGCATGTGATGCGCAGCCCGACACCGCAGCGCGCGCCGCACACGTGGTGCGCCTTGCCCAGCGGGTGGCGGTGGTGGCCAGCGCCTTGCGTGATCGTTGGGAGCCGGACGCGGGCAATTTCATCGAACAGTGGCGCACCGCCGGTGATGGCAGCAACGTCTACATGTCGCCGCAGGCTGGCCTCAACGCGGTGTCGATCGCGCTGTTCTACGCCGAGAAGAGCAGCAAGGACCGGAAGATTGCTTATCCCAGCGGCTTGCCGGCGGCAGGGCTGGAGTGCACGGACGAGGTGGCGTGCCCGGAGTTCCTCGAGTCACGGCTGTCGCGACGCTCGGGGGAGAACCTGATCGCCAACTACCAGGCGTTTCGTGACGTGTTTACCGGGGTCAACGACGGCCTCGGCATGAACGACTTGCTGGAAGGCATCGGTCGCGAAGAACTCGCTGCCCAGATCGTCGCCGAGCTGGATGACCTGCTGGCGGCGCTGGCCGCGATCGAAGACGACGGTGGCTTCGACGCTGCGGTCGAAGGCATTGATGACAGCACCGAGTGCATGAACGCGTTTTCCAGTTCCAGCGGCCTTGCGCCGTGCGCGTTGCTGGGTGTGTCCAAAACGGCGATGGACACCTTCCGTGGGCCCATCGTCTCGGCGCTGAACCTGGCCGTGCCCCAGGCGGCGGCGGGTGACAACGACTGAACCCGGAGCCTGAATCGGTGGGAGAACGGCTGCTGCGGACCCTGACCGCGCCGCGTGACATCGCGGCGCTGGCGGTGTTTCGCATGCTCATCGGCGCGCTGATGTGTGTCGGCGCGCTGCGCTTCATGCGCAACGGCTGGATCGAGCGGCTGTATGTCGAGCCGACGTTCCACTTCAAGTATTGGGGGTTCGGCTGGGTGCAGGTGCCGGGTGAAACCGGCTTGTATCTGCTTTATGCCGGTATCGCGTTCACCGCCTTCATGGTCGCCATCGGCGCGCTCTACCGCGTCGCCATCATCGCCTTCTGGTGCCTGTTCACCTACGCCGAGCTGATGGATGTCACCACCTACCTGAATCACTATTATTTCATCAGCCTGCTGACCTTGATTCTGTGTTTTCTGTCGCCGCACCGTGCGTGGTCGGTCGATGCATGGCTGCGACCGAAGTTGCGCGCGATGACGCTGCCGGCGTGGCAGACGTACTGGCTGCGCTTCCAGGTGGGCCTGCTGTACTTCTACGCGGGCTGGGCCAAGTTCGAGCCGGACTGGTTGCTGCATGCCCAGCCGCTGAACATCTGGCTGCCGCCGCACAGCGGTCTGCCGCTGCTTGGGCCATTGCTCGAATTTTCTTGGGTGCATTACGCGTTCTCGTGGTTCGCGTTCATGTTCGATGTGACCATCATCGGTTTCATGCTGTGGCGGCGCACGCGGCTGTTGGCGTTCGCAGTGATTCTGGTGTTCCACTGGTTCACGCATCTGTTTTTCAACATCGGCCTGTTCCCGTTCATCATGGTGTTTGCGGTGCTGGTGTTCTTCGACGCCGACTGGCCACGTACCTTGCTCGCGCGCCTGCGTTTGCCGTCGCCAGCACCGGCCGCCGTGGCCAACGTCGGCGCGGCCGGGGCGCCGCGCTGGTCGCCTCTGGCGACGACCTTCGCCCTGATGGTGCTGGTGTTTTCGATGATCCAGTTCGTGTTGCCGCTGCGGCAGTGGTGGTATCCCGGCACGGTGATCTGGCACGAGCAGGGCATGCGCTTTTCGTGGCGGGTGATGCTGCGCGAGAAGTCGGGTGTTCTGGAATACCGTGTGGTCACTGCGGATGGGCGCACGCGGCTGGTGTTTCCGCGTGATTACCTCACCGAACAGCAATACCGCGAGATGGCCGGCCAGCCCGACCTGATCCTGCAATTGGCCCACCACATTCGCGATGACTTTGACGCGCGCGGTCTGGGCCCGGTGCAGGTGTACGCCGACTCACAAGTGTCACTGAACGGCCGCGCCGCCCAGCGGATGATCGACCCTGCCGTCGATCTCGCCCATGTCGAAGATGGCCTGGCCCGCGCGGAGTGGATCTTGCCGGCACCGGAGGGTCCACCGCCATTGCACCGGCCGCTGCGCCTGGCGGTGACGCCGTGAGCGAAACCCCCGACGCTGCCGTACTGCTGTTTGACGGTGACTGCGCCTTCTGCAACGGCTGTGTGCGCTGGTTGCTGCGCCACGAACGGCGACCGCGCTATCAATTTGCCGCGTTGCAGTCAGACGCCGCGCAACCGCTGCTAGCCCGCTTTGAGGTGCCCCCCGGCGATCTCGGCAGCGTGCTGGTGATCGACCACGGCCGGCTGTACCGCAAAACCGCGGCCGTCTTGCATCTGTTGCCCGAGCTGCGCTGGCCGTGGCCGCTGCTGCGCGTGTTTGTGCTGGTGCCGCGTGTCCTCCGCGACGCGGTCTACGACTTTGTTGGCGCGCGCCGCTACCGCTGGTGGGGGCGCGCGACCTCCTGTGTGATTGCCGACCCGGCGTGGCACAGCCGTGTCCTGACCCTTCCTTCTTCCGTCTCCTGATCATGACCCCACGATTTGCCTTTGCCGCCGCGCTGCTTGGTTTTGCCGTCTCGCCGGTATTCGCCCAAGACGCCACCCCCGAGGCGTCGCCGCCACCTGCCGACCGCGAGCCGATGACCGAGATCACCGTGTTCGGCGTGCGCAGCGACCCGGACCGGGTTGCCGGTTCAGCGCATCGCATTGATCAGGAGACCTTGGAGGAATACCGCTACGACGACATCAACCGGGTGCTCAATTTCGTGCCCGGGGTGTACGTGCGCGAAGAAGACGGTGAGGGCCTGCGCCCCAACATCGGCCTGCGCGGTGCCAGCGCCGACCGCAGCCAGAAAGTGACGTTGATGGAAGACGGCATTCTCATCGGCCCGGCGCCGTATTCAGCGCCGGCGGCCTACTTTTTTCCGCTGACCACGCGCATGGTGGGCGTCGAGGTGTTCAAGGGGCCGGCGTCGATTCAGCACGGTCCGCAGACCATCGGCGGCGCGGTGAACCTGGTGTCGGCGCCGATTCCCGACAAGACCGAGGCGATGATCGATGCGGCAGGCGGCAGTGACGCCTTCCGCCGTCTGCACCTGCGCGGCGGCTCGCGCTGGGGCGACACCGGGCTGATGGGCGAATTCGTCCACCTCGGCAGCGACGGCTTCAAGCAACTCGACGGCGGTGGTGACACCGGCTTCGAGAAGAACGAGCTGCTCGCCAAAGGCGCTTGGAACCTGGGCGTCGGCACCCTGGAAGTGCGCGTGGGCTATGCCGACGAGGTGTCCAACGAAACCTATCTGGGCCTCACCGAGGCCGATTTTCGTGACAACGCCACCCGTCGCTACCGCGCCAGTGCGCTGGACCGCATGGACTGGGAATGGAGCGGTGGCCGCATCGGCTGGAGCCAGCCGTTGCTGGGCGGCTCGCTGAAGCTGACCGGCTACGCCCAGAACTTCACCCGGGCCTGGCGCAAGTTCAACAACTTTGGCGGCGCCGACATTCGCGAAGTGCTGGCCAACCCGGAGACGCCGTTCAACCAGTTGTTCGTCGGCGTGTTGCAGGGCGAGGACACCGACGGCGTGGCCGGGTCGCCCGATGACCTGCGCATCGGCACCAACGACCGTGACTTTGTGGCCAGCGGCGTGCAGGGCGAGATGAACTGGGAATTTGGCGAGCGCGTGACCCACCTGTTGCAGGTCGGTTTGCGCTTTCACTACGACGAGATCGAGCGTCTGCACGACGAATTCGCCTTCGAGCAGATCAACGGCCAGTTGGTCGACAACGGGCGCTCGCGCGCCATCCTCACCGACAACATGGCCGACACCGAAGCCTTGGCGCTGTGGCTGCGCGACGAAATCATCATTGATCGCTGGACCTTTGTGCCGGGCGTGCGGGTCGAGTCCATCCGCTCAACGATCGAAGACCGCCTGGCCGGCGGCGCGCGCGACAACGACTACACGGTGGTGCTGCCCGGCCTGGGTGTGAGCTACGAGTTGACCGCCGATCTGCGTCTGTTGGCCGGCGTTCACCGCGGCTTTGCCCCGGCCGCACCTTCGGTGACCGCCGAAAACGATCCCGAAAAGTCGGTCAACTACGAGGCCGGCGCCCGTTGGCAGAGCCTGTTCGGCCAGTTCGAGGCCATCGCCTTTTTCAATGACTACAGCAACCTCACCGCCATTTGCACGGTGTCGTCGGGGTGCTCGCCGTCAGACCTCGACACCCAGACCAATGCCGGCGCGGTCGAGGCCTACGGACTTGAAGCGGGCTGGCATCACAGCTTCGCCGTCCGGCCGGGGCTGTCGGTGCCGCTGCGCTTGACCTACACCTTCACCGAGGCCGAGTTTGGCGAGTCGTTCGTGTCGTCCGACCCGCAGTTTGGCAACGTCGAGGCGGGCTTTGAGCTGCCGTATGTGCCGCGCGACCGTGCCAACGCCATGTTGGGGCTCGACGGTGGAAAGTGGGGCGCCGACCTGTCGGTCTCTTACCTGTCGCGCATGCGTGACCGTGCCGGCAGCGGGGCGTTCTCGAGCAGCGAGGGGTCTGACGACTTCGTGGTGCTGGACCTGGCCGCGCGCTATCAGGTCCTGCCGAAGCTGGAACTCAACGGTCGCATCGACAATCTGCTGGATGAGGAATATGTGGTGGCGCGGCGGCCTTACGGTGCGCGGCCGGGCAAGTCGCAGGTCTTCCAGGTGGGTGTGGTCTACCGCTATTGATCAGCCGTGACGCGTCGGTGGGCCCGCCACGTCGGGCCGCGTTCATCCGTTAAGCCGACCGCTTCGTAGTGTGTGCCATCGTGATCGTCACTGATGCTCGGAGTTGACCATGTCAAACATTTCCCTGTCGCGCCCGCTGGCAAGCGGGCTTGTCATGATCCTTTGCCTCGGCCTCGTGGGGGGCTGCGCCAGCCGTTCGGAGTCGCCGGGCCCGCGCGATGACGATGCGCGGGCCGAGCAATGCGGCGTCTGCGGCAAGGTCCGCTTCGTTCAGCAAGTGGTGCAGCAAAGCGGCCCGAGTGCGCCCAGCGCCGATGGAGGTTTGCTAGGCGGCGTGACCGGCGGCGTGGTCCGCGCACCCGGAGTTGGGGTGGCCAACAGCCGTCAGGTATTGGACCGCCTGACCATCGACATGGACTTTGGCGGTTCGCAAATCGTTGAAATCCCGGGCCCCAGTGGCATCCGTCGCGGTGATCGGGTCGAGGTGCGCGGTAACTTCGTGACCGTGATTCGCGACGAATTCTGAGCACCTGTACTCGGCGGCTGTGGCACCCTGAGCAGTCCGTCTGACAAGCCGTGCCTATGTCCGAATTCCCCAAAGTCGTTCGTCTTCATCACCGCGCCGACGAGGCGTTTCGACTGCAGTCCGATTGGGGGCCGGCAGGCGATCAGCCGACCGCCATCGCCAAGCTGGTCGAAGGGCTGGACGACGGCCTGCCGCACCAGACGCTGCTGGGCGTCACCGGCTCGGGCAAGACCTTCACCATTGCCAACGTCATCGCCCAGGTGCAGCGACCGACCCTGATCATGGCGCCCAACAAGACGTTGGCCGGGCAGTTGTACGGCGAGTTCAAGGAGTTCTTTCCGAACAACGCCGTCGAGTATTTCGTCAGCTACTACGACTATTACCAGCCCGAGGCCTATGTGCCGTCCTCGGACACGTACATCGAGAAAGATTCGGCGATCAACGAGCACATCGAGCAGATGCGGCTGTCGGCGACCAAGGCGCTGATCACCCGCAAGGACGCCATCATCATCGCCAGTGTGTCGGCGATTTATGGCCTCGGTGACCCGGATGCCTATTTCCAGATGGTGCTGCACCTGATCAAGGGCGAACGCCTGCCGCAGCGCGACCTGATCAAGCAGCTTACTGCCATGCAGTACAGTCGCAATGAGGTGGCGCTGGAACGCGGCACCTACCGGGTGCGCGGCGAGATCATCGACATTCACCCCGCCGAGTCCGACGACGAAGCGGTGCGGGTGGAGTTGTTCGACGACGAGATCGAGCAACTGAGCTTTTTCGACCCGCTCACCGGCGAGGTGAAGCGCAAGGTGCCGCGGCTCACGGTGTTTCCGAAATCGCACTACGT
Source organism: Polycyclovorans algicola TG408 (assembly GCF_000711245.1). Lineage (NCBI taxonomy): Bacteria > Pseudomonadati > Pseudomonadota > Gammaproteobacteria > Nevskiales > Nevskiaceae > Polycyclovorans > Polycyclovorans algicola. The sequence continues at coordinate 1,841,178 of NZ_JOMH01000001.1, forward strand.
CACGCCGCGCGAGCGCACCCTGGGCATGATCGCGTCGATTCGCAGCGAGTTGCAGGAGCGCATCGCCCACTTCAAGCGGCTCGACAAATTGATCGAGGCGCAGCGCATCGAGCAGCGCACACTGTTTGATCTGGAGATGATTCAGGAGATCGGCTACTGCAAGGGCGTCGAGAACTACTCGCGCTATCTGTCAGGCCGTGGCCAGGGTCAGCCGCCGCCCACCTTGTTTGACTACCTGCCGCCCGATGCACTGGTGGTGCTGGACGAAAGTCACGTCACCGTGCCGCAGATTGGCGCCATGTACAAAGGCGACCGCAGCCGCAAGGAAACGCTGGTGGAGTTCGGCTTTCGCCTGCCGTCGGCGCTGGACAACCGGCCGCTGAAGTTCGAAGAGTTCGAGAAGATCTGTCCGCAGACGATTCACGTGTCGGCCACGCCGGGACCTTATGAAATCGAGCACGCGCAGGGCGCGGTGGCCGAGCAGGTGGTGCGCCCCACCGGGCTGGTCGATCCCGAAATCGAAATACGCCCTGCCGGTTCGCAGGTTGATGACGTGCTCGGTGAGATCAAGCTGCGCGCCGACCGCAAGGAGCGGGTGCTGATCACCGTGCTCACCAAGCGCATGGCCGAAGACCTGACCGACTATCTCAACGACAACGGCGTGCGCGTGCGTTACATGCACTCCGATGTCGACACCGTGGAGCGCGCCGAGATCGTTCGCGACCTGCGCCTCGGCGTGTTTGACGTGCTGGTGGGCATCAACCTGCTGCGCGAGGGTCTGGACATTCCCGAAGTGTCGCTGGTGGCGATTCTCGATGCCGACAAGGAAGGTTTTCTGCGCTCCGAGCGGTCATTGATCCAGACCATTGGCCGCGCCGCCCGTCACCTCACCGGCCGGGCGATTCTTTACGCCGACCGCATCACCGGCTCGATGCAGCGTGCCATTGATGAAACCAACCGGCGCCGCGAAAAGCAGGTGGCCTTCAATCTCGAACACGGCATCACGCCCAAGGGCATCATTAAGCGCGTGCAAGATGTGATGCGGCTGGGCTATGAAGACACCGCCGTGGCGCTGAAAGCCGCCGAGGCCAAGGCGCGTTACGACGTGCTGATTCCGCCCGAGCTGATGGCCAAGAAGATCAGCAAGCTGGAAAAAGAGATGAAGCAGGCGGCGTTGAACCTCGAATTCGAGAAGGCCGCCAAGCTGCGTGACGAGCTGCGCAAGCTGCGTGAACAGGCGATTGTTCATGCCGCCTGACCCCTCTCTGATGGCGCGCTTCAGCAAGGTGTCATGCGGCGTCCGGACAATGGTTGCATGAGTGTTCATCTGAGCGCTCGGAGGGCCGCCGGCCCTTCTCTTTTGTCCTAGCCAAGGAGGTAGGTATGTCATCCAACAACACCCAGGATCAGGCGAAGAAAGCGGCTGATGATGTGGCCCACAGCGGCAAGGCCGATCAGGCCAAGGGCCACGCCAAGGAAACGGCAGGTTCCGTCCGTGCAAAGGTCGGTAGCTTCATCGGTGATGAAGAGATGGAAGCCAAAGGCCGGATGCAGCAGGCCGAAGGCAAGGGTGATCGTCTGAAAGGCGAGATCAAGGAAAAGATTGAAGACGTGAAAGACCACGTCAAAGCCGGGGTCGACGCTGTGAAAGAGACGTTTGAAGAAGCCCGCAAAAAGTAGCGTCAAGGCGGTTCGAAAAAGCCACGGTTCCGCCGTGGCTTTTTTGTGCGCCCGCGCGGCGGGACGCGGGAACAGTATTCGCGGACGGCTGGACATGGCCCATCCGGAACGCAGGCACCACCGTATGGGTCTATGAACGCATTCAATTCTTGGGAGCACACGTTATGCAGCGTCGCAATCTGATCGTCGGTGTTGGGGCGTTGGGCGGTTTGGCGATGGCCGGCTTCGGTTTGCCATTGGTTTGGGCGCGAGACGGGACGCCAGTCGCCAAGGGCGCCCAGGCCCCCTACGACCTTGACGCCGAAGGCTGGCAGTCGAGGCTGTCAAAGGCGGCCTACGACGTGCTGTTTGAGCACGACACCGAACGCCCCGGCACCAGCCCGCTGGATCGCGAGACGCGTGACGGGCAGTTCATCTGCGCTGCGTGCTATCTGCCGTTGTTCAGCTCGGCCCACAAATACGACAGCGGCACCGGCTGGCCGAGCTTCTGGCAGCCGATCAGCGACGAGGTGCTGGGCACGCAAACCGACTTCAAGTTGATCCTGCCGCGCACCGAGTACCACTGCATTCGCTGCAAGGGTCATCAGGGTCACGTCTTTGATGACGGCCCCGAGCCCACCGGCAAGCGCTACTGCAATAACGGCGTCGCCCTGCAGTTTGTGCCCGAGGGCGAGGCATTACCGGAGTGGACGGCATGATCGAGCAAAAGCGTTTTCTGAGTGGCCTGTTGGGTTTGGCACTTGCGCTCGGTAGCGCCCCCGGGCGGGCCCAGGCCGAAGGTGTGGCGGTACTCGCGGGGGGCTGTTTCTGGTGCATCGAACATGACTTGGAGAAACTCGAGGGCGTGAAGGATGTGGTCTCCGGCTATGCCGGCGGTCCGGCATCCAAGGCCAACTACAGCGCGGTGTCGACCGGTCGCAGCGGCCACATCGAAGTGGTTGAGGTGCGCTTTGACCCCGCAGTGATCAGTTACGCGCAACTGCTCGACGTGTTCTGGCGGGAGGTCGATCCCACCGACGGGGGTGGCCAGTTCTGCGACCGAGGTCCGCAATACCGTACGGCCATCTTTGCCCTCGACGACGAACAGGCCGAGATCGCCAAGGCAAGCAAGGCGGCGCTGGACGACAGTGGCTGGTTGCCGGCGCCGATTGCCACCGAAATCCTGCCCGCTGCGACGTTCTACGAGGCCGAAGCCGGCCATCAGGACTACGCCGAACGCAACGCCCTGCGTTACAAGTACTACCGCTTCAGTTGCGGTCGCGACAAGCGCATCGACGAGGTGTGGCAGAAGGCGCCGCCGCTGAAGGGCAGCGCGTCCTGAAGCGGTAAACCAGACGCGGTCGGGTCTGAGGTCGTCATCCCGGCAGCTGGAGGAATCCTGGGTTTGGACCAGGGTGCACCTTTGTGAGATGAAACGGTCGTCGAGCAGGTTGTTGATGCGGGCCTTGTAGGTCAGTGCATCCGTGACGGTGCGTGCAGCGCCGAGGAAGAACAGGGCGCAATCCTTGCACTGGCGCGTCTCACCGGTTTCGGCGTTGGTTTCGCTGCAGCGGTTGTGGTGCTCTGGCGAAACCCACGAAAGCCCAGCGCAGTCCGGCCCGGTTCGATGTCGGCGCAGGGTTGCCCGGGTGAGGCAATTTGTCGGCTGACACGGCTTTCACCCGTGGCGATCTTTCCTTGAAGCGGGCCATGAACACCGTCGCATCGGCGTCTTAACCCGCCGCAGGGGCCTCAGCATTCGCCGCAGTCTGGGTTGACGCCGCTCTTGACGGTCAGGTGGTCGTAGCGGGTCCACATTTGACAGCGCCGAGCGAACCCAATGCGACTGGCGCAGGGTTTTCAGCCATGCGGCGCGCCGAACGAGAAGAAGCTTGGGAGGTGGACATGCGAAGAGTTCAATAAGTGATCGAGTCGACAAAAACGAACGAAACGCAATAGCAATAAAGAGGCTGGAATCGTTCTGAGATAAAGCACTTGGCTCGCAGACTGCATCTTACACAGCGAGGGGCTAGAATCCGCGCCCCTTTACCTGGGTATCGATCCATGTCGCGAGTTTTGATGGGGTTTGTTTTGTTTGCATCGGCCTTGATTCCAGGCCTTGCGCTGGCCGCCGTGGCGCCCGAAAACGGACCGGATCTGACGCAGCACTGGATCGGCTTTCTCTGCATCGGCCTGTTCATCGCCGCCTACACCCTGGTGGTGATGGAAGAGTGGATTCACCTGCGCAAATCCATCCCGGTGTTGATCGCGGCGGCGCTGATCTGGATTCTTATCGGCGTGGCCTACGCCGGCGCCGGCGATACCGAGACGGTCAGCAACACGGTGCGCCACAGCCTGCTGGAATATGCCGAGCTGTTCCTGTTCCTGCTGGTGGCGATGACCTACATCAACACCTTGGACGAGCGCGGTGTGTTCGACGCGCTGCGCGGCTGGCTGGTGTCGCGCGGCTTTTCGCTGCGCACCCTGTTCTGGTTGACCGGCACCCTCGCGTACTTCATTTCACCGGTGGCCGACAACATGACCACCGCACTGGTCATGGCCTCGGTGGCCATGGCGGTGGGCAAGGGCTATCCGACCTTTGTGGTGGTGGCGTGTATCAACATTGTGGTGGCGGCCAACGCCGGCGGCGCGTGGAGCCCGTTCGGCGACATCACGACCCTCATGGTCTGGCAGAAGGGCATCTTCCCGGCGCATGAGTTTCTGGTGCTGTTCCTGCCGTCGCTGGTCAGTTGGCTGATTCCGGCCACGATCATGTCGCTGAGTCTGCCCAAGGCGACGCCGGAGCCGCTGAAGGAGCGGCCGGTGGTGGCGTTTGGCGGCTACTTCATCATCTTCATGTTCATCGGCACCATCGCCACCACGGTGGCGCTGCACAGCTTTCTGCACCTGCCGCCGGTGCTCGGCATGATGGGCGGACTGGGCGCACTGATGCTGATGAGCTACGTGCTGAATCGCATCGGAAAGGGCGCCATGCGCCATCAGATGATGGACCAGGGCGCTTTTGGTGAGACGGGCAATGATGAGCCGCGCCCAAGCGTGCCGGGGCAGCAGCCGCGCCTCAACACCTTCAACCAGGTGGCACGTTCGGAGTGGGACACCCTGCTGTTCTTCTACGGCATCATCATGTGCGTCGGCGGTTTGGGCACGCTGGGGTATCTGGCCATCGGCTCCGAACTGCTCTACGTCGATCTGGGCGCCACGCCGGCCAACATTCTGGTCGGCATCATCTCGGCGGTGATCGACAACATTCCGGTGATGTTCGCGGTGCTGACGATGTTCCCCGACATGAGCGACGGCCAGTGGCTGCTGGTCACGTTGACCGCCGGCATCGGCGGATCGCTGCTGTCCATCGGCTCGGCGGCCGGCGTTGCGGTGATGGGCGCGGCACGCGGGCAATACACCTTCTTTGGCCACCTGAAGTGGACCTGGGCCATCGCCCTCGGCTACGCCGCCGGCATTGCGCTGCACTTCTGGATCAACGCCGAGTACTTCGAGATTTTCCGCCACGGCGTATCGCCGTAGTCCCGAGTCACTGTGCGGTGTAGCCGCCGTCGATGACCAGCTCGGAGCCAGTAACGAATTTCGATTCGTCGCTGGCAAGGTAGAGAATGCCGTAGGCCACATCGTTCGGTTCGCCGACGTAGCCGATGGGATGTTTGGCATCGAGCGTCTTGCGACCTTCGTCAACATCGCCAATGGTGGCGAGGGCGCCCGACACCATTGGGGTCCAGATGTAGCCGGGATGCACAGAATTGACCCGCACCTTGTAGCCCGATTGGCCGCAATGCAGCGCCGCCGATTTGGAGAACAGGCGCACGCCGCCTTTGCTGGCGTTGTAGGCCGCAAGATTTGCATCGGCGACCAGGCCCATGGCCGACGAAATATTGATGATCGAGCCCACCCCGTCCTTCATCGCCTTGATGCCGTGCTGGGTTCCCAGATAAACGGCATCGAGGTTCACCGACAGCACATTGCGCCAGTCGTCCAGCGGCGTGTCTTCGGCAGACCCGAAAATGGCGATGCCGGCACTGTTGACCAGCACATGCAGGCCGCCCAGCTTTTTCTTGACTTGGGCGATCACCTTGGGCCAGCGGGTTTCGTCAGTCACATCTTGCTGGATGAAGATGGCCTCACCGCCGGCCTTGTTGATGGCGGCGGCCACGGCCTTGCCGGCCTTGGTGTCCAAATCGCTGACGGCGATCTTGGCGCCTTCACGCGCCAGTAAATGGGCCGTTGCTTCGCCGAGGCCTTTACCGCCGCCGGTGATCAGCGCCACCTTGCCTGCCACACGTCCGTTAGACGCCATCTTGTTTCTCCGTGCATGTTGTCGTGAGTGCACGGCGATAGTGCCCCAGCGTCGGAGAATTGAAGCCCCCTCACTAGGGTAGGACGCGCACCGTTTTGAGTCGCCGCTTCTGCCACCAGTCACTGTCGATGCGGGCGATCTCCACGGTGCGGCCCGGCGCAGGTGCGTGCACACCGCGGCCATCGCCGATGTCGACCACCACGTGATGACCGCCGTTGATGCGGAAGAACTGCAGGTCGCCCGGGCGTGCATCGCCAACGCGGATCGACCGGCCCACCTTCATCTGCTGGGCGGCCGTGCGCGGCAGTTGAATGCCGGCATCGGCGTACACGTGCAGGGCCAGACCACTGCAGTCGAAGCCGGCGCCGTCACCGCCACCGTAGCGATACGGCCGGCCGATCTGGCCCAGCGTTTCGACCAAGATCTGCTGGCGCAGCGCGTGGGTGGCCGGACTGTCGGGCGGCGAGCGGCCGGCGCCACCGGTCCAGGCGCAGCCGGCCAGGAAGGCCGCTAAAAGCAGGACGCAACAGACTTTCACCGACCCGCTTAGCCGGGTGGCCACTTGAGCGGTCGCCCCGCCAGGATGTGCAGGTGCAGGTGAAACACCGACTGCCCGGCCTCGGCGCCGTTGTTGACCACCACACGAAAGGCCCCACCAAAACCCTCGGCCTCGGCGATTTTGTTGGCCGTCAACATCAGGTGGCCGAGCAGCGCCTGATCCTCGACCGTGGCGTCGCAGAGTCGGGGGATGGGCTTGCGGGGAATCACCAGGATATGCACCGGCGCACCGGGGTTGATGTCGCGAAACGCGAGGCAATGCTCGTCTTCGAAGACGATGGTGGCCGGCAGTTCGCGGTCGATAATTTTCTGGAAAAGGGTCTTGGCCATGAGGTCTCGGAGCGGTCGGGCTCGGGGTCTGATTTGGGGCCGATGCTACCATTGCCGCCCGATGAAACCGACCTGCTGATGGCCCGCAAACTGCTCTCTCCCGCTGCCGACGACCTGCGCCCCTGGTCGGTCTATCGACGCCTGCTGGGCTACTCGCTGGTGCACTGGCGGGTGCTGATCGTGGCGGTGTTGTTCACCGCCGTCTTCGCGGTGGTGGACGCCAGCTTTGCGGCCTTGGTCAAGCCCCTGCTGGACGAGGCCTTTGTCGCCAAGGACGAAGCCTTTATCCGCTGGATGCCGGTGATGATCATCGCGCTGTTTTTTGTTCGCGGCATCTCGGCATTTGCCTCCACTTATGGCATGGCGTGGGTGGCGCGCCGCATCATCATGGCCTTGCGCGGCCAGCTTTATGGCCATCTGCTGCGGCTGCCGGTGAGCTACTTTGACGTCACCACGCCGGGTCAGGTGATCTCGCGACTGACCTACCACGTCGAACAGGTGGCCGACGCGGTCACCGGGGTTTTGACCACGGTGCTCAAGCAGGGCTTGACCGTGGTTGCGCTGCTGGCGGTGATGCTGTGGCTCAACTGGCAGTTGACGCTGTTCGCGTTTGCGGTGATGCCGTTCATCGCCCTGGTGGTGCGCTACGTGAGTAAGCGTTTTCGCAAGATCAGCGGTCACGTGCAGCAGAGCGTCAGCGATGTCACCGATGCGGCTGAAGAGTCGGTGTCGGGTCAGCGTCTGATCAAGCTGGCCAACGCGCAAGCCCATGAAAGTCAGGAATTCGAGGCGCTCAACAACCGCAACCGGCAGTTGATGATGAAGGTGTCGGCCACCCAGGCGGGCAGCTCGGCGACGATCCAGTTCGTCGCATCCTGGGCGGTGGCGGCCATCATTTATTTCGCCACCACGCCAGGCATGATCGAGACCATGACCGCGGGCACCTTCGCCGCGTTCATGCTGGCGATGATGTCGCTGCTGCAGCCGATCAAAAGCATGGGCAACCTCAATGAGCGCCTGCAGCGCGGCATTGCCGCGGGCACCGAACTGTTTCGCACGCTCAACGTCGCCCAGGAGCCGCAGGGCGGCACACGCACCCTTGACCGTGCCCGGGGTGAGGTGGTGTTCGACGACGTGAAATTTCGCTACCGACCCGAGCTTGAGCCGGTGCTGCATGGCGTGAGTCTGCACATCCAGCCCGGCGAAACGGTGGCCTTTGTCGGCCGCTCGGGCAGCGGCAAGTCGACGCTGTTGGCATTGATGCCGCGCTTCTACGATCCCAGCGACGGGCGCATCACCCTCGACGGCCACGACCTGCGCGATTACACCGTCAATGCGCTGCGCAGCCAGATTGCGCTGGTTGATCAGCATGTGCGGCTTTTCAACGCCAGCGTCGCCGACAACATTGCCTATGGCCAGCAGCCACGCCCCGACGCCGCCGCCATCGAACAGGCCGCGCGCGATGCCAATGCCTGGGACTTCATCGCCGCCCTGCCGCAGGGGCTGGACACCCTCATCGGTCCGAACGGCCTGCAACTTTCGGGCGGCCAGCGGCAGCGGCTGGCCATTGCCCGGGCGCTGCTCAAGGACGCGCCGCTGCTGATTCTTGACGAAGCCACCTCGGCGCTGGACACCGAGTCCGAGCGGCTGGTGCAGGCCGCGCTGGACCGCTTGGTCACCGGACGCACAACCTTGGTGATTGCCCATCGTTTGTCGACCATCCAGAGCGCTGATCGCATTGTGGTGATGCAGGACGGGCGGGTCGTGGAAGTCGGCACCCATCCCGAATTGCTCGCCAGGAACGGCGTGTATGCAGCGCTGCACCAGATGCAGTTCAAGACCGACGATGTCGACGCGGCTTGAGCGGTGCTGGTATGGCGAAGCGCCGTCGCCGCTGCTGACCCCGCTGGCCGCGCTGTACAGCGCCGTCGCGGCGCGTCGACGGCGCGCGATCCAGCCGCAAACGGTGGGCGTGCCGGTGATCATCGTCGGCAACATCAGCGTCGGCGGCACCGGCAAGACGCCGGTGGTGATCTGGCTGGTGCAACAACTCGCCGCCATGGGAATGCGCCCCGGCGTGGTCAGCCGTGGTTACGGCGGGCGGCTGGGTCAAACCCCGGTGCAGGTCTTGCCGCAGCACCGCCCCGACGAAGTGGGGGACGAGCCCTGTCTCATCGCCGCCCGCAGTGGCGTGCCGGTGGTGATTGGCCGTGACCGGGTTGCGGCGGCGCGCCTGCTGCGGGCGCAGACCGATGTCGACGTGATCGTCGCCGACGATGGCCTTCAGCATTACCGCCTGGGCCGGACCCTGGAGATCTGCGTGGTCGATGGCGTGCGCGGCCTGGGCAACGGCGCCTGCCTGCCCGCCGGACCGCTGCGCGAGCCGCCCGCGCGGCTGGCGGCGGTGGACTTCATTTTGGTCAACGGCGGAACCTGGACACCGCCTTGCAGCGCGAAGCTGGTGCCGTGGGCGCGCTTCGGCTTGCAGGTCGCGCCGCTGCAACGCCTTGGTGATGGCCAAGATGCAGGCAGCCTCGCGTCTTTGGCCGGGCAGCGGGTGCACGCGGTGGCGGGCATTGGCCACCCGCAGCGCTTTTTCGACCTGCTGACGGCGGCGGGCTTGCAGGTGCAGCCGCAGGGTTTTGCCGACCATCACGCCTATACCGCGGCCGACTTTGCCGCGTTGACCGATGCGCCCATTCTGATGACCGAAAAAGACGCCGTGAAGGCCCGTGGCCTGGCACCCGACGCCGCACTGGTCGTGCCGGTGGCGATTGATCTGCACGCGCCCGAACTGCTTTCATTACTTGAAGGAATTGTGTCCCATGACCGCACCTGACCCCCGTATTCTCGCCCTGTTGGTCTGCCCGGTGACCAAGGCGCCGCTGGTCTGGAAGCCTGATGTCAGCGAGCTGTGGTGCCGCGCCTCGCGGTTGGCGTACCCGGTGCGCGACGGGGTACCGATGATGCTCGAAGAGGCCGCGCGCCCGCTCAGCGATGCCGAGCTGGAACAGTTGCGGTGAGTGTTGCGTTCAAGGTGGTCATCCCGGCGCGGCTGAACAGCGCGCGTCTGCCCGGCAAGGTGCTGCTGCCGATCCTGGGCAAGCCGATGATCGAGCACGTCTGGCGCGCTGCCTGCGCCAGTGGCGCCGACGAAATCCTCATCGCCACCGACGATGCGCGCGTGGCGAGCGCCGCGCAGGGCTTTGGCGCGACGGTGGTGATGACCCGTGCTGCGCATCAATCCGGCACCGACCGGTTGGCCGATGTGGCCGTGCAGCGCGGCTGGGCCGATGACGTGCTGATCGTCAACCTTCAGGGCGACGAGCCGCTGATGCCGCCCGCCTTGCTGGACGCGGCGGCGGCGCTGCTGGCCGCTGACCGCACGGCCGATATCGCCACCTTTGCCCATCCGCTCACGGCGGCGGACGACTTTGCCAACCCTAACGTCGTCAAGGTGGTGCGCGACGCGCGCGGCCATGCGCTGTACTTCTCACGCGCCGCCATTCCGTACTGGCGCGACGGCGGCGGTCAGCCACCCGGCGCGCCGTCGGCGCTGCGCCACATCGGGCTGTACGCCTATCGTGTCGCTGCCTTGAAAGCCTTCAGCGCCTTGCCGCCTGCACCGCTCGAAGCCTGCGAGGCGCTGGAGCAACTGCGCGCGCTGACCCACGGGTTGCGCATCCACGTCGGCTTGCTGGAGACCCCGCCGCCGCACGGCGTCGACACCCAGGCCGACCTTGAGGCGGTCATCAACCGGCTGTCATGAGCCGACCTGGGTGATACGCACCTGATCGATGCTGCGGCCGTCCAGCGAGGTGATCTCGAATTGCAGCGTGCCCTGGGTCACGCGTGCGCCCACTGTGGGCATGGTGCCGAGTTGCCAGAGCAAAAAACCCGCCAGGGTCGAGTAGCGATCGGCGTCATCCACCAGGTCGTAACCGATGCGGTGCGACAGGCGACGGATGTCGATCCAGCCGCTGGCGACCCAGCCACCGTCGGGTTGTTCGATGACCGGCAGCGGGCCATCGTCAGGGCCTGAAAACTCTCCGGCAATGGCCTCAAGGATGTCGATGGGCGTGATCAAACCCTCGACCGCGCCGTACTCGTCGAGCACCATCGCCATCTGCACCGGCGCCTGCCGCAGTTGCTCCATCAGGCGCAGCACGTTCATGCGTTCGTTGACGAGCAGCGGCTGGCGCAGCGAGCGTTCCAGGTTGATTTCGCCGGCCTCGATCAGGTCGTGCAGCAGGTCCTTGGCCATGGCCACGCCGATGAACTGGTCGAGGCTGCCGCGCGCGATGGGGAAGCGTGAGCAGCCCAGTTCCAGAATGTGCTGGCGCAGGGTTTCGGCATCATCATCCAGGTCCAGCCAGTCGATTTCGGTGCGCGGGGTCATGACGGATCGCGCCGGACGCTCGGCCAGGGTGAGCACGCCCTGGATCATGTCGGCTTCGGCCGGGGCGAACAGCTTGCCACTGGCGCTGCGCTCGGCCAGCGCCTCGGCGGCGTGGCCGAGGTCCATTACCTCGCGCTTGCCGCCCAGCAACGCCAGCACGGCATCGGCGGCGCGATCGCGCAGGTCGCCGGTGGTGGCGACGCGGCGGCTCTTGCTGCGGAGCATTTGGTTGAAGCCTTCCACCAATATCGAGAAGCCGATGGCGGCGTAGAGATAGCCTTTGGGCATGTGCAGGCCGAAGCCTTCGGCAATCAGCGACAGGCCGATCATCAGCAAGAAGCCGAGACACAGCACGACCACGGTCGGGTGCTTGCCGACAAAGCGGGTCAGCGGTTTGGAGGCCAGCAACATCACGCCGACCGCAACAATCACCGCAATCATCATGATTGACAGGTGATCGACCATGCCGACGGCGGTGATGACGCTGTCGAGCGAGAACACCGCGTCGAGCACGAGAATCTGCACCAGCACTTGCCAGAACACCGCGTGCACCACCGAGCCGGCGCCGTGGTGCTTGGGTCCTTCGAGGCGCTCGTGCAACTCCATCGTCCCCTTGAAGACGAGGAAGAAGCCGCCGAACAGCAGAATCAGGTCACGCCCGGAAAAGTCATGGTCGAACAGGCTGAACAGCGGCGCCGTCAGGGTGACAATCCACGCCACCGAGGCGAGCAGGCCGAGACGCATGAACAGCGCCAGTGACAGGCCAATGACGCGGGCCCTGTCGCGCTGATGTTCCGGCAGCTTGTCGGCCAGAATCGCGATGAACACGAGATTGTCGATGCCGAGAACGATCTCCAGCACAATCAACGTGGCCAGCCCGGCCCAGGCGGCGGGGTCGTTCATCCATTCAAAAATCATGATGCCGCGACCTGGGGCAGCAATCGCAAGGCGGAGAACCGGCGCGCAAACGGGGCAACACAGGCACTACATCGCATGACAGTGAGAATGGCAGCGCAGGGTGCGCCAAAGGCACTCTAGCAGAGGTTCTGCCGGCTCAAATGCCGCTGCGCTACTCGTAGCGCAGCGCCTGGATGGGGTCGAGCCGCGAGGCCTTGAGCGCCGGATACAGCCCGAAAATGATGCCCACGGCACCGCTGACGCCCACCGACAGCAGCACCACGTCGCCGCGAATGATGAGCAGCCATTCCAGCTTGCGCGCCAGCAACTCGGCAACACCGACCCCCAAGGCGACGCCGAGCAGGCCGCCGGCCACGGCCAGCACCAGCGATTCGACGAGAAACTGCGCGAGCACGTCATTGGGCCGCGCGCCAACGGCCATGCGGATGCCGATTTCGCGGGTCCGCTCGGTCACCGACACCAGCATGATGTTCATGATGCCGATGCCACCGACCGCCAGCGACACCAGGGCAATCGATGCCAGCAGCGCGGTCAGGGTGCGGGTGCTGTCGGCGCTGGCGGTGGCGATTTCACCGAGGTTGCGAATGGTGAAGTCATCGGGCGTGCCGCGTGCGATACGGTGGCGGTCGCGCAAAAGATCAGTGATGGCGCTCTCGGCACGTGCGGTGTCCTGTTCCGACATCGCGCTGAGCACGATTTGGCCGGGGACGAAGGTCGACAGGTTGCGCTCGACGCGGGTCAGGTAGGCGCTCACCGGGACAAACACCGTGTCGTCGTTGTCGCCGCCCCAGCCGCTCTGGCCCTTGGCGTCGAGCACGCCGATCACCTCGAACGGCGCCTGGCGAATGCGAACCAACTGGCCGACCGGGTCGGCATCCTTGCCGAACAATTCGGTCACCACGGTTTGCCCCAGCAGGGCAACGCGTGCGTTGTTGTTGACGTCGGCGTCGGTGATGGCGCGCCCCCAGGCCACAGCCCAGTTGCGGATCGGCAGGTAGTCGGGCGTGATGCCATGGACGTTGGTGGTCCAGTTGGCGGCTTCGCTGATCACATCGGCCGTCGTGCGAATCTGCGGCGCGGCGTGGCGCACGGTGGGCAGCGCGGCAATGGCGTCGAGGTCTTGCCAGGTGAGTGTGGGTTGGCTGCCCGCGCCGCCGCGCGCGCCGCCGGAACGTGACGAGCCCGAGGTCACGATCAGCATGTGCGTACCCATCGACGCGAAGGTGTCTTCCACCCGTTGCTTGGCGCCTTCGCCCAGCGACACCATGGCGATGACCGCGGCGACGCCAATGATGATGCCCAGTGCGGTGAGAAACGCGCGCAGGCGGTTGCGCAGCAGGGCGCGCAGTGCAATCCGAACGGTCAGCAGCGGATTCATGCGCGCACCGCCGTCTGCTGGCGATCGTGTTCGATGTGGCCGTCGCGCAGATTGATGACGCGGTCGGCGTGCGCGGCGATGTCGGACTCGTGGGTGACCAGCACCACGGTCATCCCCTCACCGTTGAGCTGCTGCAACAGTCGCATGATGTCGTTGCTGGTGGCCGAGTCGAGGTTGCCGGTCGGTTCGTCAGCCAGCAACAGCGGTGCCTCGGTGACCAGCGCGCGCGCAATGGCGACGCGCTGTTGCTGGCCGCCCGACAATTGGCTGGGGTGATGGTCGAGGCGCTCCCCCAGACCGACACGCTCCAACGCGGCGCGGGCACGGGCGTGCCGCTCGCGGGCACTGACATTGGCGTAGAGCAAGGGCAGCTCGACGTTCTCGAGTGCCGAGGTGCGGGCCAGCAGGTTGAAGCTCTGGAACACGAAGCCGATGAAGCGATTGCGGATGTCGGCAAGCTCGCGTCGGTTGAGACCGGCCACGTCCTGGCCTTGCAGCCGGTAGGCGCCCTCAGTGGGGCGGTCGAGACAGCCGAGGATGTTCATCAACGTCGACTTGCCCGAGCCGGAGCTGCCCATGATCGCGATGCACTCGCCGGTCTTGACCTCAAGGTCCACGCCGTTGAGAGCCCTCAGCGGGGTGCCCCCCATGGCGTAGACGCGGGTGACGCCTTGCAGTGACAGCAGCGCGGCGCCGGTCATCAGAACATCCGGAAGCGACGCGACGGACCGTCGGCTTCGGCATCGTCGCTGCGACCGATCAGCACACTCAGACCGGGCGCGGCATCGTCGTCGCGCCACTCGGTGTACTGGCCGTCGCTGAGGCCGATGCTGACTTGACGGGCCTCGGGCGCGCCACCGGGTGACAGCGTCCAAATCACGCCGCTACCGGGCTTGCGGGCCGGCGGGGTGCTGTCGGGTGGGCGGAACCGCAGCGCAGCGTTGGGGATGCGGACCGCGTCTCGTTTCTCGGCCACCAGGATGCTGACGTTGGCCGTCATGCCGGGGCGTAGCTGGAGTTCGGGGTTGTCGACGTCGATCACCGCATCGAAGGTGACCACGTTCTGCAGCACGTTGGCCGCGTTGCGAATCTGCCGCAGGGTGCCCTCGAAGGGTTGGTCGGGGAAGGCGTCCACCGTAAAGCTGACGCTCTGGCCTTCCTTGAGCTGGCCGATGTCGGCTTCGGAAATGGCCGCCACCACTTGCATGTCGCGCAGGTCCTGGGCGAGCGTGAACAGCACCGGGGCCTGCAATGAAGCCGCCACGGTCTGCCCGACATTGACCGCCCGCGAGATGACGATGCCGTCGGTCGGCGAGACGATGTTGGTGAACCGCAGATTGGCCTCGGCTTCGACCAGCGAGGCGCGCGTCTGCTGCACGCTCGCCTTGGACGAGCGCAGATCGGCGCGGGTGGTGGCCACCTGGGCCTTGGCGGTGTCGAGTTCGCTTTGCGACACCAGCTTGCGTTGCGTGAGTTCGGTGATGCGGCGTTCCAGACGCTCGGCCTCGGCAAGCTGAATCTCGGCCCGCTCGACATTGGCCTCGGCAACGGCAAGATTGGCGCGTGCGCGCTGCACCGCGGCCTCGAACAGCGACGGGTCGATGCGGGCAATCAGATCGCCCTGTTTGACCTCGCTGTTGTAGTCGGCGTGCAACGACGCGATGCGCCCGCTGACCTGACTGCCGATTTCGACCGTCACCAGCGCCGACAGCGTGCCGGTGGCGGCCACCGTCAGGGCCAGATCACCACGGTCAAGGGTTGCGGTGGTAAAGCGCGGTCCGGGATCGGGTTCACCCCGCAGCGCGCTGAAGGCCAGCCACGCCGCGCCCGACAGGATGACGGCGATGCCGAGGCGACGGGGCCAAACCGAGGGGACGTTGCTCATGGGCAATCGATGACCGAGTCAATAAAAAAGGCAGGGCATAGAAAAAAAGGCAGGGCATAGAGCGCCCTGCCTCATGAAAGTTGCAGTCGTGGTCGTCACCGACGCTGAACGGGCGCCTTGCCGTCAGCCTCAGGGCGGGTTGCGTATGGCGGAAGCCTGCTCCTTGGCGCTATCAGCCGAGTCGGTTGCCGGCGGGCTGAAACGCTTGATGTAGTCCGACGCCGGCGCCGTGGCGCGAGGGGTCGGGACCTGGACCGGGGCCTCTTCACCGAGCACCGGTACAGAGTCGGGCGAGGTTTCGGCTTCCGGCACAACCTCCGCTTCCGCTTCCGCTTCCGCTTCCGCTTCTGGCTCGGGTGCGGTCGCCGCTGACACGTTATCCGGTTCTGGCTGGGGCGCCGCAGCGTGCGGCGCCACGTCGGGCTCAAGTGCCGCTTCGTCGGCATGCGCTGCCGTCGGTGCAGGCGCGCGGGTCTGAGCGGCCTCTTCGAGTGGCGTTGCAGACGGCGCTTTGACGGCAGTGGTTTCGGCACTGTCGGCGAGCACCGGTTCGGTCGGAGGCGTGTCGACGACGGCCGGGTCGGGCGTCGTTGTCGGCTCGATTGAGGCGTTTGCAGCCGGCGGCAAGTCGGCATCGACTTTCTTTGCCGCTTCCGGAGCGGCGACCATGGTTGCCTCCACGGGCGCCAGGGTCGTTGCCTCAGACGTCAGGGATTGGGCGTCCTCGGTCGTGGCGGTGGCTGCGGCGGAAGTCGTTTTTGGCGCTTCGTCGTCGGCTTCCGCTGACATCGGCGCATTCGGGCTGCCTTCGTCGCTGCTGGCGTCGTCCGTCGCGGTGCCTGCAGCCTTGCCACGACCCCGGCCGCGACCCCGACGGTTACGGCGGTTCCTCGGGCCCTTGGGCGCGCCCGCGTCGTCGTCGGTCACGTCATCATCGGAGTTGTTGTCGTCGACGGTGGTCGCGGTCTGAGCGGCGGCCGGCTCGGCATGGCCTTGCGGCACTGGCGTGGGCGCGGGCATCTCGGCGCCGCCATCGGCCGGCTTCATCACCAGCGTGTCGGGTTGATCTGCCGCGTCGAGTCGGTCGGCACTGACGGCGACCGACGCGGCGCCGGTGGTCAGCGCTGCTGAGGTGTTGTCGTTGCCGTCCTGGGCATTGCCTGACGACCGGCTGCGTCCACGACCGCCACGGCTGCGGCGACGCCCGCTACGACCCTCACTGCGGTCACTTGCAGCCGGATTCGCGGCTTCTTCACGGTCGTTGTTCTTGTTGCGATCGGATGATGCGCTCGCCGCTTCTGCCGCCGCGGCGGTGCGCGCCGGCTGGGGGTCATGCCGGCCGCGGGTGTCAGCACGATCGTCCGGGCGGCTCTCACCTGTTCGGCCACCGCGCCGGTTGTTGTTACGGCCACCGCGCTCACGCCGGCGATTGCCTCGGTCGTCGTCATTGCTATTGCTGTTGCTATTGCCGCGCGCGCTCCGCTGCGCGGGCTTCGGGGCGACGGCCTCCACCGGCGCCGGTGTGGCCTTGGCGCCAAAACCCAGCCAGCGGAGGAACTGCATGATCAGGCTGCCAAGCGTTGCAGAGGCCACCGCGGTGTCGGCAACCTTGGCCACCGGCTGCAGGGCTTCAGCGGCTGCAACGGCCGGCGGCGGCGGGGCGGTCGGTGCGATTTGTGCGACCGCCGGGCGGGGTGCCGGACGGACGGGCGCCTGTGCCTCGGAGGCGTCTTTGGTGGTGTCGAAATTACGTGCCAGAAAGTAGCTGATCGAGGCGTTGTCTTCGAGGTTGAGGTGGTCGCCGCGGACCCGCTTGATTTCAAAGTGGGGCGTTTGCAGCGTGGCGTTGGGCACCACCGTGATCTGGACGCGATTGCGCGCTTCGATCTCGCGAATGACCGCACGCTTTTCGTTGAGCAGGAAGGTGCCGGCATCGACCGGCAGCTGCACGATGACCCGCGCGGTGCGGTCCTTCATCGCTTCTTCTTCGATCAGGCGCAGCACCGACAGACCGGTCGATTCAATGCTGCGAATCTGGCCACGACCTTCACAGCGCGGGCAGGCGTGCTGGGCATGCTCGCCAAGGCTGGGGCGCAGGCGCTGGCGTGACAGTTCCAGCAGTCCGAAGCGCGAGATGCGACCTAACTGGATGCGCGCGCGGTCGGCCTCGGTGGATTGTTCGAGGCGTTTTTCGACGTCGCGCTGGTTCTTGCTGCTGTTCATGTCGATGAAATCGATCACGACCAAGCCGCCAAGGTCGCGCAGGCGCATCTGGCGGGCGATCTCTTCGGCCGCTTCGAGGTTGGTGTTGAGCGCGGTTTCTTCGATGTTGCCACCGCCGGTGGCGCGAGCGGAGTTGATGTCGATCGCCGTCAGCGCTTCGGTGCGGTCGATGACAATCGAGCCGCCCGAGGGCAGGCGCACTTCGCGTTCGTGGGCCGATTCGATCTGGCTTTCGATCTGGTAGCGCGAGAACAGCGGCATCTCTTCTGAATAAAGCTTGAGCTTGTTCAGGTCGGCCGGCATCGAGAACTGCATCTGCTCGCTGGCCGCATTGAAGATCTCCTCGTTATCAATGACCACTTCATTGATATCGGCGCGCAGATAGTCGCGCAGCGCGCGCAGCAGAATGTTGTTTTCCTGGAAGATCAGGAATGGCGCGTTTTTCTTGGCGGCCGCCTCGGTGATGGCGTTCCAGTAGGCCACGCGGTGATCGAGGTCCCACTGCAACTCTTCAACGCTGCGCCCGATGCCGTTGGACCGGATGATGAGCCCCATGCCGTCGGGCAGGTTAAGGGCATCGAGGGCCGCCTTGGCCTCTTCGCGCTCGTCACCTTCGGCGCGACGCGACACGCCGCCCGCCTTGGGGTTGTTGGGCATCAGCACGAGATAACGGCCGGCCAGGCTGACATAGGTGGTCAGCGCAGCGCCCTTGTTGCCGCGTTCTTCTTTCTCGACCTGAACGATGACTTCCAGCCCCTCACGGAGCTTGGATTTGTCGCCGTTGTAAAAGCCGGGTGCGACTTCCTTCAGCGGCAGGAAGCCATGGCGCTCACCGCCGTATTCAACGAAGCAGGCTTCGAGTGATGGTTCGACGCGGGTGATTCGGCCTTTGTAAATGTTCCCTTTTTTCTGTTCTCGACTGGCGGTCTCGATGTCGAGATCTTGAAGTTTCTGTCCATCAACAATGGCGACCCGGAGTTCTTCTCGTTGGGTGGCATTGATTAAAATGCGTTTCATAGTGGTGCGGCTCGGTAGGAGGCGCACCGCCGCGGCTCAGGGGGTGTGTTTAGGGGTCATAAGGTTGTTTTCGTTAAGCCCTTTTGGCATCGCCCGGGAGGCGGCGGCGCAGCGACATTCTTTCGGTGGTCCGCGAGGTGCGCGAGACCGTATGGTTGGCCGGGCGGGACGGTTTGCTTCTGCTAGGCTTGCGGCGCCTTAAGCGCTTCGCAAGAGCAACCGACTTCGCTGGCCTGGCGCCGGTTACTTGCAAATCAAGGGCTTGGCCTTTTTTTCGCACACTAACCGGACGTTTGAGTTTGACACAGAATCGTAGTGAAGTGCGCAAGGTTCGTGTCAGCACGAATGAAGATGGACAGCGCATCGACAATTTCTTGCTGAAGCAACTGCCCGGCGTCCCAAAATCCCACGTCTATCGCCTGCTGCGGTCCGGTCAGGTGCGGGTGGATGGCGGGCGCGCCAAGGCCGAGCGCAAGCTGGTAGTGGGCGAGGAGGTGCGGATTCCCCCAGTGCGCATGGCCGAGGCTGGCGAGACCAAACGGCCGCCCGATTCGATGACCCGGCGCCTGCGCGAAGCCATCATTCACGAAGATGCCCATTACCTTGCGGTGAGCAAGCCGGCGGGGCTGGCCTCGCATGCCGGCAGCGGTGTCGACTTTGGCGTCATCGAAGTGGCGCGTGCCTGGGGCACCCACCCGTGGATCGAACTGGTCCACCGCCTTGACCGTGACACCAGCGGTGTTCTGCTGCTGGCCAAAAATCGCGAGGCGCTGCTGCGTGCCCAGCGGGCGTTCAAAAATGGCACCACCATCAAGAAGTACTTCGCCTTGCTGGTCGGTCGCTGGAAGGGCGAAGACCGCGACGTCAACGCCGCGCTGCTGCGTGATGCGGTGTCAGCGGGCGAGCGCCTGGTTCGGGTGGCCGATGATGACGATGACGGCAAGCCTTCGCACTCACGGTTCTCGCCCCGCCAGTGGTTTCGCGACGCGACGTTGATGGAGGTGCAGATTTTCTCTGGCCGCACCCACCAGATTCGCGTGCATGCTGCGGCGCTGGGCTATCCGGTGGTCGGTGACGACAAATATGGTGAGCGCGAGGTCAACAAGCCGTTCCGCGAACGCGGTTTGAAGCGCATGTTCTTGCACTCGCACCTGCTGCAACTGCCGGCGGAGGGCGATTTCGAGAAGCTGCTGATCACCGCGCCACTGCCCATCGAGTTGCGCGACGCCGTGAATGGCCTGCCCACGGCGGTCGCGACCCGCAAGCGTCGATGAGGGTGCGCCATGGACGGCCATAAATACCGTCTGATCACTTTTGACTGGGACGGGCGAGCCGGAAAAAGCAAAGGTCCGGTGGACCTTTGCTCGGCGAGCGCCCGGGCAGGGATGGCCGGGCTGGGGGTCAATCGAGTGACGAGGTCGCGCCATGGACGGCCTTAAATACCGTCTGATCATTTTTGACTGGGACGGGACCCTGAGCGACTCCGCCGCCCAGATCGTTTCCTCGATGCAACGTGCTGTGGCCGCGCTGGACCTGCCGCCGCGCGCCGACGATGACTTTCGGCAGATGATTGGCCTGAGCTTTGAGGATGGTCTGGGGCAGGTCTATCCCGATCACAACACGGCGGCGCTGATCCGGCTGATTCAGGGCTACCGCCGCCAGTGGCTCGCGCAGATGGGCGAAGAGGGCGAGCCGCCGCTGTTTGCTGGCGCACTCCCGGCCCTGCAAACCCTGGCATCGGCTGGCCACACGCTGGCCATCGCCACCGGCAAATCACGGGTGGGCCTGCAGCGATCCCTGGTGCATCACCGCGACTTGGGGCAGCTGATGGCGGCGACGCGCACCGCCGATGAAACGGCCAACAAGCCGCATCCACTCATGCTGGAGGAGTTGTTGGCGCATTTTGAGGTGCCCGCGTCGGCGGCCTTGATGGTCGGTGACACCGAGTTTGACCTTGCCATGGCCGCTGCCGTGGGTATGGATGCGGTGGGAGTCACCTGCGGCGTGCACCCGCCGGAACGCCTGCTTGCGGCTGGAGCGCGCGCACTCCTGCCGGACGTGGCCGCCCTGCCAGGATGGCTCACGGCAGGTTGAAGCCCGCCTGTCGCAGCAGTGCAGCGACGCCGATCAGCGGCAGACCGATCAGTGCCGTGGGGTCGTGCGTTTCAACGGCTTTGAACAGGGTGACGCCAAGGCCCTCGCATTTGAAACTGCCGGCACAGTCGAGCGCCGGCTCCAGCGTCAGGTAACGATCAATCTCAGCGGCGTCCAGGGGCCGCAGATGAACTGTGGTGCAGTCGGCACCGTGCAGCAGTTCATCATCACGGCACAGGGCATAAGCGGTGTGGAACTGGATTTGCCGACCCGACATCGCCCGTAATTGAGCGCGGGCACGTGGCAGGGTGCCGGGCTTTTCCAGCCGCCGGTCGCCGACCGAGGCGGTCTGATCCGAGCCCAACACCCAGACGCCGGGTCGGGCTTGTGCGACGGCGGTCGCTTTGGCCAGCGCCAGGCGGGCGGCGAGGGTTTGCGGCGGTTCGCCTGCCATGGGCGCCTCGTCGACATTGGGCGCTGCAGTACTGAAGGTGATCCGCAGTCGACCCAGTAGTTCGGCGCGATAGGCGGAAGTCGAGGCGAGACACAGGGCGGGCGAAGGCGGCATCCGATTGCTTTGACTTGGGGGCGGGCGGTCCCTATTATGCGCGGCCATTTTTAAGGGTCCCACGGGGGTCATCTGATGTCGCTGCCCCCTGTGATCGGTGTGTCGAGCGCAGTCCAACGGACGGCGGAATATGCCGGGCCCGTGGTTGCGGAGCGGTTCACGCGGCTGGCGGCGGATGGCATCGGCTGGACCACGCCCTGCGAGGCGCGACTGGTGTTTGGCCGTGACGGACGGCGGCGCCAGGTGCGCTGTGAGATTCGCGGCGCGTTGCAGTTGCAATGTGTGCCCTGCGAGCAGGGGTTTGTGCGCGAGGTGAACATCTCGACGCAGTGGACCCTGGTCGACTCCGACGAGGCCGAGCAGGCCGCATTGGCCAGCGCCGAGCCGGTTTGGGTGATCGATGACCAGTTGGCCGTTGACGAGGCGCTGGAGCAGGAAGTGATTTTGGATTTACCGGTGGTTGCACGCTGCCCGGCATGCGAGAAGAAAATCGCCGCCGAGCCGCTGATCACCCCACCGGGCGGGCCCACGCACAAGCCGTTTGCGGGGCTGCGTCTCGGTAAGCAGTAGAATTGCAATTCATTCGGGTTTTTTCGGCGTTCATCGCCTGCGGAGTTCATCATGGCAGTCCCCCAGAATCGTAAAACGCGCTCCAAGCGCGGCCATCGTCGTTCGCATGACGCGCTGACCGCGCCGGCACTGTCGATCGACCCCACGTCGGGTGAAACCCATCTGCGTCATCACGTGACGGCCGAAGGTTATTACCGTGGCCGCAAGGTGATTGACACCGCGACGCCGGACACCGCCGAAGACGCTTGATGTCGTTTGTCGCGTGCCTGACGCGCGCTGCGTAGCGCCGACGTGATGCTGCGCATCGCAGTTGATGTGATGGGCGGTGATGTGGGCGTATCCGCCACCATTCCGGCCGTCGCGCTGGCGTTGCAGGCCGACGCCGACGTGCACATGGTGCTGGTCGGCAACCCCGAGGTGATCGAGCCGCTGCTGGTCCGCGTGCCTGCCACGCTGCGTGAGCGCATCAGCCTGCACGCAGCCTCCGAGGTGGTGGGCATGGACGAATTGCCGTCCAAGGCCCTGCGACTGAAGAAGGATTCATCAATGCGGGTGGCGCTGGACCTGGTCAAATCAGGTCAGGCCCAGGCGATGGTCTCGGCCGGCAATACCGGCGCGCTGATGGCCACGGCCAAATTCGTCCTGAAAACCCTGCCGAAAATTGACCGCCCGGCCATCGTCACCGCGCTGCCCTCCATGCGGTCGACAGGACACGTGCACCTGCTTGATCTCGGCGCCAATGCCGAATGCACGGCCGAGCAACTGGTCCAGTTCGCGGTGATGGGCGCGGCCATGGTCAGTGCCCTTGAGGGCATCACGCAGCCGCGAGTGGCGCTGCTCAACATCGGCTCCGAAGAGATCAAGGGCAACGACGTGATTCGCGCTGCAGCCCAGCAGTTGCAGGCGATGCCCATCAACTACGTCGGCTATGTCGAGGGCGACGGCATTTTTCACGCGGACGTCGATGTCGTCGTCGCCGACGGGTTTGTCGGCAACGTGGCGCTGAAAACCGGCGAGGGCGTGGCCAAACTGATCACCGCGTTGATGAAAGAAGCTTTTTTGCGCAACACCTTCACCAAGCTCGGTGCGCTGCTGGTCAAGCCGATCCTGGCGCGATTTGTCCAGCGTATCGACCCCCGCATGCACAACGGTGCCAGCTTGCTGGGGCTGCGCGGCGTGGTCATCAAGTCGCACGGCAGTGCCGATGAGGTGGCTTTTGCCAATGCGCTGCAGGTGGCGGTGCGCGAGGCACGTATCGACCTGCCCAAGCGCATCACCGCGCTTTGGGCCGAAGCCAAGCTGTCGGCACCTGACGCCTGATGCAGTGTGTGCTGCGCCTTTTGCTGATCATCAATTATCCAATCGGTTAATAGCCTCTCATGATGCGTCCTGCCCCCTCTCGAAACAGTCCTGTCACGCGAACCCGCGTGGCGATCATTGGCGCAGGTTTCGGCGGTCTGGGCATGGCCCATTACCTCAAGCAGGCGGGCTTTGACGACGTCACACTGTTTGAAAAGAAGGCGCAGCTTGGCGGCGTCTGGCGAGACAACGTTTACCCCGGCGCGGCCTGCGACGTGCCGTCGCACCTTTACTCGTTCTCGTTTGAAACGGGCTATCCGTGGACGCACCGGTTTGCCCGGCAGCCTGAAATTCTGGCGTACCAGCAGCACTGCGCCCAGCGCCACGATTTGCTTCGCCACATTCGCTTCGGCCAGGCGCTCACGGCCGCGCGGTTCGACGCCGCGCGTTCGGTGTGGACCTTGCAGTTCGCCGCTGGCGATGCGTTCGAAGCCGACATCGTGGTCAGCGCCGTGGGGCAGTTGCACCGGCCGTCGGCACCGAAAATTCCGGGTGCCGAGCGGTTCGGGGGTCAGGCGTTCCATTCCGCGCAATGGCCTGAGGGCCTGGACCTCGGCGGCAAACGAATCGCCGTGATCGGGACCGGCGCCAGCGCCGTGCAGTTTGTCCCCGAAATCGCCCCGAAGGCGGCCCAGGTCCACGTGTTTCAACGCTCGCCGGGGTGGGTGTTGCCGGTGGAGTGGATGTCACCCGGCGCGAACGCGCCGTACTCGCCTGCCGCCCGCACGCTGTTCAAGGCAGTCCCTGCGCTGGAAGCGCTGGATCGCGCGCGAATCTTCAATATCGCCGAACTGCTGGCGACCGCCTACAACAGTGGCGGTGCCGGCGAGGCGATGGTCCGTCGCCTGTGCCTGCGCAACCTGCGGCAGCAGGTCGCCGACCCGGTGCTACGCGCCAAGCTGACGCCGGATTTTCCGGTGGGGTGCAAGCGCATTTTGCTCACCTCCCGCTGGCTGCCAGCGCTGACCCGCGACAACGTCGAGGTGGTGACCGACGGTATCCGCGATGTCACCGAGGCCGGCGTGCGCACCGAGGATGGCGCGCTGCGCGAAGTCGATGCACTGATCTACGGGACCGGCTTCGCCGCGACCGATTTCTTGGCGCCGATGGCGGTCACCGGTCGCGACGGGCAAGACCTGCGCGGCGGATGGCAGCAGGGTGCCGAGGCCTATCTGGGCATGTCCGTAACGGGCTTCCCCAATTTCTTCATGCTCTATGGGCCGAACACCAATGTCGGCTCGGGCTCGATCCTTTTCATGCTCGAAGCCCAACAGCAATACATCGTGCAACTGCTGCAGGCGCGGACGCAGCAGGGCTGCGCGTCCATCGAGGTGCGGCCCGAGACGCAGGCGCGTTACAACGCCGAGATTCAGACCCGCAGTGAGCAGACCACCTATGCCGGCGACTGTCAGAGTTGGTACAAGACCGCAGAGGGGCGCAACACCAACAATTGGGTGGGCACGATGCGTGAATTTCGGCGCAGGACCCGGGTGCCGAATCTTGACGACTATCGTCTGCAGCCCCCAGTCGGTTAACATCGGCACCGTTGAAATCAGCAACGTACGCTGCGAGAGACGCCCTTGAATGGGGGCACCGAAGGCGCAAACCGCCCGGAATCGCTCAGGGTGAGACGCCGCGCTTGCGAAGCACCGCTTCGCGCGGCTTCGAACGCCCGGACAAGGACGTCCGGGCCGGGGTGGATAAAAGTTGGCTGACGTTTCGCCATGGATGGCATGGCAAGCTGGAATAATGATGTGAAGTACGCTGCGAGAGACACCCTTGAATGGGTGCACCGAAGGCGCAAACCGCCCGGAATCGCTCAGGGTGAGACGCCGCGCTTGCGAAGCACCGCTTCGCGCGGCTTCGAACGCCCGGACAAGGACGTCCGGGCCGGGGTGGATAAAAGTTGGCTGACGTTTCGCCATGGATGGCATGGCAAGCTGGAATAATGATGTGAAGTACGCTGCGAGAGACACCCTTGAATGGGTGCACCGAAGGCGCAAACCGCCCGGAATCGCTCAGGTAAACGTAGTGGCGTACGGCAGCAAAACTCTGGAGAGCACCCGTCATTTGGCGGGTCACCGAAGGCGCGACAACGCTCAGGTACCAAGGACAGAGGGGCGGCGATTCATTTTCTTGAGGACGCCGCCACATGCTGAGAACCACCGCCCTGCACGCCGAACACCAGCGCCTTGATGCGCGCCTGGTCGATTTCGCCGGCTGGGACATGCCCATCCAGTACGCCTCGCAGCTCGACGAGCACCACGCCGTGCGTCGCGACGCGGGCATGTTCGATGTCGCCCACATGAGCGCGGTCGACGTCGAAGGGCCGGGCGCCACCGGCCTCCTACGTAAGCTGCTCGCCAACGACGTCGCCAAGCTGGCCACCGTTGGACGGGCACTGTATTCGACGATGCTGCGTGAGGACGCCGGCATCCTTGACGACCTGATCGTCTACCGCACCAGCGATCAGGCTTATCGCCTGGTGGTCAACGCCGGCACCACCGACAAGGATCTTGCCTGGCTGCGCGCGCAGGCCGAAGGCCACGCTGTGACGGTTCGTCATCGTGATGATCTGGGCATCCTTGCCGTACAGGGCCCGAATGCCCGTGCCAAGACATTGCCGCTGCTGCCGCAGGCCTTGCGCGAGCCCGCCGCTGCACTCAAGCCGTTTCATGCCGCGTGGGACGACCGCGTGTTCGTGGGCGCCACCGGCTACACCGGCGAGGATGGCTTTGAGTTGATCCTGCCGCACGATGACCTGGTGGCCCTGTGGCGCGGACTGGAAGCGGCCGGGGTTGCGCCCTGCGGTCTGGGTGCCCGCGACACGCTGCGGCTCGAAGCCGGGATGAACCTCTACGGCCAGGACATGGATGAAACCCGCCACCCGCTTGAATCGGGGCTGGGCTGGACCATTGGCTGGCAGCCGGACGACCGCGATTTTATCGGCCGCGCCGCGCTGCAACGCGTCAAAGGCACTGCGCATGACCAATTCATCGGTCTGCTGCTGGAAGGCCGCGGCGTGTTGCGCGCCCACATGCCGGTGCGCTTTGCCAACGGTGTACGCGGCGAGACCACCAGCGGCGGGTTTGCACCCAGCCTGAAACAGTCAATCGCGCTGGCCCGTGTGGCCGCCGGCAGCGAAGGCGCCTGCGAGGTCGAAATCCGCGGCCAGTGGTTACCCGCTCGGGTGGTCAAGCCGCCATTTGTTCGCAACGGCAAAGCGCTGGTGTGATGAATATTTTTCGTGTTCGGCCTGTAGGTCGGGCTTCAACCCGACAGCAAGCCCCAAATTCCCCGATTCCCGGAGCGTCACCATGAGCCAGATCCCCGAAAATTTGAAATATGTCGCATCGCACGAGTGGGTCCGCGTTGAGTCCGACGGCAGCCTGACCATCGGCATCACCGACCACGCCCAGGCGGCACTGGGCGATCTGGTGTTTGTTGAAGCGCCAGAAGCCGGGCGAGTGCTCAAGGCCGGTGACAGTTGCGCCGTGGTCGAATCCGTGAAGGCGGCCAGCGACGTTTACGCCCCGGTGGCCGGCACCGTGACCGCTGCCAATCCAGCGCTCACCGATGCGCCGGAAATGCTCAACAGCGACCCTTATGGCGAGGCTTGGCTGTGGAAAATGCAGCCGGCGAACGTCGACGAAGTGGCGGGCCTGCTCGATGCCGCCGGCTACGCCAAGGTATTGGCCGACCAGTAGGTCGACTGACACCCCCTTTCACCCGACACCCGACGCCCGAGCTCAATGCCCTTCATTCCCCACACTGAAACTGACGTCCGCGACATGCTTGCCGTGATCGGCGCGCCGTCTGTCGAAGCGCTCTTCGATGAGATTCCCGCCGCCCTGCGCGTCCACGGATTGACGCTGGTGCCCGAGGCGCTGCCCGAGATGGGTGTCGCCCAGCTCATGCACGCCCGCGCGGCGCAGGACGCCGGGGCGCTTAATTTCATCGGTGCCGGCGCTTACGAGCACCACATCCCGGCCGCCGTCTGGGAGATCACCACCCGCGGCGAGTTCTACTCGGCCTACACGCCCTACCAGGCCGAAGCCAGTCAAGGCACGCTGCAACTGCTTTACGAATACCAGACGATGATTTGCGGGCTGACCGGCATGGAGGTCAGTAACGCCTCGCTGTACGACGGTGCCAGTGGGCTGGGCGAAGCGCTGCTGATGGCCTTGCGCGCCAACCGCAAGAACGCCAGCGGTCAGGTGCTGATGCCGACCACCGTGCACCCACGTTACCGCGACGTGGTGCTCGCCACCACCGGCGCCCAGGCCATCGTTCAGGTGCCGCTGGCGTTTGATTCGCGCACCGGTATCACCGACCTTTCGGGGCTGGACGCGCACGCTGACGCCGCGCCCACCGCCGTGGTGATTCAGCAGCCCAATTTTTTCGGCCAACTCGAAGACGTCGACGCGCTCACCGACTGGGCACATGCGCGCGGTGCCTTGGTGGTGGCGGTGGTCAACCCGACGTCACTGGCGTTGCTCAAACCGCCGGGCCAGTGGGGTGAAACGGGTGCAGACATCGTTTGCGGCGAAGGTCAGCCGCTGGGCGCGCCGCTGTCGTCTGGCGGGCCGTACTTCGGATTCCTGACGTCTCGACAGGCCCTGGTGCGCGAAATGCCCGGCCGCATCGTTGGCCGAACCGTTGACCTCGAGGGCAAGCCCGGCTTCACCCTCACCCTGCAGGCCCGCGAGCAGCACATCCGCCGTGCCAAGGCCAAGTCCAATATCTGCACCAATCAGGGTTTGCTGGTCACCGCCGCGACCATTTTCATGAGCCTGGTCGGCCCGGAAGGGCTTGCCCGCGTCGCCGCCGCCAGCCATCGCAACACGCGTGCCCTGGTTGAGCAGCTGTCGGCGATTCCGGGCGTGCGGGTTGCCTTCGACGGCGCCCGTTTCCACGAGGCCGTGCTGGTTTTCGACCGCCCGGTCGCCCCGCTGCTGACGCAACTCGCCGCGCAGGGCATTCTCGGCGGCTTCGATCTGGCAGACGATTACCCTGAATTGGGGCACGCTCTGCTGCTGTGTGTCACCGAAACGAAATCCGCTTCACACATTGGCCAGTACGCCGACGCGTTGCGCGCGGCCATGGCTTCCACCCGATAGGAGAATCATTCATGGCAACTGTCACCCTCAAAGGTAACCCCATCCAGATCCACGGCGAACTCCCTGCCGTTGGCAGCGACGCCCCCGGCTTCCGGCTGGTCGGCGGTGACCTGAAAGACGTCACGCTTCACGACTTTGCGGGCAAGCGCAAAGTGCTGAACATCTTCCCCAGCGTCGACACCCCGACCTGCGCCACCAGCGTGCGCAAGTTCAACGAAAAGGTGGGCGCGCTGGCCGACACCGTGGTGCTGTGCATCTCGGCCGACCTGCCGTTTGCCCAGGGCCGCTTCTGCGGCGCCGAAGGCCTCAAGAATGTGGTCAACGCCTCGCTGATGCGCGGTCGTGGCTTTGCCAAGGACTATGGCGTGCTGATTGAAAACAGCCCGTTTGCCGGCCTGACCGCCCGCGCGGTGGTGGTGCTCGATGCCGACAACAAAGTGCTTCACACCGAACTGGTGACCGAAATCGCCGACGAGCCCAACTACGACGCTGCACTGGCGGCGTTGGGCTGAGCTGACCCTCTTGGCAGCGCATCACGCGGAAGGCGCAAAGATTGGCGTTCAGCAAAGCCCGGGGTTTCTCCCGGCGCCTGACGTTCGATTTTTCTGTGTTTTTCCGCGTGGGGTCTGACCCAAATTTTTCGCCAAACTTTAGAGTCCGCATGTCTCAATCGCTGATTTTCGAGCAGTCTTCCCCCGGCCGTTCCGCGGCGGCGCAGATGCCGCGTGAAGCGGTGTCGGGTCTTGAGATTCCGGCCGCCCTGCTGCGGCAGGACAAGCCGCTGCTGCCGGAGGTGTCCGAGTTGCAGGTGGTGCGCCATTACACCCGGCTGTCACGGCTTAACTTCTCGATCGACACGCACTTCTACCCCTTGGGTAGCTGCACGATGAAGTACAACCCGCGCGCCTGCAACACCCTGGCGTTGTTGCCGGGCTTTGCCGGGCGGCATCCCCTGGCGCCGGAATCCCACTCGCAGGGTTTCCTGGCATGCATGCATGACCTGCAGGAGATTCTTAAGGATGTCACCGGCATGGCCGGCGTCAGCCTGACGCCGATGGCGGGCGCGCAAGGTGAATTTGCCGGTGTGGCGATGATTCGTGCGTATCACGCGGCCCGCGGTGACACCGGCCGTACCGAGATTCTGGTGCCCGACGCGGCCCACGGCACCAACCCGGCCACGGCGACGATGCTGGGCTATGTGGCCCGCGAAATTCCCACCAACGATGACGGGGATGTCGATGTCGAGGCGCTGAAAGCCGCCGTCGGACCGCAGACCGCCGGCATCATGCTCACCAACCCCAGCACCTTTGGCGTGTTCGAGCGGCGCATCAAGGAGATTGCCGACATCGTTCACCAGGCCGGCGGGCTGCTGTACTACGACGGCGCCAACCTCAACGCCATTCTGGGCAAGGTTCGTCCGGGTGACATGGGCTTTGACGTCATCCACATGAACCTTCACAAGACGTTCTCGACGCCGCATGGTGGCGGTGGGCCGGGCGCGGGGGCGGTCGGCGTCTCGAAGCGGCTGCTGCCGTTCATGCCGGTGCCGGTGGTGGGCAAGGTCGATGAGCGCTTTCGCTGGCTGGACGAGCGCGACCTGCCTCAGTCCATTGGCCGTCTGTCGGCGTGGATGGGCAACGCGGGCGTCTTGCTGCGCGCCTACATTTATGCGCGGCTGCTGGGACGCGACGGCATGCACCGGGTCGCCGAGTTCGCCACGCTTAACGCCAACTACCTGATGGTGGCCCTGAAGAACCGTGGCTTTGACCTGGCGTTCCCCAATCGCCGTGCGACGCATGAATTCATCATCACGCTCAAGCGCCAGAAGACGGCGGTCAACCTGACCGCCACCGACGTGGCCAAGCGGTTGCTCGACTACGGGATGCACGCGCCGACGATCTACTTCCCCCTGCTGGTGCCCGAGTGTCTGCTGATCGAGCCCACCGAGACCGAAGACAAGACCACGCTGGACGCCTTTGTCGAGGCCATGGCCGCCATTGGTGAAGAAGCCATTGCCGACATCGACAAGCTCAAGGGAGCGCCCTACACCCAGCCGGTGCGGCGTCTCGACGACGTGCGCGCCGCGCGACAACTCGATCTGCGTTGGCAGCCCGCGTAAGCTTTTGATCGATCACGTTTCATCCACCACCCCATCACGTCTCACAGGATTCTCATGTCAGTTGTTATCTGCGGTTCGTTGGCCTACGACACGATCATGGTGTACTCAGGTCAATTCAAAGATGCCATCCTTCCGGACAAGGTACACATTCTCAATGTGTCGTTCCTGGTGCCCGAATTGCGCCGCGAGTTTGGCGGCTGCGCTGGCAACATTGCCTTTAACCTGCATCTGCTGGGCGGCGACGCCAAGCCGATGGGCACGGTCGGCAAGGACTTCGAGACCTACGCAGCGTGGATGTCTGAAAACGGCATTGATCAGAGTCTGGTCAAGGTGATTGACAGCGCTTACACCGCGCAGGCTTACATCACCACCGACCTCGACGACAACCAGATCACCGCCTTTCACCCGGGCGCGATGAACCTGGCGCACACCCAGAAGCTGACCCCGAAAGGCGTCAAGCTTGGGTCGGTGTCACCGGACGGCCGCGACGGCATGCTGCTGCATGCGCGCGAGTTCACCGAGGCGGGCGTTCCGTTCCTGTTCGACCCCGGCCAGGGTCTGCCGATGTTTAACGGCGACGAGTTAAAGACCTTCATCACCCAGGCCAGTTACGTCGCGGTCAACGACTACGAGGCCGAGTTGCTGGTGAAGCGCACCGGCTGGTCGCTCAAGCAGATCGCTGAACGGGTGGACGCGCTGATCGTCACCCGTGGTGGCAAGGGCTCCAACATCATTGCCAAGGGCAAGACGTACAGCATTCCGGTGGCCAAGGCCGAGAGTCTGGCCGACCCCACCGGCTGCGGCGACGCCTACCGCGGCGGCTTGCTGTACGGCATCAGCAAGGGTCTGGACTGGGAAACCACCGGTCGTATTGCCAGCCTGATGGGCGCCATCAAGATCGAACGTCCCGGCACGCAGAATCACCGCTTCACGCTGGAAAACTTTCGTGCGCGCTTCAAGCAGGAGTTCCGCTACGACGTAAAACTGGGCTGAGAATCTCGGGCCTCGCAACAGGGGCGCGGCCGCAGCGCGACGAAGCCCTATACTCCGCGCCCCTTGCGGCCCTTCCGGGCCCATCCTGATCGATTGATCACCCCTGTTTTTGCGGAGCCCGCGCCATGCTCAACGTTCAACTCAAACCGCGTGAAGACCGACGCCTGCGGGCTGGCCATCTCTGGGTCTACTCCAACGAGATCGTCACGCCGCCCAACTTCGCCAAGCTGGTGCCGGGCACGCTGTGCCGGGTGCTGGATGCGCGTGCCAAACCGTTGGGCACCGGGTACATCAATCCGCACACGCTGATCTGTCTGCGTCTGCTCACCGGCGACATCAACGCCGAGATCGACGCCGACTGGTTTGCCCGGCGCCTGAGTGCAGCGCTTGCCTTGCGGGCACGGCTTTATCCGACGCCGCATTACCGATTGGTGTTTGGCGAGGCTGACGGTCTTCCGGGGCTGGTGATTGATCGCTTCGACGACATCCTGGCTGTGCAGATCACCACCGCCGGCATGGAATTGCTCAAGCCGGCGCTGCTGGACGCCCTGAAAACGGTGCTCAAACCGCGCGGCATCCTCATCAGCAATGACCTGCCAATGCGCGAGACCGAAGGTCTGCCGCAAGTCGATGAGGTGATCGGCGACGTGCCGGACGAGATCGACGTGATCGAAAGCGGCCTGCGTTTCAGCGTGCCGCTGGCCGGTGGTCAGAAGACCGGTTGGTTCTATGACCAGCGCAGCAACCGCGACCGCTTCGCCGGCTACGCGCGCGGCGGTCGCTTGCTCGACGTGTTCAGTTACGCCGGCGGTTGGGCGCTGCGTGGCTTGGAGGCGGGTGCCACCGAAGCGGTGTGCCTGGACAGCTCCGCTGCGGCCCTCGCGGCCGCGCAGGCCAGTGGCAAGGCCAACAACCTGACGGTCGAAACCCGCCAGGGCGAGGCCATGGATCTGCTGCGCACGCTCAAGGCCGATGGCCAGCGTTTCGACACCGTGGTGGTCGACCCGCCCGCACTGATCAAGCGCAAGCGCGATCATGAAAAGGGGCTGGAGCACTACGCCGCGCTGAACCGCGCCGCGATGCAGGTGCTGGGTGCCGACGGCATTCTGATCGCCTGTTCCTGCTCGCATCACCTTGAGCCGGCCGAGCTGCAACGGGTGTTGTTGCGTGAGGCGCGCAAGCTTGACCGGCGCCTGCAGATTCTCGAAAGCGGCGCCCAGGGACCGGATCATCCGGTCCACCCGGCCATTCCCGAAACCCGATACCTGAAGGCGCTGGTGGTTCGCGTCTTCTGAGGATGGTCATCAAACTGCCTGATTCAGCGGCTATCATCACGCCATGTTGACCCACCCCGGTTTCGATCCCGTCGCCCTGCAGCTGGGCCCGATCAGCGTGCATTGGTACGGGCTGATGTACCTCGTCGGCTTTTATGTGGGCTGGTGGCTGGGCACGCAGCGCGCCAAGCAGCCGCACATCGGCTGGACGCGCGACCAGGTTACCGACCTGCTGTTCTACATCGTCATGGGCGTGATCATCGGCGGGCGGCTGGGCTACTCGCTGTTCTACGGGTTCGAGCAACTGCTGTCGGACCCTCTGATGCTGCTGCGCATCTGGGAAGGTGGCATGAGCTTCCACGGTGGCCTCATCGGGGTTGTCGTCGCTTATTTCTGGTTTGCCAAAGCCAAGCATCTGAACGTGTTCGACATCGCCGACTTTGCCGCGCCGTTGATCCCGGTGGGGTTGCTCACCGGTCGCATCGGCAACTTCATCAACGGTGAACTCTACGGTGCGCCCACCACCCTGCCGTGGGGCATGGTGTTTCCGGGTGCGGGCCCCGAGCCACGCCACCCGTCGATGCTCTACGAAGCTCTGCTGGAAGGCGTGGTGATGCTCGTCGTGCTGTGGTGGTTTGCCAAGAACCCGCGCCCCCGCATGGCGGTCTCGGGACTGTTCCTGGTGCTCTACGGTGTGTTCCGTTCGCTGGTGGAAACCGTGCGCTTGCCCGACGACCACATCGGTTACCTTTACGGCAGCGACTGGTTCACGATGGGCATGCAGTTAAGCCTGCCGATGGTGGTGGCCGGCGCGGTGATCATGCTGATCGCTTACCAACGCCCGGCCGTCTTCGGTCAAAAAGGCGCCTGACGTGCAGCCCTACCTTGAGCTGATGCGCAAGGTGCTCAATGAGGGCACGCCCAAGACCGACCGCACCGGCACCGGTACGCGCTCGATCTTCGGCCACCAGATGCGCTTTGATCTGGCCTGCGGCTTCCCGCTGGTCACCACCAAGAAGCTGCACCTGAAGTCGATCATCGTCGAGTTGCTGTGGTTCTTGCGCGGCGACACCAACATCGCCTACCTGAAAGAGCATGGCGTGCGAATCTGGGACGAGTGGGCCGATGCGGATGGCAATCTCGGCCCGGTCTACGGCAAGCAGTGGCGCAACTGGCCGACGCCGGACGGACGGCAGATTGACCAGATCACGCAACTGGTCGAGCAGATTCGCAACACCCCCGATTCGCGCCGCCTGATCGTTTCGGCGTGGAACGTCGGCGAGTTGGACCAGATGGCGCTGATGCCCTGCCACGCGCTGTTCCAGTTCTATGTCGCGGACGGGAAATTGTCCTGCCAGCTCTACCAGCGCAGCGCCGATATCTTTCTCGGCGTGCCGTTCAACATCGCCAGCTACGCGCTGCTGACCCTGATGATCGCGCAGGTCTGCGGGCTGCAACCCGGAGACTTTGTCTGGACCGGCGGCGACTGTCACCTTTACGCCAACCATCTGGACCAGGCGCGTGAGCAAGTGTCGCGCGTGCCGTTCCGGCTGCCGACGATGCGCCTCAATCCGGATGTCACCGACCTGTTTGGGTTTCGGTTGGAAGACTTTCAGCTCGAGGGCTACGAGGCGCATCCGCATATCAAGGCGCCGGTGGCGGTTTGAGCTTGCTGGACTGAGGTTGGTGGGCCGGTGTTGGTTTCAAAACCTGCACCGCCGGTTTTGATGGGCCTGCTGGTGGGCTGGGTTTCATGACCGGCACCGCCGGTTTTGAGGGCTCAGAGGCCGGGACTGCCCCCGGCGGGGCACTTACTTTTCTGTCGCCCAGAAAAGTAAGCAAAAAAGGGCGCCCAACGTTCCGGCTTTTGGGCGTTGCCCAAAAGTCCCCTGCGCTACTCGCAATCGGCGGGCGGGCGCAAACTCGCTGCGCTCAGACAAGCGCCCGCCTTTTCGCCGCTTGCTGCGATGCTCGGCCGGAACAAAGGGGGAGAACGTCAAAAGCGGTAAGCGCTTTTCGCTTTTCCTTCCCCTTCTGCCGTGCCGAGCATCGCAGCAGCGGAGGGATCAGATTCGCGGTTGTCTGAGCGCAGCGAGTTCCGCGAATCCCCTCCGTTGCGAGAAGCACAGGGAACCCCGCGTTAGCGGGGCACGGCAGGTGGGCAGATTTCTTTGGTTCCTTTCTTTGTCTGTTCAAAGAAAGGAACTGCCCCGCCGGGGGCAGTCCCGGCCACTGAGCCCTCAAAACCGGCGGTGCTGTCGGTGAAACCCAATAACGCCAGCCTTTCACACCGAGCCCCCAACGTGCTGCCCTAAAATGCCGCCACGAATACCCGCCAGAGGCCCCCCTGTGCCAACCCCGATTCACTTGATCGCCGCGCTCGGCCGCAACCGCGTCATCGGCGTGGCCGGCGATCTGCCGTGGCGCCTGCCGGACGACCTCAAGCGCTTCAAGGCCCTGACCCTGGGGCAAACCATTCTGATGGGCCGCAAAACCTGGACGTCACTGGGCCGTCCGCTGCCGGGCCGTGACAACCGGGTGCTGAGCCGCGACGAGGCGTTCAAGCCGGACGGCGCAAATGTCTTTGGCCAACTCGACGCAGCGCTCGCAAATCCGCAAGGTGATGCGGTCTGGGTGATTGGCGGTGGCGCGCTTTACGCGACGCTGCTGCCCCATGCGACGCGGTTGTATCTCACCGAGGTTGATGGCGCGCCAGAGGGCGACACCTGGTTCCCCGAGCTGGACGCGGCGCAGTGGCGAGAGGTGTCGCGCAGCCATCACGCGGCGGATGAAAAACACTCGCTTGCCTTTGACTTTGTGGACTATGTGCGTCGGTTGCCGGGCGAGCAGTGAGGCGGATGGGCCGTGCTATAAACCGGCCATCACGATTTTTTCAATGATTGGAAAGGAGCCGCAAATGGCCGACATCAAACCCGCTTTCGTGCAAGCCCAGATCGACGTCAAGACCCTGACAAAACGCCCCGGCAATGACGACATGTTGTTCCTCTACGCGCACTTCAAGCAGGCCTCCGAGGGGGATGTGCAGGGCAAGCGCCCCGGCATGCTCGACATGGTGGGCCGTGCCAAGCACGACGCGTGGGCCAAGCTGTCCGGGACCTCATCCGACAAGGCGCAGCAGGCTTACATCGACAAGGTCGGCGCCTTGCTCAAGAGCCACAAATAACGATGTCGCGCATCCAGACGCGGCGCCTCGATTACGTGCATTTCGCGCGCTTCGAAACCCGCTGGAAGGACAACGACATCTACGGTCATCTTAATAATGTCGAGTACTACAGCGCCTTCGACACGGTGATCAATCAGCACCTGATCGCAGCGGGCGGACTGGACCTGCACGGCGGCGAGATCATCGGTCTGTGCGTGGAATCGCAGTGCCGCTTCCACGACTCGTTTTCGTTTCCCGAAACTATCGAGGCCGGGCTGCGTGTCGGTCATCTGGGCCGCACCAGTGCCCGCTACGAACTGGGGCTGTTCAAGGTGGGATGCGATGTGCCGGCTGCCGAGGGGCACTTCATCCACGTGTTCGTAGACCGTGAGGGCCGTCGCCCGTGTCCGCCGCACGATGCCCTCCGGCAGGTGCTCGAAGCCCTGTGTCCACCGCGGCCATGATCACCACCCGTGCCGCCGTGCTGCGCGAGATGGGCTTGCCGGCCCCTTATGCGCAGTCCAAGCCGTTGGTCATCGAGACGCTGAATCTGGCCCCGCCCGCCGAGGGCGAGCTGTTGATTCGCGTGCGCGCCGCCGGGTTGTGCCACAGCGACCTGTCGGTGATCGACGGCTCGCGGCCGCGCGTCATGCCCATGGTGCTCGGCCACGAGGCCGCCGGCATCGTCGAAGCCTGCGGGCCGGGCGTGACGCGCTTTGCGCCGGGTGATCACGTGGTGTTTTCCTTCGTACCGGTGTGCGGACACTGTGAGCCCTGCGCCAGCGGCCGCGCAGCGCTCTGCGAGCCGGGCGCCGCCGCCAATGTTGCGGGGAAACTGCTGGGCGGTACGCAACCGTTTTCGACCGGGCAGGGCGATGCGCTCAACCATCATCTGGGCGTGTCGGGTTTTGCCGAACGCACCGTGGTGTCGCAACACTCGGCGGTGAAGATCGACCCGGCGCTGCCCTTCGAGATTGCCGCGCTGTTCGGCTGCGCGGTGATGACCGGCGTCGGCGCCGTCGTCAACACGGCGCGACTGCGCGCCGGACAGAGCGTCGCCATCTTCGGATTGGGCGGCGTCGGCTTGGCGGCCTTGCTCGGTACCGTGGCGGCGGGCGCGCAACCGGTGGTGGCCATCGACGTCAATCCCGACAAGCTGGCGCTGGCGCGTGAACTTGGTGCCAGCCATACCTTTCAGGCCGGGCCGGATGCAAAAGTTGTTGATCAGATCAAATCGGCGGTGACAGGTGGGGTCGACATCGCCATCGAAACCGTCGGCCACGAACAGGTGTTGGCCGATGCCTATCACGCCACCCGACGCGGCGGCACCACCATTACCGTTGGCCTGCCACACCCCAGCCGCATGCTCAGCCTGTCGGCGGTGAGTCTGGTCGCCGAAGAGCGCACGCTGAAAGGGTCGTACATGGGCTCCTGCGTGCCCTCGCGTGACCTGCCGCGCTACGTGACCTTGTATCGCGCCGGACGGCTGCCGGTCGACCGACTGCTGACCCATACGCTGGCACTGGATGAGCTCAACGAAGGCTTCGACCGGCTGGCACGCGGTGCGGCGGTGCGGCAGGTGGTGCTGTTCAACTGAAGGGATGGGTAAAGGGGCGCCATGGAAAACCCGAGCCCGGCATCGCCGTCGGCCGTGAATGTTGGACCAGCGGTCTTCGGTGCGCTGCTCAGTGCAGGCGTCGGCGCGCTGCTGCTGGGCTTGGTCGGGGTGTTACTCGGCCACGGGGGCGTCAGCACGTTCGCGCTGATTGGCGCGCTGGGGGCCTTTGCCTGGTCGCTGCTCAGCGCCGTTAACCGCGCCCTGGCCCAGAGTGAGCGGCGCATGCTGGCCCTCTTGGGCCGCAGCACTCGGCCGGATGTCCCCGCAGCCGCCGTCGCAACCCCCGCCGACCCGCCCTCCACCGCTGCACCCGAACAGGCGCCCGAGCCGCCACCATCCCCCGGCGTTCCCCAACCCCTGTCCGCACCGGCACCGGCACCGGCGCCGCGCCCGGACCATTTCGCCACGCGCGGGCTGCGCCATGTCCGCGCCTGGTTCCAGCGCGGCAACCCCATCGCCCGCGTCGGCATCGTCATCCTGTTCATCGGCGGCGCCTTTCTGGTGAAGTACGCCGCCGATCACGCGCTGCTGCCGCTGGAGCTGCGGCTGGCGGCGGTGGCGACCGGCGCGATGCTGCTGCTGGGTCTGGGCTGGCGCCTGCGCGATCGCCAGCGGGTGTATGCGCTGACCCTGCAGGGCGGCGGCGTGGCGGCGTTGTACCTCACCGTGTACGCCACGCTGCGGCTGTACCAGTTGATCCCGCCCGGCATCGCGCTGACGCTGATGGCGGCGGTGTCGCTGGCGGCGGCGGTCCTGGCCGTGACGCAAAAGGCGCAGGCACTGGCCGTGATCGGCTTTGCCGGCGGTTTCGCCGCGCCGCTGCTCGCCGCCAGCGATGCCGGCGATCACATCGCGCTGTTCGCCTACTACACGGTGCTCAACCTGGGCGTGTTCGCGGTGGCCTGGGCCCGCGCCTGGCGCGCGCTCAACCTGGTGGGCTTCGTGTTCACCTTCGGCGTCAGTGCGTTGTGGCGCGGCACCGGCTACACGACGGCGCAATGGGTCAGCACCGACGCCTTCCTGTTGCTGTTTTTCGTGCTGTACGTGGCGGTTTCGGTGCTGTTTGCCCTGCGCCAGCCGCCCAACCTCAGGGGCTACGTCTCCGGCACGCTGGTGTTTGGCCTGCCGGTGGTGGTCTTTGCCCTGCACGGCTCGCTGGTGGCGCACATCGCGTACGCGCTGGCGTGGAGTGCCTTCGGCTTTGCGTTGTTTTACCTGCTGCTGGCGTGGGCGCTGATGGTCACCCGTCGGCCCGGCCTGCGCCTGCTGGCGGAGGCTTTCGCGGCACTGGGCGTGATTTTCGGCAGTCTGGCCATTCCGCTGGCCTTCGACCCGGGCACCACCGCCGCCGTGTGGGCGGTGGAAGGCGCCGGGCTGCTGTGGCTGGGTATCCGTCAGGATCGACGCCTGGCGCGTGCCTTCGGCGCGCTGCTGCAACTCGCTGCCGCCGCGCACTACGCACTGGCCGCGATGCACGTCACCGGCACAGCGATGCCGCTGCTCAACAGCGCCTGGCTGGGCGGCGCCGGACTGGCCGTGGCCGGCTTCCTCAGCGGTCTGTGGTTGCAGCGTGCGCGCGACCGCTTGCAGAAGTATGAGAGAGGCGCTTTCTGGGCCTTCCTGTTCTGGGCTTTGTTCTGGTGGCTCGCCGCCGGCGTCAACGAGATCGACCGTCTGGTGCCGTTCCACCTGAATCCCGGTGTCGTCCTGACCTTTGTTGCCGGCAGCGCGCTGTTGCTGGACCTGCTTGGCCGCAGGGCACGCTGGCCCGAAGCCGTTGGCAGTGCACCGTTCGTGGCCACGGCGCTGCTGCTGCTCGGCAGCCTCGGCGTGCTCAACGCGACGCATCCGCTGGTGAACGGCGCGTGGTTCGGGTGGCCGCTGCTGTGGCTGGGCAGCTACTGGCTGCTGTACCGGCGCGATGGTGACCACGCGCGCCCATTGCCGGGTGCGGACACCGGGCTGCATGCCGTCGGCTTGTGGTCGCTGGCACTGGTCGCCGCGTCTGAGCTGACCTGGCAGGTGGCGCAGCAGATCGGCGGGGTGTGGCCCGCGCTGGCGTGGGGTCTGGTGCCGGCGCTGCTGCTGTGGCTGGGCGCCTACGCCTCCGGTTGGCCGCTGGCGCGGCACCGCGTGGTTTATCGCTTCGTGGCGGCGCTGCCGTTGGCGGCGGTGGCGGTGCTGTGGGTGCTCGTCACCAGCCTGAACAGCACTGGCGACCCGGTGCTGCTCATCTACCTGCCGCTGCTCAACCCGCTCGACATCGCCGTGATGCTGGTGCTGTTGGCGCTGGCGGCGTGGTGGCAGGCGCTGCCGGCCGTTGAGCGGACACGGCTGCGCGGCGGACACCCGGCACGGTTGCCGGCGCTGGCCGCCACCGTCGTGTTTCTGTGGCTGAACTCGGCGTTGATTCGCGCCATGCACTACACCGTCGGCACGCCATTGCTGTTCGACGGCATCCTGCACTCGACGCCGGTGCAGGCGGCGCTGTCCCTGTTCTGGAGCCTGCTGGGCTTCGCCGCGATGATCACTGCGACGCGGCGCAGTCTGCGGCCGGTGTGGCTGTGCGGCGCCGGGTTGATGGCGGTGGTGGTCGTCAAATTGTTTGTGGTGGACCTGTCTGCCACCGGCACGCTGGCGCGCATTGTTTCGTTTCTCGGCGTGGGCGCGCTGCTGCTGGTCACCGGCTACTTCTCGCCGCTGCCGCCAAAACGACGCACCGAAACAACGGAGGACGGCACATGATGGCGCTGGTTCTGCTGCTACTGCTGCTGTTGCCGAGCGTGGCGCAGGCAGCGCCGAAACCGGATGACTTCGCTTACGGCGTCACGCTGGCGCCGTCCGAGGCCGCCGAGGCCTACGCCCTGCCGCTGCCGGAAGCGGTCTACCGCACCGTCACCCGTCGCGACTTGCGCGACCTGCGGGTGTTCGACGCCCGTGGCGCGGTGGTCCAGCACGCGCTGTGCGCGCCAGAGACGCCGCTGGAGCGTCATGCCACCGCCTGGGATGCCGGCATTTGGGGCCTGCCTGCCGGCAGTGCACCCGCCGCTGCGCAAGGCACACGGCTGGACGTGCACACCGCAGACGGCACGCGCCTGCAAGTGCAGGAAGGTGCCGCCGCTGACGCGCCGGGCGGCGCTTTCGAGTACGTCCTGGACGCGCGCGCCATCGACGAGCCGCTGTCGGAACTGCAACTCGACTGGCAGTGGCAAAGCCCCGAGGGCCGCCAACAACTGGCGCTGCGCGTCGAGGCCAGCGACGACCTCGACCGCTGGCGCAGCGTCGTGCCACACACCACGCTGCTGCGCGCCGAGGGTGACGCCGGTCGGCTGGAGCGTTCGCGGCTGGCGTTGCCGAAGGCGCGCTACGCCTTCCTGCGGCTGGTGCCGCTGGACGAACGCGCGCGCGACTGGCTGCAAGGCGCCCAACTGCTGGCTGTCGAGGACAAGCCCGCGTCGGCGCCGGTGACCTGGTTCACCGCCGAGGCGCTGCCCTTTGGCGAACCCCACATTCGCAGCTTCCGCAGCGACCGGCTGGCGCCGGTGCAGCGACTGCGCTTCGAGCTGCCCGCGCCCAACCTGCTGCTGCAGATGCGCGCCGCTTCACGCGAGGCTGACGGGGACGATTGGCGCCAGCGCGTGGCCGGCGCGGCCGCCACGGCCGGCAACGATGACGCGGGACTGGCCGTGCCCGGCGTGCAGGACCGGCAGTGGCGTATCGAGATCACCCAGGGCGCCGAGGTGCTGGGCGATGCCCCCCTGCAGCTACAGCTGGGCTACACACCCGCGCGGTTGCACTTTCTGGCCCAGGGCGAGGGCCCCTGGCTGCTGGCCTACGGCAGCGCACAGGCGCCTGCGACGGCATCGTTGCCGTGCACCGCCTTCGAAAGGGTGTCGGAGAACGTCGTCGCCGGCGAGCGACGCACACTGGGCGGCGACGTGCGCCTGTTACCCCCGCGAGACCCGCTGCCGTGGCGGCTGATCGTGCTGTGGGCGGTGCTGGGAGCCGGATCGTTGTTAATCGTGGCGATGGCGCTCAGCCTGCTACGGCGGACCCAGTAGGGGCGCCCGACCGGCACAGGCCGACGACGGGCAGACTAGTGTCCTTTAACAAAAGTTCACTTTATTATTGATTCGATCAGAGAGGCGGGCGATAGCCGAGATGATTTCATCGGCGGATTTGCGCCATACGAAGGGTTTGGGGTCCTGGTTGTAGGTTTTGAGGTAGTGGCGGATGGATCGCTCAAGGTCGTTGGTACTGGTGTGGGCGTTACGTTTGATCCACCGCTGTGACAACAGCGAGAAAAAGCGTTCTACCAGATTGAGCCAGGAAGCTGAGGTCGGGGTGAAGTGCAGGTGATAGCGCGGTCTGGCGGCAAACCAAGCGCGGACCGCTTCGGTTTTGTGCGTGCCGTAATTGTCGAGAATGAGATGAATATCGAGGTGCTTGGGCACCTCACGATCCAGTGCGCGCAGGAACGCCAGGAACTCCGCACTGCGATGCCGCCGGTGCAAGCGACCAATGACTTCGCCGGTGGCGATATCCAGCGCTGCGAACAAGGTCGTCGTGCCGTGTCGCACATAGTCGTGGGTCGTGGTTTCGGCAGACC
This sequence comes from Polycyclovorans algicola TG408, assembly GCF_000711245.1. NCBI lineage: Bacteria > Pseudomonadati > Pseudomonadota > Gammaproteobacteria > Nevskiales > Nevskiaceae > Polycyclovorans > Polycyclovorans algicola. Next base: position 1,883,359 of record NZ_JOMH01000001.1, read on the forward strand.
CGAAACGCAACGGCAAGCCAGGTTGGGTACGGTTCAGGGCTTGAATCTGGCTTTTTTCATCAACGCACAACACCAAGGCACGATCTGGCGGATTCAGATACAGACCGACGATGTCGTGCACTTTGTCAACAAAGTGCGGATCGGTCGACAACTTGAAGGTTTCCAGCCGGTGCGGCTTGAGCCCAAAGGCGCGCCAGATGCGGCTGACTGCCATGGCATTGAGGGCAGTCTCTTCGGCCATCAAAGTCGTCGACCAGTGCGTCGCCTTGGCTGGACGGCTATGCAAAGTCTTCTCAATGACTTCCGACACTTTGTCGTCGTTAATCGTGCGCGGTCGACCCGTGCGCGGCGCATCGCTCAATCCCGCGATCCGGTACTGCTCAAAACGCCGCCGCCACTTCGACACGGTTTGCGTCGTCACCCCGCAGCGCTGTCCCACTTCGCGGCCCGACAATCCAAGGCTGCACCCCAGAATGATCTGCGCACGCTGCTTGTCCGCCGACGGCGTCTTGCGACGACGAGCCCACTGCTCCAACTCCGATTGCTCGGTGGGTGTCAGCTCCAGCCCAATGGGTTTGCGTCCCGTCATCTCCGCATCCTCCCTCAAGTCAGGGAAGATGGACAACGGTCACTCATAATCGTTCTATGAACTTTTGTTAAATGACACTAGTGTCCTTTAACAAAAGTTCACTTTATTATTGATTCGATCAGAGAGGCGGGCGATAGCCGAGATGATTTCATCGGCGGATTTGCGCCATACGAAGGGTTTGGGGTCCTGGTTGTAGGTTTTGAGGTAGTGGCGGATGGATCGCTCAAGGTCGTTGGTACTGGTGTGGGCGTTACGTTTGATCCACCGCTGTGACAACAGCGAGAAAAAGCGTTCTACCAGATTGAGCCAGGAAGCTGAGGTCGGGGTGAAGTGCAGGTGATAGCGCGGTCTGGCGGCAAACCAAGCGCGGACCGCTTCGGTTTTGTGCGTGCCGTAATTGTCGAGAATGAGATGAATATCGAGGTGCTTGGGCACCTCACGATCCAGTGCGCGCAGGAACGCCAGGAACTCCGCACTGCGATGCCGCCGGTGCAAGCGACCAATGACTTCGCCGGTGGCGATATCCAGCGCTGCGAACAAGGTCGTCGTGCCGTGTCGCACATAGTCGTGGGTCGTGGTTTCGGCAGACCCGAAACGCAACGGCAAGCCAGGTTGGGTACGGTTCAGGGCTTGAATCTGGCTTTTTTCATCAACGCACAACACCAAGGCACGATCTGGCGGATTCAGATACAGACCGACGATGTCGTGCACTTTGTCAACAAAGTGCGGATCGGTCGACAACTTGAAGGTTTCCAGCCGGTGCGGCTTGAGCCCAAAGGCGCGCCAGATGCGGCTGACTGCCATGGCATTGAGGGCAGTCTCTTCGGCCATCAAAGTCGTCGACCAGTGCGTCGCCTTGGCTGGACGGCTATGCAAAGTCTTCTCAATGACTTCCGACACTTTGTCGTCGTTAATCGTGCGCGGTCGACCCGTGCGCGGCGCATCGCTCAATCCCGCGATCCGGTACTGCTCAAAACGCCGCCGCCACTTCGACACGGTTTGCGTCGTCACCCCGCAGCGCTGTCCCACTTCGCGGCCCGACAATCCAAGGCTGCACCCCAGAATGATCTGCGCACGCTGCTTGTCCGCCGACGGCGTCTTGCGACGACGAGCCCACTGCTCCAACTCCGATTGCTCGGTGGGTGTCAGCTCCAGCCCAATGGGTTTGCGTCCCGTCATCTCCGCATCCTCCCTCAAGTCAGGGAAGATGGACAACGGTCACTCATAATCGTTCTATGAACTTTTGTTAAATGACACTAGGGAAGCGCTGATCAAGTCGCGCGCCTGCGTTGCGAGTCCCAAATCGCGCCAGGCAAGGTAAAGAGGCGTGAAGTTTGGTCAGCACATCCCTGTGCTTCCCCCCTTCGGGGCTGTCGCGCAAAACCGCTCCCTGCGGTTTTGTGATCATTCCAAATAAACGCCGATTGACGCCGCATGGCGCGATTTGGGCCGCAACCCGAAGGGCCGGGGCCATTTTGAAGCAGGGTCGTCGTTGCTCGGGGTTTGCGTACACCTGTACGCCGCACCCCTCGCGCCTCGCCCTGCTTCAAAATGACCTCCGGCGCAGACGTGAGACTTGATCAGCGCTTCCCTGGCGGCGCCAAATCGCGCGACACTCGGGCCATGTCGCAATCGGGGCGTTGCTGGCGGCAACGGATTTTGCGGCGCATCTTCAACGAGGAGTCGAACATGAACTTTGCCGAAGTGTTGACCAAGGACTTTCTGCTGACCTGGGAAGGCCGCATCAACCGCCAGCGGTTCTGGGCCTATTTTCTGGTCTATCTCGCGGCGTACATCGTCGTGTCGCTGGTTGAGTCGGTGATCGGTCTGAGCGGCATCCTGAGCACGCTGTTTATTCTGGCGACGCTGTTTTCATCGATCTGCGTGGCCATCAAGCGCTGGCACGATGTCGACAAGAGTGGCTGGTGGGCCTTGATCGGACTGATCCCCCTGGTCGGCGGCATCATCGCGCTGGTGTTCAACGGCTTCATCAAGGGCACGTCCGGGCCCAACCGGTTTGGCGAGGACCCGCTCGGGGCGGTGTCGCCGGATCTGGCCGCCTGACGCCGCGACGCCGACAGTTGACAGACGCCGCAATCCAGGTGCTCTTTACCCGACGAGCGAGATCGCCAGCGCCAGCAGTGAGATCAGCAGGGCGACCGCGCCAAGTCCGCGTGCCACCCGATCTTGGCCCCTGGCGTGGGGCTGCGCTGCGGGGTCGATGGCACCGGGCGGTGTGCCGTCCGGGCCGCGCCGCATCAGTTCAACCATGGCGGTGGTCATGGCCTCCGGGAAGGTGGCGGGATCAAATCGGTTCTGGCCATGCTGTGCCAGCAGTCGCTTCACCTCGGTGGCGTTGGGCACATACTTCATGCCCCAGCCTGCGAAGGTGCTTTCGGTAATCGGATCGCGCCGCAACACGGTGATTTCGGTGTGGCGCGGGTCGGTGGCCAGCAGTGCCATCAGCTTGTCGATGGCAGCCGCTTCACCTTCGAGGCACTGGAAGAAATGGCCGTCGCCAAAATAGAGGCCGCCAACGAGGCCGCGGCGCGGATTGTGCCGCCGTGACTGCATCAGGATGCGCCCCACCTCAGGTTCGATCCCGCTTCTCGAAAGGGCGAAGGTGGCGCGACTCGCATAAACCAACCGTTCCAGACTCATGACGTTCCTTGGCAGTGCAGTGCCGTTATTGCTTCGGTCGCGGCTGAGATCAGCATGACCTGACGGGTGCGCATCCTAGTGTCCACCGGGGTGTGCCGCTCAGAGGATAAAGAACAATACGGCGGGAATCACCGCCAGCGCCGCGATATTGCCGAAGCTGACGATGGTGGCCACTTCAGCGGGGCTGGCGTCGTAGCGTTCGGCGATCAGGTAGTTCATCACCGCCGGGGGCAGGGCGCCGAACAGCAGCAGGACGCCGGCGGTGACGGTGTCCAGATCCAGCAGCCAGATCGCGGCAAGCGCGCAGACGATGCCGGTGGCAGGCGCCAGCGCGGCGCCGATCAGGCCGATGCGCCAATGCTCAAGGTCGACCTCGGTGAGGCGGACGCCCAAAGCCACGAGCATCAGCGGAATCGCCACCTGCGAGAGCATTTCGATGCCCGGCAGAATCATCGCCGGGGCGTGCAGTCCGGTGAGGTAAAAGCCAAAGCCCAATGCGGTGGCGATGACGATGGGGTTGCGCACCCTCAGCTTGAGGTCGAGCCGGCCGCTGACCAGCCAGATGCCCACCGTGAAGTGCAGCGCCACGTAGACGACGAAGGTCACGACGGCCAGCGGCAACGCTGCTTCGCCGAAGGCCAGCAGGGTCAGTGGCAGGCCGAGATTGCCGCAGTTGTTCATCATCGCCGTCGGCACCAGCGCCTTCACCGGCATGCTCAGCAGCCGCGCCACCGGCCACGCCAGCAGGCCCGAGCCGATCACCACGATGGCGGCGCCGATGACGATGCCGCCCCACGCCAGGTCAGCCGGAATTTTTTCGCTGAGCACGAAAAACAGCAGCGGCGGAATGAACAGCGTCAGGTTGATGCGGTTGACGAAGTCGATACCGTCGGCGTGAAAGCGGCCGTACACGTAGCCGACCGCGACGATCAGGAAGATCGGCACCGTCACGCCCAGCACGGCCTCGATCATCGCAGTGCCCAGCCGAGCAGCGTGGCGATGCTGCGGGTGTAGGGCGCGTCCAGCCCCTGCTGTTCACAGCGGCGGATGACCGGCCCGCAGATGGCGTCGAGTTCCGGCAAGCGGCCGCGCTCGCGGTCGATGAGCATTGATGGCTTGATGGAGTCGAAAGTCGAGATCAGCTCATGCATCGCGTCGACCGCAGCGGCGTCCAGGTGCACGCCGTCGGCGCGCGCCGCCACGCCCGCTTCGGCCATCAGGTGATGGACCATCTTCGTCATCTCGGCATCGCCGGTCAGCACACCGGTTTCGACTTGCAGCAGCGCGGCCAGCGGGTTCACGCCATTGTTGATGATCAGCTTGCGCCACAGCTCGGTGTGCATCTCATCGCTGATCTCGGTGGGAATGCCGGCAGCGGTGAACACCCTGGCCAGTTGATCCATGCGGGCGCGGTCGGCCAGGCCCTCACGCGCGTTCGGCCATGCGCCGATGATGGTTTCGCAGGGCCCGGTGGCGCGTACCAGGCCGGGCTCGACAATGTGGGCGCCGATGCGCCGCGTCAGCCCCGCAGCGACCCGGGACGCGCCGAGCACTTCGACCAGTTGGGCCTCGTTGTCGACGCCGTTCTGCAGCGACACCAGCAGGGGCCCCTCGTCAGGCGGCAAGGCGGCGAGGGCAGGTGCCAGCGCTGCGGCCACGTCGCGGGTGGCCGTGGCCTTGACGCAGATCAGCGCCACGTCGAAGTCGTCAAGCCGCGCGGCGGTCAGGTCGGACATTGACAGCGTGGTGACCTGGCCGTGGTAGTGGTGATGGGGGTGTTCAAGACGCAGGCCCGTCGCCGTCAAGGCCGCACCGTGCTCGCCCTGTACGACGAACGACACCGCGTGCCCCGCAGGGATGAGCCGGCTGCCGAAGTAGGCGCCGATGCCGCCGGCGCCGAGGATGAGAATGTTCATCTGCGCATTGTAAATATCTGCCCATCGATACTCTGAGCGCAGCGAGGCTTGGTTCGGATAGGCCTGGGTGATAGTCTTACCGAACGTCTTACCGAGAGGAATACGTCATGTTCAACGTCTTGGTCTCGAGCAAGGGACAAGTGGTGATTCCCAAGCCGCTGCGCGATCGTCTGGGAATCAGCGAAGGCACGCTCGTTTCGTTTGCCGAAGATGCGCAGGGCCTGCACATGCGGGTGCAAAGGGCGCCGAGCGGTGACGACATCGCGCTGTCGCTGGAAGGCGGGCTGGGTCTGGCCGCGCACAATGGACCTGCACGCACGCCTGCCGAGATGCGTGATGCCGTACGCGCGACATTCGGCGCCAGGCGCCGCTGATGTGGGCCGTCGATACCAATCTGCTGGTGCGCTACTACACCCGGGACGACGAAAAGCAGAGCCGTCGCGCGCTGGCCTGGCTGCAAGCGCAGGCGCCCTGCTTCGTGCCCGTGACCGTGGTGCAGGAGTTGTATTGGGTGCTGGCAAGCGCCTACGACATGCCGCAGGCCAAGGTGCTGAAGGTGATCGCGCATCTGAACGGCAGCCCGGCATTTGCCGTGGAGTCGTCTGCTGAGGTCCATCGGGCGTTACAGGCAGCGACGCGCGGTCTGGACTTTGCTGATGCGCTGCATTGGGCGTTGAGCCACGGCTGCGAAGGCGTGGTCACCTTTGACGATCGCGGCTTTGCGCGCAAAGCCAAGAAGCTTGGACTGAAGCCGGTCGTCGCGCTGCCCGGCTGAGATTCAGGCGAGTGGACCGGCCCTGGGCGGCCGCGTCGAGACATTCTTTCGTACCCTGAGCTGGCTGCCCATGAGTTGCGCGTAGGCCTCCAGTTGATAGCGCAGCAGCGCCGGGTCGGGCGCCAGGTGCGACTGCGCCGCAAGCCCGTGCAGAAAGCAGGCGAGTTGCACGAACACCGTGCGCGGCTTCACCACGGCGCCTGGCGCGGCGGCAAAGTAGTGATCGACGGCGGGCTCGTACTGCATGCGCACACGTACCAGCAAGGTGGCGAGCGCGGCGGCCAGTTCGGTGTCCTGGTGGCTGGCGGTGAGCAGCGCCTGGTAGGCGAGAAAACGCTCGCCGCTGAACAGCTGGTCCCAGGCGCCGGTCACGGTTTGCTTGAGGCGACCGCCGGGGTCGGGCAGGGCCAGCAGCACGTTGCCGAGGTCACGGTACACCTGGCGAAACAGGTCCTCGGCGGCTTCCAGCATCAACTGCTGACGCGAGCCGAAGTGATGCACCTGCGCGCCGCGCGAGACACCGGCCTCGGCGACGATCATCGCCAGGGTTGCGCCCTGGTAGCCGTGCCGGGCCAGGCAGGTCACGGTGGCATCCAGCAGGCGCCGCCGGGTGTCGGCGCTGCGGTCGGCCTGGCGGCGTCGGGGCGCGGGGCGTTCGGCGATGCGCGGTGCGGGGGGGCTTGTCATGATTTTCAACATACGATCCGGACGGTATGTAAATATACGCGCATTCCAATCGTTCATTTCTCCTTTCTTAGATCCGAGGTCGCCCATGATTCCCCGCACCCTGTTCACCGCTGAGCACGAAGATTTTCGCAAGACCGTCCGCCGCTTCTTCGAAACCGAAGTGGTGCCCAACCGCGACGCCTGGGACGAGCAGCAACACGTTGACCGCGTTTTGTGGAACAAGGCCGGCGAGCTGGGCCTGTTGTGCGTGACCATGCCCGAGGAATACGGCGGCCTGGGCGTGGACCGCACCTACAGCACCATCCTGATGGAAGAGCAGTCCTACGCCGGGGATTCGGGCGTTGGTTTTGCGCTCCACTCCGACATCGTGGCGCCGTACATCAACAACTTCGGCAATCACGAGCAGAAATTGAAGTACCTGCCGAAGCTGGCCTCCGGCGAAATGGTGGGTGCCATTGCGATGACCGAGCCCGGCACGGGCTCTGACCTGCAGGGCGTCAAGACCACGGCCGTGCTTGATGGCGATGACTACGTGCTCAACGGCTCGAAGATTTTCATCACCAATGGTTATCTGTCCGATCTTGTCGTTGTGGTGGCCAAAACCGGCAACAGCGGTGAAGGCGCCAAAGACATCTCGCTGTTGCTGGTCGAAGCCAGCAGCCCCGGCTTCACCAAGGGCAAGCCGCTGAAGAAAGTCGGCATGAAGGCGCAGGACACCTGCGAGCTGTTCTTCAACGACGTGCGCGTGCCCAAGGCCAATCTGCTGGGCCAGCAGGGCATGGGCTTCATCATGTTGATGAAGGAACTGGCCTGGGAGCGCCTGATCATCGCCATCACCTCGGTCGCCGGTGCCGAGGCCGCCATGAAACACACCTTGGAGTACACCCGCAGTCGCAAGGTGTTCGGCAAGCCGGTCGCCAGCTTCCAGAACACCCGCTTCAAGCTGGCCGAGATGAAGTCTGAACTGGCCATCGCCCGAGTCTATGTGGACCGCTGCCTTGAGATGACCCTGGCCGGCAAGCTCGGTGTTGAAGACGCGGCGATTGCCAAGTACTGGACGTCTGATCTGATGAACAAGGTCATCGACGACTGCGTGCAACTGCACGGCGGCTACGGCTACATGCTGGAATACCCGGTGGCCCGCGCCTGGATCGATGCCCGCGCGCAGCGCATCTATGGCGGCACCAATGAGATCATGAAGGAGCTCATCGCCCGTACGCTTTAGAGGCAAGAAAAGCGTTCAACGCAAAGGCGCAAAGAACAGCCAAGCAAGGACGCGAAGAAAAGCAAAGAAATAAGGTCAAGCCACATCTCTTAAATCTTCTTTCTCCGCGTCCTCTCTTTTCCCTTTGCGCCTTTGCGTTAAAAGCGGTTGACTTTGCTGTTGCCACACTCATCACCGAGAGAGATCCAGCCCGTGTCCCAGAACCCTCCGCTCAATCCCTTGCTCAAGGGCATCCGTATTCTCGATGTCTCCCGTCTGCTACCCGGCCCGTTCTGCTCGTTCTATCTGGCGCAGATGGGCGCCGAGGTGATCAAGATTGAAGAGCCGGGGGTTGGCGACTATGCGCGCGACATGTCGGCCGAGCTGTTCACCCTGGTGAATCGCGGCAAGCAGTCGGTGGTGCTCGATCTACGCAAACCGGAAGACGCTGAAGCCTTCCGGAAGCTGGCCGATACCGCTGACGTGGTGCTCGAATCCTTTCGTCCGGGCGTGATGAAAAAGCTGGGCTGCGACTACGACACCCTGCGTGCCCGCAACCCGAAGCTGGTCTACGCGGCGCTCACCGGCTATGGCCAGACCGGGCCCTACGCCAACCGCCCGGGGCACGACATGAATTACCGCGCCTACGCCGGCGAGCTGGACCAGAACGCGGTGGCGGGCGGTGCGCCGGTGCAGGGCAATGTGCAGTTCGCCGACCTTGCCGGTGGGGCACTGACCTGCGCGGTGGGCATCCTCGGCGCCGTCATCGGCGCACAGGCATCAGGGCAGGGCACGATGGTTGACGTCGGCATGATGGACGGCACCATGGCGCTGCAGATGGCAGCGCTGGGCACGCGCCGCGCCATGGGCGCCACCCCGCCGCGCGGCCATGATTTTCTCGGCGGTGGACTGCCCAACTACTTCATCTACGAAACCTGCGACGGCAAGCATTTGGCCATGGGCGCGCTGGAGCCGAAGTTCTTCAAGCGCACGCTGGAATTGGCCGGCGCGCAAGACCTGCTGAAATTGCCGATGGTGCCCGGCCCCAAAGGCGAGCCGCTGCGTGACGCGCTCAAGGCATTGATCAAGACCCGCACCCGCGACGAGTGGGAAGCGCTGCTGGCCCACGAAGACACCTGTGTCAGCGGCATTTACACGCTGGACGAAGCCCTGCTCAACGAACAGGTGACGGCGCGCGGTTTTGTCGAAGACGTGGGCGGCAAGCCCGCCTTCGGCCTGCCCATCCGCTTCAGCCACGCCGCGCCCACCGGCGGCGACAGCCCGAGGCTAGGTGAACACACCGACGCGGTTTTGGGCCGGCCGCCGCGCTGAGCGGCGACCGGGTCCGCTTCATTCCAGCGGAAGGGTGGCGAAGCGGTTGAAGCCGCCGCCGCCGTCCGACCCGGCGTCGTAAACAAAGCCATAGACCGGCGACGTGCCCTGCCGGGTGAGTGCATTGCCGCGCACCCACTGCGCCAGCAAGTTGCCGGGTACCGCCACGGCGGGTGTCCACGGCGCATGGCCGTTGCCGTGGGCGTGATAAAGCAGTCCGCTGTCAGCGTCGACGAACAGCAGGTGCAAGCGTCCATCGTGCGCGATGAGGTCTGCGGCAGTCTGGTCCGAATCCACGGTGTTCTGCGCCGCTCTGCGTTCCGACACCCGCAGCGGTGCGTCCAGCCGGCCGTCGTCGTGTGCAAGGCGCGACCACAGTTCACCGTTGGCGCGGCGATAGACCAGCGCGACGGCGCGTGCCTCCGGCAGATACACCAGCGGCAAGACGGAGCCCACGTCGTTTTCCGTGGTGCCCAGACCCTCGGCAACCTGGACGCGCGGGGTCAGGTTCCCGTCGGGCGACAGGCGGCGCAGCCACGCGCTGCCATCACTGCCGGTGTAGGCAAGGTGGACCTGATCTTTGGCACCCCGCACGAGCTTGGGGCCTGAGAGCGCTGGGCCGACCTCTGCGTCGAGCACGGTCTCCTCACCCCACTGACCGCCCGAGGTGCGGGTTTTCAGATGCACGCGGTCCGGCCCGCCATACAGGGCGACAAGACTGCCGTCGCTGCGCACCGCCACGTCGACGTATTGGGTGGGCGGCTCTTGCGGGGTGGCGACCAGCTCGGCCTGGATGAGCCAGCGGTCCGGCGTCTCTGGGTGATCCGAGGTGGCAAAGCGGTAGTACCAGACGGCTTCCGAGGTCTGGTGCAGTTGGTGGATGAGCGCGCCTGCCTGCACCGACGCCACGCCTTCCAGATCGTTTACCGGCGGGCGATGGCGGGCATCAACCTCGGCCCAACGGACGCCGCCGTCGCTGGATTTCATCATCAGGTAGCGGTTGTCGGTCTCGCTGGGCTCCATGATGAAATAAAGGTCGCCATTGGCCGCCTCCCATGGACCGATGCGCACCGGGGTTTCAACGAAGGTGCCGCCCAGATGGCCGGGCGGCACTTCGACCCGCAACCGCGGCCAGGTGTCAGCCGGCAGCGGATGCGCCTCTGCATCGCCCAAGCGGAACTCGAACACCGTGCCATCGCTGACCTGCACCACGTCGTCGGCGAACTGACGAATCACCAGCGGCCATTCCCACTCGCCGCGCGTGCCGTTGCCGGACCACGCCGGGGTGAGGTCCTCAAGGACCACGCTGGCGCCGGGCCGGTAAGGCGCGTCGGCCGCGCCGATCAGCCGTTCAGTGGGCTGGTCGTGCGCAAAGACCGCGCTGCCCATGATGGCCACGGTGGGCGAGTCTTCTGCCGGCACCGGGAAGTCATCAGCCTCAACCGCCGCCCAATCGCTGTCCCCCGCGCGTCGCACCAACAAGGTATAGCGGCGCTCGCCCGGATCGCGTCCAGCATGCGCGGCGATGCGCAGGCGAAACGGGCGGTCGGCGGTGACGGCCGCGTTCTCGCCAGTCGTTCCGGCCCAACCCGTGTCAGCGTTGAGCGGCGCGCTGACGTCTTCACGAACACGAAATTCGCGCTGTCGGTCAGTGACTGGGGCTTCGGTGGACGCGCGGTGCGGGATCGGGCTGGCGCAGGCACCGGCCAGCAGTGCGGCGGGCAGGGCAACACCGCAAGCAAGTAAAGGAGTGAGTCGAGGGCGCATGGGTCAAGCGTCTGGCGACGCGCGGTTCAAATGGAGGTCGTCACCTGCAGCACGTGACAGGACTGCAGGGTGAGAGCTGCCAATGACGAATTGATGACGGCGCAAACCGATACCGTCGGGGCAGGGTTGATCGTACCCCGCCGCTTCAGGGACTGGCACCACTGGCGCTGCCGGCACGGGCGCGGTCATTCGAGGGTCCAGACCGATCTCGGCGCGTTGGCGTGGCTCGCTCAGAAGCGGCACGGCCCGGCGGCTTGAATCGCGGCTGCGGCACCAAAAGAGATAGCGCGCATTCCAATGGTGCGCGATCCCAGTGCAGTGCGCCCCGTCTCCGCATCGGGGTGACGGCTCGGCATTGATCCCGGGGTGACGTGCTAACCCATTGAAGTTGCGACGATGATCAGCGCGTCGTGGTGCGCGGCCGGCGACGACGCGGGTTGGCACGGGCTTTGCTGTGCACCTTCTTGTACACAAGACAGTGCTCAAGACCAAACGTGACGCATTTGACGATCCCAGAGTGGCAACAGGCCTACCAGCAAGGGTTGACGCTGGAAGCGGCGCTGCAATCGCTTGCCGCGCTGGTTCAGCCCGACGACAGTGCCTGGATTCTGCGCCTCGGTCCGGACGCCTGGGCAGCGCAGGCGCGGGCGCTGCAACAACGGCTTGCCGAAGCGGGCGGCAATCTCGACGGTTTTCCACTGTTCGGCGTGCCGTTCGTGGTCAAGGACAACATCGACATCGCCGGGCTGCCGACCACCGCGGCGTGCTCGGACTTCGCCTTTACCGCCAAAACCACCGCACCGGCTGTGCAGCACCTGATCGATGCTGGCGCCATCCTGCTCGGCAAGGCCAATCTCGACCAGTTTGCGACCGGCCTGGTGGGCGTGCGTTCGCCTTACGGGGCGGTGCCCAATCCGTTTGATCCGACTTACATCAGTGGCGGCTCCAGCTCCGGCTCGGCGTCGCTGGTGGCGCGTGGCATCGCCGCGTTCTCACTGGGCACCGACACCGCCGGGTCAGGCCGGGTGCCTGCAGCGTTTAACAACATCGTAGGCCTCAAGCCGACACGCGGATGGTTCAGCACCGGCGGTGTGGTGCCTGCCTGCCGGTCGCTGGATTGCGTGTCGGTGTTCGCCCAGACCGTCAGCGATGCCGACCTGATCGCCAGGGTCCTGGGCCATTACGACGCTCAAGACCCCTATGCCCGCTCGGCGCCGGCCGCCTTTGCGGCAAAGCGTTTCGCTGCGATACCCACGCTCGGTATCCCGGCAAAGCCGGAGTTCTTTGGCGATGCGCAAGCGGCGGTCGCCTTTGACAAGGCCTGTGACGGCTTTCGCGCGCTGGGCGCCAAGTTGGTGCCGCTGGACTTCGCCCCGCTGCTGGCGCTGGCCGCCTTGCTCTACGACGGGCCGTGGATAGCCGAGCGCTACGCCGCCATCGAAGACTTCATCCAGGCGGGTGAGGGCGTGATGGACCCGGTGGTACGCAGCATCATCCAGCGCGCCGAAGGCTATACCGCGGTGGACGCCTTCAAGGCCGAATACCAGCGCGCCGAGCACACCCGTGCCGCGCAGCATTTGATGCAGTCCGTCGATGCGCTGCTGGTGCCGACCACGCCCACGATTTACACGCAAGACGCGGTCGCGGCCAATCCGGTTGGGCTGAACACGCGACTCGGCACTTACACCAACTTCGTGAACCTCATGGACGCCTGCGCGCTGGCCCTGCCCGCCGGCTTCCGTGATGACGGCTTGCCCACCGGCGTGACCTTGATCGGTCCCGCCTGGAGTGACCGCGCACTGGCTGAACTGGGCCTGCGCTGGCAGCGGCAGATGCCATGGACCCTGGGCACCAGCGGGCGCCTGCCGGCACCGCCCGCCACGTGGCCGATGGCCGCCGGCCCGGCGACCGTGCGCCTGGCCGTGGTCGGCGCCCACCTCAGCGGCATGCCGCTCAATTTTCAGCTCACCGAGCGCAGCGCCGTGTTGGTCGAGAAAACCCACACCGCCAGCAACTACCGCTTCTACGCGCTGCCCGGCACGGTGCCGCCCAAGCCGGGTTTGGTGCGCGGTGCCGAAGGGGCGCCCATTGAAGTGGAACTGTGGGACATGCCGACCGAAGCCTTCGGTTCGTTCGTGGCGCTGATTCCCGCGCCGCTGGGCATCGGTACCTTGGCCCTCGCCGACGGCCGTGAGGTGAAGGGTTTCATCTGCGAAAGCTGGGCCACCGAGGGCGCCCGCGACATCACCGAATTTGGCGGCTGGCGTGCCTTCATGGCCGCCGAGCGTGCTGCGGCCCAAACCCGGGAGACCGCGCATGTTTGACAAGGTGCTGATTGCCAACCGCGGTGAGATTGCCGTGCGCATTGCCCGCACGCTCAAGACCATGGGCGTGGCCAGTGTGGCGGTGTACTCGGACGCCGACCGCAACAGCCTGCACGTCACGGCCGCCGACGAGGCCGTGGCCTTGGGCGGCAAGGCACCCGCCGAGAGCTATCTGCGCGGCGACAAGGTGATTGCTGCGGCGCTGGCGACCGGCGCACAGGCCATCATTCCGGGTTACGGATTTCTGTCTGAGAACACCGCGTTTGCCGATGCCTGTGCCCAGGCCGGTCTGGTGTTCGTCGGCCCCACGCCCGACCAGATTCGCCGCTTTGGCCTCAAGCATGAGGCGCGGGCACTGGCCGAAGCCGCCGGGGTGCCGCTGACGCCCGGCACCGGCCTGCTCGCCGATCTGGATGAAGCCGTGGCGCAGGCCACGCGGCTCGGCTATCCACTGATGCTCAAGTCCACGGCAGGCGGCGGCGGCATCGGTCTGACGCGTTGCGACGACGAGGCTGCACTGGTCGCCGCCTTCGAAACCGTGCAGCGCCAGGGGCAGAACTTTTTCAGTGACAGCGGCGTGTTCTTGGAGCGCTACGTCGAGAACGCGCGCCACGTCGAAGTGCAGATTTTTGGTGATGGCCAGGGCAGGGTGGTGGCGCTCGGCGAACGCGACTGTTCCCTGCAACGTCGCAACCAGAAGGTGGTGGAAGAAACCCCGGCGCCGAATCTGCCGGTCGCCACGCGCACCGCTTTGCTTGATGCCGCCGTGCGCCTGGGCGAGTCGGTGGGCTATGCCAACGCCGGCACCGTGGAGTTCATCTACGACGGCACGCGCGACGATTTTTACTTCCTCGAAGTCAACACCCGTCTGCAGGTGGAGCACCCCATCACCGAGGCCTGCACCGGCGTGGACCTCGTCGACTGGATGATCCGCACCGCCGCTGGCGAGCCGCCTGATCTCGCCAACTTCACGGCCCAGCCCAAGGGCGCGGCCATGGAAGTGCGGATCTACGCCGAAGACCCGGTGCGCAACTTCCAGCCCTCGCCCGGCGTGCTCACCGAAGCGGTGTTCCCCGACAACGTGCGGCTCGACGGCTGGGTGGAAGCCGGCACCGAGGTCACGCCGCATTACGACCCGATGATTGCCAAGCTGATCGTGCACGGCCGCGACCGCGCCGATGCCCTGGCCAAGATGAAAGCCGCGCTGGCGGCAACGCGGCTGTCGGGCATTGCCACCAACCTGAGCTACCTGCGGCAGATCATTGACAGCCCGGCCTTCGCCAAGGGCGAGGTGTTCACCCGGCTGCTCGATACCTTCCAGTTCGCCGCGCCGGTGATCGAAGTGGTCGAACCCGGCACCTACTCCACCGTGCAGGATTACCCCGGCCGCGTCGGCTACTGGAATGTGGGCGTGCCGCCTTCCGGGCCGATGGACGACTACGCATTCAGGCTCGCGAACCGGCTGGTCGGCAATGGCAGCGACGCGGCGGGTCTGGAGTGCACCATCCTCGGGCCGACGCTGCGCTTTCACAGCGACGCGGTCATTGCCCTGACCGGCGCGCCGACACCCGCGACGCTGGACGGCGCGACGGTGACCTTCTGGGCGCCGCTGGCCGTCACGGCCGGGCAGGTGCTGAAAATCGGCAAGGCCAGTGAAGGCTGCCGAACTTATCTTGCAGTGGCCGGTGGCATTGACGTGCCGGTCTACCTCGGTTCGCGGGCCACCTTTGCGCTGGGTGCTTTCGGCGGACACGCCGGGCGGCCGCTGCGCGCCGGTGACCTGCTCCCCATCAGCCAGTCGGCGCAGTCTGCGACGACGATTTCCACTCTCCTGGCGGCGGCGATTGCTGCGCCGACTGCGCTGATTCCTCACTACGAAAACCACTGGACCGTGGGCGTGCTGTACGGCCCGCACGGTGCGCCGGATTTCTTCACCGAAGCGTCGATCAAGACCTTTTTCGACACCGACTTTGAGGTGCACTACAACTCCAACCGCCTTGGCGTGCGGCTGGTGGGCCCCAAGCCCGAGTGGGCGCGCACCGATGGCGGTGAAGCCGGGCTGCACCCGTCCAACGTGCACGACACCGAGTACGCCATCGGCTCGGTGAACTTTACCGGCGACATGCCGGTGATCCTGACGCGCGACGGCCCCAGCCTCGGCGGCTTTGTCTGCCCGGTGACCATTGCCAAGGCCGAGCTGTGGAAGATCGGCCAGGTGAAGCCGGGTGATCGCATCCGCTTCAAGCGGATGGATTTCGACGAAGCGCTGGCGCTGGAACGGGCGCAAGATCGGGCCATTGAAAAGCTGACCGATTGTGGGTCGGGCTTCAGCCCGACATCGGAGTTTGGGTGTCGGGCTGAAGCCCGACCTACAGACCGACCTACAGACCGACCTTCCGTCGAAGCCACGGTGTCGGACTGTGTCGTCGCCGAGCTGCCCGCCGAGGGTTCGCGACCGCAGGTGTCCTACCGTCAGGCTGGTGACAAGTACCTGTTGCTGGAATACGGCGAGATGGTGCTGGACCTGCGCCTGCGGCTGCGCATCTACGCGCTGATGCAGGTGCTCAAGGCCGATCCGGTGCCGGGCATTCTGGAACTGGCGCCGGGCGTGCGCTCGCTGCAGATTCAGTACGACAGCCGGGTGATTGCGCAGCAGACGCTGGTCGACACCTTGCTGGCCTTGGAGCAGGGCTTGCCGGACGCCGCGGACCTGAAGGTGCCGTCGCGCATCGTCCGCCTGCCCATGGCCTGGCAGGACTCGGCAACCTTGGACGCGGTGGCGCGCTACCGCCAATCCGTCCGCGACACCGCACCTTGGCTGCCGAGCAACGTCGAATTCATGCGCCGCATCAACGGTCTGGACTCGGTCGACACCGTGCGTCAGACCGTGTTCGACACCTCGTACATGGTGCTGGGTCTGGGCGATGTGTATCTGGGCGCGCCCTGCGCGGTGCCGGTGGACCCGCGGCATCGCCTGCTCACCTCCAAGTACAACCCGGCCCGCACCTACACCGCCGAAGGCACGGTGGGCATCGGCGGCGTGTACATGTGCATTTACGGCATGGACTCGCCCGGCGGCTATCAGCTGATTGGCCGCACGCTGCCGATCTGGAACACCTTCCTCAAGAACCGCGCGTTCGAAAACGGCGAGCCGTGGCTGCTGAAGTTCTTTGACCAGGTGCAGTACTACGAAGTCAGCGAAGCCAAACTCACGCAGATGCGCGACGACTTTCGCCACGGGCGCCTGCTGCCGGATATCACCGAAACGGTGTTCGACCTCGCCGCGCACGAGCGTTTCCTGGCCGATAACGCCGCCAGCATCGCCGCGTTCAAGCAGCGCCAGCAGGTCGCATACGCCGAGGAAGTGGCGCGCTGGCAGGCCGACGCCTCGCTGTCGCCCGACGTGATTCCCGAACCACCGGTGCTGGCCGTCGATGACGCCGCGGGCGAGCCGGTGCTGGCCGACATCAGCGGCAACATCTGGAAGTTGCTGGTGGAGGCGGGGCAAACCGTCAAGGCCGGTGACCCGCTGCTGATCGTCGAAGCCATGAAGATGGAATTCACCGTGTCGGCACCCGCTGACGGCGTGGTCACCGCGCTGTGCTGCCAGGCCGGTCGGCCGGTCAATGCCGGCGACGCCCTGCTGTTTGTCGAGTCGGTCTGAGGAGGCCGCGCCCATGGATACCAACAAGATCAGCCCCATCCGCCGCGGCAAGGACCGTGGCGAAAATCTGGCCGACCGCATCTACAACCAGCTCAAGCAGGACATCTTCGAGTTCCGCCTGCTGCCGGGTGATCGCTTCAGCGAGAACGAGATTGCCGAGCGGGTGCAGGCCAGTCGCACGCCGGTGCGCGAGGCGCTGTTTCGCCTGCAACGCGAAGGCTATGTCGACGTGCTGTACCGCAGCGGCTGGCAGATTCGGCCGTTCGATTTCAAGTCGTTCGAAGACCTTTACGACGTGCGCATCATCATCGAGACCGCCGCCGTGAAGCGCCTCTGTGAGCTCGAAGCGCCGCCGGCCACGCTCGAGGACCTGAAGCGGATCTGGCTGGTGTCGGCGGGCGAGCGTCTCAGCGATGGCGCCACCGTTTCACAGTTGGACGAGCGCTTCCACGAGATGCTGGTCGAGGCCACCGGCAACCTCGAAATGGCGCAGATGCACCACGCAGTGACCGAGCGCATTCGCATCATCCGCCGCCTGGACTTCACCAAGGGGCCGCGCATCGACGCCACCTACACCGAGCACGGAAAGATTCTTCGCGCCGTGCTGCAACGCCGCGCCGACCAGAGCCAGTTGCTGCTGAAAACCCACATCGACGAAAGCAAGGCGGAGGTTCGCAAGATCACCGTTCACATGCTGCACACGGCCCGCAGAGGTCCGGAATGAAAGCGTTACCGCAGGGGAGATTGGCGTTATCGGCAACCGCCGGACGTTTGTTCCACACATTGGGAGATTTCGCATGAAGCACAACATCACCGCGGCACCCCGAGCGAAAGCCTGGGCGAGGGCAGCGGGCTTGCCGCTGTTTGGATTGGCAACGCTGGCGCAGGCCGCCGAAATTACGCTGCCGCCGGTGTCGGTGGGCCTGTGGTCGCGGGCGGACTTCACCAGCACCGAGGTTGACGGCGTGGCCGACGACGTGAACGACTTCAACTTCCGTAACGCCGAGCTGCATATCGGCACCTCGGTAACCGAGTTGATCAAGCTCAACTTTACGGTGGCCTACGACGGGGTTTCGGGTGACACCACCGTCATCGATGCCATTGGTCAGTTCGAGTTTTCACCGCAGATGAACATCTGGGCCGGCCGCTTTCTGCCTCCCAGTGACCGCGCCAACCTGCACGGTGCTTACTTCGGTAATGCCTGGAACTTCGCCATCGATGGCATTCAGGATGGCTTTCCCTTCGTCGCCGCCGGCCGGAACGACGGTGTGGCGTACTGGGGTGACTTTGACCGCCTCAAGGTGTCAGCCGGCGTGTTTGACGTGCCCTCCACCAAGGCCGGCGGCGCCGAGCCCAGTGACGTGATGTTTGCCGGGCGTCTGCACATCAGCCTGTGGGATATCGAGTCCGGCTACTACCTGAACGGCACGTACTACGGCGAGAAGGACATTCTCTCCTTCGGTCTGGTCGGCCACAGCGTCAGCGGCGACACCGCCGTGACCTTTGATGCACTGATGGAGAAGAAGCTCGCCGGTGGCGGCGTGGTGTCCCTGGAAGGTGAGTACGCCAGTTACGAAGGCGCGGCGGGCGGCTATGGCATTCCCGATGCGTTCACCGAAAGCAGCGGCTTCTTCGCGCTGGGGTCTTACCTGTTTCCGCAAGTCGTGGGTATCGGCAAGTTCCAGGTGCTCGGCAAGTTCGCCGCCAACACTTACGAAACCGCCGGGCCGGACATCGACCGTGACACGACCGAGTTCAACCTCAACTACGTCATCAAGGGTGCTGCCGCGCGCATCAGCCTGTTTTACATCGACACCTCGTTTGATGGCAGTGCAGCTGCCGACTTCAGCCAGATTGGCCTCGGTCTGCAACTGCAGATTTGAGCCGACACCACACCGTGATCAGGAGTATTTCCATGAAACGACGCACATTCAATCGCGCCCTTGGCGCCGCAATTCTCGCCCCGGCGATGCTGGGCATCAGTTTGGCCGCACAGGCCGCAGACACCATCAAGGTCGGCGTGCTGCATTCGCTCTCCGGCACGATGGCCATCTCCGAAACCACGCTGAAGGACACCGTCCTGATGCTGGTCGAGGAGCAGAACAAGAAGGGCGGCCTGCTCGGCAAGCAGCTGGAAGCTGTTGTCGTCGACCCGGCCTCCAACTGGCCGCTGTTTGCCGAACGTGCCCGCGAGCTGCTGGCCAAGGACAAGGTCGACGTGGTGTTCGGCTGCTGGACCTCGGTGTCACGCAAGAGCGTGCTGCCGGTGTTCGAAGAGCTGAACGGCCTGCTGTTCTACCCGGTGCAGTACGAGGGCGAAGAGTCCTCGAAGAACGTGATCTACACCGGCGCCGCGCCCAACCAGCAGGCAATTCCGGCGGTCGATTACCTGATGAACGATCTTGAAGTGGAGCGTTGGGTGCTGGCCGGCACCGACTACGTCTACCCGCGCACCACCAACAAGATTCTCGAAGCCTACCTGCAGGCCAAAGGCGTGAAGCCCGAGGACATCATGGTCAACTACACGCCGTTCGGACATTCCGACTGGCAGGGCATCGTCTCCGAGATCAAGGCCTTTGGCTCTACCGGCAAAAAGACGGCGGTGGTCTCGACCATCAATGGCGACGCTAACGTGCCCTTCTACAAGGAGCTGGGCAACCAGAAGATTTCGGCCGAGGACATTCCGGTGGTCGCCTTCTCGGTGGGTGAGGAAGAGCTTTCCGGCATCGACACCGGTCCGCTGGTCGGCCACCTGGCTGCCTGGAACTACTTCATGAGCGTCGACACGCCCGAGAACGCGGCCTTTATCGAGAAATGGCAGGCGTTCATCAAGAGCGAAAAGCGCGTTACCAACGACCCCATGGAAGCGCATTACGTCGGCTTCAACCTCTGGGCGCAGGCGGTCGAGAAGGCCGGCACCACCGATGTTGACAAGGTGCTGACCGCACTTCCGGGCCTGGAAACGCCGAACCTCACCGGCGGCGTGGCCAAGATGCTGCCCAATCACCACATCACCAAGCCGGTGCTGATTGGCGAGATCAACGCCGACGGCCAGTTCGACGTGGTCTGGGAAACCGACGGCACCGTGCCGGGCGACGCGTGGTCCGACTTTCTGCCGGCCAGCAAGCCGATCGAAGCCGACTGGGTGGACCTGAAGTGCGGCAACTACAACACCGAGACCAAGGAATGCTCGGGTCAGAACTTCTGAGCCGACGCGACGTTTTCGACTGTGTTTGGCGATCAAAAGCATTCAACACAGAGGCACAGAGGATGGCGATGAAGCAGAGGACGCAGAGAAAAGAAGGTGATGGCGGTTCTTTCACATCGAATTTCTTTGCGTCCTTTGTTTTGCTCTTTGCGCCTTTGCGTTGAACGCTTTTCTAGCCTTGTTGATGACTGACCCAACCAGGATCACCATGACCCGTTTCCTGTTTCCACCCCTGCACCGTTGGCTGGCCGCGCTGTTACTGGCGCTGCTGGTGGGCGCTGCCCAGGCGGTGACCCCGGACGTTGTCGCCGAGGCCGAGGCCGAGGCCGACTTTGACTACGCCGATGCAGTGCAAGCGCTGCCCGAGGCAAACTTCAGGGTCAAGGCCGAAATCGTCGGCGAACTGGTTCGGCGGGGTCATGCGCATGCCCGGCCGTTGATCGAAGCGCTGCTCGACAACCGGCTCTATGCCAACGAGGCGGGGGTCTTTATCGCCGAGCCCAATGCCGATGACGACGCCGACCCGCAATGGCGCGATGCCCTCACGCTGCAAACCGCCGATGCCACGCTAACGTCTCGCGACCGCATCCGCACCAACAACAGCCTTCGTGCCGCGCTGAAAACGGCGCTGGCGCAGTTTGACCTTGCTGACCCTGACGCCGCCGTCCGGCTGTCCGCCGTGCGCGCGCTTAGCGGTGATCTTGATGACGACGTGCGGGCGCTGCTCATCGTCCAGCAGGCCGGCGATGACGACGCGGCCGTGCGCCGCGAAATTGACATCGCCCTGGCCGTGGACCAGTTGAACGCCGACGATGCGGCAATGCGTCTGGCGGCCATCACCGTGCTCGATGGCGAGCACCGCAATCTGGTTTACAACCGCGTCAAACCCCTGGCTGACCCGGCCAACGAAGCCGATGCCGAGGTCCGCGCGGCAGCGGCCAAGGTGGTGACCAGCATCGATGGCTGGCGCGAAATCTACGGCGGGCTTGAAACCCTGTTCTTCGGGCTGTCACTGGGCTCGGTGCTGGTGCTGGCGGCCATTGGTCTGGCGATCAGCTTTGGGGTGATGGGCGTCATCAACATGGCGCACGGCGAGCTGATCATGCTCGGCGCCTACACCACCTACGTGATGCAACTGCTGCTGCCCAACCACATCGGCCTGGCGCTGGTGCTGGCCATTCCCGCCGCATTTGTCGTGTCAGGTCTGGTCGGCGTGGCCATCGAGCGTGGGGTGATTCGCTTCTTGTACGGGCGGCCGCTGGAAACCCTGCTCGCCACCTTCGGCATTTCGCTGATCCTGCAACAGGTGGTGCGCTCCATCTTTTCGCCGCTGAACCGCTCGGTGACCTCGCCCGAGTGGATGCAGGGTTTGTGGCAGATCAACGATCTGTTTTCGGTGACCTACAACCGCCTGGCGATTGTGGTGTTCATGCTGATTGTGTTCGCGCTTCTGCTGCTGGTGATGAACCGCACCTCGTTGGGCCTGAAGGTGCGCGCCGTGTCACAGAACCGCGCCATGGCCAAGGCAATGGGCGTGCGTACCGCGCGGGTTGACGCCATGACGTTCGGGCTGGGGTCCGGCATCGCCGGCATTGCCGGGGTGGCGCTGTCGCAGCTCACCAACGTGGGGCCGAACCTGGGGCAGGCCTACATCGTCGATTCGTTCATGGTGGTGGTGTTCGGCGGCGTCGGCAATCTGTGGGGCACGCTGATCAGCGGCCTGACCCTGGGCGTGCTCAACAAGCTGCTGGAGCCCGCCGCCGGTGCGGTGATGGCGAAAATTCTGGTGCTGGTGGCGCTGATTCTGTTCATCCAGCGTCGTCCGAAAGGCCTGTTCCCGCAAAAAGGCCGCGCGGCGGAGGGCCACTGATGACGCCCAGAACCCTGTTGATGGGCGGTCGCGGCGGCGCCATTTTCCTGGCGGTCATGGCGCTGCTGGCGGTGGTGGTGCCGCTACTCAATCTCGGCGTCTCGCCCGACTCGCCGCTGCACCTGCCCGACTATTGGGTGACCCTGCTCGGCAAGTACCTCAGCTACGCGCTGCTGGCCATTGCCATCGACCTGATCTGGGGCTACTGCGGCATTCTCAGCCTGGGTCACACGGCGTTTTTTGCGCTGGGCGGCTACGCCATGGGCATGTACCTGATGCGCCAGATCGGCACGCGCGGCACCTACGGCAACGCCGAGCTGCCCGACTTCATGGTGTTTCTCAACTGGGAATCGTTGCCCTGGTACTGGTGGGGTTTTGACCAGTTCTGGTTCGCGATGCTGATGGTGCTGCTGGCGCCGGGCGTGCTGGCCTTCGCCTTTGGCTGGCTGGCGTTCCGCTCGCGGGTCGGCGGGGTGTACCTGTCGATCATCACCCAGGCCATGACCTACGCCTTGATGCTGGCGTTTTTCCGCAACGAGATGGGCTTTGGCGGCAACAACGGCCTGACCGATTTCAAGGACATTCTGGGCTTCAACCTGCAAGCGCAATCGACCCGCGTCGGGTTGTTTCTGGCCACCGTGGTGGCGCTGACGCTGGGGTATCTGGCCTGCCTGTTTATCACCAGCTCGCGCTTCGGTCGCATCATCGAGGCGATCCGCGACGCCGAAAGCCGCACCCGCTTCATCGGTTATCGGGTCGAGTATTACAAGCTGGCGCTGTTCACCTTTTCGGCCATGCTCGCCGGCGTCGCCGGCGCGCTGTACGTGCCGCAGGTGGGCATCATCAATCCCGGTGAGTTTTCGCCCATCAACTCCATCGAAGCCGTCGTCTGGGTGGCGGTGGGCGGGCGCGGCACGCTCTACGGCGCGGCGCTGGGTGCGGGCATCGTCAATTACGCCAAGACCTGGTTCACCACCGCCTTTCCGGAAGTGTGGCTATACGCCCTGGGCACCCTGTTCGTGGCGGTGACCCTGGCCCTGCCGCGTGGTGTGGTGGGTCTGCTGTCGCGCCGCAAAGGGGGCAAGGCATGAGCCTTCGTGAAACCGTTCACGAGCTGACCCGCCGAGACAAGGTCTTCGACTTTGTGAACCGACCCACCGAGCGGCCCAGCCGCGTCGACATCAGCCACACCACCATTTTGTATCTGGAAGACATCACCGTCAGCTTCGACGGCTTTCGCGCACTCGACGCGCTCACCCTGTACATCGACGCCGGTGAGCTGCGCTGCATCATCGGCCCCAACGGCGCCGGCAAGACGACGATGATGGATGTCATCACCGGCAAGACCCGGCCCGATGCCGGCCAGGCCTGGTTCGGCCAAACCTTCAACCTGCTGCGCATGGACGAGCCCGACATCGCCCAGGCCGGCATCGGCCGCAAGTTCCAGAAGCCCACGGTGTTTGCCGAGCACAGCGTGTTCGAGAACCTTGAGCTGTCGCTGGCCGGGCAGCGCGGCGTGTGGCACACGTTGTTTGCCCGTCTCGACGGCCCCCAGCGCGACCGCATCGCCGAGGTGATGGAGATCATCGGTTTGCAGGACCTGCACACGCAGCGCGCGGGCAGCCTGTCACACGGCCAGAAGCAGTGGCTGGAGATCGGCATGTTGCTGATGCAGGAGCCGCAGTTGCTGCTGGTCGACGAGCCGGTGGCGGGCATGACGCCGCAGGAGACCGAGCGCACCGCCGAACTGCTCACCTCGCTGGCCGGCCAACGCTCGGTGGTGGTGGTGGAGCACGACATGGCCTTCGTCCGCTCCATTTCGCGCAAGGTCACGGTGCTGCACGAAGGCCGCGTGCTGGCAGAGGGTTCTATCGACGACGTGCAGAACGATGCCGAAGTCCGGCGGGTGTACCTCGGTGAATAAGCCCTTGCTACAGACGCGCGGCGTCCAGCAGTTTTACGGCGGCAGCCACATCCTCTGGGACGTGGACCTCGACGTGACCGAAGGCTCCATCACCTGCCTGATGGGCCGCAACGGCATGGGCAAGACCACCCTGCTGAAGTGCGTGATGGGGCTGTTGCCGATCCGCGAGGGGCGTATCGAATTTGCCGGTGATGACCTGCTGCGCCGCGCCGCCGAGCAGCGCGCCGGGCTGGGCATTGGCTACGTGCCGCAAGGGCGCGAGATTTTTCCGCAACTGACCGTGGAAGAGAATCTGCAGCTGGGCGTATACGTGCGCCCCGACCGTGACCGCGCGGCGCTGGAGCCCATTTACGAGACCTTTCCGGTGCTCAAGAAAATGCTGCGGCGGCGCGGCGGTGACCTGTCGGGCGGCCAGCAGCAGCAACTGGCCATCGGCCGCGCGCTGGTGTTCAACCCCAAGTTGCTGATCCTTGACGAACCCTGCGAAGGCATCCAGCCCAACATCGTCGCCGAGATCGGCGACCTGTTGATTCGCCTCAATCGCGAGACCGGGCTGACCGTGCTGCTGGTCGAGCAGAAGCTGCCGTTCGCGCGCCGCGTGGCGACCGACTTCCGCATTCTCGACAAGGGTCGGCTGGTGGCGCAGGGGCCCATCGCCGGGCTGTCGGATGACCTGGTCCGCAAGCACTTGAGCGTTTGAACATTGGCACGCTTTTGGCGTGTCAGGAGATGCGGGGCTTGCATCGCTGCTGGCTCTTGAGATGACTGACGCATGACAATGGTCGACTAGGGTTCCGGTCCGCGTTGCGGATGCTGGTCCGAGAGTCGGCGACCTCCGGTTGGGGGTTACACGGCGGGATAAAAGCCCGGGAGATCAACAGCTTTGTGCTGTGAGTACTCCCGCGCTCTGCCCGGTAACCGTCACCTAACCTGAGGTCTTGCCATGTTTGGATCACGCCCCCGATTGGCCCCGTTCGCACTGCTGTGGTGCGCTGCCATGCTTGCCGCCTGCTCGAAGGCCGAGCCACCACCGGCCGAGGCGCCGGTTGAAGCCGCCGCCGCCGAAATACCCAGCTTCAAGGTTTGCTGGACGATCTACGCCGGGTGGATGCCGTGGGAATTTGGCGCCGCCGAAGGCATCGTTGCCAAGTGGGCCGACAAATACGACATCGGCATCGAGGTGGTGCAGATCAACGACTACGTCGAGTCGATCAACCAGTACACCGCCGGGCAGTTTGACGGCTGCACCATGACCAACATGGATGCGCTGACCATTCCCGCTGCGGGCGGCGTTGACAGCACCGCGCTGGTGGTGGGCGACTTCTCCAACGGCAACGACGGCATCGTGCTGAAGGGTGCCGACAAATCGCTGGCCGACCTCAAGGGCTTGCCGGTGAACCTGGTGGAACTGTCGGTTTCGCACTATCTGCTGGCGCGCGGGCTGGAAAGCGCAGGCCTCAGCGAGCGCGACATTTCGGTGGTCAACACCTCCGATGCCGACATCGTGGCCGCCTTCGCCACCGACGACGTGCAGGCCGCGGTCACCTGGAACCCGCTGCTCGCCGAGATCAAGGCGACACCCGCGTCCAGCCTGGTGTTCGACTCCAGCCAGATTCCCGGCGAGATCATCGACCTGATGGTGGTCAACACCGAAACCCTGGCGGCCCACCCCGAACTGGGCAAGGCGCTGACCGGGGCGTGGTATGAAATCATGGCGCTGATGGCCTCGGACGATGCCGCCGGCGTCGCCGCACGCACCCACATGGCGCAGGCCTCGGGGACTGACCTGGCCGGTTACGAGGCGCAGTTGGCGGCGACCCGCATGTTCTACGCAGCAGCCGACGCGGCGGCCTTTGCCGCCAGCCCGGAGTTGCCGGAAACCATGGAAAAAGTGGCGGCGTTTTCGTTCACCCACGGCCTGCTCGGTGATGGCGCCAAGGATGCCGATGTGGTGGGCATTGCCTATCCCGGTGGAAAAACCACCGGCGATACCAACAACGTGAAGCTGCGCTTTACCGACGCGTTCGCCACCATGGCGGCCGAAGGCAAGTTGTAGGCGCGGAGGCATCGTGCGCCTGATCAACCGCATTCCCGCGCACGGCGCGCGGCTGTCGCTGGCCGCGTTGCCGTTCGTATTGCTGCTGGCCGTTTACCTGATGGCCAGCAGCCTGCGCCTGGCCGACAACCCCAACGACAAGCTGCTGCCCAGCCCGACCCAGATGGTCGGCGCGGTGGAGCGCATGGCCTTCAGCGAAGACCCGCGCTCCGGTGACGTGCTGCTGTGGAAAGACACCGCCGCCAGCCTCAAGCGGCTGGGTCTGGGCCTGGGCATCAGCGCGGTGGTGGGCTTGATGCTGGGCGTGGCGGCAGGCGCGATCCCGTTGTTCTCGGCGCCGCTGTCGCCGCTGCTGCGGCTGCTGGCGATGATTCCGCCGCTGGCGATCTTGCCGCTGCTGTTCATCGTGTTTGGGCTGGGGGAGCTGTCCAAGGTCATGCTGATCGTGATTGGCGTGGCACCGTGCATCGCCCGCGATCTGGAAGGCCACGCCCGGCAGATTCCGGCCGAAATGCTGATCAAGGCGCAGACCCTGGGCGCCAACACCTGGACCCTGATATTGCGGGTGATCCTGCCGCAGCTTCTGCCGCGGCTGCTGATCTCGCTGCAACTGCTGCTGGGGTCGGCGTGGCTGTTCCTGATTGCCGCCGAGGCCATCGCCTCCACCGACGGGTTGGGCTATCGCATCTTCTTGATGCGCCGCTATCTGGCGATGGACGTGATCCTGCCCTACGTGGCGTGGATCACCCTGCTGGCGTGGCTCATGGACTATGGCCTGCGGCGCGCCTCGCAGCGGCTGTTCCCGTGGTTTGTCGTGGCGGATCGGCGATGAGTCTGTTGACGCTCGATCATGTCTGGCAGCGCTACGGCGATCACGTGGTGCTCGAAAACCTGTCGCTGGCCGTGGACGAAGGTGCGTTCTGCTCGCTGGTCGGCGCCTCGGGCTGCGGCAAGTCCACCTTCCTGCGCCTGTTGCTGGGGCAGGAACGACCCAGCCAGGGGCGCATCCTGCTCGATGGCCAGCCGCTTCCGCCCGAGCCTGACGCCGCGCGCGGGGTGGTGTTCCAGAAGTACTCGGTGTTTCCGCATCTGACGGTGCGCAACAACGTGCTGCTGGGGCTGGAACTGGCCGCGTCGCGCTTCGCCGGTCGGCTCTGGGGCGGCGCCCGACGCAGCGCTCGCGACCGGGCCGATGCACTGCTGGAATCGGTGGGGCTGGGGCCGGCGCGAGACCTGTACCCCAGCGCGCTGTCGGGCGGCATGCAGCAGCGGCTGGCGATTGCCCAAGCGCTAATCATGAAGCCGCGCATTTTGTTGCTGGACGAACCTTTCGGCGCGCTCGACCCCGGTATTCGCAAAGACATGCACGCATTGCTGCTGGCGCTGTGGAAGCAGACCGGGCTGACGGTGTTCATGGTCACCCACGATCTGGCCGAGGGCTTCACCCTGGGCACGCGGCTGCTGGTGTTCGACAAGCCGCGCCTCGACCCGCAGCACCCCGAGGCCTACGGCGCGCGCATCACCTACGACATTGCACTGAACCCGGATCGGCTGGCCGCGCGGCGCGTGCTGCCCGAGCAGGTGATTCGCCGCAGCGAATCCAGCCAGGAGGTTACGGCGTGAAGCTGCTTTACCGCGAAACACTGCCGGGCGGCGCGCACGCGTCGATGGTGCTCAGGCGCGGCCGCCTGCTGCGGCTGACCGATATCGAAGGCGGCGCCAACCTCGCGCTGCTGGCGTGGAACGCCAACGAAAAAACCGAGCGCCTGAACCTGCCCGACTCGCTCAAATGCCAGCACACCGCGAGGCTCACCGCCGGGCATTGTCTGTATTCCGACATGGGCCGCGTGCTGCTGTGCATCGCCGCCGACACGCTGGACTGGCACGACCCCATCGGCGGCGTGAGCACCGCCGACGAGGTGCGGGCGCGCCATGGCGGCGGTAGCTTCCAGACCCTGCGCAACGACTTTGTCCGCAACGGCCACGACAACCTGCTGGTGGAAATGGGCAAGTGGGGCCTGACCCGCCGCGACCTGGCGATGAACGTCAATTTCTTCAGCAAGCTGGCGAGCGACGAGGCCGCGCACCTGAGCTTCGTACCGGGGCATTCCGCAGCCGGCAGCGCGGTGGACCTGTACGCGCCCATGGACACGCTGCTGGTGTTCACCAGCATCCCGCATCCGCTGGACCCGGCGACGACTTACGCCCCCAAGCCGGTGGACATGACCCTGTTCGACGGTGCCGACGCGGCGGCCATCACGCAGAAATGCCGCGATACCCGCCCGGAAAACGGTCGCGGCCTCACGCTGACGGAGCGTTATTACTTGTGAACATTTCAATGCATCGCGCGTCTTTCCCGCGCCCGCAGGCGGGCGAGGGGTGTCAATGCGGAGGAGTATTTCAATGACGTTCCAGCACAGCCCGCAGAACCCCGCCGACGCCGCGCGCCGCGAAATCGTCTCGGCAGGCGAAGCGTGGATGGGTGAGCTGACCGCCGGGCAGACCTTCCGCATCCTCGACCTGGAGGGCAATCAGGCGGTCGATACCCTGTTCTACAACCTGGCTGACCCGAGCGAGCGCTACGACGCCCAGCGCACGGTGCGGCAGCAGGCGCAGGTGTACCTCTCCACCGGCTCGGTGCTCATGTCCACCCTGGGCCGCGCCATGCTGACCGTGACCGCTGACACCTGCGGCCGTCACGACACCCTCGGCGGCGCCTGCGCGCAGGAGTCCAATCGGGTGCGTTACGCGCTGGACAAGGGCCACATGCACAGTTGTCGCGACAACTTTCTGCGCGCCATCGCCCACGACGGACGGCTGGACAAGCGCGACCTCACTGCCAACATCAACTTCTTCATGAACGTGCCGGTCACCGCCGACGGCGGGCTGAGTTTCGCCGACGGCGTGTCGGCGCCCGGCAAGTACGTTGAATTGCGGGCCGACATGGACGTGCTGGTGCTGATCTCGAACTGCCCGCAGCTCAACAACCCCTGCAATGCCTACAACCCGACGCCAATTGAGGTGCTGGTGTGGGGTTAGCGCTGCGGACCGAGCTAAACGCGTTCAACGCAAAGGCGCAAAGGACGCGAAGAAAAGCCGGATAGCGCTTTTGTTTGCGTTTCCTTTGCGGTCTTTGCGCCTTTGCGTTTAAGGCTTTTCCCCCGCCACGGACGACCGTGGCGGGTCACTCAACCGGGACGGCCCGATCAGGACCCGACGTCATGTTCAAGACCGTTCTCATCGCCAATCGCTGCGCCATTGCCTGCCGCATTCTGCGCACGCTCAAGGCGCTGAACGTCACCGGGGTGTCGGTGTTCAGCGAGGCCGATCACGCCAGCCTGCACGTTGAGCAGGCCGACCAGGCCATCAGTCTCGGCGCGGGTGGGGCGGCCAGCACCTACCTCGATGTCGGAAAGATTCTCGCGGCGGCGCGGGATTGCGGGGCGGAAGCGATTCATCCCGGTTATGGTTTTTTATCCGAAAACGCCGACTTTGCCGAAGCCTGCGAGGCGGCCGGCATCGCCTTTCTGGGCCCGACACCGACGCAACTGCGCCAGTTCGGCCTCAAGCACACGGCGCGGGCCTTGGCCGCGCAGGCCGGGCTGCCCCTGCTGCGCGGCAGTGGTCTGCTCGACAGCCTGCAACAGGCACAGCACGAGGCGGCGCGGGTGGGGTATCCGGTGATGCTCAAAAGCACCGCAGGCGGCGGCGGTATCGGCATGCGGGTGTGCCGCAGTGCCGACGGGCTGGCCGCGCAGTTCGAGGCGGTGAAGCGAATGGGCGAGCACAACTTCCGCGACGGCGGTGTGTTTCTGGAGCAGTTCATCGAGCGCGCGCGACACGTCGAAGTGCAGGTGTTCGGCGATGGCGCGGGCCAGGTCATCGCCCTGGGCGAGCGCGACTGCTCGGTGCAGCGGCGCAACCAGAAGGTGCTGGAAGAGGCGCCGGCGCCGAACCTGCCCGCGGCCGTACGCGAGGCGCTGCACACGGCGGCGGTGACCCTGGCGCAGTCGGTCCATTACCGCTCGGCCGGCACCGTGGAGTTTGTCTACGACGATGCGGCTGAAGCGTTCTATTTCCTCGAAGTGAACACGCGCCTGCAAGTGGAGCACGGCGTCACCGAGCAGGTGTACGGGATTGATCTGGTGAGCTGGATGATTGAACTGGCCGCCGGAACGCTGCCGCCGCTGACCGCACTTGCCGCAGACCTCGCGCCGCGCGGGCACGCCGTGCAGGCGCGGCTGTATGCCGAAGATCCGGGCAAGGGATTTCAGCCCAGCGCCGGCCTGCTGACGCAGCTTGAATTTCCGCCCGCCGATGGCGCCGGTCTGCGCATCGACACCTGGGTGGAGGCCGGCTGCGAGATCTCCAGCGACTTCGACCCCATGATCGCCAAGCTGATCGCCTGGGCACCCGATCGCGCGCTGGCCGTGCAGGCGCTGGATCGGGCGCTGGCGGCAACGCGGCTGTATGGCATCGAAACCAACCGGGCGTATCTGCGGCAGATTCTGGCCTTCTCCCCGTTTGTCGACGGCCGCGCCTGGACCCGCTGTCTGGAGACCTTGCGCGACGTTCAACACACCGTCGAGGTGTTGGCACCCGGCACCCAGACCACGGTGCAGGACTGGCCGGGGCGGCTCGGCTACTGGGCGGTGGGCATTCCGCCGTCCGGGCCCATGGACGCGCGCTCGCTGCGCGCAGGTAATCGCCTGCTGGGCAACGACGAGGGTGCGGCGGCGCTGGAAATCACTCTGGCCGGTCCCACGCTGCGGTTCAACTGCGAGACCGTGGTGGCCGTCACCGGCGCAGAGATGCCGCTGACTGTGGACGGCGTGTCGGTGGCCATGAATGCGGCGCTCGCCATTGCTGCGGGCTCGACGCTGGCCATCGGCCGCATCTCCGGGCCGGGCGCGCGGGCCTATCTGTGTGTGCGCGGCGGCGTGCAGGTGCCGGCCTACCTCGGTGCGTCCAGCACGTTCACGCTGGGGCAGTTTGGCGGCCACGCCGGACGGGCGCTGCGGGTCGGGGATGTACTGCACCTGCGCGGACCGGCAAATCTTCCGGTTGTTGCCGATACCCCCAAGGTCGAACCGTTGCACCTGCCCCCGGTCCGCACGCTGCGGGTGATGGTCGGCCCGCATGCGGCGCCGGAATACTTCAGCGAGGCGTATCTGGCGCTGTTTTTCGCAGCCGAGTGGGAGGTGCACTTCAATTCGTCGCGCACCGGAGTGCGGCTGATTGGCCCCAAGCCGGAGTGGGCCCGCGCCGACGGCGGCGAGGCGGGGCTGCACCCGTCCAACATTCACGACAATGCCTACGCCATTGGCGCGGTCGATTTCACCGGTGACATGCCGGTGATTCTGGGGCCCGACGGCCCCAGCCTCGGCGGCTTCGTGTGCCCGGCCACGGTGATCGAGGCCGACCTGTGGCAGTTGGGCCAACTCAAGGCCGGCGACCGGCTGCGCTTCGAGGCGGTGGACTACCGCGCCGCCCGCGTGGCGGCGGTCAACTCTGGCAGTGACGTCGGGCTGAAGCCCAATCGACACCGCGTTGCAGCGCAGGGCGCGGTGGTGCTCGATGAAGGTGACGGTGACACCCGCCTGGTCGCGCGTCTTGCGGGCGATTGCAACCTGTTGCTGGAGTTCGGCGCGGCCGAGATTGATCTGGCGACCCGCTTCCGCGCCGATGCGCTGATGCGTGCGCTGCGGGCGCTGAATCTGCCCGGCGTGACCGATCTGACGCCGGGCATTCGCAGCCTGCAAATTCACTATCAGCCCGAGCAGCAGCCGTTGGCCGACCTGTTGGCCTGCGTGCGCGCACAGTGGCAGGGCGTGGCCGGTGCGCAAGACCTCAGCCTGCCGTCACGCATCGTGCATCTGCCGCTGTCGTGGGACGACCCGGCAACGCGTATTGCCATCGACAAGTACATGACCACGGTGCGCAAGGACGCGCCCTGGTGCCCGAGCAATCTGGAGTTTATTCGCCGCATCAACGGGCTGGCGTCCATCGACGCGGTGAAGCGCATCGTCTTTGACGCGGATTACCTGGTGATGGGGCTGGGTGATGTGTACCTGGGCGCGCCGGTGGCGACGCCGCTGGACCCGCGCCATCGCCTGGTCACCACCAAGTACAACCCGGCGCGCACCTGGACCCCCGAAAACGCGGTGGGCATTGGCGGCGCTTACCTTTGCGTCTATGGCATGGAAGGACCGGGCGGTTACCAGTTTGTCGGCCGCACGCTGCAAATGTGGAACCGCTACAAGGCGGTGCCGGCGTTCTGCGGCGAGCCGTACCTGCTGCGCTTTTTTGACCAGATCCGGTTCTTCGAAGTCAGCGCCGACGAGCTGACGCAGATTCGCCGCGACTTCCCGCTGGGGCGCTATCCGCTGACGATTGAAGACACGATCTTGCGGCTGGCCGACTATCAGGGGTTTCTGGACGACAACGCGGCCAGCATTGCTGCCTTCCGCCAGCAACAGCGTGCCGCTTTTGACGACGAGCGCGCGCATTGGGCGGCCAGCGGTCTGGCCCACTTTGAGGCGGGCAGCGAAGCGGCGCAGCCTGTGGCGACCGAATCAGCGCTGGAAGACGACGAGACCGGCGTCTTCAGCCCGGTGGCCGGCAACCTGTGGCAACTCAAGGTGGCGCCGGGGGAGCGCGTGACGGCCGGCCAACTGCTGGCGGTGCTGGAAGCGATGAAGATGGAGCTTGAGGTGGTCGCGCCGGTCGATGGGGTGATCCGGCGCAGCCTGGTCACGCCGGGGCGTTCATTGTCGGCCGGACAACTGATGCTGACCGTGGCGCAGTAACGCGCCGCCTCAGCCGCCCGCGCTGAGGGGCTTGAGGCGGGCTTCGAGTGCGTCGATCAGCTTGTAGCTGGCGGCGAGAATATGGCCGTGGCCAAGCACGTCGTCATCGCCCGCCAGCGGCTTGATGACGCCAGAGGCTTCCTGCACGAGCACGATGCCGGCGGCGATGTCCCAGGGTTTGAGGTTGAATTCGAAGAAGCCGTCGAGGCGACCGGCGGCGACATACGCCAGGTCCAGCGCGGCAGACCCGGCACGCCGCACGCCGGCGGTGCTGGTCGCCACATGGCCGAGCATCTTCAGGTAATCAGGCATGAACTCTTCTTGCAACGGTACGCCGGTGCCGATCAGCGCTTCGTCCAGATCTTTAGTGTTGCTGCAACGTAGCCGGCGACTGTTGAGCATGGCGCCGGCCCCGCGTGAAGCGGTGTACAGGTCATTGGTGCAGGGGGCGTAAATCACCCCGTGTTCCAGGCGGCCCTTCACTTCAATGCCAATCGATACCGCGTAATGCGGGATGCGGTGCAGGAAGTTGGTGGTGCCGTCCAGCGGGTCAATGATCCAGCGGACTTCTGAGTCACCACTGGCGCCGCTCTCTTCGCCGAGGATGGCGTGATCGGGATAAGCCTTATGGATGGTGCGGATGATCTCGGCTTCGGCGCTGCGGTCCACCTGCGTCACGAAGTCGTTGTGTTGCTTGCGGTCCACCTGCAGCGTCTCAACACGTTCACTGTGCTTGAGAATGACGTTGCCGGCACTGCGCGCGGCAGACACGGCGATATTGACCAGCGGATGCATGCGGGTGGATTCCGTAAATGGAGAAGAGCGGGCAGTGCGTCTGGCGGCGTGAACGACGCGGCGGCAGAGCGCTTGCAATGAGCCTCTAGAATATCACGCATGACCTCAATTCCAGACGCTGAACCGCCCGCCACGGGCATCCGTATCGTGTTGGTACAGACCCAACACCCGGGCAACATCGGGTCCACGGCGCGTGCCATGCGCACCATGGGCTTTGAGGAACTCGTGCTGGTCAGCCCCGAGCGCTTTCCGCACCCGCAGGCACGAGCGCTGGCCTCCAACGCGCTGCCCGTCGTGGAGAACGCCCGCGTGGTGGGCTCATTGCAGGAGGCAATTGCCGACTGCGGCTGGGTGGTGGCGACCTCGGCGCGGCCCCGACACCTCGGCGATGAGCCGCTGACGCCGTGGGACTTTGCCGAAACGGCCCAGACCCGGGCGAAGCGCGCAAAGGTGGCGCTGGTGTTCGGCCCGGAGCGTACCGGTCTCAGCAATGAGGATCTTGAGCGCTGCAATGCAGTAATCATGGTGCCCACCGACCCCACCTATGCCTCGCTCAACCTCGCGCAGGCGGTGCAGCTGATGACGTGGGAGTTACGCAAGGCAGGGCTGGCTGAGGTGCCCAAGGTGTCGGCCAAACATGAGCACCCGTCCTACGCGCCGCCGACGGCTGACGAGATGGCGCACTTCTATGAGCACCTTGAGCGGGTGCTGCTCAAGACCGGTTTTCTGGACCCGCGTAATCCGCGGCTGCTGATGCGACGCCTGCGGCAGTTCTATCACCGCGCCCAGCCGGACCGAAACGAGCTGAATATTCTGCGCGGCATCCTGACCACGGTGGAAACCCCAAAGATCCGAACGCCGAAGGCATCCTGATGCCCGGGACAACGAAGGGACGGTCGGCTTGATGCCGGATGGCTGATAAATCCAAAAACACCGACAGATCAGCGACTTGTAAAAAAAGTGTCAAATCGGTGTTGACCCCCTCCCGTTCTGTCGTATGATGCGCGCCCTTGCAGCGGTGGCCTTGGAGTTTTCGGGGTTACAGTTGCCGCTCTTTAAGAACAAGAACAAGTGATTTGTGTGGGTGCTCTTGTGTTCGTGTGGTTGCGTTTAGTGGCCATGTAGAACGTAGTGAGTATCACAAAAGCCAAGAGCTTTGGTGAGGACTCTGGTGGGTGTTGGGGCTGAAAGGTTCTGGCGCTTACCGACCAGTTAGGTTTAATTGGAGAGTTTGATCCTGGCTCAGATTGAACGCTGGCGGCATGCCTAACACATGCAAGTCGAACGGGTTGTACTTCGGTACAGCTAGTGGCGGACGGGTGAGTAATACATAGGAATCTGCCCGAGAGTGGGGGATAACCCAGGGAAACTTGGATTAATACCGCATGATCTCTACGGAGCAAAGCTGGGGACCTTCGGGCCTGGCGCTTTTGGAGGAGCCTATGTCTGATTAGCTTGTTGGTGAGGTAACGGCTCACCAAGGCGACGATCAGTAACTGGTCTGAGAGGACGACCAGTCACACCGGAACTGAGACACGGTCCGGACTCCTACGGGAGGCAGCAGTGGGGAATATTGGACAATGGGCGAAAGCCTGATCCAGCAATGCCGCGTGTGTGAAGAAGGCCTTCGGGTTGTAAAGCACTTTAGGATGGAAAGAAAAAACTTCAGTTAATAGCTGGAGTCTTGACGGTACCATCAGAATAAGCACCGGCTAACTCTGTGCCAGCAGCCGCGGTAATACAGAGGGTGCAAGCGTTAATCGGATTTACTGGGCGTAAAGCGTGTGTAGGTGGTGGTGTAAGTCGGTTGTGAAATCCCCGGGCTTAACCTGGGAACTGCTTCCGATACTGCGTCACTAGAGTACGGTAGAGGGTGGTGGAATTTCCGGTGTAGCGGTGAAATGCGTAGATATCGGAAGGAACATCAATGGCGAAGGCAACCACCTGGGCCTGTACTGACACTGAGACACGAAAGCGTGGGGATCAAACAGGATTAGATACCCTGGTAGTCCACGCTGTAAACGATGACAACTTGACGTTGGTTTGCTTAGCGAATCAGTGTCGTAGCTAACGCGATAAGTTGTCCGCCTGGGGAGTACGGCCGCAAGGTTGAAACTCAAAGGAATTGACGGGGGCCCGCACAAGCGGTGGAGTATGTGGTTTAATTCGATGCAACGCGAAGAACCTTACCTGGCCTTGACATGTCCGGAATCCTGCAGAGATGCGGGAGTGCCTTCGGGAATCGGAACACAGGTGCTGCATGGCTGTCGTCAGCTCGTGTCGTGAGATGTTGGGTTAAGTCCCGCAACGAGCGCAACCCTTGTCCTTAGTTGCCATCATTCAGTTGGGCACTCTAGGGAGACCGCCGGTGACAAACCGGAGGAAGGTGGGGATGACGTCAAGTCATCATGGCCCTTATGGCCAGGGCTACACACGTACTACAATGGTGTATACAGAGGGTCGCCAAGCCGCGAGGTGGAGCTAATCCCAGAAAGTACATCGTAGTCCGGATCGGAGTCTGCAACTCGACTCCGTGAAGTCGGAATCGCTAGTAATCGCCGATCAGCATTTGCGGCGGTGAATACGTTCCCGGGCCTTGTACACACCGCCCGTCACACCATGGGAGTTGGCTGCACCAGAAGCCGGTAGACTAACCGCAAGGGGGTCGCCGTCCACGGTGTGGTTAATGACTGGGGTGAAGTCGTAACAAGGTAGCCGTAGGGGAACCTGCGGCTGGATCACCTCCTTTCAAGAATGCCACTGCAGCCATGCTGCATGAGAGCACCCACACAAATCACTTGTACTTCATCAGCATCACAGGCCCTCGCGGCCGTGATGGCACTGATGAAACCCGAACTGGGTCTGTAGCTCAGCTGGTTAGAGCACACGCTTGATAAGCGTGGGGTCGATGGTTCAAATCCGTCCAGACCCACCATTTACAGACCTTTTGTCACGTCGCGCACTGGTTCAAGCAACTGGGGCCATAGCTCAGCTGGGAGAGCACCTGCTTTGCAAGCAGGGGGTCGTCGGTTCGATCCCGACTGGCTCCACCAGCTGCATGCAAGACGGCAAGACAAAAGTTCAGGTGGCAAGGCTAAGCAAAGCGCCATGTCCAGCAAAAGTCTCAAAGACCTTGCTGCACATCGTTTTGCTTAGCCCAGGCTGCAACGGGTTATAGCTCTTTAACAATAAGGTTTGAAGTCGAACACTGTAAGCAACAACACAGAGAAGGTCTGTATGACCGACACTGTGATTCAATGCCAAAGGTGCTTGACGGCGAAAAATGTCGTTGTAGTTTTGAGTGTGATCTTTTTCAAATGATCGCAAGCACGCGACTCGACCTGACCCACAAGGCCAGGCTGACGAGAATGTTTGAGGTTATATGATCAAGCGAACAAGCGCATCTGGTGGATGCCTTGGCGACAACAGGCGATGAAGGACGTAGTAGCCTGCGATAAGTCACGGGGAGCTGGCAAACAAGCTTTGATCCGTGAATTTCCGAATGGGGAAACCCACCCAGCTTGCTGGGTACTGTGCACTGAATACATAGGTGTATGGAGCGAACTCGGGGAACTGAAACATCTAAGTACCCGAAGGAAAAGAAATCAACCGAGATTCCGCAAGTAGTGGCGAGCGAACGCGGAGTAGCCCTTAAGTATGTGAAACCTAGCAGAACAGTCTGGAAAGGCTGGCCATAGTGGGTGATAGCCCCGTATGCGAAAGGCCAAACATATGAAATCGAGTAAGGCGAGGCACGTGAAACCTTGTCCGAACATGGGGGGACCATCCTCCAAGGCTAAATACTCGTTGTCGACCGATAGTGAACCAGTACCGTGAGGGAAAGGCGAAAAGAACCCCGGCTAGGGGAGTGAAATAGAACCTGAAACCGGATGCGTACAAGCAGTCAGAGCGGACTTGTTCCGTGATGGCGTACCTTTTGTATAATGGGTCAGCGACTTACTTGTCTGTAGCAAGCCTAACCGAATAGGGGAGGCGCAGGGAAACCGAGTCTGAATAGGGCGCTTAGTTGCAGGCAGTAGACCCGAAACCCGTCGATCTATCCATGACCAGGGTGAAGTTGTGGTAACACACAATGGAGGCCCGAACTCACGCCTGTTGAAAAAGTCGGAGATGAGTTGTGGATAGGAGTGAAAGGCTAATCAAGGCGGGTGATAGCTGGTTCTCCTCGAAAGCTATTTAGGTAGCGCCTCGTGTATGACTCCGGGGGGTAGAGCACTGTTACGGTCTGGGGGGTGCACAAGTACCTACCCAACTGTTGCAAACTCCGAATACCCGGAAGTATTGAGCACGGGAGACACACGGTGGGAGCTAAATTCCATCGTGAAAAGGGAAACAGCCCTGACCGCCAGCTAAGGTCCCAAAATCTCAGCTAAGTGGGAAACGATGTGGGAAGTCATAGACAGCCAGGATGTTGGCTTAGAAGCAGCCATCATTTAAAGAAAGCGTAATAGCTCACTGGTCGAGTCGGCCCGCGCGGAAGATGTAACGGGGCTCAAGCTGAGTACCGAAGCTGCGGATGCACACGCAAGTGTGTGTGGTAGAGGAGCGTTCTGTAAGCCTGTGAAGGTGACTCGTAAGGGTTGCTGGAGGTATCAGAAGTGCGAATGCTGACATGAGTAACGACAAGAACGGTGAAAAACCGTTCCGCCGTAAGCCCAAGGGTTCCAGCGCAACGATATTCGGCGCTGGGTGAGTCGGATCCTAAGGCGAGGCCGAGAGGCGTAGTCGATGGAAAACGGGTTAATATTCCCGTACTTACGATTGCTGCGATGGGGTGACGGAGAAAGTTAGGGTGGCTTCCTGTTGGATGGAAGTTCAAGCGTTTAGGCAGGTCTCTTAGGCAAATCCGGGAGATCGTTAATGCTGAGGCGTGACGTCGAGGCTCAATTGAGCCGGAGCACCTGATACTCAGCTTCCAAGAAAAGCCTCTAAGCTTCAGGTAATCGTGATCCGTACCCCAAACCGACACAGGTGGGCGAGGAGAGTATCCTAAGGCGTTTGAGACAACTCGGATGAAGGAACTCGGCAAATTGGTGCCGTAACTTCGGGAGAAGGCACGCCCACGCAAGTGGGCCGCAGTGAAGAGGGAGTGGCAACTGTTTATCAAAAACACAGGACTCTGCAAACACGAAAGTGGACGTATAGGGTCTGACACCTGCCCGGTGCTGGAAGGTTAATTGATGGGGTCAACCGCAAGGTGAAGCTCTTGATCGAAGCCCCAGTAAACGGCGGCCGTAACTATAACGGTCCTAAGGTAGCGAAATTCCTTGTCGGGTAAGTTCCGACCTGCACGAATGGTGTAATGATCGCTCCACTGTCTCCATCCGAGGCTCAGTGAAATTGAAATCGCCGTGACGATGCGGTGTTCCCGCGGCAAGACGGAAAGACCCCGTGAACCTTTACTACAACTTTGCACTGGAATTTGAGTTTGTTTGTGTAGGATAGGTGGGAGCCTTTGAAGCCCAGGCGCTAGCTTGAGTGGAGGCAACCTTGAAATACCACCCTGATAAACTTGAATTTCTAACCTAGGCCCGTTATCCGGGTCAGGGACATTGCATGGCGGGTAGTTTGACTGGGGCGGTCTCCTCCCAAAGAGTAACGGAGGAGTGCGAAGGTAACCTCAGCGCGGTCGGAAATCGCGCTTTTGAGTGCATAGGCATAAGGTTGCTTGACTGCGAGACAGACACGTCGAGCAGGTACGAAAGTAGGTCTAAGTGATCCGGTGGTTCTGTATGGAAGGGCCATCGCTCAACGGATAAAAGGTACTCCGGGGATAACAGGCTGATACTGCCCAAGAGTCCATATCGACGGCAGTGTTTGGCACCTCGATGTCGGCTCATCTCATCCTGGGGCTGTAGCAGGTCCCAAGGGTCCGGCTGTTCGCCGGTTAAAGAGGTACGCGAGCTGGGTTCAGAACGTCGTGAGACAGTTCGGTCCCTATCTGCCGTGGGCGTTCGAGATTTGAGAGGAGTTGACCTTAGTACGAGAGGACCGGGTTGAACATACCTCTGGTGTTCCAGTTGTCACGCCAGTGGCATCGCTGGGTAGCTATGTATGGACGGGATAACCGCTGAAAGCATCTAAGCGGGAAGCCCACCTCGAGATGAGATCTCGCGAGTCCTAGAGACTCCTGAAGAGCCCTTGTAGACCACAAGGTTGATAGGCTGGGTGTGGAAGTGCAGCAATGCATGGAGCTAACCAGTACTAATTGCTCGTGCGGCTTGATCATATAACGCTCAAGCATTCTTGAAAGGCGCAAGCCTGAAGAGAATAAAACGCAGCAACATCAGTGGCTTAACACGCCACTAAGCCGTCTGCACTGACAGGCATTGATCGCAAACAGCTGTTCGAACTTCAAACCCAATTCGATGATCGGCACATTTGTGCGGAAGGGCTTTACAGCTCATCTACACACGCCGATCGTCAACCGCTTTGCCTGGCGGCCATAGCGAGCTGGAACCACCTGTTCCCATCCCGAACACAGAAGTGAAACAGCTCAGCGCCGATGGTAGTGTGACTCGATCATGTGAGAGTAGGACACCGCCAGGCTCTATACCTAACGAACCTCTGAAAAACGTAGCGAGCGAAGCTCAGTTCGCGTTCCGCCGGAGTGCAGAGAACGGAATGTATTGAAATACATGAGTATTTCGAGCACCGCCAGGATGCGAAATGACGAGCGCAGTAGTTTTGCAGAGGTTCCCTAAACCCCCGATCTGCATAGATCGGGGGTTTTTTATTGGGACAAGTTTGTCGCAACGCTTCCGACAAAGATCATGTTGGAACAGATTGAAAAAGCCCGTCCAGGCCAATCAACCCGTGAAAAACGTGTTCCGCATAGTCAACAACCTGTGGTTCAGCGGTTTTGAGTAGGGCGCGATAGCGCTGTTCCGCGCCGGCTTCGCTGCCGTCGGCGTGTAGGTCAATCAGCACCAGGTGACCGACAACCCCCAAGACGATTGCGCACTCGAACCAATCATCTTCAAGACATTTTCCGCGATGAAGAACGAAGATGGTGCGATCTTTCAACATTTGCTGGGTTGACCAGTTCCGCGTTTCGCCACTTTGCGGCGGCAGTATTTTTTCGACGAAAGGGCGGTCGCCCAGCTGTCCGGCCAGAAGCTCGGGCGAGCCCAGCAACCGTGTCAGGGTGTTGCTCAGGGCGAAACCCACCACGCCCTCGCGAAGGTTGAGTAGCTCTTTGACGGTGAGGGTGGCGTTCATTCAGGCGCTTCGATTCAAACCAGGTTGGCCGCATGAAAGCGGAGGTGATCGGGGATGAAACTTTGTACGAAAAAGTAGCTGTGGTCGTAGCCGCCCTGCATTCGCAGGTTGACCGCCACATTGGCCTCGGCGGCGGCATCAACGAGCAACTGAGGCTGCAGCATGGGCAGGAAGTTGTCCTTGTCGCCCTGATCCACGAGGATGCTGGGCCCT
The DNA here is from genome assembly GCF_000711245.1 of Polycyclovorans algicola TG408. NCBI lineage: Bacteria > Pseudomonadati > Pseudomonadota > Gammaproteobacteria > Nevskiales > Nevskiaceae > Polycyclovorans > Polycyclovorans algicola. Next base: position 1,924,395 of record NZ_JOMH01000001.1, read on the forward strand.
TTCCAACCCTGACTGACCAGTAGCCGCGTGCTGTCGTAGGACGCCCAAGTGCGCTCGTCAGTTCCAAGGTAGCCGGTAAAGGCCTTGCGGCCCCAATCGCACCGTGTCGGCGAGGTAATCGGCGCAAACGCCGACACGCTGTGGTACTGCGCCGGGTTGCGTAGCGCGCAGACCAGCGCACCATGGCCGCCCATGCTGTGGCCCGAAATGCCAACCCGCTTCGGGTCGACCGGGAATGCTGAATTGATCAGCGTCGGCAGTTCGTCGTTGACGTAGCTGTACATCCGATAGCCCTTGGACCACGGCGCTTCGGTGGCGTCCACATAGAATCCCGCCCCAAGGCCGAAGTCGAAGCTGTCACCTTCACCCGGGATGTTGAGGCCGCGTGGACTGGTGTCCGGCGCCACAACCGCCATGCCCAGCTTCGCCGCCATGCGCTGCGCGCCGGCCTTCACGGTGAAGTTTTCTTCCGTGCAGGTCAGGCCTGACAGCCAATACAGCACCGGCACTTTGCCTTCGCTGGCCTGCGGCGGAATGAACACCGAAAACCGCATGGTGCAGTTCGTCGCTGCAGACGCATGGCTGTAGGTGTACTGCGTGCCGCCCCAGCATTGATTGGCAGAGATCTGTTTGAGCGCGCTCATCAGAACAACACCACACCGCGAATCGACTCGCCGCGGGTCATCAGGTCGAAGCCGTCGTTGATCTTTTCCAGCGGCATGGTGTGGGTGATTAACGAATCAATGTCGATCTTGCCGTCCATGTACCAGTCGACGATCTTCGGTACGTCGGTGCGACCGCGCGCGCCGCCGAAGGCCGTGCCGATCCAGCGCCGTCCCGTCACCAGTTGGAATGGTCGTGTGGCAATTTCGGCCCCTGCCGGGGCCACGCCGATGATGGTTGAAACGCCCCAGCCCTTGTGGGCGCACTCCAGCGCCTGGCGCATAACCTTGACGTTGCCAATGCACTCGAAGGTGTAATCAGCACCGCCGCCGGTCAGCTCGACCAGGTGGGCGACCAAATCACCTTCCACATCTTTCGGGTTGACGAAGTGGGTCATGCCGAATTTTCGGCCGATGGCCTCGCGCTCCGGATTCATGTCGACGCCGATGATCTTGTTGGCGCCCACCATGCGCAGGCCCTGCAGCACGTTGAGCCCGATACCGCCGAGGCCGAACACCACGCAATTGGCGCCCGCTTCCACCTTGGCGGTGAAGATGACCGCGCCGATGCCGGTGGTCACGCCGCAGCCGATGTAGCAGATCTTGTCGAAGGGGGCGTCTTCACGCACCTTGGCCAGCGCAATCTCCGGCACCACGGTGTAATTGGCAAAGGTCGAGCAGCCCATGTAGTGCAGCACCGGCTTGCCCTGGTACGAGAAGCGCGAACTGCCATCGGGCATCACGCCCCTGCCCTGGGTGGTGCGGATGGCCTGGCAGAGGTTGGTTTTCTGGCTGGTGCAGTAGTCGCACTCGCGGCATTCGGGCGTGTATAGCGGGATCACGTGGTCACCCTTTTTCAGGTGCTTCACGCCGGGACCCACGTCGACCACCACACCGGCGCCCTCGTGGCCGAGGATGGCGGGAAACGCACCTTCAGGGTCTTCACCCGACAGGGTGAACTTGTCGGTATGGCACAGGCCGGTGGCCTTGATCTCAACCAGCACCTCGCCTTCGCGCGGGCCATCCAGTTGCACGGTTTCGATGGAAAGGGGTTTGCCGGCTTCAAAAGCCACGGCAGCACGGACGTCCATGGGGTCTCCTTGTGGGATTGACGCAGTAGTAAGGTCGGAATTGGCTCAGCGACGCGATGCCGCAGATCCATCCGTCAACGCATGATGGTGTACGGGCCGCCCCGTTCGAGCGCCTTTCGATAGGCGGCGCGGCTTTGGAATCGTTCGACGTAAGCGCTGATCACGGCGGGAATGGCCGCGCCACCGCGCGCGCGCAGCGCTTCCATGGGGAAACTCATGAGGATGTCGGCGCCGGTCAGGCGCTCGTCGACCAGCCAGGTCTTGCCTTCCAGCGCCGCAGCGAGCGCCTCGACATGACGCGCCAGTGACGGGCCGATGTACATCGCGTTGACTTGCTTGTCGATCGCCCGGGCGATGGGGCGCACGAGGAAGGGCGCCTTGGCCGGCACGGCGCCGAACAGCAACTTCATCACCAGCAGCGGCATCAGCGAGCCTTCGGCGTAATGCATCCAGTAGCGGTAATCCTGGCGTGCATCGACGGCGGTGGGAGGCATCAACGGACCGTCACCGGCCTTGTCGATCAAGTATTCGATGATGGCGCCGGATTCGGCCACCACGCGCGTGCCGTCGGTGATCACCGGCGATTTGCCCAGGGGGTGCACGGCGCGCAATTCCGGCGGCGCCAGCCTGGTTTTCGTGTCGCGGGCGTAGTGCTTGATCTCGTAGGGCAGCCCCAGTTCTTCGAGCAACCAGAGGATGCGCTGCGAGCGCGAATGTTCAAGGTGGTGAACCACGATCATGGGGTTAAACCCTTTGCCGGTCGGCGGCTGCAAAGCATAACCGACACTCCGCCTGCGGCCGGACTCGTCGTTGCTCAGTCGCCGAAATGGAGGTGTGCGTTGACCATGGCACCCGGCGGCATCTGCACGAACCAGCCGTTCTGCGCCAGCGCCGCCATCACGGCCTGAACATCGACGCGGGCCAGGGGACGCCCTGCGTGCAGCCGCAGGGGCATCACTTCAACCAGCTCGCCAGTGCGCGCCACCAGCGCGGCCGGCAAATCGGCGGGGTGCACGCCGTCGCGCAGGTAGACGTACAGCTCGGCCTGCCGACTGGCGCGGTAGACGCGGCATTCGACCGCATCAGGGGCGGCGCTCACGCGTCGAGTGCGTAGGTGTTGTCGAGGTAGTCCACGATGTCTGCAGACTCATACATCGCCACCTCGGTGTTCGGATCGATGAGGTAGGGCACCTGCACCGCGCCGGTGTGCTCATTGAGCCAGGTGCGGTTGCGCGTGGTGTTGCGCGGCCCCTTGAAGAGCTTGTCGCGGAATACCGCTGGCCCCATGTCGGACCACGCGCCCTTGGCGGTGTTGCGTAGCCGGTAGGGAATCTCCAGCTCGCACAGCCGCATGCGCACGCCTTTGGAGAACGGGCTGGTCTCAAAGCTGAACAATTCCAGCGGCTGGGCGGGGGCTTCGGAGGGCTCGGCCGTCAGACCACCGATCCCGCCCGGACGCCAATTGACGACCGTGGCCATGTAGCCGCCGGCGAGGCGCGCTGTGCGGCCGATACCGCGTGCCGGCACCTGCTCCCGCCCCCCGTAGGTGCGCAGCAGGTAGTCGATGATGTCGGCGCTTTCCAGCATCACCGTGTCGGTGTTGGGGTCGACCAGCAATGGAAACTGCGCCTTGCCCACCCGCGCGATGGCCTCCTTGCGGAAACGTGTTCCGCCCTTCGGGCAAGGCTTGATCAGCACGTCAATGTCGAGCTCACTCAGGGTTTCTCGCACCATTCGGCAATAGGGGCTGCTCTCAATGTCGTAAAGCTCGAGCAGTTGTGCCGGCTGCACCGCGGCAGGCCTGAAACAGGCCGAGCCGCGCCAGCCTGTAAGCGTGCTGCCAACCAGGTGCCGCAGGGCTTCGAGATTGCTGTTCATGTCATCGTCATCAAGTTCAAAAGTGCGCTAGTGTGCCTCCGCTCAATATCGGGCGTAAGGGAGATGGATGATGACGGCAATGACCGTTTTGCTGTTGTTTGCAGGCTTGGCCGTGGTCATGGCGCTGGGCTATGCCGGACCGCGTGTGCCGGTGGTGTTGATGGGGCAGCAGAAGGCGGACGCCTGGACGCGTGGCAACGCACCCGTTGGGCCGAGCCTGTTAACCCGATTGCAACACGCGCATTACAACCTGCTGGAAACCCTGCCGGTCCTGGCCGTGGTGGTCCTGGCTGCAGCCGTGACCGACCAGTTGGCCTTGATCGACGGGCTGGCGGTCTACGTGCTCTACGCGCGCCTGGTTCAGATTGCCGCGCACCTGGTGGGCACGAGCTTCCCGCTGGTCTTGGTGCGTGCCACGGCATTTGTGGTGCAGATGGTGTTGCTGTTGATCATGCTCAGCAAGCTGCTGTAACCCTTGAAAGGGTCTGCTGCGGCGCAGGCGCTCAGTACGCCTGGCCGCGGTAGACCCGTGTGGGTGCCGCGCGCGCCGTTTCCGTCGCCGGGGTGTCGAACCCCGCCGCCTCGGCGTTCAGCGGTGACCCCAAGTCATGATTTGCCGGCTCGGTGAGCTGGACCACCGCAGCCTCGACGGCGTTGGCCAAGGCATGTGCGCGCAGTGGCCGGCTGATGTCGGCCGCCGTCCCGCGCTGGCCGTAGCGGATGCGCGCGCGCGGCCACAGGTGATCGAGACCCGCCGCCTGTCGAACCGCATCCGGTTGATCAACGTCAACGATCAGAATGTCGGCCTCGGCCGGCGGTGCCCATTCGATTTGCACGCTCAGCAGTTGTGACGCCGACAGCGTGGTCAGGGCGGAAACCAGCGGCCTGCGCTCCGTTTCGCTCACGCCCAGCAGGGCTGCGGTGATGACTTGACGCTTGCTCATGGTGCGGGCCCGGTGGCTGACAGTCTCAATGGCAATGCAAAAAAAATGCCAACTCGGGACTGCTCAACCTGGTCTCGGCACCACGAAGAACAGAATCGTGAAGTAATGCAGCGCCGTGCCCGCCATCACGAACAAATGCCAGACGGCGTGGTTGTAGCGCATCCGTTCCAGCAAGTAGAAGGCAACGCCGCCGGTGTAGGCCAGCCCCCCGGCGAGCAGCAGCAGCAGCCCGGTTGTCGGTATCACCGCCATCATCGGCTTGATGGCCACCACCCCGCACCAGCCCATGGCGATATAGATCGCGACCGAGAGCCGGTCGAAGCGGCCGGTGAAGAACAGTTTGAAGACGATTCCGACCACCGCCAGGCTCCAGACGACGCCGAACAGCGACCAGCCCCATACGCCTTGCAGGGTGACCAGGGTGAACGGGGTGTAAGTGCCGGCAATCAACAGGTAGATGGCAGCATGATCGACCACCCGCATGATGCGTTTGGTCTCGGGCATCGGCAGGCTGTGATAGAGCGTCGACGCGGTGTAGAGCACGATCATTGAGGCGCCGAAGATGCTGCTGGCGACCACGTGAATGGCGCTGCCGTAGAGCGCTGAGAAGGTCACCAGCACGCACAGCCCCACAATCGCCAACACGATGCCGACGCCGTGGGTCAGGCCGTGGGCGATTTCTTCGCCAAGGCTGTAATCGCTGGAGGGGGTCGATGACACGTCGGGGCCGAGTGTGGATGCAGCCGGGGGAGCAGACACCATTCTGGCATGTCGTCTTCTGCTGACGGGCCCTGCACGCAGCGGCTACGCTGGGCGCCCGTCACCTGATTCCCTGGAGCGCCCCATGGCCCCGTCCCCGTCTTACGACCTGATCGTTTTTGGTGCCACCAGCTTTGTCGGCCAGATCCTGACCCGCTACCTGTTCGAACGTCACGGCGCGGATGAAGGCTTGCGCTGGGCGCTGGCCGGGCGTTCCGAGGCCAAGCTGGCACAGGTGCGGGCGACGCTTGGTGCCGGCGCCGAATCGCTGCCGCTGATCGTCGCCGATGCGCAAGACGCGGCGGCGATGACCGACCTCTGTCAGCAAACCCGCGTGGTGGTGTCCACCGTTGGCCCCTACGCGCTCTACGGCAACGCGCTGGTCGCCGCCTGTGCGCAGACCGGCACCGACTATTGCGACCTGACCGGCGAGGTGCAGTGGATTCACCGGATGATTGCCGAGCACGAGGCGGTGGCCAAAAAATCGGGGGCACGCATCGTTCACTGCTGCGGCTTCGACTCGATTCCATCCGACCTGGGCGTGCATTTTCTGCAGGCCGCCAGCCGCGAGCGCTTCGGCGCGCCGGCCGAGCGGGTAAAACTGCGCATCAAGGCAATGCGCGGCGCGGCCTCCGGCGGCACGGTGGCCAGCCTGATGAACGTCATGAAAGAAGTCGCTGCCGACCCGACCTTGCGCAAGCTGATGGGCAACCCGTACGCAATTGCGCCCTCCGACGTGGCCCGGCCCAAGCGGCAACCCAACGTGCAACTTGGCGAGTTCGACGCCGAAGTCAAAACCTGGCTGGCGCCGTTCGTCATGGCCGCCATCAACACCCGCATCGTCCACCGCTCCAACCTGCTGACCGACTTTGCCTACGGTGCCAATTTCGTCTACGACGAGGCGATGATGTCGGGCGCTGGCCTCAAAGGGCAGTTCACCGCCAACGCCATTGCGCTGGGCCTGGGGGCGTTTGTCGGATTGGCAGCGCTGCGCCCTAGTCGCGCGCTGCTGGAACGCTTCGTCGTGCCCAAGCCCGGCGAAGGCCCGAGCCCCGAAGCGCAGCAGAAGGGCTTCTTCGACTTCCGCTTCTACGGCCGCACGGCGGCGGGCGACACCCTGATCACCAAAGTGACCGGCGACCGCGATCCCGGCTATGGCTCCACCGGCAAGATGCTGGGCGAAGCGGCGGTCTGTCTGGCGCTAGACCTCGACAAAGCCAAAGTAGGCGGCGGCTTCTGGACGCCAGCCACTGGGATGGGCGATGCGCTCATCGAACGGCTGGTTGCCCATGCCGGGCTGACGTTTGAGGTGTTGTAGGCGCAAGGTCCAGGTCGGAGGCGGTGGGCTAGCCAAAAAACTTATTAGAGAGCCTGCCCGAGGCGCTTACGCAGAGACAGGACGGGGGGGAACGTGTCGTTCGGTGGCTGTTATGCGATCAGGCCGCACGGGAAAGACCCGAGCAATGTACGGATAAGCTTTACCGCCTCTGGATCTTGCACCAAAAGATTGCGAACAGCCGCTTCATATTGATTGCGGTCCGCGAAATTGAGGGCTTTTGCAATTGCGTCGAGCGCCGCGGATTCTCTAATTGGATATCTCTGAAGAATACCGACGAAGTCGGATGCGTTTACAAGCGTCTCGAGCCGATTCATTTCATCTTGGGCGCACTTCGCAAAGTCAATTTTGGCGGTACGTGTTCCGCCTTCCGCTATCTCGCCTTTCTTCGGGAGAAGCGAAAAAATCTGCGCACGCGCCGATTTTTCCGCAATTCGCATACTTAGGTGTTTAGCGTTATCACGGATTGCCTTGATGGCATCGACATTCGCCCTGTCCAGCTTTTCCTTCAGATCGCCACCGACTACTGCCGCGAGTTTCTCCCCTGCCAGTTTCTGCACTGTAGGGTGGTAGTAGATCGATTCAACAGAATAAACATCCAGCGCAATCACCCGGCGGATTCAAATCTGAAGTGCAACACCTTGGTTTCAGTGGATGAGTGATGAGTGCTGCGTGGATTTCAGGAGTAATTCTCGATAGACCACGAGCGGTGATCGTACGCCCAAGCCCTTTCGGGGTCTGCCGTTGATCTGATCGGCGATGGCATCGAGTTGTTCTTGGCTGTGGACCGAGAGGTCGGTGCCTTTGGGCAGGTACTGCCGTACCAAGCCGTTCATGTTTTCGTTGGAGCCGCGCTGCCAGGGGCTGTGCGGGTCACAGAAGTACACCGCGATGCCTGTGCGTTTGCTCAACTCCTTGTGCATAGCCATCTCCCGGCCCTGGTCATAGGTCATGCTCTGGCGCATTGGTGCGGCGATGCTCAACAGCTTGTCGGTGAAGGCTTGCATCACGTTGGCGGCGCTGGCTGGCTTGAAGTCGGGCAACTTGACCAGCATCACCAGACGGCTGGTGCGCTCGACCAGGGTGCCCACGGCGCTGGCGTTGGCCGCACCTTTGATGAGGTCACCTTCCCAGTGACCGGGAAACTGCCGGTCTTCGATCTCCGGTGGGCGCAGATGGATGCTGAGCATGTCCGGGATTTGTCCGCGCCGGTCCTGGCCTTTGCTGCGTGGCACGCGCTTGTTGTGCGCGTGTCGCAAGGTCGCGATCAGCTCGCGCTTGAGCTCGCCCACGGGCTGGGCGTAGATGCAGTTGTAAATGGTCTCGTGTGACACGCGGTGCTCATGGCCTTTGGGGTACACCGCTGCCAGTGTCAGGGCAATCTGCTCGGGTGACCACCGCAGGTCCAGAAAATGACGGACGATCCCGAACAGGAGGCCTTCACAGTGCAGCTTGTGTGGAGGGCGGTTCAGCCTGCGCCGCCGCTGGACAAAAGCTCGCGCTGCGGCACTGCCATAGCCCGCTGGCGATCGATTGCGAGACAGCTCCCGGCTGATGGTGCTGGGCGAACGAGACAACACTCGCGACATCGCACGCACACTGAATTTCTGGTGGACCAAACTGGCCAGCGTCACGCGCTCTTCAGGCTGGAGTTGCTGGTAACGCTTCGGTGAAATGCTCTGCATGCGCGAACCTTACTCGGTAGCAGGTGTTGCACTTCAGGTTTGAATCCGCCCCCCCTTGGCTTGCAACTTTGAGATTCGCTCCGGCTCGGACGAGTCGTTGTCTACCAATCCGAACGGCTTTACCCAGTGAAGTTCAGCCGTGCTTGTGATGCCAAAAACCGCATTCTCAACCTCACGGCAACTGGCCTTGGCTACTACCGACGCATTCGGAAACAAAAGACTGTATAGCGGTTTATCGAGACTGTGCTCAACGCCCTCGACAAACACGATCTTTCGACGTTCGCCCAGAATGGTTCGTTTTAGATCGTCATCAATCTCGTTGACATTATCCAAATAATCAAAATCATAAGACGTGACCCGATCTCCGTCATAAGCGCAGGCGCGCATTAAGAGGACTTTCGAACCGGGATTGTCAACTGGGAGCAACGGTTCATGTGTGGATACGATGAAAGCACAGTCGGGCCTTTCCTTGAGCAGAAGCGACAGAAGCGGCGACACGATCGAACGATGCAGATGCCGCTCAGGCTCATCAATGAGGAGAAGCGTTTCGCCCGGCACGGTTAGTACGTTGGCGGCAATAAGGATCGCGTTGCGCTCTCCGTCAGAAAGTTTAGCGATGCTGTAGGACTTGGAGCCGTTCCGGGTTGCCATGATTTCGTCGTTTTCTTTGACGGATACGACAATGTCGAGATTGGCAAGCCGCAGCAAGCGGTTCAAGGTCTTAAACGCACCGTCTTTTGCAGACAGCTTGCTGATTTCTTCTTCCTGTTTTGCGTCGACGGCCCGCGTTATCTCGCGAGCACGCACGTTTTCAGAGTTAACTAAGTCATAGATCGCCATCTGAGCGCGCTGCCCCGAGTAGTCATCCATCCAGCGCGAGGTCGTCTGCCGATCATGATGGAGTACATGCTGCTCATAAGCCGCACGCTGTTTTCCAGTGAACTCGGGTGATCCGGATTGAAACCAAGTCTGTCGGTGAGCCGTGATTCGTCGGATCTTGTCGTTGCTAGCCGATGCGAAGGCCTGCATAAGACTCGATTTTCCGGTGCCGTTTGCGCCAAGGATGAAAAGCAATTCCCCGACGTTCACCGTCAGCGCTAAAGCCTCCGTTGGTTTGCTGCTAGGGATCGATAGTGAGAATGGCATTTTTAGATATTTAGATGCCCGAGGGCGGTGTCAGCGGCGCAGAAAGCCACCACGCTTGGCGCTGAACACACCCTCCACCGGCTGAGTCGTCAGCCATTCCTGCCAGCGGTCGGCCGATTGGTCTTCACGCAGTTCGGCTTCATCAAAGCCTGCCGCCCGTAGCTCCAGGGCCTGGTCCAGCACGACGGCTTTGCCGCTGGCGCGCAGGCGACCCGTGAAGCCCAGTCGCCGCAACAGCCGTGCTTGCGAGTAGGCGCGGCCATCGGCAAAAGCCGGAAATTGCAGTGCGATGCAGTCAATCTGGGCGAGATGTGGGACCAGCGCTTGTACGTCGGCGTCGTTGGGCCAGCGCACGCCGCTGCGGGCGGGCAGGGTGGCGGGCAACTCGGCGCCGTCGAACCATTGCGCGGGCTCTTCTGCCGACGCGCCGTCGGTCATTCGGTACAGGTTGCTCATGCGTAGATCTGCTGCTTGAACGGCTTCATGCCGATGCGGCGATAGCATTCGAGGAAGGTTTCATCCTCGCCTTCACGCTGGTCGAGATAGGTTTGGATGATGCGTTCCACGGCCTCGGCAACCTCGGTGCGGGCTACGGATGGGCCGGTGCGATCGCCCAGCGTGGCGTCATTTTCGGCGCTGCCGCCGAGGGTGAGCTGGTACCACTCCTCGCCCTTTTTATCGACGCCGAGAATGCCAATGTGGCCGACGCTGTGGTGACCGCAGCCGTTCATGCAGCCGCTCATTTTCAGCTTGAGTTCGCCAATGTCGTACTGGTCGTCCAGGGCATCGAAGCGGGCATAGATGTCGTCGGCCACCGAGATGGAGCTGGCGTTGGCCAGCGAGCAGAAGTCCAGCCCCGGGCAGCAGATCATGTCGGTCAGCAAACCGATGTTGGGCGTCGCCAGGCCATGTTGTTTCAAGGTTTGCCAGACGGCGTAGACATCGCCCTGCGCCACTTCGGCCAACACCAGATTCTGGTCGTGGGTGGAACGCGCCTCGCCAAAGCTGTAACGCTCGGCAAGGTCGGCCACCACATCGAGTTGATCGGCGCTGATGTCACCGGGGGCCACGCCCTGCGGCTTGAGTGAGATGAACACCACCTTGTAGCCGGGGGCGCGGTGTGCGTGCACGTTGCGTTTGCAAAAGGCGGCGAAGGCCGTGTCGGTCGCCTGTGCAGCGGTAAAGCTGTCGTCGTTGGCGGCGTCAGCGCGATAGGGATGCGCATCGAAATGGCGCTTGAAGCGGTCGATGGCGTCGCGCGTCAGGGTCAGGTCGCCGCCGCGCAGGCCGGCGTTCCACTCGGCTTCGACGGCCTCGCGAAAGGCGGCCACGCCGCGCTCTTTCACCAGAATCTTAATGCGCGCCTTATAGATGTTGTCGCGGCGGCCCCACAGGTTGTAGACGCGCAAAATGGCTTCGAAATAGCTCAGCAGGTCCACTTCGGGCAGAAAATCGCAGAGCTTCTGGCCGATGATGGGTGTACGCCCCAGGCCGCCGCCGACATAAATGGTGTAGCCCAGCTCGCCCGCTTCGTTGCGGACGATGTGCGCGCCAATGTCGTGCACCAGGGTGGCTGCGCGGTCGCCGGTGCTGGAGGCAAAGGCAATCTTGAACTTGCGCGGCAGCCAGTTGAACTCGGGGTGAAACGTCGCCCACTGGCGCGTCAGTTCGCAGTACGGGCGCGAGTCAACGATCTCGTCGGCCGCAACCCCGGCCAAGTGGTCGGTGGTGATATTTCGGATGCAGTTGCCCGAGGTCTGGATGGCGTGCATCTCGACCTTGGCCAGCTCGGCGAGGATGTCGGGCACTTCTTCCAGCTTGGGCCAGTTGTATTGGATGTTCTGGCGCGTGCTGAAGTGGCCGTAGCCCTTGTCGTAGCGGCGCGCAATGTGGCCCAGGGTGCGCAGTTGCGGCGATGACAGCAGCCCGTACGGCACCGACACGCGCAGCATCGGCGCAAAGCGCTGAATGTAAAGACCGTTGCGCAGCCGCAGGGCACGAAATTCCTCGTCGGGCAGTTCGCCGGCCAGAAAGCGTTGCGTCTGGTCGCGGAACTGGTCGACCCGTTGCTGGACCAGCGCGTGGTCGTAGGCGTCGTAGCGGTACATGGCGTCTCAGGTGTCTCGGGTGATTCGCGGGCGCGAAGGGTAACAGTGGGGCCTGTTCCCTTGAAGGGCTATCGACAGATCAAATGGCTATAAAAAGCGCCTTACCCAGTGCCGGGCCCTGCCGGCAGCAGTTTGCCGGCCGCCACTGCGCGGGCCTCGGGGTCGTTGATGCTGGCAATGGACTCGACCGCCTCGCGGTTGAGGTGCGGGGCAAAAGCGTGAATGAAGTCGAGCATGTAGCCGCGCAGAAACAGCCCGCGCCGGAAGCCGATGTGGGTGATGCTGGGCTCGAACAGGTGATCGGCGGGCAGGCGCACCAGGTCGGTGTCGACCTTGGGGTCGTAGGCCATGTCAGCGACGATGCCGACGCCCAGACCCAGCCGCACATAGGTCTTGATCACATCGGCATCGACCGCGGTCAGCACCACGTCGTGGCGCAGACCGTGCGCGGCGAAGGCCTGGTCGAGTTTCGAGCGACCGGTGAAGCCGAAGGTGTAGGTGACGATGGGGTGCTCGGCCAGCCGCGGCAGCGTCAGTCGGTGTTCGCGCGCCAGCCGGTGGTCGGGTCGCACCAGCACGCAGCGATTCCAGCGGTAGCAGGGCAACATCACCAACTGTTCGAAGTGCTCGATGGCCTCGGTGGCAATGGCGAAGTCGGCCTCGCCCTCGGCCGCCATCTTGGCGATCTGCGGTGGCGACCCCTGATGCAGGTGCAGTGCCACACGCGGATAGCGTTCGCGGAACGAGGTGATTACTGGTGGCAGCGAGTAGCGCGCCTGGGTGTGTGTGGTGGCGATGGCCAGATCACCGCGGTCGGCCTGCTTGAACTCGGCGGCGACGTTGAGAATGTTGTCGGCTTCCTGCAGCAACTTGGTGCTGTATTCAAGAATCCGCTGTCCGGCCGGGGTGATTTCGGCAAGGTGCTTGCCGTTGCGGACGAAAATCTCGACGCCCAGTTCTTCCTCGAGCAGGCGGATTTGCTTGGAGATGCCGGGCTGCGACGTGAACATGCTTTCAGCCGCCGCAGTGATGTTGAGGCCGCGCCGGGCGACTTCGTGGATATAGTGGAGTTGGCGAAGCTTCATGCGCGATCCTTTTATAACTGATGTTGCAATTATGAGACATTGTTAGAACCGAATGAAATGACCTGGCCTTATTTCCCTTTCTTTGTCCGCGTTGCCGATCTTGAGGTCTTGCTGGTCGGCGGCGGTGAAGTCGCACTGCGCAAGGCGCGCCTGCTGAACAAGGCGGGTGCCCGCGTTGCCGTGGTCAGCGAAGCGGTACACCCCGGCTTCGACGAGATTGACTCGGTGCGGGTCATCGGTCGTCAGTTCAAAGTTGAACAGCTCGATGGCGTGCGGCTGTGCATCGCCGCCACCGATGACGCGGCCCTCAACCGGACGGTGGCCGCCGCCTGCGAAGCGCGCGGCATTTGGGTCAACGTTGTCGACGACCCGCTGGCGAGCCGCATCATCACGCCGGCGATCATTGACCGCAGTCCCATCCTCATTGCCATCGGCTCTGCCGGACAGGCGCCGGTGCTGGCGCGGCGGCTGCGCGAGCGGCTTGAAGGCCTCATACCTCAGGGCTATGGGCGGCTGGCGCGCTTCATCGGCGCGGTGCGTGAGCGGCTCAAAGGGCAGGTCACGCCCGATGATGCGCGGCGGTTGTGGGAGGCGTTTCTCGATGGTCCCGGCGCCGAGGCTGCGCTGCAGGGCGATACAGCAACCGCCCAGGCCGCTGTCGATGACTGGCTGGCGGGCAACCCAAGCCGTCGCGGCGAGGTCTGGCTGGTCGGCGCCGGCCCCGGCGACCCGGACCTGCTCACCTTCAAGGCCTTGCGGCTGATGCAGTCCTGCGATGTGGTGCTGTTCGACCGCCTGATCCCCGACGCCATCATGGACTTGGTGCGCCGCGACTCGGAACGGGTCTTCGTTGGCAAGAAGCGCGACCAACACACCGTGCCGCAAGAAGAAATCAACGCCGAGCTGCTGCGCCGCGCGCAGGCCGGACAGCGGGTGCTACGACTCAAGGGCGGCGACCCGTTCATCTTCGGTCGTGGCGGTGAAGAGATCGAACCGCTGGCGCGTGCCGGCGTGCCATTTCAGGTGGTGCCGGGCATCACCGCCGCCAGCGGTTGCGCGGCCTACGCCGGTATTCCGCTGACCCACCGCGATCATGCCCAGACCTGCCTGTTCGTCACCGGTCATGCCCGCGCCGACGGCCAGCTCAGCCTGCCGTGGGACACGCTGGCTCGGCGCGGCCAGACGGTGGTGGTCTACATGGGCTTGGCCACGCTCGCGACACTGTGCGCGGCATTTCGCGGTCACGGCCTACCCGACGACTGGCCCTGCGCCATGGTCGAGAACGGCACGCTTGCCAGTCAGCGCGTGGTCACCGGCACGCTGGCCGACCTGCCGCAGCGCGTCACCGACGCAGGCCTGAGCGGCCCCAGCCTGCTGATTGTCGGCACCGTGGTCCGGTTGCACCGCACCCTGGGGATCGTGACCGCGCCGGGCATGTCGTGATGCGCCGTCACCGTGCCCGAGCGTGGCGGCTGGCCGCGCTGCTGGGCTGGGTCGTGCTAGCCGGCCCGGCACAGGGCGCGCCGGCGGCCGAGACGCCGTGCTATCAGCAATGCCCGCAGGTCAATGGTTTTCTGGCGCAGCGGGCGATGACCACGCTCGACAACGATGGCTTTCGCATTGGCTGGTCCAGCGGTCGCCGCAGCGCGCTGTGGGTCGCCTACCAACTGGTGCCCGGCGATGACCGCCGCGATGTCGATCCGCGCCCCAAGGGCTACACGGTCGACTCTCGCACCCGGCCGGCGGTGCGCAGCGAGTCGTACCGTGGCACCGGCTTCGACCGCGGCCATTTGGCGCCCAATGCCACCGTGTCGCGGTTCTTCGGCGCCGAGGCCCAGCAGCAGGCCATGCACATGAGCAACATCGCGCCGCAGACGCCGCGCCTCAACCGCGGCACCTGGCAGCGGCTGGAGATGGCCGAAGTCGACATCTGGTTGGCCGGCGCGCAACGCGTTTGGGTGGTGACCGGACCGATCTGGCCCAAGCGACCGGCAAAGCTTGCGGGCGGGCTGCCGGTGCCGGACGGCTATTACCGCATCTGGGTGCGCGAGCGCGACGGTCGGGCGCCGACGGTGACCGCATTTCGCGTGCCGCAGATCGTTTGCGGTGACGAGCCGCCGCGCTATTTCCGGGTGCCGGTGGCCGATGTCGCGCGCGCCGCCGGGCTGGACTTCGGCCCCTTGCAGAACCTCGATGAACCCGAGCTCACGGTCGCCGAGCGCGACGCCATGGATGAATTGCCGCTGCGCTATGCACGTGATTTTCAGAAGACGCCACGGCCGGATGGGTGTGTGCGCTAGCGCTTGGGTGCTTCAGTCGTGTCGACTGATGGGGTGACCCGTTTGGGTTGCAACGCCCTCATCCCTCTTTGATGGGCTTGTTGGCCGGGACTGCCCCCGGCGGGGCACTCACTTTCTTTTGCAGAAAAGAAAGTAAGCAAAGAAACCTGCCCTACTGCCGTGCCCCGCTGACGCGGGGTGCCCTGCGCTTCTCGCAGCGGAGGGGATTCGCGCTAACTCGCTTCGCTCAGACAAGCGCGAATCTGATCCCTCCGCTGCTGCGATGCTCGGCCCGGCAGAAGGGGGCTGGAACAGCGAGAAGCAAAAGCAACTGCAGCTACGGGGTGTTGCTTTGGCTTTTCGGCTTTTGACGTTCTCCCCTTTGTTCCGGCCGAGCATCGCAGCAAGCGGCGAAAAGGCGGGCGCTTGTCTGAGCGCAGCGAGTTTGCGCCCGCCCGCCGATTGCGAGAAGCACAGGGGACTTTGGGCGTCAGCCCAAAGCCGGAACGTAGGGCGCCCTCTTTTGCTTACTTTTCTGGGCGACAGAAAAGTAAGTGCCCCGCCGGGGGCAGTCCCGGCCAACAAGCCCTTCAAAGAGGGATGAGGGCGTTGCAACCGAACCCTGGGCAGGCTGGACCCACGCAACTGACGCCAGCGCTGCGGCCAACAAGCACACCCCTAAATCGACACCACGCTACCCAATCTTACGTAGCGCGCCCTGGTCCATGTCCTTGGCGCGCAGGCGCTTCTGGATGCTGCGCAGTACGCCGCTGGCATCAAGTCCGCAGGAAGCCAGCAGTTCTTCGCGGCCGCCGTGTTCGATGAACTGGTCCGGCAACCCGAGGTTGAGCACCGCCACCTGTTGGTGATGGGCCACCAGCACCTCATTGACGGCCGAGCCGGCGCCGCCGCAGCGGACGTTGTCTTCGAGGGTGACCAGCAGGTCGTTTTCTTGAGCCAGGTCAAGGATCAGCTCGATGTCCAGCGGCTTGACGAAGCGCATGTCGGCCACTACCGCGTCGAGCAGCTCTGCGGCCTCCAGTGCCGGGGCCACCATGCAGCCGAAGGCCAGCAAGGCGACGCGCGGCTGGCGGCGACCGAGGGCTTCACGGACGATGCGGCCCTTGCCGAGTTGCATCGGGCGCGGCGGACTCTCGACCAACACGCCAGGCCCGGCGCCGCGCGGATAGCGCACCGCGCTGGGGCCGTCGTGGGCGACGCCGGTGCTGAGCATGCGCGCGCACTCGTTTTCGTCGCTGGGTGCCATCACCACCATGTTGGGGATGCAGCGCAGGTACGACAGGTCAAAGCTGCCGTGGTGGGTGGCGCCGTCGGCGCCCACCAGACCGCCGCGGTCGATGGCGAACACCACCGGCAGGTTCTGGATGGCGACATCGTGAATCAGCTGGTCGTAACCGCGCTGCAGAAAGGTTGAATAAATCGCACAAACCGGCGTCATGCCCTCGCAAGCCAAGCCGGCAGCCAGGGTCACCGCGTGCTGCTCGGCGATACCGACGTCGAAATAGCGCTCCGGGAACTGTTGCGCATAGCGGACCAGGCCCGAGCCTTCGCGCATGGCAGGCGTGATCGCAGTCAGCTTCGGATTACGCGCCGCCTCGTCGCACAGCCAGTCGCCAAAGACCTCGGTGTAGCTCGGGCTGCCCGCCGCCTTTTTCGCCGGGAACTGGCCGGTGACGGGGTCGAACTGCGACACCCCGTGGTACTTGATCGGATCCACCTCGGCAGGGTCGAAACCCTTGCCCTTGACCGTGAGCACGTGCAACAGCTGCGGGCCCTTGAGCTGCTTGAGCTGATCGAAGGCGGCGGTCAGCGCGACCACGTCGTGACCATCAATCGGCCCGTGGTAAGCCACCCCCAGGGTGCGGAACAGCGCGCCAGGCTCATCAAGGCGCACCTCATTGACCTCGGCGTCCTGTGGCAGGCGCTGCAAATGTGGGCTGACCAGCCCCAGCCGCTGCACCAGCCGCGCGGTGTGATTGCGCATGCCGCCCACGTTTTCCGAGATCGACATGTCGTTGTCGTTGTAGACCACGATCAGGTCGGTGCCGGTGTGGCCGGCGTGGTTCAGCGCCTCGTAGGCCATGCCGGCGGTCATGCCGCCGTCGCCAATCACCGCAACCGCGCGGCGGTCCTCGTGCTTGATGCGCGCGGCTGCGGCCATGCCCAGCGCGGCCGAGATGCTGGTGGAGGAATGGCCGACGCCAAACGCGTCGTACTCACTTTCTTCGCGGTGGCAAAACGGCGCCAGCCCGTGCAGGCGACGAATGGTGTCGAGCCGTGCACGACGGCCGGTGAGCATCTTGTGGGGATACGCCTGATGCCCCACGTCCCACACCAGCCGGTCGTACGGGGTGTTGAAGCTGCGATGCAGGGCAATGGTCAGCTCCACCGTGCCCAGATTGGCGGCGAAGTGGCCACCGACGCGCCCGAGCGTTTCGATCAGGTGGCGTCGCAGCTCAACCGCCAGCTGCGGCAAGGCATCGGCGGGGAGTTTGCGGAGATCCTGCGGGGTCTCGACGTGGCCCAGCAAGGTGTAGCCCGGCGTTTCGCTCATGTCGGAAGGATGACAGGTTGAAGCGCCATTATCGTGCACAGCGCCGGTGCGGTACACAGCCGGGCGACGACGACCGGTGGCGCTGAAGTGAGTGGCATCAGTGGCGGCGCTGCCGGATGGTGTCCATCAAGTCTAGCAACGCTGCGGGTTGCCGCAGTCTCTGCGCGGCATCCTGGGCGCGATCAAAGGCGATGTTGGCGCGGTCTCGGGCGGCAGCCAGGCCCAGAAGGCTGACAAAGGTTTGCTTGCCGTCGCGCGCATCCTTGCCGGCGGTCTTGCCCAGTTCGGCGGTGTTGGCGTCCACGTCCAGTACGTCATCCTGAATCTGATACGCCAGCCCCAGCGCGGCGCCACAGGCGCTGAGCGCATTCTGCTCGGTGGGTGATGCGGCGGCGGCGATGCCGGCCATGTCGAAGCAGGTTTGAATGAGCGCGCCGGTCTTGCGGTGATGCAGGGTGGTCAGGGCCTCCAAGGTCAAGGGCGTGTCGCCACCAGTCTGTGCGGCAAGATCCAGCACCTGGCCGCCGACCATGCCGCGTGCGCCGGCGGCGGCGGCCAGGCAGGCCACCAGGCGGATGCGGGTGTCGGCATCCAGCGCCTCATCGGCCGCCAGCACCTCGAAGGCCAGCGTGTTGAGCGTGTCGCCGACGAGAATGGCGGTGGCCTCGCCAAAGGCCTTGTGCACCGTCGGCTGGCCGCGCCGCAGGTCATCGTTGTCCATTGCCGGCAGGTCGTCGTGGACCAGCGAGTAGGCATGTGTGAATTCGACGGCCGCTGCCACGGCATCCAGCCGTTCCGCTGTTGCGCCCACGGCGCCGCCGCTGGCGTAGACCATCAGGGCCCGCAGCCGCTTGCCGCCGGCGCTGGCATAGCCCAAGGCTTCGACAAAGCGCCGGCTGGCCTCGTCGTCTGGGGTACTGCGCGCCAGTGCCTGACGCAGTGCCCGCTCGACGCGCGTGACCCAGGCCTGCGGCTCGGCGGTCATTCGTCGTCGCTGGGCCGCGTCAGGGTTTCGACCCGCTGGGTGGCGGTATCGAGTGCGCCACGACAGCGCTGGCTGAGCGCCATGCCCTGCTCGAACAGGGCAATGGACTGGTCCAGCGGCAGGTCGGACTGCTCCAACTGCTGGACCAGCGCTTCGAGCGTCTTCATGTCGGTTTCGAACTGGCTGACCGGATCATCCGGTGCGGCATCTTTGGCTTTGGTCATGGCATATGGCTGAGGTCAGGGCGCTGCGCGACCGCGCCATTGCACGGCGTACAGATCGTGGCGGCGGTCTTTGCGGTTTTGCACGGACCCATGGGCGCGGGCGGTTTTCAACGCGGCGAGATCGAGGTCGGCAAACGCGATCATCTCAACATTGGGGGTGGTGTCGGCGGCCACACCGTCACGGCCGAACGGAAAATCGCACGGCGTGATGATCGCGCTCTGGGCGTAGTGGATGTCCATGTTGTGAACGCGCGGCAGGTTGCCGGTGTTGCCCGAGGTGATGACGTAAATCTGGTTTTCGACCGCGCGGGCGTGAGCGCAGTAACGCACTCGAAGGTGGCCGTTGCGCTCTTCGGTGGAATAGGGCACGAACAGGATATCGGTCCCTTGGTCAACCAGATGTCGGGTAAGCTCGGGGAATTCACTGTCGTAACAGACCAGCACGCCGATGGTGCCGCAGTCGGTCTGGATGGCGCTCACGTAATCGCCGCCCTCGACCTGCCACCAGTAGCGCTCGGACGGCGTCGGGTGGATTTTGGGCTGCTCGTAAACCGAGCCGTCACGCAGAAACACGTGGGCGAGGTTGAGCAGGCGTCCGTCCTCCTGCACGGCCGGGTGACTGCCGGCAATGATGTTGACGTTGTAGCGCAGCGCCATTTCATGGAACAGCGCTTCCAGCCGGTCGTTGTATTCGGCCAGTTTCAGCACCGCCTCACGGGGTTTCAGCGGCTGGTTCTCGATCGACAGCAACTGCATCGCAAAGTATTCGGGAAACACCACGAAATCGCACTTGTAATCGGACACCGTGTCGACAAAGTAGCGAACGATATCGGCGAACTCATCAAATGACCTGATGGCGCGCTGCAGGTATTGCACCGTGGCGACGCGCACCGTTGACGGACCGCGATCAGCCGCCGAATGGGCGCGCGTCACGTCCTGGCGGGCCTGCGGGTTGCGCCAGATCATGTGCGAGGCGGCGCCGCCAGACTCGGCGTCGGACTTCAGGTATTTCGGCAACACGCCCAGAAACTCGAAGCCCTGACGCAACTGAAAATTCATCACCTGGTCACGAATCTGTCCGGCGATCACCGCCCGGCAATACTCGCCGTGGCCGCCCACCTTCTTGGCGCGACGCGCATAGCCGGGCAGGCGCCCGCCGAAGACGATGCTCTCGAGTCCCAGTTCGACACACAGCTTGCGGCGCGCGGAGTAAAGGCGCTCGGCCAGCCGCCGACCACGAAATTCGGGGTCAACCGCAACCTCGTAGCCGTAGAGCACATCGCCGTCTTCATCGTGGGTCGAGCCAAAGCCGTTGCCGGTGATCTCGGTCCAGGTGTGCGGACGCATGGCCTCTTCCCGGGTGACGATGATGCTGGCGCAATAGCCTGCCACCACCCCGTCGAGTTCGGCCACGAGGTGGCCTTCCGGAAAGTGGTTGAGCTGGCCACGCAACTGATCAAGCGTGTAGCCGCTTTGCGGTGCATACGCTTTTTTCATCAGGCGCCGGATGGCAGCAATGTCGGCGTGCAGCGCCGGGCGAATCGTGAGCGAGCGGTCGCGCGCCATTGAGTTCTCAGGGGGAAATTCGGCACCCAGTATCACCCAGGTACGCCTGTTTGAGGGCCAATTCGTGCTACATGCGAGGCGTTTCAGCTCAGCGGGCGGCGATAACCCCCGGGCACGCCGGTGGGCGACAGCACCACTTGCCAGAGCTGAACGGCCCGGGCGCGGAACGCCCCTGCGCACGACAGCAGGTAATACCGCCACATGCGCCTGAACCGATCGCCGTAGCGCGCCGCAAAGCGCGGCCAGTGTTGGCGGAATTGCGCGTGCCAGGCCAACAGGGTGCGGTCGTAATCGGCGCCGAAGTTGTGGACATCCTCGGTGACCCAGGCGGCGTCAACGCAATCGGTGATCTGCCCCAGGGTCGGCAACTGGCCGTTGGGAAAGATGTAGCGGTCGATCCAGGGATCGGTCGCCTCGTGGTGGCGGGTCTTGCCGATCGTGTGCAACAACATCAACCCGTCAGGCTTCAGTGCCCTGCGTGCGACGTCGAAAAACGCCGGGTAATTCTTGTTGCCGACGTGTTCGAACATGCCGATTGATGCCACGCGGTCAAAGCGGGCACCGGGCGCGACCTCGAAGCTGCGGTAGTCGGCCAGTTTCACGGTGACCGGCAGCCCTTGGCAGCGCTGTTGGGTCCACTCAGCCTGCGCTCGCGAGATGGTCAGGCCCACGCACTGCACGCCGTGATGCTCGGCCGCATGGCGCAGCAGGCTGCCCCAGCCACAGCCGATATCGAGCAGCCGCATGCCGGGCCTCAGCCCCAGCTTCTGGCAGACCAGTTCGAGCTTGGCGTTCTGCGCTGCATCCAGGGTGTCGGCGTCGGCCCAGTAGGCGCAGGAATACGCCATCGACTCGCCAAGCATGGCGGCGAAGAAGTCATTGCCCAAGTCGTAGTGCGCGCGGCCGACCACCCAGGCGCGCGCCCGGCTCTGCAGGTTGAAGAGGCGTGCGCGCAGTCTGGCCAAGGCCAGCACCGGGGGATGGACGGCGTTTTGCAGGCGTGCGGCGAGCAGGCGCTGGATCAGGCCGTCGAGCTGTTCGCAGTCCCAGTCGCCATCCATGTAAGCCTCGCCGAGCCCGAGGCTGCCCTGCGCGAGAATGCGCGCGGCGGCCCCCGGGCGATGTAATTGCAGGTCGAACGGGCGGGAGCCGTTGAGTGCGATGTCGGCACGCGCCAACAGCGCCGCCAGGCGGCGTTCGCCGGTGCCAGGCGTCCGTTGGGGCGGTGAAGGGGTGGATGGGGTGTCGTGGAAGTTCGCCATGACCGCTCTCCAGTGGGCCAACCGCCTCGACGGCCAGCATGGGTCCCGAAGTCACTGCCACACGGTGCTGAGGGTTGACCGTCTCGCAGTCACGGCCCCGACGTTAGGCACAATTGCCGCGTCGGGCAAGATGGCATCCCAGCTCGCTTGCCGCGAGGCCAAATTTTCCCGTAGCCTCCGCGCGCCCTGCCTCCACCGCTTTCCGGGTTATTCCATGACCGATGTTCAAAGTTACGGCGCCAATGCCATTGAGGTTCTGCAGGGTTTGGACCCGGTGCGCAAGCGTCCGGGGATGTACACCGACACCCAGCGACCCAATCACCTGGCCCAGGAAGTCATCGACAACGCGGTCGACGAGGCGCTGGCGGGTCATTGCAAGAGCATTCAGGTCACGGTCTTCGAGGACGGCTCGCTGGAAGTTTCCGACGACGGCCGAGGCATGCCGGTGGACCTGCACCCCGAGCACGGGGTGTCAGGGGTTGAGCTGATACTCACCAAGCTGCACTCCGGTGCCAAGTTCTCCAACAAGATGTACGGCTACTCCGGCGGTCTGCACGGCGTCGGGGTGTCGGTGGTCAATGCGCTGTCGACGCGGCTGGTGGTGACCGTCTATCGCGGCGGCAAGCAGCACGAGATGGCGTTTGCCAGCGGCAACAAGGCCGAAGAGCTGCGCGAAGTGGGCACCGTGGGGCAGCGGCGCACCGGCAGCACCGTGCGTTTCTGGCCTGACCCGAAGTATTTCGACAGTCCCAAGTTCAGCCTGCCGCGGCTCAAGCAGAACCTGCGCGCCAAGGCCGTGCTCTGCCCGAACCTGAAAATCAGCCTCGACGACCGCGTCCACGGTGAGCAGATCACCTGGCTTTACGAAAATGGTCTGCTCGATTACCTGAAGGACGCGCTCGGCGATCTCGAAACCCTGCCGGCCGAGCCCTTCACCGGCTCGCTGAAGGCGGCGCGTGAAGAAGCCGAATGGGCGCTGGTGTGGACGGCCGGCGGCACCGAAGCGGTCGCCGAGAGCTATGTCAATCTCATTCCCACCGCCCAGGGCGGCACCCACGTCAATGGTTTGCGCACCGGACTGACCGAGGCCATCCGCGAGTTCTGCGAGTTTCGCAACCTGTTGCCGCGCGGCGTGAAAGTCACGCCCGATGATGTGTGGAGCGGCTGTCAGTACGTGCTGTCGACCAAGATGCACGACCCGCAGTTTGCCGGGCAGACCAAGGAGCGCCTGAGTTCTCGCGAGACCGCAGCGTTTGTCTCCGGGACCGTCCACGACGCCTTTGGCCTGTGGCTCAACCAGCACCCGAACGAGGGCGAGCAGATCGCCCAGCTGGTGATCAGCAACGCCGCCGCGCGCCTCAAGCAGAGTCGCCAGGTGGTGCGCAAGAAAATCACCAGCGGCCCGGCGCTGCCCGGCAAGCTCGCCGATTGCGTGTCCACTGATCTGTCCCAGACCGAGCTGTTTCTGGTCGAAGGCGACTCGGCGGGCGGCTCGGCCAAACAGGCGCGCGATCGTGACACCCAGGCGGTGATGCCGCTGCGCGGCAAGATTCTCAACACCTGGGAGTGTGATGCCAACGAGGCGCTCGCCAGCCAGGAAATTCACGACATTTCGGTCGCCATTGGCGTTGATCCCGGCAGTGCCGACCTGAGCCAGCTGCGCTACGGCAAGGTCTGCGTACTGGCCGACGCTGACTCTGACGGGCTGCACATCGCCACCTTGCTGTGCGCCCTGTTTTTGCGTCACTACCGGCCCCTGGTTGCGGCTGGTCACGTGTACATCGCCATGCCGCCGCTGTACCGCGTCGATCTGGGCAAGCAAGTGTTTTATGCCCTGGATGGCGCCGAGCGCGACGGCATACTCGACCGCCTGCAGGCCGAGCACCCCAAGGCCAAGCTCAGCGTCACCCGCTTCAAGGGACTGGGCGAGATGAACCCGCTGCAACTGCGCGAAACCACAATGGCGCGCGACACGCGACGGCTGGTGCAGTTGACGCTTGACGAAGGGCAGTCCGACCAGATTGTCGACATGCTGCTCAACAAGAAGCGCGCCAGTGATCGCAAAGACTGGCTCGAGCGCGAGGGCAACCGCGCCAACGTTTGACCGATAGGGGTCGGCGTCATCCGCAGGCTGACGCGGGTAGGTCAGCAGTGACGCCGTCTGGCGTCGTTTGCGGATAGGCAGGACCGGCCCAGCCGCGCACTGTGGCGCTGCCCCTTGTCGACGGTCCTGCCCATGAAAATTGCCACGCTCATTGCCCTCGGGTCGATGGCGCTCTGCAGTCCGGCGTCGGCACAAGGATTGCCGACGCTCAACCTGTCGCTGGTGGCCAGCGGTCTGCCGCTGGTCGGCACCTTGGGCTTTGAAGGTTTGGGGCTGGGCGGTGCCAACCTGTTCACCGCGCCCACGGTCGACCCGCAGCCCGGCTTCGGGCACCGATTGCCAAGCCTGACGCTGACCGCGCAGCTGGTTGACCTGCCCGGGCTCGGGACCGTGGGCGTTGCTGACCTGGTGATTGGCGGTGATCGCTTGCTGGGGCCCGGCTTGCCCAGCGAACCGGCGCTGCAGGGCACGTTGCAAGGTCTGGGCGGCGTGGTCGGCGTGCTAAATCCCGGGGCGCTGCTGCAGGGGCTGCCTGCGGAAGCCCTTTAGGCCCTGCGCCAGGGCAGGGCAGGTCCGGCGCGGCCGGTGGCGGCTGCGTACACTCTGCCACCCGCATTTTTCTGAGTTCTGCCCCGCGATGTCCGTGATTGAAACCGAACGTCTGCCCCTCTCGGTGTTCGCCGAGCGTGCCTATCTCGATTACTCGATGTACGTGGTATTGGACCGCGCTCTGCCGAACATCGCCGACGGTCTGAAGCCGGTACAGCGGCGCATCGTTTACGCCATGAGCGAGCTTGGCCTGACCGCAGGCGCCAAATACAAGAAGTCGGCGCGCACTGTCGGTGACGTTCTCGGCAAGTTCCATCCGCACGGGGACTCGGCCTGTTACGAGGCCATGGTCACCATGGCGCAGCCCTTCGCGTATCGGTATCCGCTGGTCGATGGGCAGGGCAACTGGGGTTCGCACGACGACCCGAAAAGCTTTGCGGCGATGCGCTACACCGAATCGCGGCTGACGGCCTATGCCTCGACATTGCTGGTCGAACTGGCCAATGGCACGGTCGACTGGACGCCCAACTTCGACGGCACGCTGGACGAGCCGCGGCTGCTGCCGGCGCGCCTGCCCAACATTCTGGTCAACGGCACCACCGGTATCGCCGTGGGCATGGCCACCGACATCCCGCCGCACAACCTGCGCGAGCTGGCCAAGGCCTGCATCCATTTGCTCAAGCATCCCGGCGCCGAGATCGAGACGCTGATGCGTTTCGTGCCGGCGCCGGATTACCCCACCGGCTGTGAAATCGTCTCGGAATCGGCCGACCTGCTGAAGCTCTACCGCACCGGGCTGGGTAACGTGCGAGCGCGGGCGCGCTGGGAGCGCGAGCCTGACACCGGATACCTGATCGTCACCGCGCTGCCACATCAGGTTTCCGGCTCGCGGGTGCAGGAGCAGATCGCCGAGCAGATGCGCGCCAAGAAGCTGCCGCTGGTCGAGGATTTGCGCGACGAGTCCGATCATGAAAACCCGGTGCGCATCGTCATCGTGCCTCGCTCCAGCCGGGTCGACGCCGAGCAGTTGATGGCGCACCTTTTCGCGACCACCGATCTGGAAAAGAGTTACCGCGTCAACCTCAACATGATTGGTCTGGATGGTCGGCCCAAGGTCAAGAACCTGCGCGAGATCCTGGTCGAGTGGCTGGCGTTCCGCTTCGCCACGGTCACCCGGCGCCTCAACCACCGGCTGGCCAAGGTCAATGACCGTCTGCACCTGCTGGAGGGCTTGCTGATTGCCTTCCTGAACCTCGATGAAGTGATCCGCATCATTCGCTTCGAGGACGAGCCCAAGGCCGTGCTGATGGCGACCTTTGCGCTCAGCGAGCGGCAGACCGAATACATCCTCGACACCAAGTTGCGCCAGTTGGCGCGGCTTGAAGAAATGAAGATCAAGGGCGAGCAGGACGCCCTGGCCGCCGAGCGCGCCGAGCTCGAGGCGCTGCTGGCCGACGACGAGTCGCTGAAAGGCCTCATCGCCAGGGAAATTGCCGACGATGCACAGAAGTACGGTGATGACCGCCGCTGCCCGATCGGCGCCGCGCCGCCTGCGCAGGCGCTGTCGGCCGAGTCCATCCTGCCCGCCGAGGCGGTGACCGTGGTGCTCAGCCAGGCGGGCTGGATTCGTGCCGGCAAGGGCCACGACCTGGACCCGACGACATTGGCCTACAAGGCGGGCGACGGGTACTTCATCCACGCCCAGGGCAAAACCAATCAACTGCTGATCGGCTTTGACACCAAGGGGCGCGCCTACACGCTCAACCCGCGTGAACTGCCCTCGGCGCGCAGCCAGGGCGAGCCCGTCACCACCCGTCTGGACCTGCAGGACGGCGGCAAACTGGTGTCGCTGCTGATGGGCGAGGGTGACCAGCGCTACGTGCTGGCCTCGAACGAGGGCTACGGCTTTGTCACCCAGCTTGATGCGCTGCAGGCACGCAATCGCGCGGGCAAGGCGGTGGTCAGCCTTGGCGATGCCGCGCTGATGCCACCAGTGCTGTGCCGCGACCCGGCGTCCGAGCTTGCCGTGTGCACGGCCGAAGGGCGTCTGCTGGTGTTTCCGGTGGCTGACCTGCCCGAGCTGACCAAGGGTAAGGGCAACAAGCTGATCGGCCTCAAGGGCAAGGATGAAATTCTGGCCCTGGGGGTTTTGCCGCCGGCGGCCAATCTGGTGCTGACCTGTGGCAAACGCACCCTCACGCTCAAGCCAGCCGATCTTGATCTGTATCGCGGTGCCCGCGCCAGCCGCGGCGGGCATTTGCCGCGGGGCTTCCAGCGGGTCGAGGCGCTGAACGCTGACATCGGAACGAAATCCTGAACTGAGACCCTTGAGCGGCGGTCTATCTGCCGCATATTGTTCTTATCCGAAGCCACTGAGTCTCGTCTACGCCCATGAAACGAATCGGTTTGTTCCTGCTGACCAACATCGCCGTCATCCTGGTGCTGTCGGTGGTCGCCCACCTGTTTGGGCTCAACCGGTATCTCGAGGCCGACGGCACCCTCAACCTGACCACCCTGCTGCTGTTCTGCGCCATCTTTGGCATGGGCGGCTCGTTCATCTCGCTGCTGATGTCGAAGTGGGTGGCGCTGAAGATGACCGGCGCCCAGATCATCGAAAATCCGCGCAGCAGCCAGGAAATGTGGCTGGTCAACACGGTAAAACGTCAGGCCCAGGCCGCCGGCATCGGCGTGCCCGACGTGGCGATCTACAACGCGCCCGAGCCCAACGCGTTTGCCACCGGCTCGAACAAGAACAAGGCGCTGGTCGCGGTTTCGACCGGGCTGCTGACGCACATGTCTCAGGACGAAGTCGAAGCCGTGCTGGGCCACGAAATTGGTCACGTCGCCAACGGCGACATGATCACCCTGACCCTGATCCAGGGCGTGGTGAACACCTTTGTGATGTTTCTTGCCCGCATCATCGGCCACTTCATCGACCGCGCCGTGCTGAAGAACGAGGGCGGTTACGGCATGGGCTATTTCTTGAGCGTGATCGTGTTGCAGATCGTGTTCGGCATTCTGGCGTCGACCATCGTTGCGTGGTTCTCGCGTCAACGCGAGTTTCGCGCCGACCTTGCCGGGGCGCATCTGGCCGGTCGTCGCAAGATGATCAGCGCGCTGGAGCGTTTGAAGATGGCACATGGCCAATCGACCCTGCCCGAGCAGATCACCGCGTTCGGGATTTCGGGGGGCAAGATCAGCCGCATGTTCTCGACCCACCCGCCGCTGGAAGAGCGCATCGCCGCGCTGCAGCGCGCCGAGGGCTGATGCCACTGATGAGTCAAATCAAGGCGACCTTCGGGTCGCCTTTTTGTTGGTTGTTGGCCGGCATCGCGGGGCCGGCCGGTTATGGCCCTGGACTTCGTTGGTCGTCGCTTGTGTGGAATGACCCAACCGCGCTTCTCCCGCCTCGCCCAAGGCCATAACCGACTCGGCCGCAGCGATGCGCCAATTGTTAACAGGCCCTAAAGGCCCGCGCCGGGGTAATCTTGTCC
Source organism: Polycyclovorans algicola TG408 (assembly GCF_000711245.1). Taxonomy (NCBI): domain Bacteria; kingdom Pseudomonadati; phylum Pseudomonadota; class Gammaproteobacteria; order Nevskiales; family Nevskiaceae; genus Polycyclovorans; species Polycyclovorans algicola. The sequence continues at coordinate 1,952,127 of NZ_JOMH01000001.1, forward strand.
GCGTGGAAACGCCGGCCCCTCGGGCGGCAGGCGGTACGGGTCATCGCAAAGCCGCTTCAGCTCGGTGAAGGCATCGGCAAGCTTGGGCAGATCATGGGGGTCGGGTGCAAAGAGCTGGGTGTCGTCAGCGCCGAACTCGTCGCGCAAGCCCACCCCCTGGTGCAGCGTGTCGATGCAGGCCGGCCCCTGATCGCAGGCAAAAATCAGGCTGGTGCTGCCATCCCATCCGGGCCGCGTACGGTCAAGGGGGATGGCTTGGCGCAGCACACGCGAGCCGGTCAGCTCGCGTCGGGTCGCGTGCAGGGTGCAGCCGTCACCGCTGAAGTTGAATGACCACGCAAAGTACTGGCCGGTGCGCTCCCAGCCCTCGCCTTGCTCACGACTCAGCAGACGGTCGATAAAGACGATGACCTCGCGCTTGGCCTGGGTGTCGCCTTGCACCATCACCGGGCTCGCGCAAGCGCAGGCCAGCAGCACACTCAGCCACACGCCTGATCGTCGGATTCCTCGCATGGCGCGAATGCTAGCAACTGCGTCAACTTGGCGCGGCGCGCATCGGGCGGCAGCTCGCCAATCGCCGATACCGCCAGATGAAAAGCTGACCAGTCGCGCCCGACCTCCTCAAAGAGCGCAGCAAAGGCCGGCACCCATTGGTCATAGAGGCCGAAGGGCAGCAAATCCGCATTGTTGAGCGGTCGGTCAAACCAGGCATCGTAGCCGCGCCAGCCTTCCCATTGAGCGTCGCGCATCGCCCGGTACCGGCGCTTCAGCTCGGCGAAGGCATGATCCTTGGCGGCGGCCAGGGCGGGTTCGTCGCCCTCGTGGTCGGCGTACGCAGCGGTCAGCCGCTCGCGGGTGTCCAGCACCAGCTTGATGAAGTCACGACGGCGCTGGATCAGCGCGGCGGCGTCCCCGTCGGGCACTCGGCCACGTGCGGCCTGCCATTGGCGCAGGCCTTCGGCTTCGACGAAGCTGGCGTAGCTTTCGTTGAAGGCGGTGTCACCGGGCACGAACAATCGTTCGTGGGTCATCTCATGGATCACCGTGCCGAGTAGCGGCGCGATGCCGCCGCGCAGCATGGTGTTGAGCACCGGGTCACGAAAGGTTCCCAGCGTGGAATAGGCCGGCACCGGTACGACCATTGCATCCCAGCCGGCGGCGGTCAGTCGCGCGGCTTCGGCCTCGGCCCGCGCCGGGTCGAAATAACCCTGATACGCCAGACAACCGACAAACCAGTGACAGACCTCGCGCGCCGTCAGCGCGTACTTCGGCGCAGCCATGACGTTCCACACCACGTGATCGCGCTTCAGGTCGACGTAATGCGTGTAGCTGCCGTTGTCGGGCAGCGCCAGGGTGTCAATGGCGAAGCTGCGCACGTCACGCACGTCGCGCAGCGCCTCGGCCAGTTCAGCCGGTGTCTGCGGTGCGGCGATGACCTCGCTGATGGCGGTGCGCGACGACAGCAGTTGCCATTGTCCCCCCGCCAGATGGGCGTAGTAACCGGCCTTGCCGCAGCCACTCAGCAGCAGGGCGGCGAGCCCCGCAGCCAGGCCGCGACAAATCAATTCAGCACGCTTCTGCATCCAAATTCCAAGGCACACGGTATTGCAATAGACACGGCCCGCAGGGGTTAACCAAATGGCTGGGACTGGCGGAGAGCACCCATGTGCTCTTCGCCCTTTTTATGTCTGCGGCCGCTCAGCGCTGGAAGTACGGCTGCAGGCGTTCGCGGGTCGGCGCGTCTGCGGCGACGTGCTGCTCAAGCCGTGATCGCAGCTTGATATCGACCCGGTCGCTGATGTCGGCCAGGCGCATTTGTTGGGGCCCAGGCATCTCGGCGACGGTCAGCACGATTTCGGTCAACAAGTCTGGCTCGGCCATGGCGGCCGCCAGTTGCGCGGCAAGGGCTTCATCGGTGAGCTGCGCCATGATGCGGGCGACGCGGTCCTTGCGCTGTGCGAATGATGAGACGCGCAAGCGGTCTGCAGGCTGCGCGATGTCCTGGATCAGGATCAGCGCCTTGTCGTCGGGCAGGTAGTCGGTGAAGCCGCCCATGATGGCGAACTCCCTGGCCGCCAACAGTTTGCGAGCGACACCGCGCATGATCTCGACCGGCAGCGCCGCCAGCAGCGCCTGGGCGCGTTCGGGCACCTGGTGGCGCGCGGTCTCGGTGAGAAAGTCATCGTCAAAATGCCGGGCCAGCCGCACCGACTGGTCGGTGGGCGTGAAGTACGACAGATTGGCGGTCAGCGCTGCGCCGAAAATGCCGGTACACAGCTTCGCCTTGAGCGGGTCGGGAATCAGTCGCCCGCCCGCCGCCAGACGCTTGAAGGCGCCCGCGAAGCGTTCGATGAGCGATTCTTGCAACAGGCGCCGCAACTGCATCAGCTGGACAGCATCCAGTGTGTCCAGGTGACGCAGCGCGTCCGTGTCGCGGTGCAGTAGCCGGGCAAGGCGGCGCAGTTCGGTCGGGCGATCCATCGTCACAGTCCAAACAGTTTGCGGACGGGCAGGCGCAGCAGCCGTGGCAACTGGTTGAGCGCGCCTTCCATGGCCTCGCCCAGCGCGGCAGCGTGCAGGCCTTTGGCGCGCTCGATGTCGGCGACCAACTGCGCGCAGGCGGCGGCATTGAGCGCGTCAAGAAACCCCAGATCGCGTCGGGGCACGCCAAGTTGGCGCACCAACGGTTCGAGAGGGTCGGGTTGCGGAGTGGCCATGAACGATCAGGCTGAGGGGTTGCGCCCAGCTTAGGCCGATTTGCGTTTGACGTCGGTGCGCACTTGGCTGATCAGATCTTCACGGCGGTAAACGCCCAGCTTGCGGTAGATCGATGCGCTGTGGTTCGCGACCGTCGACGGTGACAGCCCGAGCTGCTGCGCGATGCGCTTGAAGGTTTTGCCCTCTGACAGGTGGCGGGCCACCTCCTGCTCGCGGGGTGACAGCTTGTCGATGGGCAGCGTGGTGCGGACGTGAATCAACCACAGCGGACCCTGCGGCGAGACCCTTGCCTGCAATCTGCCGAGGGTGAACGTCTTGTGCGGGTCGAGCGCGTCCGCGCTTAACGGCACCGGCAACTGGCTCGTGGATATGCCACTGCCGAAGCAATGGTCCATCACCGTGCTGAACGCCGGACTGACGGCGTAATACGCGCCCTTCGGGTCGATCAGGGCGCCGGCCCCGCGTGTCGGGCGTCCCATCGCCCCCAGCCAGCTGTCGCGTGCCAGAAGCAAATCGAAAGCCAGGGTACCCGCCTCGACCAGATGTCCGATGGCATGGGACAGGGTGTCGTCACCGACGTCCGGCTTGGTCGCAAACGTGAGCAGTACGCGACTGCTCAGGTGAGTGTCCCGGTGCTGATAATCAATCACGCAGCCGACCGTGGACGGGCATCCGGGTACAGCCAACGTCGCAGGCAAGGGTGACAACCAGGTGGTGCGCTGGGAAGGACGCTGCGGCAAGTGCCTGAGTTCGTCGAGCTGCACCGGCGAGACCGACAGGGTGCTGGTGCGCACCGGGCCAGCCGCGTTGCCGGCGCCGGTCAGCCACACGGCACTGGTGGCGTCGCTCCATTGCGCAAGCACCTCCAGCGCCTTGAGGCGTGCTTCTTCCCAATGGGGTTCAAGTGCGACAACGCGATACAACCGGTGTATGAGCCGGTCTAGGTCAGCCATTGGAAGTCCTAAAAAGACGCCGAGAAGCGTAGCCTTGCCCCGCGGGGTTGGCTGACCAGAACGCCGTCGTCATAAACCTTGTGACCGTTGATCCACGTCGTTTTCACGCGGCCGGTGAGGGTGTCGCCTTCCAATGGTGACCAACCGCAGTGGTACCGCACGTCGCTGCGGTCAACGAGATATGAGTGATTTGGGTCGACCAGTGCGAGATCGGCGTAGGCGCCTTCGCGGATGAAGCCGCGGTCACGCACGCCGAACAGCCGCGCCACGTTATGGCTGGTGCGCTCGACCACGTCGAAAAGGCTCAGCTCGCCGCGAGCGGCCAGCGTCATCAGCATCGGCAGTGCGTGCTGCACCAGCGGTAACCCGGCCGGCGCCTTGAAGTAGGTGCGGTCTTTTTCTTCGCGCGTGTGCGGCGCGTGGTCGGTGGCGACCACATCGATGATGCCGGCCTTTACCGCCGCCACCAGCGCCGCGCGATCCTCGGCACGTTTGATGGCGGGGTTGCACTTCACCTTGGCGCCGCGCGTGGCATAGCTGCTCTGGTCGAAATACAGGTGGTGCACGCAGGCCTCGACGCTGATGCGCTTGTCCTTGACCGGGCCGGCGGCGAAGAATTCGAGCTCTTTGGCGGTGGTCAGGTGCAGCACGTGCAGTCGCGCGCCGTGCTGCCTGGCCAAGCCCACGGCAAGCTCGGTGGAGGCATAGCAGGCCGCCTCCGAGCGGATCAGCGGATGCTGATCAAACGGCACGTCCTCGCCCCAGCGCTCACGCGCGGCGGCCTCATTGGCGAGGATCATCGGCGTGTCTTCGCAGTGGGTCACCACCATCAGCTTGGAGCGCGAAAAAATGGCCGACAGCGTGGTCGGATCGTCAACCAGCATGTTGCCGGTGGACGCGCCCATGAACACCTTGACCGCGCAGGCTTCGTCCGGCTGCAGGCGCGCCACTTCCTCGGCGTTGTCGTTGGCCGCGCCAAAGTAAAAAGCGTAGTTGGTGTGCATGCGGCCGGCGGCCATGGCGTACTTTTCGGCCAGCCTTTCGCGGGTGGTGATGGTCGGGTTGTTGTTGGGCATGTCCATCACGCTGGTGATGCCGCCTGCTGCTGCTGCCGCCGACTCGGTGGCGAGGTTGCCCTTGTGGGTCAGCCCCGGTTCGCGAAAGTGCACCTGATCGTCAATCATGCCGGGGATCAGCGTCAGGCCGCCGGCGTCATACACCTCGTGTCCGGGCGGGCAGCTGATTTGCGGCGCGATTCTTTCGATGCGCTCCCCGCTAATCAGGACATCAGCGTCGAACTGGCGACCTTCATTGATAATTTTGGCGTTGGTGATCAGCACGTTGGGATGCAGGAGTTGCCGGGGCGCCCAAGACTAACCCCTTCGCGGCCCATTGGGGAATCCGCACCATCGGGCAGATCACACAGGGCGTGATGGGGTGGCGCGCCCGGTCGCCGGTCAGTCCTTCGCCTTTAAGCGCGAGTCACCCGGCTCCCCAATCGCCCCACAACGCCTGCAAGGCGGCCAGTGTCGCCACCCCGGCGGTCTCGGTCCGCAGCACACGCGGGCCGAGCTGCACGGCGGTGAAGCCGGCATCCAGCGCCAGGCGAATCTCGGTGGGGTCCAGCCCGCCTTCGGGGCCGACCAGCAGCGCCACGCCCGACTCAGGGGGTGGCAAGTCGCGCAGGGCTCGGCCGTGCTCGGGCAGCAAGGCCAGTCTCAAGACCTCATCAGGCAGGGCGTTCAGCGCCGCGTCCAGGCTTGCCGGCGGATGCAGTGACGGGATCACCACCCGACCCGACTGCTCGCAGGCACTGACAATCACGCCCTGCCAGTGCGCATATTTTTTGGCCCAGCGGTCGGCGTCCAGCTTCACCATCGAACGCTGTGTGGTGAGCGGCTGGATTGCGGTCACACCCAGCTCAACAGCCTTTTGCAGGGTGTAATCCATGCGCTCACCCTTGGACACGCCTTGCAGCAAAGTGACCGCCAGTGGCGACTCACGCACGGGCCGCTGCACGGCGCCAACCCTGATGCGGCTGTGGCGCTTTTCCGCAGTGATCAGCGCGGCGGGGGCCTCGCAGCCTTGGCCGTCGAACACCGTCAGTGCGTCGCCGGCATGCAGCCGCAGCACCTGTACCAGATGTCGATGCGCGGCTTCGGGCAAGTCGTGCTCGTCGCCTTCGCGCAACGTGACCGGCAGATGGATGCGGGTCATGTGCGGGTGGCGACGTCAACCGCTTCGGTCAGCACCTCGCATAGTCGGCCGATCTCGGCTGGCGTGATCACGTATGGCGGCATCAGGTAGAGCGTGTTGCCCAGCGGTCGCAGCAGCACGCCCTTGTCCAGCGCATGTTGGTAAGCGCGCAGACCGCGCCGCTCGCCGGCCGGGTAGGGCTTGCGCTGATGCGGCGAGGCCGCTAACTCCACCGCCAGCACCATGCCCTGCTGGCGCACTTCGGCCACATGCGGATGGCTGCGCAAGGCGGCGGTCTGGGTCCACATCAGCTGCCCCAGGCCGCGGACGATGGCCATCCAGTTGCACTCGTCGAACACCGCCAGGGTGCCCAGCGCGGCGGCGCAGGCCAGCGGGTTGCCGGTGTAGGAATGCGAATGCAGGAAGGCCTTGCCGGTGGCGTAATCGTCGTAGAACGCTTCGTAGACGCGCTCGTTGGTCATGGTGACGGCCAGCGGCAGGGTGCCGCCGGTGATGCCCTTGGACAGGCACATGAAATCGGGCGTGATGTTGGCGTGATCGCAGGCAAACATGTGTCCGGTTCGGCCGAATCCGGTGGCGATTTCGTCAGCGATCAGATGAATCCCCAGCTCATCGCAGGCTTCGCGCAGCAGCTTGATCCACACCGCGTGATACATGCGCATGCCGCCAGCGCATTGCAGCAGTGGCTCGATGATCACCGCCGACAGGGTCTCGGCATGGGCTTCGAGAATGCGCCGCGCGTCGCTGAAGCGGCGGCGGCTGTAGTCCTCCCAGCTTTCACCGGGACCACGACCACCATCCTGCATCAGGCTGCAATCGGGCGAGGGCAGGGTGATGGGGGTCAGCAGCAGCGGCGCGTAAGTATCGCGGTACAGACCGGTGTCGCCGACCGCCAGTGCGCCCAGGGTTTCGCCGTGGTAGCTGTTGGTCAAGGTCGCGAAGCGGGTCTTTTCGGGCTTGCCGGTGTTGCGCCAGTAGTGGTGGCTCATCTTCAGCGCGACTTCGACCGCCGACGAGCCATTGTCGCTGTAGCAGCAGCGGCTCAATCCCTTGGGCGTAAGGGCCACCAGCTTTTCGGACAGGCTGACCACCGGCTCGTGGGTGAAGCCGGCGAGCATCACGTGATCGAGCGTGTCCAGTTGGCGCTTGACGTGCTCGACGATGACCGGGTGCCGGTGGCCGAAAATGTTGGTCCACCACGAGCTGACGGCATCGAGAATGCGCTTGCCATCGGGCGTTTCCAGCCACACGCCCTCGGCCTTGGCGACCGGCACCAGCGGTAGCCATTCGTGGTCTTTCATCTGCGTACAGGGGTGCCAGACCACGGCGCGGGAGCGGCTGACGAGGTCGGACGCGGCGTTGGCCGGGTCGGGGGAAGTCGGATTCATGTGCCGATGATAAACGCCGCCGTCGCGGGACTCAGGCGTCGGGCTCGGCGAGTGACTCGACGTAGAGCTGCTTGCGCGGCGCACCGCTCAGTTCGGCCGCGATGCGCGCCGCGCGCGAGGCGGGCAGTTCCTGCACCAGTCGCGCCATGAGGCGGCGCCCTTCAGTCAGTTGACGATCGGCATCCGAAGCGGCCGCGGCGCCTGCCACACACAGCACGAACTCGCCCTTCTCATGCATCGGGTCTTCGGCCAGCCAAGCGCGCAGGGCACCCAGTGGCAGGCGAACGCTCTGCTCGAAGCGCTTGGTCAGTTCACGCGCCAGCAGCACGTCGCGGTCGGCGCCGAGCACGGCTTCCATGTCGGCCAGGGTGTCGGCAATGCGATGACTGGACTCGTAGCAGACCCACGTTTCAGTGAGCGCCCCCAGCGGCGCCAGGGCGCTGCGGCGGGCGCTGGTTTTGGCGGGCAGAAAGCCGACGAAGGTGAAGCGGTCGGTCGGCAGCCCGGCAATCGACAGCGCGGCAATCAGCGCACAGGGGCCGGGGACGGTCATCACCGGTAAACCGGCATCACGCACTTGGCGCACCAACACGAAGCCGGGGTCCGAGATCAGCGGCGTCCCCGCATCCGAGATCAGCGCCAGCGCTTCGCCGGCCTCAAGACGTTGGATCAGTGACTCGGCCAGCCCGCGCTCGTTATGGTCGTGCAGTGCCGCCATTGGCGTGGTGATACCAGCGTGTTGCATCAGCACCCAGCTGTTGCGGGTGTCCTCGGCAAGGATCAGGTCAACCCCCGCCAGCACAGCGGCCGCGCGCGGACTCAGGTCGGCCAGATTGCCGATGGGCGTTGCCACAACATAGAGATGGCCGCGGGCGACCGATTCGGGGTTCGACATACTCAAGGCCGGTAGGCGAGGGCGTTGCGGTGGGTGGATATCCGCTGCCAAGAAAGTAGCGTGTCATACTTTTGACGCCATGAGATCGACGTCAAAACAACGAGAATTGCGGCCGCTGGCCACCTTTTTGGCCTTGGCCGCAATCACCGGCCTGATCGCCGGTTGTGTCGGCGCGCCGATACAGGCCCCGCAGCGCCCGGCCCCTGCACCGTCACCGCCGATGCAGACCACCCCCGAGCCCGAGCCGCCGTCTGGCGCCACTGCGCCGTTGCCACTGCCGTCGATGCGACCGGTGCCCTCGTTGCCGCCCGCGCCGCCCCGCAGCGCCGAGTTGGATGCCGCTGAAGCGGCGCTCAACGTCGGTGACCTGGAGCAGGCGAAGTCGCGCATCAATGCGGTGTTTGATCAATCGCTTGACCCTGAGCAGTTGCCTTATCTACAACTGATCAACGCCCGCATTGCTGCGGCCGAGGGCCGGCCCAATGCGGTCCTTGAGCGTTTGCCGGTGGCGATGATCAGTGCCGAACTGGCCGCCGCGACCGAAGGCCTGCGTGCGGATGCCCTGCGTGAGCTCGGTGATTTCGTCGGTGCGATTCACGCCTGGTCCGAGCGTGGCCGGTGGTTGCAGGGCGAGGCGCGGGAGGCCAATCAGGAACAACTCTGGTCGGACTTGATGCGCGCGCCGCTGACGCCCAGCGACCTTGATCGGGCGCGCGCGCTCGGAGGCGATGTCGAAGGCTGGATCGCACTCGGTCTGGTGGCGCGACAACCGGCGGCTGATGCATTGGACCGCTGGCGCGACGATTACCCGAATCACCCCGGGCAGGCGCGCTTCGAAACCCTGGACAGTCCCGACGGGGACGGCCGCTTCACCCAGATGCCGCTGCCGTTCGGGGGCGAGTGGGCGGTGCTGCTGCCATTGAGTGGCCCGTTACAGAGCATTGGTGAGGTGATTCGGGATGGCTGGATCGCCGCTTACCTGAAGGCCGGTGCCGTGGCGCCGGTCCGCTTTTATGACGCGGGCAGCACGCCGGATGAGGCGCTCAGTGCATTTGATCAGGCGCTGGCGAACGGCGCCGCCATAGTGATCGGGCCGCTGCGCCGCGAGTCGGTGGCCGCCATCGCCCAGCGTGGCCCATTGCCGGTGCCGGTGGTTGCCCTCAACCAGTTGCCTGCCGACATGGCCTGGGTGCCCAACCTGTACCAGTTCGCGCTGGCGCCCGAAGATGAGGCGCGCGCTGCGGCCGATCACGCCGTGAGCCAGGGCCTGCGCACGGCCGTGAGCCTGCTGCCCGACAACGACTGGGGCGCGCGCGTCGAGCAAGCCTTTCGTGATCGCATCGAAGCCCTCGGCGGGCGCTTGCTGAGCAGCCGTCGTTATGCGCCGGGCACCGATGATTTTTCGACTTCCATCAAGGCCTTGATGCAGATTGGCGAAAGTGAGTCGCGCCATCGTCAAGTCAGCGCCATGCTCGGTGAGCGCCCGGTATTTGAGACCCGCCGCCGCGCCGATGTCGATTTCGTGTTCTTTGCCGGTCGCCCCACCGACGGGCGGCTGATTTGGAGCCAGTTCCGCTTTCACCGTGCACAAGATCTGCCCGCCTACGCCACCTCAATGATCTACGAGCCGGGTATGCGGCCGGGCATTGACCTTGCCGGCAGCCGTTTTTGCGACATGCCGTGGATGTTTGACGACGCCCTCGGCACGCAAAGTCCGCTGGCAGGGGTGGCGCAGACGCTCCCGAGCAACGGCAATCAGTCGCGCCTGTTCGCGATGGGCGTAGATGCCTTCGCGCTGGCCTCCAGTGTCGCGCGAGGTCAGGCCAGTCTCGGTTACAGCGTCATTGGCAGCACCGGTGAGCTCTGGTTTGACGTCAACGGCGCGGTCCAGCGACGACTCGACTGCGCGCGCTTCACCACCCGGGGCATCGACCTGCTGCCGCGCGCCACCGACCCCGGCCGTGTCAGGGTTGAAGATCGCTACCTTGAACAATTGCGCGTCGAGGACGGCGTTCGCGGCTCGGCGTGGTAATTGATCGCCTGCGCGCGCTGGCGCGGGGGCGACAGGCCGAAGACCGGGCGGCGCAGTATTTGCGGCGCGCCGGTCTCCAGATCCTGGCGCGCAATGCGCGATTCAAGGCTGGCGAACTGGACCTGATCGCGCTCGACGGCGAGCAATTGGTGTTCGTCGAAGTGCGCGCCCGCGCAATCAGCCGTTTCGGTACCGCTGCTGACAGCATCACCGCCACCAAACAGGCGCGTCTGGTGCGCGCCGCGCAAGCGTGGTTGCAGCAGCAACGCGCGCACCAACATCGCGCCGTTCGCTTTGATGTCATGGCCTTTGACGGCAGCGCCGAACCGCAGTGGATCCGCCACGCCTTCGAGGTGGCCGGCTAATGATAGGCCACATCGAGGCCGTACTTGCGTCTTTGCGCGCCACCTTGCCGGCCGAGCGGGTGATGACCGACGCCGCCGATTGCCTGGCCTATGGTTACGACAACTCGCGTCGCTGCGCCGCGCCGCAGGCGGTGGTGGTCGCCCTGAATGCCGAGGATGTGGCATTGACCGTGCGCGCCTGCCGCGAGCATGCCGTGCCGCTGACCGTGCGCGGCCGAGGCACCAACACCACCGGTGCCAGCGTGCCGGTCGCAGGCGGTGTGGTGCTGACTTTGGAGCGGATGAACCGCGTGATCGAGTATCGACCGGCGGACCGGTTGATGGTGGTCGAGCCCGGCGTGCTCAACGCCGAGGTGCAGCGCATTGCCGAGGCCGATGGTCTGTTCTGGGCGCCGGATCCGACCAGTGCGGCCTATTCGACTGTGGGGGGCAACCTCGCCTGCGGTGCCGGCGGGCCGCGCGCGGTCAAGTACGGCACCGCGCGGGATGCGGTGCTCGGGCTCAGGGCGGTGACCGGCAACGGCGACCTGATTCGCAGCGGCGGTGAAACCACCAAGGGCGTCGTCGGCTATGACCTGACACGGCTGCTGATCGGCAGTGAAGGCACGCTGGCGGTGATCACCGAGGCGACCCTCAAACTGCTGCCGCGCCCCACCGAGCGCCGCATGTTGCGCGCCTGCTACGTTGACACCACGGCCGCCATCGCCGCCGTGGTACGCCTGATGGGCCAAGCCGATCTGCCCTGCGCGGTGGAGTTCATGGACGGCGCCGCCGTGGCCCTCGCGCAGGCCTGGCGTGATACCGGGGTGCCTGCCGCAACCGGCGCGCTGCTGCTGATCGAGGTGGACGGCAGCGCCGCGTCGGTGAGCTTGACCCAGCAAGCCGTGGCGGCGGTTGCGGCCGCCGGCGATGGGGTGGTGGCCGTCGATGTTGCCGAGACAGCGGCGCATGCCGAGGCGCTCTGGGCATGTCGCAAGGCGCTGTCGCCGTCGCTGCGCAAACTGGCACCCAAGAAGGTCAACGAAGACGTCGCGGTGCCGGTCAGCCGTCTGCCGCTATTGCTGGCCGAGGTCGAGGCGATCGCCGCATCGGGCGGCTTGCAGATCGTCAACTTCGGCCATGCCGGCAACGGCAACATTCACGTCAACATCCTTGCCGACCCGGATGATCCGGCGCAGATGAGTGCCATCACGCCTGCGCTGTCACGATTGTTCCGCAAAGTGCTTGATCTGGGGGGCACGTTGTCGGGGGAGCACGGCGTGGGTATCGACAAGCGTGAGTTCGTTGCCTGGGAGATTGATGCGGTGACACTGGCACTGATGCACTCACTGAAGCGGGTGTTTGATCCGGTGGGGATTCTGAATCCGGGGAAGACGTTGCCGGGACCTTAGGGGGCTGCGGGCTTGTTTCAGAGCCCTGATCGTCGGGTCTGATGTGCTGGCGATTAAGGGTTCCATCACCATCAAGGCTCGCTTGATGGGCCTGCTGGCGGGCTGGGTTTCATGACCCCCACCACCAACTTGAGGGCTCAGAGGCCGGGACTGCCCCCGGCGGGGCAGTTCCTTTTCTTGCACCAAGAAAAGGAACCAAAAGAAGGTGCCCCACTGCCGGGCCCCGCTGCGCGGGGTGCCCTGTGCTTCTCGCAGGTGCGGGGCCTCGCTTCAACTCGCTTCGCTCAAACAACCGCGAGGCTTGATCCCGCCCCTGCTGCGATGCTCGGCCCGGTCAGACGGGGGTGAACAGCAAAAGCCAAAGCGTCACCGGCGCGCTGCTTTTGCTTCTGCCTTTGACGTTCTCCCCCCTTTGTTTCGGCCGAGCATCGGAGGGGCAGGCGATCAAGGCTTGCGCTTGTCTGAGCGTTAGCGAGTTGCGCAAGCCCGCCTGACGCGAGAAGCGCAGGGGCCTTTGGGCTGAAAGCCCAAAGCCGAAACATGGGGTGGCTCTTTTGCTTACTTTTCTAGCAGTAGAAAAGTGAGTGCCCCGCCGGGGGCAGTCCCGGCCACTGAGCCCTCAAGCTGGCAGTGGAAGTTCTGAAACCCAACTCGCTGACAGACCAGTCAGAACAAGTCACAACGGTTTTGAAAGCAACCGGACGGACCATCAACCCACGCCGTGTCGATGACGAGCCCAACCGCACCTTCAAGTCGGACTCCGCGGCTCCCGCGTCGACCCACGAATCCACGACTTGATCAACGACACCAGCGACCCACCGGTGAGCATGCCCAGAAAGTAAATCACCACGATGGTGATCGACAGCGGCGTACGCATCTGCCAGTGCAGGAACGACACGGTGATCGCACCCAGATTCTGTAAGGTGAACACGAAGATCACTGCAGAAATCAGGATGATCAGGATCAGGTAAATGAATCGCATAGGGCCTCCGCTGGCATGTCGGCGGGCCGCGCGCAGGCTTGTGATCGCCTTATTTCACGACCCGCAAATGTGAACGTTTGGATTTGCCCTCGTCGCCGCTGGAGGGCGGTGGCGGGGTGGTCGGTCGCGGGCCGTCACCGGGTGGCGGCGCGCTGGGGTCGGCAGGATCGGCGTGTTCAACTTCACCGAAGACCACGCCCTCACCATTCTCGCGGGCAAAGATGGCCAGCACCGCGCCATAGGGCACCAGCACCTCCTGCGAGCGACCGCCGAAGCGGGCGCTGAACCAGACCATGTCGGCCAGCAAATTGAGGTTGACCACGGCGGTCGGGCTGATGTTGAGCGTGATCCGCCCGTCTTTGACGTAGCTCAGGGGCACCTTGACCCCGGGGAAATCGGCGGCCACCAGCAGGTGGGCGGTGAAACCATGTTCCAGGGTCCAGTCGTAGATCGCGCGGACAAGATAAGGGCGGCGGCTGCGAGCTTTCATAATGGAACCGAGTGTACTGCAGCCCGCCGCATCAGGGCCGAGTAGCAGGCTTCGACGCGGCTCGCGAGCGAGGCGGGCAACGCCATGTCGGCGCGTAGCCAGCCCGGCAGTAGTGCCGCCAGTGCCGTGTCGCCGAGGTGCAGCCCGGGGGCGATGGCCAGCCCCTTGGCGCTCATCAGCGGCGCCAGTGTCAGCAACATGTCGCGGCAGGCATCGGTTTTGCCGGTGGCAGCTTTGCGCGCCTGTGCCTGCCACAGCTGCGACAGCAGGAGCCGCATGCGCGCACGGCCGGCAGGATCTGAGGGCATCAACGGCGGGTGCGGAAAGCGTTCGTTGAGGTACTCGACGATGATGCCTGCCTCAACCACGCAGACTTCACGGTCGAGAAGCATCGGCAGGCGCATGCCGGGGTTGAGGGCGATCAGGTCTTCGGGAGGCCGCCTGACATCGACCGCCTCAAAGTGGGCGTCGTGCTGCAGTTTTTCGGCCAGCACGATCCTCACCCAGCGCGTGGCAGGGTCCGCTTCCAGGCCGAAGACCCGCAGGGGCCGGAACGGGGCGGCGCGGACCCGTCGTTTGGGGGTGACGCCCATAGAAAAACCGCTCATGGCTGGGCCATGAGCGGCTTAAGGCGGGCAGTGACGCCGTACGGAGAAGGCGGCCGCACGGTCAATGAATGTCGCGCCAGTACTCTTTCTTCAGCAGGTAGGCAAGGAAGGTGAACACCAGCAGAAAGAGCAGGACCTTCACGCCCAACTGCTGACGACCGGCCCGTCCTGGCTCTGCGGCATAGGCCATGAAATTGACCAGATCGCCCACAAATGCCTGATATTCCTTGGGTGACAGCTGGCCTTCAGTGGCCAGCTCAAGGCCGTTGGGCGAACCGCCGCCGTGACCATCGTCGTCGGCCGCCGCGTCACCTTCTTCGGCGTCGGGCTTGACCTGCCATCCCTGGAGCTCCCACAGCACGTGCGGCATCGAGGCGCCGGCGAGCACGGTGTTGTTGACGCCAAGCGGCCGCTCGGCATCGACATAGAAGCTCATCAGGTAGCTGTAGACCCACGACGGCGTGCGTGCACGAGCCGTCAGTGACAGGTCGGGCGGCTTCTGGCCAAACCAGCTGGCGGCACCGTCGGCACTGGCCGCCATCATCATGTCGCCGGTCGCGTCAGTGTTGAACATCAGGTTGGCCTGAAGCATTTCTTCCGGAATGTTCAGGTCGTCCCCGACGCGGCTGTAGCGCATCAGCTTCATTGAGTGGCAGGCCGCGCAGTAGGCGGTGAAATTGCGGGCGCCGCGTTGCAACGATGCGGTGTTGCCGGGGTCGGGCGAATAGCTGAACGGCATCGCACCACCGCCGGCTGCAGTGGCAGCGGAACTGGCCATGAGGCCCAGGGCGAGCGCCCCTGCAGTCAAGAACAGACTTTTCATGTTTACCCCGTCACCCGTTCTGGCTCGGGCTTGGTTTTTTCGATGGAGGTGTAAAAGGGCATCAGCAGGAAGAAGGCGAAGTAAATCACCGTGCCGACGCGCGAAATCAAGGTGCCGAGACCCGACGGCGGCTGCAGGCCGTAGTAGGTCAGCAGCACGAAGGCGACGGTGAACACCCCGAGCGCAATCTTCGACAACATGCCCTTGTAGCGGATCGAACGCACCTTGGAGCGGTCAAGCCACGGCACCGCAAACAGGATGACCACGGCAGCGCCCATGGTGATGACGCCCATGGCCTTACTGGGGACCGCGCGCAACATCGCGTAGAAGGCACCGAAGTACCACGCCGGGGTGATGTGTTCGGGCGTGACCAGCGGGTCGGCGGGGATGAAGTTGGGACGTTCAATGAAGTAGCCGCCGCCATCCGGGGCGAAGAACACCACGCCGAGGAAGATGATCAGGAAGCCGCCCACGCCCACCAGGTCCTTCACGGTGTAGTACGGGTGGAAGGCGATGCCGTCCAGCGGCTTGCCGCTGGCGTCCTTGTTCTTCTTGATGTCGATGCCGTCGGGGTTGTTGGAACCCACTTCGTGCAGCGCCATCAGGTGCGCGACCACCAGCCCGACCAGCACAAAGGGCAGGGCGATGACGTGCAGCGAGAACAGTCGGTTCAGGGTTGCATCAGAAGGAATGTAGTCCCCCTGTATCCAGATCACGATGTCGTTGCCGATCACCGGAATGGCGCCGAACAGCGAGATGATCACCTGTGCCCCCCAGTAGCTCATCTGGCCCCAGGGCAGTACGTAGCCGGCGAAGGCTTCGGCCATCAGCACGACGAAAATCAGGCAGCCGAAAATCCAGATCAGTTCGCGCGGCTTCTTGTAGGAGCCGTACATCAGCGCCCGGTACATGTGCAGGAACACGACCACGAAGAAGGCCGAGGCACCGGTGGAATGCAGGTAGCGGATGATGTTGCCAAACGGCACGTCCCGCATGATGTATTCGACGCTGTCAAAGGCCAGCTCGGCCGACGGCTTGTAGTGCATGGTCAGGAAAATGCCGGTCAATAACTGATTGACCAGCACCACCATCGCCAGTGAGCCGAAGAAATACCAGAAGTTGAAATTCTTCGGGGCGTAGTACTCGCTGATGTGATCTTTCCAGATCTTGGTCAGCGGGAAGCGGTCATCGATCCAGCCGAGCACGCCAGTGGTTTTATAAGGGTTGGGAACGATCGCCATTAGCCAACATCCTTCGGGTCTTCGCCGATCACCACCATGGTGTCGGACTCGTAGCGGTGCGGGGGCACTTCAAGGTTGAGCGGGGCCGGCACGCCGCGATACACCCGGCCGGCATGGTCAAACATCGAACCATGGCAGGGGCAGAAATAGCCGCCCTTCCAGTTGCTGTGAATCTCCGGTGCCGGATGGTCGGGACGGAAGGTGGGTGAGCAGCCGAGGTGGGTGCACGAACCGACCATGACCAGCACTTCGGGCTTGAGCGCGCGCGCGTCGTTCTGCGCGTAGCTGGGCTGCTGCGGTTGTTCGGAATCGGGATCGCTCAGTTCATCTTTGATCTCGCCGAGGCTGTCCAGCATCTCGGGCGTGCGGCGCACCACCCAGACCGGCTTGCCGCGCCAGGCCACGGTAATCCGCTGGCCGGCTTCCAGGGCGCTGATGTCCTGGACCACCGGGGCACCGAGCGCCTTGGCGCGTTCGCTGGGCTTCAGAGAAGCCAGAAAGGGCCAGGCCGCCGCCACGGCGCCTGCACCGCCGACAACCACAGTGGCCTGGGTCAGGAAGCGGCGACGGCCGCCATCCACGCCTTGATTGCTCATCGACTGATAAACCTCATGAACTAACGAAAGGAGTCGACGCAGACCTGAACGGGGTGCCGGCACGTCGAGCCGCAGAAGTATACCGGCGCGGCGGCGGCTAAGAAACTGCCTTGACGCGCTGACCGCACAAATTCGCGGCCAGATCAGCCGCCGAACGCGACCTCGACGCTCAGCACCACCGACCGTGGCGGGTTGAACAGCGTGAGAATGCCGCCGCTGTTGGGTGTCTCGAATACCGCGCCGGGTTTGAGCTCGTTGGTCAGGTTGTTGCCGATCAGCGACAGCCTCGGTTGCCCGGGCAGCGTCGCCAGCGTGAGGTTGACGCTGGCCCCCAGCAGTCCCAGCGGTGGATGCGCGTAGGTGTGCGGCAGGTTGTTGAAGTTGCGGTTTTGGTAGGTGTACGACAGCGAACCGTTCCACACCCGTCGCCCGCCCGGGTCACCGGCCCAGGCCAACAGTGCCGAGCCCGAGAACGGCGAGGTGCCCGGCAGTTCGCTGCCGGCCGGGGCCGGACCCTGGAAGTCATCGAAGAAGGTCGTGGTTTCGGCGTCCACATAGGCGCCGTTGAGCACCACCGTAAAACCGGCCGGCAGCAGCCAGTCAATGCTCAACTCCACACCCTGGTTGCGCGCGCCGCCCACGTTGTCCGAATAGGCGAACGCGCCGGTGAACTCGCGCTGCTGGATTTGCAGGTCGGTCCAGTCCAGGTAGAACACCGTGGCATCGACCTGCAGCGAGCCGTCCAGCCAGCGGGTGCGCACGCCCAGTTCGTAGTTCCAGATCTCGTCTGAATCGAAAAACAGTGGCACATCGGGGTCGCGCGTCGGGTTCTGGTTGGCGCCGGCATAGCGAAAGCCTTTCACCGCCGAGGCGAACACTGACAGGTCATCGCTGTAGATCCAGCGCAGAGTGAACTTGGGGTTGAACACCGTTTCGCCGATGTTGCCCACATCGCGCCCCACGGGCACCGCGGCTTTGCCGGGCAGCGCGCCAATCACCTGCGGCAGCAGGCCGGGCAGCAGCACCGTGCTCAGCCCTTCGGCGGCGATGACGGTGGTGCTGATGTCGGCCTCGGTGGTCTGGCGGAACAGGCGCCCACCCAGCCCAACCTCCCAGCGTTCACCGAGGCTGCGGGTCAAGTCGGCAAAGACGGCGTGTTCTTCGGCATCGACCTGGGCGCGCAGGCGAATCAGGCCGCCGCTGGGCAGGGTGCCGATGGTCAGTTGCAAAAATTGATCGGCAGCGGTGTAGAAATACCCGGTCACCAACGACCAGTCGCGCAGCAGCCACAGCGCCGAATCGGTGGGCGCACTTGTCACCCAGCGCAGCTCGGCGCTGGGCTGCTGCGATTCGACCACCGTGTCGCCAAAGGTGCCGACGCCCACCGACGCGGTGCCGATGAACTGGGAATAGTCGAGATTTTGCGGATAGTCCTTGTCCAGGTGGCTGACGATCAGCGTGAGGCTGGAGGCATCAAAGGCCCATTCGGCGTCGGCCAGCAAAACGTTGGTGGTCGATTCCAGCTCGTCCGGCAAAAAGCGCTGGCTGTGCTCGGGGCTGCGGTCGTTATTGCCAAGGGCGCCGTCGTCTTGGTCGGTGTCGCGACGCAGCAGGCTCAGGCCCAGCGCCAGGCGGTCGCTGGCCTGCCAGTCAAGCAGCGCGCGAAATTGGGTCGAGCCGGTGGCATTGATGTCGTCCTCACCCGAGCGCAGGTCGCGCACGTAACCGGGCCGCTCGTTGACCGTGCCCACCACGCGTAGCGCCAGGTCATCGTTGATGCGTTGGTTCCACAGGCCGTCGTAGCGCTGGATGAGGCCATCGCTGCGCGCCAGCACGCCGACGCCCGCGCCCAGCTTGCCGTAGCTGGACTCGGTGTCGGGTTTGTTGGGCACGTAGCGGATGGCGCCCGACAGCGCCGAGCCGCCAAACAGCGTGCCCTGCGGACCCTTGAGCACTTCCACGCCCATGTCGAACGGATCGAGGTTGGGCTGCGGCCCGAGAATCGACGGATTAACCAGCGCCACATCTTCATAGAACAGCCCGAAGGTGCGGGTGAAGAAGGTGAAAAAGGTGTCGGTGGACACGCCGCGGATGATCACCTGTGCGGCCTCCGGGTCCAACCCCGGCGTCACCGCCACGCCGGGCGAGAAGCGCAGGATGGCCTCCAGATTGGTCGCGCCGATGTCGCGCAGTTCATCGCCGTCGAAGGCGTCGATGCTCAGGGGAATGTCGCGAATGTCGGTGGACCGTTTGGTGGCGGTGACAACGATCTCTTCGATGACCCGGCGCGCGGGGGGCGCTGCCACGGACGCAGCCTCGGCGTCCTCCAGCGGCGGCGCTGCGACCGTGCTGACGGTGGGCGGTGCCTCGGCGTCCTGGGCTGATGCCATCGGGCTGAGGGCCGCAATGGCCATTGCCAGGGCCCAGCCCGACAACGATTGACGCGCGTTTCTCCCCATTGTCTTTCTCCGTTCCCCAACGGCGGCCTGGTCGGGCCAATTTATGCGTCTATCTTGAGCTTTTTGATCCGGTAGCGCAGCGCACGAAAGCTCATCCCCAGCAGCGCGGCGGCACGGGTCTTGTTGAAGCGTGCGCGCTGCAGGGCATCGACAATCGCGCGGCGCTCGATGGCCTCGACCTGATCGCCCAGCGACGCGTCTTCGGCGACCATGGCCTCGGGTTCCGGCTTGGTTGCTGTCGGTGCGGCGCGGGCCGAAAGCGTGGCAGGCCGGAGCTGCAGATCGTGGGCGTCAATCGCACCGCCATCGCTCAGCGTCAATGCGCGCTCGAGAATGTTCTCCAGCTCGCGCACATTGCCGGGAAACGGGTAAGCGCACAGCGCGTCCAGCGCAGCGCGAGTGACTGCGGGAACCTGTGGCAATCCATGCCGCGCGGTGAGCAGCGCCAGTCCGTGTTCAACCAGCGCGGGAATGTCTTGTGCGTGATCGCGCAGCGCCGGCGCATGGACCTCGATGACATTGAGCCGGTAGTAAAGGTCTTGTCGAAAATGACCACGCTGCACGGCCTCGTCCAGCCTCTGGTGGGTGGCCGAGATGATGCGCACGTTGACCGGCTGCTCCAGCTCGGCGCCAACCGGGCGCACTTGCCGCTCTTGCAGGGCGCGCAGCAATTTCACCTGCATGGCCAGCGGCAGGTCGGCCACTTCATCGAGGAACAACGTGCCGCCCTCGGCAGCCTGGAAAAAGCCGGCCTTGTCGCGCACGGCGCCGGTGAAGGCGCCTTTCAGGTGGCCGAAGAATTCGCTCTCCATCAGATCGGGTGGAATGGCCCCGCAGTTGACCGGCACGAACGGCGCCTTGGCGCGGGCACTGCAACGGTGAATCTGCCGCGCCACCAACTCCTTGCCGGTGCCGGATTCGCCGCTGATGTGCACCGGTGCCTGCGAGCGCCCCAGCCGCTGGACCAGCGCGCGCAGCGCCACCATGCTCGGGTGGGTGCCGAGCAGCGTTGGGTCTTCGGTATCGGGCGCGGCGCCTTGCGGACACAGGGCCAGTGCATCGTGCACCAGCCGGCGCAGCACGCTCAGATCCACCGGCTTGCTGACAAAATCAAAAGCGCCGGCCTTGAGGCTTTCCACGGCCAACTCGGTGTTGCCATGGGCGGTGATGACCGCCACCGGCAGATCGGGATAGTGGCCGTGCAGGTGATGCACCAAATCCAGCCCGCTGCCATCGGGCAGGCGCATGTCGGTGATGCAGAAATCAAACGCCTGCTCGGCCAGTTGTGCGCGCGCCGCCGCCACGCTGCCGACGGCCCGGGTCTGCAGGCCCATGCGCGACAGGGTGATTTCCAGCAGTTCGCACAGGTCGGCTTCATCGTCGACGATCAGCACGCGGCGGGCAGGGGTTGAAGAGGGCATGGTGGGGCGTGCTTACGGCGGTGTGCTGGCGAAGCGGATGCGGAAACGCGTGCCGCGCGGCTGGTCAAGGTAGCGCAGCTGGGCCTGGTTAAGCTCGCAGAGTTCGCGCGACAGATACAGCCCAAGACCGATGCCGCGCGGCGAGGTGGTGACGAACGGTTCAAAAATGCGCTCGCGCATCGCCCTGTCGATGCCGGGACCGCTGTCGCAGATGTCCAGCCAGGTGTTGCCGCGGTTGTCGCGACCGCTGAGGACGTCCACCGGCTGTCCGGGCGCGTGTTCGGCGGCGTTCTCCCAAAGGTTGTGCAGCACCTGCTGCAGGTGCGCCGGGTCGCAACGCACCTGACGTGGGACCCGAGCCGGGTGAAGTTGAATGGTCTGCTCAGTGGTTTGCGGCTGTTCGCGATACGCCACCAGTGCCTGCTCGACGCTGCGGTCAAGGTCGATCACTGGCAGGGCATGGTCGTGCGGGCGCGCCAAGTCGAGCACATCACGGACGATACGGTCGATGCGCGCGCCATGGCGCTGAATCATGTCCAGCAGCTTGTGCTGATCAGGTGCCAGTCGGGCGTCTTCGGCCAACAACTGGCCGGCCTGGGTGATGGCCGACAGCGGGTTGCGAATTTCGTGCGCAATGCCGGCGCTCAGCCGTCCCAATGCTGCGAGTTTGAGTTGCCGCGCTTGTTCCTGAAGCTGCCAGGCGTCATCGAGCAGGATCAGCGTCGCCCGGCGCGGCCCCTGTCCCAGCGGCGAAAAGCGCGGCACCACTTCGCGGTCATGCCCGGGAATGGCGATGGGCCCCTGCGCCAGTGCGCTGCCGCCGCGCCACACCTGCCACGCCTGGGCCAGCGCGGGCGCAACCCGATGCAGCGTGTGCTGGTCGGTGGTCGGGGTGCCCAGAAAATGTCGCGCCGCCTGGTTGGCAAGCCGCAAGGTGCCGTCGGCGTCGACCACGACCACGCCGGTTTGCATGGTGCCGATGATGCTTTCATTGAGCTGCGACAGGTCGGCCAGCTCGGTGCCGGCCTGCACGGCTTTCTCTTCACTGCGCCGCGCTCGCGCGGCGACGGTTGAGGCTGCGGCGGTGCTGGCGAACAGCATCAGGCCAAGCACGCCGGTACTGGTGATGTCGGGCGTCGACAAAGGCCGTCCCATATGGCGATAAAACTCCTCGCCAAACATCAGCAGGCTGCCGAATGAGGCGCAGACCAGGGCCATGCGCGGACTGAGAATCAGCGCCGCCACGATCATTGGGGTGATCAGCAGAATGCCCAGGCCGCTCTGGATGCCACCCGTGGCATAGACCAGCGCCGCCACGCCCAGCGCATCGACCACAAACTGCACGCCCATCTGCAGGCTGCTGCGCGGTGTGCGGTAGAGCACGGCGGCCAGCATCAGCAGGGCAGCGATGGCGTAGGCCTGGCTGACCTGTCGAAACAGCGCGGCGTCGACCTGCTCGAAAACCTGCAGGCTGATGCCGAATTCCAGCGAGCCCAGCAGTGCGCCGATTAGCACCAGTCGGTAAAGGGTCAGTGCCCGCAGCGCGCGCCAGTCTTCGATTCCGCCGCTGCGCAGGATTACTGGTGGCATTCGGGGCAAACGCCGCCGGCATCGAGCGTGACTTTGGGCACATGCACGCCGCAGTGCGGGCACTGGGTCATTACCTCGAATGGGTCGGCGTCGGGGTCGTTGTCGCGAGGGCTGCCAGGCCCGCGAAGTTGGCGCAGGCCGATGCGCAGCAACTGGCCGATGATCAGCAATGCGGCAATCAGCAGGATCAGTCTGAACATCAATCGGTCCCCCGGAAAGGTTGGCGCGTGCATGTCGCGTCGGTGTGGTGTGCAAAGTGCAGCAACGGTCGACGTTGGAAAATTGTGCACTGTGTGGCCAATCGTCGGCACCCGGTCAGTGGCGGCGCTGGGGCACTTCGTCCAGAATGCGCGCTCATTTCCGCACCCCAGACCGTCATGAACCTTCACGAGTATCAGGCCAAAGAGATATTTGCGCGCTACGGCATTTCAGTGCCGCAGGGGGCTTTGGCGACCAGTCCCGAGCAGGCGCGTGCCGCGGCCAAGTCGCTCGGTGGGGATCGGTTCGTGGTCAAGGCGCAGGTGCATGCCGGCGCACGCGGCAAGGCCGGTGGCGTGAAACTCGTCGAAGGGGTCGATGCGGTTGAAGTCACGGCCAAAGCCATGCTGGGGACCCGTTTGGTCACCAAGCAGACCGGCGCCGACGGCTTGCCGGTCAACAGTGTTTGGGTCGAAAAACCCTCGAACATCGCCCGCGAGTTGTACGTGTCGGCGCTGGTGGATCGCACGTCCGAGCGCATCGTGCTCATGGCCTCGGCCGAAGGCGGCATGGACATCGAAGAGGTCGCCGAAAAGACCCCCGAGAAGATCATGTCGGTGCACGTGCATCCGGCCGCCGGTCTGCAGCCCTACCAGGCGCGCCAGCTCGGCTTCTTCATGGGGCTCGACAAGGACCAGACCGCGCAGTTCACCCAGGCGCTGCTCGGCATTTACCGCATCGTTGCCGAGCTGGACGCCAGTCAGGTCGAGGTCAACCCGCTGATCGTCACCGCCGAAGGCAAGATCATGGCGCTGGATGCCAAGGTCAATTTCGACAGCAATGCCATGTACCGGCAGAAGGCCGTCGCCGAGATGCGCGATACCAGCCAGGAAGACGCGCGTGAAGTCGAGGCCACCCGCTTCGACCTCAACTACGTGACCCTGGAAGGCAGCATCGGCTGCATGGTCAACGGCGCGGGTCTGGCGATGGCGACCATGGACATCGTCAAGCTGCACGGCGGCCAGCCCGCCAATTTCCTCGACGTCGGCGGCGGCACCACGGCCGAGAAGGTCACCGAGGCCTTCAAGCTGATCACCCGCAGCGACGACGTGAAGGCCATCTTCATCAACATCTTTGGCGGCATCGTTCGCTGCGACCTGATTGCCGAAGGCATCATCCAGGCGTGCAAGCAGACCGGTCTTAAGCTGCCTGTGGTGGCACGTCTGCAGGGCACCAACATGGAGAAAGGGCGCGAAATGCTCGAATCCAGTGGCCTCAAGATCACCCCGGTTTCCGACCTCACTGAAGCCGCCAAAACCGTTGTCACCCTCGCCAATCAAGGGGCCTGAAGCACATGTCGATTCTCGTCAACAAGACTACCCGGGTCATCTGCCAGGGCTTCACCGGCAAGCAGGGCACCTTCCATTCCGAGCAGGCGATTGCCTACGGCACGCAGTTTGTCGGTGGCGTGTCGCCGGGCAAGGGCGGCAGCAAGCATCTCGACCGGCCGGTGTTCAACACCGCTCATGATGCGGTCGCCGCCACCGGCGCCGAAGCCTCGATGATCTACGTGCCCGCCGCTGGCGCGGCTGACGCGATTCTTGAAGCGGCCGATGCCGGCATCAAGGTCATCGTCTGCATCACTGAAGGCATTCCGGTCAACGACATGGTCAAGGTCAAGGCGGCGCTGGCGGGCCTCGACTGCGTGCTGATCGGGCCGAACTGCCCCGGCATCATCACGCCGGGCGAATGCAAGATCGGCATCATGCCCGGCCACATTCACAAGCCCGGCCGCATCGGCATCGTCTCGCGCAGCGGCACGCTGACCTACGAAACCGTCTACCAGACCACCCAGAACGGGCTGGGCCAGAGCACCTGCGTCGGCATCGGCGGTGACCCGGTGCGCGGTATGGGCTTCATCGACACCATCGCCCTGTTTGAGGCCGATCCGGCGACCGACGGCATCATCATGGTCGGTGAGATTGGCGGCAGCTCGGAGGAAGAGGCGGCCGAGTACATCAAGGCCAACGTCAAGAAGCCGGTGGTGGCCTACATCGCCGGTGTCACGGCGCCCCCCGGCAAGCGCATGGGCCATGCCGGCGCGATCATCGCCGGTGGCAAGGGCACGGCCGACGAGAAGTTCGCGGCGCTGGAAGCGGCAGGCGTCAAGACCGTACGGTCACCGGCCGATCTCGGCGCGGCGATGAAGGCCCTGCTGTAATCAGGGATTGCAGTGACTCAAAGGCTCGCAGCGCGGGCCTTTGACGTTTCTGGAGCAAGTACACATGCAAGCTGAGACCCGCTGGGCGCTGGCACAACTCAACCTCTGGGTCGGGGATGTGGCTGGCAATGTCGACAAGATCATTCAATTCGCCACCGAGGCGCGTGACCGCCACGGCGCCAGCCTGTTGTTGTGCCCGGAATTGGCGCTGCTCGGCTATCCGCCCGACGACCTGTTGCTGCGCCGGGGGTTGCCGGCGCTGATTGCAGAAGGTCTGCAGCGCCTGCAGGACAGCGTGCACGGCATCACGGTGGTGGTCGGTGGCCCATCCTATGAAGGGGAGCGGCTGTTCAACGCCGCATGGGTGCTGCGTGATGGACAGCGTCTGGCCACCTATCGCAAGCAGCACCTGCCCAACTATGGCGTGTTCGACGAGCGCCGTCATTTCGCGTCCGGGGATGCGGCCTGTGTCTTCGAACAGGACGGCTTTCGCGTGGCCGTGACCATCTGCGAAGACATTTGGACGACCGAGGCCTGCGCCCAGGCGCGCGCCGCCGGTGCCGAGGTGATCCTGACGCTCAATGCCTCGCCATTCGAGCAGGGCAAGGCGGCTGCGCGTTTGAGTGTGGCGCGTCAGCGCGTCGCCGAAACCGGCCTGCCGCTGGTCTATCTCAACGCCGTCGGCGGTCAGGATGAAGTGGTCTTCGACGGCAACGCTTTCGCGCTGGGCGCTGACGGACAGGTGACGGCCCAGGCGCGACCCTTCGTTGAAGAAGTGACCCCCCTGCAGGTGCGCCGTGACGCGGAGGGCCGCGTGACCTGCCACGGTGAATCTCACCCGGCACCGGGTGACGATGCCCTGCTGTACAGCGCCCTGGTCCAGGCCACCCGCGATTACGTGAATCGCAACGGGTTCCCGGGTGCACTGCTGGGCATGTCAGGGGGGATTGACTCTGCGCTGGTGGCGGCCATCGCCACGGATGCCCTGGGGGCCTCGCGTGTCTGGGGGGTGTCGATGCCATCGCGCTACACGCTGGACATGTCGAATGACGACGCACGAATCGAGGCCGAGGCGCTGGGTATCCGTTACGACCGCATCGCCATTGAGCCGGCCTTCGAGGCCTTCACCGATCTTCTGGCGCCGCTGTTTGATGAGCGCGCCGCGGACGTGACCGAAGAAAACCTGCAGTCACGCTGTCGTGGCGCATTGCTGATGGCGCTGTCGAACAAGTTCGGCCACATGGTGCTGCCCACCGGTAACAAGTCGGAGATGGCAGTGGGCTACGCCACGCTTTACGGCGACATGTGCGGTGGCTTTGCGCCGCTCAAGGACGTCTACAAGCAGCAGGTCTACGCGCTGGCGCGCTACCGCAACACCCTGGGTGAGGTGATTCCCGAGCGGGTGCTAACCCGCGCGCCTAGCGCCGAGTTGCGCGCCGACCAACGTGATGACGATTCACTGCCGCCCTACGAGGTGCTTGACGCGATTTTGCAGCGCTACGTGGAGGCGCAGCGTTCGATTCCCGACCTGATTCACGAGGGCTTCGACGAGGCCGACGTGCGCCGCGTGGTGAGTCTGGTGCGCCGCTCGGAGTACAAGCGTCGCCAGTCTGCACCGGGACCCAAAGTCACGGGCCGGGCGTTCGGCCGTGAGCGGCGCTATCCGATCACGGCGCTCTACGGCGATATTTGAGGGCAGGGCGCGGCACTAAGTCGCCGCAGGTGACGCGTCAGCCAGTTTCGCCCGGCTCGGCCTCGGTCTCGGCGTCGCCACCGCTCAGCCCAAACCAGCTGCCGATGCGGGTGCCGATTCGTGCGAAGAAGCCCTGCTCGACCTGCGCCTCGCCCAGGTCGGCAGCGGTGGGCAGATTGTTGCCGCGCAGCAGCCGCTCGGTGGCCAGGGCCTGGTCGGTCAGCCCGAGGGTGCGCTGGGCGCGTTCCATCAGCGCCAGCGCCTCGGGCACCGAGGGGGTGCCGGGGTAGGTGGCAACGATATGCTCGGCGCGCTTGACCGCTGCCAGATATGCCCGGCGATCCATGTAAAAGCGCAGTGCGTGCATTTCGTGAGCGGCGATGCGGTTGCGCAGCGCAATCATCCGCTGGCGCGCGTCAGCGTTGTAGACGCTGTCGGGGAAACGTTGAATCAGCACCGCGTAATCATCAAACGCGCGCCGTGCAAAGCTGACGTCGTCCTGGGTGGTGTCGTAGCCCAGGCCGGACAAAAAGCCGTCACCGCGTGATTCGTTGATCAGCCCGCGCAGGTACTGCACGTAATCGTTGGCCGGGTGGCGGGGGTTGTCGCGCACGAAACGGTCCGCAGCGGCGATGGCCGTGTCGGGGTTGAAGGTGCGGTGCAGCGCGTAAATCTGCTCCAGCGAGGCCTGGGTCGAAAACGACGAAAACGGGAACTCGCCAATCAAACGGTCGTAGCGGGTCAGGGCGGTCTGAAAGTCACCGTCCTCCATCGCGCCGCGGGCGGCCCGATACAATTGCGCCACGGTCAGGTTTCTCTCGCGACCGCTTAGCGGTTGGTCGACGGGACCGGCGAACGGGCTGGTCGGCGGCAGCACCGGGTCGGCGTTGTCATCAGGCGTCGAAGCACAAGCACTCAATAGCGCGAGCGTTGAGATCACCATCAGGCGTTGCAGGCAGGAAATCATGGAAGCCAATCGTTGTGAGCTGCGGATGATCGTCGAGTATAGCCAATGACCGCTGTCGACCCCGAAGTGGCCGTCGACAGTGACGACGACTTGCTCACCATGCCGGTACCTGCCGAGTTGGGCGGGCAACGACTGGACGTGGTTTGCGCGCGACTGTTCGACCAATATTCGAGGGCGCGATTGCAGCAATGGATCGTTGAGGGTCGGGTCAAGGTCGATGGTGAAGTGCTGACCCGCTCGCGCGAACTGGTGGTTGAGGGCGGCCTGATCGAGCTCGATGCCGTGCCGCTACCCGACCACCGCGTCGAGCCGCAGGACATGCCGTTGGAGGTTGTTCACGCCGACGCCGATTTGGCCGTGATCTTCAAGCCCGCAGGTCTCACCGTGCACCCCGGTGCCGGTCAGCGTGATGGCACCTTGCAAAATGCGCTGCTGCACCATTTTCCGCAGAGCAATGCGATTCCACGCGCCGGCATCGTCCACCGGCTCGACAAGGACACCAGTGGTCTTTTGATGGTCGCGCTCACCCTGGAGGCGCATGCGTCGATGGTTGACCAGTTGGCGGCGCGCAGCGTGCAGCGCGAGTACGACGCGGTGACCCAGGGGCCGCTGATCGCCGGCGGCACAATTGATGCCCCCATCGGCCGTCACCCGCGCGAGCGCACCAAAATGGCGGTGGTGCCGCGCGGTGGGCGCGAGGCGGTCACCCACTACCGGGTCGAGCAGCACTTTGGCCACCACAGCCATGTGCGCGTGCAGCTTGAGACCGGGCGCACCCACCAGATACGGGTGCACTTCGCGCACATCCGTCATCCGCTGGTCGGTGACCTGACTTACGGCGCACACCGGGTGCGTGGCGGCGGACTGGACGAAGCCTTGCGCGAGCGGCTTGCGGCGTTTGACCGGCAGGCGCTGCACGCGCGGACCCTGGGTTTCGTGCATCCGCGTTCCGGCCAAGATGTGGTCTGGAGTCGCCCGCCGCCCGCCGACATGCAGGGCCTGCTGGACGCACTGGTTGAGCTCGACCCGCGCGATGACTGAACCGTTGCCGGTTTGGTCGCCGCCGGTCAATTTGCCCTCCGGTATTCGTCTTGTTCAGACCCTGCGCGGCGGCGAGGGCTGGGGCTTCAACCTCGCTGGCCACGTCGGCGCGCCGGCTGCTGAGGTCGCACGCCACCGCGCCCGCTTGCAGGCCCAACTGACCGGTATCGACCAGATCCAGTGGCTGACGCAGATCCACGGCATTGACGTCGTCGAGGCGCCCTCGGCTGTCAATGCCGAGGCCGATGCGCAATGGACGACGCAAGCCGGCGTGGCGTGCGTGGTAATGACGGCCGATTGCCTGCCTTTGTTGTTCTGGCGCGCCGACGCCTCGCTGGTCGGCGCCATTCATGCCGGCTGGCGCGGACTGGCGGCCGGGGTCATCGAGACCACCGTGCGCGCGCTGCCGCCCTCGGCATCGGCGCTGCAGGTGTGGTTGGGGCCGCGCATCGGCACGACGGCGTTCGAGGTGGGGGACGAGGTGCGCGCGGCCTTCGTCGCGCATTCCCCGGCCGCGTCGGCGGCGTTCGTGGCGTCATCACGTGCGGGCCACTGGCTGGGTGATCTGGGCGCGCTGGCACGGCTGCGATTGAAGGGTCTGGGCATCACTCACGTGACCGACAGTGCGGCGTGCACGGTCACCGAGTCGCAGCGTTGGTTTTCGTTTCGCCGAGACGGTCAATGCGGGCGCATGGCGAGTGTCATCTGGCGTGCGCAATAAATCCGCTTTAGGGTGATTTCACCGATTGCGTCCGGGCATTTTGATTGCGACACTTTCGTACAAATTAAGCACCGATTCACTGACGCGGGTCGCCGGTAATCGAGATGCCAAGCCGATTTCATCATCAAGACGGCGTGAGAGCAGGGCCACAGCCAAACGGCGCCGCAACCGAGGGAGTAGCGGATATGAAGAGATCACGGGGTGCGTCGTTACGGCGTGGTGCAGGCATCCTGATGTGTGCAGTCGGTGCCGGCTGGGGGAGCGCGGCGCAGGCCATCTTTGAGTTCGAGCTGGGCGGCGTGCCGTTCACCGTCAGCAACTTGGCCACCGCCGGCGCGCTGTGGCGCATGCAGGACCGCGATCTGTCGAACATTGGCAAGCCCAACGTGGCGGCGCTGCTGGGCAACGACCCGATCTGTGTCGAGCGTGTCGGTGATGACGGCGTCAGTGGTCCTGGGCCGCGCGGTGAAAACACGTTCATCGGCAACACCTGTAATCCGCAGGAAATGACCGGAGACATGAACGCCAACGATTTTTACATCGCGCAGCCAGGCTCGTTCACCCCCAACGCCGACGACGGCAACCTGAACTTCGCGAAAAATGACGTGGTGCATGCGGCGGCCAAACTGACCACGGACATCAACTTCACGATTTTTGACGCCAACGTGTTCGTTCGCACCCTGGCGCTGTTTGATGCCAACTACAACAGCCTTGACCAGTTTCACCCCGACACCACGCTTCAGGCGCGCGAGACGGCGTTTTCCAGCAGCGGTAAAGACGCCATTGCGCGAGAGCTGCGTTTTCTTGACGCGTTCATCAGCCGCAACTTCCTGATCGGCGAGAAGTTTGTCAGCGTCAAGGTGGGCCAGCAGGTGATCAACTGGGGCGAGTCGGCATTTCTGGTGCCGAATTCGCTGAACGCCCTCAACCCTGCGGACCAATCGCTGCTGCGCATCCCCGGCTTTGACGTGCGTGAGCTGCAGCGGCCGCTGGGCATGGTGACGATCAACGCCGAGCTGTTTACCAACCTCAACATGGAGCTGTTCTACGGCTACGAGTGGCGGCCGATCTCAACCGACCCGGTGGGCAGTTTCTTCTCGGTTTCCGACACCCTCGGACCGGGCGGTACGTACGCCATGCTGTCGTTCGGCAAGGCGCCGGAAGACCCTGGAATGGCCTACATTCCGGCCGGCGCTGACGACCCGTACCAGTTCGGCACGCGCGGCGTGTATCGCCCTGCCGACAATCCTGGCGACCCGGCATTCATTCTGAACTCGCAGGCCAGTCGCACGCTGCAACGTGATGGCGCTGAAGAATTCCGTCGCCGGCCCAGCGACACAGGTCAGTACGGCGCCGCCTTCCGCTACTTTGCCGAGGGTTTCAACAACGGCACCGAGTTCGGCCTTTACTTTGCGAACTATCACGCAAGGGTGCCCAGCGTCAGCGGTTTTGCCGCGCAGGACACCTGCCTACCGGCATCGCTTCCGCCGGGTGGTATTGCCACGGCCATCGTCCCGCTGGCGCTGGCCTGCGGCATTGACCCGGCGGCGCTCGGCGGCATTCTGCAGGGCGTTTTGCAGAACGGCGTCGATGGCGTGCAGATTCCATTCTCGGGTGAGGCGCTGCCGTTGGACACGGCGCGGCTGTTCGTCGAGTACCCGGAAGACATTCGCATGTACGGCATGTCGTTCAACACCACGGTGGGCAATTACGCGCTGGCTGGCGAGTATGTTTACCGCGACAACTTGCCGATCCAGGCGCACACGGTGGACTTGACCTTCGCCCTGCTGCAGCCGGCGTTTCCCGAAAACGACCTGGACCTGAGCATTGCCGTGCTGCCCGGTCGCCGCACGGCGGTACCGGACTTTTTGCAGACCACCTATCGCGGTGAGACGGTGCAGGCCGGTCAGTACGTGCAAGGCTGGGAGCCGATGGGCATTGGCCAGCTCAACCTCAACCTGTCGCGTCTGTTGGGTGCAGCCGAGAACCCGTTTGGTGCTTCGCAGATGACGCTGCTGCTGGAGCTGGGTTACACCCATCTGCCGGGCTTCCCTGACCTTGGTGTCTTCCAGGCCAATGGTGGTGGCGTAGACACCCACATTTCCGCCGGTGCCGACGGCAGTCTCGGCATCAACCCGTCGGACATTCGCGCCGATCCCAACGATCCAAGCAGTGACATTCGCACCAATCCCGAGCTGTTGCAGAACCCTCAGTCCCAGGCCGTGATCGATCGCTCGGGGTTCGGTACCGAGCATTCGTATGGTTATCGCCTGGTGACGCTGACGCGCTACAACAACGCCATTTTTGGCGCCAATCTCGAGTTTCTGGGCGCCTTCTTTCATGATGTGGGCGGCGTCGGTCCCGGCCTTGGCCAGAACTTCGTCGAAGGCCGCAAGCAGATCCTCGCGGGTCTGCGCTGGGACTATCAGGATCGCATCCTCGGTGAGCTCCGCTACACCTGGTTCACCGGCGGCGCCAACCGCGATGCGCTGCGTGACCGCGACAACTTGCTGGTGTTTTTGGGTTACGCCTTCTGAGCACTGTGCGGGGGCCGCGCGTCGCATGGCGCTGCGGTCAAACAATTTGCGCACGCCGGCCTACACTGGCGTGCGACGTCATTTCCGCAGGCGCAAATGACGAGATCAAGACCGGGGCGCAAATGACGCCTCTCATATCGGGGGATGGACCGTGATGAAACGTCGAATCGGATGGTTGATGGCGGCGCTGTTTGCCCCCGGCTTGGTAGCCCCTCCGGCCATTGCTCAAGATGACGACGCCCCGCCGATCCGCCCCCGACCTGCCGAAATTCAACCCCTGGCGCCGCAGTCGTTGCTACTCGATGTGGTCAACACCGGCCAGCGCTTGGTGGCGGTGGGTGATCGTGGCCACATTCTGGTGTCGGCGGACGGCAATGTCTGGGCACAGGTTGAAGTGCCGGTACGTTCGGCGCTGACCGCCGTGCAGTTTGCTGAAGACGGTCAGACCGGGTGGGCGGTGGGGCACGATGCGGTCATCGTGCACACCGACGATGGCGGCGCGAGCTGGTCGCTGCAGAACTTTGAACCCGAGCTCGAAAGCCCGTTTCTTGACTTGCTGGTGCTTGATGCTGACAGTGCCATCGTCGTCGGCACCTACGGCAAGATGCGTCGCACCGATGACGGCGGCGAAACCTGGAACCCGGTTGACGCGCCTGAGGTGGTCGAAGACGAGTTTCACCTCAACAGCATCACCCGCCTCGGCGATGGCAGCCTGTTCATCGCCGGCGAGATGGGTCTGCTCGCGGTGTCCAGCGATCAGGGCCAGACCTGGACCCGGCTGCCCTCGCCTTATGAAAGCTCGTACTTTGGCGCTTTGGGGACCGGCGGGGCCGGCGTGATGGTCTATGGCCTGCGCGGCACGCTGTACACCAACGATGACCCGGTCAATCAGCCCGAGGCCGAGGCTTGGCAGGAGATCGCAAGCGACAACGAGGCCACCATGTTCGGCGGTGCCCGGCTCGACGACGGACGGGCCGTGCTGGTCGGGCTCAATGGCGTGATCACGATCCTTGACGACCGGGAGATCGACGCTTTCCGCTCGGCGCGCGGCACGCCGCTCTCGGCGGTGATTCCCTTCGGCGATGGCCTGCTGGCGGTCGGCGAGTCCGGCGTGCAGCGGGCGCCGCTGTCGCTGTCCGACCGTTGATCTAACGAATAACAAGGAGAGGACTCATGGCAGCGCCATCCACCGTCGAAGCCGGCAGCCTGCAGGACAAGATTCTCAAGGTCATCGAGCCGCTGATTTACGGGCCTCGCAAGATCAACCTGCTCATCTTGCTGGTGCTCACCGTGTTGTTTGCGTGGTTTGCCTCAGGGACGCGGGTCGATGCGGGGTTCGACAAGTCGATCCCGCTCGATCACCCCTACATGGAGATCTACAAGCATTACGAAGCCGAGTTTGGGGGGGCCAACACGGTGTTGGTGGCGCTGATCCAGAAGGACGGCAGCATCTACAACGAGAAGTTTCTCGACAAGCTCAAGGCGGCCACTGACGAGGTGTTCTTTTTGCCAGGCGTTGACCGCTCCAGGGTGTCATCGCTGTTCACGCCAGACGTACGTTACATCGAGGTGGTCGAAGGCGGCTTTCGCGGCGGCAACGTGATTCCGGCCGAGTATCAGCCGACGCAGGAGTACTTCGACATCATTCGCGGGAATGTCGGCAAGGCCGGCATCATCGGTCGCTACACCACCGTCGACCAGCGCGGGGCAATGATCTTTGCCGAGCTGCTGGAAACCGATCCGGTCACCGGCGAAAAGCTCGACTACCGCGCGGTCGCCAAACAGCTTGAAGACACCATCCGTCAGTTCGAAGACGACGAGATCGAGGTGCACATTCTTGGTTTTGCCAAGGTCATCGGCGACGTCACTGATGCGGCCATGGAGGTGGTCGGCTTCTTCTTCGTCGCACTGGGGTTGACCTTCATTCTGCTGATTCTCTACCTCGGCAGTTTCAAGCTGTCGTGGCTGCCCCTGGTGTGCTCATTTGTGGCGGTGATCTGGGAGTTTGGCCTGCTCACCATGACCGGATTCGGGCTGGACCCGTTCGCCATTCTGGTGCCGTTCCTGATTCTCTCGGTGTCGGTTTCGCATGGCGTGCAGTACACCAGCAGCTGGGTGTCAGAACTGGCGACTGGCAAAAACAGCTATGACGCCTCGCTGGAAACCTTCCGCCGGTTGGCGATTCCGGGCACCACGGCACTGATCACCGACGCGGCTGGCTTCTTGACCATCGCGCTGATCCCCATCGACGTCATTCGCGAGATGGCGATCAACGCCACCTACGGCATGATCGCCATCATCATCACCAACAAGGTGTTGATGCCGATCTGGCTGACCTACATTTCGGTGAGTGACGTTGATGCCTTCCTGAAAAAACAGGAATCGCGCGAGGCGGTGCTCAACCCGATCTTCCGCGCCATGACCGTCGTCACGCGGCCGGTCCCGGCCGCCATTGTCATCCTCATGGCGGCCTCGGCTTTTGGCTGGGCGTCCTGGAAAGGCAAGGACATGATCTACGGCGATGCCCAGGCCGGCGTGCCCGAGCTGCGCCCGGACTCACGCTACAACCAGGATACGGCGGCAGTGGTTGAGAATTTTTCCATCGGCACGGACATCCTCAAGGTCATTGCCGAAACCTCACCCGATGCCTGCATCCGTCACGACGTGATGTCGCAGATTGACCGCTTCGCCTGGACGCTGCAAAACGTCGAGGGTGTGCAGTCTTACGTGTCCTTGCCTTGGGCCGCCAAGCAGGTCACGGCTGCCTTCAACGAGGCTTCGCCCAAGCACCACATCTTGCCGCGCAACCAGTACGTCATGGTGCAGGCGATCACGCCGATACCGACCACCTCGGGTCTGCTGAACCCCGATTGCTCGGCGATGGCGGTGTTCCTGTTCATGGGGGATCACAAGGCCACGACCATTACCCGCGCCACCGACGCGGTGAAGGACTTCAACGCCCGTAACGCCGCCGAGTACTACGAGGACCACCCGGATGCCAGCGCCTCGGACTGCGAGGCCAAGACGGCCAAGCGACGCGAGTTTGGCAACCTGCGTCTGGACCTGCGCCACCTCACTGAAAAGCTGCGGGCAGACGGCGCATCTGACGCCGAAGTGGACGCAGATCCACAGGTGCAGGCGCTGCGCGAACGCGAAATCGTCGAAGTCGAAACCTGGAAAGGCATGACCGCTGACTGTCCGGTCAACTTTGCGCTGGCCACTGCCAACGTCGGCGTCATGGCGGCGACCAATGAAGTGGTCAAGGACAAAGAAATCCAGGTGGTGTTGTTCGTCTACTTGGTGATCGTGGTGTTCCTGTTCATCTCGTTCCGCAACCTTGCCGGCGTGCTGTCGATTCTGCTGCCGCTGGTGGTGGTGTCGCAGCTCATTTACGGCGTTATGGCCTTGACCGACATAGGCATGAAGGTGGCCACCTTGCCGGTTGCCGCCCTGGCGGTGGGTATCGGCATCGACTACGGCATCTACATCTACTCGACCATTGAGGAGTTTGTCCGCAAGGGCAAATCGCTCACCGAGGCGTACTACGAAACGCTACGCATGACCGGCAAGCCGGTGATCTTTACCGGTCTGGTGCTCACCGGCTCGGTGTCGACCTGGCTGCTTTCGGGCCTGCAGTTCCAGGCTGACATGGGCGTGCTGCTGATGTTCGCCTTCTTCGCCAACATGCTCGGCGCGATCTTCGTCTGCCCGGCAATCTGCCGCTACACCATGAAGCTGCCGAATGGGTGAGGGGCCGCGCTTGGCGAGTGCCAGTGGCACTCGCTGCGGCCCCGAACGCCCGGCCACGGACGGCCGGGCCGGGGTTCATTCGGGCGGTGAAGTCGCGCCAGGGATGGCTTCTTGAGGTTTGTTCGCAGCTAGCGTGCCAGTGGCACTCGCTGCGGCCTCGAACGCCCGGCCACGGACGGCCGGGCCGGGGCTTATTCCGGCGGTGGGTTTGCTTCCTGCGCGACCTGATTAACCGTTCTTGATTCTGATTCTGGAAGCGGCGGGTTTCATGACCCCCAACGCCAACTTGATGGTTCAGTGGCCGGGACTGCCCCCGGCGGGGCACTCACTTTTCTACTGCTAGAAAAGTAAGCAAAAGAGCCACCCCATGTTTCGGCTTTGGGCTTGCAGCCCAAAGGCCCCTGCGCTTCTCGCGTCAGGCGGGCTTGCGCAAACTCGCTATCGCTCAGACAAGCGCAAGCCTTGATCGCCTGCCGCTCCGATGCTCGGCCGAAACAAAGGGGGAGAACGTCAAAGGCAAAAGCAGCGCGCCCTGACGCTTTGGCTTTTGCTGTTCAACCCCCGTCTGACCGGGCTGAGCATCGCAGCAGCGGAGGGACCAGATTCGCGGTTGTCTGAGCGAAGCGAGTTCCGCGAATCCCCTCCGTTGCGAGAAGCACAGGGCACCCCGCGCAGCGGGGCCCGGCAGTGGGGCACCTTCTTTTGGTTCCCTTTTCTTGGTGTCAAGAAAAGGAACTGCACCGCCGGGGGCAATCCCGGCCAACTGAACCTTCAAACGAGCAGTGAGGGTTTTGAAACCAAAATAGGCCCAGCAATCGCAGCAAACCGAACCATTCGAGCAGCGATGAGGGCCTTGAAACTCACCGAGACGCACCCCTCGCCGACGTGGCCTGACTCAGCTCATCGCACCCAGCGCCTCCGCTTCCCGGCTCGCGGCGAGCGCCGCTAAGCGGGCGATGACGCCATAGGCGTAGAAGCGGTTGGGCTGGTCATCTGGCGCGGCCCCGGGCTCGGGATGGTTGCCGCACTCTTCGAAGGCCAGCGGCTCGAAGCGCATGCCGGGCGCATTGAGGTTTTCGTCGGCACCGCGCTGGCTGTTGAGCCGGTAGAAGCCGCCGACCACGTGTTGGTCGATCATGTACACCACCGGTTCGGCGGTGGCGTTGTCATCGCCCATACGCTCAAGGGTGGGCACGCCTTCTTGCAGAATGGCGCCGGTGACGGCGTTGCCCTCTTTGGCGCTGGACATGTGCGTGCGGGCGCGGCGATTCATTTCGCGCACGTCATCGACCGAGCGTGCGGTCATCACGCCCATCCCATAGGTCCCGGTGTCGGACTTGACGATGACGAACGGCTCGGAATCGATCTCGTATTCCTTGTATTTTTCCTTGATGTCGGCCAGCAGGCGCTCGACATTGCTGATCAGGCACTCTTCGCCTTCACGCTTGAGGAAGTTGATCTGCCCGCAGTTGCGAAACATCGGATCGATGAACCACGGATCGAGCTCAAGCAGCGCCGAAATCTCGGCCGCCACCTCGCGGTAAAAGCCGAAGTGCCGCGACTTGAGGCGCGCGTGCCAACCCAGCCCTGCCGGCGGCAACACGGTCTGCTCCAAGCCTTTGAGAATCTCGGGCAAGCCGGCCGACAGGTCGTTGTTGAGCAGGATCGCGCAGGGGCTGGTGTCGCCAACGCGCAAGCGGTTGCCGTCGCGCACCAGCGGTTCGTAGGTGAGGCTACGGCCCGACACCGGCAGCTCGATTTGCGTCGGCGCGGTGATTTCAGGCGACAGCGACCCGATGCGGACCCGGTAGCCGGCCTTGCTCAACAGGGCATGCAACTGGGCGGCGTTTTCAAGATAGAAGTGGTTGCGGGTGTGATTTTCGGGCACCAGCACGATCTGCCGCGCCTCGGGGCACAGGCCCTTCAGTGCCGCCTGCAGCGCCAGAATGCACAGCGGCTCGAATGACGCGCTGAGGTTGTTGAAGCCGCCCGGGAACAGATTGGTGTCGACCGGCGCCAGCTTGAAGCCGGCGTTGCGCAGGTCGGTCGATGCGTAGAACGGCGCCGGTGTCTTGCGCCACTGCTGGCGGAACCACGCTTCGATGTCGGCCGAGCGCTCGATCAGGCGCGTTTCCAGCGACAGCAGCGGGCCCATGTTGGCGGTGGCAAGGCGGGGAACGGGAGGCGTCATGGTGCAGGCACACTCGATTTGAAAGGTGCGCAGTGTAGCGCCGCAGCTCGGGCAGGCCGATGATTGCCGGGCGGGGCTGGGAGTGTGCTAAAACGCAGTTCAAGTAAGCCAAGAAACTGTCGTCAAAAGGGAGTGGATCGCCTGTGTCCGAGGAGCAACGCTCAGCCGTGCGCATCATGGTGGTAGACGACAGTCAGACGATCCGGCGAACCGCCGAGTCGCTGCTGACCAAAGCTGGTTACGAAGTGGTGACCGCACAAGACGGTTTCGAAGCGCTGGCGGTGTTAGCGCGCAGCGTGCCTTCGCTTGTTTTCATTGACATCATGATGCCGCGCCTCGACGGGTATCAGGCTTGCGCGCTCATCAAGGGTAGCGCGCAGTTCGCAAAAATTCCGGTGATCATGCTGTCGTCCAAAGACGGGTTGTTTGATCGCGCGCGCGGCCGACTGGTGGGCTCCGACCAGTACCTCACCAAGCCCTTCACCCGCGAAGAGCTTCTCGCTGCGGTCGAGTCCCACCTCGGGGCCGCTTGATGTCGCAGGGTCCGTTCGAGTCTCTGCTGGCGCTGGACGCGCAGCTGCGGTTGCTCCGCGTCGACCTTGCCACCGAGGCTGCGACCCGCTGGAAGGGGCTGATGGTGCGGGTCGGCAGCGAGTCGCTGCTCGTACCGCAGGCTGATGTCAGCGAGGTCATTCCGCCACCACCCGCCACCCTGATTCCCAATGCCCGCGCCTGGCTGCGCGGCGTTGGCAACCTGCGCGGCCAGTTGCTGACCCTGGTCGACCTGAAGGCGTTGATCGGCGACGGTCACACCGCACCGGGCCGTTTGCAGCGCACTTTGGTGGTCAACACCCAACCGCAGTGGTTGGGGTTTCTGGTCGATGAGGTTGTCGGCTCGCGCAGCTTCGACGTCAGCGACCAGTGCGAGTGGGCGTCCACCGAGGGGGACCCGTGGATGGCCGTGACACTTGGTGCCCTGCGCACCCCCGAGACCGGCGCGCTGCGCGTCATCAGCCTGCACAAACTGGCAGCCAGCGAGCGGGTGCGACATGCCGGCTGGTGAGCGCGCCGTGTCGCTGATGACGCCGCTGCCCGAGGGCTATCGGGTGCTGTGGATACGGCCCGAGATCGATGCCTGTCTGATCAAGGTGCGGCTGGCCATTGAGCGTCACGTTGAAGGTCACGACGGCACCGCGCCGCTGAGTGATGCGATGGCCGTGCTGCAACAACTGCAGGGCGTCGCCGAGATTTTGCCGTGGGTTAGCCTGCGGCTGAGCTTCGAGGGCATGGCCGAGGTGCTCAGCCGTCGCAGCGGCATGGTGGCCGGCGGCGGCGACCATCTCAGCACCAATGATGTCGGCCTGAGCGCGGTGCTCAGCGGCTGTGTGCTGATTCCCGATTACCTTGACCTGCTGGCGCGTGGTCAGGCCGACTCGCCGCTGCTGTTGCTGCCGCTGATCAACGAGCTGCGCCTTGCGGTCAACCGGCCCCTGGTCAGCGAGTCGGCGATCATCGCCCGGCAGTTGGCACTGCACCCGTGGCCGGCGCGTGATGGCGCTGCCCAGGCGCGTGCCAGCCAGATGCCAGCGCTGGCACGCAAGGCGTCAGCGTATTACCAGTCGTCGCTGCTGGCCGTGATGCGCGAGCAATCTGACGCGCGCGCCCATTGGGGCCGTCTCGGCAAGCTCTCCGAACAATTGGCAGCCGCCACGCCGCACTTGCCGTCTTACTGGTTGTGGACTGCGATGGCCGCCGTGGTCGAGGCGGTGCTGACCCAGGGCTTGGACTTTGGCATGGAGCTGCGTCGCCAACTGGGCACCGTCGGCCAGCAACTCAAGCTGCTCGGAGAGCAGCCCGCCGAGGCCGATGCCCAGGCGGCCAAGCTCGCGACCACCCTGATGTATTTCGTGGCCCGTGCCTTGCCGCGTGGCCGTCGTGTGATGGCAGCGCAGGCCGCATGGCGGCTGTTCGACTGGGTGCCCGACGACCGCACCGTTGAGCGTCGCCGCGCGCAACTGCAGGGGCCCAACGCACGTCTTTTGGCGCAGGTGACGCGCGAAATCAAGGCCGATCTTACCGAGGCCAAAGACGCGATTGACCTCGCAGTTCGCACCGCCGAACCCAGCCACCTTGAAACCGCCGAACGGTCACTGTCACAGGTGGCCGACACGCTGCGCGGTCTGGGGCTGCGGGTGCTCGGCGGTCACGTCGCGCGTCAATGCCTGCAGTTGGGCGCGCTCAAGCTCACGGCGGATGTGGCCGGCTGGGAGGCGTTGGCGGCAAACCTGCTGCGCGTCGAGTCGAGTCTGGAGCGCGAGTTGTTTGGCCAGCTGGGTGGCCTGGTGCCGCCGATGAATCCGGAGTTGGGCGAGCTGCCCAACCCGACGCTCGAAGACAGCCGGGCTGCGTTGATCAGCGTTGCCCTTGGCGACATCGCCCGCGCGCGTGGCGCGCTGGACACCGCGTTTCGCCGGCGTGAGCCTGCCGGTCTGGCTGACGTGCCGGCGGTGCTTGAGCGGGTTGCGCTGACCCTGCCGATCATCGACCAACTGACCCTCGCCACCGCGCTGAACGGCCTCGCCGAGGTGGCCTTGCACCCGGCGCTGGTGCTCGAGGGCCCGGAGACCCCGGTGGCGCGGCTGTTCGCGCTGATCCTCACCCGTGT
Source organism: Polycyclovorans algicola TG408 (assembly GCF_000711245.1). Taxonomy (NCBI): domain Bacteria; kingdom Pseudomonadati; phylum Pseudomonadota; class Gammaproteobacteria; order Nevskiales; family Nevskiaceae; genus Polycyclovorans; species Polycyclovorans algicola. The sequence goes on from NZ_JOMH01000001.1 coordinate 1,992,280, forward strand.
CGAACTGACGCTCGAAGCCCTGCGCGACGGCCTGGATATCCCGGCCGTTTCGGCTGCCGCTGACCCATTTGGCGAGATCGACCTGTTGTTGGCCGATTTACGGGCGTTGTTACCGGCGCACGGTTCACGCGCCCCGGTTGCGCCGCCGGCACCCGAGATGGCGTCAAAGGACACCCACGCCATCGATCCCGAGCTGCGCGAGATTTTCGGCGAAGAGGCCGGCGAAGTGTTGATGACCCTCAATGGCGTCATCCCGGCGTGGCTCAGGCAGCCCGAGCGTTCCGAGGCGCTGGTGGTGATCCGGCGCGCGTTCCATACCCTGAAAGGGTCGGGCCGCATGGTCGGTGCCGATGATCTCGCCGACTACGCCTGGGCCGTCGAGCGGGTGCTCAATGCCGTGCTCGACAGCGCCCTCGACATTCGCCCGGACGTCATCGCCCTCGTCACCCGCGCGCACGCGGCGCTGCCAACGCTGATCGCCCGGTTCCGCGATGGCGAGGCCATGCCCGCAGACGTGTCCACCCTGATTGAAGATGCGCGACTCTGTCTTGACGGGCCGCGTGTCACGCCGGAGATGCGCGTCGCGTTCGTCGAAGACGCCGGCGAAAAAATCGATCAGATTGGTGCATGGCTGCAGCAGCCCGGCACCCATTCGAATGTGCCCGATCCGGTGATCCGCGCGTTCCACACCCTGCGCGGCGCCTCCGGGGTTGTTGGATTGGCGTCATTGGCCGAAGTCGCCGCCGAATGCGAACACTGGCTCGACGGGTTGCGTGCGATCAGTCAGCGCCCTGACGCAGAAGCCTGCGCGGTACTGGCCGAGGTGCTCACCGAGGCGCGCGCGTGGGTCGCCACCGTGACCCGCAGCGACGCCGAGGCCCCTGACGCCGCGCCGATGATGGCGCGACTGCGGCAGGTGCAAACCCGGGCGCCGGAGGCTGTCAAGGCGGTGGTCGCGGCGCGCGAGCTGGTCGACATCTTCTCGATGGAAGCACTGGACCTCATCGACAAGACCGAGGCCCTGTCACGCGCCTGGGCACAGGATCCCGAGCGCGACGACCTGCTCGAGGCGATGCAGCGCGAACTCCACACCCTGGCCGGTTCAGCAGCGGTGTCCGGTGTGCCGGCACTCGCCCACGTGGCGCGTGCCCTGCAACGCCGGCTCGGCGACGTGACGCCCGGTCCCGGGGTCTTCGCCCAGCTGCCGATGATCTTCGAGGCGATGATGCAGTTGCTCGACGCCTATCGCGACGGGCGTGCCCCGGCTGCGGCGCCGGACCAGCTGGAGCGCATTGCCCGGCTTGGGGTCGACGAGGCGCCGCAGCAGGCCGACCTGGGTGTGACTGCTGACGCGAAGCCGCCCACGCCGGTTGCCGCAGGAACCGAAGTCGAAGACGAAGCTGCGCCGCCGGCGACGTCCGATGCGACGCTCGAAGCGGTCGTCGAGGCGGCTGTCGAGGCGGAGGTCGATCCTGACGACGACCAGACCTTGGAAGCGATTTTCTTCGCCGAGGCCCACGAGCTGCTCGACGCATTTGACGACTTGGCGCGAAGCTGGTCGCTGCACCCTGAAGCGCCTGAGCCGGCCACCGAGACCCAGCGTGTGCTGCACACCCTCAAGGGCAGTGCGCGCATGGCCGGTTACGCCGACTTTGGCGATGTCGCCTCGCGGCTTGAAATACAGATCAAAGCCCTGCAGGGCCAGACGCCGCCGCCGGGCGTGTTCAGTCGTCTCACCGACATCGCCGAGCGACTGCAGTCGGGTCTGCGCGCGTTGCAACATGGATCGACCCACGCCTTTGCACTGTGGGACGACGCTGCCCTGGACCTGCGCAGCCCTGCAGAAACACCGGCCGAGGTCGAGGCACCAATTGCCGATGCCGAGCCGGTCGCTACGCTTGAAGCGGCACCGTTTACCGAACTCACGCGCCTCGACACGGCGGGCGACGACGCTGACCAGGCTGAGTTGCTGGCGATCTTCTCCGAAGAAGCCAGCGAGTTGATCGATGCGCTCGAGGCTGCATTTGGGCGCTGGCGGCAGAACAGCGCCGACGCCAGCCCACGAGGCGATTTGCTGCGTGCCCTTCACACCCTCAAGGGCGGCGCCGGCATGTGCGGTTGGTCGGCGCTCTCGGACCGCGCGCATGCGCTCGAAACCGAGCTGGAACGCCAGGAGCGCGCAGGCCAGACACTCACCGAGCCGGCCACGCTGAACGCGGTCGGACAGGCGATCAGCGATCTGGCACAAGAGTCGCTGAAGCCGCCGGTCAGCCTCGCCGCACTGGCGGCGGCCGCACCCAGTCAACCGATGCGCGCCGCTGCGCCATCCGCGTGGGACCCGCGCCTGTTCTTCGTCCCCGAGTACGAGGCCGACAGCGCCGTGTCGCGACAGGAAACCGCACGCGTTGCGGTCGAACGACTCGACGGCATGCTCAACGAGGTCGGCGAGGCGTCGATCATCCGTGCACGACTCGAAGCGCAGATGACCCAGGCGCGCAGCCAGCTCAACGAAATGGCGCAGTCGGTTGATCGTTTGCGTGACCAGTTGCGCCAGATGGACGCCGAAACCGACGCCCAGATCCGCGCCCGTGGTCTGGCCTCCAGCACCGCCGAGCAGGACCGCTACGCCAGCGACTTTGACCCGCTCGAAATGGACCGCTACACGCGTATGCAGGAGTTGTCGCGCTCGCTCAACGAATCGCTGGGCGACATCGCAGGCTTGCAGGACACCCTCAACGCCGTGGTCGGCGACAGCGAAACCTTGCTGGTGCAGCAGAACCGCGTCAACACCCAGCTGCAGCAAGGGCTGATGGGCACCTTGATGGTGCCGTTTTCGCGGCAGATTCCGCGCCTGCAGCGCGTGGTGCGCAGCACGGCGCTCGAACTGGGCAAGCAGGCCAACCTGCAGGTCATCGGTGAAGAAGCCGAGCTTGACCGCAACGTGCTCGAGCGCATGACCGCGCCACTGGAGCACCTGTTGCGCAACGCCGTGGTGCACGGCATCGAGACCCCCGAGCAGCGTGCCGAGGCCAACAAGCCGCCGGTGGGGCTGGTGACGCTGACCCTGCAACGCGAGGGCAGCGAACTGTTGATGGTGCTCAGCGACGATGGTGGCGGGCTCGACCACGACCGCATCGAGGCCATCGCGGTGCAAAAAGGTTTGCTGGCCGCGCCGCTGGACCCCGGCGCGCCGCAGCGTGAGATCGACCTGGCGAGCTTTATTTTTGAACCGGGTTTCTCCACGGCCGCAACCGTCACCCAGGCCGCCGGGCGTGGCATCGGTATGGACGTGGTGGCCGCTGAGGTGAAGCAGTTGGGCGGTACGCTGGGCGTGGTCTCGACACGGCACAAGGGCGCGCGCTTCCAGGTTCGTCTGCCGCTGACTCTGGCGGTATCGCACGCGCTGCTGGTGCGTGTCGCCGAGCGCCCCTACGCATTGCCGCTGGCCAACATTGAAGGGGTGGTCCGCGTACCGCTCAATGAGCTGCCGCGCCACCTGTCGACCAGCACGCCCGAGCCGGTAATGTACGGCGGCAGCCCCTATCAGCTACGACGTCTTAGTGACCTGCTGGGCGTGGCGGCGCATCCTATCGCGGTTGACCAGAACACCGTGCAGGCGGTGATGCTGCGTGCCAGTGAAGGCCCGATAGGCGGCGGCCGCACGGCCTTGCTGGTTGATGCGGTGATCGGCAATCGCGAAATCGTCGCCAAGCCGCTGGGCCCCATCGTCAGCGCCATCAACGGCATCAGCAGCGCCACCATCCTGCCGGACGGGCAGGTGGTGCTGATTCTTGATGCGGTGGCGCTGGCCCAGGCCCGTGCCCGTCAGCAGCGCGCCCAGCCGCGCGCTGACCGCGTCGGCAGCACGCCGTTGATCATGGTGGTGGATGACTCGATCACCATCCGCCGCGTCACCCAGCGCCTGCTTACCCGCAATGGCCTGCGGGTGGTCACCGCCAAGGATGGACTCGACGCCATGGCGCAGCTGGCCACGGTGGCGCCGGCAGCGATTCTGCTCGACATTGAAATGCCGCGTGCCGACGGCTTCGAGGTGGCCAGCTATGTGCGAAACACCGAGCGTCTGGCGCGCATTCCCATCGTTATGATCACCTCGCGTTCGGGCGACAAGCACCGCAGTCGCGCCGAAGCCATCGGTGTCAACCGCTACCTCATCAAGCCTTATCAGGAAGGGGAGTTGATGGACGCGCTGAAAACCCTGCTGCCCGGTTTGACGGCATGAACGCCACCGTGACAGAGCGGGTCGATGTGCTCTACGCGGCACTGATTCCGCTGGAGCAGGGCAGCGCGCTGTTACCCAACTCGGCGCTGCTGGACGTCCTGCCCATCGCCTTGCTTGAGCCGCTGGCTGACACGGCACCGACCGCCGACCTGGCCGGCTTTTGTGGTTGGGTGCCGCACCGGGGTCAGCGGTTGCCGGTGCTGCAATTTGAAACCCTGTTGGGGCACGACAGCGCACCGCCGAGCGTGCGTGGACGGCTGGTGGTGTTGCAGGGCCTGTCATCGACCGAGGCGCGGGTTGTGCTGATTGCCCAGGCCGCGCCGCGTCGAGTGACGCTCAGTCAGCAGGTGCTCACGGCGGACACCGCCGGGGCCGACGGCGATGCGTTCGTTGCGGGCCGCTGCCGCATTGCCCGGCAGCCGGTGATCATTCCCGACCTGGCGGCGCTGGAGCAGCATGGGGCCACACTGGCGGCGCGTGCCGAAGCGGTCTGACACTGACGCAGTGCGCGCCGGCAATCAATGACGCGCGCGATTGATGCCCCAACAATCGCTAAAGCGACTTGATCAGCACCTTGGAGTTGCGCTGGTAGTTGTACAGCGCCGCGCGCGCCATCGGCAGCGTCTCGACCGTTCCCGGTTCGAAACCGTGTTCGATGAACCAATGCGGCGAGTGCGTTGTGAGGCTGAACAGGTGCCGCAGCCCCAGCCGCCGCGCCTCAATCTCGACGCGCTTGAGCAGGGCGCCGGCCCGCCCGGCGCGGTGGTAATCCGGATGCACCGCCACGCAGGCGAACTCGCCGTAACCACTGGCGGCATCGGGAAACAGCGCGCAGCAGGCAATCACCAACCCGTCACGGACGATGACGTTGAAGTGTTCGATGTCCAGCTCGAGTTGCTCGCGTGAACGCGGCACCAGCACGCCACTGGCCTCCAGCGGCTGGATCAGGCTGACGATGCCGCCGACATCTTCGATGGTGGCGTCGCGGGTCGCCTCGTAGGCGCTGTCGGCGTAGAGCATCAGGCCTTCGCCGTCGCGGGTGTACAGCTCGCGCAGCAGCACGCCATCGGTCTGCTGGCCGATCAGGTGCACGCGCTTGACCCCGGCATGGCCGGCGCGGATTGCGGCCTCGATGATGTGGCGATCATCCTCAGGCACATGGTCAGACGTGGTGAGCAAGGCTTCGGCCTCGGCCAGCGACAACTGCCCGGCATCGCCGGTGTCTTCGGCCATGCGCCATTGATTGGGGTCGCTGGGCAGCACCAACACCAGCTTGTCGGCCTTCAGCGCGGCGGCCGTCGCGGTCGCCACGTCTTCAGCGCGCAGGTTGAAAATCTCACCGGTGGGCGAGTAGCCGATGGGCGACAGCAGCACGATGCGGTCGGCCGCCAGCACGTCGCGCAGCGTGTCGACATCGACCCGCCGCACCTCCCCGGTGAACTGGTGATCGACCCCGTTGCGTACGCCGACCGGCTTGGCGGTGACCAGGTTGCCGCCCAGCACCCGCAGCCGCGCGCCGCCCATCGGCGTGCTGGCGAGGCCGGTCGACAGTCGCGCTTCGATGGCCATGCGCAGGCTGCCGACAGCGGCCTTGACGCACTCCAGCGCCGCCCGGTCGGTAACCCGTAAATCGCCCTGATACAAAGGCGCCAGACCCTGTGCCGCCAGCATGGCGTCGATCTGTGGACGCGCCCCGTGCACCAGCACCAGCTTGACGCCCAGGCTGTGCAGCAGCGCGATGTCGTACAAGAAGGCGTCGAATCCGGGCTGCTCGGCCGCCTCGCCGCCAAAGGCAATCACAAACACCCGCCCGTGATGCGCGTGGGCATACGGGGCGGCTGCGCGCAGGGCGGCAACGAAGTCTGTGGCAATCATGTGCGGAGTATAGATTCGCGCGACACGGGGTGAGCCGGGGCGCGGCTTATAATCGGGCCCATGTCAAAGCCTTTAGATTTTGCCGCGCTGGACGCGGTGGTCCGTCAGTACGAACGCGGGGGGGACACCGCCGAGATTCACGGCTCGGTGTGTGGCGCGCTGTGTGTGCAACGCCCGGAAGACATCGACCTGCTGCGATTGCTCGATGCCGGTGTGCCGGCCAAGTCACGCGCGCCCGACGGCCTCAAGCAACTGCGCGACGAGGCGTTGGTGTCTCTGCAGGACCAGGACATGGGTTTTGCGCCGCTGCTGCCGGATGACAGCCATCCGCTGGAGGCGCGGGTCGACGCCATGGCCGCATGGTGTGCCGGCTTTCTATTCGGGTTGTCGTTGCGGCCGGGGTTTGACCCGCGGCAGATGGGCGAAGACGCGCAGGAAATTCTCACCGACTTCACCGAACTGACCCGCGCCAGTTTCGACCCTGAGGAAGACGGTGAGCTTGAAGAAACCGCCTACGCCGAGTTGGTGGAATACGTGCGCGTCGGCGTGCAGTTGATTTACATGGAACTTCGCCCCGACCCGATGCCCGACCCGCAGCAGTCGCGGAGCGTGCACTGATGGGCATGCCTTTCGCCGAACGTCGCGCCGCGCTGATGCAGGCCATGGGCCCGCAGGGCGTGGCGATCATTCCTGCCGCGCACGAGCAGGTGCGCTCGCGCGACACGCATTTCCCGTTCCGGCAGGACAGCGATTTTCACTACCTGACCGGCTTCCCCGAACCCGAGGCCATTGCCGTGCTCTGCCCCGGGCGCACCGAAGGTGAGTACGTCTTGTTCGTGCGGCCGCGCAACGCCGAGCGTGAAGTCTGGGACGGCCGCCGTGCCGGACCGGAAGGGGCCATCGTGCGTTATGGCGCTGACCAAGCACATGCCCTCGATGCGTTTGAAACCGAGTTGCCCAAGCTGCTCGCCGGGCGCCAAACCTTGCACTACACGCTGGCCGAACATGGCGCGCTCGACGGCCCGGTGACCCGCACGCTGCGACAACTGCGCGAGATCGCCCGTCGCGGCGCCCAGGCGCCGGCCGCCATTGAGGCGCTGGAGGCGACGCTGCACGAGCAGCGACTGATCAAGTCGACCGGCGAGGTTGCCCTGATGGCCGAGGCCGCGCGTATCAGCGCCGAGGCCCACGTGCGCGCCATGCAGGCCACCCGGCCGGGTCGCAACGAGTGGGAAATTGCGGCCGAGATCGAACGCCACCTGCTCGCCCACCGCATGGTGCCGGGCTATACCAGCATCGTCGGCGGCGGTGACAACGCCTGCATCCTGCACTACACCGAGAACAACCAGCCGCTGCGTGACGGTGACCTGTTGTTGATCGACGCCGGTGGCGAGCTGGATGGCTACACCGCCGACATCACCCGTACCTTTCCGGTCAATGGTCGCTACAGCGGCCCGCAGCGCGCGCTTTACGACGTGGTGCTGGCCGCCAACATCGCGGCCATCGACTGCCTGCGGCCCGGCCGTTCTGTGGGCAGTCCGCACGAGGCCGCATCGCGCATCCTCGCCGAGGGGCTGGTGGACCTGGGCCTGTGTGACGGCAGCGTCGATGCGGTGATCGAGTCGGGCGCGCTGCGGCGCTTCTACATGCATGGCACCGGTCACTGGCTGGGGCTGGACGTGCATGACGTCGGCCGTTACCGCCAAGCCGATGGCGAGTACCGCAACTTTGCACCCGGCATGGTCATGACCGTGGAGCCTGGCCTGTACATCGCGCCGGGCAGCGACGGGGTCGACCCGCGCTTTCACGGCATCGGCATTCGCATCGAAGACGACGTGGTGGTCACCGACGGTGCGCCGCGGGTGCTGACCGGCGGCGTGCCCAAAGATGCTGCCGCGATTGAAGCGCTGATGGCCCAGCGGTGAGCGACGACAGCCCCGCCAGCAGCGTTGACCTGGCCATCGTGGGCGGCGGGCTGGTCGGCGCCAGTCTGGCGGTGGCGCTGGGCGGTCGGGGTTTGCGAGTACTGCTGATCGAGGCTGCACAACCCCCCGCATCCGGCCCGCAATGGGACGAGCGCTGCATCGCCCTCAATGCCCGCAGCCGTCAGATCTTCAGCGATCTCGGTCTTTGGCCCGCTTTGCAGGCCGAAGCCAACGCCATCACCGCCACGCATATTTCCGAGCGCGGACGTTTCGGCATGGCGCAGTTCACTGCGGCCGAGGCCGGGTTGGACGCGCTGGGCTTCAACCTGCCGCTGCGTCACATCGGCCAGACCGTGTGGCAGGCCGCGACCGCGGCACAGGGCGTGACCGTGCTTGCCCCTGCCGCCGTCACCGCAGTCCGGGTTTTGGACGATGGTGCGGTGCTGACCCTGGCCGACGGCCGCGTCATCAACGCCCGTCTGTTGGCTGCGGCCGACGGCGCACAGTCGGCGGTGCGGCGGCTGCTCAATATTCCGGCCGAGCTGCACGACTATCGGCAGTCGGCCATTGTCAGCGCCGTCCGCGTGCAGCGGCCGCGCGAGGGCGTCACCTACGAGCGCTTCACGCCTGACGGCCCGATTGCGGTTCTGCCCAAGCCGGGCGATGCCTGCTCGCTGATCTGGACGCTGCCCACGGCGGCGGCCGAGCGCGCCATGGCGCTGGGTGACGATGCATTTCTGAGCGAGGCGGCCGCGTGCTTTGGCGGCCGGCTGGGGCGCTGGACTGCACTTGGTCGGCGCAACGCCTACCCCCTGATGCGCACCGTCAGCACCCGGCTGCATGCCCCGTCGACGGTCTTCGTTGGCAACGCCGCCCACGCGCTGCACCCGGTGGCGGCGCAGGGCTTCAACCTGGGTTTGCGTGATGTGGCCGCGCTGGCCACCTTGCTGCGGGACCGGCCGGTGGATGACTGGGCGACGCTGCCGGCCGACTACGCCGCCGCGCGAGCCGCCGATGCCGAGCGAACCGCCGGGTTCACGCATTCGCTGGTTGGCGTGTTTTCCAACCGCTGGCCGGGTATTGCCGGCGCGCGCCACCTGGGCCTGCTGGGCTTGGGCCTGCTGCCGGGTGTCAAGCGCGAGGTGATGTGGCAGAACCTCGGCTTTGGGCGCTCAACATGAGTCTGCAGCGCTGGGCGATCACCGTGGTTGGCGGCGGCGTGGTCGGTTTGGCCACCGCAGGTGCGCTGCGCGAGGCCGGCTTCGACGTCGGCTTGATCGAGCAGGGCCCGCCGCCGGTGGCCGACCCACAGGATCTGCGTATGTACGCCATTGCGCCCGGCGCAGCGCGGGGGCTGCCGGCTGACGCGCTTGATGACGCCGCCCATCAACCGTTTACCGAGATGCAGGTCTGGCATGCCGGGCGCGACGGCGCGTTGCGCTTCACCGCCGCTGAAGCGCGCGTACCGCAATTGGGCTGGATCGCCCCCGAGTCGGTATTGCGTGCCGCGCTGTGGCGTGCGCTGCCGGCTGATCGCTGCTGGAGCGGGGTCACCGTCACCGACCTGACCGACCACGATGACGGTCTCAGCTTGTGGCTGGACGACGGCCGCGTGGTGCGCAGCCAACTGGTCATTGCCTGCGACGGCGCGCGTTCACCGCTGCGGGAACGCGCCGGCATTGCTGTGCATGCCTGGGACTATGCGGCGTCGGGTCTGGTCGCCGACATTCGCGCCGAGCAGCCACACACCCAGACGTGCTGGCAGCGCTTTCTGCCGGATGCGGTGATCGCGCTGCTGCCGCGGCAGGGCGGCGCGTACTCGCTGGTCTGGTCGTCGCCAGAGGCCGAGTCGCTGGCCGCGCTGGATGACGCGGCGTTCAGTGCGGCACTCACGGACACATTCGACGGCGAGCTGGGTCCGCTCAAGGTCTGCAGCCCCAGGCGGCTTTTTCCACTGACGGCGCAACACGCCGAAGCTTATTTTTCAGGGCGGACCGTGCTGGTCGGCGACGCGGCCCACAGCGTGCATCCGCTGGCGGGGCAGGGCGTGAACCTCGGGCTGGGCGATGCGCTGGAACTGACCCGGGTGCTGAGCGAAGCGCGTGATGCCGGTCGAGACTGGACCCGCCCGCGCGTGCTGGCCCGTTACCAGCGCGCTCGCCGCGCCGCCAATGCCGAAATGATCGCCCTCACCGATGCAATGTCGCGAGGGTTTGCGCCCACCGTGCCGGGCCTGTCAGACGTGCTCGACCAGGGGCTGCGCTGGATGAACCAGTTGCCGCCGGTCAAACGCCTGTTAATTCGCCATGCCATGGGGCTGTAGGCGCCTCCGCCGACATTCCTGCACCGACATCAATGGCAACCCCTGACGCTGCGACTGGCACACTACGCGCCCCGAATATTTCCCCCCGATCACGAATGACCGAAGTCTTGGTGTTGTATTACTCGCGTGGCGGCTCGACCGCCCGCATGGCCCGCGCGGTCGCGCGCGGGATCGAGGCCGCTGGTGTCGGTGCGCGTCTGCGCACCGTGCCGCCGGTGGCGCCCGAGACCGAGACGGCGAGCCCGGCGGTGCCGGAGTCCGGCTCGCCTTACGCGACGCTGGATGATCTGCGCGAATGCCAAGGCCTGGTGCTGGGCAGCCCGACGCGCTTCGGCAACATGGCGGCACCCTTGAAGTACTTCCTCGACACCAGTGGCGAGCTGTGGATCAACGGCACGCTCAACGGCCGGCCGGCCGGGGTGTTCACCAGCACCGGGTCGTTGCACGGCGGTCAGGAGCTGACGTTGATGACCATGATGATTCCGCTGTTACACCACGGCATGGTGCTGGTCGGTATGGATTCCATGGCGCCGGCGCTGAACCGGACGCGTGCGGGTGGCACGCCTTATGGCGCGTCGCATTGGGCCGGCGGCGGCATGCACCCGAATGTGTTGGACCCCGATGAAATGGCGCTGTGCGAGTCCTTGGGCGAGCGTGTCGCACGGCTTGCGGAGCGGCTGGCATGAGCGCGCCACGCCGCTGGGCACCGCGCATTCGTCTGGCGGTGATCGGGCTGCACGCGGCGTTGGTGACGCTGAGTCTGTACTGGGCGACGACGGTGATCGGCATTGCCATGGCATTGCTGCTGCTGTTGCCCTTGCCGGGTCTGGTGGCGGGGCGGCTGCGCACTTACGGATGGGCGGCGATGCTGGTGGCCATTTACGCCGCCTTTTGGGCCGCCGAGTGGTGGATGCCGGGCGTGCCGCCGATGGTGCTGGTGATTGCCGCCGTGTCGGTGTTGGATTTTTGCGCGATTGCCCTGTACGCGCGGATTGCGCGGCGTGAGGCGCTGCCTCAGGCGTCGTCTTAGCGACAGGCGCTTGGTTGTTCAGTGAGGGCACCGAGGTCGCCGAGCCCGTTGGGCCGACGTTGACCCGCCTTCAGGCTGAAGGCGTGGCGCGTGTGACAAGCGTGTGCCGCAGCGCCCGATTCATGGATACCAGATCAAGTCCGGCGTGACGAGTGGGGCGGCTTCATGTGCGTCTCAGACCTTCTGCTCTTCGGCGGGCATCAACACCGCTTGCACGAACGGCAGGGTGAGCCGGCGCCGCGCCTTGAGCGACGCGCGATCAATCCGCTCCAGACCGGCCAGCAGGCTGCCGGCATCGCGTGGCAGGTGGCGTAACCACCATCGGGTCACGTCGTCGGGCAGCGCCAGACCACGACGCTCGGCACCTTCGGTCAGCAATTGAAATTGCTGCTGCTCGTCGAGTGTGGGTACGTGGAATCGCGGCAGGCGTGCGAGGCGAGTCCGCAGGTCGGTGGGCATTGATGACAGCACTTCGGGCGCGCCGCGTGAGGCGATCCAGGTCACCGCGCCCGCCGTCAAGCGAGCGTCCAGCAGGCGTAGCAGGGCCATCCAGAACTCAGGGTTCTGCGGTGCGTCGTCCAGCTCGTCCAGCGCCATTGGCTGGTCATTGTCGAGTCCGGTCAGTGCCTCGGCGCTTTCACCCAGCAAGCTGGCCAGCGGCAGGTAGCGCCCGCCATGCAGCCGGCAGGCGGCGAGCAGCAGATGGGTTTTGCCAACCCCGGACGGGCCGTGCAGGTAGGCACTTTCTCGCGCCCGGAGTTGGGCGATGGCTTGCAGGTCGGGTGCGGCGACAAAGCTGTCGAAGTCGCTCGGCTGTGACAACTGCACCGCCAGTGACAGCTGGTCTCCGCGCATCGTGCGCTCAGCCCTGATAGACGCGGCTGGTCAGCCAGTGCTGTTTGCCGTGACGGAATAGTACCGCGAGCACGGCCGCCATGGGCAGCGCAATGAGCACGCCGATGAACCCAAACAATTGGCCGCCGGCCATCAGCGCGAAGATGACGGTCACCGGGTGCAGGCCAATCTTGTCGCCGACCAGGTTGGGCGTCAGCACTGCGCCTTCGAGCAACTGGCCAATGCCAAACACCAGCGCCACCCAGATCAGCGGCAGCCACTCGCCGGTCTGCATGAACATGGCCAGCAGTGCGGCGATGATGCCGACAATGGTGCCGAGGTAGGGCACGAAGCTGATCAGCCCGGCAATCAGGCCGATGACCAGCGCCAGATCGAGACCGACCAGCCACAGGCCGACGCTGTAATAAGTGCCCAGCGCCAGCATCACGTAAAGCTGCCCACGGATGAACGAGCCGAGCATCTCGTGGGTTTCGCCCGCCAGGCGGCCCACGGTGGGCAGCGCCTTGCGCGGCACCATGTCGCGGACCCAGGCGACCAGATCGTCCCAATCGCGCAGCAGATAGAAGCTGACCACCGGCACCATCAGCAGGTTGACCACGGTGGTCAGCAGCCGTGTGCCGTTGCTCGAGACCTGCGTCCAGATGGCCGACGCCATGTCGCCGGCGCGTGACCAGTGTTCGGTGACGATGGACTTGAGCCCTTCGCCGTCGAGCCCGACGCCTTCCGGCAAGGTGATGCCGAGGTAGGGCAGGGCGGTGTTCTGAATCCACACCAGCCATTCCGGAATACGGCTGAGCAGCCCAGCCAACTGGGTGTAAAGCATGGGAATGATCAGCAGCACGGCGATGAGGCTGAACAGTCCAATCACCAGAAACACCACGCAAACGCCCGCCGTACGCGACAGGCGCCAGCGTTGCAGGCGGTCAACGATGGGGTCGCCGAGATAGGCCAGCGCGGCGCCGAGCACGAACGGCGTGAGAATCGGCGCCAACAGCCACAGCAGCATCAAAAAGCCAATGCCGGCCGCCAGCCACGGCAGGGTTTCGCGCCAGCCGAGTGGCGTGTCGTCTGCAGGATTGACCGGGGTATTCACGGCGGGTTTAACGCAGCTCCAGACGCAGGGCCTGGCTGAATGGATTGTCGCTGTTGTCCGCGTAAGCCCGGCTGCCGAGCAGGTCGACCAGCGCTTGTCGGCCACCCTCGACCATGACGCTGAGGCGTACGTCGGTGCCGTTGAGAGACTGAATCTCGACGCGCTCGACGCGGCGGTCGTCGCTGAGTTGGCGCATGACCTCGGCATAGCGTTCGGGGCTGCTGACGTTCGCCAGTTGCACCTCGACCCGATCTGCGCCGTAACGTCGCGCGCCCCACAGCGGCAGACCGATGTCGGCGACCGCGTCGTCGATCGATTGCGGATTGAAGCTGGCGCGCAGGCCCAAGCCCTCTGCGTCGCGGTCGAGGTTGAAGTTGTCGACCCAGTCGCGGGCGCGGTCTCGGTAGTGCGCGGGAATCAGTCCACCGCCGCTGGCGCGCTCGAACACCTGGACCAGCGCGTCACGCAGCGCCGCATCGCGCGCCTCTTGCGTGTTGGCCTCCAACGGCACTCGGGCGGTGTAGTCAGGCCCCTGGACTTCCGGCGCCAGCCGTTCTTCGTCTGTCGGCAGGGGCTGCGCCACGGCGCTGCCGAGGCCGATGAGCGACAGGGTCACCACGGCGAGCGATTTCAACATCATGCGGACGGGTCGCGGGTCGGTAAAATGCAAGGTTATCCCACTCCCGGACGGTCTGCGCATGAGTTCACCCCAAGGTTTCACCTACAAAGATGCAGGGGTCGACATCGACGCCGGCGACGCATTGGTTGGCGACATCAAGCGCATCGTCAAATCGACCCATCGCAAGGAGGTGCTCGGCGGCGTCGGCGGATTCGGGGCGCTGGTCGAGTTACCGAAAAAATACAAGCAGCCGGTGTTGGTCAGCGGCACTGACGGTGTGGGCACCAAACTGCGTTTGGCCATCGACGCCGGGGTGGTGGAAGGACTGGGCCAAGATCTGGTGGCGATGTGCGTCAACGACGTGCTGGTCACCGGCGCCGAGCCGCTGTTCTTTCTGGACTACTTCGCCACCGGCAAGCTCGACCCGCGTCAGGCCGGGCTGGTGATTCGCGGCATCGCCAAAGGGTGCAAGCTGTCCGGCTGTGCGCTGGTGGGCGGCGAAACCGCTGAGATGCCGGGCCTTTATGCCAAGGGTGATTTTGACCTCGCAGGCTTCTGCGTCGCGGTGGTGGAGAAGAAAAAGCGCATCGATGGCACCCGTATCAAGCCGGGCGATGTGGTGATTGCACTGCCATCGTCGGGTCCGCACGCCAACGGCTATTCGCTGATCCGCAAAATTGTCGAGCACAGTGGGGCGGGGCTCGACACCCCGGTTGGGCGCACGACGCTGGGCAAGTCGTTGTTGGCGCCGACGGCCATCTACGTCAAGCCTGTCCTCGATCTGCTCGCCTCTGGCGCGCCGGTTCGTGGCATGGCGCACATCACCGGCGGCGGCATCACCGACAACCTGCCGCGCTGCTTCCCCGAGGGCGTGTCGGCCGTGATCGATACCCAGAGCTGGACCTTGCCGCCGGTGTTCCAGTGGCTGCAGCAGGCCGGCAATGTCAGCGATGCCGAGATGCGCCGCGTCTTCAACTGCGGGGTCGGCTTCATGATGGTGGTGCCGCGCCTGAAGGCCGATGAGGCCATGGCGCAGTTGGCTGCACACAAGCTCAAGCCCTGGATTGCCGGCGAAATCATCAAGGGTGATGGCGACGTCCGCTACGCGTGAAGCGGGTCGTCGTGCTGATTTCCGGCGCCGGGCGCAACCTGCAGGCGCTGGTGGATGCCGAGCGCGACGGCAGGCTGCCGAGGTGCCTTGCCGGCGTGATCAGCAGCCGTGCCGACGCAGCGGGTCTCCAGCGGGCGTCGGCTGCAGGGTTGCCGGCACAGGTGATCACCCCCGGCGTGTTTGCCGATAGGGCCGCTTTCGATGCGGCGCTGGTGCGGCAGATTGATGCGTGGCGCGCCGACTGGGTGGTGCTTGCCGGCTTCATGCGCATTCTTACGCCAGGGTTTACGGCGCACTACGCGGGTCGGTTACTCAACATTCATCCGTCACTACTGCCGCGTCACCCCGGTTTACGCACCCACGCGGCAGTGCGTGCGGCGGGCGACACGCAGCACGGCGCCACCGTGCATTTCGTCACCGAAGCACTCGATGGTGGGCCGCGCATTATTCAGGGCGCCCTCATGGTGCGGCCCGAAGATACCGATGAGACACTGGCTGAGCGTGTCATGGTGGACGTCGAGCAACGCATTTATCCGCAGGCTGTGGCCTGGGCCGTGAACGGGCGCCTGGCCGTGCAGGGTGCTCACGTCGCAGCCCTTGACGGCCAAGCTTTGCACCAGCCGTTATCGTTGGACGATCTTGAAGCGGGTTTTTGATCGATCAGATTACTTGGAGAACGAAGAATGACGCGACTGCCCACCACTGACCGCCGGCGCACCTGGGCGACTGGCCTTGCGGCGCTGCTGCTGCTGGGCATCGCCAGTTCGGCCGCCGCTGCCAACACGCCGACGCCCCAGCCTGCGCCTGCGGCTGCGACACCCGCAGCAGAGGCGGTGCCTGCCGCGCCCGCCATGCCACCGGTCGATGGCCGTTACACCCTGCGTCGTGGTGTGCTCAAGCTCGGCACGGCCGACTTTTCCCTGATCGACTTGGGGGGTGATTGTTACCGCTATGCCTACGCCGCCAACCCGACCGGGCTGGCGCGCATGTTCATCGGTCGCATCGTCGAGGCCAGTGAATTCTGCATGGACGACGGTGCGCTGGTGCCGCGCACCTACTCGTTCAACCGCGAGGACGAGAAGGACGAGAACTACGTGCTGCGCTTTGACCACGAAGAAGGCGTGGCGCGCACGGACGACGGTGTCGAGATCGAGTTTGAAGGCGCGGTGCACGACCGCCTTTCGTTGCAAATGGCCGTGCAGCGCTGGGTGATTGTCAACAAGGGTGCGGTGTCGGATGCGACGTACACCGTGGTCCAGGTTGAGCCTGACGAGGTCAAGGCCTATGAGTTTCGGATGGCGGCGCGCGAAACCATCGACCTGGGTCAGGGGCCCATCGAGACGGTCAGGGTCGAGCGCGTCGACCCCAGCCGCCGCTCGATTCGTGTTTGGGTCGATCCGGCACAGGGGTACCGCATCGTCCAGGTCGAACACCTCAAGGACGGGAACGCGCAGTTCCAGATGCAGTTGAACTGAGCAAGCGACGCAGCGTCACATCGCCAGAATCTTGTTCCAGTGCGCCTCGCGGACCGGCGTCACCGACAGCCGCGAACCGGGCGCGAGCACCGCAAGGCCGGCCAGTTCGTCGTCAGCCTTGGCCTTGAGCATGGCCAGCGTGATCGGCTTTTTCAGCTTGCGCTTGAAGCGTACGTCGACCAGCAGCCAGCGTGGGTTCTCCAGGGTTGATTTGGCGTCGTAATGATCTGACTTCGGATCAAATTGCGTCGGGTCGGGATAAGCCTTGCTGACGATATCAACCACGCCGACGATGCCCGGCTCCGCGCAACTGGAATGGTAGAAAAATGCCTGGTCGCCGACCTGGAACTGGTCGCGAAACATGTTGCGAACCTGGTAGTTGCGCACCCCGTCCCAGGCTTCGGTTTTCTTCGGCCGCGCGGCCAGGTCGTCAATCGAAAAACAGTCGGGCTCGGACTTCATCAGCCAGTAGGCCATCGGGGTCTCCGGTCAGTTATCAGGGCGTCGAGGGGGCGGTCCCAAGGTTCACACGGGAGCTGATCGACACATTGTTGTGCGTATGCCCAGCCCAGCCAACGCGGCAGGTGCTGGGGGTTGTCGCGCAGGCGGTCATAGTAGCCGCCGCCGGCGCCGAGGCGGTTCAGTTGCGTATCGACGCCCACCAACGGCACCACCAGCCATTGCAGCCGGTTAAGAGGAATGCGTGGCTTGTTCTGACGCGGCGCGCGAATGCCATAGCGCCCGTGTGCCAGCCGGGTGCGAGAGGTTAATGCGACCCACAGCATGCGGCCTTCAGCGCGGGGCACCGGCACGTAAACCTCCACCCCCCTCTGACGCAACGCGGCGATCAGTGCGGTGGTGGCCAGCTCGGCGCCGTGGTGCAGATAAACACCGACGCGACGAGCGCGGCGCAGACCCGGCAGGGCGAGGGTTTTGACGGTGCAGCGCCGCGCAGCGAGACGGCGTTGTCGTGGACTCAGCAAGCGTCGTTGCCGGCGCAGGTGTCGACGCAGATGCTGCTTGCGCAGCGCCGCTGTGTCGAGGTGATCGAAGGTGTCTCCCGCGCATGCCGTCATCGGCTCTGTCACCTTGAGACGTGCGTCTCAAGTGGGTGCGTTTTCACGCTTTTGGGCTTCCCGCTGCAAAGGCGGGCCTGCACGCCCAGCGTGGTCCGGCTCCCGGTTTTTTGCAAATAGGCTCAAGGGGTTGGGAGCTGATTAACCAACATGGCAGGAGACACCAACGCGAGTTTATCGCTATTCAAGCGTCAGTGTGTTGTCAATGTCGAGACGCAGTTGCCGCACTCGTTCGGCAGCCGCTTGTTCACTAACGGTCTGGCCGTCAACACCCTGATTCTCGAGCAGTTCACGCGTCAGATTGAGCGCCGCCATGACCGCAATTTTCTCGGCACCGAGCGCCTTGCCACGGCGGCGGATGGTGGTCATCCGTTCGTTGAGATGGTCGGCCGAGCGGATCAAAGTGTCGTGCTCGGCTTCGGGGCAAGCAACGGTGTATTCCTTGCCCATGATGCGAACGGTGATGCTGACGGGTTCGGCTTGGCGTTGGCTCACGTTCGGGGCTCCTCAGTGTCGGGCGCGTCCTCATCAAGCAGGCTAGACGCCTCGGACGGCGTGTCTTCGAGCGAGCGGATGCGATCAACGATGGCTTCAATACGGCGACGCAGCTCGCTGTTGAGCGCCACCAGGCGGTCGCGCTCTTGCAGCGCGCGCTTCAACTCCAGCCGCGACTGGCGGTAGGCGGTGTTGAGGCGCTGAACGCGGTCTTCAAGGTGTTGCAGTTCAGCTTCGAGCATGAGCAACTAGAAAAAAGGCGACGGCCGTGAGTATACGACCGTCGCCGGGGATATTGAGCCAGCGCCGTCTATCGTCTCGACGGCGCGGCCTGAAGCCTGAGGACTACTGCACGACGATGAACAGCGCACCGGCGCCGCGGCGCACGTGCAACAGCATCTGCCCCTGGCCGGATTCTTTGACCCGTTCCTGAAACTCACCCACGCTCTCGACCGGTTGACGGTTGACGCCGATGATCACGTCGCCGTCACGCAGGCCGGCGCGGGCTGCCGGTGAGCCGCGCTCCACCGACTGAACGCTGACGCCCTGCTCAATGCCATCCGCCATTGATTGCTCGGTGAGCGGACCGAACTGCGCACCGGCAAGTCGTTCGTTGACGTTGTCTCCGGCCGCCACGGTGTCGTCATCGGCACCGCCCACATCGACCTTGACCGTCCGCTTCTTGCCTTCGCGGATGATGGTCAGCTCGGCGGTGTCGCCAATCCGCAGCAGGCCCACCTTGTTGCGCAGCTCGGCAAAATCGCGGACCGAGCGACCGTTGAACTCCG
This sequence comes from Polycyclovorans algicola TG408, assembly GCF_000711245.1. Taxonomy (NCBI): domain Bacteria; kingdom Pseudomonadati; phylum Pseudomonadota; class Gammaproteobacteria; order Nevskiales; family Nevskiaceae; genus Polycyclovorans; species Polycyclovorans algicola. The sequence goes on from NZ_JOMH01000001.1 coordinate 2,011,185, forward strand.
TGATGATGTCCTCAGGCTGCACGCCCGCCTTCTCGGCGGGCGAGTCGGGCAGGACCCGGGTGACCAGCGCGCCGCGGGTGCTGTCGAGTTTGAAGGCCTCGGCCAGTTCGCCGGTGATGTTCTGCCCGGTGATGCCGATACGGCCACGCTGCACCTCACCGAACTCGATGAGCTGCGCCATCACGTTCTCGACCAGATTGGTGGGAATGGCGAACCCGATGCCGATGTTGCCGCCCGAGCGCGACAAAATATTGGATGGCACGCCGACCAGTTCGCCGCGCAGGTTGACCAGCGCACCGCCGGAGTTGCCGGGGTTGATTGAGGCGTCGGTCTGGATGAAGTCTTCGTAGCCGCCTTCGCTGATGCCGGTCTGGCGTGACAGGCCGCTGATGATGCCGCTGGTCACCGTCTGGTGCAGGCCAAACGGCGAGCCGATGGCAACCACGTAATCACCGACCAGCAGCTTGTCGGAGTCGGCCAGCGGCAGCGCCACCAGATTCTCGGCCTCGATTTGCAGGATGGCGATGTCGGTGTCGGGATCGGTGCCGATCAGCTTGGCGACAAACTCGCGGTCATCGTTGAGGCGAACCTTGATCTCATCGGCTTCGGCCACCACGTGGCTGTTGGTGACCACGTAGCCATTCTTTGCATCGACGATCACGCCCGAGCCGATGGACTGGGCCTCACGTTCCGGCATCTGGTCGGGGTCGGGCATGCCGAAGAAGCGCCGGAACATCGGGTCTTCCATGAACGGTGACATGCGCCCCTGTGCCTGGGTGACGGTGACCGAGATGTTGATCACGGCCGGCATGGTGTTCTGCAGCATTGGCGCCAGTGAGGGCAGTTCGCCGGTCAGCGGCACGGCCACTTGCGTGACTTCCGTGCGGGCATTCTCAGTCTTGGCTTCAGCCGGCTCGGGCGAGCCCGACATGATGCAGGCTGCGGTGACCATCGAAAGTGAGATCGCCAGCGGGGCGATGATTTTTTGCTTGAATGTCAGAGACATGGCGTTCCCAATGAAGAGTTGAAGTGTCGATGCATCGCGGGCTCAGACCGTGGCCGGTCATATTAGGTTCGCGGCGACCTCGATGGAGGGCGGCATCAAACCTGAGTATGCGGCCGCTGCAAGGCCTCGTTTGCGCTGCTGCGCAAACCCCTGCCCAACCGTAGCAAACTCAATGACAGGCGATCGCTCAGGGTCTGCGGTGGCTTGAAGCGGACGTGGATCAGGTCGGCCGTGTCGATCTGCGACAGCAGCCAGTCGTCGCTGGTCTGCAACTTGTCGGTCAGCTTCAGTGCCAGCGCCTGCTGGCCGTACCAGTGCTCGCCGGTGGCGACCGCTTCAATGTCGAGCTGCGGGCGGTGCTCCACGACGAACGACTTGAATAGGCCGTGGGTCAGTTCCAGCTCTTCGCGAAACTTGGCACGCCCGGCTTCGGTGTTTTCGCCCAGCATGGTCAGGGTGCGTTTGTAGGCCCCGGCGGTGTGCAGTTCGACATCGACGTCGTGCTTCTTCAGCAGCCGGTGCACGTTGGGCACCTGGGCGACCACGCCGATGGAACCGAGCACCGCGAACGGTGCCGAGATGATCTGGTTGGCGACGCAGGCCATCAGGTAGCCGCCGCTGGCCGCCATCATGTCAACGGCGACGGTGAGCTTGAGGCCACGGTCGCGAATCCGCTGCAGTTGCGAAGCCGCCAGCCCGTAGGCATGCACCAGGCCGCCGGGGCTTTCGAGTCGCAGCAGCACTTCGTCGTGGTCCTGTGCGGCCTGGAGCACGGCGGAGATTTCATCGCGCAGCGCGTCGGTGGCGTCGGCACTCAGGTTGCCGTCGAAGTCCAGCACGAAGATCCGAGGCTTGGCGTCTGGCGTTTTGCCCGCCTTGATCGCGGCCTTGGCTGCTTTGGCACGTGCCTTGTCGGCCTTCTTTCTGGTCTTGGCAGCCGCCTTCATTTCGGCGCTGCTCTTAAACTCACCCTTGACGCTGTCGGCCAGCCATTCAAAGCGTTCGTTGAGGCTGCGCACGTCCAGCCGCTCGGGCGAGTGCGATTGACGCGCCTGGCGTACTGCGGAGGCGATCCCGCCGATCGCAAGCACGATCACCACCAATACCGTGATCGCCTTGGCGGCGAACAGCCCGTACTGCATGAGGAATTCCGTCAAACCCGTCTCCCAATGTCGCAGGCGGCAGGGCGCCGCCGGCTAACCGATTGCTTAGAATGGTTGCCATTCCACCCACTTCAAGTGGCGTTCGCGTAATCGGCGGCCGCCCGGACTGCCATTCTGATGAACGCCCCGGCGCCCACGCCCGTTTACGACCCCTCGACCATCGAGTCAGCTGCCCAAGCTTACTGGGCTGCGCACGATGCGTTTCGCGTCGTTGAAGACACTGGGCGCGAGCCGTTTTACTGCCTTTCGATGTTTCCGTACCCCTCAGGCCGCCTGCACATGGGCCACGTGCGCAATTACACCATCGGTGACGTGGTCAGCCGCTATCAGCGGATGAAGGGCAAAAACGTGATGCAGCCGATGGGCTTCGACGCCTTTGGCCTGCCGGCCGAGAATGCGGCCATCAAATCCAACGTCGCCCCCGCCGCGTGGACCTACGACAACATGGCGTACATGCGCACGCAGCTGGACGCGCTGGGCCTGGGTTTTGACTGGTCGCGCAGCTTTGCCACCTGTGAGCCGCGCTTTTACCGCTGGGAGCAATGGCTGTTTGTGCAGTTGTTTAAGAAGGGCTTGGTCTACCGCAAGAACTCGGTGGTCAACTGGGACCCGGTGGACCACACCGTGCTGGCCAACGAGCAGGTGATTGACGGCCGCGGCTGGCGTTCGGGCGCCATCGTCGAGCAGCGTGAGATTCCGCAATGGTTCTTGCGCATCACCGACTATGCCGATGAACTGGTGGATTGCCTGGATCAGTTGCCGGGCTGGCCCGATGCGGTGAAAGCCCAACAGGCCAACTGGATTGGTCGCTCAAAGGGCCTGGAAATCGACTTTGCGCTGGCTGACGGCTCGGGCGCACTCACCGTGTACACCACGCGCCCCGACACGCTGATGGGCGTGACCTTCGTGTCGGTGGCCGCGCAGCATCCGCTGGCGCTGGCCGCGGCGGAACGCGATTCAACCGTCGCCGCCTTCATCGATGAAACCCGCAAGACCGGCACCGCCGAAGCCACCCTGGCCACGCAAGAGAAAAAGGGCGTGCCGCTGGGTATTTCGGTGATTCATCCACTCACCGGCGAAGCCGTGCCGGTGTGGGCTGCCAACTTCGTGCTCATGGGTTACGGCACGGGCTGCGTGATGGCAGTACCCGCACACGATGAGCGCGACTGGGAATTTGCCAGCGCATTTGGGTTGCCGAAAAAGGTGGTGATTGCAGAGCGCCCCCTCTCCCCCGCAAACGTATACGTTTCCCCTCGTCCCGCGAGGGAAGAGGAGAGTCAAGGCAACACCCCTCTCCCGCAGGCGGGAGAGGGGCAGGGGGAGAGGGCGCGTCCGCAGGACGCGACAGCGCCCGACATCAGCCAAGGTGCCTTTACCGACACCGGCATCCTCATCAACTCCGGCCGCTTCGACGGCCTCGACTTCGACGCCGCATTCGCCGCCATCAAGTCCGATCTGGAAGGGAAGGGCCAGGGCCGCGAACGCATCAATTACCGCCTGCGCGACTGGGGCGTGAGCCGCCAGCGCTACTGGGGCTGCCCGATTCCCATCGTCTACTGCGACGCCTGCGGTGACGTGCCGGTGCCCGAAGCGGATTTGCCAGTCGTGCTGCCGGAAGACCTGAAGCCCGACGGCGCCGCCAGCCCGCTGACCCGCACGCCGAGCTTCTATGAGGTGAGCTGCCCAAGCTGCGGCAAACCCGCGCGGCGCGAGACCGACACCTTCGACACCTTCTTTGAATCGAGTTGGTACTTCGCGCGCTTTGCCTGCGCCGACAACGACACGGCCATGCTAGATGAACGCGTGCGCCACTGGCTGCCGGTGGATCAATACATCGGCGGCATCGAGCATGCGGTGCTGCACCTGCTGTACGCGCGCTTCTTTCATAAGCTGATGCGCGACGTCGGCCTGCCGGTGGCAGGCGATGAGCCGTTCACGCGGCTGCTGTGTCAGGGCATGGTGATTGCCGGCACCTACTACCGCCAAGAGGCGGGCGGCAACAAGGCCTGGATCAACCCCGCCGACGTCGAGGTACTGACCGACGAGCGCGGCGCGCCGGTCAGCGCCGTGCTGAAGGCCGATGGTCAGCCGGTGGTGATTGGCGGTCGCGAGAAGATGTCGAAGTCCAAGAACAACGGCGTAGACCCCGAAACCATGGTCGCGCGCTTCGGCGCCGATGCCGTGCGCCTGTTCATGATGTTTACCGCGCCGCCCGAGCAGAGCCTCGAATGGAACGATGCCGGCATCGAAGGCGCGGCCCGCTTCCTGAAACGGCTGTGGGCCTTCGTAACCGGGCTTGCCGATGCCCCGGCGCTGGACACCGCCGCCCTCGATGCCGGGCAGAAAGACCTGCGCCGCAAGGTGCACGAAACCCTCGCCAAGCTCGACGACGACTACGGCCGCCGCCAGACCTACAACACCGCGGTCGCCGCCTGCATGGAGCTGCTCAATGCCCTGATGAAGGCAGCCGATGGCGCCACGGGTCAGACCGCTGCCGTGCTGCGCGAAGGCGCCGAGTCGCTGGTGCTGGGCTTGGCGCCCATCGTGCCGCACATCAGTCATGCGCTCTGGCTGCAGCTGGGTCATCGCGACGCGGTGATTGACGCACCCTGGCCGCAGGCCGATCCGGCCGCGCTGGTGAGCGACACCATCAGCCTTGTCGTGCAAGTCAACGGCAAGCTGCGTGGCCAGATCAACGTTGCCAAAGACGCTGCGCAGGACGCGATTCTCGAGGCCGCGCTGGCCGAGCCCAACGTGCAGAAATTCCTCACCGGTGAGATCAGAAAGAAGATCGTGGTGCCGGGTCGGTTGGTGAACCTGGTGGTGGCCGGATGAGCCAACGCCTCGCGCCCGGTCTCTGCCTTGCATTGCTGGCGCTGTTGCTCAGCGCCTGTGGCTTTCGCCTGATGGGCGATCGGCCGCTGCCCGAGTTGCTCGATGTGGTGTTCATTGACGTCGAAGCACCGTACCGGGTGCGTGAGCCGCCGGTTGAAACCCACCTGCGGGCATTGCTGCAGCGGCGTGGTGCGAGCATCCGGACGCGCAGCGGTGACGGGGTGACGGCCGTCCGTATTCAGGAATTGAACACCGTTCGAGAAGTGCTTTCGGTGGGTCCCGACGGCAAGGCGCTGGAGTTTTTGCTGCGCACCACGGTGCGTTATCGGGTCGAGCGCGACGGCACGGTCCTGGTGCCCAGTGATTACCTCGAGATCAGCCGCGATTTCAGCTTCAACGCGGATCAGGTGCTGGCCAAAGACGCCGAGGAAGCACGTCTGCGTGCCTACCTGCAGACCGAGCTGGCCGAGCTGATTCTGATTCGTCTTGAAGCGCGATTGGGTGGTCTGCCCGCGCCGGCCCCGGCCGTGGTGCCCGCAGTGCTAGCGCCAGCAAACGCACCGGGTGCATGACCTCGATGTCGTGAAGGCCCCGACGGCGTAAGCCTGCGGCGATGTGCGTTGCGCAGCCGATGTTGCTGCTGACGATGACCTGCGGCGACAAGGCGCTGGCAGCCGCCAGCTTGGGCGCGAGATGTGCATCGGCGATACGCGGATGGGCCAGCAGATGATGCCCGGCTGCGCCGCAGCAACTCGGTGCCGCGTCGAGCTCGACCACGGTCAGACCCGGAATTCTTGCCAGTAACCCGTCAATGTCGGCATCGCTGCCGAGTGCATTGCGGTGCGTGCACGGTCGTTGCACCGCGACGCGCAGTGGCAGTGATCGCGGCGTCAGGTCGGCCGGCCATCGTTGTCGAATCAGGCTCAGCACTTCGTGATGGCCGGCGCGCAGCGCCGCATCCGGATGCGTGCGCAACTGGGCGGCGCAGCCGCTGGCGAGGCTGACGATGGGGCGCGTGCCCGCTGCTCGGGCCAGTGCGCTCTCCTGTTGCGCTGCCAAGTCTGCCAGTCCGGCGTGGCGTGCCATCGCCCCGCAGCAGACACCGGTCAGCGACCGGCTGGCGATGCCCAGCGCGCCGAGCACGGCCTGCGCAGCCTCATCCGTTGCCGGGTCCAGTGCGGCGCCGACACAACTGCCAAAACGCCAGAACTCGGGCTGTTTGGTGACCGAGGTGGGACGGGTGATGGTCTGGGCCGGTCGGCCGACCTTGGGGGGCAACAGACTCAGAAGACGAATCAGCGGGTGACGGTGCGCGTATCTGGCTGCGAGGCGGCCGAGTGTGCTGACCTGCCAGAGGCGCGCGCTCCAGCGCAGCAATCGTTGTCCGAGCGGATGGGTCAGCGCGGCGATCCAGTGACACAGGCCCGGCTGTGGTCGTTCCGCCAGCAGGCGCGCGCGCCCCGCGTCCAGAATCTGGTGGTAAGGCACGCGCGCCGGGCACACGGGTTCACAGGCGCGGCACCCCAGGCAGCCGTCGAGGTGTGCTTGCAAGCCATCGGTGGCGGCCAGCGCGCCGCTGGCCAGCGCCTGCATCAAGGTGATGCGGCCACGCGGTGAATCGCCTTCGTGTCCGGTCTGTCCGTAGCTGGGGCAATGCGGCAGGCAGAGCCCGCATTTGACGCACTGGTCGGCAGCCTCAAACGGAAAATCGGGGCGATGGGCCATGGTCTTTATAATACGGGTTGCGGTTTTCGGGCCGTGCCCATTTTTCGTCAAGGATTCGTTGATGCGTTGTTTTCGGCTGTTGCCGCTGTTTTGCCTGCCCGTCCTCGCTTGGGCGCAAACCGAAGAAGTCATGCCCACCCCGGCGCCGCAGCCGGTGATTGAAGAAGCAGCCCCAGCGCAGCCCGCCGACACGCAACCTGCTGAGTCGTCACCCGCCCCCGAAGCCGAAGACCCGGCGGCTGCAACGCCGTCGGCCGCAGAGGGCGAAGACGCTGCGGCAGAAAGTGCGGCGTCTGGCGAAGCGCTGACCGAGTCCGAGAAGCAGACCCTTGCCGAAGCCCAGGCCGAAGTCGAGGAGGCGCCCGGTCCATGGAGCGGTGATGTCGGATTTGGTTACCTGTCGACCACCGGCAGCTCCGAGGCCACCAGCTACAACACCAAACTCGGTCTGACGTATTCGGTTGAGCGGTTCAAGAACGCGTTTTCGTTCAGCACCATCTACGGCGAGCAGGAAGGCGTGCGCGCCATTGAGCGTTACACGCTGACCAACCAGTTTGACTACAACCTCAACGTTCGCGATTTCGCCTTTGTGGCGGTCGATTTCGAAAAAGATCTGTTCGGGTCAGTTCGGGAGCGCACCAGTCAAACCTTCGGTTACGGTCGTCGGCTTTTGCGCGGGCCGGTCCACACCTTAAATGTCAATGCCGGTGTCGGTAGTCGGCAGCAGTTGCCGCAGGAGGGTGGCAGTCGAGAAGTCGACTTCATTGGCCGTGTGTCGGCCGACTACCTGTGGAAGATCTCCGAGACCAGTTCGTTCTCGCAGAAGCTGCGTATCGAGTCGGGCGTCGAAAGCACGTTCACCGAGGCCGTTAGCGAACTGACGCTGAGCATCATCGGTAACGTGGCGGCCAATGTGTCGTTTACCGCGCGCGACAACAGCGTGGCGTCAATCAATTCGCAGCGCACCGACACGTTTACCGCGGTCAACCTTGCCTACCAGTTCGGGAAGTAGCCGGTGACCAGCACGTCCGCAACCCACTATCGGCATCACGTTTTTTTCTGCTGCAACCAGCGGGAGCCGGGCGGCAGGGTGTGCTGCAACGACGCCGGCGCCAGTCGGCTGCGGGACTACGCCAAGCAGCAGGTCAAGAAGCTGGGGTTGGCCGGCAAGGGTCGGGTGCGTGTCAACCAGGCCGGGTGCATGGAGCGCTGCGAGGAGGGTCCGTGTCTGGTGATCTATCCTGAGGCCGTCTGGTACACCTACCGCAGCGAAGCCGACATCGACGAAATCATTCGCAGCCACGTGCAGAACGGCGAGCCGGTGACGCGGCTGCGCCTCCCCTGACAAGGCCATTCCTGCAACGTGGTTACAGCAGCGGTGGCTGCACTTGTAATGGCGAGCGACTGGGCGTTGGAGTCGGTGTCGGGAGGGGCGTGAGTTCGATGTTGTCGTCCGGCACCTCGGGTTCTCGCGCAAACGCGGTATCGGTCTTCCACACCAGCATGTCGTAGTAGGTGCGCACGCTCTTGACGTAGTGCAACGCCTCGAAGCCGCGCGCGTAGCCATAGCGGGTCTTGGTGTGCCACTGGCGTTGGGTGAGTAGCGGCAGGTTCTTGCGCAAGTCGGCCCAGCGGTTGCGGTTGCCGCCGCGCATGTCGGTGAGGTCGCGCAGGTCCAGTACATGGCCCAGGCCAAGGTTGTAGGCGGCCAGCGCCAGCCAGGTGCGATCGGGCTCGGACACGTCCTCAAAGTGATCGAGGAAGCGCCGCAGGTAGCGGGCGCCACCGGCAATGCTTTGCGCCGGGTCTTCACGGTCAGTCACACCGAGAAATGTCGCGGTGTCGCCGGTCAGCATCATCAGGCCGCGAACGCCGGTGGGACTGACAGCGCGCGGGTTCCAGTGTGATTCCTGATAGCCGATGGCCGCGAGCAGCCGCCAGTCCAGACCCTGGGCCTCGGCCTCGACTTCGAAATAGTCACGGAACGCGGGCAAGCGGGTCTTGATGTGCTCGGCCAGTGTGATGGTGCTGACAAAATCCAGTGGCCCGCCGTTGCCGAAATGTCGCGCCAGCAACTCGGTCATCACTGCCTCGGGGAGTTCTTCGAAGAAGCGTTCGGCGGCGTCGACCAGACTGGTGTCCAGAGATTTTCTGAAGGCCCACGCCAGAGGCTGGTCGCGCGTCAGTGCAAAGGCCACGCGCAGACGTGGGTAGTAACGCTGGTGAACGGCGACCAGTGTCGAATTTGCGACGGTGTAGCGCAGATCGCCCTGTTCCACGGCGTAGAGCAGCGCTTCGGCCTCTTGTTCGTCGGCTTCGCCCCAGACCAGATTGGGATGCCCCTCTGACAACTCGGTGAGGCGTTCGCTGTGCACGGTTCCGCGCGGCACCATCAGTGTGCCGTCAAGGTCGTCGATCGACGCGGGCTTGGGGGTCCCCATCCGGTAGACCAGCTCGGCGCGCACCGTTTGCAGGGTGGGTCCGAAGTCAAAGCGCTTGCGCGCGACGTCAGTGACGGTGATGCCGGCAGCGGCAACATGCGCCTTGCCGTCCGCCACGGCCTGCAGCGCAGCGGCGTGGGAGTCGACAACCACAAGCTCCAGCTCGACCCCCAACGATTCGGCAAAGTGCTGTGCCAGCTCAAAGTCAAAACCGCTGGCGCCCGAGCTGGTCTGGTAGTAGGTGGTCGGGCTGTTGAGGGTGGCCACGCGCAGGGTGCCGCTGGCCATGACACGGCTGACCAGGTCCTGCGGCGGTGAGCAGGTCATTAGGCTGGCCAGCAAGGCCGCCGCCAGCACAAACGGTAGCGCGCGCCACAGGCGATCCAGCAGCCCTGGCAGGTGTCGCAAGATGAGGGTGGGCGTGCCCGTCATGGCGTGTGATCGTTCAGTTTTGGCGTCCGGGCTGCGTCACATTATCTGCGCACCGCAGTGCATCAAAACAGCCGGGCCCGGTTCTGAGATTGCGCGCGGTGCGTGTCGTTGTCATGGCTGGTTGAATCGCTCGTGAAACCGTACAATCGCGTCCGCCGGAGGGGTACCGAAGTGGTCATAACGGCGCCGACTCGAAATCGGATGGTCTCTCAAAAGGAGGCACAAGGGTTCGAATCCCTTCCCCTCCGCCAGTACAACAACATGCAGCACCTGAATCGCCCCGGCTTTGCCGGGGTTTTTTGTGGGCGCTTATCGAGCGTCCCCCGCCTCGGGTGAGTGACCGATGAAGCCGCCCGACTGACGCGCCCATAACGCAGCATAGAGTCCGTTTCGGGCGATGAGTTCGGCGTGACGGCCCGTCTCGATAATGCGTCCCTCGTCGAGAATAATGAGGCGGTCCATGGCCGCGATCGTCGACAGCCGGTGGGCGATGGCGATAACCGTTTTGCCCTCCATCAGGGTGCTGAGTTGTTCCTGGATGGCGGCCTCCACTTCGGAGTCCAGCGCCGAGGTCGCCTCGTCGAGAATCAGGATGGGGGCATCTTTGAGCAGCATGCGCGCGATGGCGATGCGTTGCCGCTGGCCCCCCGAAAGTTTGACGCCGCGCTCCCCGACGTGGGCGTCCAGCCCGCTGCGCCCCTGACCGTCGACCAGTTCGGGGATGAACTGATCGGCATGGGCGCGTTTTGCAGCGGCCCAGATCGCGGCATCGTCAGCGTCGGGGCGACCGTAGCGAATGTTGTCGCGCACCGAGCGGTGCAGCAGCGAGGTGTCTTGCGTCACCACGCCGATCTGTTGGCGCAGTGAGGCTTGTTGCACTTCGGCAATGTTTTGACCGTCGATGCGGATGGCACCGCCCTGCAGGTCATAGAAGCGCAGCAGCAGGTTCACCAGGGTTGATTTGCCGGCACCCGAGCGGCCCACCAGCCCGACGCGCTCGCCGGGGGCAATCTGCAGCGACAACTGCTCGAACACGGCTTTGCCGCCGTCGTAAGCGAAGTCAACCTGATCCAGCGCAATGGCGCCGTCAGTGACGACCAGCGGCGGTGCGTCGTCGATGTCGGTGAGCGTCACCGGCTGGGCCAGGGTGTTGATGCCGTCCTGCACGGTGCCGATGTTTTCGAACAGCGAGGCGACCTCCCACAGGATCCAGTCCGACATGCCGCGAATGCGCAGAACCAGCGCAATGGCCACCGCAATCGCGCCTAGGCTGATGGCGCCTTGTTGCCACGCCACCACCGCCATGCCGCCCACTGCAGCCAGCAGCACCGCGTTGAGCGTTTGCAGGCTGACGGTGAGCTTGGTCACCAGCCGCATCTGCCGGTACACCGTGTCCATGAAGCTGGCCATGGATTCACGGGTGTGAAGCTGCTCGTCACGCGTGTGGGCAAACAGCTTCAGGGTCTGGATGTGGGTGTAGGCATCAACGATGCGCCCGGTCATGTCGGCACGTGCGTCGGCCTGCTCCATCGAGATACGCCGCAGTTTCGGCACGAAGTGGCGCAGCAGGGCGACGTAGCCGACCAGCCACGCCACCAGAGGCACGATGAGCCAAGGTTCGGCTTGCCCGACCAGCAGCATCGCACCGAAGAAGTACACGGTGACGTAGACGAAGACGTCCAGCACCTTGACCACCGATTCGCGGATCGCCAGCGCGGTCTGCATCACCTTCTGCGACAGGCGCCCGGCGAATTCTTCCTGAAAAAACGCCAGGCTCTGGTTGAGCAGCATGTTGTGCATGCGCCAGCGGCCGATCATCGGGTAATTGCCGAACACGGTCTGATGCGCGAGCAACGACTGCATGAGAATCGCCAGCGGGTAGGCCAGGACGATCAATGCGCCCATGGCCAGCAGACCGAGGCCGTGCGTGTCCCACAGGGTGTCCGGTTGGGCGGCGCCCAGCCAGTCGACGAGCGTGCCGAGAAAGCTCATGAACGCCACTTCAATCACCGACACGGTGGCGGTCATGGCTGCCATCGCCGCCAGCCAAGGCCTCAGGGGACGTGAGAAATAAAGAATGAAGCCGAACAGCGATTGCGGCGGCGTCGGTTGCACCGCGTCGGTCGGCAGCGGTGGCAACGGGTCGATGCGGGTTTCAAAAAAGCGGAAGAGCACGGCAAGCCACAGCGGCAGATGGGCGCGCAGTTTGGCCAACTTGGCGTGGACGCGTGAAGGCAAAACGCATGAGACGAAATTGTCGGGCTGTGGCCCCATCCCGGTGAACATGAATTTCTCCGCCTGCAGTCCCGCATTGGCCAGCGGTTGGGTCAGTCCGAGTGGGACGGCACTGGCGTTCAGACCGGCGTCGCCACCAGCATCGGCGCCCGGCAGGTGCCGGACGCTCGGGCGTTGACCCTGTCGGCTGCGCTGGTGCAGGCAGACAAGCTGCTGTACGCCGCCAAGGCGGGCGGCAAGCAGCGACTCAGCTTCGCGACCGCCACCGCCACCGCCACCGCGCAGGTAGCGGGGTGACGAAAGGCGGCTATCGACCCTCGAAGTGGGGTAGCTGACGGGCCAGCACCGCCTGAATGGCGTTCCAGGAATCATCGGTGCGTGCGCACGTCGAAATGGCGCGGGCCTCGAACTCCAGTTGGGTTTCCAGCGGCTGATCGCCACTGGAGAGCAACAGCCGTTTCATCTCGCCAAAGGTCTTGGTTGGGCCTTGCGCGAGTTGCGTGGCCAGCGCCAAGGCCTCGGCGTCAAGTTGTTCGTCGTCGACCACGCGCGACACCAGCCCGTAGCGCTGCGCGTCTTCGGCACTCCACTTCTCGTTGAGCATGACGAAATCGGCCGCCTTGCGGCTGCCCACCCGGCGCGGAAAGTAATAGGTGCCGCCCGAGTCACTGACAAAGCCGATGGCATTGAACGCCGCGTAAAAGCTGGCTGAGCGCGCGGCCAGCGCAAAGTCGGCCATGGCCGTGAGAGACACCGAACCGCCGGTGGCCAGCGCGTGCACGGCAATCACCACGGGTGCATCGGCGCGGGCAAAGCGCGCGACGGCCATGTGCAGGTCAGCGGTGGCAGCCTTGAGCCGCCGTGGCAGCAGGTCGCGGTCGGCGCCCAGCCACTTCAGATCGGCGCCAACGCTGAAGTACTTGCCCTGGGCGCGGATCAGCACGGCGCGCACCTCGGGGGTTTCGTCACACTCGATGGCGACGTCACACAGCTCGCTGCAGAAACGTTGGTCGAAGGGGTTGCCGCGCGCCGGCTGGCTGAGGGTGACGTGGGCAACGCCGTCGATTACGTCAAGGGTAACGGCACGTTCGGTCATGGCGGTCTTTTAGGGGGTTGGGGTGGATTGGGCTTTTTCGCGCATGTCGCGGCCGGCAAGCTCACTGCGCAGTTGATCGAGATTTTCCTTGAGCAGTGTCGCCACCAGCGCATCGGTGCGCGGGTCGTGCAGCACCTGCTGGACAACGTGCAATGACGAATCGACGGTGGCCTGAATGATGTCGTCGTAAAACGGCAGCCGCGACAGCCGCCCGGCGCGCGTGTCGGCGAGCACCTTCTCCTGAATCATGTCGCGCAACTCGTCGTCGTGAAGCTCCAGTGCCCGCGCCACGTTTTGCGTGAACTTGCCGTAGGCCATCACGTCGGCAACCTCGCCGAGCATCGCCACGGTGAGCGGACGCTTGATGGCATCGACAATCGCGCCAGTGAAGCGGTTGACCAGCCGGTAGGTGAATTCCTCGCCAAACGCACGATCAGCCGCGTGGCCAAAGCGCGACAGAATCACCACGATGCGGATGATGCGGACCAGTCGAAAGCCGCGGAACATGGGATGGGCCACCGGAATCATCCCGAGAATTTCGTACCAGTTCTTGGCGATGAACGCCCAGCCGCCGCCCTGCGACCGCCAGCGAAACAAGAACTCGACAAAGAAGATCGCGCACAGTGCGACATCGATCTGAATGATGAGACGCACGGTGTCGGCCGGCAGGTCGGCGAGCATTTCCCAGGTCAGCAGACCCACCGAAAACACCGCCAGCAGCAGCATCAGCCAGTCGATCCAGCTGACGCGGTGCGCGGTGTCGTCGTGGCTGCGGTCCGGGGCCGGGGTGGCAGCGGCGGTCATTTTGGTTCTCACGAGGAACAGCTCACCGACAGCGCCGCCGACCAGTCCGGCGGTAGCGCGGCCAAGTCGTCCATGCCGGGCTGCTCGGTAAACGGCTGCATCAGTGCCCGCATCAGCCGGTCGAGCACGCTGAAGTCGTCTTGCTCGGCGGCGCGAATTGCCAGTTCCAGCAAGTGATTACGCGGCACATAGAGGGGGTTCACGGCGTCCATGGCGGCTGTGCGCGTCGCCTGCGACAGCGACTCGCGCGCCAGCCGCGCGTCGTAGCGGGCCAGCCAGTCGGCGAGTGCGCCTTGGTCAAGCACCAGGTCAGCCAACAGTGCGCGGCGCGGCAAATGGCGCAGGCACAGCGTGAAGTCGTGACGACCCTTGGCGATCAGTCGCAGAAAATCCTGCATCAGCGCATCGTCCTCGGGCTGCTGCGTCGCCAGGCCGAATTTGGCGCGCCAGCGGGCACTGACGGTGTCGGTATAGACCGTGGCGAAGCTGCCGAGCAGCGTGTTGGCCTGCTCGATGGCGACGGCATCGTCGTCGCTCAGCAGGCTCAGACAGGCCTCCAGCAGCCGCGCGCAGTTCCACTGGCCGACGGCGGGCTGCTGGTCCCAAGCGTAGCGGCCGGAATGATCAGAGTGGTTGCAGATGTGCTGTGGGTCGAAGGCGTCGAGAAAGCCGTACGGGCCGTAGTCGATCGTCAGACCGAGAATGCTGAAGTTGTCGGAGTTCATCACGCCGTGGCAAAAGCCTACGGTTTGCCACTGCGCCATCAGTTGCGCGGTGCGACGAATCACCTCGGTCAACCAGTCGGCATAGCGGCCGACGGACTGGGGAAAGTGCTGGGCAATCACCGCGTCGGCCAGTTGCCGGACCTGGTCGGTTTGCCCGCGCGCTGCGTAAAACTCGAAGTGGCCGAAGCGCAAGAAACTGGGCGCAATTCGCAGCACGATGGCGGCACGCTCAACGGTTTCGCGCCGCACTGGCTGGTTCGATACGCCCAGCGCCAACGCCCGCGTGCTGGGGATGCCCAATGCATGCAGTGCCTCGCTGGCGACGTATTCGCGCAGGCTGGAGCGCAGCACGGCCCGGCCGTCGGCGCCGCGTGAATACGGGGTCGGCCCGCTGCCTTTGAGCTGCCAGCTACAGAGTTGGCCGTCTGCGCCGTGATGGCGGCCAATGAGGTGCGCGCGGCCGTCGCCGAGTTGCGGCACAAACTGGCCGAACTGGTGGCCGGCGTAGACGCTGGCCTGCGGGCTTGCGCCGGGTAGTGGCGCCAGTCCGGCGATCACCTGGCGGAAGCCATCACCGCGCAGCCAGTCGGCCGGCAGGTTCAGCGTGGTGGCCAGCGCACTGCTGTGGTGCGCCAGCTGCAGGTCCGCCAACGGGGTCGGCGCACAGGGCACGCAAAACGCCGGGTCCAATGCCTCGAAGGCGGTTTCGAACGTCGGCAAATTCGACACTAAAGAGGTATCAACCATGGCCCGAGTTTAACGGCCCTGTTCGACCGGCTCGGCGCCGAGGCTGCGCGCCACCATGTCGGCGAGGCCTTCGACCAGCTTGGGGAACGGCATCGGCGGGTTGGCCTCGCCCAGGTGCCGCACCACGGTGAAGATGCCGCCGTTGATCCAGATGTAGCTCATCACCGGCAGGTCGGCGCGTCGCATCAGCGCTGGATGGTGGGCGACGTATTGCATCAGGAAGCCCATCAGCACCTGCCGTAGCGGCTCGTCGGGGTTCTGGCGCGCCAACCGCGGTGCCAGCCGCACGCATTCCAGCCAGCGACCGTCATCGGCCTGCAGCAAATCGTGGATGCGCATCAGCAGGGCAATGATGGCGTCGCGCAGCGGAATCCGAACAAGTTCGGGAATCATCGGCTTGATCGCCTGCACGGCTTCGCTGATGAACTGCTGGTAGACGGCGTCGATGATCGCCTCGCGATCAGTGAAATACTCGTACACGGAGCCGACGCCAATGCCCGCACGCTCGGCAATTCGTCGCGTTCCCAGGCCCTTGGCGCCCTCGCGAGCCATGAGTTGGCTGGCCGCTTCGATGATGGCCGTCACGGTGGCTTTGGAGCGGGCCTGTTGGGGTTTGCGCGGCATGGTTTTCCGAATTGAATCCGAACACGTTGCCCGTCTAAAGTGACATCAATCGATGTAAACGTGACGCGATTCAGTGACGAATCTAAGAGGAGCGCCGGTGGGCAACAAACAGGCCAGAAGTTATCACGCAGCCGCCGTCATCACGGGTGCCGGCAGCGGCATCGGCCGCGCCTTTGCGCTCGAGTTGGCACGTCGGGGCGGGGAGATTGTCTGCGCCGACATCAATCTGTCGGCCGCCGAGGACACCGTGCAGCTCATTGAGGCGGCCGGTGGCCGCGCGCACGCGGTGAACTGCGACGTCCGTGAACTGGCGCAGGTTGAGGCCCTGGCCGAACAGGCCGAGCTGTTGCTGGACCGCCCGGTGAACTTGCTCATCAACAACGCGGGCGTGGGCGCCGGCGGCAAGCCGGTCGGCACTTTCACCATGGACGACTGGCGCTGGGTGATCGACATCAACCTGTGGGGCGTGATTCACGGTTGCCACGTGTTTGCGCCGACGCTACTGCAAGGCTCGCGCGGCGGCATCATCAATGTGGCCAGCACTGCCAGCTTTTCCGCCGCGCCGCTGATGGCCGCCTACAACACCAGCAAGGCCGGGGTGCTGGCGCTGACCGAAACCCTCGCGGCCGAGTGGGCGGCCACGCCGCTGGCCGTCACCGCGCTGTGTCCGACCGTGGTGCGCACCAACATCTTTCGCGATGGCCGCATCGACGCCAGCACCCAAAGCGTCACCGACCGCTGGATCAAATGGACCGGCATGTCGCCCGAAAAAGTCGTGACCCGCACCTTGGCGGCGTTTGATCGCGGCGAGCTCTACGTCATGCCGCAATGGGACGCCCGCCTCATCTGGCGCTCCAAACGCTTTACGCCGCGCACCTATCAGGTCGGCACCGGCCTGCTGGGCCGGGTTCTGGCGCGCAAGGCGGGCCAAATGGCGTAAAGCAGAAGCGTTTTAACGCAAAGGCGCAAAGGAAAAGCCAAGAAAGGACGCGAAGAAGATAAAAGGGGAAGGACAACAAAAAATTGGTTCTTTGCGTCCTTGTTTTTCACCTTTGCGCCTTTGCGTTGAAAGCTTTTTGTTGTTCTCGTTCCCACCCAACTCAGGTTCACCACCATGCAACTCGACACTGAAAAAATGCTCGCCAAGATCAAGGCCTCGCAGTGGTCGCTGGCCGACATTGACTGGGACGCGCCCGGCCGCGAGATCGTCACCGAAGACGCTGAGCTGTACCCCAAGCTCAAGGCCTTCATGGCCGATCTGATGTGGATCGAGCACGTCGGCGCGCGCGGCTTTGCCGCCATGGCCAAGAAGGCGCCGGACGACACACTGCGCGAGATCTACACCTACTTTCACGCCGAGGAACAGCGTCACGCCAATGCCGAAATGGCGTTGATGAAGCGCTGGGGCATGCTCGACGGCGACGAAATGCCCGAGCCGAACATCAACATTCGCCTGGTCGTGGAGTGGCTGGACCGCTGCGCCGACGACCAACCGCTGGTGGTGCTGGGCTCGGTGATTCCGATGCTGGAGATCGTGCTCGACGGCTCGCTGTGCAAATTCCTGCTCGAAAAGGTGCACGACCCGGTCTGCCACGAAGCCTTCGGCAAGATCAACGATGACGAGTCACGGCATCTGGGCGTCGACTTCCACGTGCTGGAGGTGCTGGGCTACGGCAAGCCCTATCAGTTGGGCCTGCGCGCCATGGCGCAGCTCATGAACCCCCCATTGCTGCTGGGCATTTTGTCGTACGCGCCGCTGCTGAATCGCATGCGCGACAACATCACCGCCCTGGGCATGGATGAAGAGCGTTTGAACATCGCTCTGCGCAAGTACAGGACGGTGGGCGGACGCACCCAGCAGGGTCGCAACAACCCCTGGTTCCAGATCATTTCGCGCCACGGCAACTGGGTGATCAACCGCTCCAACTGGCTGTACCACAAGCCGGTGGATGCGCTGGTGAAACTCACTGACCTCATCCCCCCGAAGTTGCTGCCCAAACCGCCCAGCTGGGTCAATGAACTGACCTGGAAGCCGACGGCCTGATCCGGCTCTGAAAGCCAACGGCTTTAAACGCAAAGGCGCAAAGGAAAAGCCAAGAAAAGACGCAAAGAAAATAAGGATAGACAGCGGACGCGAAGCAGAATCTGTTCTTTGCGTCCTTGCTTTTTACCTTTGCGCCTTTGCGTTGAATGCTTCTACTCAAAGGTAAATCATGACTGAAACCACCACCCAACCCACCACCACTCGCGCCCGAAAATCACCACCCGTGAAGGTGCATGACGTGCTGATCGTCGGTGCCGGCTTTGCCGGGCTGGGCAGTGCCATTCGCTTGCGCCAGCAGGGCGTGAATGACGTGGTGAATCTGGAGCGCGGTACCGAGGTCGGCGGCACCTGGCGCGACAACCAGTACCCCGGCGCGGCCTGCGACATTCCGTCGAACCTGTATTCGTATTCGTTCGCGCCGAATCCCCACTGGTCGCGGGGCTACTCCGGCAGTGCGGAGATTCTGGCCTACACGCACGACTTGGTCGCCCGCTTCGGGCTGGCCGAGTGCATCCGTTTCAAGCACACTGTGACCGGGCTGGCGTTTGATGAAGCCAAAGGCCAGTGGCGGGTCAGTGTGCACGGCAAGCCCGAGCTGCGCGCCCGCAGCGTGGTGCTGGCACAGGGGCCTTTGTCCAACGCCAGCTTCCCGAAGATTTCAGGTCTCGATAGCTTTGCCGGCCACAAGATGCTGAGCAGTCGCTGGGACCACGATTACGATTTCACCGGCAAGCGGGTGGCGGTGATCGGCACCGGCGCCAGCGCCATCCAGATCGTGCCGGAGCTGGTGAAGACCGCCGGTTCGGTGAAGGTGTTTCAACGCACCGCGCCGTGGGTGCTGCCGCGCCCTGATTACCCGACCACGGAGGCCATGAGGAGCACCTTCACGCGTTTCCCGGCGGCCCAGTCGGCACTGCGCAAGGCGATGTACCTTGCCCACGAATCGATGGCCACCGGGCTGATCTGGAACACCCCCGCGACGCGCGTGGTCGAGGCCGTCGGCCGCTGGCATCTGCGGCATCAGGTCAAGGAGCGCTGGCTGCGCCGCCAACTCACCCCGGACTACCGGATTGGTTGTAAGCGCGTGCTGGTGTCCAACGATTGGTATCCCTCATTGCAAGCGCCCAACTGCAAGCTCATCACTTGGCCGATTGCCAACCTGAGCTCGCAGGGGATTCGAACCGTCGAAGGGGTGGAGCACCAGTTCGACTGCATCGTGTTTGCGACGGGTTTCGACGTGACCAAGGCGGGCAGTCCGTTTCCGGTGACCGGCCTCGACGGGCGTTCACTGAGTGACGAATGGTCACGCGGGGCGCAGGCCTACAAGAGCGTCAGCGTGTCGGGCTATCCGAACCTGTTCATGACCTTTGGCCCCAATTCTGGCCCCGGACACAACTCGGCGCTGGTCTACATGGAGTCCCAGATCAACTACCTGGTGCGCGGCATCAAATTGATTCTCGACGGCAATCTCAAGCAGCTTGACGTGCGCGCTGACGCGCAGGCGCGGCACAATCGCGGTATCCAGAAGCGCCTGTCGCGCACCAACTGGAATTCGGGCTGCAAGAGTTGGTACCTGACCGAAGACGGCTTCAACGCCACCATGTATCCGGGATTTGCGACCCAATACGCCCGGCAGATGCGCGCATTGCGCACCGCGGACTACGCCTTCGTGTCGTAGCGTCCCACCAACGCCCTGTTGTCATGCGGCGAGGCGTTGGCGGCTCTGTTCAGGTTTACAGGACTAGACTGGGTTTCCAATCACAAGAAGGGGACCTCACGTGGAAGTCATGAATCTGGGTAGCGGAATCGGTGGCGTCTTGCTATTGATCGCCGTCATTTATGCCATCGTCAGCATCGCCAGCAGCAGTGCCACCTCTGGCGCCAAGGCTTTGTGGATCGTGCTGGTGATCGTGCTGCCGCTGGTGGGCTTCATCATCTGGCTGTTGCTGGGCCCCAAGAAGTAGGCTGACGTCATCTGATGTCAAAAGCCCCCCGAGCCGTCCGGTTCGGGGGGCTTTTTCACGGCTGCACGCCGAGTCGCTCGCGGAGCTCGCCCGGCGTCAGGGGTTTGGGCAGGGGGCTGCGCATGTTGTTGATGAGTTCGCACAACCGGCGATTGATGGGGGCATCGCCTCCATGGCGTTCGGCGAGGGCGACGATCTCACCGTTCAGTTGCATCACCTCGGTGGGTCGGCCCTGTTTCACGTCGGCGACCATCGACGGGTAGCTGCCGGCCTGCAGACCGTTGCGTGAGCGCGCCAGCCACCAGACGAGCGGACCGCCGTGGCGAAACAGCATTTGGTAAAGCGGCAGCGGAATTTGCATGGGCAGCCGGAACGGGACGCCGGCCTGCCGCAAGGTGACCGCCGCCTCGTCAAAGACCCTGAAGTAGCAGGCCTTGAGATCAGGGTGGGTGATCAGGTCCTTGAAGCTGGCGTGAGTGGCGGCGCACAAGGCATTGCCAAGGTTGATGAGCAGCTTGCCCCAGATGGCCGACTCGCCCTCGATGGCCTCAACCCCCATGCCTGAACCCTCGAAGGCGCCCAGCAGCGTGGCATCGCGGCTACCGACGAGCACCTGTGGCCGGGTGGTGATGCGCGCGTGTAACGGCGCCAGCCACTGCCCGTTGAACATGATGGTCATCGGCGCCACGCGAGCGTCGGGAAAGCGCTCGTGGATACGCCGCAGACCGCCGACCCCGTTGAGGGTGGGGATAACGGTGCAGTGGTCGGGAATGGCCGGGAGCGCGTCAAGCACCGAATCCAGGTCGGGATATTTCACGCAGATCACCAGGTAACGCACATCACTCAAGTCCAGTGACTGCGTCAGTGCCGGCTTGGCGACCTTCAGTGCCGGGCGCCCGCCCAGCACGTGATCAACACACACCTGCTCAACGCCCTGCACCGCGGCGAGGTCGATGTCACGCACATACAGGCGCAGCGGGCATTTCCCGGCATTCGCAGCGTAGGCGGCCAGAATCGTGCCGACCGCGCCGGCGCCCACAATCAGCATCATCGCCTGGCTCCCCTTGTTTGCGTGGATTCGATCTTACGCCGGGCCGCTGCGTGTGACTGTCGCGCAGGCCACGGTCGGCCCCGGTAAAGCGGGTAAGCTCGCAGCGAGGTAGCCAATCGGGGAGACGTTGATGACGGCCAGCAAGCGACAGGCAGTGCCGCGACGGTCGACCACTCGCACGGCCGTGCAAGGCCTGGCAGTGGCGGGCCTGGTTCTCTTGGCGGCTTCGCCGGCCAGCGCCGTGACCCTGGCCGAGGTGACCGACTGCATGCGCGCCAATGTGCCCGAGACGGTTCGCGTGCAGCAGGTGCAATTCGTCACCACCGACCGCGGGCGGGCGCAGCGGGTCCTGACCGGGCGTCTCGTCGCCAGCCGAGCCGACGGCCTGATGCGCGCCAATTTGCGACTGGATGCGCCGCCGGACCTCAAGGACGCCGCCTACCTCAGCCGCGAAACGCGTGACGGCCGCGACGAAATGTATCTCTACCTGCCCGCCCTGAACCGCGTACGGCGCGTGGTCGGCGGGGGGCGCAATAACACGGTGTTTGGCACCGACTTCAGCTACAACGACCTGCGGCAGATTCATGACGCGTTTTACGGCGATCAGGTGACGTTGTTGGGCGAAATTGAACTGGCCGGTACACCGGTTTTTCACCTTGAAGTGATTCGCGAGCAGGACGACGAGGGTGCCGAGCGGATGCAGGCCTGGGTTTCGCGCGACGCCTGCGTGGCCCTGCAGATCGACCTGTTTGCCGGTGACGCCGTCATCAAGCGCATCAGCAGCCCGGCAGCCAGCCTAAAACAGTTGCCGGCCGGGCAGTGGTACGCAGATAACGTGCGGGTTGAAGATCGCCTGGCCGAATCCAGCACCGATTTGACGGTGGAGGACGTCGAAGTCGGCACCGAGATGCCGGAGCGGCTGTTCAACCCCCGGTCGTTCTACCTCGGCCTGTGAGGGTCGCCCTGCGCCAGGTGCTGGAGCAGGGTGTTCGGCACCCACGGCGAACGCTGCTGGTGGTGGCCCTACTGTCACTGCTCGCTGCCGCGATGATTGTCGACTGGCCGCGCGGCGGTGTGCGCTTGGCCATTGACCCGACGCTGGATCGGCTGCTGCCCGACGATGAGCCCGCGCAGCAGGCCTTCGAGCGCCTCAGCGTCACCTTCGGCGCGCCCGACCAGTTGATTGTCGGGCTGGAGATGGCGGCGGTCTTCACGTCCGAAGGGCTGCGCGCCGTCGAAAGCGCAACCCGGCGGGTTCGGGCAATTAGCGGTGTGCGCGATGTTGCCTCGCTGGCCACGGTGCCCAACCTGCTGGCGAGCGAAGAGACGCTGGACGTCAGCAGTTTCAGCCGTCAGGCCGAGGCCGACCCCGCCAGCATCGGCGGCATGGCCCGGCAGGTGGCCGACAACCCCCTGTACGCCGGTTCGTTGGTGACCGACGACGGTCGCATGGCGGCATTGGTCGTGACCCTGGACGGTGTCGATGCGCGCCAGTACCTCGCCGCCGATCTTGACGCCCGCCTGCGCGATGCGGCCAAGGTTGATGGCGTGACGCGGGTCCGTCTGACAGGGGCGAGCGCGATTCAGGCGGCGACCACCGACGCGCTGCTGAGCACGCTGAGCGTGATTTTGCCGTTACTGGTGGCCCTGTTGCTGGCGCTGCTGTGGCTGGCATTCCGCTCGTTGCGGGCGACGTTGGCGGCTGCGCTGACGCTCACCATTACCCTGTTGTGGACCACGGCGTTACAGGTGCAACTGGGCTGGTCATTCAACATGGTGACGGTGATCGTGCCGGCGTTGGTGATCACGCTGGGTCTCTCGTACACCGTGCATGTGCTCAGCGAATTGATGGTGGCCGGTCGCGACGGCGCTGCCCCGGACCGGCTCAAGGCGCTGGAGCGGGCGAGTCTGCCTTTGTCGTTGTGCGGCGCGACCACCGCCACCGGTTTTCTGGCACTGAGCCTGTCGCCATTGCCGGCGATTCGCGAGTTCGCCTTGCTGTCGGCGTTTGGCGTGCTGGTCGCCATTGTGTTGATTCTCGTGCTGCTACCGGCCCTGATGCCCGGAAGTCACAGCGCGCCGATGCGTGATGCGCCCGACCTGCGCTGGGCGCGTGCCGCTGCACCGCGATTGTCGGCGTGGGTGATTCGTCATCGCGGGCTGATTCTTGGCGGCGGCGTGTTGTTGACGCTGGTGGCTGCGCTCGGCGCCACGCAGATTCGCAGCGGCGCCGAATACATTCGCAACTTTCCGGCGGACAATCCGCTGCGCCAAGACTTCGAGGTGCTCAACAGCCGACTCGGTGGCGCCACGCTGGTGTCTGTGTTTGTCGAGACTTACGTCAACGACGCGCTGACCGAGCCCGACCTGCTGCGCGAGCTCGATGCCCTGCAGGACTGGCTTCGGCGCCAACCCGAAGTCGGCGGTGCCCTGTCGTACGTCGACTACTTGAAGGTACTCAACCAGAGCCTCAACGACGGTGACCCGGCCTATTTTGCGCTGCCGGACGGCGCCGCCGCGGCCAAGCAGATTCTGGTGTTTGGCGCCTCCGACGCGCTCAAACGGGTGGTCGACGCCAGCCATCGCAGTGCCGTGATCAGCCTGCGCTTGAAGGTTGATGACTCGGTGGCGATTGCCGAATTCGTCCGTCGTGCCGAGGCGCGGCTGTCGCAGTTGCCACGGCCGCTGGACGCCAGCCTCACCGGCATGCCGGTGCTGGCCACGCGCACCGTCGAGGTATTGGCGGGCGGCCAGTGGCAGTCGCTGGCGCTGGCGGTGGCGGTGATCTGGCTATTGCTGGCGCTGCTGTTCAATTCGGCACGCGCGGCGGCACTGGCCCTGCTGCCCAATCTGGCGGTCATTGCCGTGTACTTTGGGTTGTTGGGCTATACCGGCATCGGGCTGAACCCCACCACCAGCCTGATCGCCTGCATCGTGCTCGGCGTGGCGGTGGACGACACCATCCAGTTTCTGGCGCGCTTCAACGATGCCGCGCGGCGCAAGGGTGATGAGCGGGCCGGCGTCGAGTACGCGCTGGCCCACACCCTGCGGCCGGTGACATTGACCAGCATCGGCTTGGTGATCGGCTTTCTGGCCTTCACCGGCAGCGATCTGCAAAGTCACGTGCAATTCGGCCTGCTCGCGTCGGTGACGCTCGCGGTGGCCTGGCTCATTGACCTGACGGTGACGCCGGCGCTGGGCTCGAAGCTGCGCATTGTCACCTTGTGGGATTTGATCCGGCTCGATCTGGGCCAGAACCCGCAGCACACCATTCCGCTGTTCTCCGGCCTCAGCCTGCGGCAGGTGCGCCTGTTCGCCTTGACCGCGCGCCTCGAAAAGCTGGCGCCTACCGAATTACTGATTCGCGAGGGCGAAATAGCCCGCGACATGTTTGTGGTCGTCGACGGGCATTTTGAGGCCTGGGTGGAGCGCGACGCCGGCCGCAAGCGGTTGTCCACCATGGCCCGGGGCGCGGTGATCGGCGAGGCCGGATATTTTGGCCAGCGCCGTACCGCGCACGTCGAGGCGACGCGCGATGCCCGCGTGCTGCGCTTCAACGCCGCTGACCTTGAGCGCATGCGGCAGCGTTACCCGCGTATCGCCGCGACCCTATTCCGCAACCTGAACCGTATTCAGGCCGAGCGGATTGCGCGCATGACAGCGCTGGTGCGATGAGCCGCTGGCGCCCCGCTGCCCCCCAGTCATCGGCCTACGTCACGGCCGAGGGTCAGGCACGCCTCAAGGCCGAGTTTGAGCACCTGTGGCGCGAGCGGCGACCCGAGGTGGTGCGGGCCCTGGCGGCGGCTGCCGCCGAGGGTGATCGTTCGGAGAATGCCGAGTACATCTATCGCAAGAAAGAGCTGCGCGAAATTGACCGGCGCCTGCAGTACCTGACGACGCGTCTCGAGAACCTCAAGGTGGTCGACACCGCACCGTCGGACCTGCATCGGGTCTACTTCGGCGCGTGGGTGACGGTCCAGGAGCCCGATGGTCAGTCCAAAACCTGGCGTCTGGTGGGCGCCGACGAAATCGACGCGCCGCGGGGCTGGATCAGCATTGACGCGCCGCTGGCGCGCGGCCTGCTCGGGCGGCGGGTGGGCGAGACGGTCGAGGTGAAACTACCGGCCGGGTCGCGAGAATTGGTGATTCTGGCTGTGCAGTACGGCCGGCCTGCAAACCTCGGTTAAAGCGTGCGCTCCCAGTAGGTGAGTGTTTTGGTGGATTCATGCGCGTCACCCACGTCTTTCCACTCGAACTGGCATTGCCACTCGGGCCTGCGCCGGTAGCCGCGCTTGGTCCAGAACACGTCGTTGCCTTGGTAGCGCGCGGGCCGGGCCGGGTGGTCGGCCGGGCGATCCACCGCGCAGAACACGCTGTGGTGGCAGCCGAGTGCCCGCGCCTGAGCCTCGCGCAGATCAAAGAATTGATGGCCCAGGCCGCGACCGCGCGCCTCGGGCAGGACCACCGACTCGCCGCAATAGAAGTAGTCGGCCAGCGGCAGCCCGGCGGTCTTGAACGGGACCTGCATGTCGGCGGCGGCATCAACCAGCGGCAGTCCGGTGGTTGCGCCAACCGGCATGTCGCCGTCGTGGGCGAGGGCGATCACCGCGTCCGGGCACGCCACGTAGCGCTGCAGGTAGTCGCGTTCATAGTCCAGATCGCCGTCGTACAAGTAGGGCCAGTCGCGGAACACGCGAATGCGCAGCGTCGCCGCTGTGTCGACAATGAGGGCGGCGTCTGCGCCGAAAAAGGATGTGAGGTGCAGGGTCATCGGCAAATGCAGGGGTGATGAGGTGGCATTGAAGCAAAAAGCTGATGCATTGATTCAGTTCATTGAACTTTATTGTTGAATGCGCGGCGGCTTACAGTCACGCGATGAAACCGATGTCATCAGCGGTGGCCGCCGCGTCGCGCTACTCCCGCGTGGCGATTGCGCTGCACTGGATGATGGCGCTGATGATTGTCAGCGCCTTCACCGCTGGCACGATTCTCGATGGCATGGACTTCTCGCCGTTCAAACTGAAGCTGATCAGTTGGCACAAGTGGTTGGGCGTGAGCATTTTCGCGTTCGTGATTTTCCGGCTGGTCTGGCGGCTGACGCATCGCCCGCCGCCCCTGCCGCCCGCCACACCGGCCTGGCAGAGGGTTGCCGCTTCGATCGGGCACGGGGCGCTTTATCTGATGATGCTCGTCATTCCGCTGAGCGGATGGCTTTACTCGTCAGCGGCCGGCATTCAGACAGTCTGGTTCGGCGTGCTGCCGCTGCCGGATCTGTTGGCCCGAGATGAGGCCACTGCCGACCGGCTGCGCGCGGTTCACGGCTGGTTGAACAACGGCCTGTTGGTATTGGTGCTTGGCCATGTGGCCGCAGCGCTGCACCATCACTACCGCCAGCATGACGGGTTGTTGACCCGCATGCGGCCTTACTGGAGTCGCCAATGAGTCGTAAACGTATCCTGTCTGCATTGATGGGGCTGATCCTCGCCGGCGCCGGCGCCGGCGCCGGGCTGGTGGCGGCGCACGCGTCCACCCCGGTGGAGATCGATCCGGCCAAGAGCCGAGTCACCGCGACCATGCGCCAGATGGGCGTGCCGGTGGAGGGTGCGTTCGCCACGGTGTCGGGCACGGTCCAGTTTGACCCCGAGGCGCCGACAGGCGGCGCCGCCCGGCTGGTGATCGACACCACCGGATTCGACATCGGCATGCGCGACTTCAACGAAGAAGTGGCCAAGCCCGAGTGGCTGGACAGCGCCCGTCATCCGCAGGCGGTGTTCACCGCCGAGGGCCTGAAGCCGTTGGAGGACAACCGCTTTGAGGTCACCGGCGCACTCAAACTCAAGGGTCATGAGGTTGAGTTGACGACCGAGCTCAGCGTGGCCGCCGCAGAGGGCGGGCGCCTTTTCAGCGGCGAGTGGCCGTTGAAGCGGCAGGATTTCGACATTGGCAGCAGTGACTGGGACGGGGTCGTCGATGACACCGTGCTGGTGCGGTTCAGTATTTTTCAGCCCGATGCTCAGTGAGTGTCGTCAACCATCTGTTTGATTAGGAGTTCTCAATGAAAATCGCAAGCATCGCGGCGGCGACCGCCATCACCCTGGGACTGGCGGCCACGGCGTCCCACGCGGCGCCGGTGAGCTACACCGTCGATCCGTCGCACACCTACCCATCGTTCGAGGCGCCGCACATGGGCATCTCGTGGTGGCGCGGCAAGATCAACACCAGCCAGGGCAGCGTGACGCTCGATCGGGAAGCGCAGACCGGCACCGTCGACATCACCTTGGATGCGGCCAGTGTCGATTTCGGGCACGACAAGATGAACGAACACGCGATCAACGAGGACTTCTTCAACGTTGGCGAGCACCCGACGATCACCTATACCGGCAAGATCACCTTCACCGACGGTCAGCCCAGCGGCGTCGATGGCCAAATGACCCTGCTCGGCAACACCAAACCATTGACGCTGAGCATTGCCAGCTTCAAGTGCATCGAGCACCCGTTTCTCAAGCGTGAAGTTTGCGGCGTCGACGCGACCGGCGAGTTCAACCGCGCCGACTTCGGCATGGACAAATACGCCGAGGGTCCGCTGGGCCAGGTGAAGCTGCGGATTCAAGCTGAGGCGCTGCGCGCCGAAGCCCCCTGAGACGGGGCGGCGATTCGGGACCGGGTGCCGGTAGGGGCCCGGTCGCTTTCCATCAGTTCGAGGGGTGCTCGCGGTAAAAAGAGCGCATGCAGATATTGAGTCCATCGCGCCTGTCCCTTACACTCACGCGTTGTCCGTGCCCCCTTGGGCGCAAAGTGATGGTGGCCTGGGGCCGCCGTTGAACCAAAACGAAGAGGATTTGAACATCGCTCAAGATCGTGATGACCGGCGCAATGGGGAGATCACCGCGCCGCGTGTAAGGGTAATTGCAGAAGACGGCGAGCAGGTAGGCATCATGTTGACGCGCGATGCCATCGTGCGGGCAGAAGAAAACGGCATGGATCTGGTGGAAATTTCCCCCAACGCCGAGCCCCCGGTCTGCAAGATCATGGATTACGGCAAGTACCTTTATCAAAAGGACAAGGCCTCCCATGCCGCCAAGAAGAAGCAGAAAATCACCCAGGTCAAGGAAATCAAATTCCGGCCGGGAACCGACATTGGCGACTACCAGAACAAAATGCGCCAGATGCGCGGCTTTCTGGAAGAAGGCGACAAGATCAAGGTCACGCTGAGGTTTCGCGGCCGTGAGATGGCGCACCAGGAGTTGGGCCAGCAGTTGATGGAGCGGGTTCGTAACGATGTCGATGACATCGCCAGTGTTGAGTCCTTCCCGCGCATGGAAGGTCGTCAGGCGGTGATGATGCTGGCGCCGCGGCGCCGCTGAGTCGGACGGTGCACCGGTTTGTTGGATACAGGCTTCATGCCTGTCGCGGTAAGCAGTACGGGTTGTGAGCGGGCACATGCGGTCGTGTCCTGCTCGATAAAGAAGGAAACGCCGATGAATCATCGCCAGAGAATTCATCAGCGTTTTCAAAATGAAGTCCTTCCAAATGGTTTGGAAGGCTCGGTTAGCTCCCGGGGGCGGGATGCGAAGCCGGTCTACGTCAAAAAGGAGTCATACCCATGCCCAAGATCAAAACGATCAAGAGCGCGGCCAAGCGTTTTGCCAAAACCGGCAAAGGCGGATTCAAGCGCGGCCAAGCTTACAAACGCCATATTCTCACCAAGAAATCGGCAAAGCGGATTCGTCAGCTTCGCGGCACCGCCCAGGTGGCTGCAGTGGACGTCCGTGAAGTGCGGCAGATGCTGCCCTACGCCTGATCGACTAAGGAGAATATTCAATGGCAAGAGTTAAACGTGGTGTTACGGCGCGTGCGCGCCACAAGAAAGTCCTCAACAAGGCGAAGGGCTATTACGGCGCACGCTCACGCGTCTTCCGTGTGGCCAAGCAGGCGGTCATCAAGGCCGGTCAGTACGCCTACCGCGACCGTCGCGTCAAGAAGCGTGAATTCCGCTCGCTGTGGATCGTCCGCATCGGCGCCGCCAGCGTTGAGAACGGGCTGAGCTACAGCCGCTTCATTCACGGTTTGAGCAAGGCCAACATCGCGCTCGACCGTAAGGTGCTGGCCGACTTGGCCGTGCACGACAAGCCGGCGTTTGCCAAGCTCGTCGAGCAGGCCAAAGCCGCCATCGCTTAAGCCGGGTTGTTTCAGATCAAAAGGGTGGCTGCTATCAGCCACCCTTTTTTGTTGGGCAAAGACGTGAGGCATCACGCATGGAGCTTGGGGAATGAACGAATCGCTGGATACGTTGCAGCAGGCTGCCGAGCAGTCCATCGCGGCAGCGACGGACCTGCGCGCACTGGAACAGTGTCGTGTCGAATGGCTGGGCAAAAAGGGCCGAATCACCGAGCAGCTCAAGCAGTTGGCGCAGCTCACCGGCTACGAAAAAAAAGCCTTCGGCGAGAAGGTGAACCGCATCAAGCAGGCGGTGACTGCGCTGATCGAGTCACGTCAGTCCGTGCTGGCCGCCGCCGCGCTCGAAGCCCGAATTGCAGCCGAGCGCATTGATGTCGGCATGCCGGCGCGCGGCGAGCGGGCGGGGGGGCTGCACCCGATCACCCGCACGGTGCAACGCATCGAGCGTCTGTTCAACGATCTTGGGTTTTCCACGGTCGAAGGTCCCGAGATTGAGGACGACTTTCATAATTTCTCGGCGTTGAACATTCCTGAATTTCACCCTGCGCGGGCCATGCACGACACCTTCTATGTCGGCAATGGCGACAAGGTATTGCGCACCCACACCAGCCCGGTGCAGATCCGCACGCTGGAGGCCTTGCTGGCGGCCGGCGGCGCACCGCCGGTGCGGGTCATCGCGCCCGGGCGGGTCTATCGCTGCGATTCGGATCGCACGCACAGCCCGATGTTTCACCAGGTTGAAGGCTTGTACGTGGCCGAGAACGTCTCTTTCGCCGACCTGCAGCACGAATTGAAGCGGTTTCTGGCGCGCTTCTTCGAACGCGAGGTGACCGTGCGTTTTCGCCCCAGTTATTTTCCGTTTACCGAGCCGTCGGCCGAGGTCGACATCCTTGATGAGCAGGGTCGCTGGCTGGAGGTGCTGGGCTGCGGCATGGTGCACCCCAAGGTGTTTGAGGCCGTGTCGCTGGACCCGGAGCGCTACACCGGCTTCGCTTTCGGGCTGGGTGTCGAACGCTTCGCCATGCTGCGTTACGGCGTCAACGATCTTCGGCAGTTTTTTGCCAACGACCTGCGGTTTCTTGCCCAATTCCAATAAACCCGCTGGCGCTCCGGCGTTTGCGCGGGCGGATGTCACGAGTATCTGAATCATGAAACTGAGTCTGAACTGGTTGCGGGAATGGGTCGCGTTCGACGAGACGCCTGCCGAGCTGGCCACCCGGCTGACCCTGGCCGGCCTGGAGGGTGAGGCCCTGCCACAGCCCGGCCGGGATCTGGCGGGCATTCTCGCCGGCAAGATCATCGCGGCAGTGCCACATCCGCAGGCGGATCGTCTGCAGGTTTGCACGGTCGAGGTGGGCCAAGCCCAGCCGCTGACCATCGTCTGTGGCGCCAGCAACGCGCGGGTCGGCATCGTTGTGCCCTGCGCCACGGTCGGTACGGTGCTGCCCAATGGCATCACCATCACCCAGGCCAACCTGCGCGGGGTCGACAGCGCCGGCATGCTGTGTTCGGCTGAAGAGCTTGGCCTGGTCGACAAGGCCGATGGCCTTCTGGAGCTTGACGACAACGTCCGGCCCGGCACGCCGGTGGCGGAACATCTGGCGCTCAACGACACCATTTTGGCGCTGGAACTCACCCCCAACCGTGGCGACTGTCTGTCGGTACTGGGCTTGGCGCGCGAGGTGTCGGCACTGACCGATATCCCGATGCGACGGCCGAGCCTGCCGCCCGCCGTGGTCGTCGGTGACAAGGTGCTCAAGGTAGAGGTCGCTGACGGGGACGCTTGCCCGCTGTACGCCGGCCGCATGATCAAGCGGTTGAAGCCGGGCCGCCGCACGCCGGACTGGATGCGCGAACGTCTGCGCCGCAGTGGCATCCGCTGCATTCACCCGATTGTCGACATCACCAACTTCGTGATGATTGAACTTGGGCAGCCCATGCACGCCTTCGACCTGGCCAAGTTGCAGGGCGGCGTGACGGTACGCCACGCCAAGCCCGGTGAGTCGCTGACGCTGCTCAACGACCAGCAGGTTGCGCTGGCCCATGGCGAACTGGTGATCGCCGATGACTCAGGGCCGATTGCCTTGGCCGGCGTCATGGGCGGCAAGCCGACGGGCGTCGTGCGCGAGACCGAGGCCATCTTTCTCGAATCGGCACTGTTTGCGCCGCCTGCGGTCGCTGGCACCGCGCGCCGCCACAAGCTTCATTCCGACTCATCGCATCGATTCGAGCGCGGAGTTGATCCCGGCCTGCAGCGCATTGCACTGGACCGGGCGAGCCAACTCATCGTGCAGATCTGTGGCGGCGAGGTGCACCCCATCACTCAGGCCGGTCGTCACCAGCCCGAGTTGGCGGGTCTCAACTTGCGCCACGCGCGTATCGAACAACTGCTGGGTGTGGCAGTGCCGCCCAAGGACGTCGAAGCTCTGCTGAGCCGGCTGGGCATGACCCTGCGCCACGAGCGCGGCGGCAGCTGGCAGGTCAAGGTGCCCAGCCACCGCACCGATCTGCAGCTTGAAGTCGACCTGATTGAAGAGATCGCCCGGCTTCTGGGTTATGACCGGATCGCCGCCCAGCCATATGCCGCCGCCCTGGCGCCGGCGCCGCTGCCAGAGCGCCTGCAGCCTTTAAACCGGGTTCGCGACGTGCTGGTGGCGCGCGGTTGGTTTGAGGTGGTCAACCTTGCCTTCACCGATGCTGGCACCCAGGCGGACCTGCTGCCCAACCTCGCACGTGTGGCGGTCGACAACCCGATTGCCGAGACGCTGGGCGAACTTCGCGCCAGCCTCTGGCCTGGGCTGCTGCACACGTACCGTTTCAACCTTCAGCGTCAAGCGCTGCGCCAGCGGCTGTTCGAGATCGGCGTGTGTTTCGCCGCCACGGCCGACGGCTTTGAGGAACATGAAGTCATCGGCGGTCTCCTGAGCGGTTCGGCAGCGACCGAGCAATGGGACCAGTCCGACCGCGCGGTCGATTTCTTCGATCTGAAGGCCGACCTCGAAGCGCTGTTTGGTCCGCTGGCGCCCGATCTGGTGTTTGTCGCAGCGGCACATCCGGCATTGCACCCCGGCCAGTCGGCGCAACTGCGGCTGGGGGACCGCCCGGTGGGTTGGGCGGGCCGCATCCATCCCGCCCGGCAACAGGCACTGGACCTGCCCGACCCGGTGCTGATGTTCGAAGTTAGCGCCGATGCGGTGCGCGAGCGCCGTGTGCCGCGCGCCCAGGCGCTGTCGGAGTACCCGTCCAGCCGCCGTGACCTGGCGTTGGTGGTGGCCGAGGCCCTGCCGGTGCAGCATTTGGTTGATTGCGCGCGCGCCCAGGCCGATATTCCGCTGGTCGAGGTCAAGGTCTTCGACCTTTACCGAGGCGAGTCGTTGGGTGAAGGCTTCAAAAGTGTTGCGATCGGCTTGATTTTCAACGACTATTCACGAACGCTGACAACTGAAGAAATTGATCGATGCGTGGCGACGCTGGTGGAGCAATGGAAAATCCAATGCCAAGCGTCGGTGCGAGCCTGACCATACGGGGAACGCGGTGGCGCTGACCAAAGCTGAAATTGCCGAAGCGTTGTTCGATGACCTGGGCTTGAACAAGCGGGAAGCCAAGGAGTTTGTCGACTTGTTCTTCGAGACCATTCGTAACTGCCTTGAGCAGGGCGACGAGGTCAAGGTGTCAGGGTTCGGCAATTTCGAACTGCGGACCAAGAACAGCCGTCCCGGGCGCAACCCCAAGACCGGCGAAGAGATTCCCATTTCCGCGCGACGGGTGGTGACGTTTCGTCCTGGACAAAAATTACGACTGAGGGTGGACGTAGATGCGCGCACTTGAAACGCCCACCGAAGCACTGCCGCAGATTCCCGACAAGCGCTATTTTGCCATCGGCGAAGTCGCCACCTTGTGCGATGTGCGCCCGCACGTGCTGCGCTATTGGGAGCAGGAGTTTCCGCAGCTCAAGCCGCTGAAGCGGCGTGGCAACCGGCGCTACTACCAGCAGGACGACGTGCAGATGGTGCGCATGATCCGCAGTCTGCTCTACGAAGAAGGGTTCACCATTACCGGGGCGCGCCAGCGCCTGCGTGACCTGCAGCGCTCCAGTCATGCTGAAAGCGGACAGTCCGCGCCCACTGCACGACAGGATCGCCAGAGCGAAATCGGTCACCTGCGCGACGAGTTGGAGTCGTTGCTACGTCTGTTGCCGGACAAGCCGCAGCGCTGAAATAAAGCTGCGGCGCCCGCGCCAGGCGCGGTATAATCCTTGGGTCGGTTTTTGTGATCGTCGGGGCGTAGCGCAGCTTGGTAGCGCACCTGCCTGGGGGGCAGGGGGTCGTAGGTTCGAATCCTATCGCCCCGACCATTCGCAATATTGGCATGGTCAATCAAGGCTCCTGTGTAGGGGTCTTTTTTGTGTCTCAGGGCCGTGACACCCATCGCGCCTTTTGACGGGTCTGGCGGTGCTATGATCGCGCGCCTGCACGGACGCAAAGGCCGTATTTTGATCGTTGTCGTCAGTCTGCAAACCTCCTGATGAACGCCTGTGGCGCATCAGTGTCTGATCACAGGAACGCGCGCGGCACGACCCTTGCAACGCTGCCGTTAGGTCGCTACAACTGACCGTGCCGTTGCCCACCCAAACCTGCCGAGGCCACGATGGACGCACTCGAACGCATCAAGCAGCAAGTCACCGAGAACCCGGTGATGCTTTACATGAAAGGTTCTCCCGATTTTCCGCAGTGTGGTTTTTCGGCCCGGACCGTTGGCGCGCTGAAGTCCTGCGGCGTCCCGTTCGGCTACGTTAATATTTACGAAGACGAAGAGATTTATCGCGCGCTCCCGAAGTTCGCCAACTGGCCGACGTTTCCGCAGTTGTACGTGAAGGGTGAGCTGATCGGTGGCTGCGACATCACCCTCGACCTGCACCAGTCGGGCGAGTTGCAGCAGATGCTTGAAGAGGCCTCTGCGCAGCGTCAATCGAGTTGACGCCGCGCGTTTTCACCACATAAAAAAACCGCCCTGGTGAATGGGCGGTTTTTTTGTGGGCGCGCTGTTACGCGTGTTTCATCTGTGCCTTGCCCGCCACGTCGCGGGCGAATTGCTGGGCCACGCGTCCGGATCGTGAACCGCGCATCAGTGCCCAGCGCTGGGCCAACACCGCCAACTCGTCATCCCATGCCGCATGACCGAAGCTCTGCAGGTGATGACGTACGGCATCAAGGTACTGGGCCTGGCTGAAGGCATGAAACGACAGCCATAACCCGAAGCGCTCTGACAGGCTCACCGTTGATTCGGTCGACTCACCGGGATGCAGTTCGTCGTTTTCCCAGCGGTATTCCTCGTTGTCGGATTTGAGGCTGGGCATCAGATAGCGGCGATTGCTGGTGGCGACGATCAGCACGTTCTCGACCGGCGCATCGAGGCCGCCGTCGAGTGCGGTCTTCAGTGCGGTCAGCGCCGGGTCGTGACGGCCGACGGTGAAGTCGTCGACATAGAGCAGGTAGCGTTCTTCTCGGTCGCGCAGCGGGGCGACAATGTCGGGCAGATCGGTCAGGTCATGCGGCGATACCTCGATGCCGCGCAGGCCGGCGTCGGCAAAGCGCGCGAGGCCGGCCTTAACCAGCGACGACTTGCCGGTGCCGCGCGCGCCGGTCAGCAGCGTGTGATTGGCCGGATGGCCCGCGACAAACTGCGCAAGGTTGTCGAGAAACTGACTTTTGACCCGGTCGATGCCCAGCAAGCCATCGGCGTCGACCCGATGCAGGTGCGCAATCGCCTGAAAGTGGCCATCTCGCCATCGCCAGGCTCGCGCAGCGGGGTAATCGAGGCCCATTGTTTCGTCAGAATCGCTCATGGCCGCGATTGTCTCAGGCTGTGGCGTCGAGTATCCACTGGGCCACGCCGCCCGGGTCGTCCCACATGGGCACGTGCCCCCAGCCTGCAGGGCGTGACCAGCGGGCGTGTGGCGGCAGACGGTCGCGGCGGCGCGCGCGGCGGGTCAGCAACAAGTCGAGTCGGCCAAAGGCCACTGACACCGGGACGCTGATCGACCGCGGATCGCTCAGCGGGCCAATGGCCTTGAGGGTTGGCATGAAGCCCTGCGCCTGGACCAGTTCGCGAACCTGACGGCGCGCCACGGCGGCCGGAATGCGATGGCCGCGCACACTGATCGGCACGCTCAGCAGCGCCGAACGCGCGGCTGCGAACCCCAGCAGCCATTCCGTCGCGGGGCGCGCACGGCCCAACGCAAAGTACAGACCTTTAAGGAACGGCTCGGTGTGCCACGGCCCCTCATCGGGCCACAATCCGGCGGGCGACAGCGCCGCCACACTGCGCGCCATCCCCATTTCGGCGAGCGCCAGCGCCATGCCGCCCCCCATGGAGTTGCCGGCCACGTCCACCGGTGTGTGGATGCCAAGTGCGGCCAGCTCGTGAGCGAGTTGCGCCGCGAGGGCGTCGAGCGTTGGTGCAGCGCCGTCCGGCAGGCGCGGGCTGAGCCCGAAACCGGCTACGTCAAACGCCAGCACCCGGCGCTGCGCAGCCAGGGTATCGATCACCGGCGCCCACGCCGCATGGCTCATGCCGAGGCCGTGCAGCAACACCAGCGGGCGGCCCTTGCCCTGATCGTGGACAAACCAGCGTCGTGGATCGGACCGTGACGCGCTCAAGGCTGTACCCCGAGCAGTGGCATGGCGGCGCTGCCGGTGATCGACACAGCGGCAATGACTGGGTCGGCAACATTCACGCCGCCGGTGATCAGGTATTGCTCGTGAAGCCCGAAGAGCAACAGGCCGACCTGGTCCCCGGCGGACAGGCGCTCACCGATGCCCGGCAGAGCGATCTGATGACGCCCGATGCCGCGCAGCGGCTGTACCTGATTGTCAGCCAACTCCCAAATGCCGTTGCGGCTGCGGCCGGTGCCGACAAAGACAATCACGTTGTCGGGGTCTTGCAGCAATTCTGGCGCGTCGGCCGTCAGCATGAGATCGACCGTTGGCACCCCGGCCAGCACTTCGCCATCTGCGGCGGCGGTGTACAGCGGTGCAATGGCACGGACCCGGTTCACCCCGGCCAGCGTGCCGGTTTCCGGCACGGTGAACCCGCTGCCGCCCACCGTCACGTCCTCGGCGCGCACCGCGTCGCCGGGCGACAGTGACAGGCACACCGGCTCGGCGCCGAGCACCGCGTTGGCGGCGCCGGGAATACCCTTCAGGTACTCGTCGAACCAGGCGATCGTCGCAACGTCGGCATTGATCGCGCCGCAGTCAAAATCCAACACCCCATCGGGTTGCGTGACCAGCGCCACCGGGTCAGGCACCACCTGCAGCGAGTTGTGGCCTGCCTGATAACTGAGCAGGCGCACGTCGCCGCCAAGGTTGCGATAGCACTCGAAATTGCGCTGGGCCTCGGTGAAATTGAACAGCGTGTCGCGCATGCCCTGAAAGTAAAGCACGTGCACCGGACCCGGCAGGACCGGCTCGAAACCCGGTGCGGTGTCGGCGCCGCCATTGGTGGCCACCGGCACGCCGTCACAGAAATAGCCGGGCCCGTGGTAGCGCAATAAATCCTGACCGAGCGGGGCAATGCGGTTGGCAGCCAGACCGCCCACGAAGGTGTCGGTCACGAACGGATCGAAGTTGCCGCCGCCGCCCGCCGTATTGCCGATGCCGAACAGGATCGACGCCCACAGTGCCTTGATCACGCCACCGGGATTGAGGCTGTAGGTGAGGTCATGCCAAGTAATTTGCGGCACCAGCGCGTCGAGGCGCTGCTTGGCGTCGACGGCGTGCAGCACGTGCTGGTAGCCGCCGCCGTAACTGGGACCGATGGCGCCGAGCACCATGTTGTCGGAGCCCGCTGCAAGGTCGGGGCCGACCGCGTACCAGTCGAGGTTGACCTCCAGCCAGTCGAGAATGGCGACCAGCATCCGGCCTTCCTGGTCGGGGTCCATGATGCGAATCGTGCCGCCGGTTTCACCGTGACCCGCCTGGTCGATGCTGATGATGCCGTAGCCCGCATCGCGCAAGGCACCAATTGGCGACGACAGGCCCGGGACCCCGGCGCCCCCATCATCGGTCTGGCGACTGGACGAGAAGCCGTGCCCTTCAAGCACCAGGGGATAGAACTCACCGCCGGTGAGCGTGACCGGTTCGAAGACCTGGAACACCACGTCATCTTGCGGATTGACGGGCGACGGAATGCTGATGCGGCAGACCAGCCCGTCACGGCTTTCACCGACCGGTGGCGCCCCCGGCATCGAGCGGCCCGTGTCATCGCAACTCGCGTTGCGCACGCCGCCAAAATCGGGCCGGGTCGTCGGCGCTTCGGCGTCGCTCCCCCCGGTATCGACTGAGATCGAATCCCCGCAAGCACCCAGGCTGATCAGCACCGCGCCGGTCACGATCAGGCGCATCCCGACCGTCACCTCACGCAAAAATGGCATCATCGGTAATCCTCCCAGAATTTTGGCAACCCTAACCCGGGCGCCCCGATTTGGTTATGACCCCGGGACCGGGCGGCTCTGCAGTTCAGGCCAACAGGCCAGCCGCCAGATCAGGCGAGCTTCTTGTGACGATTACGACGATTGACGCCCGGCTCGGCGCCATAACGGCGGCGGAAGTCCTCTTCGTAATCGGCATAGTTGCCTTCGCGGAACACCAGTTCGCCGGAGTCTTCAAACGCCAGAATGTGTGTTGAAACGCGGTCGAGGAACCAGCGATCGTGCGAGATCACCATGGCGTTGCCGGGGAAGGCCAGCAGCGCCTCTTCCAGCGCACGCAGGGTTTCCACGTCCAGGTCATTGGTGGGTTCGTCGAGCAGCAGCATGTTGCCGCCCGAGAGCAGCAGCTTGGCAAGGTGCACGCGGTTGCGTTCACCGCCCGACAGATCGCCAATGCGCTTCTGCTGGCTGTCACCCTTGAAGTTGAAGCGGCCAATATAAGCGCGCGACGGCATCTCGAAGCTGCCGGCACGGAGGATGTCCTGCCCCTGCGAGATTTCCTCGAACACCGTCTTGTCGGCCGCCAGCGCGTCGCGGCTCTGGTCAACGTGGGCGATCTTCACGGTGTCACCGATCTTGATCGTGCCCTCGTCGGGCTGTTCCTGGCCGGTGAGCATGCGGAACAGGGTGGTCTTGCCGCGGCCGTTGGCGCCGATGATGCCGACGATGGCGCCCTTCGGCACGTTGAACGTGAGGCCCTGGTAGAGCCAGCGATCCCCGTACTTTTTGCCGACGTTCTGCACGTCCAGCACCACGTCACCCAGACGCGGGCCGGGCGGGATGTAAAGCTCGCGGGTTTCGGCGCGCTTCTGGAATTCCTGCGACGACATTTCTTCGAAGGCCTTTAAGCGCGCCTTTGATTTGGATTGTCGTCCCTTGGGGTTCTGGCGGACCCATTCCAGCTCTTCTTTCATGGCCTTGGAGCGCGCGTCCTCCTGCTTCTGCTCGGTGGCGTGGCGCTTGTCCTTCTGTTCCAGCCAGCTTGAATAGTTGCCCTGCCAGGGAATGCCGTGGCCGCGGTCGAGTTCAAGAATCCAGCCCGCCACGTTGTCAAGGAAGTAACGGTCGTGGGTGACGGCGATGATGGTGCCGGGGAAGTCCTTGAGAAACTTCTCCAGCCACGCCACCGACTCGGCGTCGAGGTGGTTGGTGGGCTCGTCGAGCAGAATCATGTCGGGCTTGGAGAGCAGCAGACGGCACAGCGCCACGCGGCGCTTTTCGCCGCCCGAGAGCGTCTCGATACTGGATTCCCAGGGCGGCAGGTTGAGTGCCTCGGCGGCCTTGTCGAGAATCATGTCGGTGTTGTGGCCATCCAGCGCTTCAATCTGTGCCTCCAGCTTCTGCTGCTTCTCGCTGAGTTTGTCGAAGTCGGCATCTTCGTCGGCGTAGGCGGCATAGACCGCGTTGAGATCGGCGCGCAGTTTGAACAGATCGGCAAGCGCTTCTTCGACGTTGCCGCGCACGTTCTTGCTGGGGTCGAGCTGCGGCTCCTGCGGCAGGTAACCCATCTTGATGCCCGGCTGCGGGCGTGCCTCGCCATTAAATTCCTTGTCGACGCCCGCCATGATTTTCAGCAGGGTGGACTTGCCTGAGCCGTTGTAGCCCAGTACGCCGATCTTGGCGCCGGGGAAGAACGACAAGGAGATGTCGCGCAGAATTTCTTTCTTGGGCGGCACGGTCTTGCCGACCTTGTTCATCGTGAAAACGTACTGGCTCATGAGCGTCCGGCGGGTAATGAAACGGGGCGCGCATTATCCGGGTCTGCCCGTGGCTTGTCATGGCAGGCTGATTCGGTTGACGTCAAACGATTGATCTCATATCATTTGACATCAAATGAATAAGCCCCTGCCGCCACCCGAGCTGCTGACCGTGACCCGCGCCCTGCGGCGTCTCACGCAGGCGCTGGATTCCCAGTCCAAGCAACTGGAAACCCTGTCAGGCATGACCGCCTCGCAATGGCTGTGTCTGCAGGCGCTAGCGCAGTCGGCGCGACCGTTGTCGGCCCGGGAACTCGCCGACTGGGTCAGTCTCACGCCCGGCACCATCAGTCCGGTGCTCGACCGGTTGGAGATCAAGGGTTGGGTGCAGCGCACCCGCTCGGTGGAGGACCGACGGCGCATTGATCTCGAAATCACCGACACGGGCCGCAGCCAGTGGCAGTCGGCCCCCGGCGTGCTGCCGACGCAAGGCGTCGCGCAATTTGCCGCGCTGGGGCGCGAGCGGCGCAAGGCCCTGGCCCAATCGCTTGAAGACTTGACGGCGCTGCTGGCGCCCATCAAGGAGACCACGCGCACCTGAATCTGGTCTGCGCAACCTAGAGGATTGTTTATGTGCGGTTTTGCCGCCGAGATTCGTTTTGATGGCCAATCGGCCAATGTGGATGCCGTGTCGCGAATGGCTGAAGTGCTGGCGCCGCGCGGGCCTGATGGTGATGGCCTGTTCAGTCAGGGCCGTATTGCCGTCGGTCACCGCCGCCTGCGGGTGATGGACCGCACTGAGCATTCGCAGCAGCCGATGCTCGACCCGCAACTCGGGCTGGGCATCGTTTTCAATGGCGCGATTTACAACCATCCGGAATTGCGCGCCGAGCTGAAGTCACAGGGCTACACCTTTTATTCGGAGGGCGACACCGAGGTCATTCTCAAGGCCTACGACCACTGGGGCGCCCACTGCGTCGATCACTTCCACGGCATGTTCGCCTTCGTCATCTGGGAACGTGACAGCGGCCGGGTGTTCATGGGCCGCGACCGGCTCGGCATCAAGCCGCTTTATACCGCCGAGATCAAGGGCGGTCTGCGTGTGGCCTCCACCCTGCCGGCACTCCTGGCCGGTGGCGGGTTGAGCCGCGAGATTGATCCGGTGGCGCTGCATCATTACCTGCACTTTCATGCCGTGGTGCCGGCGCCGCACACCATATTAAAAGCCGTGCGCAAGCTGTCGCCAGCCACCGTGCGTACCGTCGAGACCGATGGCAACAGCAAGGATCACGTCTACTGGCAGCTGGACTTCAGCCCGCAGGCGGGTGATGCGCAGCGCAGCGAGGGCGAGTGGATCGACGCGGTGCTTGGCGCCACCCGCAAGGCCGTGCACCGCCGGCTGGTGGCCGACGAGCCGGTGGGGGCGCTGCTCTCGGGCGGAGTTGATTCCAGTCTCATCGTCGGGCTGATGGCCGAGCAGGGCGCCAACCTCAAGACCTATTCCATCGGCTTTGAAGATGTCGGTGAAGAAAAGGGTAACGAGTTTGAGTACTCGGACTGCGTGGCACAGGCGTTTGCCACCGACCATCACCAGATCCGTATCGACAGCAACAACCTGCTGGGCCGGCTGCCCGAAGCCATTACCGCCATGAGCGAGCCGATGGTATCGCACGACTGTGTGGCGTTTTTCCTGTTGTCGGAAGCGGTTTCCAGGCACAGCAAGGTGGTGCAGTCGGGGCAGGGCGCCGACGAGGTGTTTGGCGGCTATCACTGGTACCCGCCGATGCTCGCCAGCCGCAACGGCCCGGCGGATTACGCCAAGGGTTTCTGTGACCGATCCCATGAGGATTACCGTGCGCTGGTGCAGGCGCCGCACCTCAGCGCCGAAGACGTGAGTCGGGCGTTCATCGCCGAGCAGTTTGGATTGCCGGGGGCCACGCGGCCGGTCGATCAGGCGCTGCGGCTCGACACCACCATCATGCTGGTCGATGACCCGGTTAAGCGGGTCGACAACATGACCATGGCCTGGGGCCTGGAAGCCCGCGTGCCGTTCTTGGACCACGAATTGGTCGAGCTTGCGGCACGCATTCCCGCCGAACTGAAGCTGGCACCGCATCTCGGCGAAGCCGGCGGCAAGTACGTGCTCAAAGAGGCGGCGCGCAAGGTGGTCCCCGCCAAGGTCATCGACCGGCCCAAGGGCTACTTTCCGGTGCCGGCACTGAAGTATCTGCGCGGCGAGTTCCTGGAGCAGACCCGCGGCTGGCTGACCAATGCCGCCGCCCGCCAGCGTGGCCTGTTCAATGACGCGGCGGTGCAGACGCTGCTGGCCGATCCGGAAGCGCATCTCACACCGCTGCGCGGTTCCAAGGTCTGGCAATTGGCCTTGCTTGAAGCGTGGCTGCAAACCCATTTTGATGGGGCGGCCTGAGCCATGTCGGTGCCCAAAGATCCCGGTGACCTGCGCGATCAGCGCCGCAAGAAGGCCAGCGGTCTGCGCCTGAACAAGCGCGGCGGCTCGCTGGAACATTGGGCGGCGCGTGCGCCCTCATCGCCGATGCACCCGAGCAACAGCGAGGTCGTTGTCGAATGCGGCTGGGGCAACCTAGTGTTTGCCCACACCTACGACAGCGCCTCGGCGGTGGCGCGCGACCTCGAGGCCGAATCACGCGGCCGCCGCAACATCGCCATTTATGTGCGCGATCCGCACGTGGTGCTGGCGCACAAGCCGCAGCATCTGTTTCTGGACCCGAGTCACACATTTCGGCTGTGGCTGGCCAACGCGGCCTTGGCGCGGCCATTGCGGCTGCTGCCGTTCACCGTGCGGCGCCTGCGCACCAAGGCCGATGCCGAGGCGATCCACCGCATCTATCTGGCGCGCGGCATGGTGCCGGCTGACCCGGCCTTCGTCTGGGCGCATCGCGCCAGTCGGGCGCTGACCTATTTTGTTGCCGAAGATGACGCCAGCGGCGCCATCGTCGGCACGGTGATGGGCGTCGATCATGCCGAGGCTTTTGAAGACCCCGAGCAGGGGTCCAGCCTCTGGTGCCTGGCGGTCGATCCTGACGCCTACGCGCCGGGCGTTGGCCAGATGCTGGTCAAGACCCTGGCGGCGCATTACTCGGCGCGCGGTCGCGCCTTCATGGATTTGTCGGTGCTGCACGACAACAACGAGGCGATCTCGCTCTATAAAAAGATGGGCTTCAAGCGCGTGCCGGTGTTCGCCGTCAAGTGCAAAAACGCCATCAACGAGCCGCTGTTCGTCAACGACGTGCCGGGACCGCAGCTCAATCCTTATGCGCAGATCATTGTCGATGAGGCGGCGCGGCGCGGCATTCGCGTCGACGTGCTTGACGCCGGGCACGGCTATTTTCGCCTGACCCACGGCGCGCGCAGCATCACCTGTCGCGAGTCGCTGTCTGAACTGACCAGCGCCATCGCCATGAGCCGCTGCCAGGACAAGCGTGTGACCTCGAAGCTGCTCGCCGAGGCGGGCCTGCGGGTGCCAGAGCAGCGCGAAGCCGACGGCTCAGATGCCGACCGCGCATTTTTGAAACGGCACAAGGCGGTGGTGGTGAAGCCGGCAGATGGCGAGCAGGGCGCCGGCATCAGTGTTGACGTGCGCCGCCTGCGGGACTTGCGCGCCGCCATCAAGCGCGCCCGTGCCGAAGATGAAACGGTCCTGATTGAAGAATATTGTCCCGGCGAAGACCTGCGCATCGTGGTCATTGGCTTCAAGGTGGTCGCCGCTGCGCTACGCCGCCCGCCGGAAATCGTCGGCGACGGCAACGCGACCATCAGGGCGCTGATCGAGAAGTTTTCACGGCGCCGCTCGGCGGCGACCCAGGGCGAATCGCGCGTGCCGCTCGACGGCGAAACCGAACGATGCGTCGCCCAGGCCGGTCACAAGCTGGATGACGTACTGCCCGCCGGCCAGCGCCTACAGGTGCGCAAAACCGCCAACCTGCACACCGGTGGGCACTTGAAGGACGTCACCGCAACGCTGCATCCGGCGCTGCGCACAGCCGCAGAACGTGCCGCGCGGGTGCTTGACATCCCGGTGACCGGCCTCGATTTCTTGGTGCCCGACGTCACCGCGTCGGCGTACGTCATCGTCGAGGCCAACGAACGACCCGGCCTCGCCAACCACGAACCGCAGCCGACCGCCGCAAGCTTTGTCGACCTGCTGTTTCCGCTCTCACATTCGCCGGAGGACCCGCATGCGCAAGCTGCAGATTGACGCCGACTACATCCAGAAGACCCTGCTCGAACTGCTGGCCATTCCCAGCCCGGTGGGGCTCACCGACGAGGTCGTGCACTACACCGGCAACAAGCTCAAGGAGCTGGGCATTCCCTTCGAGCTGACCCGGCGCGGCGCTATTCGCGCGACCTTGAAGGGTGAGACCGACCGTCCGGCTTGTGCCGTGGTGGCGCACCTCGACACGCTGGGGGCCAATGTCCGCGCGCTCAAACCCAACGGCCGGCTCAGTCTGCTGCCCATCGGAACCTGGTCCAGCCGTTTCGCCGAGGGTGCCCGGGTCACGCTGTTTACCGACCACGGCGCACTGCGCGGCACGGTGTTGCCGCTGATGGCCTCGGGCCACGCCTTCAACGAGGGTGTCGACACCCAGCCGGTGAGCTGGGAGCAGGTCGAGTTGCGCATCGACGCGTTCTCGGAAAGTGTTGAAGACCTGACCCGGTTGGGTGTCAACGTTGGCGACTTCATTGCCGTTGATCCGCAACCCGAAATCACCCCGTCGGGCTACATCTCGTCACGTCACCTGGACGACAAGGCCGGCGTTGCCGCGTTGTTGGCGGCGTGCAAGGCCCTCAAGGAGAGTGGCATCTCGCTGCCGGTGCACTTCCATCCGATGTTCACTGTCACCGAAGAAGTGGGGTTTGGGGCGTCGGCGATTCTTGATGAGCGCATCAGCGAGATGATCGGCATCGACATTGCCATTCCCGCATCGGGGCAGAACTCGCGCGAGCGCGGCGTCACCATCGCCATTGCCGACTCGTCCGGGCCGTTCGATTATCACCTGACGCGCAAGCTGATCAACCTGTGCAAAGAACACGCGATTGACCACCAGCGCGATGTGTTTCCGTTTTATTTTTCCGACTCGGCTGCCGCGCTGCGGGCAGGCTTCGACATCCGTCACGCGCTGATTGGCTTTGGTGCCGATGCTTCACACGGCTGGGAACGTACCCACCTGTCGTCACTGACCTCGGTGGCCGAGTTGCTGACGCTGTACGCGCAGAACGGCCCGGTGATCACCCGCGACCAGCACGCCATCGGTCCCATCGAAGGCTTCCCGCATCAGGTGGGTATCGAGCAAATTGACCATTCCCCGACCTCGTTGCCGCGACCGAAGGAGTTTCTTGAATAGTGCGATGCGCGGTCGGGGCGCATAATAAGGGCATGAGTTCCTGGCGCCAGAAACGCAAAAGCCCGCATCAGCGGGCCTTTGACTTCGTAAAACCTGAATCAGTGTCAATTTGGATTGAAACTGCTCAGTGACTTGGTGCCGAGAAGAGGACTCGAACCTCCACGGTGTTACCCGCTAGTACCTGAAACTAGTGCGTCTACCAATTCCGCCATCTCGGCCAAGTCAGTCCGGTACGACCACATGTCGACCGGGCGCGAATAGTGCCCATCACCCCAGTAAA
Organism: Polycyclovorans algicola TG408; assembly: GCF_000711245.1. Lineage (NCBI taxonomy): Bacteria > Pseudomonadati > Pseudomonadota > Gammaproteobacteria > Nevskiales > Nevskiaceae > Polycyclovorans > Polycyclovorans algicola. Next base: position 2,056,107 of record NZ_JOMH01000001.1, read on the forward strand.
AGTCAATGAACAAAACACCACCCCAATCCAGTGGCGCCAATCACGCCAAACGGCCCCCCAAATCATCGGGTCGTGGCCGCAAGCAGCCCGCCTGGCAGTCGCAAGATCATGCCTATGCCGACGAGCAGACACGCTACGAAGACCCGATACCCAGCCGTGAGCTGATCCTCTCGGTGCTCAAGGCGGCCAGCGGTCCGATGACGGTCGATCAACTGATCGGCCACTTTGACCTGAGCAAGCTGAGCCAGCAGGAAGCGCTGGGCAAGCGCCTCGGGGCCATGTGCCGCGACGGCCAACTGGTGCAGAACCGCCGCGGCGCGTTCGGCCCGGTCGAGGCCATGCATCTGATTGCCGGGCGGGTGCAGGCGCACCGCGACGGTTTCGGCTTTCTGCTGCCCGATGCCGGCGGTGATGACCTGTTTCTGCCGCCCCGGCAGATGCGTGAATTGATGAATGGTGACCGGGTGCTGGTGCGCCCGGTGCGGGTCGACGAGCGTGGTCGCACCGAAGGTTCGGTGGTCGAGGTGCTGGAGCGCGCCAGCCGCAACATGGTCGGCCGCCTGCACGTCAATCAAGGCGTGGCTTACGTGATTCCCGATGCGCCCCGCGCGCAGCACGACATCCTGATTCCCGAGGATTCGCTGGGCAAAGCCAAGCACGGCCAGATGGTGGTGTGCGAAATCATCGAACCCCCCGGCCGCCGCACCTTGCCGATTGGCAAGATCACCGAGATTCTCGGTGAGCACCTGGCGCCGGGCATGGAGATTGAAGTCGCCCTGCGCGCCCACAACCTGCCGCACGAATGGCCCGCCGCGGTGCTGGCCGAAGTGAAGAAGATTCCTGACGAAGTGCGGCCCGAAGACATTGGCAATCGCAAGGACCTGCGCGACCTGCCGTTGGTGACCATTGACGGCGCCGACGCACGCGACTTTGACGATGCCATTTTTGCCAAGCGCCGACTCATGGGCTGGACGCTGTGGGTGGCCATTGCCGATGTCAGCGCCTACGTGAAATCCGGCACCGCACTCGACGCCGAAGGCTACGCGCGCGGTAACTCGGTGTACTTCCCGCGGCAGGTGATTCCGATGCTGCCCGAGAAGTTGTCGAACGGGCTGTGCTCTCTCAACCCCAACGTCGACCGTCTGTGCATGGTCTGCGAGATGAAGGTGTCCAACGGCGGGGAAGTGTCTGGCGCCAAGTTCTACTCAGCGGTGATGCGCTCGCACGCACGCCTCATTTACGAGCAGGTGGCCGACGGGCTGGCCGATCCCAAGGGCGAGGCGGGCAAGGTGTTGGGCGACCGGCTAAAAGACCTGCAGTCGCTCAGCAACTGCTTTGAGGCCTTGTTCACCGCGCGCAGCCGCCGCGGTGCCATCGACTTTGAGGGCAGCGAAACGCGCATTATTTTCTCGGACGAGCGCAAGATTGAAGCCATCGTGCCGGTGCAGCGCACCCGTGCGCACCGCATGGTCGAGGAATGCATGATTGCCGCGAATGTCGAGGCGGCGAAGTTTGTCGAGGCCAAGAAATCGCCGGCGCTGTACCGCATTCACCAGCGCCCCGACCCGATGAAGATCACCGCGGTGCGCGAGATTCTCGCTGCGCGCGGCGTGGCCCTGGGCGGCGGCTCCGAGCCCAACGCCACCGATTACGCCGAAATGCTGGCCCGGACCCGCGAGCGTGAAGACGCCCCGGTGCTGCAGATGCTGATGCTGCGCTCGTTGATGCAGGCCAAGTACGACCCAACCAACAGCGGCCACTTCGGTCTGGCACTGACGCATTACGCGCACTTCACCAGCCCCATCCGCCGCTACCCCGACCTGGTGCTGCACCGCGCGATCAAGCACGCCCTGCTGCCGAAAAAGCAGGCCGGCGAACCGCCGTACAACGAAGGCACGCTGGCTGCCGCGGGCACCCATTGCTCGATGACCGAGCGCCGCGCCGACGAGGCCACGCGCGACGTCGCCAACTGGCTGAAGTGCGAGTTCATGCAGAACCGCGTTGGCGAAGTCTTCGCAGGGCGGGTGGCCAGCGTCGCCAGCTTTGGTCTGTTCGTCTCGCTCGATGGCCTGTTCATTGACGGCCTGGTGCATGTCTCGGGCCTGAAGAACGACTACTACGAGTTCGACGCCACCCGTCAGCGACTGGTGGGCAGCCGCAGCAACCAGGTGTACTCGCTGGGCCAGCCGGTGCAGGTCAAGGTGGTGCGCGTCGGTCTCGACGAGCGCAAAATCGACCTTGAACTTGTGGGTGGGGGTAGTTCAGAGTCGGTTAACAGGGGTGACTCACAATCGCGCGGGTCGGGCGGTCGCGGGCAACCTGAAAAGTCTTCAAAGTCGTCGCGCGGACCCAGGTCCAACAAGTCGTCGTCATCCAAATCAGGGAAAAGGACACAAAAATGAAAATCCTCTCAATCATTGCGCTTGCATCAGCGGTCACGATTGCCGGCTGCGCCAACGACCCCAACCGCAACACCAAGCGTGGTGCCGTGATCGGCGCAGTGGCCGGTGGTGTACTGGGTCATCAGGTCGACGGCGACAAGGGGCGCTACATCGGCGCGGCAGTCGGGGCGATTGCCGGCGGTGCCGCCGGCAACTACATGGACCGTCAGCGTCGCGAGCTCGAGAAGCAGTTGGCTGAAGAAGCCAAGCGCAACGAGCTGCAGATCACCACGCTGTCGGACGGTTCGATCAAAATCGGCATCGCCAGCGACGTCAGCTTTGACACCGGCAGCGCGACCCTCAAGCCCGAGGCACTGACCACTTTCAACAAGATCGCCACCGTGCTGCAGGACTACGAAAGCACCGTGGTCCACCTGGTGGGCCACACCGACTCAACCGGTAGTGCGCAGACCAACCAGGGGCTGTCAGAGCGACGCGCGGCCAGCGTGGGTTCGGTGTTGACCGGGCAAGGCGTTTTGCCGGCCCGTGTTCGCCAAGAGGGTCGTGGCGAGCGCGAGCTGTTGGTCCCCACCGCCGATAATGTGAAAGAAGCGCGCAATCGCCGCGTCGACATCGTGCTCAAGCCGATCATCGAGGGTGAAGAAAACGCAGCCTACACGCCGCCGCCCAACCTCGGCGGCTAAGCGCCCAAGCGACACCAAAAAGCCGACGCAAGCCGTCGGCTTTTTGGTGTCCGGCCGCCGATTGCGACGATGCCCCACGAGGGCATTTCGTACACTCCGCGCCATGAGTGATGACCTTTTGATTGGCGGCTTTCATGCCGTACAGGCCGCGCTGGATGACGGCGCCGAAAAACCCCGGCAAATCTGGTTGCTCGACAGCCGCCAGGACGACCGCGCGCGGCGCATTCTGGCGTCAGCGCAAACCCATCAGGTGCCGGTGGCGCGCCTCGGGCGCGGCGAGCTGGACCTGAAATGCCCTGGCTTGCGCCATCAGGGCGTGGTCGCCGAGTTGGCACCGCAGCCTTTCGTCGGCGAAGACGCGCTGTATCGCCCGGCGACGCCTGAGCGCCTGCTGCTGGCACTGGACGGCGTACAAGACCCGCACAACCTCGGCGCCTGCCTGCGCACCGCCGAGGCAGCGGGCGTCGATGCGGTGATCATTCCCCGTGATCGCAGCGCCTCGCTGACCGCCGTGGCGCGCAAGTCTGCAGCGGGCAGCGCCGAGCGCGTGCCGGTCATTGCGGTGACCAACCTGTCGCGCACCCTGGAGCGCCTGCAGGGGCTGGGTTACTGGATTACCGGTCTGGCTGGGGACGCCACCGTGGGCGTGTTCGAAGCCGACTTTCGTGGGCCCACCGTCTTGGTCATGGGGGCCGAGGGCGAGGGCATGCGTCGCCTGACCCGCGAACATTGCGACCACCTGGTCAAGATCCCCATGGCCGGCAAGGTTGAAAGTCTCAATGTGTCGGTGGCCACCGCCGTTTGCCTGTTCGAAGTGGTGCGTCAGCGCAGCCGGCGTTGATGCCGAGCAATTTATGCCGGACTGCCGTACAAAGAGCGTCGAGCGGTGCAAGGGTTTGACTAGACGCCGCGTTTCTAACCTAAGGAGAGTTCGATGATCCATTTCAAGCCCTTTTCCGTGGCGGCGTTACTGGTGCTGGCTGCTGGCGGCAACAGCGCGTTTGCAAACAACTGTGATCAGGTCAAGGCCGATATCGCCGCCAAGATCGACGCCAACGGCGTGCCGGCGTACTCGTTGACGGTGGTCGACCCCGGCGCCACGCACGACGGCAAGGTCGTGGGCCACTGCGGCGGCAACACGAAGCACATCGTTTATGTGCGCGGGGCCTCTGGTGATGCTAAGCCCGCCGCGTCGCCCGCACCCGCGCCAGCCGCTGAACCGGCGCAGACCGAAGCCGGCGCGTCCGCGTCCGAGTAGCCGGCCGAGGTCTTTCTCTTTTCCATCGTCAGCGGTGCCAACCTCAGGTGCCAGGTGCCCTCACGCCCTGGATGAACGCCTCCGACTCGGTTCTCAACGCCGGGTAGGGCGCCGGACCCAGGTGCGAGAAGATCACCGAGAAACCGGCCTCACGCTGCACCGGGTGCCTGCAATAGAGGGCGTCCAGTTCCAGCAGTAGCGGTGCCGCGCCTGCCCGTGACGCCTTGTCTTTGGCAATCGACTGGTAGCGAACGCAGGGATAGGGGCGCTCATCGCTTGATCTGAACTGCTCCGACAGCACCTCAAATCGCGTTGGATCAAGGTCTTCGGTGGCCAGCGACTGCACCCGCATCCGCAAGGCTTCGGGCGATTCGGTCAGCGGCAGCGCAAAGTGCGTCACCTTGGCGACAAAGCGGTCACTGGCCGCCTGCGTGCCTTTGGCAAACAGGATGCCGGAGCTTGATTCTTCAACCAGCGCCCAGCCATTTGACGCCGGTGCGCTCAGGGTGATGCCGCCACTGACGAACGTCTTTGGCGCAGTCAGGCCCGCATCTGCAGGCTGCGCTGGCGCGGCACACGCGCCAATCAGACCTGTGAGCAGCCCTGCCAGCAGCAGTCGCAGTCGGGCCGCTGTGCGGGCCCTCAAGGGCCTCACGGGTACCGAACTGCATCGATTGGTCACTGCCATCAGTCTGCCCTGCGGGTGAAAGGGGAATATCGAGGTGTGGCGTGCCTGCGGCGGGTTTCAGAATCGTGCATTGACGCGACCGGGGCGACATCATCGCCCACCGACTGATCACGCGTGCGAAGCCAAGAGGGCAAAACAAAGAAGGCGCCGAAAGGCGCCTTCTTTGTTACTGCAACAGCGTTTAGCTGGCCATCTGCCGAAGCATGTAGTTCAGCACGCCGCCATGCTTGTAGTAATCCCACTCCTTCGGCGTGTTGATGCGCACCTTGGCCTTGAAGGTGACGGTTTTGCCGTCTTCTTTCTTGGCGTTGATGGTGACTTCGCCGGCGCCATTGGTCAGCCCTTCGATGTCGAAGGTCTCGGTGCCGTCGAGGCCCAGTAGCTGGGCGTTTTGGCCGTCCTGGAAGTTGAGCGGCAGCACGCCCATGCCCACGAGGTTGGCGCGGTGGATGCGCTCGAAGCTCTCGCTGATGACCGCTTTCACGCCCAACAGGATGGTGCCTTTGGCCGCCCAGTCGCGTGACGAGCCGGTCCCGTATTCCTTGCCGGCGAGCACGACGGTGGGGATGCCTTTGGCCTGATACTTCATGGCCACGTCGTAGATGGGTTCGACCGGACCGGCCGCACCGTTGACGTACTTGGACACGCCGCCTTCAACGCCAGGGGTCATCTGATTCTTGATGCGGGTGTTGGCAAAGGTGCCGCGCATCATGATTTCGTGGTTGCCGCGGCGTGAGCCGAAGCTGTTGAAGTCGGCTTTCTGCACGCCGCGCGCTTCAAGGTAAGCACCGGCAGGGCCGTCTTTCTTGATGTCACCGGCCGGCGAGATGTGGTCGGTGGTGATCGAGTCGCCCAGCAGCGCCAGGCAGCGCGCGCCCTTGATGGTCGGGATGCCCGGCGGGGTCATCGTCATGCCTTCAAAGTACGGCGGGTTCTGGATGTAGGTGCTCTTGTCGTCCCACGGGTAGGTGGCCGAGCGGGTGACCTTGATCGACTGCCAACGGGCGTCGCCCTTGAGCACGTTGGCGTAGCTGGCCTTGAACAGGTCAGACGTGACGCTCTTGGTGACTTCGGCCTGGATTTCGGCATTGGTCGGCCAGACGTCCTTGAGGAACACGTCTTTGCCGTCTTTGCTCTTGCCGATGGGCTCGGTGGTCAGGTCGAGATCGGTGGAACCGGCCAGCGCGTAAGCCACGACCAGCGGCGGGCTGGCGAGATAGTTCATACGCACGTCTTGATGCACGCGGCCTTCGAAGTTGCGATTGCCCGACAGCACCGCGCTGACGCTCAGCGTGTTGTCCTGAATGGCCTTGCCGATGGACTCGCCCAGCGGGCCCGAGTTGCCGATGCAGGTGGTGCAGCCGTAGGCGGCGACGTGGAAACCGAGGTATTCCAAGTCGTCGATCAGGTTGGCTTTTTTCAGGTATTCAGTGACCGCCAGTGAGCCGGGGGCCAGTGAGGTTTTCACCCAGGGCTTCGTCTTCAGGCCCAGTGCGCGCGCCTTGCGGGCCAGCAGACCGGCGCCGATGAGCACGCTGGGGTTGGAGGTGTTGGTGCAGCTGGTGATGGCGGCAATGACCACGGCGCCATCTTTGAGCTGGAAGGTTTCACCTTTGTAGGTGACCTCGGCAGCGCCCTTGGACGGGCGCAATTTCTGCTCGTCCTGGAAGGCCTTGCGGTAGTTCGCTTTGACGTCGGTGAGCAGCACGCGGTCTTGCGGGCGCTTGGGGCCGGCGAGGCTGGGCAGGATGCTGGTGAGGTCGAGGTGCAGCACGTCGCTGTACTCGGCTTCGGCGGCATCGGGCGTCCACCACATGCCTTGAGCCTTGGCGTAGGCCTTGACCTTGGCGATGTCGGCATCGTCGCGGCCGGTCAGGCGCAGATAATTCAGGGTCTCGTCGTCGATCGGAAAGATGCCGCAAGTGGCGCCGTATTCCGGGGCCATGTTGGCGATGGTGTTGCGGTCGCTGGCGGACAGATTGCCGACGCCCGGGCCGAAGAACTCGACGAACTTCTCCACCACGCCGCGCTTGCGCAGCATTTCGGTGACGGTGAGCACCAGGTCGGTGGCGGTGGCACCTTCGGCAAGTTTGCCGACCACGCGCACACCAATGACTTCGGGCATCAACATCGAAGACGGCTGGCCGAGCATGGCGGCCTCGGCCTCAATGCCGCCGACGCCCCAGCCGAGCACACCGATGCCGTTGACCATGGTGGTGTGGCTGTCGGTGCCGAAGCAGGAGTCGGGGTAGAGCACGCCGTCATCATTTTCGAACACGACGCGCGCGAGGTATTCGATGTTCACCTGGTGCACGATGCCGGTGTCGGGCGGGACCGCCTTGAAATTTTTCAGCGCGTCCTGGCCCCAGCGCAAGAAGGTGTAACGCTCCTCGTTACGCTGGAATTCGATCTTGGCGTTGAGGTCCAGCGAGTCTTTGCTGCCGTAATGGTCAATCATCACCGAGTGGTCGATGACCAGTTCCACCGGGCACAGCGGGTTCACCTTGGCTGCGTCGCCGCCGAGCTTGGTGATGGCGTCACGCATGGCGGCCAGATCGACCACGCAGGGGACACCGGTAAAGTCCTGAAGAATCACGCGCGCCGGGGTGAAGTCGATGTCCTTCGTCGGCAGATCGCGCATGTTGGCGCCCGCAAGCGCGGCCACGGTGGCCTTGGTGATGTTCACGCCATCTTCGTGCCGCAACAGGTTTTCGAGCAGTACCTTGTAGGAATAGGGCAGTCGCGACACCTTGTGTTCCGCTTCGAGCTTGGTCAGGTCGAAGTAGGTATAGGTCTTGTCGCCGACTTGCAGCGTGGACTTGGCTTGGAAGCTGTCCGTCATGGCGGTTGATACTCCTGGCTTGTGGGGGAATCGGGATGGCTGAGACAGCCGCCCCGGAAAACGGCGCACAGTATAAACGCCGTCTGAACCTCACTTTTGCGCAGAATCCGCCGCAAAACCGCCGCAGCCCTCATTTTTGACGCAGTGGCGCCCGGTTGGCGTCGCGAAGGCAGCTTTCAGGCCGCGCTATTCCGCAACGTTGCAACGGGCTCGGCAGGCGTTTTGCGCCTCACGGCACGGAAGATCGGGGTTGTTGTCGTCGATGCAGGCGCGCGCCGACAGGTCGCAGGCCAGTTGGCAACTGCCGATTGCTGACCGGTCGTCGCCGCGCGCCCCGTCAGGGCAACCCATGGCCGGCGAGTTCGCCGCTGCCCAGGCACTCCATGCCGTCATAAAGCACCAGATACTGACCGGGCGCGGCGGCACGTTGCGGTTGCTCAAACTGCACCGTCAGGCGGCCCTCGGTATCGACCGACTCAACTTGGCAGGCTTGCAAGGTCTGGCGGTGACGGATGCGCGCCAGTAGCGGGCGCTGTAGCGTCGCCGGTCGGTTGATCCAGTGAAACGGTTCGGTGTGCAGGCATCGGTGCATGATCAGCGGATCTTGCGGGTTCTGCGACGCGATCAGCCGGCGCCGCGCCGCGTCCTTGCCGACGACATACCACGGTGCCTCGGCGGCGCCGCGCCGGCCGCCGACATGTAAGCCCTTTCGCTGACCCAAGGTGAAATGGTGCAGGCCGGCGTGCTGACCGATCACGGTGCCGGCAGTGTCGACGATTTCGCCCGGCGCGTCAGCGAGATACCGCGCCAGAAATTCGCGGAAGGCGCGTTCACCGATAAAGCAGATGCCGGTGGAGTCCTTCTTGCGGTGCACGTCCAGCCCGATGTCACGCGCCACCGCCCTGACCGCGGGTTTGTCGTACCCCCCCAGCGGGAAGTAGACCTTCCGCAACTGCTCGGGACGCACTGCTGACAAAAAGTAGGTCTGGTCCTTGTCCTCGGTGACCGAGCGCATCAGGTGCGGGCCGTCGTCGGCGTGTTCGATGCGCGCGTAGTGGCCGGTCGCAATACCGTCGGCCCCCAGGCGCAGCGCGTACTCGCGAAACGGCTGAAATTTGACCTCGCGGTTGCACAGCACGTCCGGGTTGGGCGTTTTGCCCGCCCGGTAGTCGTCCAGAAACTGCTGGAACACCCGCGCCCGGTAATCGGCAGCGAAGTCGACGCGCAGCAGTGGAATGTCCAGTTGCTCGGCGACGCGGCGGGCGTCCTGAAAGTCTTCGGCGGCCGAGCAATAGCCTTCTTCGTCTTCGGTCCAGTTGACCATGAACAGGCCGGTGACCTGGCAGCCCTGCTGCTTGAGCAGGTGGGCGGTGACCGACGAGTCGACCCCGCCGGACATGCCCACCACGACGTGCTGACCGGGCTGCGGCAGGGTGTTGCCGACGGCCGCGCTCACAGGTGGGCGAGGGCGCTCAATGGCAGGCGGCACCCGGCGCGGTAGTCGTCGATGCAGCGCTGCACCATCGGGCTGCGGTGGCGCACGGCCTGCTCGCGCAGTTCGGCGTCGGTCATCCAGCAGGAGCGCAAAATGCCGGTGTCGAGCTTGCGGTCTTTGTCAAAGGTGTCGGGCGTGCCGATGAAGGCGATCCGCACAAACGGATAGTCCAGCCCCTCGGGGTGATGCACATACACACCCAGCAGTGCGTCGATGCGAACCTGCCACGCGGTTTCTTCCAGGGTTTCGCGAATGGCGCCCTCGACGAAGGTTTCACCCGGTTCCCAGTGCCCGGCGGGCTGGTTGAGCACCTGCTCCCCGTCGGCGAGTTCTTCGACCATCAGGAACTGCCCACCGCGCTCGATGACCGTGGCCAGCACGATATGCGGCGATTCAGTCCAGCTCATGGCATGCGGCCCTCGCGCTGCAGGCGATACCAGCCTTGGGCATCCGGCTGGCCCAGGCCACCCAGCAGATTCCGGATGATGGGCGGCGCGTCATCGCGGGGGCGCAGGCGCAGGTCGACGTTTTGGCGGCGGTCGAAAAACTGGCGGGCCGTGCCCTCGACTTCCAGCGGGCCCTCAAGACTTTTCAGGGTGGCGACCAGCACGGCGTGGCCGTCGTCGCCGGGTTCATCACTCAGCACCGCCTCAATGTCGCCCAGGACAATGGGGTTGCGCCCCAGCGCCCAGGTCAGCCCGCTGAGCGTCACCGTGCCGTCGACGGCGGTGGGCCACTGACCGCGCGCGGCGGCGTGGTCCAGGTCCAGACGCCAGCGGCCGTTGACCGGCAAAAAGTCTTGGCCGATGGCCTGCAGCAGTGTGCGCACGTCGCCGCCGGCGCGCAGGTCATCCACGCTGAGCGTGCCCCACGGTGTGGCCTTGACCTGGCCGAGCGCGCTGCCGCCCAGCACCTGGCCCTCAATCACATAACCCCAACCGGCGCCGAACAACGCGGTGGGGCGCCAGCGCCAGGAAATTTGTTCGGCCAGCCTGCGTTGCTGTTGCATCAGGCCCTGAAGCCGGCCGTTGATCATGGTGCCGCTGAGCCTTTCGACCTGTATCGGCAACGGTTGCGGCGCCCATTGCCAAAGCGTTGCGGCGGGGGCCATGGCGACCACGCCAATCAGAAATGCAATGACGCCCAGTAGCGGCGCCAGCCAGATCAGCCGGCGGCTCACGATGCGCGCACCAGGGTCAGTCGAGCGTTGACGCGGCCCGGCTGTTCGCTGCGTTCAAGGTCGATGGTCTGGGCGCGTACGCCCTGCTTTCGCTCAAGGTCATCGACCCATCGCAGCAGGTTCTCAAAGGCGATTTCGTCGATCCAGACCCGTACTTCACGGTCCTGCTCGGGTTGGATGCGGCTCGGCGGCGTGTCGGTGAGGCCGGCGCGTGCGGCGCGGTCGACGGTCGCCAGCAGTGCGCCGCTGGCCACGCTGGGCCGCGCCTGCTGGGTGCCGTCGCCCACTTCGGCACCGATTTCTTCAAGACGAACCGCCACAGCGCGTGCCGCGTCCAGCGCCGCCGCCTGTTGTTGACGGTGCTGCACCAGCGGTTCCCAGACCAGCAGAAAGAGCAGGGTCAGGGTCAGTGCGCCGCCGGCAACCAGCACCATGATCCGCTCGCGCGGCGCCAGTCGTGCCCAGTGACCAATGAGTTGATCGCGCATCAGGAGGCGCTCCGGCGTTGCAGGCGCAGCCGAATCTGCGCGCCGTCGGCCCCGGCATTGGCCGACTGCACGTCAAGCTCAACGGCCGTGTCGTCGGCGAAGCGGGCACGCAGGGCCTCAAGCGGCTGCAGGCTGCTGCCAGTGAGGCTCGCCACCAGCGCGCCCTCACGGAACTGCAGACTTTGTAGTTGCAGGCCTTCGACCGATTCCAGCGCCGTCGACAACGGTGCCAGCAAGCCCAGGAATGCCTGGCCGCCGTTGCCGCTGCGCAGCTCGGCGAGCTGTTGTTCGGCCTGGGCGCTGAGGTCGACGATGCGCGTCTGACCGGGGAACAGTTGCTGGAAGCGGGCGATGTTGGCGCCTTCCTGCTCAGCCACTTGGGCGGCGAGACGCTGCCCGGCGACGATGTGCTCGACCCCGATCAGCACCATCAGACTCGCGGCCAGCGCCAGCGGCCAGCGCCACGGTTTGAAGACGGCGGCGAAATCACCGCTGGGGGCGTAAGCGCCCTGCAGGAGGTTCAGCGCGCTCAGCCGCAGCAGTTGCGGGTGCAATTGCGGCAGCAGCACCGCCAATCCAGAGCCAAAGCCAGGCCGCAGGCTGGGCGCGTGCGGCAATGCCGTCAGATCGGGGGCGGTCTGGCCGACCAGAAACAGCGTCAACCCCTTCGGATTTTCGGCAGTGCCAAGCGCCATGGCCAGCGCGGTGGGCAGATCGTCGACGTCGCACTGAAAGCTGGCCCACGGCCGGTGGCGGACGGTGACCAGGTCGTTTTCCAGCCACGCGTAAAGCTGGGTGTCGTCGGGCTCGGGCAGCCCCAGCACGTCGGGAATGATCAGGTCGGGGTGCAGATTTACCGAGCGTAACAACGCCAGCCCGGCTTCAAAGCGCTGGCGGCGCAGGCTCAGCAGCGGGAAGCCTTCGGGCTGGCGCGGTGCGGCAATCAGATGCAGGTCGTCAGGCTCGTCGGCGACGGCATCTTCAAGGCTGAAACGCGCTGCCTGGACCGCCCGGCTGGTTTGTTTGACCGGCAGGTCGATCTGGTCAAGGCGGACGTCGCCCGCGGGCCACAGCACCACCAGGCGCTTGCCGAAGGCCAGCGCGGCAAGCGCGTTCAGCGGGGCCTGTTCCACCGGCCATGACTGCAGGGCCTCCGCCGGCGCCACGCAGTATTCGCAGGGCGTCGTGTCGGGTGCGTCATCGCCGGCCGGTGGTAATCGGAGGTAGAGGGTTTCGCGCAAGGTCAGGGTCGGCTGTTCTGGGCGTTATCGCCGCTTCAATCGGGGTGGGCCCCGCGCGCCAGCACCGTGGGCGGCGCGCCTGTGGGTCGATAAATCAGATGATACAAGCCCACCCGGCTACTGCCTATGAGCGCTTCGCTTTCCAACCCGAAGAACTGGCTGTTGACGTCAATGGGCGGCGCGTCGACGTTGAGGCCGGCTTCGATGGCCGAGACGTCCTGCAGCGGCAGCTCGCCCCGCGATTCGAGAAAGTCGGTCAGCTCAGGGCCGGGCGTTTCCACCAGGCTGAGCAGCACCGGTTCGGTGGCCGTGTTGACGTTGATGTGGCTGCCCACCACCGGCAGTGCGGTGACGTGCGGCCGCAGCAGCTCGTAGATTTCGCGGGTCATGCCCTTGACCGCCATCAGCTCGCCAACGTCGACCATGGGGCGGTCGGCCGTGCGGTATGGCGGTGAAAAGCCCAGGTATTCGGTTTCTTCGGCGCCGTCGAAGCCGGTGGGTTCCTGGTCCTTGTCGACCCAGTCGCGAATCACCGAGGTGACGGCGACCGCCTCAAAGTCGGTGCCGGCGCCGAGCAACACGAACAGTCGCTGGAAGTGGCCCGCGTATCGCGCCTGGGCTTCGGCGTCGACGCTGGCCAGATTGTTGAGGTTGAAGCGGCCCTGCAGGTCTTCGAGGCGACCGCGCAGTACGCCTTCGTCAACCGGCAGGTAGTCGACCGGCTGCGCCCAGGGTTCGTCAAGGCTGTCGTACTCGGCGGTTTCGGCGTCGCGCTGCAGGATGGTCATCACCCACTGCTCGACCCCCTCGATGTACCACCAGCCCATTTCGCTTTCCTGCAGGGTCTGCGCACGATGCAGGGCGATCTGATGGCTGACCGCCATCGCGGTGGCGGCGATGGTGGCGATCGTCACCACCAGAATGGCGGTGATCAACGCCACGCCGCGCTGTTGTCCACGGGCGGCGCGCATCAGCTGAAGGGGTCGCCGGGCGGCGGTGTTGCTGCGGGCGGCGGGGTGACGTCTGGTGTGGCGTCGCCATCGTCATCGGCATCGCTATCGGGCAGGGCATCGGGGTCAGTGACCGGCACCTGTCCCGCGCCCTGGATGATCTGGCTGGCGGTGGGCGGAATGCCGGCCTTGAAGCGCCATTGCAGCTCGCCCCAGTCCTCGGTCTCGAGGGTGATCTCGACCATCAGCGGCAGCTCGTTGGTCTCGCCCAGCCACTCGTCGGTCCATTCCTGGTTCTCGCCGAGGAAGCGCCACGTCACGGCCTCAACGTTTTCGAGCAAGCCCAGTTCGACCGGCTCGCTGTCTTGCGCCATGTCAAGCACCCGCCAGCTGTCGCGGAACAGGGTGCCTTCGGTGAGCCGATAACGGACGCGCTGAAAGCTGGTGCGGGGCTGGCGCAGCGGGTTTTGCCAGCCGGCGCGGGTGAACGTGACATCGGCCTCAGGCTGTGCCAGGAACGGCGGCTGGGCATCACCAAACGGGTCGCGGATACCGCGCGCGCTGAGTTGTCGAATGTCGTCGCGCATGCGCCGGTAACTGCGCTGGAATTCGGCGGTGCGGTCCATCGCGGCCTCAACCCCGACACGGGTGTCGAGCACGCTGCGCAGACCGCCGTAGGCCAGGACCGACATGATCGAGAAGATCAGCAGCACGACGATGAGTTCGAGCAGCGTGAAGCCGGTCTGCGGTAGTCGGGACGTCTTGGTCATGGCGGCGCCGTGCCGCCACTGCCGCTGGGGTTGCGCATGAAGGTGGAAAGCTGGGCGTAGCGATTTTCACCGTCTGCATCGCGGACAACGATGTCGATGCGTCGCAGCGCAGGGTCTTGGGTGGCTTGCACGGTGGTTTCCCATTCCCACTCGAAGCCGCCCATGTCGGCGGTGTCGTCCTGGTCGCCCTCTTCGGGCCACTGCGGCTGGCTCATCACCTCGCTGAGCTGGTTTTGCGCCACCCACATGGCAAGCGTGCGCAGACGCAGGTGGTGGGCGGTGTCGGCGTAGCGCGCCATGCCGGACAGCACCGCCGCCATGGCGATGGCCAGCACCACCAGCGCGGCGAGCACCTCGATCAGCGTAAAGCCGCGCGCGCGACTCACTCGCCGACCTCGTCGCGGGGGATCTGCTCACGTTTGATGCGACCGAGCACGTCGACCTCGACGCGGTAGGCAAGGTCAAGATCACCGGCGAACAGATCGATGACCATGGGTGTGACTTCGCCGCTGGACAGAAACAACCCCAGCGGCTCCATCGAGGCCGCGGCGTCTTCGAGCTGCACGGCCGGCGGCATTGGACGTCCCTCGATGCGCAGACGCATCTCGATGGGCTCGGGAATGACCTGGGCGCGAAACACACCGTTCTCGGCATAGGGCATCCAGCGACCGTCGCCGCCAATGGCGACCCATTGCCATTGGGTCTCGGTGGGGCGAAAACCGATGAACAGGCCCTGCAATTCGGCTTCTTCCTGCGCCAGCGCCAGCATGCGGTGCAGCTTCTGAGCTTCGTTGTCGAGGCGGTCGGCGACGTTGCGGCCGCTCACCGAAAACATGGCGAAGGTGATCATCACGCCGATGATCAGCACCACCACCATGATTTCGAGCAGCGTGAAACCCAGGGTGCGACGCCGCTGCACGGGCCTGCTCAGTTCAGATTCCAGTTCCCGATATCGGCGGCGACGCCTTCACCGCCACTGCGACCGTCAGCGCCGAAGGAGAAGATGTCGAACTCGGCGCGCGTGCCGGGATACAAATACTGGTAGGGCGTGCCCCAGGGGTCGTTGGGCAGGCTCTGGATGTAGCCGCCCGACTTCCAGTTGCGGGGTTCGGGCTCGCCGCTGGGCTTTTCGACCAGTGCTTCGAGACCCTGCTGGGTGCTCGGGTAATTGAAGTTGTCGAGGCGGTACAGGTTGAGTGAAGCCTCGAGCATGCGGATGTCCTGGCGTGCCTTGGTCATGCGGGCATCGTCCGGTCGATCCATGATGCGCGGCACCACCACCGCCGCGAGAATGCCGAGGATGACCACCACGACCATGATTTCGATCAGGGTGAAGCCGCGGGCGCGGCGGGAGAGGGCAGTGCGCATGGAATCCGTTCTGGGTGATGGAGGAGCGTCATCGGTGGCGGCGGGCAACCGCAAGGCCACGTTGAAGTTTTTGGATCATAACAAAGGGCCTGGGTTCCTCTGATGAAAGGGGCCGCCCTCCTGCTGGCAATATTTGCCGCGCTCGAAGCCGCCCGGCCGTGGTGTTTCGAGGCCCTGCGCTATGACCGCGACGGCCTGCTGCAGGGTGAGCTTTGGCGATTGCTGAGCGCCCACTTCGTGCACCTGGGCCCGGTCCACGCGCTGATGAACGGCATCGGTGTGGTGTTGCTGGTTCTGCTGTGCCAGCCGCGCTGGAGCATTGCCGGCTGGTGCTGGCGCAGCGCCGCGCTGGCGCTGCCGATCAGCCTAGGCTTGCTGGCCGCACTGCCCGGCCTTTCCAGCTATGTCGGGTTTTCCGGCGTCGCCCACGGCCTGTTCGTGCTCGGCTTGTGGCCGTTGGCGCGCCAGGGCGACTGGATTGCGCGCGGCTGCCTGGTGTATCTGGTGGGCAAGCTTGGCTGGGAGATGATCTTCGGTGCGGCGGTGATCGACAGCCAGTGGATTGGCGGCGCCGTGATTGTCGAAGCCCACAGTTTCGGCGCCCTGGCGGCGGCGGCAGGGCTTGCGGCACGGGCATGGCTTGACGCGCGGGGGGCGTCTCGCCGCTAATGTCGCCCCTCGAAGCCTTGGGTCAAATTTACCTATGACATTTGCGATGCTGTTTCCGGGACAGGGCTCCCAAGCCGTGGGCATGTTGGGCGACTGGACGCACCCTCGGGTGGTCGAAACCTTTGCCGAGGCCGGCGACGCCCTCGGTTACGACCTGGCAACGCTGGTGCGCTCAGGTCCCGAAGCCGAGCTGAACCGCACGGATCGCACCCAGCCGGCGCTGCTCGCCGCCAGCATCGCGCTGTGGCGCGTCTGGCAGGCCGAGGGCGGTGCCACGCCGGTGGCCATGGCCGGCCACAGCCTCGGTGAGTATTCGGCGCTGGTCGCTGCCGGCGCGCTCGACTTCGCCGCCGGCCTGAGGCTGGTCGAACGGCGTGGCCAGTTGATGCAGACCGCCGTGCCCGAAGGTGAAGGCGGCATGGTCGCGGTCATTGGCCTTGAAGATGAGGCGGTCGAGGCCCTGTGCGCCCGCTGCCCACTCGACGCCGTGCTGTCGCCGGTCAATTACAACGCACCGGGCCAGGTGGTGGTGGCCGGTGCGCGCGCCGCGCTCGATTGGCTGGAAGCCGAAGGCAAGGCCGCCGGTGCCCGCATGCTGGTGCGCCTGCCGGTGTCGGTGCCGTCGCACTGTGCGCTGATGAAGCCTGCGGCCCTCGAATTTGCCCGAGATCTGGATGCCGTCACGCTGCAGATGCCCGAGGTGCCGGTCTTGCACAACGTCGACGCCAGCCCGCGCGTTGATCTCGGCGGCGTGCGTGCCGCGCTCGCCAGCCAGATGCACCAACCGGTGCGCTGGTCGCAGACCCTGCTGGTGCTGCAGGGACAGGGCATTACAGCGCTGGCCGAATGCGGCCCCGGCAAGGTTCTGGCCGGCCTGGCCAAGCGCACGCTCAAGGGTGTGCCGTGTCACGCGCTCGAGTCGCCAGCAGGGCTGGCGAGTGCACAAACCGCGATTGCGGCAAAATAACCCCCATTAGAAGCGCTCGACGACTGATTGGGCGCGTGAGAAAACGATGAAGAAACTGGAAGGACAAACCGCCTGGGTGACTGGCGCGAGTCGTGGTATCGGGCGGGCCATCGCCCGGCGCTTGGCCGAGGATGGCGCCAAAGTGATCGGCACCGCCACGAGTCAGGCGGGGGCCGATGGCATTACCGCGGCGCTGGCCGAGTTCGGCGGGCAGGGCGCAGTGCTGGACGTGCGCGAGCCCGAGGCCGCCGAGGCACTGCTCAAAGCGGCAGGCGCGCCGACTATTCTGGTCAACAATGCCGGAGTCACCCGTGACCAATTGCTGATGCGCATGAAGGATGAGGATTGGGACGCGGTGATTGCCACCGACCTGACCAGCGTCTTTCGGCTGACGCGTGCGGTTCTCAAAAGCATGATGAAGGCGCGCCACGGCCGTATCATCAGCATCGGCTCGGTGGTCGGCACGCGCGGCAATCCCGGGCAAACCAACTATTGCGCGGCCAAGGCCGGACTGGTCGGCTTTTCTAAATCGCTGGCGCAGGAAATCGGCTCCAGAGGTATCACGGTCAATGTGGTGGCACCGGGTTTCATCGCCACCGACATGACCGACGCGCTTGCCGAAGCAACGCGCGAGAGTTTGTTGTCTGCAGTTCCGCTGGGTCGTCTGGGGGCACCGGAAGACATCGCCAATGCGGTGGCCTTCCTTGCCTCGACGGAGGCCGGGTACATTACCGGCGAAACCTTGCACATCAATGGTGGTTTGCACATGGCCTGAGCGGGCTTCCCCCGCCTCCAAGGCCAAACGGGGAACGCTGTTTCCCTTCCTTTTATCCCTTTACAATAGGGCGGCTTTCGCCCAATCAGTCAGGAGTGACGCATGAGCAGTCTCGAAGAGAAAGTTAAGAAAATCATCGCTGAGCAGTTGTCAGTTGCCGAAGACCAGATCACCCCTGACGCTTCGTTTGTCGAAGACCTCGGTGCTGACTCGCTCGACACCGTTGAACTGGTGATGGCGCTGGAAGAAGAGTTCGAGATCGATATTCCTGACGAAGAAGCCGAAAAGATCGTGACCTTCAACGACGTGCTCAAGTACATCAAGAATCACGCCAAGCTCGAAGGCTGATTCGCGTCACCGATGGGGCCGCCCGGTGCGGCCCCATTTTGTTTTCTGCCCTCGCGCGCGGAGGGCAATTTGAAAAGTGTCACTTAAGGAATTCTCATGTCCCGTCGCGTTGTTGTGACCGGCCTCGGCACCATTTCGCCGGTCGGCAATACCGTTGCCGAAGCGTGGTCTGCAGTTTGTGAAGGGCGTTCGGGCATCCGCCCGGTGACCGCTTACGACATCAGCGCCTACACCACGCGCATCGCTGGGACCATCATCGACTTCGATCCTTCGCAGTGGATGAGCGTCAAGGACGTCAAGCGCACTGATGAATTTATCCAGTTCGGCGTCGCCGCCGCCAAGCAGGCGATGCAGGACTCCGGAATCGAAATTACTGACGAAAATCGCGAGCGCATCGGCGTTTGCGTGGGGTCTGGCATCGGCGGTATTGGCACCATCGAGGCCGAATGCCGGGTCTTGCACGCCAGTGGCCCGCGGCGTTTGTCGCCGTTTTTCGTGCCGTCGTCGATCATCAACATGATTTCGGGCTACATCTCCATTGACCTCGGCATCACCGGGCCCAACCTCGCCACGGTCAGCGCCTGCACCACCGGCGCCCATGCCATCGGCGTGGCCTACCGCATGATCCAGTACGGCGATGCCGACATCTTCATCGCCGGCGGCGCGGAATACGGTTCGGCACCGGCCGGCATGGCGGGCTTCTGCCAGGCGCGTGCCATGTCGACCCGCAATGATGACCCCACCGTTGCCAGTCGCCCGTTTGATGCCGGCCGCGATGGTTTCGTGCTCGGCGACGGTGCCGGGGTGCTGGTGCTGGAGTCGCTGGAAAGCGCGCAGGCGCGTGGCGCCAAGATTTACGCCGAAATCGTCGGCTTCGGCATGTCGGGGGATGCATCGCACATCACGCTGCCGCCCGACGACGGCAACGGTGCGCGACGTGCCATGGTCAACGCCATGAAGGATGCCAAGGTCAATCCTGACGAGGTTGACTACATCAACGCGCATGGCACCTCGACGCCGGCGGGTGACGTGGCCGAAACCGTGGCCATCAAGGCCGCTTTCGGTGAGCGCGCCTACAAGTTGCCGGTGTCGTCGACCAAGTCGGTGACCGGGCATCTGTTGGGTGCGGCCGGTGGGATCGAAGCCGTGTTCTCGGTGCTGGCGCTGCAGGACCAGGTGATTCCGCCGACCATGAACCTCACCGACCCTGACCCCAAATGTGACCTGGACTACGTGCCCCACACCGCGCGTCAGGCCAAGCTCAACCTGGTGCTGTCCAACTCCTTCGGGTTTGGTGGGACCAACGGCACTCTGGCGTTCAAGCGCTACGCTTGACAATGGGTTACGCCGCCGCGGCATGCCGGCGGCCGTGACCTGACGTGACGGCCGCCCGATGATGCACGTCGTAGAAGGCTCACCGGCATTCGGCGACCTGTTGTGTTTGCAGGCGGCCGATCCGGCGCGGTTCCCCTGCCTGCTCGAAAGCGCCGCTGCGCACCCACGCTCTGGCCGCTTCGATGTGTTGATGATGGTCGACCCGTCAGCCGCCGTTGAAACCGTGGACGATGTTGATCCATTTGCCTTGCTCGACGCCCGCTTGGCCGCCTTGCCGCCCTGCGCGCCGCATCCGCTGCTGCCCTTCGTCGGTGGTTATGCGCTGTTTCTGGCGTACGAAGCCGGGCGGTGGGTGGAGCCGCGCTGGCAGCCTCATGCCCGACCCAGTGGCCTGCCCGAGGCGCAGTTGCTGCGTGTGCCGGCCGCGCTGATGCGGGATCGCACCGACGGCCGGATTTATGCCGTCAGCGAACGCAGTCAAGCCGAGGCGCAGGGGCTGCTCGATGCACTTGCCGCCGCGCCGCCACGGTCACCGCCGGGCAACCCGGTGCTGGCCTCGCTGGCCGCGGAGCCTGCCGACGATTTTCTGGCCGGCGTGGCGCGCATTCACGACTGGCTGCGCGCTGGGGACGTGTTTCAGGTCAACCTGTCGCGGCGTTGGTCCGGCACCCTGGCCGACGGCGTCGACCCCGCACACCTGCATCTGGCGCTGCGCGCGGCCAACCCGGCACCGTTTGCCGCCAGTTGGCGGGGCGCAGGCTGGTCGGTGGTCAGTTCATCGCCAGAGCGGCTGATCAGCATTCGCAGTGATCGCGTCGACACCCGGCCCATTGCCGGCACCACTGCGCGTGGCATGGATGCCACCGCCGACACCCAGGCCATCGTCAACCTGCGCGCCAGTGCCAAGGAGCGCGCCGAACACATCATGCTGATCGACCTCGAACGCAACGATCTTGGCCGGGTCTGTACACCCGGCAGCGTTGTGGTCGACGAGTTGATGACGGTCGAAACTTACCCGCATGTGCATCATCTGGTGTCCAACGTCAGTGGCCGTTTGCGGCGCGGTGTCGGCGCGGGCACTGCGCTGCGCGCGGTGTTTCCCGGCGGCACGATCACTGGGTGCCCCAAGGTGCGCTGCATGGAAATCATCACCGAGCTTGAGTCGGGCCAGCGCGGTGCCTACACCGGCGCGATTGCTTACGCGTCGCGCTGCGGGCAGTTCGACAGCAACATACTGATTCGCAGCCTCACCGTGGTCGGCCGGCAGTTGAGCCTGCGGGCCGGGGCCGGCATCGTCGCCGACTCGCGTGCCGACACCGAACTGGCCGAAACCGAGGCCAAGGCGCGCGGCATGCTCCGGGCGTTGGGGTTGGCCGGGTGAGGGCCCTTGTCGATGGGGGGGTGGTTGATCAGACCCGTGCGGTCGATGCCAATACCGACGGCGTGTTCCGCACCTTGCTGGTGTGGGGCGGGGTCATTGTCGACGCGGCTGCGCAGCATGCCGTCCTGCAGGACGATGCGCGGCGACTGGGGCTGAGCGCCGCGCCGCTGGCCATCTGGCAGGCGGACAGCCTCACCGCGCTGGATGGCGAACCGCGCGCCGCCTTGCGCTGGTCGGTGGTTCGGGCTGCGGATGGCAGTCACCCCGTCACATCGCGGCGTCGGGTCGCGGCCAGGCCGTTGCCACCCGACCGACCGCCGCAGAACTGGACGCACGGTGTCCACGCCGATGTCAGCCCGGTGCGGCTCATGGGGCCGCCGACGCGGGCCGGCATCAAGCATCTGGACCGTTCGCAGCAGCGCGAGGGCGCGCGCGGGTGGTCGCCTGACCAGGCTGAAGCACTGATGTGCGATGACGCCGGCCATCTGGTGTGTGGCACACGCAGCAACCTGTTCTGGGTGTCGCAAGGCGAGTTGTTCACGCCGCCCTTGGACCGCGTCGGTGTGCGTGGTCTGATGCATCGTAAAATCGAGGCGCTGGCGGATGCGCTGGGCTTGCGGCTCAGCCCTCGGCGGGTCCGTCCGGAACAATTGAATGATGCCGAGGAGCTTTTCGTGACCAACAGCCTGATCGGACTCTGGCCCGTGCGCAGCGTGGGAGCGCAGCAATGGCGGGCGCCCGGTCCGGTCACCCGGAAATTGCTGCCAGCGCTGCAGCATCCCTTGGCCGATCACATGCGGGAGACGCCATGCGTCGGTTGATCATGGGGCTGTGGGCGGTGTTCGTGTTGAGTCTGGTCGGCGCGCTGGCGCTGGGCCTGTGGGCGCGCTTCGAGCTGCTCACCCCCGACACCGTGAGTGAAGAATCCCGCCTCGAAATCGCCCCGGGCACGTCTTATCAGGGGGCCCTGGGGCAGCTCATCGACGCAGGTCGGCTGAGCCGCCGCGAAGCGCTCTGGCTGCGCATTGAGGCCCGCCTGGTCGGCGCCCCGGAGGTCAAGGCCGGCGAATACCGGCTGGCGCCGGAGCAGAGCCCGTACCAGCTCCGCGACCTGCTGGTCGGCGGCGACGTGCTGTTGCACCGCATTCAAATCGTCGAAGGCTGGACCACCCAACAGGCGGTGGCGGCGGTGCGTCGCGATCCGGCCATCGTCCAAGAGCTGACCGAAGAAGACTTGGCGCTGAACCGTCTGATGGCGGCGCTGGGCCTTGAGGGTGAATCGGCCGAAGGGCGTTTCAAGCCCGACACTTACGCGTTTCCCAAAGGCACCACCGACCGCGCGTTTCTGCGCCGTGCGGCGCTTGCGCAGACCGCCGAGCTTGAACGCTGGTGGTCACAGCGGGCCGATGACCTGCCGCTGGACAATCCCGACGAGCTGCTGATTCTCGCCTCAATCATCGAAAAGGAGACCGGTCTGTCGGAAGAGCGCTTTGAGGTTGCCGGGGTGTTCATCAACCGGCTGCGGCGCGGTATGCGGCTGCAGACCGACCCGACCGTGGCTTATGGCGTGGCCGCCGATTTTTCCGGTCGTCTGTTGCGCAAGCATCTCGACACCGACACCCCGTTCAACACCTACACCCGTGACGGGCTGCCGCCCACAGCCATCTGTCTGCCGGGCAGCGCCTCGTTGCAGGCGGCGGTCGAACCGGCCGTCACCGACAAGCTGTTTTTTGTCGCGCGCGGTGACGGCAGTGGCGGCCACGTGTTCTCGAAGACGCTGGCCGAGCACAATGCCGCCGTGCAGCGCTATCGCGAGGCAATACGCGCCCAGCGGCTGCCGCCGCCAACGCCGGCGGCCGAGCCCGCGGTCACGCCAATCCCTGACGATGCGCCGGTGGCGGCTCCTGCCGACCTGCCGGCCGACACACCCGAAGCAGACCTCGAATGACCACTCGCGGTCGGCTGATCACCCTCGAAGGCGGCGAAGGCGCGGGCAAGAGCACGCTCGCCAGCGGACTGGTCGCGGCGCTTGCCGGCCAGGGGCGCAGCGTGGTGCAAACCCGTGAACCCGGCGGCTCACCGCTGGCCGAAGCGCTGCGTGGCCTGGTGTTGCAGTCCTGGGACGAGGGTATGACCCCGCAGACCGAGGCGCTGATCATGTCGGCGGCGCGCGCCGCACATTGGCGGGCCAAGATTGCTCCGGCACTGGCGGCCGGGCAGTGGGTGATCTGTGATCGCTTCATCGACTCCACTGCGGCCTATCAGGGCAGTGCTGGCGTCACACCGGCCCAGTTGACTGCGCTGGCCGAGTTGGCCGTCGACGGGCATCGGCCGGACCTGACGCTGCTGGTCGATCTCGACCCCGAAGTCGGTCTGTCGCGTGCCCGCCAGCGCGGTGACGGCAACCGGTTTGAAGCCGCCGAAATGGCGCGCCATCAGCGCATTCGCACCGCGTTTCTGGCTGCCGCTGCGGCCGAGCCGCAACGCTTTCGGGTGCTCGACGGCATGTTGTCGGCCGAGGCGCTGTTGGCGGCGGCCATCGCCGCGGTGGTCGACGCGCAACAGGGCGGGTCCGCATGACCGACGCGCGGGCCCCCTTCGCCTTCAAACCCCTGCCGTGGCACACGCCGCTGGTGTTGCGTTGGCGCGAGGCGGCGCAGCACGATGTTCGCCCCCAGGCGACCCTGCTCGCCGGCCCACCCGGCAGCGGCAAGGCCTGGCTGGCCCAGGTGCTGGTCGCCGAAACCCTGTGCGAGCAACCGGTCGACGGCCCCTGCGGCCAGTGCAGCAGTTGCCACAAGTTGGCGCATGGCCTGCACCCCGACCTGATCTGGCTGCAGCGGGAGGTCGACGAAAAAACTGGCCGGCGGCGACGTGATATTCAGGTTGTGCAGGTGCGGCGGCTGATCGAGCGTCTGCACCTGAGCACGCATTACGCGCGCGGCCGGGTCGCGGTCATCGAGCCGGTGGAAGCGCTCAACGCAACCTCGACCAACGCCCTGCTGAAGACGTTGGAAGAGCCGCCCGCCGGCACCCATCTGATTCTCATCAGTGATCGGCCGCAGGCGCTGCTGGCGACCCTGCGCTCGCGTTGTGCGATCTGGCGCTGCCCGACGCCGACGCCGGATGAGGGGCGGGCGTGGCTGCGCGGGCAGGGTATCGACCCGGCCCCGGTGCCGTGGGCGCTGACCGCGCCACTGCAGGTCAAGCAATGGGCCGATGCCGAGCAACTGAGCGTGTTCGCCCGCTGGGATGACAACTGGCGCGCCGTGGCTGCGGGCCGCATGGCCCCGCTGGCGGCAGCGGCTGAGGTGGGCAAGGACGACGCGGCATCGTTTGTCGTCTGGCTGACCCGCTGGTGTCATCGCGGCATGACCCTGGCCGCCGAAGAAAACCAGCCCGCGCGGCTGCGGGCACTCGACGCGTTACTCGACGAGGTCATGGCCGCACCGGCGCAGCTGGCGGGCAATGTGCAGCCGGCGTTGCTGCTCGAATCGCTGGCCATCGGCTGGTGGCGTGCCACCGCCGCGCTGCGCCGTGTGTAAACTCGGGCCCATATTAAAACCCGTCGTCACACGCTCATGAACCAGTCGCCGCGCAACGGTCCCACCCAACCCGGCATCCTGACGCTTAGCATCAAGGACAAAGCCTCGCTGTCGGCGGCGTACATGCCGTTCGTCAAGAACGGGGGGTTGTTCGTGCCCACGACCAAGGAATACCGACTGGGCGACGAGGTGTTCATGCTGCTCACGCTGATGGAAGACCCTGAGCGCATTCCGGTCGCCGGCAAGGTGGTCTGGGTGACGCCGCGTGGCGCCCAGAACAAGCGGCCGCAGGGCATCGGCGTGCAGTTCAGCGGGTCTGACAACGGTGCCACGCAGCGCAAGGTCGAAGGTCTGCTGGCCGGCGCGCTGGGACACGACCGCGCGTCGCATACCCTGTAGCTTGACCACGGGCCAAGGCCTCTCAAGGCCTCTCAAGGCCATTTTTCCAGTTTCCGGAGGTTCCCCGATGACGATGACGCACGCCTATGCCGCCCCTGACGCCACCCAACCGCTAGCGCCCTGGACCTTGCAGCGCCGCGCGCCCCAGGCGCACGACGTCGATATTGAAATTCTTTACTGCGGCGTTTGCCATTCCGATGTCCACACCGCGCGCAGCGAATGGGGCGTCACGGTGTATCCCTGCGTGCCGGGTCACGAAATTATCGGCCGCGTCACGGCGGTGGGTGGCGCAGTGACGCGCTTCAAGGCCGGGCAAACGGTTGGCGTCGGCTGTCTGGTCGATGCCTGCCGACAATGCGGCGCCTGCGATGACGGGCTGGAACAGTACTGCGAGCGCGGCTTTACCGGCACCTATAACGGCAAGGACAAACACCTTGGCGGGGTCACCTTTGGCGGCTATTCAACGCGCATCGTGGTCGATGAAAATTTCGTGCTGCGGGTGCCGGACAACCTCGATCCGGCGGCTGCCGCGCCGCTGCTGTGTGCCGGGATCACCCTCTATTCACCGCTGCGGCACTGGAAGGTGGTGCCCGGCATGTCGGTGGGCATCGTCGGGCTGGGGGGCCTCGGCCACATGGGCGTCAAGCTGGCCCATGCGATGGGTGCCAAGGTCACCCTGTTCACCACCACCCCGGCCAAGGGCGCCGATGCGCAGCGACTGGGCGCCGACGAAGTGGTGGTGTCCACCGACGCCGCGCAGATGAAGGCCCAGGCCAAGCGCTTTGACCTGATCATCAATACGGTGGCCGTGGCCCATGATTTGAATCCGTATCTCGCTGCGCTCAAGCGTGACGGCACGCTGGTGTTGATCGGCGTGCCAGAAAAGCCGCACCCGACGCCGGCTGCGAGCAATCTGATCTTTCAACGTCGCAGCATTGGCGGGTCATTGATCGGCGGCATTGCCGAAACCCAGGAGATGCTCAATTTCTGCGGCGAGCACGGCATCGTCTCGGACATCGAACTGATCAAGATGCAGGACATCAACTATGCTTATGACCGCATGGTGCGCAGCGATGTGCGCTATCGCTTCGTGATTGATCTGGCGTCGTTGAAGCAGGCTTAAGACCTCAAGAAACCCCCGGCCGGTTTGGCCGGGGCTGTACTGCGCCAAGCGGCGACTTTCAGGGCACGTAGAGGGTGCCGCGCACCGTGTGCGGCCAGAGCCGCCCTTTGCGGTCTTGCAGGCCGGCGCCGACGGTGATGTCGTATTCGCCGGACTGCTCCAGTTTGAAGATCAGCAGGTGGTCATTGGCCGGCGAGATGGTCCATTCGCCGTCGAGCACGATGCCGCCGCGGATCACTTCGACGTTGCGGGACACGCTGCGCACGCTGTCGAAGCCGCCGTCGGTCATCAGCACGATGGCACGGTTGAACGACGCCGTACCGACATGAACGACGCCGAGCTGCTCTGGCGTGGTTGGGCGAAGCCACCAGGCCTCGGGATCATCCGAGGCAACCTGTGGGGCAGGCGCTGCTGTGGAGGCGGCGCGGCGGGTGGCTTGTGGCGCAGCGGTCGGGGCGGGCGTCCGCGGCTTTGAGCGGGCGTCGATGTCATGCGACGACGGTGCGATGGCGTTGTCGGCCAGCGGCGTGCCGGTGGACAGGGTTGACCCGCCGCCGGGTGCCTCGGTTGTTGCCGCTGCGGCACGATCAGGCGTGGGCGTGGGCGTGGGCGTGGGCGTGGGGCTGGGCGCTGCGGTGGCCGACGGCGACGGTTTTGGCTTTGCGGTGGCCGTGGGGGCCGGGGTTTTGCTGGGTGTCGGTGCCGCAGTGGGGCTCGCCGAGGGCGTCGGCGTCTGGCTGGGCGTCGGTGTGGCGTCACCGGCATCGCCATCGTCATTGCCCGCCATGTCGGCTTCGCCTTCAGCGCCCGCCTCCGCTTGCGACTCGGTGTCGGCGTCGGTCTGGGGTGAGGTGTCGCCCGTGTCCTCTTCGGACAACTCGGCCAGGCGTTCGGCGTCATCGGTCAGGGTGTCGGACTCGTCGCTTGGCGTGCTCTCTTCGGTTGGGGCCGGGGCGTCCATGTCTTCCGAAAGCTGATCCGGTTCGGGCGGCGTGACATCAACCACCGTCTCGTCGACGCCCATCAGCAAGCGTCCTGAAGGCAATGGCGCAGGGTCGAGCGGGCGATCAAGAATCTGCTCTGCCGTGACCCGCTTATCGGTGGCGGCCTGGTTCGAAGTCTCGATGGGGTTCAGCCTCTGCAGGCCAAAATAGGTCCCCAGCGCCGCAGCCACCGCTGCGAGGGTGATCATGAGAAAACGCATCGTGGGTCTATCTCCTCAAGCTGAATCGGGTGCCGACTGTGGTCTCGGCTCATCTTGAGGTTAGCAGGAAGCCCGCCCGCCAACTGGCCCATTTGGCCGCCGCGCCAAGCGGCGAGGTCAATGCGCTGCGATAATGCGCGGCTTACTGTCGCGGCCCTATTTTGTGTTGAGGTTTTTCCCATGACCGACCGCTATTTCGAGTTCACGCACTCGCCGTTTGGCAAGTCGATTTCCAATCTGCTGGGCTTGCCGCAGCCACCAAAGCTCGAACGGGCCGAAAGCCCCTGGGCGGTCGCGCCGCTTGACGGTCAATCGGTGCTGCTCGCGGCCGCCCCTGGGTCAACGGCAGTGGCCGCGCTCCTCAAGTCGCTGAGTGCGATGGGCGCCAGCATTCGCATCGCGCCGGACCACGGTGGTCTCGCGGTCATCAAGTCCGCTGCACAGAAAGCGAAGATTGCCCTGGCCAGCGAGCCCGCCGCCGACAGTGGCGAGTCAGCGAGCCCCTGCATCGTGTTCGATGCCACCGGGTGCGAACAACCCGAAGACCTGCGCGCGCTGTACGACCTGTTTCACGCTCATATTGCCCGCCTGTCGGCGCGCGGTAGGGTGCTGGTGATTGGTCGTATCGCTGATGCCCAGACCGACGTTGGCGCGCGGACCTGTGCGGCGGCGCTGCGCGGCTTCGTCAAGTCGCTGGCCAAGGAGGTCGGCAAGAAAGGTTCGACCGTCAATCACATCGAGCTTGAAAGCGGCGCCGAAGCGCAGTTGGATGCCGCCCTGCGGTTTCTGTTGACGCCGCATGCTGCCTACGTGACCGGGCAGACGCTGACCGTCAGTGTGGGCACTGGCAAGACACCGACGCTACCGGGCTCGCTGCACGGCAAGGTGGCTGTGGTGACCGGCGCAGCGCGCGGCATCGGCGCGTCCATCGCCGAGACCCTGGTGCGTGAAGGCGCGCAGGTCGTCGGCATCGATCACCCGTCGCAGGAAGGCGCGTTGGGCGAGACCCTGAGCCGTTTGGGTGGCCACGGCATGGCACTGGACGTGACGGCGGCTGACGCCGGCGAGCGCATCGCGACCGAGGTGGCCGAGAAGTTTGGCGGTATCGACATCATCGTCCACAACGCCGGCGTCACCCGCGACAAGATGATTCGCAACATGCCGCCGCATTTCTGGGACTTGGTGCTTGACATCAACCTCGGCTCGATTCTGCGTATCAATGAACGCCTGCTCAAAAGTGGCCTCAATGAAGGCGCGCGGGTGGTGTGCATTTCGTCGATTGGCGGCATCGCCGGCAACCCGGGGCAGACCAATTACGCGGCGACCAAGGCCGGCATCATTGGTTACGTGGCTGGCTTGGCACCGACCCTGGCTGAGCAGGGCGGCGCCATCAACGCCATCGCGCCGGGCTATATCGAAACGCAGATGACGGCGCAGATGCCGGTTGCCCCGCGTGAGGTCGGCCGACGACTCAGTTCGTTGTCCCAGGGCGGGCTGCCGCAGGACATCGCCGAAGCCGTGGTGTTCTTCGCCTCGCCGGCGGCGGCCGGGATCAACGGCAGCACGCTGCGTGTCTGTGGGCAGAATTTTGTCGGTGCCTGAAACCGCCGCAGTTCGTCCCATGGTGCCGTTGCGGCGCCTGGCGACCTCGCGTCTGCCCACGCCGCACGGCCTGTTCCATATGGCGGTGTTTGCCGCCGATGATGACAAGGAGCACGTCGCGCTGTGGATGGGTGCACTCGAGGAAGGTCTGCCGCTGGTACGGATTCATTCCGAATGCCTGACCGGCGATGCCTTCATGTCGCTGCGCTGCGACTGTGGCCCCC
Source organism: Polycyclovorans algicola TG408 (assembly GCF_000711245.1). Taxonomy (NCBI): domain Bacteria; kingdom Pseudomonadati; phylum Pseudomonadota; class Gammaproteobacteria; order Nevskiales; family Nevskiaceae; genus Polycyclovorans; species Polycyclovorans algicola. Next base: position 2,085,044 of record NZ_JOMH01000001.1, read on the forward strand.
AGTTGCAGTCGGCGCTGGCGCATATTGCCGCCGAAGGTCGCGGTGCGGTGATCTATTTGCGTCAAGAAGGACGCGGCATTGGTCTGGCCAACAAGATTCGCGCCTATGCCTTGCAGGACAGCGGCGCTGACACCGTCGAGGCCAATCACCAGCTGGGGCTGCCGGTCGATGCGCGTGATTTCAGCATTGCCGTGGCCATGCTGGAAACCCTGAACGTACGACGTCTGCGGCTGATGACCAACAACCCGCGCAAGCTCGACGAGTTGCAGCGTGCCGGTTTCGAGGTGGTCGAGCGGGTGCCGATTCAGATCGTCGCCAACCCCTACAACGCGGCTTATCTTGAAACCAAGGCGCGCAAGATGGGGCACCTGCTGGACCCGGACGCGTGAAAGCGCCGCGCCCGCCTGAGCCGGTCAAGCGCGCCAGCCTGCTGGGCAGCCTCGGCCAGTTTTCGCTCTCCACGGTGCGCGCCACTCGCGGCTTTTCGCCGCTGATCAAGCTGTTGGGCAGTGAGGCCGACGCCACCCGCAGCGACCTGTCGGCGGCCGTCGACAGCGCGTTTGCCGGGCTTTATCAGCACCCGTTGTTGCAGCAGAGTGGCCGGCTCACCGGTTATCTGCGCCAGCGCGGCATGATTCCCAACGAGGCGTCCACCGAAGAGCTGATCCGCTTCTTGGTCGACCAGGCGATGGCGCGCAGCCCCATGCCGGTGCCGCAGGCGCTGGTCGATGAGTTCTGGCATTTCTTCAACGAGCTGTTTGCCAGCCCCGAACTGAAAGGCCTGGGCGAACTCGGGCTCGACATGGTGCGGCTGGTGCTCAAGACCTATGAGCCGATGCTGGTCGAGATCGTCAACTTGCTCAAGGCCGGGCGGCGCTTTAACCAGTGGCAGCTCGATGAAGTGATGCGTCGCGTCGCATTGATTCGCAGTGACCTGGTGATCATGCGTCGTCAGATCAAGGCGCTGCGTCATATTCGGCCGTTCTTCGCCGCCGACCCGGCCGACTTTGCCGCACAGGCGAAAATCGTCGCGCAGATGGTCCGCGAGTTTGGCCCGTTCTTCGTCAAGATGGCGCAGGTCGCCGCCGCCAATGCCGACCTGCTGCCGGACGAGATCGCCCGCGAACTGGCGGTGTTTCACGAAGACGTCCCGGCCATGACCGAGGCCGAGGTTAACGCCGCATTCCTGGAGTGCTACGGCGAGATGCCGCATAAGCGCTACCTCGACTTTGACCCGGCGAGACCGGTCAAGTCGGGTTCGATCGGCAGCGTTTACTTCGCCAAGAAGCCGTTCATCGAAGACGGCCTTGAAGTGCTGCGCCCGGTGGTGATCAAGGTCGGACGCCATAACATCGACCGCGAATTCGTGATCGGCAAGATGGTCATGGGGCTGGCCATCATGTCGTCGCAGTATTGGGCGCCGCACTCGCGGCTGGCGCCGTTTCTGCGCGCCATGCAGGAGCAGGTTGACGAGTTCGTGGCCGGCTTCGTTGACGAACTCGACTTCGATGCCGAGGCCGCGCATCACCAGCGTTTCTTCGAGCGTGCCCGCCACTCGCAGATCTGGCACGTGCCCGAAATTTACGGTCACAGCCGCCGCATCATCGAGATGGAATACCTCGCCGATGCCGTCAGCCTGCCGCGGGCCCTGGCCAAGCGCTCGCCGCGTGAGCAGCGACGTTTTCAGCGACAGATCGTGCAGCGGCTCAGCTTCACCGTGGTGCGCCACATGCTGCGCCACCAGGAGATGCACGGTGACCTGCACCCCGGCAACATCATGGTCGGTGATGATGGCCGCCTGCACCTGATCGACTGGGGCAATGTCGTGTCGCTGGAGGGCAAGTGGAATGCGGTCTGGGACTATCTTGCGGCGGCCATTCTGGCCGATACCGGTTTGTTGGCCGACGCGTTGATTCGCATGAGCACGGCGCCTGATCCGGGTTCGGCGCGTCGCCAGGACATCATCGCCGCGCTCGACGACACGCTGCGCCGTAAGGGCATCACGCCGCTGACGCGTCGCAACCTGCTGACCGAACTGCGTCGCGACGGCTGGGCCGGTCTGCATCGCCGCGGCCATGCGGTCCTGCAACTGATGAGCAATACCCAGCAACTGGGCGTGGTGATTCGCAAGGACTACCTGCACCTGTCGCGGGCGCTGTTCGCCGCCGCCGGCAGCGTCGGCGCGCTTTACGAGGGCGCCCCCAAGCGGCGCCTGTTGCAGGACCTGCTGATGGGCGGCGCCCAATTTCCGCTGATGCTGGCGCGCGAGTCCTTGGCCGAGCGGCTTGGCCGCAGCCGCACACGGTCGCCGCGCCCGGTCCCGGCGCTAATGAACGGTGGTGCCGAGCGCCTGGCGCTGGGCAACCGATAAAAGTTCGAGAACCGCGCATGCTTTACGCCGCCGCCCGCAGTGCACTTTTCAGGCTGGATGCCGAGACGGCGCATGAGCTGACCCTTGCCAGCTTTCAGCACCTGCCGCGTTTGGCGACGCTGCCGTTTCAGCAAACCCCGGTCGATGACCCGGTGGACTGTCTCGGGCTGCGGTTTCGCAACCGGGTCGGTTTGGCCGCAGGGCTCGACAAGAACGGCGCCTGCCTGGAGGCCTGGGCGCGGCTCGGCTTCGGCTTTGTCGAGGTCGGCACGGTGACGCCGCGGCCGCAGCCCGGCAACCCGCGTCCTCGCATGTTTCGCTTGCCCGAGCATGGGGCGCTGATCAATCGTCTCGGCTTCAACAATGATGGCGTCGATGCGCTGGTGCGCAATGTTCAGCGTGCGCGCTATGACGGCGTTCTGGGCATCAACATCGGCAAAAACGCGGTCACCGCCATCGACGATGCGGCCGACGACTACTGTCTGTGCCTTGAGAAGGTTTACCCGCACGCCGACTACGTGACGGTGAACATTTCCAGCCCCAACACCGCCAACCTGCGGTCGCTGCAAACCGAAGGGCCGCTGGCAGCGTTGTTGGGCCGGGTAACCGATGCGCGCGCCCGGCTGGCCGATCGCCACGGTCGCCGTGTGCCGCTGCTGATCAAGATTGCGCCCGACATGGATACCGAGTCCATCAAGCGCGTCGCCGAGACCGTGCAGGCCAGCGGCATGGACGGCCTGATCGCCACCAACACCACGCTAAGCCGCGACGCCGTCAAGGGCGCACGGCACGCAGGGGAGGCTGGCGGCTTGTCGGGGCGGCCGCTCAGCCTCATGAGCTGCCAGGCCTTGCGGCAGGCGAGGGCGGCCGTTGGGCCCGATTTCCCCATTATCGGCGTCGGCGGTATCTACGATGCTACGGGTGCGCGGGAGCGCATCGCTGCGGGGGCGACGCTGTTGCAGATCTACACCGGTTTCATCTACGAAGGCCCGGCCCTGGTGTCGTCACTGGCAAAGGCCGTCGCGGCACCGCAACATGCCGCATCGCGTTAAACGGCGGCCCCGATTTCTGCACGCGGTTGTCGCAGACGGATATTTCTAAAACGTACAATTTTTCGGGGGCAATAATGACATTCAAAACCTCTTGGGCCTTGGCTGGCCTGGCACTGATCGCGACCGGCGCGGTGACGGCGAGCGAGCAGGGCCTCGGCTATCCGTATGTGGGCGGCAACTTTGTCTACGAACTGAGCGACGGTGATCGCAATTCTGACGACGGGATCGGCTTTCACCTGACCTTTGGCCTGCCGGTGCGCGTGTTCGACGACGTTGATGTCGAATTTGGCTACTCGGCGCTACAGCGTGACCGCGATATTGACGGGCGCACCGACTACACGCGCACCATCCACGCCGATTTTCTTTACCGTTTCGCCCAGCAGCGATTCCTGGGCGACGGATCGCCCGGCTTTGGCAGCCCGGTGCTGTATCCCTTCGGTTTGGCCGGTCTGGGTCTGGTTGAAGAAGACGCCGCGGGCAGCAGCGGCTACCACCTCGGCGCCAGCCTTGGCGGTGGTGCGCTCATTGACGTCGGCCTGCCCTACGACAGCCTGGTGCGCACCGAGCTGCGCGCGCTCTACCAGCGCAACGATGACACCGTGCCGGGCAACAGCTCGATTCTCGATTTTCGCGTAATGGTGGGTTTGCAGTTGCCGATTCCGGGCTTCGGTGACGCGCCTGCCGCCATGCCGCCGCCTGCGCCCCCGCGTCCGTCCTGCGAGGTCGCCGTGGTTGACCCCGTCACCGGGCGCACCGACTGCGACACCGACTCTGACGGCGATGGCGTGTTCGACAGCCTCGACCAATGCCCCGGCAGCCTGCCTGGCGCGGTCGTCGATGCCACCGGCTGCCCGGTCGAGCTGGCGCCGCAGGTCATTCGCGGCGTCAATTTCGAGTTCGACTCGGCGGTGCTCACGGCCGAGTCCAAAGAGATCCTCAAGGACACCGCCACCGCGCTCAAGAGCATGAGCGACCCCAATCTGCTGGTTGAGATTGGTGGCCACACCGACGGGCAAGGCAGCGAGTCTTACAACCGGCGCCTGTCACAAGCGCGTGCCGAGTCGGTGCGTCAGTACCTGATCGTTCGCGGCGTGCCGCCAGACCAACTCACCGCCAAGGGCTACGGCGCCAGCCAGCCGCTCACCGACAATGACTCCGAAGAAGGGCGCGCCGAGAACCGCCGCGTCGAGTTCCGCATCGTGCTGCGCTGAACCCTGCGGCTTGATCAAAACCCCCGCCATGCGGGGGTTTTTTGTTGCGTAACGCAAAAGCCCCGCAGGGCGCGGGGCTTGACCGGGGGTCTGGTGCGCGTCATTGGATGTGCCGTAAGTCGATCCTGCGACCCTGGCCCCTTTTCCCTCGAGAATCAGTGCAGTTGGATGACCTGGCCCGCATCAACGCTCAGCACCGCGCCGTTGATGAACGACGAGGCGTCGCTGGCCAGCAACAGCAGTGCGCCGTCGAGTTCTTCGACCCGGCCCAGCCGTTTCATGGGGTGGCGCTCGATGTCGGCCTTGCCGGCGTCGGTTTCGAAGTAGGCCTCCACCATGTCGGTCAAGAAATAGCCGGGCGCGATGGCATTGCAGCGAATGCCCTTGTCGAACATGTCGCGTGCCATCGACCGGGTGAAATGGTTGGCCGCCGCCTTGAGGCTGCCGTAGACCGGCACGCCCAGCATTACCTGCTCGGCGATGATCGAGGTGACGTTGACGATGGTGCCGGGTTTTTCGGCGGCGATCAGGCGACGTGAAAAACTGCGCGAGGTGCGCATGATTCCTGAGAAATTGACATTGATCAGGTTCTGCCAGCGCTCGTCCTCAACGTCCGGGAACAGGCCGAAGTCGACCTGGGCTGCGGCATTGACCAGGACGTTGACCGGGCCGACGGCCGTCTCGGCGTCATCGAACAGGCGCTCGACGCTTGTCGAGTCGCCCACGTCGACGCTCAGCGCGATGGCCTTGCCGCCCGCTGCGGTGATTTTGCTGACCGTCGCCTCCAGTTTGTCCTTGCGGCGCGCCGCGCAGATCACCGTGGCCCCCGCGTCGGCCAGCACCTGAGCGAAGCGCGCGCCCATGCCGCTCCCCGCGCCGGTGACCAGCGCGACCTTGCCCTGCATTGAGAACAGCTTTTCGATATTCGACATGGTTTCTCCGTGTTCAGCGATGTGAGGGATGTGGTTACTCGCGGCCGACGCGGGCGACCGACCAGGCGCGGTTGCGCAGGGCTTTCTGGCGGGCCTCTGGCGTCAGGCGCGGCGTCGAGCTGGGCAGTACCGTTTCCAGCTCGGACAGCTTCACGCGACGCACGGTGGGAATCGGCGTTGAATCCGGCTCGTAGTAGCGGATTGCGAGCAGGCCGCGTTGATGTCCCCCGGCGTCCAGCCAGTTGGCAATGCCGGGGTCGCCGTGGGCGATGACGGCGCGAAACATGCCGTCTTCGTCGATGTGCGCCTGATGCCCGTTCAGCGAGGTTTGTCGCAGGTGATAGTCGCGGGCTTCCCAGAAGTGGCTGCAGAGCTGGATGCTCCAGTAATACGACTGGGGCAGCTTCACTTCGAGCACCAGCGCTTCGTCGGGCGCGCATTGGTAGATGCCCTTGCCGTATTTCAGCGATTTCCAGCCGAAGTCGATGGCGTCGAACACCATCGAATTGGCTGGTGCGGCGTAGTAAGAGTTCACCACCTGCTGGAAGCGTGCCGGGACCTGTCGCAGCCAGTCGCAGAACAGCTCCAACCCGTTGGCGATGGCGTCGGTGGTCAGTGCGGGCGGTGGGTAGGTCGCGTTCTCGTTGACGATGCTCAGTCGCGCCGGCTGCTCGGTGTTCCAGTCGTAGTAGTACTGGCGGAAGATGATTTCGCCCTGGCCGGGCGCCAGTTCGATCCAGTTGCGGACGCCTTCGGGGCGCTCGCGGCTGAGGACGATGTCGACGTGATTGCCGGGGCCCACGTCGAACTGCGTCAATCGGCTGTGCAGCTTCCAGTCGTTGATGTGTGCAAATCGGTCATGCCGGGTTTCGATGTCGAACACCCGGGCGGTGCCGCGATCACCGCTGATGCGGTACACGTTGTCACCGTGCACCGACGCCCATTGATAGTGGCAATCGGTGGCCGGCAGACCCCAGTGGATGCGCGTGCTGAGCAGGTGGAAGAACTGGGGGTAGTTGGCATCGGCCAGCTCCATGGTCATCGGCAGCGCGCCGGCGATCAGCCGCGTCAGGTAACGCACGCCTTCGGCGCGGGTCAGGTCGTCGGTGACCAGCGGGTCGTTCCAGACCAGCTGGTCGAGTTCGCCCATGACCTTGACGACCTCGGCCCAGATGGCGGGCTCGGTGAATTGCAGGTGGGCCAGTTGCGTGGTGTTAGCCATGCGCCTTCTCCGTGGTGGACGTGGGTGGGGTGATGAATCGCGCCTGGTAGGCCGAGAAGCGCTGTTCAATGCGTTCGGCTGTGAAGCCGAACTCGGCGGCGGAATAGGTGTAACTGCCGAAGTGGTGGTCGGGCCGGCGCGCCTCGTAGGCCTCGAAAGCGGCAACCGCCTCAGTGGTGAGGGTACGACCTGCCAAGGCGTAGATGCGGCGGATGGTCTCGATCACGTCGCCAACGACTTCTTCGAACTGCAGGTCGAGAATGCGACCGGCGGGCAGTTGGTCGCGAACCTCCAGATAACGGTCCATCGACCGGCCCCAGTAGTCGAGCATTTCGGTGCCCAGCACCTTGGGGTCGCCGTGATCACTGCCGATATTCCGCGCCTCCTGGATCAGCGCGGTGATCGACGGCAGGATTTTCTGGATGTCGCGATGACAGTGCACCAGCACCGCATCGGGAAAGGTTTCCAGCAACACGTCCACCGCGCCGGTGTGACAGGGCGACTTCATGATCCACGGCCGTCCTCGACCGCCGCCGTCCTGCCACTGCAGGTACTGCATCTGCGCGTGCAGATGGCGGTACATGGGGCGCGGGTCGCAGGTCATGATGTGGTCGTAATAATTGGGCGTGCGCGCGAACAGCCAAGCAATGACGCACTCGAACGAGCCGTGCATCAGGTGCAGTTCTTCGTCGGGCTCCAAAGCTTCGGTGGGGTGCCGGGCCATCCACCCGGGAAACTGGGTGGCGAGCATCTGCTCCACCGCCTGCGCAGCTTCGATGCGGGCCGTCGGCTTGCCGGGGGTCTCGTCAGGAAACGGTGCGGGGTTGATCTGACGCCAGTAATCGAGGCGCTGGGTCTCGGGGTCGGCCGACATCACGCGCTGCAACTTGGTGGTCCCGGTGCGTGGTAGCCCCAGAATCACGATGGGCGCGACGATCTGCTCGGCCAGAATCTCCGGATGCTGCTTCACGTCCCGAACGTAGCGCAGCCGGTTGACCAACATGTTGACGATGCCGCCATAGATCATCTGCTGGCCTGTGGCGTTGAGACGAGCGTGGGCGGCGAGGTCGTCGACATACGTCCCGAGGCCGACCAGGAAGTGCTGATCGCCAAAATCATCGAGGTCGGTCGCTGCGCGTGCGGCCGCCAGCAATCCGGGAACGGTGGTCGGAAGCGGTGCCGCTGCGGTTGTTTCAGTCATGGGGTCTCCTGCAAGGGGGCACTCGCGAAAACGCGATGCCGGGCCAGTGTCAATCGCCGACCGACGGCCGGCTATCACTTGCGTTCGCGGGTGCGCTGTTCAGAATCGTTCGGAACACGGCATGATCTGCGGATGACAACGAGACCGGCGCTTCTAAACGGGCGCGGCATTTGAGGGTGGTGGAGGAGCATCGCGATGACCAACAAATCAGGACTGCGCGGCGTAGAGGCCTATGCTCGGGCGTGTCACAGCCGCCCACAATTGGTGCGGCGGGGGCAATCTCGAGACGGCATTGGGCTGTACGGCTGGCAAATGCCGACGACGCGCGAAGTGCACATTCCCCAGACCCAAGAGCTGACCCTGTCGGTCCATCTGGGCGGCGCACGCCGGGTTCGCGTGTACACCGAAGCGGGCTGGAGCCAGACTTTTTCGCGGCCCGGCGACATCACGCTGATCCCCCGCGGGCAATCCATCCACTACCGCACCGACGGTTGGGTCGATTTCGCGACGGTGCATTTCCCCGCGCGGTCGGGGTGCGTGGCGAGCGATCGCGTGGGCAAGGGCCTGCTGAACCTGCCGCATTGCGTGTTCGCGCTGCGCGACGCCTACGCGGTGGCCACCGTGCAAACCCTGATGCGCGCAACGTCGGCGGCGTCCCCCGACGACCGGCGTTACTTCGCCAAGCTGCTGGATGCGCTGGCTTGGCACCTTGCGCGCGTGGTCGATGCCGGCAACGCCGAAACCGTGCAACTGCCGGCCGCGCGATCGACGCCCGAGGCGACTCAGACCCTCGCCAATCTTGATGCGGTAGTGGAATGGATCGATGCCAACCTCGCCGAAAAACTCAGCCTCGACGCGCTGGCCGCCCGCGCTGGCCTTGGTCGCACAGGCTTCACGCAACAGTTCACACGCCGCTTTGGCTGCTCGCCGCACCGCTTCATCATGCAGCGACGCATCGAGCGGGCGCGTGCCCTGCTGGAGGCGGGGCAGCAGCGCGTCACCGACATCGCCTACGAACTGGGCTTCAGCAGCCAGTCGCACTTCTCCACTGCCTACAAGGCGTTCACCGGCCAACTGCCGCGCGAGGTTTTCGCCCGCGCGATCCGCTGAGCCATCACGCGACTGCGGCCTTCATCCTTCCTTGGTGACGCGCGGCGTGATCGGCACGCACAGGCTACCGGTCACACCCTGAAAATCGAGCGTCGGGCTGATGTCCACTGCACCCGAGTCGATGCCCTTTCGTAGCGCCGCAGCAAAGGTTTCCAGCTCTTCGGTGGTCTTGGCTTCAATCTCGTAGATGGCGACGTAAGCGTGGCGGTCGGCGTTGACGCCCGGCAGCACGGTCACGCCTTTTTCGATGCGGTAACGCGTTGCAGAAATCACGCCAGGCACTTTCGAGACGTCCTGAAGATGCTGTTCGGAATACCAGCGATTGAATTCGCCGTCGGTCTCCGGGGAGGTGGAATCGGACAGCACCAGAAAGAGGGATCGGACCACGGAGCTTCTCCTGTTGGGCGAGTGCGGGGTGTCCGTACACGCAGAGTCGATACAGCAGGCGTTGGTGAGCGCGCGTGAAATGTCGCGTCAGGCAACCCGTACTACCCCCAGTCTCATCCGGGTGTTGAAGCCGGGCTACCACTTTCGTTCGCGCCAGGGTGTTCAGAATCATTCGCCCGAGTCCAATCCCCGGCTGAGGGTCCGCAACATGCGGCACGCGACATATTTTTTCGACCCTGGTCCTTTTCTTGAGGTGTCTTGAGGGCCGCCTGCCTTGGGCTCGGATCGGTACCCGGTGGCCACAAGCACTGCCGAGGGCGCCTTAAGGTCCCGCACAAACGCTGAAGGCCCACAGCGATTGACGCAAATTCCCCGCAGCGTCGTTGATGCTGAGTGGCCATGCTGGTGTTTCAAGGAAGCACTGATGACGACCAATGCCATGGACAGAAGGTAAGTTTTTGTTAAATCGTATAAATCAATAGTAAAAATTGCCCAATTTTTCTTGAGTAATCGGGATTGTTTGTGTAGGGTCAGGTCGTCCATGAAGCAAGCCTGAACGCACGTGGACAACCAGTAAATTCCTACAAACCGAGGATGAGTTTTGTTATGAACATTAAAAAGATGAGAACTGCGGGGACCTTGAAATCGGTTCTGGTTGCGGGGTTGGTCATGTTTGGGGCATCCGGCGCTGTCAATGCCGGCTTGTTGTCAAACCTTGTTGAGGGCACGGTGACGCTGCTGGATAGCCTAACCGGAGGGATTCCTTCTTCCAGCATCAACGAGTCGGTATCGCTCAGTGCGGGTCCGGTTCCGATTCCTGACGTGCCCGTGACGGTTTGCGTTGGTGGGCAGTGCGTGAGCACCCCCGCTCTTTCATCGGTCGCGCTGGAACTGGTCGCCAGCGTTCAAGCTGATGCGGCGCTTCCGGTCATCGTTGCGGGAAGCTGCCCGCAGGGGCAGACCGGTGTCGCGTTGAGCGTAGTGACTTCTTCTGCATCAACCGTGCTTGAAACCAACCTCAGTGGGCAGCTCGGCATGATGCAGCTTGAACGCATGATCGGCCCGTTCGATCTCGGCGCCGAAGGTCGCACGGTAACGGTCACCGCCTGCGCCGACTAAGGCGGTACCCGTACCACCTGCCCGTTGCAGTTGCACGTGAAGGGCCGGTGTTGATGAATGGCCCGGGTCACCGAGTTCGATTGGGTGCCCGGGCCTTTTCAGTTGCCAGAACCGGGACGCCTGGGCAGATAGCCGAACCGCGCACCGCGTACCCCGCCGACCACGCCGCCTGCCCCGGCCGAGCGCCCGATATCACCGCTGTTGCCGAAGATGGCGACCAGCGCTGCGCCGATGGCGGCACCCTTGGCCGCCTGACCGCGAGTGGAGACCTGAAGCTTCGGGAGAAGCCCCCCGGATAACAGCCTACTGAGAGATCACAGCTGGCCAGCCGCCGACCGACAACGACTCCGAAGAAGGGCGCCGAGTACCAACGCGTCGAATTCCGCATCGTACTGCGCCGAGACCTGCGGCTTGATCAAGATCCCCGCCATGCGCGGGTTTTTATTGCGCAACGCAAAAGCCCCGCCGGAGGCGGGGCTTGAACGGGGTCTCGTGCGCATCATTGGATGCAAGAACCATGGTGGGGTCCCTATCACATCAGGACCGCAAAGCCTTATGGCGCCGCTTTTTGGCGGATTCGTTGAAAGGTGTTACCCCCTCAGTTACCCCCAACGCTAATTTGGCCAGGTTAGGGCCTGTGCAGTCGCCAAGAATTGGTGTCGAGGTGCGGCGTGAGGATGGGGGCTTTCTCCGGGTGATTAGGCCTTCATCGTCCGCCCCGATTGACGTTTTTGTTTAACCATTCGGCCAACTCTGTGACGACTCCGCAACATCTACACCTCGACCCGCGCACCTTACTCCGTGTTGATGATGCGGAAACACTCGGACGGCCACGGACACAAGTTATTCCTTGTGAGCTACCCAGAAACGGATGCGCTGGAATAGATCAAAAGATATTGGCTTGTAGTTATGAGCTAGCACATAATTGCATCTTACCTTCTGAACCATGCAGCAGCCCGGAGAAACCACCATGAGCCGAATCGCCTACTACCGCGTCTCAACAGTTGGCCAAAGCATCGAAGCGCAGCGTGCCGCGCTGGGTGGCGGTGCCGCCATCACCAAGGAATTCTTCGATGAAGGCGTGAGCGGCACCACCAAGGCCGCTGAACGTACGGGCTTCAAGGCGATGCTCGGCTACGTGCGCGAGGGCGACACCTTGGCGGTGTACGCAGTTGACCGGCTGGGTCGCGATGCGCTGGACGTTCAGGCCAACGTGCGCGCCCTACTTGATCGCGGTGTGACCGTGGACGTGCACGGCTTGGGCGTCATCGGGCGCGGGGTGGGCGAACTCATCCTTGCGGTGTTGGCCCAGGTGGCCGACATGGAGCGCCACAGGATTGTTGAGCGTTGCGAGTCTGGCCGCCAGGCGGCGCGCGCTTCACTTGAAGCCACCGGCCGCACGCATCGCGGCAAGGTCAGCATGGGGCGCCCGGCCGCTGCCGACGCTCAAGCGGTCATCGCATGGAAGCGCGAGCACGCCGCCAGCATCGCCGTCACGGCGCAGCAGTTCGGCATCAGCAACGCCACTGTGAAGCGGTACGCACGCGCCGCCGCGTAACCCCTCAGCTTTCACAGCCGAAGGCGTGCCGATCTTGATCGGTGCGCCTTTTTCGCTGGCCGCCTTTGGGGGTGGGGTGCGGCGTTATTTTTTGCGGCATTTTTCCAAGCTCGTCCGCAAGCCGCCAAGAGGAAATGGGCGGTTCTTGGCGTGATGCGAGTCTGCCGACCCTTCACGGCCTAACGGCTTCAACACAGGTTGGCTGTTAACTCATCCCTGCGCAAAGGCAAAGAGTGAAATTCCGAGCATCGCAAGCACCCGCGAGGCCTAGACCTGGGTAAGGACCCAAATGCTCCTAGCGACAACTCGCGCCCATCAGCACCGGTGTACGAAATGCAACGAAAGGACCCAAAGAGTTGCGTCGTAAAACCCAACGGGGACAACGGGGACGACGGGGAACTAAACATATACTATTGATTTATATAATTATTATTTATAGACCATCAGTCAGAACAGCGGGGAACCTACGGGGACGGGACGGGGAGCACTGGCGAATCGTTGCAAAGTTGCGGCTGGACAACGCGCCGAAAAGAAAACGGGCGCCCCCGTGCCCCACGGCCGCACGCGCTGCGCTGGCCAGGCGAACGCGGCGCCTCAAGCACTCGCAGTCATGGGGTCGGTGTGGTGGCGCAGATCAGCGCCAGGCGCGCGTCAGCCCGCGCCGCTACGGCAGTCGATCAGCGGGCGAAGAATCCAGCAGCCGGTCGCCGTCCAAGGCGTAGAAAGGCAGCTTCTTGGATGACTGCGGCGTGATGTGACGCGAGATAAAGCGGTCAGCTTCTTGCGTGTGCAGGATGCCTTTATCCGCCAGCGCCTTGCAGACGGTCGTTATCTCGAAGCCCTCGCACACCTCACGTTTGAAGACTTCAGGGAACACCAGGTACAGCGTGCGGCCGCTGCGGTCTTGCTTGCGGTAGCCCGCTCGCTTCATCACCCGGCCTTCGCTCACATGCGGCATGGCGGCATCCACCAGAGATGCGCGATACCCAGGGTCATCCTTTCGTGAGTAGTCGCCCACGTCGGCCCCGGTCGTGATGTCCTGAAACCGTGCGCCGCCATGTTCTTCGATGAAGGCGCGAACCTGCGCCCTCATGGCTGCCGGTTCCATCGCGCCCGCTGTGCCGCGCTTTGTGAGCCATGCCTGAAACGCATCCACGCACGCTGACCGCACGGCCTCGAAGTCCCAGCCGGTAAGCCCCCACTCGGTAGCCAGCTCGCCTGCGTAGCAGACCAGCCCGAAGCGCGAGGCCACGCGCAGCACCTGCCCGTCAGCACCGGCAGGGCACACGTCCCTGACGAACGTCTGCACCACCTCGCGCCCTTCACGAATTACCTCATCCCGGGCTTGGGTGAGTCGTTCCACGAACAGCGGCCCGGCGTGGCCATAGTTGACGCTGGCAGCTTCCACCAGGTGCAGCGACAGCGCCCGCGCGCTGGTCTCGCCTGCGCGGCCTTCGTCGCCGCCTGCAGAGTCGAACAGGCCGAACCCGCGCCCGGCATCGGCGGGCACTTCCACCAGGCGCACGTCATGGCCTGCGCGTGTCTTCTGCCCGGCTGCATTCATCAGTGCGGCTGTGCCGACTTCACCCGTGGACAACAGCAACACGCGCCATGACTTGATGGCTCGCGCTCCGCCTTCCTTCCGTGCACGTTGCTTGCCGCGCCCGTTGGCCAGCATGTAAGCCACCTCCCCGATGATGCGTGGGTCTGCCTGCCCGATCTCATCCAGCGCCAGCAGCGTGTCGTTGAACTCTTCGGCGATGGCTTCCAGGCCATTGTCAGTAGATCGCCACTGGCGCCAATAGGATTCAGGCGAGCCCCACACCGAACCCGCCAGGCGCAGCGCCGTGGTCTTGCCCGACGACGAACCGCCCACCAGGTGGAAGCCGCCCGATTCGCCACCAATCAGCGACAGCAGCGGCCCCGCAAAGCCACAGCTCAAGGCGAAGATGGCTCGGCGATGCTCACCACACGGCGCACTCACCAGGGCGCGCCAGTCGTTGAAGGTGCCGCAGCGCTCATAGCTGGACGTCTCCGCCACTTCATCGGCCAGGTGGTAGCGTTCGCCGCCCGCGTTGCCGAAGGTCTGCGAGGGCAGCACGAACGCGGTGCCGTGCCAGCCGGTACGCGTCACGGTGCGAGCCCGCGCGGCCGGGACTTCGCGCATCAGGTAGCGGGTGAGCTGGCGCTGTGCTTCCGGTCCATCACCAATGATCGGCAACCCGCGTTCCAACAGGGCGCCGCGCAGCTCATCCCCGCGACTACTGCCCAAGCTGCGGGCCGCAATGACGCAGGTCTTTTGCACCTGGTCCGCATCAGCGAACGACACCAGGCGGCCGAAGCTGCCGCCGCGCGCGTCGCGCGTCACCGCCTCGATGACCAACGGCGAGCATACGAACAGCGGCGGCTTTGCCGTCACCTTCTCGCCCTTCACGTCTACGCCACACCAGTAAAGCCCGAACTCTCTCAGCTCGAAGTGTGGCGTTACCTGGTCGGGCTTGTCCGCTGCCTTGCCCGTGCCCGTGGCCTTCGCCTTGCCATCGCGCTTGCTCAGTGGCAGCGGCGGCAGTGGGGCGGCGGGCGCGGGTCGCCCTATCTGTGCGGGCGCCTGTTGTGCCGCCGCTTCAAGCCCGGTCAGCAGGGCCGCGCGAGTGGCGTCCTTGCCGTGCTGTGAGGCGTAGTCGTTCCAATCGGTGCCAGCGTCACCCGCCGCGAACTCAGGCGCCGCCACCACGCCACTCACGGCCGCCGCTGCGGTGTTGGCTTTGCTGATGCCGGGGTTGCCTTCGGTGTTGTGGTCATTGTCAGCGGCGACCACCACCCGCGCGCCCGGCCGGGCCTTGCGCATGGCCCGCGCCACGGGTTCCAGATTGCCCGCATCAAAGGCCACGGCAACCGGCCAGCCGGTAGCCTCATGCACGCTGGCGGCCGTGGCGTAGCCCTCTGCCAGCGCCACCAGCGGCGCATCAGTGGGCAGTAGTCCCACCAGGTGAAAGGCGCCACGCTTGGGCGTGCCGGTAAGGAACTTCTTTGCGCCATCAGCCTGAATAAATTGCAGCCCCACCAGCCGCGCGCCCGCCTTCACCGGCACCACCAGGGCGTCACGAAGTTGGCCAATGCCGTGGGGCTTGACCCCCTTGGCCACCAGGTAAGCATGGGCAGGGTCCGCACCGCGTTCAGATGCTTGCTTCCAGGTCTGCGCCGCGCGGCCTGCCGTGACCTCGCGTTGCTTGGTGGCTTCCTTTGCCGCTTCCTCCCGCATGGCTTGCACACGCGCACGGTGGGCGGCGTCTTCCTCAGGCGTCAGCGTGCGGCCAATGTCCGCGCGCCAGGTCTCGCTTTGCCCCGTCTTCCAGCTCCCGAACGCACCGGCCGGAATGCCGTCCGTGTGCAGCCGGTACCACCCGTTCTTCGAGGCGGGCTTATCGCCTTCTACGCGGTAGCGGTGGCGCTCGCCATCGGCCTTGATCGGCTGCGGGCATTCCAGCCCGGCCGCGCTTAATGCGCGGCCGAACTGGTCGACAATCTCCGCCAGTGACAGGGTGATGGGCTTCATGATGCTGGCGCGCTCCCAGCGCGTGCCGCGCGCAGCTCTTCTTCTAGAAGGTGGTGGGCTTGGCAGTTGGCCAGCTTTGCAATGTCCACGGCGTGCGCTGCCAGTGCCGTGATCGACTCTGCTGTTGACAGCAGATCAGCGTCATCCAGGCTTCCCAAGGATTGACGGTTTGCGAGCTGCTTGGAGAGCGCCGTAAGCCCTTCGGCGGCGTGGGCAAATAGAACGTCCGCGAACTCGGCAATCTCCGCCGCATTGGATCCCTCCACAAAATGGAGTCCAACTGGTGAGGCGGCGCGCGGGTAGGTGGCGTTCATTGGCCACCGCCTTGGCTCACACCAATCAAGCCACGGCGGCGCAGCTCGTCCAGCAACTCATCATTTGAGGCCGTGGCCAAATCACTGCGTGAATGCGCCGCGTTCGTCGCTCCGCCTGCCATCTTGATGAGGTAACCAACGCCGAACAGCATCGAAGCCGTTGATGCGGAGTTAACGGCAATGTCGCCAGCGCTATCGGTGAGGCCGTGAGCAAGGGTATTGACCGTCTCATAGGCGCAATCCAGGAAGCACCCAGCGTCGTTCAAAAGATCGTCAAGGCGGGCGCTGTCTGCGACCTCATAGCGCGCCGCCATCGACAAAAAGGCAGCACGCGCCGGGGCGGACACCACGGCACCGTCAGCGTTGTTGGCACTCATGCCGCACCGCCTTTAGCAGCCGCAGCCATCGCCTTGGCGTGGACCTGTAGTCCGCGCGCGAAGCTCAAGAGCGCCTCGATCCCAATCAGAGCATCGTCGTGGAAGTCGGGGTGGTCATCATGGTCATCAGGCGGCAAGCCTTTGCGAACAGCGCGCGTCAGTGCACCTGCGGCAGCCGTGAGTGTGGCCGCGTGCCCCGCCAGGTCACTGGGGTGGGTTGTGTCGTCCAGCCAAAAGGGAAAGGCGCGGTCGCCAAAGCTCGCCATCAAGGCGGTATCTTGTTGCAGTTTCATGGGTTCTAGCTCCGATTCAATGAAGGAATCAGCGCCCGAAGGCGCCGGGAGTCTAGAAAACCGCTCAAAGACGGCTGACGGATTTTCCCTTGCGGGTCTTGTATGGCCGTCAACTCCCGGCATAGAACCGGATTGCCAGCATTCACCAAAAGGCGAACGCCAGACACAACAAAGCCGCAGGTTTTCGGATGCGGCAGACCGCTTTGAGAGGAGTTTTCTAGGCTCCGAGTGCGAAGGTACACACGCGCTCGGTTGGCGTCCAGCTTTCGCTGGTGAAAAGCTTGATTAAGCGGTGTTAGTTTTCGCCGGCGAAAGTGATCGCCAGGCGGTGATAGATCCCGACATGTCGCCGTCGCAGTGGCGGCGTCCGGAGTCGGGTTCAGCGCGGCGCAAGACCAAAACGCTGCCGGTGTGCTTGCCCGCGAGCCATGAGAACCGAGCATGCACATTTTTGGTGGCTGGCAGTGCCGGTTAGAGCGACTGCCAGACCTCTATCAGTATCTCGCCACTGGGCTCTTCGCGGCGCATGACAAAGGTGTTGTCATCCAGCGCTTCCAGTCGGCAGGCCTCGCGCTCCTCTGCCAGTTCAAGGTCTTTGAGCTTTGCCGTCAGCTCGGTGTGTTTGGCGCGACGATCAGGCTGAGTAATGCCATCACCGACGTTCATCCCTTCCCAAGTGGCTTTTGCCCGCGCCACGATGGCTTCGACACCCAGGCCCCAGATGATCAGCGATTGCGCACTTATCCGATCATCGCCGCTATTCGAAAAATTAGGCCCCGCGCCGGGTTGGCGTGCGCTTCGAATTTTTCGCTCAACATATTCGGGCCACTCACGCTGTAACGCGCCACGCAGACGCCCGGCCGCCTCGTCTACAGTCATTGGCTGTTGTTCAAGCGCTTCCAGCGCAGCCAGCGCGTTGGCGATATTGCCTTGGATTTTGTCGAGCGCCTTGCGCTCAGGATGACCGGCAAAAAGTGCTTTCATAGCAGGGCCTCAGCGTGAATAAGCGGTGGTTTTAAGGTCGTCAACATCGACACCCTGGTGTTTACAAGCGGCGCGCAGCGCGCGGTAGGCATTGCCACCGATTTTGGTCATTTCTGACCCGCCCTCTTCGCTGGGCATCAGGCGCGCGAACTCCTTATGCAGCGACTCGCGCTTTAAAGTCAGCAGTTGGTGCCGGGCAACGGCGCGTTGCTGAACCTGTTCGCTGAACTGAGGGAACATGCGGTCTTCAATTTGTTCACGTACGCCCTTCAGTTCGTGATCGATCTTGTAAATGTCAGATTTAAGCTCTTGCGCCGCCTGCACTAACGCATGCTCGGCGGCAAAGTGGCTGCGCCGCACTGACTGCAGAAATCGCAGCTTGTCGTCTACCTTGATTCGTTGTTGCGGGGTCATGTCTTGTTACTCCTTGGCTTCAGATGGGTGCTACTCGGGGTCAGTTGCTGAGCAGTCCTTCCATGTCGGAAATGCTGTTGGCGATTTCTTTGGCCGCTGCCAAGATGCAGCCGCCATGTTCTTCGATGGCTTCGCCCAGACACCCCAATTGCGCGTCAATCGCGTCGGCTAGATACAGCTTCGAGGTCGCAATGATCATCGCGGCCATCAGGGCTGTGCGGTCTTGTGGCTGAAGGGTGTTGAATATCGCCGCTGCATCGTTGTGCGCGGCGATGGCAATAGCGATGGCGCTTGCCTGAGCACTGGCGCGCTGAATGCGTCCTTCATCATCGTGGCTCACAGCAGGCCCCGGCCCATGGCCAGACGCGCTTCAATCCACGCATTGACCTCGCGCGCGTCCCAGGCCACTGACTTGCCTAGTAGAGGCACACTGCGAGGAAAGTCGCCCCGCGCCATTTGTGCGTAAACGCTGGATCGGCTGAGGCCGGTGCGCTGGCAAACCTGATGAATGCGCCACAGCGCAGTCGGCTGTGACGACGGCCCAGAAAATGACTCTGAGGCAACCGTTTGGGTGGTGCTTTGCATCTCGTGTCCTCATCAATGCCCATGAGTGCAGCGGGGCGATGGGGACACGTTAGAGAGTGGGTAAAGCGAAAAAACCTCTCAAAAGTTCAAAGTTTTGACGAGTTGTGCGCGTGCGCACAAATAAGCGAATTGCTTGGTTTGTTCGCGTGTGGTCACCTTTTTAACCTCGCGCTTCTGAGCTGACGCACTCGCTGAGCACCCCAATTCTCATTTTCACCAAACACCGCGCGCACCAGAACGGCTACTTCTTCGTCATGGAACTTTTCGAAGCGCGCTTTCATGCGAAGACTAAGCCGCCGCGAGAACAGCGCACTGTGGGGGTCAGCACCCTTGGCCTGAATTTTGTTGGCTTGCACCTCTGCGCCCTTTTCGCTCATTTCGCGGAGCGACTTTGCGACTGACCGCATCAAGTCATGCAGCGTTACCGAAGGCCCATTCGGGCTGGCATCTGAGACCGAACGAAAGAGAGTTTGATCGATAATAATGGCGTCAACGGGCATCCCAAGGTCATGACGAAGCTGTGCCGCCTTAGCGGGTTCGGAGGCCTCAAGGTCACGTCCGATGTGGCCAAGCGCGAGCGCCACGCCATAGCCAATTACTGGCTCCATTCGATCAGACACCCGTTCGAGCGCCTTAGCGACCTCACCCAGTGCCTTCGCGTCAGCCGGATTGCAGTCCCACGGTTGAGGTGTGTCCACGCTGCAATAAACGTCCCTGATGAACTCTTCAGACCAGTGGGTGTGAACGGGGCTTTCGGATAGGCCTGCGCCCACCGCATCCTTTGCTAGGCACTGCCACACACGATCCATCTCAGATGGATTGACCAGCTCACCACCCGTTGCCAGCGCAGCGCGCACGCGCGCGTACCAATTCACTTCCTCGCCTTGTTTCGCAACTTTGGCGTCATTGAACTCCGCAACATGAGCTTTCAGCTCGGAAGGGCAGTGCACTAGCGCTGTTTGGCGTCGACCTGATGTCATGCTGCTCGCCGCTGCACGTGGCGCACGATCTCGGGCCGCGTTGGCAGTGTTTTAAGGTCGTATGCAGCCTGCAAGGCCAGCCACGATTCTGCATCTCCGCCAAAATAGCGTGCCAGGCGTTCGGCGGTGTCAGCGGTAACGGCGCGTCGTTCTTTCACGATTTCATGAATGCGCGTTGCAGGCACCGCCAGAGCGTTGGCCAGTGCATTAACGGACAGCGCCAGGGGCACGAGAAAGTCTTCGCGCAAAATCTCACCGGGGTGCACCGCTCGCATTTGATTGATGGGTTTGTTCATGAGGTTGCTTCAGTGGTAATCGACGATTTCCACGTCGGTGGGGCCTGCGTCGGTCCAGATAAAGCACAGGCGAAACTGACCATTCACGCGGATGCTGTATTGACCCGCTCGATCACCCTTGAGTGACTCCAACTGATTGCCGGGTGGCGAGCGCAAAAATTCCAGCGTCCGCGCCGCATCCAACTGCGTGAGCTTGCGTTCCGCAACGCCCGCGAAGGCTCGAAATCGAGCGGGCGCTTTGCCTTCAAACAATGCCCGTGTGTATTTGCAGCGGAAGGACTGGATCACAGAGTTAGACTATTACGCGACGCGTAACGCCGTCAACGCTCGGGGATTGTCCGTCGCTGTGTAGACAAGCCCCTGCGTGTTCCATGGCGGGCCAAATCGCACATTGCAATTCCCCGTTCCCCACGGGGACGGGGAACACAAAAATCTCTGACGGGGAACGGAAAAGACGTTTTTATTCAATAGGCTGCAAGCCAATTCCCCGTCATCCCCGTGTTCCCCGTGCTTTTTGCAGTGACTACAGGTTAAGAGGCCATTTTCCGCATCGTCACCACCTTGGAATCACCCCGCGCGAGGCGGTCCAGGTAGTCGGCCCAGGCTTGCATCATCTGGCGCCGCGCGGCCAGGTGTTCGGCCCGGTTATAGGCGGCCTTCACCTTGTTGCGTTCGGCATGGGCAAGCTGGCGTTCAATGACATCGGGCGGCCAACCCATTTCATTCAGTGCGGTGGACGCCATAGATCGAAAGCCGTGGCCGGTCATCTGGCCGGTGGTGTACCCCAGGCGCCGCAGTGCGCCCAACACGGTGTTCTCGCTCATAGGCCGCGTGCGGGTGCGGACGCTTGGGAACACGTATTGCCCGCCGCCGGTCAGCGGCTGCAACTCTCTCAGGATCGCAACCGCCTGGACGGCAAGGGGGACGATGTGAACAGCCCGCGATTTCATCTTGCCCGCAGGGATGCGCCACTCTGAGGCGTCGAAGTCAATCTCGGACCATTCGGCACGCCGCAGCTCGCCAGGGCGAACGAACACCAGGGGCGCCAGCTTGAGGGCGCACAGCGTGACGAATGATCCCTTGTACGAATGCAGCACCCGCAGTAGCTCGCCCATGGCCTTGGGGTCGGTGACGGCGGCGTGGTGCGTTTCCTGTGCTGGGGCGAGGGCGCCACGCAAAGATGTCGTTGGGTCGCTCTGCGCTCGCCCGGTGGCCACGGCATACCGAAACACCTGCCCGCAGTTCTGTAAAGCGCGGTGGGCGGTATCGAGCGCGCCACGGCTTTCGACCCGGCGCAGGGCGGCCAGCAGCTCGGGTGGGGTGATGTCGGCAATCGGGCGCCTGCCAACCCAAGGGAACACGTCACGCTCAAAGCGACGTTCGATGCGTTCTGCATGCTCGGGTGTCCACGATGCCCGGTACTTGGTCAGCCACTCCCGCGCGATGGCTTCGAAGCTATCGGCATCAGCCGACACCATCGCGGCCTTGGCCGCCTTTCGCTTTTCGCTGGGGTCGATACCAGCGGCAATGTCCTTGCGTGCCTGGTCGCGAGCATCACGGGCAGCTCGCAGGGAAACGTCAGGGTAGGTGCCCATGGACAACAGCTTTTCCTTGCCGCCAACCCGGTACTTCAGCCGCCACCATTTGCCGCCCTTGGGGGTGACCAAAAGAAACAGGCCGCCGCCGTCTGAAAGCTTCAGGGGCTTTGGGCCGGGCTTGGCGTTTCGGGCTGCGGTATCGGTCAGGGGCATGACTGGGGGTAACAGGTTTCACCCATGTGGGCGTTACCCCCAAAGCTACCCCCATTTAACGCTGGCTGCCAGTGGATGACAGCGGACAAGCACGGACCTCAGAAAGCAAAAAACCCTGCATCTAACAGGGTTTCATGGACTTCCGTGGACCTACTCGGATGGTCAAATGGAGGCTGGGGTCGGAATTGAACCGGCGTACGCGGATTTGCAGTCCGCTGCATAACCACTCTGCCACCCAGCCGCTGAAGCGGTGTCACCAGAGACAATGCCCTGAGACAAAAAAGCCCCGATACTTCGGGGCTGATTCTTGGAGCGGGTAACGAGGCTCGAACTCGTGACCTCGACCTTGGCAAGGTCGCGCTCTACCAACTGAGCTACACCCGCTACGTGGCGCGCATTATAGGCCGCCAGATCATTCCGTCAACCGGTTTTTTGCAGATGGGGATCATCCGACTAGATTAATCAGCCCTGTGGGTGGTCGGGTCATCGGTCAGGTCGTTATTCTGGCTTTGCGTCCTCGCGCACAGGCCCTCACGGCCTCGCCAATTAGGTCAAACCACGCGCCGTCATCAAGGAGCGAGTTCATTTTGAAAAGCATCATCGCCGTGCTGGGTCTGGCCGGCCTGCTTTACTTTCACAACGCTGCGGCGCAAGACCCGGTGGACCGGGCGCTGGGGACTGCCGAGCGGGCGCAGCGCGATGCCGCAGCGTCGCAGCAACGCATTGATCAACTGGATGACCAGACCCGCGCATTGCTGGAGCGCTACCGCGCCGCAACCTGGCAGGCGCAGCAGTTGACCGTGTTTGCCGACCAGCTCGAAGCCATCGCCGAGCGGCAGGAAGAAGAGAAGGCCTCGCTACGTCGCCAGATCGACGCCATGCAGCGCACCGAGGCCGAGTTGATGCCTTTGATGCTGCGCATGCTCGATGCCTTTGACGCGCTGATCGCGCGTGATCTGCCGTTTCTCGAAACCGAACGTGAAGAACGTCTGGCACAAGTCTCGAGTTTGATGAGCGACCCCGACGCCTCGCTGGCGCAGAAGTACCGCCGACTGCTGGAGGCCTACCAGATCGAGATTGACTACGGCCAGGGGCTGGACGCCGAGCGCGGCCAGATTGGTGAGCGCACCGTCGACATTCTCCGTGTCGGTCGGCTGGCGCTCTACGGCCTGACCCTGGACGGCCGAGAGGCGTTTCGCTGGGACCGCGAGGCAGGTGATTGGCAGGTGGCCGATGCCGGGTTGCGACGCACCATCCGCCAGGGCCTGCGCATGGCGCGTGACACCGCACCGATTGCATTGCTGCGCCTGCCGGTGGTTGCGCCCGTGGCGGTGCAGGCCAACACACCGCCCGAGGGCGACATGCCATTGGATGAAAGCGATGCGGAGGACCCGCCATGAGCCGCATCACCCGGTTCACCAGGCTGCGCTGGGTTGGCGCCGCCGCGCTGCTGGTGGTCACGCCGCTGCTGGGTGCCCAGGCCCCGGACCTCAATGCGTTGTTGCGCGAGGTCGAAGAGGCGGCCCGGCAGGGCGGCGAGATCAACCGTGAGCGCGAGGCGCGCTTTGTTCGCCAGCGCTCCGAGCAGCAAACCCTGCTTCGCGAGGCCGAGGCCGAGCAGAAAAGCGCGCAGGCCCGCATCGACGCCATTCGCGAGGACTTCGAAGCCCAGCAGGAAGAGATTCAGGCGCTCAAGGCGCAGTTGCGTGACAACGTCGGCGAGCTGGATCAGATGTACGCTGGCATTCGCCAGACCGCCAGCGATCTGCGCGGCACCGCCAGCGAGTCGCTGATCACCGCCCAGACGCCGGAGCGGCTTGACCTGCTCGACCGCCTCGCTGATGGCCGCGAGCTGCCCGAGATCGACGATCTGGAAGCGCTCTGGATCACCCTGCTGGAACAGGCCGTCGAAGCCGGGCGCAGCGTCCGGTTCGATGCCGACGTGGTGCAACCGGATGGCGACGCGCAGCGGCAGTCGGTGGTGCGGGTCGGTCCGTTCACCGCCATGTCACAGGGTCGTTACCTCAGCCTTGACGGCGACGGCCGGCTCATCGCTCTGCCGCAGCAGCCGTCGTGGGCGTGGACACGCACCGCCTCGGCGTTCGAAGAAGCCGAATCGGGCACGGAATTGGCGATGATCGATCCGTCGCGCGGCTCGCTCTTACGGGTTGAAGGCGAGCGCCCGGACCTGCTGGAGCGCATTCGCCAGGGCGGCGCCGTCGGCCTGCTGATTCTGGTCATCGGTTTCATCGGCATCGTCATCGCCCTTGTCCAGTGGCGTTATCTGGCCACTGCCGGCAGCCGCATGCGGCGTCAGTTGGCCGACCGCGAAAACCCGAAACCCAACAACCCGCTGGGCCGGTTGCTGTTGACGTTCAGCAATGACACGGCCCCACCGCAAGACGCCGAGCTGATCGAGCTGCGACTGTCGGAGTCGGTGCTGAAAGAGACCCCGCGCATCGAACGCGCCCAGTCGCTGGTCAAGCTGTTTGCTGCAGTGGCGCCGCTACTCGGGCTGCTGGGCACGGTGACCGGCATGATCGCCACCTTCCAGGCCATCACCGTGTTCGGCACGGGGGATCCGAAACTGATGGCCGGCGGCATTTCCCAGGCGCTGGTGACCACGGTGCTGGGGTTGGTGGCGGCCATTCCGCTGCTGTTCCTCAACTCGCTGCTGGTGGCACGCGCCAAGGTGTTGATCCAGATGCTCGACGAGGCCTCGGCGGTGATGCTCGCCGACCGCATGGAGCGCCTGCCGTGATCGACTGGCTGCTCGAACCGTGGCTGACCTTGCTCGCCTTTTTCGAAACCGGCGGTCAGGTGCTGCTGTTGATCTTCGCCGCTGCGGTGCTGCTGTGGATGCTGATCCTCGAGCGCGCCTGGTTCTTCTGGCGGGTGCTGCCCAAGGTCGAGCGCGACGTGCACGCCCACTGGTTTGGCCGTGCCGAGCGCAGCTCGCTGGGTGCGCGGCGCATCCGCGAGGCATTGCTTGATCGCATCAAGCTGTCGATGAGCCGCACTCTGCCGACCATCCAGGTGATGATTGCCATCTGTCCCATGCTGGGCCTGCTGGGCACCGTCACCGGCATGATCCAGGTCTTCGACGTGATGGCGCTCAAGGGCACCGCCGATGCCCGCGCCATGGCCAGCGGCGTGTCGCGCGCCACCATTCCGACCATGGCCGGCATGGTGGTGGGGCTGTCGGGTCTGTTCTTCATCAACCGCTTTCAGGCGCGCGTGCGGCGCGAGTCGGAGCGTTTTGGCGACACCTTGAGCGTGCGCGAGGTGACGGCATGAAGATCAAACGCCACGCGCCGCCCAGCGAAGATTCCGGCATCGACCTGACGCCGATGCTCGATGTGATTTTTATCATGCTGATCTTTTTTATTGTTACCACCTCGTTCATCCGCGAGGCCGGCATCGAGATCAACCGGCCCAGCGCCGAGACCGCCGAGCGCGAAGAGCGCACCAACATCCTCATCGCCATCTCGCCCGAGGGCGAGATCTGGATTGACCGTCAGCAGGTCGACATTCGCGGCCTGCGCGCCGTGGTGCAGAAGCTGCGCAGCGAAGATCCGCAAGCCTCGGTGGTGGTGCAGGCCGACCGCGATGCGCGCGCCGGCCTCATGGTCGAGGTCATGGACCAGGCGCGTCTCGCCGGCGTGCGCGACGTCGCCATCGCCGCCACGCCTCGGGCCAACTGATGGCCCAGCCGACACCACTGGCGGGCACGCTGCTCGATGACGGCAGCGGCCGGCGCCTGCTGCTGGCCTCGGTCGGCGCGCTGGGCGTTGCGGTGGCGCTGTTCTTGTGGATGTCGTGGATGACGCGCTCACCGGAAGCGCCGCTGGACGCGCAGCGGCGTAGTCCGCCGGTGGAGATCGTCAAACCGCCTGAGGAAGAACCCGAGACGGTGGCGTCGATGTTCAGCCCCGAGGCCGAGCCACCCCCGCCACCGGCCGCCCCGCCGGCCCTGTCGGCACCCAAAGCGCCGCAGGTGAACGTTCCGACGCTGTCGGTCAACGCCGCGCCAATGGGCGACATTGCTGTGGCCGTCAACTCGGGCATCAGCACCGGGGTCGGCCTCGCCAATGCCGGTGCCTTCGCCGGTTTTGCCGGCGCCGGCAGTGGCACCGGTGCGGGTGGCAGCGGCACCGGTCGCGGCTTCAGTGGCCGGCCGCTGGTGCCCCTGTCGACCGCGCGACCGCAGATGCCGGAATGGGCCTGCGACAAAGGCCTGCGCGGCTGGGTCGAAGTGATGTTCACCGTCATGCCCAGCGGTCGCGTGCAGAACGTCAAACTGATCGACGCCGAGCCGCGCGGCGTGTTCGAAGCCGCCGCGATCGAGAGCATCGGCAACTGGATTTACGAGCGCGGCAAAGTGGCGCGTGAGGTCAAGCAGCGCGTGCCGATGAATCCTGAAGATTGCGCCTACAACTGGCGATGAGCGTGCGCCTTCAAGCCCTCATCAAAAGCCTGCTGGTGCTCATGGCTGTCTGCGCGTCCACCCACACTGCCGCGCAGCAATACCGCAGCGAAGTGCGCGAGCTGGAAACGCCGCCCGACGAAATTCAACAAACGCCTGAGGCGCTGCTCAAACAGACCACGGACCCGTACCAGCGGGCGCTGCTGCTGCGCGAGATGGCGATGAAGGCGGCCAAGGACGGCGACAACGCACGTGCCGCCGAGCTGCTGAATCAGGCACTGGAGACCGACGCCCTGTCCGGGCCTGCGGCCGAACAGATGCGTGAAATGCTGGGGCAGGTACTGATGGCCGGCGGTGATTTCAAGCGCAACCAGCCGGCACTGGAGGCCCAGGTGAAGCGCGGTGATGCGCCACCCGAAATTCGCGTTGCGCTGGCGGCGGCTTACCTGCAGGACCGTCGTCATCGCGACGCCATCCCGCTGCTGCGCTCGGCGATCAACGATGTGGAGAACGCCGACATCACCTGGCGTCGCGCCCTGATGGGCGCCTACCTCGCCACCGACCAGTTCAAGGATGCATTGCCGCTGCTGGAGCAACTGGTGCGCGAGGCGCCGGAGGTACGCGACGACTGGGCGCGGCTGGCGGCGCTGTACCTGCGCGTCGGCAACAAACGACGCGCGGCGGCGACCCTGGAGCTGGCGCAGCGGCTCGGCTTCATGAATGACGCCAATGACCGGCTGCGGCTGATCGGGCTCGCGGCCGAACTGGGCGCGCCTTTCGAGGCGGCCTCGCTGTTGCAAGGCTGGATCGATGACCGGCAGTTGCCCGACGACCGCGGCAATCGTCGCCTGCTGGCACAGTTGTTCGTCGCCGCTCGCGAAGCGCAGTTGGCCATGCCGGCACTGGGTCGCGCGTTGCAGGATGGCCCTGACGCCGAGCTGTTGCGGGTGCTGGCGCAACTGCAGATGCAGACCGAGCGCTACGGCGAGGCTGCGCGCTCGGTCGAGCAGTTGATTGCGTTGGAAGGCCCGGCGCCCGAGACCCTGATGACCTTGGCCACCGCGCAGTATCAGCAAGCGTCGGTCGACGATGCGCTGGCCAATTTTCGCCGCGCGGCCGCGCGGCCGGGTGAGCAGGCGGCGCTGGCCCGTGAGTGGGTCAAATATCTGGAGTCGGGGCGGGCGCGCGAGTTGGCGATGACGGCTGCGGCCGAGCGCCGCGAGCGCGTGGTCGAGGATGTGCAGTTGGCCTCACGACTGGGGTCGGGCGATGGTGCGATTCCAACGCTGGAAGGTGGGGGTGAACGGCAGGCGCGTGCCGCCGCCGAGTCATCGTCCGGACCGCGCTTCACCCCGGTGGGCGCCGAGCGTGCCGGCAATGCCAGCGGTGAGATCCCGCCTTGGACGGGCGGCATCACGCCCCAGCGTCGCCCGGCCGGATTTGTCGACGGCGAGCCGCTGCCCGATCCGTATGCCGACGATGCGCCGTTGTTCGTGATCACCGCCGACAACATGGACCGGCACGCCAAACGGCTGACGCCTTCGCATCGGCATCTGCTGAAAAAC
Organism: Polycyclovorans algicola TG408; assembly: GCF_000711245.1. Classification (NCBI taxonomy): domain Bacteria; kingdom Pseudomonadati; phylum Pseudomonadota; class Gammaproteobacteria; order Nevskiales; family Nevskiaceae; genus Polycyclovorans; species Polycyclovorans algicola. Next base: position 2,112,748 of record NZ_JOMH01000001.1, read on the forward strand.
GTGCCCGGTTACCGGCTGCCGGTGTACCCGACGCGGCGCTCGGTGAGCTATCCGCAGGCGATCTATGACGCCACGGCCAAGAACGCCGAGACCGCCACGCTGGACAGTCCGGATGCCCTGAAAGGCGCGCGCCTGGGCTTTCCGTTCCCGCGGCCCGAGACCGGGGTCGAGATCATGTGGAACCACCGCACGCGGTATCGCGGTGATTCGGTCGACTTTGAAAACCAGCAGGCGGTGGTGCTGAAAAGCGGTGCGCTGTCCAGCCAGCACAAGCAGGGTTTTCGGGTCAACTTTCGCTACGGCAACATCCGCGACCCGGCCGATCCCAAGACCGAGAACTACGTCGCGCTGGGCATCACCCAGTTGTCGCCCATGGGGCGCTCGCCCGACGTCGTGTCGCTGTTCCACGAGACGTTGGATTCCGAGCGCCAGCCGCGCAATATCTGGGTGTTGCTGGCCAGCGCCGGGCGCATGTTCCGCGTGCCGCCGGTGGGCTACGACCAGCCGTTTCCGGGCTCGGATGGGCTGGAGTTCATCGACATGGTCGACATGTACAACGGCGCCTTCGACCGTTACGTGTGGCGGCTGGAAGGCAAGCGCGAGATGTATATCCCGTACAACGCCTACCGGCTCAACCTGCCGCCGTTGAAGAACGCCGACCTGCTGCAGCCGCTGGCCTTCGACCCTGAGCACACCCGCTATGAGCTGCATCGGGTGTGGGTGATCGAGGCCACCGAGCGCGGCGGCCAACGCCACAGTTTCGGCAAGCGGGTGTTTTACGTTGATGAAGATTCATGGACGGTGGTCATGGTTGAAAGCCACGACCGCAAGGGCGAACCCTGGCGCTTCCAGGAAGGGCATCTGGTGGCCGAATACGACATCCAGGCGGCCTGGGCGCGGCCGGTGATCACCTATGACCTGAAGGACGGGCGTTATTTTGCCAACCGGCTGTTTGCCGAGTCTGAGCACTTCGATTACGGGCTGAAATTTTCCACCAACGAGTTTCTGCCGGCGTCGGTACGTCGCTCCTACAGCCGGTGAGGTCAGGCCTTTTCGGGTTGTGCGATGACGCGGTCGATCAGTTTTGCGAAGTCGGGCAGGATGCGTGCCACCTCGGACTCGGCATTGCCGCGAAAGCGCGCGTAGGTTTTGCGAATCAGGTCTGACGAGCCTTCGACGCGGCGGTCGGCCACGGCAATCATGCCGCTGATGGCCTCGTCGGCATGACGGAGCATCGCGCTACCAAAGGTTTCGGCGGTGCCGCCCTGTTGCAGGTGCTGCTGGAACAGCGGGTTCAGCGCCTCGGCAAAACCCGGCATCAGTTCATTGGATGCGCGGCGCGCCGCCCCGGGCTTGGCCGCCTTGATCATCGCGTAGCCGGTACGGTAGGCCATGCCGGTGAGACCGCTGCGGTCGGCAATGGCTTTTTCCAACAGCGCAGCACCGCCGGCAATCAGGGCTTCGCGTTTGGGTGAGGCCAGTAGAATCTCGGTCAACGTGGTCATAAGGGGATGCAGTGGGAGATCAAGATGAGTCTGAAAGACGCGGCGCGAAATCTACCATGACGTCGCTCAAGACCAGGCCATTCGAGCGCAACCTGGCGCTCACCAAGCTCGGCCTGGGTACCGGCGGCCATTTCATTGCCCACAGCATGGCCAACGTGTTTCGCGGCGCTGAGGGCCGCAAGACTGCCGACCAGGCGTTCTACGTCGAGCGCGCCACCGAACTGGCCGATGCGCTGGGGCAGCTCAAGGGCAGCGTGATGAAGGCCGGGCAGATGTTGTCGCTTTACGGGCAATATTTTTTGCCGCCAGAAGCGGTGGCGGTACTGTCGGGCTTGCAGGACGACACCCCGGCCGTCGACTGGCGCGTGGTCGCCCCGGTGCTGGAGCGTGCCATCGGACGTCACCGTATGGCCGAACTGGATATTGACACCGTGCCCATGGCCGCCGCCTCGCTGGGTCAGGCACACCGCGCGCGGCGCAAGCGGGATGGTCTGGAACTGGTCATCAAGATTCAGTACCCCGGCGTTGCCGATGCCATCGAGAGCGATATTCGTAGCCTGTCACGGTTGGTCGGGCTTTCGCGACTGGCGCCCAAAGGGCTGGACCTTGACCCGGTATTCAACGAAGTGCGCGAGATGCTGCACCGCGAGGTCGATTACGACAGCGAGGCCAACTTCACCAGCGAATTTCAGAAACGGCTGGCCGACGATCCACGTTTCGTGGTGCCACGGGTGATCGGCGATTACAGCAATGACCGCGTGCTGACGACGACCTATGAGTCGGGTGTGTCGGTGCGGCATGCCGATATCCAGTCGCTCAGCCAGGACCGCCGTGACCGACTGGGCGCGCATTTTCTCGAGCTGTTTCTGACCGAGTTCTTTGACTGGGGCATGGTCCAGTCGGACCCGCATTTCGGCAATTACCGGATTCGCCCGCGCGACGGCGGCGAAGACCAGATCGTGCTGCTGGATTTTGGCGCCACCAAGCTGTTCGGCCGGGGCTTCATCGAGTCGTACAGCAACATCGTGATGGGGGCGTTGTCGCGCGATGCCGATCAGATTTTTCGTGGCGCCATCGACATTGGCCTGATGGACAAGCGCTTTCCGCCGCAGGTGATGAATGCGTTCGCCGAGTTGTGCATGCAGATCGTCGAACCCTTCGAGGCGCTCGACAGCGGCCGCATCCCAGCGCACCTGCTGACGCCCGACGGCCTTTACCGTTGGCATGAATCCGACCTGCCGATGCGCGTCGGACGTATCGCTTCGCGCAATGCGCTGTCGGTGCATTTTCGCGTGCCGCCGCGCGAAATCATTTTTCTGCACCGGCGGCTGGCCGGGGTGTTCGTCATGTTGTCGGCGTTGCGCGCCGAGTTGGCATCGCGCGACCAACTGTTGCCGGTGGTGTCGGCGCTGGCCTCCGACGAAGATTGACGCGGCCTGGATGTCGGCAGAAAGGTTGCCTCAGCGCATTGAGGCATCGGGAAGACGCAGCCTGACTTGACCGGTGACGGCGGCTTTTTGGTGCGCGGCGACGGTTTGTGCGCATTTGCCCGCAGCGTTGAGCACAAGTTGCCCGACACCCCCCACGGTTGCCTGTCGCACGAGTGTCGGTTATTGTTAGTTCACATATAAATTACTTAAAAAATGAAAGGCGCAGACCGTTTACGTCAAGTGGCCATCAGCACCCCGCGAATGGCGGTGGCGCTCCCCGAGCTGTCGATGCCGGGCACCGAAATGGTCCGCCTGTTGCGAATTTGCGAGTACGGCCTGGGCGCCTATTTCGAGCCGGTCTTCCGCTTGCTGGGGCTCACCGAGCACCATTTTCACGTGCTCTGCCTGTTGATGGCCGAAGACAGTGGTGCGGCCTCGCCCAGTGAGCTCAGCGAGATGGTCGGGACCAGCCGCGCCAACATGACGCGGTTGCTTGAGCAGTTGGCCAAGGCCGGGTACGTCGCCCGCGAAACCCATCCACTCGATGGCCGTCGCCAAATCATCAAGATCACCGTCAAGGGGCGGGCCAAAGCGCTGGACACCGCGCCGCGCCTGCGTGGGCCCATCGAGGATGCGTTTTCTGACCTGAGCGACGACGAGTTTCGAGTGCTCGTACGGCTGTTGCGAAAACTGATTCTGTCGCTTGACAAGCAACCGTTGCGCGGACGGGTCGCCGCCTGATCTCAGAACAAGGGTTCGAGGAGGAGACCCCGTGCCGAAGAAGGCCATTCACGACAAGACCGGTGAGGTGACCACCATCACCCTCATTCGAGCCAAAGCGAAGAACACGAGGGTCTATGGACGTCGACCGAATGTGCGTTCTTGGAGGGAGCGAGCGATGGCAGACGCGTCAAGTCCGCATCACAGCGTCGATCTGGTGCCAGAAGCGTGCGACGACGGCCCTGTCGCCCTGACACCGCCTCGGCAAGAGGTTTTTCTGCAGTTCCAATGGAGTGAGCGCAATGGATGAACAAACCAAGATTTTCTACCAAAGATGGTCGATTTACCTCGGCCCGATTTTCGTCATCACCTTCGTGATCTTCTGGGCGTGGATGGGCAAGAACCTGCCGCCGCCGCACCCGGACTGGCCGGCTGAGGCATTTACCGATCGCTATGTCAACGATCTGGCGTCCATCCGTGTTGGCTTTCTGGTCGCGCTGGTCACCATCTGTTTCTACCTACCGTGGACGGCTTACGTGACCACGCGGATGAAGCGCATCGAGACCGGCCCTTACCCGGTGTTGTCGTACCTGCAGCTGATGGGCGGCGCGCTGACGGTGATGGTGGTGTCCATCAGCATGTGGTGCTGGGTGGTCGCGGCGCAGCGGCCGGAACGCCTGCCGGAGATCACCCAGATGTTGACCGACGCCGGCTGGTTGATGAATGACACCGTGTACATGTGCACCACCTTGCAGATGTTTGCGATGGCACTGTGCTTCCTGTCGGACAAGAAGGGCGCGAAAAACCCGGTCATGCCCAACTGGGCCTGCTACCTGACCATCTTCTGCGGCGCCACCTTCTTCCCTGCCAGCCTGACCGCGGTGCTCCGCGACGGCCCATTTGCCTATGACGGCTTGATCGGCTTCTGGCTGCCGTATCCGGCATGGCTGATCTGGATGTTTGTTGCCAGCTACTACCTGGTGAAAGACCTCAACCGTCGGGTTCGTGACGGCGAGGACGATGCGGCAATCACCGACGAAGCGGCGACGTGAGTCTGCGCCGAGCCGACGGGCGCCTCGTATGACGACAGACGCTCAACATACGGCGATGCCCGCTACCCCTCCACGCCGCCACTTGCCCGGCGTGGAGGGGGTGTGGGTGTTCGTGTTTGCCGACATGGCGGTGTTCGCGGTGATGTTTGGCGCGTTCATGTGGGACCGTCAGCACAATCTCGAAGTGTTCGAGGTCAACCGGCAACTGCTGAATGTCGATTTCGGCGGCATCAATACGCTGATTCTGCTCACCAGCTCGATGCTGGTGGTACTGGCCATCGCCGCGCTCAAGCAGGGTCGCACCCGGCTCGCACCCCCGTTTCTCGCGCTGGCGCTGGCCTGCGGGGTGACGTTCATCGTGCTGAAGGTCATCGAATACCGCGAGAAATTCGATGCCGGTATTTCCATGCTGAGCAACGATTTTTTCATGTATTACTTCGTCATGACCGGCATGCACCTCGGCCATGTCGTGGTCGGCACGGTGATTCTCGCTGCGCTGTGGGCCAAGTCCCGGTCGGCCCAACCCGGCGGCAGCCTCTCCGCTTACGAGGGCGGCGCCACCTATTGGCACATGGTCGACCTGCTGTGGGTCTGCCTGTTTCCGCTGCTGTACCTGGTGAGGTGATCGCGATGAACCGTGCCTTCGTAACGGTTGTGGCGGTTTGGCTGCTGCTGATGGTCAGCACTGCCGCCTCCACCTGGTGGTTCTCGCAGCCGATGTTCGCGCCCAAGGTCGCCACGGTGCTGGTGATGATCGTCGCGGCGGTGAAGGTCGCATTGGTGATGTCGCATTTCATGGAACTCAGGCGCGCACCACGGGCGTGGCAGGCGGCTGGGGCCATCTGGATCGTCGGCGCCGCCGCCTCGGTGATGACCATCTACCTGATTTTTTGACGTGTGGTGCCGTCGTCAGCGTCCCATACGGCGTTGCGCCTTCGTCATTTGGAATAACCAGATTTCCTCAGTCGCGCCTGAAGACCGGCTTACGATGCGCGAAGCATGGGTGCGGGAACGGTCGCCCTGGCGAAAAACAGCCGGCAACGCAGTGCGACCAATCGTGTTCAGTGGCCCTGGCTCTAGCCGAATGCAGTCAAGCCAAGCCTGGGCTGCGGCCCTGGCCACGGGCCGGTGCGCGACGGTCCCGTGGAGGCCACAACGCTGATCAAGTCGCGGTCAGCGCGCCAATGAATGTCTTGCTGGGACGCATCACCTCGGCCATCTTCTTCGGGTCTGGATAGAAATAACCGCCGATGTCGACGGGCTTGCCCTGAACCGCTGAAAGCTCGTTGAGGATGGTGCTTTCCTGCTCGGCGAGGGTTTTGGCCAGTGGTTTGAAGTGGGCTTGCAGCTGCGCGTCTTCGGTCTGTTCGGCGAGCGCCTGTGCCCAGTACAGCGCGAGATAGAACTGGCTGCCGCGGTTGTCGAGTTCGCCGACTTTGCGCGAGGGGTTCTTGTCTTCGTCCAGCAGTCTGCCGGTGGCGGCGTCAAGAGTTTTGGCGAGAATCTTGGCCTTGTCGTTGCCGGTCTTGATGCCCAGGTCTTCAAGGCTGGCGGCCAGGGCCAGAAACTCACCCAGCGAGTCCCAGCGCAGGTGGTTTTCTTCCAGCAGTTGCTTGACGTGCTTGGGCGCCGAACCGCCGGCGCCGGTCTCGTACATGCCGCCGCCGGCCATCAGCGGCACGATCGACAGCATCTTGGCGCTGGTGCCCAGCTCCATGATCGGGAACAGGTCGGTGAGGTAGTCGCGCAGGATGTTGCCGGTGACCGAGATGGTGTCGAGGCCGCGAATCACGCGCTCCAACGTGTACCGCATGGCGCGCACCTGCGACATGATCTGAATGTCGAGTCCGGTGGTGTCGTGATCCTTGAGATAAGTCTCGACCTTTTTGATCAGCTCGGCTTCGTGTGGGCGGTATTCGTCGAGCCAGAACACGGCCGGCATGCCCGAATTGCGGGCACGTGTGACGGCCAGCTTGACCCAGTCGCGGATCGGCGCGTCTTTGACCTGGCACATGCGCCAGATGTCGCCGGTTTCTACATTCTGGGTGAGCAGAATTTCGCCGGTCTCAAGGTCGACGATGTTGGCCACGCCGTCTTCGGCAATTTCAAAGGTCTTGTCGTGCGAGCCGTACTCTTCGGCCTGCTGCGCCATCAGCCCGACGTTGGGCACGGTGCCCATGGTCACCGGATCGAAGTTGCCGTTGGTTTTGCAGAAATTGATGATCTCTTGATAGATGCGCGCGAAGGTGCTCTCGGGGATCACCGCCTTGGTGTCCTTGGGTCGTCCGTCGGCGCCCCACATCTTGCCGCCGATGCGAATCATCGCCGGCATGGATGCGTCCACGATGACGTCGTTGGGTGCATGCAGGTTGGAGATGCCCTTGGCCGAATCGACCATCGCCAGTTCGGGGCGGTGTTCGTGGCAGGAGTGCAGGTCGCGCACGATTTCTTCGTGCAGCGAGTTGGGCAGCTTCTTGGACTTTTCGTACAGGTCGACCAGACCGTTGTTGACGTTGACGCCCAGCTCGGCAAACAGCTTGCCGTGCTTCTCGAAGGCTTCCTTGTAGAACACCCGAACCGCGTGGCCGAAGACGATGGGGTGGCTGACTTTCATCATCGTCGCCTTGACGTGCAGCGAGAACATGACGCCGGTCTTGCGTGCGTCCTCCATCTGTTCCTCGTAAAACGCGCACAGCGCCTTCTTGCTCATGAACATGCTGTCGATGATTTCGCCGTCCAGCAGCGCAACCTTGGGTTTGAGCACCACCGTCTTGCCGCTTTGGGTGACCAGTTCCATCTTCACGTTGCGGGCGCGGTCGAGGGTCATCGATTTTTCGCTGTGATAGAAATCGCCCTCGCGCATGTGGGCGACGTGGGTGCGCGAGGCCATGCTCCATTCGCCCATGCTATGCGGGTGTTTGCGCACGTACTCCTTGACGCTTCTCGGCGCGCGGCGGTCGGAGTTGCCCTCGCGCAGCACCGGGTTGACGGCGCTGCCCAGGCATTTGGAATAGCGGGCGCGGATCGCCTTGTCTTCGTCGGTCTTCGGGTCTTCGGGAAAGTCCGGCAGCTTGTAGCCCTTGGACTGCAGCTCCTTGATGGCACTGATCAACTGGTGCACCGACGCGCTGATGTTGGGCAGCTTGATGATGTTGGTGTCGGGCTTCAAGGTGAGCTTGCCCAGCTCGGCGAGGTTGTCAGGGACGCGCTGTTGCTCGGTCAGAAACTCGGGAAACTCACCCAGAATGCGCGCCGCCACCGAAATGTCGCTGGTGGTCACCTTGATGCCCGCCGCCGAGGTGAATGCCTCAACCACCGGCAAGAATGCGCTGGTGGCCAGCAGGGGCGCTTCATCGGTCAGGGTGTAAATGATGGTCGGTTGTTTTTCGGTCATGTTCGGGTTCCTGGCTGCGCGATGGGGCGCCTGTCCGGTCATGATGCGCGGGGTCCGTTCCGTCAGACCCGTCGCGTGCATCACCGAAGGCACGCCTCGATTCTAGGGTGCGGGCCGACTTGCTGCAGTCCCGACCTTGGTCCGGTTCGGCTTGCCAACCTCAAATGCGGGCGCCAAGTGCGTGATCGGCTTGGCGGATGTTGTACGGCCTTGGTCGCGCTGACAAAGTTGTAAGCTTGCTTACGAAATGCGTAAACTTGCGTGCCGTTTGAAAACGACGCTGGTCACTGCCCGGCATGTCCGCGCACGGCACGCTCATCGACCTGGGCGCTCATTGCCCGCTCACCCCCCGACGCATCAACAGGAGTCCGCGTGGCAGAACAATCAATCATCGGCATTACCTCCTTCGGCGCCTTCATCCCGCGCCGTCGCCTGCAGCGTTCGGCGATTGCCGCCGCGCACAGTTGGGGCTTTCCCGGCCTGAAAGGCCAGGCCAAGGGCGAGCGGTCGATGTGCAGTTGGGATGAAGACGTCATCACCATGGCGGTCGAAGCCGGGCGCGACTGCCTGCGCGGCATGAACGCGGCCTCGGTCACCGGCCTGACGCTGGCCAGCACAACCGCGCCCTATGCCGACATCAACAATGCGGTGTTCGTCAACGCCGCGCTGCAATTGCCGGCGGGTGCCGGTGCGGCTGAGTCATCGGGCTCCACCCGCGCCGGTTTGAGCACGCTGATTGCTTCCTGTCGTGGCGCGTCCGCCGACGGCACAGCGCTGGTGCTTGCCTCCGAGCAGCGCAAGGCCAAGCCGGCGAGCGTGCTGGAGATGCAGGTCGGCTGCGGCGCCGGGGCGTTGGCGGTGGGTGCGGGCGACGATGTGATCGCCCGGTTCCTCGGCGCCGAGACGGTGTCGGTGCCGTTCATCGACCATTTCCGCAAATCCGGCAGCGACTTCGACTATGGCTGGGAAGAGCGCTGGATTCGTGACGAAGGCGTGGCCAAAATCATACCGGCGGCGGTCAAGCGCCTGCTCGAAAAAACCGGGCTGAGCCCCGAGCGCATTGCCCACTTCGGGCTGTCGGGCGGGCCGGCCAAGTCGGACGCCGCCGTCGCCCGCAAGCTCAAGCTGGCGCCCGACGCGCTGCTGCCGGGCTTTGCCGAACAGGTGGGCGGTACCGGCACGGCGCAACCGCTGCTGCTGCTCATTTCTGCCTTGGAGCGCGCCCAGCCGGGCGAGGTGATCGTCATCGTCAGCTTTGCGCAAGGCTGCGAAGTGGTGGCGTTTGAAATGGGCAACGCGCCTGCGGTGGCCGGTCGTCGCGGCCTGGCCGGGTCAATTGCCCAGCGCATTGAAGAAACCACGTACCTGAAGCTGCTCTCCAACGACGGTCAGATTGACCTCGACTGGGGCATGCGCGCCGAGACCGATCACAAGACCGCGCTGACGCAGTTGTACCGCGTGTCGGACCAGATCTTCGGCTTCGTTGGCGGTGCGTGCAGCGCCTGCGGGCAGATTCAGTTTCCGCGCAGCCCGACCTGCGTCAATTGCGGCGAGACCGACACCCAGAAGCCCTACTCGCTGGTGGACGCGCCCGCCAAGGTCGCGACCTACACCGCCGACTGGCTGCAGTATTCACCCGCACCGCCGCTGTACATGGGCCTGGTGCAGTTCGATGCTGGCGCCCGCGTTTTGATGGAGATCGTCGACGTGGGGCCGGGCGGCATCGAGGTCGGCACGCCGCTGGCGATGACCTTCCGCAAGAAGGAGCGCGACAAGCTGCGCGGCTGGGATCGCTACTTCTGGAAAGCAGCTCCGACCTCTGAATCGAGCTAAGGACATCAGATCATGGCATCAGGCATCAAGGACAAGGTCGCGATTCTCGGGATGGGCTGTTCGCGCTTCGGCGAACGCTGGGACTGCGGCACCGAGCACCTGCTCAACGAGGCGTTTCTGGAAGCGCTGTCCGACGCCGGCATCGAGCGCAAGCAGATCGAAGCCGCGTGGTACGGCTCGGCGCTGGACCGGGTGAACGTGGGCAACTCGGCCATTCCGCTGGCCACCGCGCTGCGGCTTGAGGGCATTCCGGTCACGCGCGTCGAAAACATGTGCGCCACCGGCACCGAAGCGCTGCGCGGCGCGGTGTATGCCGTGGCTTCCGGCGCGGCCGACATCGCGCTGGCCATCGGCGCCGAAAAGCTCAAGGACTCGGGTTACGGCGGCTTGCCGGTGCAGTCCAAGGGCACGCTCAACGACCTGTGGATGCCCTACGGATCCGCGCCTGCAGGCTTTGCGCAGTTGGCGGCCGGCTATCGCGCCAAGTACGGCGTGTCCAAGGCCGATCTGAAGCAGGCCATCGGCCGCGTGTCGTGGAAGAGCCACCAGAACGGCGCCAAGAATCCCAAGGCGCATCTGCAGAAAGCGGTGGAGATGGACACCATTCTCAACGCGCCGATCATTGCCGATCCGCTGGGCGTGTTCGACTGCTGCGGCGTGTCGGACGGCGCCGCGTGCGCCATCGTGACCACGCCGGCCATCGCCCGCAGCCTCGGCAAGCGCGACCTGGTCACGGTCAAGGCCTTGGCCCTGTCAGCCAGCGCCGGGCGCGAGCAATCCACCAACCAGTGGGACGGCAGCTACGTGCAGAACACCCGCAACGCGGCCAAGGCTGCCTATGCCGAAGCCGGCATCACCAACCCGCGCAAGGAACTCTCGGCGCTGGAAGTACACGACTGCTTCTCGATCACCGAGCTGGTGACCATGGAAGACCTGGGCGTTTCAGAAGATGGGCAGGCATGGAAAGACGTGATGAACGGCGTGTTCGACGCCGACTGCGAGATTCCCTGCCAGATCGACGGCGGCCTGAAATGCTTCGGCCACCCCATCGGTGCCTCCGGCCTGCGCATGGTCTATGAGCACTATCTGCAACTGACCGGCCGCGCCGGTCCGCGTCAGCTCAAGAACCCGACGCTCGGGCTGTCGCACAACCTCGGCGGCGTGCCTTACAACGGTGTGTGCGGCATCAGCATCGTGGGGCTTGAAGGCCGCTGATTCTCAAGCCGTACTGGCAACAAAAAAGCGCCCGGCATTTCGCCGGGCGCTTTTTTGTTGCCAGCCGTTACTGCAGGCCGTTGTCGAGCAGTTGCGCGACCTCCAGATGGCCGCGCTCGCGGGCCAGGTCGGCAGCGGTCTTGTCGTCTTCGGTCTTCAGCGTGCGGTCGACGCCGCGGGCCATCAGCAGGCGAACCAGGCCGGTGAAGTCGCGTGAGGCAGCGAGGTGCAGTGCGGTGACGCCGCTACCGCCCACGTGATGCACATCGGCGCCAAACCCAATCAGTAAAGGCGCCATCTGCTCGCCGGCCGGGCCGGCGATCGCGGCGTGCATCGGCGTGTTCTGCATCGGGTTTTCGCTAATTGAGTCGATGGGCGCGCCGAGGCCGATCAAGGTCAATAGCGCGTCACGCTGGCCGAAGAAGGCGGCAAGGTGCAGCGGCGTCCAGCCATCGACGCTGTGGCGGCGGATGGCATCGGGCTCATCGAGCACATGGCGTGCGACAGCAAAGGTGTCGTCCAGTGCAACGGCCTCGTGCAGGCTCAGCGGTCGGTAGGCGCGTAGCAGCTCGGCGATTTCCTGCGCGCCGTTGTAGAGCGCGAACATCAGCGGACTCAGCCCACCGGGCAACGGGTCGGTGGCCTGGGACTCATCACGTTCCAGCGCGGCGCGCGCGGCCGGGGTGTCGCGATTCTGGATCGCGTGCATCAGGGGTCTAACGTCGGACATGTCGGTCTACTTGGCAGCAGGCGGCTCAGTCGCCTGCATGGAGGGGCGGGCTGCGAAGGCGTCGAACCATTCAATGAGCGACGGCGCGCGCTGACGCCAGTTGAGATAGGGCATGCGCAGATCCAGATAGGCCAGCGCGATACCGGTGTTGAGGTTGGCCACCGTGGGCACAGCGACAGGGTCGCCCAGCGCATTGGCTTCGAGTTCGAGCATGTCGAGCGCGCGTTCGATGGCGTGTGACAGTCGGTCCAGGGCAGCGGGGTAGATGATGCTCTCGGGACGACGCTTTTCGAGCACGCTGGCCACGGCGGCTTCGAGAATGCCTTCGGCGATGGTCGCGCGCCGCGCGGCAGCCCACCGCGCCGACTCGGTCGGCAGGCGATTGTGCTGCGTGGTTTGCAGCCATTCGATGATCAGCTTGGAGTCGGGCAGGGCCAGACCCTCGTCGGTGATCAGCGTCGGGATGCGCGACAGCGGATTGGCTGCCAGCAGCTCGGGCGGCGGTGCGGCGGCAAACGGGTCGGTGATGATTTCTTCGACCCGCTCGGCCAGCCCCATTTCGTGCAGGGCAACGCGGACCTTGCGGGCAAACGGCGACGTGGCGTTACAGAAGAGCTTCATCAGGCGGTCTCTGGGCAGGGGCGGAATTTGTCAGGCCGGCTATGACAGCCTGGCCGCAGGGTTTATTCGCCGCCGTCCGCCAATTTGTCGAGATAACGTTCCGCATCCAGCGCCGCCTGGCAGCCGGTGCCGGCGCTGGTGATGGCCTGGCGATAAACGTGGTCCATCACGTCACCGGCGGCAAAGACGCCGGGCACGCTGGTGGCGGTGGCGTTGCCGCTACTGCCCGACTGCACCTTGATGTAGCCGCCGCTCATGTCGAGCTGGCCTTCAAAGATGCCGGTATTGGGCGCGTGGCCGATGGCGATGAACACGCCTTTCAGATCGAGGTCGCGCGCGTCCCCGCCGGCGACGGGTTTGACGCGCAGACCGGTGACGCCGGTTTCGTCGCCCAGCACTTCGTCGAGGCCGTGATTCCAGATGATTTCGACCTTGCCCTCGGCTTCCCGCTTGAACAGCTTGTCATGGAGGATTTTCTCGCCACGGAATTTGTCGCGGCGATGCACCACGGTCACCTTGTTGGCGATGTTGGACAGGTACAGCGCCTCTTCAACGGCCGTGTTACCGCCGCCAATGACGGCCACGTCTTGCCCCTTGTAGAAAAAGCCATCGCAGGTGGCGCAGGCCGACACGCCCTTGCCGCGAAACGCGGTTTCGGACTCGAGGCCCAGGTACTTGGCCGAGGCGCCGGTGGCGATGATCAGCGCATCGCAGGTGTACTGGCCCATGTCACCACTGAGGGTGAAAGGCCGCTGCTTGAGGTCCACCGACTGAATGTGGTCGTAAATGATCTGCGTGTCGAAGCGCTCGGCGTGCTGCTGCATGCGCGTCATCAGGTCGGGCCCCATCAAGCCTTCAACATCACCCGGCCAGTTGTCGACCTCGGTGGTGGTCATCAATTGCCCGCCTTGCTCAAGACCGGTGATCAGCGCCGGCTGCAGATTGGCGCGCGCGGCGTAGACGGCGGCGGTGTAGCCGGCCGGCCCGGAGCCGAGAATGATCAGACGGTGATGGGTGGGTGTGGACATTGCGTTCTCTAAAATAGGCCGGAAATGAGGGTGCCAAGGGCGGTGGGTTCGCGCGCGCGGCAAGGCACCAAGGCGAAGCGCACTTTACACTTGGGGGGTCCCGTCCATTTTCAAGCAAGGTGCGCTGATGGCGAATGCCGATCAAGCCTCAAAGTCGTGGCTCCGACGTCTTTTTGATGGACTGTGGACGGTGGTTTCGACGCTCTACAAGACCCTGATCATGCTCGGTCTGGTGCTGTTTCTGGTATCGCTATGGTTCATCTGGCGCGGTCCGGGTCTCTCGACCCAGGTTGAAGACAACGTTGCCCTAATTGTCGCGCCCAGTGGCGCCCTGGTCGACCGGATCGACATTGATCCGCGCTGGGCGTTGTTCGACCAGTTGGCCGGCGCGCCGCCGCCGCAGACCGCGATGCGGGATGTCATCACCGCCTTTGAGCGTGGTGCCGAAGGTTCACGCATCAACTTCGCGGTGCTCAAGCTCGACGACGTGACCTCGCTGGGGCTCGCCCAGGGCGCCGAGCTGATTCAGGCCATTGAACAGTTCCGCGCCACCGGCAAGACCGTGGTGGCTTACTCGGCGTGGTACGACCAGGCGTCTTACCTGCCGGCCAGCCATGCCGATGAAATTGTTATCGATCCGATGGGCATGCTCGCCATTGAAGGGCTGTCGAGCTATTCCAACTTCGTCAAAGGCCTGACCGACAAGCTGGGCGTCAATGTCAATGTGTTTCGCGTCGGCGAATTTAAATCGGCGGTCGAGCCGTTCATCCGTCAAGACATGTCGGACGAGGCCAAGGTCGCCAACCGCGCCTGGCTGGAAAGCCTGTGGGGTCGCTACGGTGTCAACGTGGCCGAGGGCCGCGACCTGCAAGACGATGCCGTTCACCAGTTTGTCGAGACCCTGCCGGCGCGCATGGAGGCCGAAGGCGGGCAGGCGGCAGAGATCGCCCTTCGCGCCGGCCTGGTCACCCATGTTGAGACCTTGCACGCGTTCCGGGCCCGCATGAAAGAGCGCGTCGGTGAAGACGCCGAGCACGGCAGCTTCCGCCAGATTCACTTTCAGCAATACCTCGCCGCCACCGAGTCACAGCGTCAGGCCGACCTGTCCGCCGGCACACCGCCCGGTGTGATTGCCCGCGTGGTGGTGCAGGGCGAGATCGTCAACGGTCAGGGCGATGTCGGGGTGTCGGGCGGCGATGCGGTCGAAGACCTGCTGATGGCGGCGCAACTCGACGAGTCGGTTCGGGCGGTGCTGCTCCGGGTCGACTCACCCGGCGGCAGCGTCTGGGCATCCGAGCAGATGCGGCGCGGCGTCGAGCAGCTCAAGGCAGCCGGCAAGCCGGTGGTGGTGTCGATGGGCAATGTCGCGGCCAGCGGCGGCTACTGGATCTCAATGAACGCCGACCGCATCTTTGCGCTGCCAGAAAGCATCACCGGCTCGATTGGCATCTTCGGTCTGTTGCCGACGTTCGAGAACAGCCTTGAGAAAATCGGTGTGAGTACCGACGGTGTCGGCACCACCTCGATGGCGGGCGCGTTTCGCCTTGACCGACCGCTGGGCGACAGCGCCAAGCGTGTCATCCAGGCCGAAATCGAGCGCGGCTACGACGACTTCATCAACAAGGTGGCCGAGGCGCGCGGCCAGACACCCGAGGCCATCGATTCGGTCGCGCAGGGCCGCGTCTGGAGTGGCGAGGCTGCACTCGACAAAGGCCTGATCGATGCGTTCGGCACCGAGGCAGACGCCGTTGCCGAGCTGGCGTCGCTCGCCGGACTGGACGACTGGGAACTGGTCGAATGGACCGATGTGCGCGACCTGTTCCAGTTGCTTTTCGACCAGTTCTTTGGCGGGCTGACCGGCATGGTGCGGGCGTCACTGATTCCCCAAAGCTGGCTGCAACTGTGGGCGCCCGTCGAGCGTGCGACGACCCCGTTGCTGCGCCTGAGCGACCCGCGTGGCCAGTACGCGCACTGTGAATGTGGTGTGGCCATCAGCACCCGCAGCGGGTACTGATGACCTTGGTGCCGATGCGCCCCGTCGCCGGTTGGCAGCGTTGACGATGGTGGCGATCGACCAGGGTGAAGGACCGGTGGTGGTGTTGATCCACGGCCTGGGCGCCAATCACGAAGACTGGCGTCACGTCGTGCCGCTGTTGGCCGAAGACCACCGCGTGCTGGCGGTTGATCTGCCGGGTTTCGGTAACACGCCGCCGTTGCTGCGACCGACCGGCGTTGCCGACTACGCCGATGCCGTGTGGCAGACGATGGACCATGCAGGCGTCAATTCGCTGGCCGCCATCGTCGGCCATTCGATGGGCGGCGCCGTGGCCATCGAGGCCGCCTTGCGTCAGCCGCAGCGGGTCGCGCGTTTGTGCGTCCTCAATTCGATGCCCGCCTTCAAACCGCAGACGCTCGGCGATCATTTTGAAGTGTTCTACCGTCGCTTCATGGTGCGCACGCTGGGGCCGCGCCGGCTCGCGAGGGTCAGCGCGCTGCGCATGTTTCCGGACCCGGCAGACGACGCGTTGCGTGCGCCGGTGATTGCCCGGGGCGGTGAAAACCGGGTTGGTCCCTATCTGGACGCCCTGAATGCGCTGGTCGGTTGGGACGCCCGCGACCGGCTGACGGCGTGGCGCAAGCCGCTGTTGTGGCTCGCATCGGAGTACGACTATTTCGAGTTTGAGCCGATCCGCGACCTGCGCTTGGTCATGCCGCAGATGCGTCTGCGGTGCTTCCCCGGTGAGCGTCACGGACTGCCGATGGCTCGCCCCGGCGCGGTGGCGGCGCAGATCAGGGCCTTGCTGCAATTATGAATGTGCGCCCTGACGCGACGGCCCCCATCGGCGTCTTCGACTCGGGTGTCGGCGGGTTGAGTGTGCTGCGCGCGCTGCAGGCGCAACTGCCGAACGAGCAATTCGTCTATTACGCCGACACGGCATTCTGCCCCTATGGCGGGCGCGACATTGCCGCCATTCGTGCCCGTGCTGAAACGGTCAGCGCCGAGCTGATCGCGGCGGGCGTCAAGCTGATTGTGGTGGCCTGCAACACCGCAACCATCGCTGCCATCGCCCACCTGCGTGCGCGATTCGACCTGCCGTTCGTGGGCATGGAGCCTGGTGTAAAGCCGGCGGCGGTGGCCAGCCGCAGCCGCCACATCGGGGTATTGGCGACGGTCAGCAGCCTCGCTGGCGAGCGCTTCCAGGCCCTGGTCGACGCCCATGCCCGCGGCGTCACGGTGCACACCCGCGCGTGCAGCGGTTGGGTGGAGTGGGTTGAGTCCGGTGACCTGACCTCAGTCGCGTGCGACACCATGTTGCGTGGCGACGTGCAACCCCTTTTGGACGCGCACTGTGACGTGTTGGTGCTGGGCTGTACGCACTTCCCGTTTCTGGTTCCAGCCTTGCGCGAAGTCGTCGGCCCCGACGTCGAACTTCTCGACACCGGACCCGCCGTGGCGCGGCAGGTCGAACGGGTGCTCATGGCGGCCGACGCGCGCAACGATTCAACGGTGAGGGGCGGTGTCACCTGGCGCTGCAGCGGCTCAGCCGAGACCTTCAGGCAGCAGCGGTGGATGCTGGGGTTCGGAGAGGGGCAGCCCGGTTTGCAGGCTCGGTAGCGCGCAGTTGGCAGGCCGGGTCGCGCGAGCTTGTAGGCTGGGTCGAGCGCAGCGAAACCCAGCAGCCCAACGGCCGGTCAGTCGAAACGCATCGACAAATCGACGGCGTGAACGTGCTTGGTGAGGCCGCCGATGGAGATGCGGTCGACACCGGTTTCGGCGATGGCGCGCACCGTCTCCAGCGTTGCGCCGCCGCTGTACTCCAGCAGGGTGCTGCCGCCGGCTGCGCGGTGTTGTCGGGTCAGTTCGACGGCGGTGCGCAGGTCGGCCAGCGAAAAGTCATCGACCAGCAACACGTCGACGTTGTGGGCCAGTGCCATGTGCGCCTCTTCGAGGGTCTCGGCCTCGGTCATCAGTGGTACGTCCGCATCGAGGGCACGCGCAGCGCTGATGGCGTTGGCGATGCCGTTGGCGGCACGAATGTGGTTTTCCTTGATCAAAATGCCGTCGAACAGGCCGATGCGGTGGTTGTGTCCGCCGCCGCAGCGCACCGCATATTTTTGCGCGGTGCGCAGGCCGGGCAGGGTTTTGCGGGTGTCGACGATGTGCGCTTCGTTACCGGCAACGGCCTTGACGAATTCACGGGTGCGGGTGGCCGTACCCGACAGGGTTTGCAGGAAGTTCAGCGCCGTACGTTCGCCGGTGAGCAGCGCGCGTGCCGGGCCGGCGAGGGTGAACAGCACGGTGCCAGGCGTGACCTCGTCGCCTTCTGCGACCGCCCATTCGAGACGAACCGCGGCTGACAGGTGGGCAAACGTTGTATCGACCCAGGCGCGACCGCAGATTACGGCGGCGTCACGGCTGATGACGCGAGCGCGGGCCGGCGCGTTGTCGGTGAGCAGTGCGGTCCAGTCTTGACCGCCCTGGTCCTCGTCGATGGCGCGTGCCACGACGGTGTCCAGATCATTGACGTAGTCAGGCAACCAAACGCTGGTCACCGGCTTATTTCCACAACCATTCGAGCAGGGCCATCTGCGCCCAGAGGCGGTTCTCGGCCTCGTCCCAAACCACCGATTGCGGGCCATCGATGACGTCGGCACTGACCTCTTCGCCGCGATGGGCGGGCAGGCAGTGCATGAACAGCGCGTCGCGCTTGGCCTTGGCCATCAGCGTGCTGTCGACCTGATAGGCGGCGAAGGCCTTGAGGCGGCGCTGGGTTTCAGCTTCGTGGCCCATGCTGGTCCAGGTGTCGGTGACCACCAGATCGGCGTCGCGTACGGCGGCTTCAGCGCTGCCGACCAATTCGACCGGGCCACCGGTTTCGCGCACCACCGCAGCATCTGGCCCAAACCCCACGGGGCAGGCGATGCGCAGGGTGAAATCGAGCAGGCGTGCTGCCTCGATCCAGGAGTGGCAGACGTTGTTGCCGTCACCCACCCAGGCGACGGTGCGGCCGCGCGGATCGCCGCGATGCTCGGTCCAGGTCTGCAGGTCGGCGAGTAGTTGGCAGGGGTGGTGCAGCTCGGACAGACCGTTGATGACCGGCACCCGTGACAGGCGGGCAAGTTCAACCTGATCGGCCTGCGAGTTGTTACGAATCATGATGGCGTCGCACATGCGCGACAGCACGCGGGCGGTGTCGGCCAGCGGTTCGTCGCGGCCGATCTGGGTGCTGCCGGCCTGCAGGAAAAGCGCGTGCCCCCCGAACTTGGCCATGCCCGACTCGAAGCTGACCCGGGTGCGCGTCGAATTCTTGGTAAAGATCATCGCCAGGGTGCGCCCGGCAAACGGCCGCGCGGCAATGGGTGGCGCGGCTTTCAGAGCGGATGCGCGGCGCAGGACCTGCCGCAACTCGTCGGCGCTCAGGTTCGACAGCTTCAACAAATGGCGGGTCATGGGCCGTCGCTCACGGGTCGAATGAAATGAAAAAGGCCGCGCCAGAGCGCGGCCTTTGAAGCCAACATTGTCGCTGATCAGCCGAGATTCTTCTCGACAAAGTCCCAGTTGACCAACGCCCAGTAATGTTCGAGGTAGGTCGGACGGGCGTTGCGGTAGTCAATGTAGTAAGCGTGCTCCCACACATCGGCGGTCAGCAGCGGCTTCTTGCCAGCGGTCAGCGGATTGCCGGCGCCGGTGGTGGTGGTGATTTCCAGGCTACCGTCGCTGTTCTGCACCAGCCAGGCCCAACCGGAGCCGAAGGTGCCGATGGCCGCTTCGGTGAACTGCTTCTTGAAGTCGTCGAGACCACCGAAGGCCTTGACCAGCGCGTCGGTGACTTTCTTACCGGGCGTGGTTGGCGTCGGTGACAGGCCGTTCCAGAAAAAGGTGTGGTTCCAGACCTGGGCGGCATTATTGAAAATCTTGCCACTCGATTTCTTGACGATGTCTTCGAGGCTGGCGTTTTCAAATTCGGTGCCGGCAATCAGCTTGTTGCCATTGTCCACGTAGGCCTTGTGATGCTTGCCGTAGTGGTATTCCAGCGTTTCCTTGGACATGTGCGGCGCGAGGGCGTCGAGGGCATAGGGCAATTCGGGAAGGGTCAAAGCCATGGCATTGAGTCTCTTGATTGGTGCGGGCGGAAATAGCTGGCGAAATCAGTCATCAGGCCAGTGCGGCGCATGAGGTTAGGGGACCAAACGGTGTTTTTCAACCGATGATGCTTGGGATGGTTGAACGTGGCACAGCGTATGCTAATGGACCTGAACGCGTCCGGTTTCGAGACCCCCTGCAATGACTTACTGCCTTGCCATCCGTGTCAATGACGGCTTGGTTTTTGCGGCCGATACGCGCACCAGTGCGGGTCTCGACGACGTGCGCACCTACAACAAGATGCATCACTTCGAGGTGGCGGGCGAGCGTAGCTTCGTGATGCTGTCGGCGGGAAACCTTGCAACCACCCAGTCGATTTTGGTGCAGCTGGAGCGCGACTGGAGTGCCAGCGACGGTCGCAATTCGCTCAAAACCCTGTTTCACATGTTTGACGTGGCCGAATACGTGGGCCAGGTCTCGGTTAAGGCGCAGCGTGAAGCGGCGCACGGCAACACCACCGGCGACTTCCGTTCCACGGTGATTCTAGGGGGGCAGATTCTCGGCGAAGCGCCGGCGCTGTACCTCATCTACCCCGAAGGCAACTGCATCTCTGCCAGCCCCGAGACCCCGTACCTGCAAATCGGTGAGCACAAGTACGGCAAGCCGATTCTCGACCGCATTATCCGCCCGGCCACGCAGATCGAAGACGCGGCGCGCTGTGCGCTGGTGAGCCTCGATTCAACGATGAAGTCCAACCTGACGGTGGGTCCGCCGTTGGACGTGGCCATCATTCGTCGCGATTCGTTCCGTATGGACCATCGCCTGCGCCTGGATCTGGACACGCCGTTTTATGCCGACCTGAAGCGGGCGTGGGGCGAGCGTCTGGAGCAGGTTTTCGGCTTGTTGCCCAAGTTTGACTGGGAGGTGCCAGCCGCTGCCTCTGCAGGCGTGCCGACCATGGCGCAGCCGCAACAGCAACAACAGCAGGTCGTGCCGCCGGTGGTGCCGCGCTTCGAGAATTGAGTCGGGCTTAGGCCTTGAAGTAGGCGTCCGCCAGGGTTACGTCCAGCGCAGCCAGCCCCGCCTGCAGGTCATTCATGACCCCATGCAGATTGCCGGTGACCAGTGCCAGCGGGTCGAGGTCCTGGATGCGGCCCAACAGGCGCTCGCAGTGGCGCAACACGGCATCGTTGCCCGGCAATGAGCGCAGTTCGGCGCGGGCAACCGTGAGGCTGAAAGACATGCTGCGCGGAAAGTCGGGGTTTTGCAGCAGGAAGCGCAGCACGCGGGTGCCGGTGATGCGGCCACGGCCGTAGCGGCGATACATGTGGTACGCCGACAGGCTGTGCAGCACCGCCATCCACTGGCTGTTGCGGAACGGGCTCGGCGCCGTGGCGTCATCAATGGCGAGCAGCGGGCTGGAGCGCACGTCGATGATGCGGCTGGTCATGTCGGCCTGCTCAATGGCCTGGCCCAGGCTCAGGAAGCAGTGCGCCAGGTCACGGCTCATGGCGGTGTTGAGCAGACCGTTGATGGCCATGCAGCCGTCAATGACCCCATCAAGCACGCGCTGACGGGACAACCGGTTGTGCGCCGAAGTGCCCTCAAGCTGCAGGCGGTAGTGCAGGCTGTTCAGGCGCTCCCAGACATCGCGCGGGACCCGATCACGCAGGGAGCGCAGCAGGCTGCGCGCACGATTGATGCAGTAGAACGCCGAAACCGGCGAGGTCAGGTCGACCACCAGCCGCTCGATGGCCGCGTATTCACCGCCGTCGGATTCAAGCTCGATGTCGAGCAGTGGCTTGCCGGTGACGGCGACGATGGGCCCCCAGCCGACCTCGACCTCGCGCGGTAGATCCAGCAGGAAATGAGCATGGGCGCTGACCAGTCGCGCAGTGTTCTCGGCGCGGCGAAGGTAGCGGGCGAACCAGTAGAGATCATCGGCGACACGCGAGAGCATCAGGCGTTCCCCCCGCTGTCGACCACCCAGGTGTCTTTGGCGCCACCGCCCTGACTGGAGTTGACCACCAGTGACCCACGCACCATGGCCACGCGGGTCAGGCCGCCCATGGTCACGTCTTCATGGCCGGCTCGCGACAGGATGAAGGGCCGCAGGTCGAGGTGGCGGGGTTCGACACTGCCATCGGCCATCAGGATCGGGGCTGTTGATAATGACAGTGTCGGCTGCGCCATGTAGTTGCGCGGATTGGCACGGATCAGGTCGGCGAAATGCGCACGCTCATCGGCGGTGGAACGTGGGCCGATCAACATGCCATAACCACCGGACTCATTCGCCGGCTTGACCACCAGCTTGTCGAGATTGGCGATCACGTGGTCGCACTCCTTGCGGTCCATGCAGCGAAAGCTCGGCACATTGGGCAGCTTGGCGTCCTCGCCAAGGTAGTACTTGATCATTTCCGGCACGTAGCTGTAGATCACTTTGTCGTCGGCCACGCCCGCACCCGGCGCATTCGCAATGGCGACCTTGCCCTTGAGCCAGGCGCGCATCAGGCCGCGGACACCCAGCATCGAGTCTTCGCGAAACGCCTCGGGATCGATGAACAGGTCGTCGACCCGGCGGTAGACCACATCGACGCGGGTGGCACCATCCACTGTTCGCATATACAAACAATCATCGCTGTCGACATACAGATCCGGGCCGATGACCAACTCAATGCCCATTTGCTGCGCCAACCAGGCGTGTTCGAAGTAGGCGCTGTTGTAGATGCCCGGTGTCAGCAAAACGATGGTCGGATCATCGCCCTGGCGGGGACTGAGGTCGGCGAGCGTCTCGAACAAATGCGTTGCGTAGTCATCCACCGGCAAAATATTGATGGCTTTGAACAGCTCCGGGAAGACCCGCTTGCTGATCATTCGGTTCTCGACCATGTATGACACCCCGCTGGGGACCCGCAGGTTGTCTTCCAGTACGAAGAGCGTGCCATTGCCGTCTCGAACGAGATCCGAACCGCAGATGTGCGCCCACAGATCACCCGGCGGACGGTGTCCGACGCACTGCGGTCTGAAGTTGACCGAATCGGCGAGCACCTCGGGTGGGACCACGCCGGCCTTGAGGATGCGCTGGTCGGCGTAGATGTCGGCGATGAAATGGTTCAGCGCCCGGGCGCGTTGGCGCAGACCTTCGGCGGTGCGCATCCATTCACGCGAGTCGATGACGCGGGGAATGATGTCGAATGGCCACGCGCGGTCGACGTTTTGCCCTTCGGTGTAGACCGTGAAGCTGATGCCCATGACGCGAATCGCGAGCTCTGCGGCCAGACGGTGCTGTTCGAGCTCTTCAGCCGATTTGCCTCGCAAATGGTCGACGAGTGCCGCCGCCGCGCGACGCGGGGTGCCGTCGGCTGCAAACAGTTCGTCGTAGGTGAGGTCTGCCGGGTACTGCTGCCAGTCAAGGGCCATGGTTGAAAATTGTTCGTGTTGTGGCGTGTCGCTAGCAAAGCATGGGCCATTACTTGCGAGAAAGTCACCCGAGGGTGGTGGAGTGGCGAAGCGTCGTACCGCACTATAGTCGCCACTGGCTGCCACTCACCTGAATTTTGACGATGAAAACCGCCATGCCGCGCTGGCTCACCGTGCTGATCCTGCTGGCCGCTGCCGCATTCTGGTGGGTCGATTCTTCCGAGCTTGCGCGTCCGGGCATCAACGACACGTCGGTGGCCAACCGGGTCGAGACCGGGTCGTCGTCGGTCAATGTGTCAGCGGGGTTTTTGCCGCGCGAGGCGCTGCGTACGGTGGACCGCATCATCGCCGGTGGGCCGCACCCCTATCCGCAGGACGGCACGGTCTTCTTCAACCGCGAGGCACTGCTGCCCGACCGGGCGCGCGGCCATTACCGTGAGTTCACCGTTGACACACCGGGGCTGGACCATCGCGGCGCGCGCCGTATCGTCACCGGCGGCAACCCGCCGCGCCACTGGTATTACACCGATGACCATTACCAAAGCTTCCGGGCCTTCGAGGTGACCTCGCCATGAGTCTGCTGCAAGTCGACGATCTGCCCGCCCTGCGCAGCCGTTTGCGCGACGCCGGGGTGGCCGCCATCGAGCTGGACCTGAGCGGTTGCGACAGCAAGGCCAGCCTGATGCAGCGCTGCGCAGCGCATCTGCAGTTGCCCGCCGGCTTTGGTCATAACTGGGACGCCCTCAACGACGCGCTGCGCGAAGGTCTGCTGGCACAGCATGCGCAGCGCGGACTCGGTGTGGTCATCATCACCGGTAGCGAGACGCTTTCGCGTGCCGCGCCGGCGGTGGTTTCGACCCTGCAAGCGCTGTTGCTTGAGCTCACCACGAGTTTTGATTCCGAGACCTGCCTGGCCTACTGGGTCGCGCCGGCGTCGCGCGGCGGGTCTCCCCGATGAACATTGGCCTGCTGGTCATCGGAGACGAGATTCTCAGCGGCAAGCGCGAAGACCGGCACCTGCCCAAGGTCATCGCGCTGCTCGCCGAGCGCGGGCTGGCGCTGGCCTACGCGCGGTTCATTGGCGACGACCGCGCTGCCATCGCCGCCGCGATGCGTGAGGCGCGCGCGGCGGGGGATCTGCTGCTGTCTTGCGGCGGCATTGGCGCCACACCGGATGACTGCACCCGGCAAGCCGCGGCAGCCGCGTATGAGCAGCCCCTGCAGCGCCACCCCGAAGGCGAGGCGCTGATCCTCGCCGAATACGGCGCGCGGGCCTTGCCCAATCGGGTGTTGATGGCCGACTTTCCGCGTGATGCCCGGTTGATTCCCAACCCGGTCAACCGGGTCGCGGGATTCTCGGTGGGGGACCTGCACTGCGTTCCAGGCTTTCCGGAAATGGCCTGGCCGATGCTGGTCTGGGTGCTCGACACGCTGTATCCGCATCTGCATCACCACGCCCCACAGGTGGAATACCGCTTGCGGGTCATGGGCACGGCGGGCGAGGGCGATCTGCTGGACCTGATGGAGGCGACACTGGCTGCGCACCCCGGCCTGAAGCTGTCGAGCCTGCCGTGTCGCGGCGATGCCCGGCGGGCACGGCACATCGAGTTTGGGTTCAAGGGCTCGGAGGCATTGGCCCGAGCGGCATTCACCCACTTTTTGGCCGGCCTCAGCAATGACCCCGCCGTGACCGAAATCCAGTTGATCGACGCGCCACCAGAGCCGTCGGTGTAGGGCTCAAATCGGCGACGGTGCGACACGCTTGCGGCCGGCGCTGAGACTCAGGCCCACGCACAGGCTGATCACCAGGGCGGCGCCGAGCAGGGCCCGCAGGCTCAGGGTTTCTTGCCAGATCAGCCACGCCAATGCCGCCGAGACCGGCACCGACGCATAGCTGAAGGTGCCCACCCACGCCGCCGGGGCGCTCCCGTAGGCGCGGGTCATGCACAGCTGCCCCAGGGTGGCCACCGCCCCGGCGCCGATCATCAGCAGTGCCTGCATCGGGGTCGGTGTCACCCAGGCCCAGAACAGCGGCACGGCCGAGATCAGGCTGGCAATGAGCGCGAAATACATGACGATGCGCGGTGCCGGTTCGGTGTCGGAAATGCGCCGAATGCCGACCATCGCCACCGCGCCGAGAAATCCGGATGCGGCGCCGATCAGGGTGCCGACCAGCGAGCCGCCGCCGAGACCACGCGGGTCCACCATCAATGCGATACCGACGAAGCCCAGTGCCACTGCTGCCCAGACCGTGGCGCCGGGACGCTCGCCCAACCACGCCCAGGCGATGAAGGGAATGAACAGCGGCATGGAGTACGTCAGCAGCATGGCCTTGGCCAATGGCACCGTGCCCAGGGCGTAGAAAAAGCAGTACATGGCAGCGATACCAAAGCCGGCGCGCAGCAGATGGCCGCCCCAACGACGGGTCGCCAGCGCCTGTTTGACGCCCAGTCGCAGTGCCCAAGGGGTGAGAATGACCAGCCCGATGATGCAGCGGGTGAAGACGATCATCTCGTTCGGCATGCCGGCCGACGCGGCCTTGATCAGCGCACCCATCAGCGAAAAGGCAATGGCGGCTTGGAGGGCGAAGTAGGCGCCCTGGCGGGGGTTGTCTGGCATGCGGCGCGCAGCATGCCGATTTAACCTTGGCCCGTCGAGCCAAAACCGCACCATCAGGCCTTGAAAGCGGGTCATTACGCCCCACTCATTCGACTTGACTCACAGCCCCTGCGGAGCCGCTTCGATGCCGATCTATGAATATCAGTGCGCCCGTTGCGGCGTGACCCGTGAGGTGCTGCACAAGATCAGCGAAGTCCCGAAGGTCGAGTGTGCCCATTGCGAGGGCGAAGTGCTGCAGCGGCTTGTCAGTGCTGCGGCCTTTCGGCTCAAGGGCGGCGGCTGGTACGAAACCGACTTCAAGTCCGACAAGGACAAGCAGCGCAACCTCGCCGGCGACAGCGGTGGCGACGCCGCGCCCACATCAACCGCAGCCGCCGACAAGCCTGCCGCCAAGGCCGAGCCCAAACCGAGTGCGCCCGCAGCAACACCCGCCGCCGCACCTGCGGCCGGCGCCAGTTGAATCTTTTTGCCGATTGCCCGGACCCTGACCGTTCAGTTTTGGTGCGAGACACTGCGCGACCGTCAACCCGTTTATCGTGAGGCCCATGTTTAGAACCCGACTGCAGTCGCTGCTCAGACGTTGGTTCGTCGCCGGTCTGCTCGTGTGGCTGCCGTTGGGCGCAACCTTTCTGGTCGTGCGGGTGCTGGCAGGCGTGCTCGACACCAGCCTGATTCTGGTGCCCACCGACTGGCGGCCCGCGATTCCCGGCATCGGCATCGCGCTGTCGCTGTTGGTGATTTTGCTGACCGGTGCGCTGGCGGCCAATTTCATCGGCCGTCGTGCACTGGGATGGGGCGAGTCGCTGCTCAACCGCATCCCTTTGGTGCGTTCGGTCTACGGCGGCATCAAAAAGCTCACCGAGACGGTGTTCTCGGAAAACTCGACCGCTTTCCGCCAGCCGATTCTCATCCAGTACCCGCGCAAGGGCATTTGGTCGATCGCCTTCGTGACCAGTGAACCCACGGGCGAGATCCAGGACAAAACCGAGCACACGGTGCTGACCTGTTTTGTGCCGACCACCCCCAACCCCACGTCCGGCTTCATCGTCATGGTGCCGAGGGCCGAAGTCACCTGGCTCGACATGACGGTTGAAGAGGCCATGCGCCTGATCATTTCGCTCGGTGTGGTCGCCCCGGACGTGATCGCCAAAAAGGACCCTCTGGCGGCCATTGACCCTGTGTCAACCGCGGAAGCGGCGCACACCGATGCCGACCGTGGCGGCACTGAAAGCGAGCGGCCGCGTTAAACTAGCGGGCTCACTGCGCCCATGCGCCCGTTTCTTCGTTTTCCGGTCCACCAGAACACCATGCGCACTCATTACTGCGGCCACGTGACGGCCGCGCTCGTCGATCAATCCGTGACCGTTTGCGGCTGGGTTCACCGTCGGCGGGACCATGGCGGCGTGATTTTTATCGACCTGCGTGACCGCGAGGGCCTGTTGCAGTGTGTGTTCGATCCCGACCGCGCCGACGTTTTTGCGCTCGCCGAGCGGCTGCGTTCCGAGTACGTCGTGAAAATCACGGGCCGCGTTCGGCGTCGTCCCGAGGGCACCAGCAACGCACTGCTCAGCAGTGGCGAGATCGAAATTCTCGGCACCGATCTGGTCGTTCTCAACAAGGCTGAGACCCCACCGTTTCATCCCGACGACGAGACCGTGGGAGAAGACACGCGACTCAAGTACCGCTACATCGACCTGCGTCGCCCGCAGATGCAGCGCAACCTCAAGTTGCGGCACTCGGTGGTGCAGAAAATTCGCAGCTTCATGGACGAACAAGGCTTTCTCGATGTCGAGACGCCGATCCTGACGCGCGCCACGCCGGAAGGCGCCCGCGACTATCTGGTGCCGTCGCGCACCCATCCCGGACAGTTCTTCGCCCTGCCGCAGAGCCCGCAGTTGTTCAAGCAATTGCTGATGATGTCGGGCATCGACCGCTACTACCAGATCGCCCGCTGCTTCCGCGACGAAGATCTGCGCGCCGACCGACAGCCCGAGTTCACCCAGCTCGACGTCGAGACCTCGTTCATGGACATGAACGCGATCATGGCGCTGATCGAGCGGCTGGTTGTCGAGCTTTGGCAGGACGTACTGAATGTCGACCTTGGCAAGTTGCCATTGATGTCGTACGGCGAAGCGATGGCGCGCTTTGGCTCGGACAAGCCCGATCTGCGCAACCCGCTGGAGCTGGTCGACATCAAGGATCTGGTCGCCGACGCCGAGTTCAAGGTGTTTGCCAACCCCGCCAACGACCCCAAGTGCCGGGTCACCGTGCTGCGGGTGCCCGGCGGTGGCGAGAAGTTGTCACGCGGCGAGATCGACAAGTACACGGCCTTCGTCGGCCTGTATGGCGCGCGTGGCCTGGCGTGGATCAAGGTCAACGACAAGGCCGCCGGCCGCGATGGCCTGCAGTCCCCCATCGTCAAGAATCTGTCCGACGCCGCGCTGGCCAGTATTCTTAGACGTAGCGGTGCGCAGAACGGCGACATTCTGTTCTTTGGGGCCGACAAGGCGCAGGTGGTCAGCGATGCGCTAGGCGCGCTGCGACTCAAGGTCGGCAACGACCTGAAAATCACCGAAAGCGGCTGGAAGGCGCTGTGGGTCGTCGACTGGCCGATGTTTGAATGGGACGACCGCGACGGTGGGCGCTGGATCAGCCCCCACCATCCGTTCACCGCGCCCAAGGTGGACTCGGCTGACGATCTGCGGAACGCCCCCGGCGACGCGGTGTCGCAGGGCTACGACATCGTGGTCAACGGGGTGGAGCTGGGCGGCGGATCGGTGCGTATTCATCGTCCCGAGATTCAACAGGCGGTCTTCGAATTGCTGGGCATCAGCGCCGACGAACAGCGCGAAAAGTTTGGCTTTTTGCTGGAGGCGCTGTCTTACGGCGCGCCGCCGCACGGCGGATTGGCCATCGGCATCGACCGGATGGTGATGCTAATGGCAGGCGGGCAGTCGATTCGGGACGTGATCGCCTTCCCCAAAACCCAGACCGCTCACTGTCCACTGACCCGCGCGCCCGGTGCCGTGGAATTTCAACAGTTGAGAGAATTGCAGATTCGCTCAACCGTCAAACGTGAAGGGGAGCATTCCCCCGGAGAAGCAAGCTGATGAAGGTTCAAGCTCGGCAGTACTTCAATACCTCAGCACTGCGGTTGATGGGCGCCGCCCTGGCCGCACTGGCGCTGGCCGCCTGCGATGTCGGCGAGGGCACACGGCCCATTTCGATGACCTTGCTCGACGGTAATACCGGCCAGGACGAGATCATGCTCAATCAGTGTTTCGAGGGCTCGGTTGCCGCGGTGGTTGAATTTTCCAACGGGCAGGCTGCCAATTTTCTGCAGCAGGGCGGCTTTCCGCGGCCGGTGGAGCTGACCTCCAGTGACGAGTCCGTCGTTCGGGTCAGTGATGGCACATTGGAGGTGCCGCTGCTTGAAAATCAGGCCTATTTCCGCGGCGCGCTGATTCCCGTCGCGCCCGGTACCGCCACCATCACGGCGCGCTACTCCACGTTCGAAGAGCAGATCGAAGTCACCGTGCAGGTGCCCGAGAGCATCGAAATTCGTCCTGGCACGCAGACCGTGGCGCGCGGCGGATTTCAGGGTTTTGACGCGTTTGCCGTGTTGGACGGGGTCGAGCGGGGGGTGACGTCGCTGGTGGTCTGGTCGTTGGAAGATGCCAACGGCAATGAAGTGGACACCGAGCAGGCCGAAATTTCTGCCGACGGTCTGTTTGCTGGTCGCGAGGTGAGCGGCCCCTTCACCGTTAACGGGCGTTTGACGGCCTGCGCGACGCCTGATCTGCTGCCCCCCACGTTCGAGCCGGAGGATCTGCAGGCGCAGGTCAGCGTCAAGGAGCCCGAGTCACTCATCATCGAACGCCTCGGCGCGGAAGTTGACGACGAGGGCATGCCGCCGCCGCCGGTCGTTGCCGGGACTTTTCAATTATTCCGCGCGTTTGCAACCTTCGCCGATCCGGCCGATGGGCGTCACGATGTGTCACAGCAGGCGACCTTTGACGTCATCGAGCCCGGGTTGGGCGAAGATGAAGTTTCGACCAAGGCAGTCTTTCTGGCGTCTCTGGGAACCGGGTCATTGCAGGCCTTGTCACCAACCGACCCCGACAATCCCTTGCAGGTGCGGGCGCGCTTCGGCGACGAAGAGGCCGATGAAGAGCTGACCAGTAACTCGCTGCCGGTCGAAATTGTCGAGGCGACGCTCGAAGCCATTCGCATCAGCCCTGACGATGCAACGGTGGGGGGTGGGTTTGCCGAGAATTTCGTCGATTACCGCGTCGACGGCGACTACCGACTCGAGGATGAGTCAGTGTTGACGCTCGACATCACCCGCCAGGTGACGCTCAGCAGCTCCGACACGGCCGTGGCGCAGGTGACGACCGGCGTCGACAGCCCCGGTCGTGTGATCGGAGTGGCCCTCGAGCCTGCCTGCGCGCGCATCACCGCCGAGATCTTGGCGGTGCCGGGGGTTGCCAGCAGCTTGCTGACGGACCAGACCCGGCTGTTCGTGATCGACGACACCGTCGATTGCGAGCCGGAAGCAGCGCCCTGACGTCACTGTTGTTACCGGAGGTCCTCTGATGGCCGCACAACTGAAACTCGACGCCTTCAACTTGATGGAGGACGGTGTCTGTGACGCGCGGATTCGCGCCGCCAAGGCCATCCTCGGGGATCGGCTGTGCATCCTCGGCCACCACTATCAGCGCGACGAGGTGTTTCAGCACGCCGATTTCACCGGCGATTCCTTGAAACTGTCACGGCTGGCCGCCGAAACCACCGCCGAGTACATCGTTTTCTGCGGCGTGCATTTCATGGCCGAGGTCGCCGACATCGTCACCGGCGGCACGCGCAACGTGATCCTTCCCGATCTCGCGGCAGGCTGTTCGATGGCTGACATGGCCAACCTGATCAAGGTGCGCCGCTGCTGGAAAGAGTTGTCTGAGGTGTTTGACCCGGACACCACCGTGACCCCGGTGACCTACATCAATTCGGCCGCCGACCTCAAAGGCTTTTGCGGCGAGCACGGCGGCATTGTCTGCACCAGCTCCAACGCCCGTGCGGTGCTGGAGTGGAGCTTTGCGCGCCGCGAAAAGGTGCTGTTCTTCCCCGACCAGCATCTGGGCCGCAACACGGCGGTGACCATGGGGATCGGTCTGGATGAAATGGTGGTCTGGGATTTCACCAAGCCCATGGGCGGCGCCACGGTCGAGCAACTGAAGCGCGCCAAGCTGATTCTGTGGAAGGGGTTCTGTTCGGTGCACCAGATGTTCAAGCCCGAGCACATCGACGCGTTTCGCGCCCGTGTGCCCGGCGGTAAGGTCATTAGCCACCCCGAAAATTCCTATGAGGTGTGCCAACAGTCGGACGAGATTGGCAGCACCGAAGCCATCTTGCGAACGGTTCGCGCCTCGGCGCCGGGGACGCATTGGCTGGTGGGGACCGAGCTGAATCTGGTGAACCGCCTTGCCGACGAGATGCGCCCCAAGGGTGTGACCGTCGAGTTCATGAGCTCGACCATCTGCATGTGCTCGACCATGTTTCGCACCGACCCGCAGCACCTGGCCTGGGTGCTCGACAACCTTGTCAGCGACCAGGTCGTCAACCGCATCCGCGTACCCGGGGTGGTGGCCCAGCCCGCCCGCCTCGCGCTGGACCTGATGCTTGAAGTGGTTGACTGAATCAACGGCGTGGCTGGTGACCGGCGACGCATCCCCTGCGTCCGGCGCGGCACGATACGAGTCACGAATCACTCATCACAAATCACGGTAAAAACGACATGTTCATCAACGCTCCCTCTATCACTCAAGCCGATCCCGAACTCGCCGCTGCACTGTCGGCCGAGGCTGCACGGCAGGAAATTCACATCGAGCTGATCGCCTCCGAGAACTACGCCAGCCCGGCGGTCATGGAAGCCCAGGGCGGCGTGCTGACCAACAAGTACGCCGAGGGTTACCCCGGGAAGCGCTACTACGGCGGCTGCGAACATGTTGACGTTGCCGAACTGCTGGCCATTGATCGCCTCAAGCAGCTGTTTGATTGCGACTACGCCAACGTGCAGCCGCACTCGGGCGCGCAGGCCAACGCGGCGGTGTTTCTCAGTCTGGTCAAACCCGGCGATGTGGTCATGGGCATGAACCTCGCCCAGGGCGGTCACCTGACGCACGGTCACCCGGCCAATTTTTCGGGTAAGCAGTACCAGATCGTGCCCTACGGCATCGACACCGAGACCGGCCTGATCAATTACGACGAGATGGAGCGGCTCGCCCTCGAGCACAAACCCAAGCTGTTGATTGGCGGGTTCTCGGCCTATTCGCGTGTCAAGGACTGGGCACGGATGCGGCAGATCGCCGACAAGGTGGGCGCCTGGTTCTGGGTCGACATGGCGCACATCGCCGGGTTGGTTGCGGCGGGTGAATATCCCAGCCCGTTGCCGCACGCCCATGTGGTTACCTCGACCACGCACAAGACGCTACGCGGTCCACGCGGCGGCATCATTCTCAGCAAGGGCCAGAGTGACGACTTCAACAAGAAGCTCAACTCTGCCGTGTTTCCCGGCATTCA
Source organism: Polycyclovorans algicola TG408 (assembly GCF_000711245.1). Taxonomy (NCBI): domain Bacteria; kingdom Pseudomonadati; phylum Pseudomonadota; class Gammaproteobacteria; order Nevskiales; family Nevskiaceae; genus Polycyclovorans; species Polycyclovorans algicola. The sequence continues at coordinate 2,144,976 of NZ_JOMH01000001.1, forward strand.
GGGCGGCCCGTTGATGCACGTCATTGCGGCCAAGGCGGTGGCCTTCCGTGAAGCGCTGGCACCGGAGTTCAAGACCTACCAGAAGCAGGTTGTCGCCAACGCCCGCGCCATGGCGCAGGTCTTCCTCGACCGACACTACAAGGTCGTGTCGGGCGGCACCGACAACCATTTGTTCCTGCTTGATCTGGTCGCCAAGGACGTCACCGGCAAAGATGCCGAGGCCGCGCTCGGCCAGGCGCACATCACCGTCAACAAGAATTCGGTGCCCAACGACCCGCGCTCGGCATTCGTGACCTCGGGTCTTCGTATCGGCTCGCCAGCGTCGACGACGCGCGGCTTCAAGGAAGCCGAAATGGCCCAGGTTGCGACCTGGATAGCCGACATTGTCGACGCGCTCGCGGCAGGCAACGCCGATGCCGTGACGGCGCGCGTGCGCGGCGAGGTCGAAGGACTGTGTGGCCGCTTCCCGGTTTATCGGGCGCTGGCAAAAGCGGCCTGACCGGGTTCAGGACGCGAGTGTCGGGCATGGCGCATGACCCATCACCCTGGTCGCCGGACGGGGCAGTCATCGACGCCGACGCCCGATGCTGTCGCGCCGGTTCCGGCACTTAAGTCATGCAATGTCCGTTCTGCAAAGCGGCCGACACCCGGGTCGTCGACTCGCGTCTGGCCGAAGATGGCACGCAGGTGCGTCGCCGTCGTGGCTGTGAGGCCTGCGACGCGCGCTTCACCACCTTCGAGCGCGCCGAATTGCCGGTCCCGTTGATCAAGAAACGCAGCGGTCGTGCCGAAGCGTTTGACGAGGCCAAGTTGCGGCGCGGTATTGGCAGTGCGGTCTACAAGCGCCCGGTGCGTACCGAAGATGTCGAGCACGCCATCGACCGACTGCTCAACCGGCTGCGCACCTCCAAGGACCGCGAAGTGGAGTCCGGGCATTTGGGCGAATGGGTGATGTCCGAACTGCGCGACCTAGACCATGTCGCCTACGTTCGCTTTGCGTCGATCTACCGCCGCTTCGAAGACGTCAACGCCTTCCGCGACGAGATCGAGCGGCTGCAACGCCTGCCGACACCCGAGCAGCGACGCCAGCAACTGCCGTTGATTGTCGCGGAGCCCTCCGGTCGCGCTGACCGGCCGATCAAGGCCGATGACGTCACCGGCACGGTGGACCCGAAGGCGTGACCGACGTTGACCTTGGTTGGATGCAGCGTGCGCTGACCCTGGCGCGGCAAGGCTTGTGCAGCACCCAGCCCAATCCGCGGGTCGGTTGTGTGGTGGTGCGCGATGGTCACCTGGTCGGCGAGGGCGCGCACCTGAAGGCCGGCGAGCCGCATGCCGAAATCCACGCCCTGCGCGCCGCTGGCGACACGGCGCGAGGCGCCACCGCCTACGTCACGTTGGAACCCTGCAACCACACCGGCAAGACGCCGCCTTGTGTCGAAGCGCTGATTGCGGCCGGCGTCAGCCGGGTCGTGTTTGCGGTCGAAGACCCCAACCCCCAGGTCGCAGGGCAGGGCGCCGCCCGCCTGCGCGCGGCGGGTATCGAGGCGCAAGGCGGGGTATTGGCGGCCGAGGCCGAGGCCTTGAATCGGGGTTTTTTCAAGCGCATGCGCCAGGGTGTGCCGTGGCTGACCGTCAAGCTTGCCGCCAGCGTTGATGGCCGCACTGCGATGGCCAACGGCCAATCGCAGTGGATCACTGGCGAGGCAGCCCGTGTGGATGTGCATCGTCTTCGCGCTGAGGCCGGCGCGGTCATGGTTGGCGCCGGCACGGTGCTGGCGGACGACCCGGCGCTGACAGTGCGACATCTGAGCGCGCCACGCGTGCCCGACCGTATCGTCTGGGACGGTCGGGCGCGTTGCCCCGCCACCGCCAAGGTCTGGGCCGAGGACGGTGCGCGCCGCGTCTGGCTGACTGCCGCGGCGGTGTCGACGCCGCCCGGCGTGCGCAACCTCGTCATCGCAAAAGGCGCCGGCGGCGCGCTGGACCCGCAGGCGGTGATGGCGCAGTTGGGCGCTTTAGCGATCAACGAGGTGCTGGTCGAGGCCGGTGCCTCGCTCGCCGGGGCGCTGATTCAGTCCGGCGTGGTCGACGAGCTGATCATTTATCTGGCGCCGCGCCTGCTGGGCGACGAGGCCCGGCCGCTGGCGCACCTGCCGGGCTTGCAATCATTGGCCGGCTGTCCGCAGTTCCGCTTTGTCGAAGTCAGCCCGGTGGGTGACGACCTGCGCCTGCACCTTCAATCCAAACACTGACCGAGTCGATCTTATGTTTACCGGCATCATCGAAGCCCTGGGCACCATCGCCGCCATCGAAACCGAGAGCGGTGACAAGCGCATGACCTTTGCCGCGCCCGGGTATCTGCACGGCGTGGCGCTGGGGGACAGCATCGCGGTTAACGGTGTGTGCCTCACCGCCACGTCGATGACTGACGACAGCTTCAGTGCCGATCTGTCGGTGGAAACCCTCACCGCCACCAGCGCCGCCGGGTGGCAGGTGGGTGACCGGGTCAATCTCGAAAAGGCCTTGACCATGGGCAAGCCGCTGGGCGGGCACTGGGTGTCGGGTCATGTCGATGGCCTCGCCATCTTGGTGAGTTGCCTCGAAGAGGCGCGCTCCTGGCGGCTGCAATTTGAGGTCCCCGAGGCGCTGGCCCCCTACATTGCCCGCAAGGGTTCGGTGACGCTTGATGGCATCAGTCTCACCGTCAATGAAGTGGAAGGCCGTCGTTTTGGCGTCAATATCATCCCGCAAACCTGGACTCACACCACCCTGGGGCAACGCGTCCCGGGCGACTCCGTTAACCTAGAAGTCGATCTGATGGCGCGCTATCTGGAGCGCCTGATGACCGCCCGGAACCCCGCATGAACACCGCTACCGCCCCTGCTACGCCGTTTAATACTCCCGCCGAGCTGATCGAAGCGCTCAAGGCCGGCCGCATGGTCATTCTCATGGATGACGAAGACCGCGAAAACGAAGGCGATCTGGTCATGGCCGCCGACGCGGTGCGCGCCGAAGACATCAACTTCATGGCGCGTTTCGGTCGCGGCCTGATTTGCCTCACGCTGACGCAGGAAAAATGCCGGTCGCTGCGCCTGCCGCTGATGGTCAACGACAACACCAGCCCGTTTTCGACCAATTTCACCGTGTCGATTGAAGCCGCCGAGGGCGTCACCACTGGTATTTCGGCGCACGACCGCGCCAAGACCGTGCAGGCCGCGGTAAAGCCCGACGCGCGCCCTGAAGACCTGATCCAGCCCGGACATATTTTTCCGCTGATGGCCCAGCCCGGCGGCGTGCTGACCCGCGCCGGCCACACCGAGGCGGGCTGCGACCTGGCGCGTCTTGCCGGGCGGACGCCGGCGGCGGTCATCGTCGAAATTCTCAACGAGGACGGCACCATGGCGCGCCGGCCCGACCTTGAGCGATTCGCCAAGACCCATGACCTGAAGATCGGCACCATCGCCGATCTGATTCGCTACCGGCTGGACAACGAACACAGTGTCGAGCGGGTTGCCGAGACCCAGGTCGACACCGAGTTCGGATCATTTCATCTGGTCACTTATCAGGACACCGTCGACAACACCATTCACCTGGCGCTGGTAAAAGGCGCGCCCAGCGGCGACAAGCCGACCCTGGTTCGCGTGCACTTGCGCAACACGCTGTCGGACATGATCAACGTGCGCAGCGAGCATTTTGGTTGGCCCCTGCGCTCGGCGATGCGACGCGTGGCCGAGGAGGGCGAGGGCATTATCGTGGTGTTGCGCAAGCCGGTCAGCGCGCGCGAACTCGTCGGGCAAATCGTCGCCCTGAACAAGGCGCAGGTCGACGAGCATCACTCGGTCGCTGACCAGACGCAGGTGCTGCGCACTTACGGTATCGGTGCGCAGATTCTGTCTGATCTCGGGGTGCGGCAAATGCGCGTACTCTCTGCGCCAAAGCGACTCCAGGGGCTCTCAGGCTTCAACCTTGAAGTCGTCGAATACGTCACCTGCGACTGAGGAAGTGCTGAGTCGATCGTCGCGAGCGCAGCCGATTGATCAGTAGTTCCCCAAAGAATTTTTCGGCCGCTCACCCGCGCCATTGGAGCCTCACCATGTTGAAATCCGGATACGACGCACCCGCAAGCCCCAAAGAAGGCGAATTTGATGACGTGCAGATCGCGTTGGTGGCGACGCGCTGGAATGTCGAAATTGTCGATGCCCTGGTCGAAGGCGCCCGCGAATGCCTGCTGGAGTGGGGTGTGGCCCCCGAGAGCATCGTCGAACATCGCGTGCCGGGGGCCTTTGAGCTGCCGCTGGCGGCGTCCCTGATTGCTGAATCGGACGACTTCGATGGCATTGTGGTGCTGGGCGCGGTGATTCGCGGCGACACGCCGCATTTCGAGTTTGTTGCAGGCGAATGCGCGCGCGGTCTGATGAGCGTGCAGATCGAAGAACAATTGCCGATTGGCTTTGGCGTGCTCACGGTCAACTCAGCCGAGCAGGCGCTGGAGCGCAGCCAGCCCGGCCCTGACAACAAGGGCTATGAAGCGGCCGCGGCAGTGCTGGAGATGGTGCGACTGGCGCGGGACGTGCTGTGAGCGCAGGCCAGCCGCCACCCAACCGGCGCAGCCTTGCGCGGCGCCTCGCCATGCAGGGGCTCTACCAGTGGCTCCTCAACGGCACCTCGCCGCTCGAACTGGTCAAGCAGTTTCGCGGGCAGGAAGAAGGGCTGGGGCGTGCCGACCCGGCCCTGTTCGAGCAACTGCTCAACGGCACCGTCGAGGCGGCACCGGCGTTGACCCTGCAGCTGGCGCCGCATCTGGAACGCCCGGTGCATCAGCTAGACCCGGTCGAGCACGCGGTGCTGCTGCTGGGAGCTTACGAGCTGGTCAACGCCCCTGACGTGCCGTGGAAAGTCTGTGTCAATGAGGCCGTCAATCTGGCCAAGCTGTTCGGCGCTGAAGACGGTTACAAATTCGTCAACGGGGTGCTGGATCGCCTCGCACGCGACGTGCGGCCTGCCGAGGCTGGGCGCCGCTCTGCCTGATGGCGCTGGACGAATTCGGCCTCATTCAGCGGTACTTCACCGGCCTGACAATGGGCACGCCTGATGTGGTGCTCGGAATCGGCGATGACGCGGCGGTGCTCGGCCTGCCCGCTGGCCACGAACTGGTCTGGAGCATCGACACCCTGGTCGAGGGCGTGCATTTCGCGCCAGGCGCCGATCCCGAGGCGCTGGGCCATAAGGCGCTTGCCGTGAATCTGAGTGACCTTGCGGCCATGGGCGCCGACCCGCACGGTGTCGTGTTGGCGCTGACCCTGCCGCAGCCTGATGAAGCCTGGTGTGAGGGCTTCGCCAAGGGCTTCGGCGCGCTGGCTGTCGCCTGTGGCATTCCCTTGGTGGGAGGCGACATGACCCGTGGGCCGCTGGCGGTCTGCGTCAGCGTGCTGGGCCGCGTGCCGACGGGCGGTGCCTTGCGCCGTGACGGTGCGCGTGTCGGTGATCGGGTGGCGGTGACCGGCCCGCTTGGCGATGCCGCGCTGGCCTTGCAGTTGGGCGATGCAGCACCGCTTGTCCTGCGCACAGCCCTGGACCGCCCGACGCCACACCTGGCCGCCGGCTGCGCCTTGCGCGAGATCGCCCATGCCGCCATCGATGTCTCTGACGGCCTGATGGCCGACCTGCAACATATCTGCACCGCCAGCGGGGTGGGTGCGACGATTCGGGTGGACTGCCTGCCGCAGTCCCCGGCGTTTGCGGCGCAGAAGATTGCCACCGCCGCCGCGCTGCAGGCGGCAGGCGGCGACGATTACGTGCTGTGCGTCAGCCTCGCCCCCGAACGGGTCGCCGACGCGCAAGCCGCGCTGCGGGCTGCCGGGCTGCCACCGCTGCAGGTCATCGGTCACATCATCAAGGGCGACACGGCGACTCTCGTCGATGCAGCCGGCACGCCGGTGGCACTGGCGTCGTCAGGCTATCGTCACTACTGAACGACCCCATATAACATGCAACCTTCCGACCCGCGTCCTCCCGCCCGAACAATTTTGACCTCGCCGGTACATTTGCTGGCGTTCGGCCTGGGCTCGGGCCTGTCGCCCAAGGCACCGGGCACGGTCGGCACGTTGGCGGCCGTGCCATTCGCCTGGGTGATGTTGCAGTGGCCGCTGGGCTGGGCACTGGGCGTGATCGTGATGGCCGCGCTGCTCGGAATTTATCTCTGCGGTGAAAGCGCGCGGCGGCTGGGCGTACACGATCACGGTGGCATCGTGTTTGACGAGTTTGTCGGCTACTGGATCAGTTGCCTGCCATTGATGCCTGCGGTGCTCGGGCTGAGCGGGTTTGCCGGCTCTGAAGCGCTTGGTCTGTTGCTGGCGTTCGCGCTGTTCCGCTTTTTTGACGTGCTCAAACCCTGGCCGATCAGTTGGTTGGACCGTCACGTTGATGGCGGGCTGGGCATCATGGTCGACGACCTGCTCGCCGGCCTGTTCGCGGCCGTCGCATTCATTGCCGGCAGCCGGGCCTGGCACGCTTTGCTCTGAATGCCGGGCGGTGTGACGGCATAATATCGGTCTATGGAAGACGCCCTCACATCACTGCTTGCCAACAACCAGCGCTGGGCGACTGAAGCCACGCAGCGCGACTCGGAATTTTTCAGCCGTCTGGTCCGGCAACAACGACCTGAATATCTGTGGATTGGGTGCTCTGACGCCCGCGTGCCCGCCAACGACATCGTCGGGCTGTTGCCCGGCGAGTTGTTCGTGCATCGCAATGTCGCCAACGTGGTGACGCACTCCGACGTCAACTGTCAGTCGGTGCTGCAGTACGCGGTGGACGTGCTCAAGGTCAAACACGTGATCGTCGTCGGCCACTACGGCTGCGGCGGTGTGCAACTGGCGCTCAACGGACCGCGCAGTGGCGGGGTGGCGGACTTCTGGTTGGGGCACGTGCGCGACGTGATCGGTCGCCATCGCGAACTGATTGCCCGAATCGAAGACCCGCGCGCCAAGCTCGATCTGGTGGTGGAGCTGAACTCTCTCGAGCAGGCCCTCAACGTCTGCCATTCGGCGACCTTGCAGGCGGCGTGGACACGTGGCCAGCAGGTCAGCGTGCATGCCTGGGCCTACGATTTGCACGATGGCCGCGTCAGAACGCTCGGGGTCTCAGTCAACCAACCGGACGATCTCAAGGATTTGCGCGATCGCGTCCTGGCAAGAGTGACCGGCGAGCACCCGTCAATCAGCGAATCTTGACGGCGTTGCAGTGCCATTCTTTGAGAAGAAGCCCCTGCTCGCCTTACAATAGGGGGCTAAGCCTTCCAAATAGAGAGATCTCCGGTCGATGAGTATTGAACGGGATGTGATGGAGTATGACGTGCTGGTCGTCGGTGCCGGGCCTGCGGGTCTGGGTGCGGCGATCCGCCTCAAGCAGATGGCCGCCGATGCCGGGCAGGAACTGAATGTTTGCCTGGTTGAGAAGGGCTCCGAGGTCGGTGCCCACATTCTTTCGGGGGCGGTCTTCGAGCCGCGTGCGCTCAACGAACTGTTCCCCGACTGGAAAGAAAAAGGCGCGCCGCTGCGCGCCGCCGTGACCGGCGACGAAATGCACATGCTGCGGTCGCCCGAATCGGGCTACAAGTTTCCCAACTGGATGGTCCCCAAGACCATGCACAACGAAGGGAACTACGTGATTTCGCTGGGTAATCTGTGCCGCTGGCTGGGCGAGCAGGCCGAGGCGCTGGGCGTTGAGGTGTATCCCGGTTTTGCTGCACAAGAAACCCTGTTTAACGACGCTGGCGCCGTGGTTGGCGTGCAGATCGGCGATCTCGGTATCGACGTCAAGGGCGAGCAGAAGGCCGACTTCGCCCCCGGCATGGAGCTGCGTGCCAAGTACACCCTGTTTGCCGAAGGCTGTCGCGGGCATCTGGGCAAGCGCCTGCTCAAGCAGTTCAAGCTCGACGAAGATGCCGATCCGCAGCACTACGGCATCGGCCTGAAAGAAGTCTGGGAAATCCCCGCCGAGAAGCACAAGCCGGGTCTGGTAGTGCATGGCGCCGGTTGGCCGTTGGACGACGCCAACCCCGGTGGCTGGTTCCTATATCACGCCGAAGACCAGAAGGTGTTCGTCGGTTTGATTGTCGATCTTTCCTACGAAAATCCCTGGTTGTCGCCGTTTGACGAATTTCAGCGGCTCAAGCATCACCCGGTGCTCAAGGGTCATCTCGAAGGGGGCAAGCGCATCAGTTATGGCGCGCGTGCGCTGGCCAAGGGCGGCTTCAACTCGCTGCCGCACATGGTGTTTCCGGGCGGCGCCCTGATCGGTTGCGATCTCGGCACCATGAACTTCTCGAAGATCAAGGGCAGTCACACCGCATTGAAGAGCGGCATGGTCGCAGGCGAAGCGTTTGCCAAGGCGCTGTTCAACGGTGCCGAGGGCGGCGACGCGCTGCAGGCCTTCCCCGAGGCGTTCAAGGCCAGTTGGCTGTGGGACGAGTTGTATCGCAGCCGCAACTGGGGCCCGGCGATGCACAAGTTCGGCACCTTGTTTGGCGGCGCCTTCAACTACATTGACCAGAACTTCTTTGGCGGCAAACTGCCGTTCACGCTGCACGACCGTACGCCGGACCACGCGACGCTGAAGACGGCGGCCGAGTCGAAGAAGATCGACTACCCGAAGCCGGACAACAAGCTCAGCTTCGACAAACTGTCATCAGTCTTCCTGTCTTCGACCAACCACGAAGAAGACCAGCCGGTGCACCTGAAACTCGCGGACCCGAGTATTCCCCTCTCGCAAAACCTGCCGAAGTACGCCGAGCCCGCGCAACGTTATTGCCCGGCAGGTGTTTACGAGGTGGTGGGCGAGGGCGACAGTCAACGCTTCCAGATCAATGCGCAAAACTGCGTGCATTGCAAGACCTGTGACATCAAGGACCCCGCGCAGAACATCACCTGGGTCGCACCCGAAGGTACGGGCGGTCCCAACTACGCCGGGATGTGAATCGTCGTCACATCGCCGTGTTCCCAATCACTGAATTTCAACCCAGAGAGCCCCATGAAAGCACTCGTTAGTGTCAAGCGTGCCGTCGATTACAACGTTCGTATCCAGGTCAAGCCGGATGGGTCAGGCGTGGTCACCGATGGCGTCAAGCATTCGATGAACCCGTTCGATGAAATCGCCATGGAAGAAGCGGTCCGCCTCAAGGAAAAAGGCGTGATCACTGAAATCATTGCCGTCACCATCGGTGGCCAGAAGAACGAAGAAACCCTGCGGACCGCGCTGGCCTTCGGTGCCACCCGCGCCATTCACGTCAAGGAAGACGGCGAAATCCAGCCGTTGACCGCCGCGCGTGCACTGGCGGCCGTCTTCAAGAAAGAAAGCGTCGATGTTCTGCTCTGCGGTAAACAGGCCATTGATGATGATGCCAACCAGACCGGCCAGATGACCGCCGCGTTGCTGGACGTGGCCCAGGCCACGTTTGCTTCCAAGATCGAGATTGCCGACGGCAAGGCCACGGTGACCCGTGAAGTCGACGCCGGCCTCGAAACGCTGGACATCGATCTGCCGGCGGTGGTGACCACCGACCTGCGCTTGAACGAGCCGCGCTACCTCAAGCTGCCCGACATCATGAAAGCCAAGCGCGTGCAGATTGAAGCCGTCACCTTTGCTGATCTGGGTGTCGAGGCCGCGCCGGCAATCAAGGTGACCAAAACCGCGCCGCCGCCCTCACGGTCCAAGGGTGTCATGGTCAAGACGGTGGACGAACTGGTCGCCATGCTCAAGCAGAAGGGCCTGGTCTAAACCGAACTATTGGCAGGGTCGCCGAGCACTGCTCGCCCCTGCATCACTGGAGTCACAAGTAATGAGCAAAATTCTGATCGTTGCCGACCACGCAGACGGCAAACTCAACGGCGGCGTGGCCAAGGTCATGTCGGCTGCCCAGGCCATCGGCGGCGACGTCGACATCGTGGTCTTTTCGGACAACGGCAAGGCCGTGGCCGAGCAGGCTGCCAAGATCAACGGCGTCGCCAAAGCGCTGACCGTCGACAATGCGGCCAACGCCAACCTGATGGGCGCCGTGCTGGCGCCGCAGGTTGTTGAACTGGTCAAGGGCGGTTACACCCACGTGCTGTTCTGCGGTAACGCACTCGGCAAAGACACCGCCCCGCGCGTCGCCGCCCTGCTGGGCGTGCCGCAGGTGTCCGACATCATGGCCGTGCACGGCGCCAACAGCTTTGACCGCCCCATCTACGCCGGCAACGCCATCACCACGGTTGAAGTCCCGGAAGGGACAGTGATCGCCACCGTTCGCCTGGCCTCGTTCGATGCCGTCGCCGAAGACGGCAGTGCGGCGATCGAAGCCGCCTCGGTGTCCGCCGCACTACCCAGCCACACCCGCTACAAGGGTCTGCAGGCGCAGAAGTCGGACCGTCCCGACCTGCAGGGCGCCAGCAAGGTGGTGTCCGGCGGTCGCGCACTTGGCTCGTCGGACAACTTCAAGGTCATTTTCGACTTTGCCGACAAGATTGGTGCAGGCGTCGGCGCTTCGCGGGCGGCGGTTGACTCCGGCTACGTGCCCAACGACATGCAGGTCGGCCAGACGGGCAAGATCATCGCGCCCGAACTGTATGTGGCCTGCGGTATTTCTGGCGCCATTCAGCACCTGGCCGGCATCAAGGACGCGAAGACCATCGTTGCCATCAACAAGGATGCAGACGCGCCGATCTTCGAAGTGGCCGACATTGGCCTGGTCGGCGATCTGTTCACCATCCTGCCCGAGCTGCAGTCCAAGGTTTAAGCGCTCGCAAGCAAGACCCCTTCCTCGCGTTGCGGGGGAGGGGTTTTTTTGTGGCGGCCGCTGGCTCGTCGCGGCTCCCGCGAGTGCTGACGCTGGCGGTCCGGTCAATGCCCAGTGTGCGGTCATCGCGCAAGCTCATGCGATAACCGAGTCGCTTGTCGTCCAAGCCTGAACATCCCCCAGGAGAAACCCCGTGAGCAAGCCGTCCCCGTTGGCCCGAAAGTTGTTGGACGCCCACGTCGCCTGGTGGGAAGACACGCTGGCCGATCCCGCCGTGCTTGAAGGCCGTATCCGTGCCCTGCTGGCTGCAGTCCTCGAAGACTTCACCCGCCTCAAGCTCAAAGACGTGGCAACGGCCGAGCAGGTGAAGAAAACCGCGCGCACCTACGCCATCGAGCTGGATCTGAAAGGCGGCCTGCCCGAACTGGTGCGCGGCGTCGCCAACGATCTGTACGACACACCGGCGCTGGACGACGCTCGTATTCAGGACGTGCTGCCAGAAGCGCATTTCATCGACATGCTCGACAAGGCGCTGGAGTTCGAATCGCTACGCGCCAAACTGGTCCACGCGATTCTCGCCAGCCCGTTCTACAAGACCTTTGCCTCAGACCTGCTGTATCGCGGCATTCGTGACTACGTCACCACACAGAGCGAAGTCGCCAACAAGATTCCCGGCGCTGGCTCGATGATGAAGCTGGGCAAGTCGGTGCTGTCACGCGCCAGGCCCGACCTGGAAAACTCCATGGAGCAGGGCCTGCGCAAGTACATCGCCCGAACTGTCGGCAGCACTTCGGAGCGCTCGGCCGACCTGCTGCTGGCCAAGCTCGACAGCGACACCCTGCGCGGCATGGGTATGGAGATCTGGCACGACATCAAGCGATTGCCGGTGCGCGCGCTGCGCGACGACATCACCAAGACTGACATCGAAGACCTGTTCGTGCTCGGCTATGCCTACTGGGGTGATCTGCGCACCACCGCCGTACTGGGCGGCCTGCTCGACACCGGGATCGACAGTTTTTTCGTGCAGTACAACGAGGCCACCCTGGCCGCCCTGCTCGACGATCTGGGCATCACCGAAGAGATGATGATCATCGAGGCCATGCGCTACGCGCCGCCGGTGATCAAGACGCTGAAGAAAAAGAAAATGCTCAAGCCGCTGATCGAACGTGAATTGGCTGATTTTTATGCCTCGCCCGAGGTGGCGAAGATTCTGGGTTGATCCGGGTTTGCCTGCCGTCTCCCGGCGCGCAATATCGAGGGGCGCCGCTGCTTGTCAGACCTGTGCGCGCTTGCGCGGCCCTCTGACTTTCTGCCGATACACCAGTTGCGCGCGGGTCAGGCCCAGTCGCCTCGCGGCGGCGGCAAGGTTGCCTTTGCAGGCGGCAACGGTGCGGTCGATCAGCACGTCTTCGATCTCGTTGAGTGACGCGACGTGATCACCGCTTTGCGGCGCCTCGAGTCCACCCAGCAGTTGATCGACGCGGGTGCGAATGCGCTGCGCCGATTCGGGCGGCGTGCCTGACAACGGCGGGTCACGGTGCTGGCGCCCGAGTTTGCCGCCCGCGTCTAGCGTGAGGTCATCCAGTTCCAGCCGCTCGCCACCGGAAAACAGGTGCAGGGTGTCGATGGCGCCGCCGTCAGGGGCGAGGATCACGCCGCGCTCGATCACGTTTTCAAGTTCGCGGATGTTGCCCGGCCATGCGTAGCCCAGCAGCGCATCGACCGCGCGGCTGGTGAAGCCGGCGGCAGTGCGACCATGCAGGTCGCAATACTTGCGCATGAAATGGTTCATGAACACCGGGATGTCCTCGACGCGGTCGCGCAGCGCCGGCACATGCACCGGGAAGACGTTGAGACGGTAATACAGATCTTCGCGGAATCCGCCGTCCTTCACCGCCTTTTGCAGGTCCAGATTGGTGGCGGCGATCACCCGTACGTCGACCTTGAGCGTGCGGGTGCCGCCGACGCGCTCGATTTCGCGCTCTTGAAGCGCCCGCAGCAGCTTGCCCTGGGCAGTGTTCGACAGCGCGCCGATCTCATCGAGAAACAGGGTGCCGCCGTTGGCACGCTCGAAGCGGCCCTCACGGCTGTGGGTGGCGCCGGTGAAGGCGCCTTTTTCAACCCCGAACAGCTCCGACTCGATCAGGTCCTCGGGAATCGCCGCGCAGTTGATGGCCACGAACGGCTGGCCGGCTCGGGGACTGATGCGGTGCAGGCTTTTGGCCAGCACCTCCTTGCCGACGCCGCTCTCGCCAAGGAACAACACGGTGGCGCGGGTATCGGCCACACGGCGAATCTTGTGGCAGGCGGCGTTGAAGCCGGCGGACACGCCCACCACATCGGCGCTGCCCAGCGGCGAGGGTGGGGCGGGCCACTCGGCTGAACCGACCGCGACCCCCGCCTTGGCCGACAGGCCGCCGGTGAGCTGGTCCGCGCGCAGATAGCCCAGTTCGGCCTCGGCATCATCCCACTGGTCTACCGGCTTGCCGACGATGCGACACCGCTCGGCGCCTTGGCCGCGGCATTCCACTTCGCGAAACAGGATCGGCTGGCCCATGAAGCGGCTGATGAAGCCAGCGGCGTAGCCGACCTGCATCCAGCACACCGGCTCGGTGCCGATGCCGTAGATGCGGATGTGCTCTTCGGCTTCGGAGGAGCTCTCCCAGATGTATTCGCCATGGAAATGTCCGGTTTCGACATCGGCTTCGGTGCGCACCGGGATGACCTTGCCGATGCCCTCAAGCATGTGCAGCTGCGGCCCGACGTGAATGGCATCGACGGTGTCGTCGCGACCGCGCAGACGCTGCGCCAGTTGGGCGTCGTGGGCGCCCGAGTTGTGGCCCATGCGCGTCAGCAGCCCGCGTGCGCGCTCGGCGCCAAGGCTTTCAATCAGCTCCCGCCGCAACACCCCGAAGCCCGAGGCGTGCAGCAACAGCATGCGCTGGTCGTCAAGCCGAATGCGGCCGTCGCTGGGCGAAAAGTGAATGCGCGACACCAGGTCGGTGTTGTCGGGGAGTTGCGGGATCGGGGTCGGCATGGCGTGGTTCAACGGCTCGAATAGGAATGAAGCATTTCATCTAGTTCTGGCTGGTGTCCACAAAAAATGAAGAAAATGATTTATTAATACCTTTCAAAACCCGACGGCCAGGTGGGCTTGATCATGCTGTTGCGTTGATAAAGTGCTGTTCCATCAATGGGTTAAGTGAAAGCATTGGGCGGTGTGAGCGAGCTGGCACGTCTGATGCAATGTGGTTGGCACAAGCCCAAGGCGACGCGACGCGAAACGTCCCAGTCGACCGCCGTGCACCGAGGAGAAATGATGCGCAACACCGGCCCCAGAGCCCTGCTGGATGCCGCCGACGAACGGCCCCGCTACGTGCGGTTCGGCCGATTGACCGATCGCGGCTTTGTCGAGTTCTCGTTTGGTGTTGGCAGCCCCGATCTGATGACCGAGTTGGTCCTGCCCGAAGCGGACTATCTCGAGTTCTGCCGGATCAACCGCGTGGTACATCTCACGCCGTCTGAGGCCGCCGCGTTGGACCGCGAGCAGGCCAAGTGGCGCTTCGGCCAGCCCGGCATCACCGAATAAGGTATCCCCAAAAAAGAACGCATGAGGAGAACTCCATGACCGTTGAGATTCGCACCACTGGCGTCAAGCCGCTGCGCAACACCTTCGAGCACATCGCCCGCCGGTTCGGCGACAAGCCGGCAACGCGCTATCAGGAAGCGTCATACGACGTCCAGCCGACCGTCAACTTCCACTACAAGCCGCTGTGGGACCCAGATCGCGAGATGTACGACGTGCGCCGTACCGAGGTCGTCATGGCCGACTGGTATGCCCTCAAGGACCCGCGCCAGTATTACTACGGCAACTACACCACCACCCGCGCCAAGCAGCAGGACGCACAGGACCGGCAAATGGAATTTGTCGCCAGCAGGGACCTGGTACGCGCCTTGCCCGAGGGATCGGTCAAAACCCTCATCGATTGCGTGATTCCGCTGCGCCACTACGAGTTCGGCGCCAACCTGAACTGTGCGCACATGGCGGCCTACGGGTTTGGCTCGATCTTCACCCAAGCGGCGATGATGGCCTCGGCCGACCGCCTCGGCATGGCGCAGCACCTTTCACGGATCGGCTTGCTGGCCGATGGCAACACCGGCGAGGCGCTTGCCGCAGCCAAGCAGCAATGGATGGCGTCGCCCGATTGGCAGGGCGTGCGCCGCGAGATGGAAAACCTGTTCGTGGTCGAGGACTGGTTCCGCTCCTTCGTGCTGCAGTTCGTGTGCGCCGACGGCCTGCTCTACCCGCTGGTCTACAACCGCTTCGACACTGCGTTTGCGCGCGAGAACGGGTCGGTGTTGTCGTCACTGTTCGATTTCCTGGTTCGCTGGGACAAGGAATCCAACCGCTGGGTCGATGCCTGTCTCAAGGTCGTGGCCCAGGAAAGTGAGCACAACGCCGCGTTGCTGAAGGCATGGATCACCCAGGGTCATGCCGAGTGGAAGGCCGCACTGGCGCCGCTGGCGGACCGGATGATGGGCGAGGCGGGCGGCGAGGCGCTCGAAGGCGTCTCGGAAGACTTCAAGGCCCGCGTCAACAAACTGGGCGTCGAGATCTAGGAGCGTCAAATGAGCACTCAACCCGTTTTCATCGCTTTTCAGGCCAATAACGATACGCGGCCGATCATCGACGCCATCATGCAAGACAACCCCGGGGCCAAGCTCAACGAGATGCCCGCACTGGTGAAGATCGATTGCCCGGGACGGCTTGTTGTCCGGCGCGAGACCATCGAGGAGCACGCCGGGCGCGAGTTCGACCTGCGCGAGCTGCAGATCAACCTGATCTCGCTGGCCGGGGAGGTTGACGAGTCGGAGGACGAATTCATCCTCGAGTGGAAAAGCTAGCGACGGGTACCCGATTCAGACCGAGATGGCGCGACCGCGCCTGCAAGAAAACTGCGAAAGGAGAACTGAACATGGCTGCAGACGGCAATTTCAAACCGGCAAAAAAGCTGAGCCTGAAGGAAAACTATTCCCTGCTGACGCGTGATCTGGGCTGGGAGCCGAGCTACCAGAAGAAGGAAGATATCTGGCGCAAGGTCGATTTCGAGGGCATCAAGATTCACGACTGGGACAAGTGGGAAGACCCGTTTCGGCTGACCATGGATGCCTACTGGAAGTACCAGGGCGAGAAGGAGAAAAAGCTCTACGCGATCATGGATGCCTTCCAGCAAGGCAACGGCCAGTTCAATGTGACCGATGCCCGCTATGTCCAGGCGCTGAAGGTGTTCATCAACGGGGTGTGCGAGCTCGAATACGCCTCGCACCGCGGCTTCAACATTCTCGGCCGTGAGTTTCCGGGTGTGGGTCCGCGCATCGCAGCGCAGATGCAGTCGCTTGATGAGCTGCGGCACTGCACCACGCAGATTCATGGCATCAGCCATTACAACAAGTACTTCGAGGGGATGGACCGCTTCCCCCATCAGTTCGATCGGGTCTGGTACCTGTCGATTCCGAAATCGTTCTTTGAAGACGCCGTGACGTCCGGGCCCTTCGAGTTCATCGTGGCGATCAGCTTTGCCTTCGAATACGTGCTGACCAATCTGGTGTTCATGCCGTGGATGAGTGGCGCGGCCTACAACGGCGACATGAGCACGGTGAGCTTCGGCTTCTCGGCGCAGTCGGACGAAGCGCGTCACATGACTCTGGGCATCGAGGTCATCAAGTTTCTGCTTGAGCAGGACCCGGCCAACGTGCCGATCGTGCAGGGCTGGATCGACAAGTGGTTCTGGCGCGGTTACCGGCTGCTGGCGCTACTGGCGACGATGATGGATTACCTGCTGCCCAAGCGCGTCATGAGCTGGTCCGAGGCCTGGAGCATCTACTACGAAGAAAACGGCGGCGCGCTGTTTGCCGACCTCGCGCGCTACGGCATCCGCCCGCCCAAGCATGCCGACGTCACCATCAAGGAGAAGGAGCGCGTCAGTCACGAGATGTGGACCGTGTTCTACGCCAACCGCAACGCCATCGGCTTTCCGGTCTGGTTGCCCAGCGATGAAGAAATGGCGTGGTTCTCGGAGAAATACCCGAACACTTTCGACAAGTACTACCGCCCGCGCTACGAGTACTGGCGTGAGCTCGAAAAAAAGGGCACGCCGTATACCAATGCTGCGCTGCCGCAGCTGTGTCAGGTGTGTCAGTGGCCGTGTCTTTACACCGAGCCGGATGACCCGACCGAGTTCCTGCACCGTGAGACCGAATACCAGGGCGAGATCTTTCACTGCTGCTCTGACGGCTGCATGGACATCTTTAAGAACGAACCCGAGAAGTATGTCCACGCCTGGCTTCCGGTCAACCAGATTCACCAGGGCAACTGCTTTTTGCCCGACGTCGACCCCAGTGCCCCCGACTTCAACCCGATGGCCGAGGCGCTCAAGTACATGGGCATCCGTCCCGGAATCGACGGAGGCCTGTGGCGTGATCACCCGGATGCGCGACGCTGGGAAGAGTGGACCGGCCGTCCGGCCAACATTCATGAAGGCGCCTACACCGAGCACGTGCGTGATTCCACCACGGGTTCCGAGAAGACCAAGTCCGCCACCTGAGGAGCGTACCCATGCCTGTCAAAGCCATCACCCCTGACTACCACGGCGAGTTCAAGGACGCGCAGCCCAAATACGGCGACCAGCAGTTGCTCAACATCTGTTGGGAAAAGCACACCATGACCGGCTGGCCCATGTGCCTGCCGTTGCCGCCACAGATGCCGTTCGGCGCGCTGATCAAGGAGGTCATGCCGATGGTGTTCGGCATGCACCCCGATTTCGAGAAAATCGACTGGGACACGGTCCAATGGTCGACCGCGAAGGGACCCTTCAGCCCCGACATGGACAAATCCATCGCCGACCATGGCCTCAAACACAAGGCACAGATCCGCTTCCGGACGCCGGGACTCGACGGCCACAACGGTGCGGGCTAGGACCCTGGTCAATGTCGTATGAACTGAGAATCGAGCCGCTGGGTGAAACCATCGAAGTGGCGGACGAGCAGACCCTGCTCGATGCCTGTCTGCGCGCCGGCATCTGGTTGCCCCATGCGTGCTGCCATGGCCTGTGCGCCACCTGCAAGGTGCAGGTGATCGAAGGCGAGGTCGAGCACGGCGAGGCCTCACCGTTTGCGCTGATGGACTTCGAGCGTGACGAGGGCAAGACGCTCGCCTGCTGCGCCACGATGACCTCGGATGTCACCATCGAAGCCGACATCGACGAAGAGCCCGATGCCGAAAACATTGCGGTTGAGGATTTTCCGGGCCGGGTGGTGCGCATTGAGAACCTGACGCCGACCATCAAGGGCATCTGGATTGCGCTCGACAAGCCGATCCACTTCCAGGCCGGGCAATACATCAACCTCGAGATTCCATCGCTGGGGATCAGCCGACCGTTCTCGATTGCCAGCGCGCCGGGCCAGGGTGCGACCATCGAACTCAACGTGCGTATCGTCGCCGGTGGCGCCGGCACGACCTATGTCCATGAATCGCTGAAAGCGGGTGACGACGTCCGGCTTTCTGGCCCTTACGGCCGCTTCTTCGTCCGAAAGTCGGCCGATCTGCCGGTCATCTTCATGGCAGGCGGGTCGGGTTTGTCCAGCCCGCGCAGCATGATTCTTGATTTGCTGGCCGAAGGCTGCACCCGGCCGATCACGCTCGTATACGGGCAGCGCAGCCGTAAAGAGCTCTATTACCACGCTGAATTCAGCGCGCTGGCCGACAAGCACGCCAATTTCACCTATGTGCCGTCGCTATCGGATGAGCCCCAGGACACCGACTGGAGCGGCCTGCGCGGCTTCGTCCACGACGCAGCCAAGGCGCACTTCGACAATGATTTCCGTGACCACAAGGCCTACCTGTGCGGGCCACCGGCGATGATCGATGCCTGCATCACCACCCTGATGCAGGGTCGGCTGTTTGAGAACGACATCTACACCGAGAAGTTTCTGTCGGCCGCCGACGCACAGCAGGTCAGGAGTCCGTTGTTCAGAAAGCTCTGAAGACCCGACGGACGCAGATCCACAACCGGCCAATGGAGACAGGGCACCATGACCGTTACTGAGATGGAGGCGTTTGTTCGCGCCTATTTCGAAGCCTGCAACACCGGGGACCCCGCGCATATCGCGACCTATTTCGAGCCCGACGCCGTGCACTATTTTCCGCCAGGCATGTATGGCGGGCCCTTTCGGGGCGCGCTCGAAATTGGCAAGCGCTGGCAGTATGCCGTCGAGAACTTCGGGTCCTACTGGACGGTTGATCAGTTCATGGGCGAGCCAAGGTCGCGTCGTGCCGTGATCGAGTGGAGCCATTTCAAGCGCAAGCAGCACACCGTTCTGCGCGGTGATGAGTGGTATCGCTTCAGCCCGCGCGGCCTGATTGAGGAAATACGCGCGTATTACGCCTCGCCGCAGGACAAAACCCTGGCCGCACTCGAACTGGGCGGATTCGACTATGCCGGGCGGGGTTATCCGCTGAACGCGCCGCCTATCTGACCCGGCCGGCGCGGCCCGCCGAAACGGTTTCAGTTATCCGGTGCGCCCGCCTCGATCCAACGCTCGACCGCCTCAAGGTATTTGGCCGGGAACGGTTTCGGCGGGTCATAGACCGGCATGGCGCTGCCGCTGCCGCCCACCTCCAGATGTGTGCCGCGCAGCTTGTGCACCAGGTAACTGCCTTCGACATCGCCGGGCGCGACGCGGGGCAGCGGGGCGCCCTCGCTCGGTGACAGGAGATCGGCGTGCGAGTGTCGCCGGCCCAGATTCAGCCCGCCGTTCTCGGCGCCGGTCACATGGCAATACACACATTGACTGTTGAGCATGGGCTGGAGGTCGTCGGCAAAGCTCACGCCCTCGGGCTCTGCGGCCCCCGCGAGCGCGGTGAAACCGAGTGCCATGAGACCGCAGAGGATCGCCAGTGATCGGTCACGCATCACTGACGGCCTCCCCGGCCAGCCAGCCAAAGGTCAGCGCAGGTCCCAGCGTGCCGCCGCCGGCCCAGTACGCCTGACCTGCAGGGTGGGCCACGCAGTTACCGGCGGCGTAGAGCCCGGCGATGGCCTTGCCCTGGGCATCGAGCACCCGGCCGCTCGGGTCGACCACCGGGCCACCTTTGGTGTCGAGCGTGCCGGCGCCCAGGATCACCGCGTGATAAGGCCCCTTGTCGGCGATGGGGTGCATCATCCGGTTCGGGTAAGGGTTCTCGGCGGGCGCCGCGTTCATGAACTGGAAGGCGGTTTCAATGGCGGCTTCGCCACGTGAAAAATCCTCGTCCTTGCCGCTTTTCGCGAAGCCGTTGAAGCGGGCGATGGTGGCTTCAAGGTTCTTCAGAAAGGCGTCGTCTAGGGTGAATCCGCCGGTCTTGGCGGCGATGCCGGCAAGCCTTTCCTTGAGCTGCGCGGTCAGCGCTGCCAGCGAATCGGCCGAGATGATCTGCGACAGGCGTGCATTGGCGGCGGGAATCGGGTCGTAGCCGGCATAGCGCTCGGCGGTGCGCCCATCCCAGATCATGAAGCCGAGCAGGTTGGGGTATTCGGCGCGGACCGCGTCCCAGTAAAAGTGGGCCTGGGTGCGCTCGTTGTACTGAATCTTTTCATTGACGAAGCGCTTTCCGTAACGGTTCACCTGAATCACGCTGTCACCCGGCGTGGACCATACGGTGGCGGCCGTGCTGGGCGTCTTGAGCGCCACCTCCACCGGAATCTGCCCCCACCAGGCGTGGCTCATGTTGCCCAGCGCGGCGCCGGCTCGGGTGGCGATGGGAATGAAGTCACCGGTGCTGCCGGGTGCGGCGCAACCGCCCCAGATGCGGCCGCGAAGATAGTCGCCCGCCAGCGCCGCGTTGTGGGTGAAGCCGCCGCTGCCAAACACCACACCCTTGCGGGCGCGGAACCGGGCCGGGGTCTTGTCGCCGCGGTCGACGGTGAGGCCGATGATCTTGCCTTGGTCGTCGCGGACCAGGTCCAGCACCTTATGGTCCAGCAGGATCTGCGCGGGTTTGTCTTTCAGGCCGTCGCTCATCAATTGCACCAGCCGGGGGCCAGCGCCGCCCTTTTTGGGCCAGACCACCGAGTCCGGATCATCGCTGCTGTCGGGCACCAGTGAGCGACCGCGATGCACCGTGTTCTCGGCGATATCGGCGTAGTAGTCGGGGTAGTCCTTCTCTTCCCAGGTGGCCCAGGGGATCGCCTTGAGGCCGCACTGGGTCTCAAGCGCCGTCACCACGCGCGCGCCGTGGTCATAGAAGGTGGCGATCAGATCGAACTCGGCCTGGGTCAGCCCCAGTCGCGCATCGCCTGCGGCATAGCGGGTCGGGTGGGCCAGACGGGCCATGTAGCGCAGCGCGTCGGGGCGTTCGTCCTTGACGCCCTTGGCCTGCAGGCCGGGGTTGTTGGGTATCCAGAACACGCCGCCAGACTTGACCGTGGTGCCGCCCTGAAACGGCATCTTGTCGAACAGGATGACGCTGGCGCCCTTGCCGACGGCGGCCAGCGCCGCCGAAAGTCCGGCGGCGCCGGTGCCCACGATCAGCACTTCGGCCTCGCCGTCCCAATGCATGTCGGCAGCGGCGTGGGCGGTGCCCATCGGCATCAGCGGTACGGCGGTTGCTGCGGCAAAGCCCTTCAGCAGATTGCGGCGCGCGAGTAACTGCGCGCTGCCGGCTTGCGGTTTATCCGATTGACCTTGGCTCACGGTGTTCTCCCCCGGTAGTGGCACGGTTTCATTGTTATTTCAGCGCGTCGGCGACCCGGTCGGCCTTCACCCAGTTGTCGAGCACGTGCAGGTTGTGGCGAATGAGCATTTCAGCGTCCTGCAGGTGCATCACGTCTTTGGCGCCCGACTCCAGTCCGCGCTGGATCCGTTCACAGTTGGTCACATCTTCGAGCACGACTTCGGCCCAGCGACAGGCGTAGTGCTCAAGCTGCAGGCGATGACGCACCGATGCGGTTTTTGGAATGTAGATCCGCTGGGTCCACTTGGTGCGGTTGTAGGCCACCGGCCAGAACTCGTGGGTCCAGAAGCCACCGGTGGAGTAATCGATGTTGAAGTTGGGGAAAATCCAGGTGACGTCAGCTGACCAGTTGGGGTCCTTGGTCGGATTGATGGCCGGGTGCGACCACAGCGCGGCGGCATTGCCCTGGGCATCGCCGCCAAGTACGCCACCGGTGTCCTGGATGTACACCATCCGCTCGACTTTCGACTCTGGCGCGGGCACGTACTGCGGATTGCCATAGGCCGAAAAATGCCGGTGAATGCCGTGCGCCATCGCGCTCAGCGGCCGGGCGTACTTGTTGTCTTCAGGGTGGGCAAAACCCGGCGCCAGCGTGCCGGGGTGCAGCGAGGGCACGTGGTAAGGCTCGGCGAAGGCGTCGCAGATGAGTTTCCAGTTGGCCTGGAAATCGGCCTCAATGACGATGGTTTCATCGAGATTGAAGTACGGGATGCCGGCGTACTTGGTGCCGAACGGCCCGAGAAACTCGGCAAGGCTGACTTCAGGTGTGGGCTGCAGGTTGATGAAAATGAAGCCTTCCCACACCTCGCAGGCGATGGGCGTCAGGCCGCAGGTCTTCTTGTCGACGTCAAAGAAATGTTTCTGGTCGGGAATGCCCATCAGCGAGCCGTCGCTCGAATAAGACCAGTTGTGATACTTGCAGACAAAGCGCTCGGCCTTGCCGCAGGCTTGGTTCACCACCAGGTTGCCGCGATGGCTGCACACGTTGTGAAAGGCCCGGATGCGTTCACCCTTGCCACGCGTCACCAGCACCGAGGCCTTGCAGACATCCAGATCCTTGATGAAGTAGCTGTGGGTCTCGGGCAACGCTTCGACCCTGCCTGCGTACAGCCAGGCGCGACGAAACACGCGCTCGCGCTCGAGCTCGAAATACGCGGGTGAGCGGTACGGCTCCACCGACACCGGCCCGGTGCCGAGGTTGGCCGCCAGGGTGAAGCTGTGCTCGGGCGCCTTGAATCGCGGTGCGGCAGTTTTTTCGTCAAGAACGGCGCTCATGATTGTCTCTCCTCAGAGTGTTCCGCCATGCGGCCAGGGCCCGCGCGAAATGCGCACGGCGCTGGGCCAGTTGGAGTCGATGGCGCGCGGCGCGCCGTGCATCTCGACGGCAATCGCCGCGTGATTCATCGCCAGCAGCAGCTTGAACAGGCGCTCGGCCTCGGCCGGCATTTGTCCCAACTCAAATTGTTCGACATGGGCGATGGCGTCCTCTGCCCGCGCGACGATGGCGTCGTAGAAGGCCTGGATTTCGGGCATCTCGGCCTGCGAACGTGCTGCGCGCCGCGCATCATTGGTGTCCAGACACCAGTACGGAACGTAGGTCTCCAAGGGCTCGAAGCCCGCCGGCAGCGAGGTGCCGCTCGATTCGGCGGCGCTCATTCGTTGGCCCCCGCGAGGGCGGACGCGCCGTTTCGGCCACGGCGCTGTGCCAACGGTTGGTCGCCTGCCGTGGTGCCGGCCAGTGCGTAGTGCTCGGCCGCCAATTCGTGAATCATGATGCGGACTGACTGTGGGTCGGCGCCCAGCGACTCGACGACCGCATCGGTCAGCGCCGCAACCAGTGCGCGCTTCTCGGCGGTACTGCGGCCTTCAAGCATGTTGACTTGAATGATGGGCATGCCTGCCTCCTCGCGGCTGCTCCAGTTATTGGTGCGACATTAGAAGCGTCGACGGGCAAACGTCCAATACTCTTGACGGATGGTTCGATACCCAACGAGTATCAGGGTCGCCTCCGGTTTTCTTGCGGGTTGCCACTTTATGGCTTTGAACGGGATTGAATTACGCCACCTGCGCTATTTCGTCGCAGTGGTCGAACAACGCACGTTTCGCGCGGCGGCGCTGCGGCTGCACGTCTCGCAGCCGCCGCTGACGCGGCAGATTCAGCAGCTCGAAGAGGCCCTGGGGGTGCGTCTGCTTGAGCGCAGCGCACGCGGTGCCGAGCCCACTGAAGCCGGGCAGGTGTTTTATGCCGAAGCCTGCAACCTGCTGAGTCTTGCCGAGCAGGCGGCCGACCGAACGCGGCTGGCGGGCATGGGCGGATTGGGTCGTCTCGACATCGGTGTGTTCGGGTCTGCGGTGCTGGGTCCCATCCCGAAAATCGTGCACCGCTTTCGGCAGTCGCACCCGCAGGTGGAGCTGGTGCTGCACAGCATGGATCGCCTGGATCAGATCAAGGCGCTGCGCGAACGGCGCATCGCCGTGGGCTTCAATCGCTTTTTTGCCGAGGAGCCGGACCTGCAGTGGGAGGTCATTCTCAACGAGCAGATGGTGGTGGTGGTGCCCGAGCAGCACAGGCTGGCGAGTCGAAAGGTGCTGAGTCTTGCCGAGATCGGCCGCGAGCCGCTGATCCTTTATCCGCGGACCCCGCGGCCCGGCTTCATCGACCGGATGATGCGGCTGTTTCACCAGCGCAAGATCACGCCCAACGTCAGCCAGGAAGTCGACGACATGGTCACTGCAGTGGGTCTGGTGGCCAGCGGCATGGGGCTGAGTCTGGTCAGCGATTCCGGTCGCAACCTGCAGGTGCCAGGCACCGTGCAGATTCCGCTGCGTGCCGAAGACAGGGCCTCGGCCGAGTTGTGCATCATCTTTCGGCGCGATGACCGCTCACCGCTGCTCGCCGAGTTTCTCAAGGAAGCCCGCGCCGAGAGCGCTGTCCAAGCCTTGGCGCCCGCCCCGGGCAAGCGGGGTGGGGGAGCACGCCGTTCGAAGCCGGCGCGACCCCGGGCTCAGTGAGGGGGTTGCAGCGCCTTGCGCATCGCTCTAACGGTGTCGACAAAGGCCTTGAGCAGGGCTGAGTGGTCATCAACGCGGTAGATCATGCACAGGTCGAAGTGGTCAGCCTCGACGGCGTGCAGCGGCCGGTAGACCAGACCCGGCAGTCGCAGGTTGCACGCCGAATCGGTCACCAGGCTCAGGCCCATGCCGCTGGAAACCAGGGCCACCGCGGTGACCACATCGTCGACCTCCTGGATCATCCGTGGCGTCAACTGCTGTTGCTGAAACAGCCGCAGGGCCTGGTCGATAAAGCTCGGTCGCGGGTGGCGCGGATACAGGATCAGGGGCTCGCCGGCAATGTCTTTCAGCCGCAAGCGGTCGCGTGACGCCAGCGGGTGGGCCGCCGGCAGGGCGATGTTGAGTCGCTCGGGGTGGACCACTTCCCAGTGCAGGTCGGGCTCGATGTCGAAGAAGCGGTTGAAGCCAACGGTGAGCCGGCGCTCGCGCAAGGCGCGAATCTGGCCGGCGCGGTCAAGGTTGTGCAGCACCACGTCCACTTTGGGGTGCTGTTGCCGGAATGCCTGAATCACCTGCGGAATGGCGCCGAACATCGCCGAGCCGAACACGCCGACGTCGAGTTGCCCCAACTGGCCCTGGCCGGCCAACTGTGCCCGACGGGCGCCCTGTGCGATCAGCGCGAGCACGTTGCGTGCCTCCTCGAAAAACACCCGTCCGGCCACGGTGGTTTCGACGCCGCGCGGTTTGCGCAGCAACAGGGTGACGCCGAGGGCTTCTTCGAGCTGTTGCACCTGCCGGGTCAGCGGCGGCTGCGAGACATGCAGGTGCAGCGCTGCGGCGCGAAAGCTGCGCTGCTCAACCACGGCGACGAAATAGCGCAGATGCCGCAATTCGAGGGTCGAAAGGTTCATCAACTGATAATGCAGCGACGTGAAGTTGTTGACCAGTGATACGTACCCGGTATCACACGCAAGGCTCAAAAGTATTGGACGGCGATGGCAGTGGAAACTACCTTCAAGTCCATCACGAGCTTGCCATCAGAGCAGCCTGCATCACATTCCGCGCCGGAGGAGACCCCGCACCATGCAGCACCGCGTCACCATCGTCGGTCCCGATCATCACTTTCTTTGCAGTGAAGATCGGTCGGTTCTGGCTGCGATGATCGACTGCGGCCGAACCTCGGTCGCTGTGGGGTGTCGCAGCGGCGGTTGTGGCGTGTGCCGGGTCGAGATCCTCGACGGTCACTACCGCACCGGTCAAATGAGCAGTGCCCAGGTGAGCCCGGCCGAGCGCCTCGAGGGCTTCGCGCTGGCCTGCCAGCTGTTTCCGGCCGGTGCCTTGGTCTTGCGTGCCGCGCCGCGCCGCAATGTCGCATCTGATGATGCGGTCTGTGACCCCTTTGAACGCATGCGCCGTCAGTGCGCGGCGATGGCGGGAAGGGCGTCATGACCGCGACCCCGCTGAGCGTGAATCGCCCGGTGATCACGCACACTGCGGCGCTCCGTGCCATCAACGCCGCGCTGGCGCACGCCGAGTCGTTGCAGATCTCGGTCGCAGCTGCGGTCGTGAATAGCGGGGGAACGCTCACTGGTTTTAGCCGCATGCCGAACGCATTTCTGATCTCCGGCGACCTGTCGATCGGCAAGGCCCATTCAGTGGCGGCCGTTGGCCTGCCTGCCGAAGTGGTTGAGCAGGCCATGGCGCAGGAAGCCCCGCGGGTGCGCGAGGGCATTGCGCTCAGCGGCTTCAGCTTCATTCGCGGCGGGCTGCCGATCCACGAGGGCGATGCGCTGATCGGCGCCATTGGTGTTTCAGGCGGCAGCGAGGCGCAGGACGTCGCCTGCGCCCAGGCCGGGGTCGCCGCCCTTCGTGTTTCCTCTGAGACCTGACTGACATGGCATCAAACCTGTTCAAGCATTTCATCAATGGCCAGTTCGTTGCCTCAGCCGACGGCCGCGACTTCGAGAAGCGCCGCCCCACCGATAACGCGGTGATTGGCCGGGTTGCCGAAGGCCGTGCACCTGAAATTGATGCCGCGGTTACCGCCGCCAAGGCCGCGATGAAAGGTCCCTGGGGTTCCATGACCACCGAGGCGCGCACCGCGCTGCTCTACAAGGTGGCTGACGAAATCACCCGCCGTTTCGAAGACTTCGTCGAGGCCGAAATGGCCGACACCGGGCAGCCGCGCTCGGTGATGGAGCACGCCTTCATTCCGCGCGGCGCCGCCAACTTCAAGATCTTTGCCGACGTGGTCAAGAACGTGCCCACCGAGGCCTTCCAAATGGCCACGCCGGACGGCGCCGGGGCGCTCAACTACGCCATTCGCAAACCCAAGGGCGTCATCGGCGTGATCTGTCCGTGGAACGCGCCGCTGCTGCTGATGACCTGGAAGGTCGCGCCGGCGCTGGCCTGCGGCAACACCGTGGTGGTCAAGCCGTCGGAAGAGTCTCCCGGTACCGCGACCCTGCTCGGTGAAGTGATGAACGCGGTGGGCGTGCCGCCCGGTGTGTACAACGTGGTGCACGGCCTCGGCCCGGACTCGGCTGGTGAGGCGCTCACCCGGCACAAGGACGTGGCCGCCATCACTTTCACCGGGGAAACCCGCACCGGCGCGGCGATCATGAAAGCGGCCGCCGACGGCATTCGCGACGTGTCCTTCGAACTGGGCGGCAAGAACGCCGGCATCGTCTTCGCCGACTGTGATTTCGACGCGGCGATTGAAGGCATCAGCCGCTCGGCCTTCCTCAACTGCGGGCAGGTCTGCCTCGGCACCGAGCGGGTCTACGTGCAGCGGCCCATCTTCGAAAAATTTGTTGCCGCCCTGAAGGCCAAGGCCGAGGCCATGACGCCCGGTACGTCGCTGGGGCCGCTGATCAGCCAGGAACACCGCAGCAAGGTGCTGGGCTACTACAAACTCGCCGCCGAAGAAGGCGCGACCGTGGTCACCGGCGGTGGCGTGCCGACGCTGGAGGGCGACCTTGCCAACGGCGCCTGGGTGCAGCCCACCATCTGGACCGGGCTGCCGGAAAACGCGCGGGTGATGCGCGAAGAAATCTTCGGCCCCTGCTGCCACATCACGCCTTTCGATACCGAAGACGAGGTGGTGGCCTGGGCCAACGACACCGACTACGGCCTGTCGACGACGATCTGGACCACGAACCTGTCCTGTGCGCACCGCATGGCGGCGGCGATTGAGGTGGGCATCACCTGGATCAATTCCTGGTTTCTGCGCGACCTGCGCACGCCCTTCGGCGGGTCCAAGCAATCCGGCATCGGCCGCGAAGGCGGCGTGCACTCGCTGGAGTTCTACACCGAGCTGCGCAACGTGTGCGTGAAGCTGTGAACCCGCTAGCAACCACCAACGCCAAGGCGATTGATGCAAAGCCAGAAGCGTTTAACGCAAAGGCGCAAAGGATAACGATGAAGCAAAGGACGCAAAGAACAGCATTTGAAGGAAAGGATTTTTCTTTGCGTCCTTTCTTGTCCCTTCGCGCCTTTGCGTTGAACGCTTTTGTGAGCCCCCAATGACCCCCGACAAAATCCAGCACTACGGCGACGCGCTCTACGACGCGCTGATGCAGCGCCGCACCATTGCGCCCCTGGTCAGTACCGAGCCGGACATCACCATCGAAGACGCCTACCGCATCCAAAGCCGCATGGTGGCGCGGCGGGTGGCGGCGGGGGAGCGCATCGTCGGCAAGAAGATCGGCGTCACCTCCAAGGCGGTGCAGCAGATGGTGGGCGTCAACCAGCCCGACTTCGGGCAGCTCACCTCGGGCATGGCCTTTGAAGAGGGTCAGCCGCTGCCGATTGGCGGCTTGATTCAGCCCAAGGCCGAGGCCGAAGTGGCGTTCGTGCTAAAGCGCGATCTCATCGGCCCCGGCATCACTGCCACCGACGTGATCCGCGCCACCGACTACGTGGTGCCCTGTTTCGAGATCGTCGATTCGCGCATCACCGACTGGAAAATCAAGATCCAGGACACCGTCGCCGACAACGCCTCCTGCGGCGTCTACGTGCTGGGCCGCGCCCGCAAGAAACCCACCGAGCTCGACCTGAACCTCGCCGGCATGGTGCTGGAAATGAATGGCGAACTGTTCTCCACCGCCGCTGGCGCGGCCGTGCAGGGCGGGCCGGTGAATGCCGTGGTGTGGCTGGCCAACACCCTGGGCCATCTGGGCATTCCGTTTCTGGCCGGGGAGGTGATTCTGTCCGGCTCGCAATCCACCTTGATTCCCGCCGTGGTGGGGGATCGTCTCAAATGCACCGTCGGCGGGCTCGGCAGTTGCGAAGTGTTGTTCAGCGGGGAGGCCGCCTGATGCTTGACGCCAAGACCCTGAAGATTCTGGCCGACCGGGTGCTGCACGCGCAGGACACGGCCACCACCATGGCCAAGCTCACCGATGAATTTCCGGACCTGAGCATCAGTGACGGCTACGACGTCCAGGACGAACTGACCCGTCGCTGGGTGGCGCGCGGCGACCGTCAGGTGGGGGTGAAGGCCGGGCTCACCTCCAAGGCCAAGATGGACCAGATGGGTGTGCACCTGCCCGGTTTCGGCGTGCTCATGGCCAGCCATGCCCGGCCCGAGAACGGCGTCATCGCCATCGACGAACTGATTCACCCGCGCATCGAGGCCGAGATCGCCTTCGTGATGAATGCCGAACTCGGCGGTGACGACGTCACCCTGGAGCAGGTCATCGCCGCCACCGACTATGTCATTCCGGCGGTGGAAGTCATCGACTCGCGCTTCGAGAAATTCAAGTTCGACCTGCCCAGCGTGATTGCCGACAACTGCTCGACGGCGCGCTACGTCACCGGCGGGCGGCCGCTGGACCCGCGCGGGCTCGACCTGCGCACCCTCGGCGTGGTGATCGAGGTCAACGGTGAGATTCAGGCGCTGGGCGCCAGCGCCGCCGTGCTGGGCCATCCGGCCGAGGCCATTCGCCTGTTGCTGCGCCACCTCGCGGCGCGCGGCCAGACGCTCAAGGCCGGCAGCTTCGTCATGACCGGCGGCATCACCGAAGCCATTCCCGTCGCCAGGGGCGACAACGTACTCGCGCGCTTTCAGGACATGGGCAGCGTGAGTTTCCGGATGGGATGAAGCGCGTGAATCTTTCGACTGCGCTCGACCTCTTCGCGCTGTTTGGACCGGCATAGAGATCGGAGGAGATTGTATGAACGCTCTGCACAACACCTGGTATGTGGCCGCCATCGCCAACGAAGTGGCGACGGAAGGCATGTTCCATCGACGCATCCTCGATACGTCCATCCTGTTCTATCGGCTGGCCGACGGCACGGCGGTGGCGCTGCACGATCGTTGCCCGCACCGCTTTGCGCCGCTGCACCTGGGCAAGCGGGTGGGCGATGAGGTGCAGTGCGCGTACCACGCGCTGCGCTTCAATGCCGATGGGCAGTGCACGCACAGTCCGCACGGTGACGGCACGATTCCGCCGCGCGCCTGCGTGCGCCGTTTTCCGCTGGTGGAGCGCTACGGCTTTCTGTGGATCTGGATGGGCGATGCCCAGCGCGCCGACCCGGCGCTGATTCCCGATTACCCGCTGCTGGCCAACCCGGTGCCCACCGCCATCGGGCGCGGGTACATGCACATGGCGGCGAATTACGAGCTGATTGTCGACAACGTGATGGACCTGTCGCACGTCGATCACGTACACGGCCCGCTGCTCAACACCGCCGGCAAGCTTAGCCCGCAGAAGCCCCCGGTGACCGCCGAAGGCAACACCGTGCTGGTGCGCTGGGAATGGCAGCAGCACCCGCCCATGGGTCTGTTCGCGCCGCTGCTGCCCGACCCCGAAGGCGCCGCCGAGCAGTTCGTGCAGGTGCAGTGGACGGCGCCGTCCAACATGTTCCTCACCGTCGGTGCGGTGCAGGGTTCCAAGGACTACGAACAGGGCTTGATCTCGTGGGATTACCACCTGCTCACGCCCGAATCGGACACCAGCACGCATTACTTCTTCGGCTCGTTGCGCAATTTCATGGTCGAGAGCGAGGAATTCAACCAGATGAAGCTCAAGAACATGATCGACACCTTCATGGCCGAGGACGAGCCCCTTATCGCCGCCGTGCAGGCCGAGATGGGCGGCGCCGAGTTCTGGTCGCTCAAGCCGGCGCTGCTGTCCAGCGACCCGGCGCCGGTGAAGGCGCGGCGTCGATTACAGCAGTTGATTGATGACGAACACGCCGGGCAGTCCGGCGCTGCGCTGGCGCGGAGTGCCGCCGCATGAACCCACCATCACTGCGAGGAGGCACGTATGCCCATCGTTGAATTCCACCTCATGGAAGGTCGCTCGCCGGAACTCAAGCGTGAGCTGGCCCGGCGCGTCACCGACACCATTTGCGAGGTGCTGGGGTCGCGCCCGGAGGCGGTGCGCATCCTCATCCACCAACTCACCGCCGATGATTTCTCGGTGGGCGGCGTCACCGTCGCCGAGCGCCAGCAACAGGGCTTCGCCGCCAATGGCCGCGCGCCGGCGTCGGTACTGCAGGGAGTCAAGGCATGAAGAAGATCAAATGTGCATTGATCGGCTCGGGCAACATCGGCACCGACCTGATCTACAAGATTCAGCGCAGCGCGGTGCTGGACCCGGTGTGGATGGTGGGCATCGACGCCGAATCCGAAGGTCTGAAGCGCGCCGCCGAAATGGGTTTGAAGACGACTGCGGACGGCGTCGATGGCCTGCTGCCACACGTGCAGGCCGACGGCATCCAGATTGCCTTTGATGCCACCAGCGCCTACGTGCACGCCGAAAACGCCCGCAAGCTCAACGCCCTGGGCGTGCTGATGATCGACCTCACGCCGGCGGCCATCGGCCCGCTGTGCGTGCCGCCGGTGAACCTGCGCGCACTGGCGGCCGGCACCATGAACGTCAACATGATTTCCTGCGCCGGGCAGGCGACCATTCCCATGGTGCATGCCGTGTCGCGCATTCAGGACGTCGACTACGCCGAGATCATCGCCACCACCGCCAGCAAGTCCATCGGCCCCGGCACGCGGGCGAATCTGGACGAGTTCACCTACACCACCTCGGGCGCCATCGAGAAGGTGGGCGGCGCCAAGCGCGGCAAGGCGCTGGTGGTGGTCAACCCGGCCGAGCCGCCGATGATCATGCGCAACACCGTGTATTGCCTGACCGAAGGCGCGCCCGACGAGGCGCGTATCACCGAGTCCATCCACCAGATGATCAAAGAGGTGCAGACCTACGTGCCCGGCTACCGGCTGGTCAACGGCCCGGTGTTCGACGGCAACAAGGTGTCGGTCTTTCTCGAAGTGGAAGGCCTTGGCGATTACCTGCCCAAGTACGCCGGCAACCTCGACATCATGACCGCCGCCGGCACCCGCACCGCCGAAATGTTCGCCGAGGAAATTCTCGCCGGACGCTTCCAACCGCAACTCACGGAGGTGGCGTGATGAGCGCTGACATCAACCTAAAAGGCCGCAAGGTCAAGCTGCACGACATGTGCCTGCGCGATGGCATGCACGCCAAGCGCGAGCAGATTTCACTGGACGAGATGGTGCGCGTCGCCACCGCGCTGGACGACGCCGGTGTGCCCTATCTGCAGGTCAGCCACGGCGCCGGGTTGGGCGGCAATTCGCTGCAGCACGGCTTTGCGATGCACAGCAACGAGGAGTATTGGGACGCGGTGGTGCCGAAGATGAAACAGGCGGTCGTGTCGTGCCTGCTGATTCCTGGCTTGGGCACCATGAAAGAGCTGCAAAGCGCTTTTGATCATGGGGTGCGCAGCGTGCACGTCGCCACCCACTGCACCGAGGCCGACACCAGCCCGCAGCACATCGCCTACGCCCGCAAGCTGGGCATGGACACCACCGGG
The DNA here is from genome assembly GCF_000711245.1 of Polycyclovorans algicola TG408. Taxonomy (NCBI): domain Bacteria; kingdom Pseudomonadati; phylum Pseudomonadota; class Gammaproteobacteria; order Nevskiales; family Nevskiaceae; genus Polycyclovorans; species Polycyclovorans algicola. The sequence goes on from NZ_JOMH01000001.1 coordinate 2,177,387, forward strand.
TTTCTGATGATGGCCCACCTCAATCCGCCCAAGGCGCTGGCCGAGCAGGGCCGGATGATGGAGTCCTATGGCGCGCAGACGGTGTACGTCACCGACTCGGCGGGCTACATGCTGCCGGCCGACGTGAAGGCCAGCGTGCGAGCCCTGCGTGACGTGCTCAAACCCGAAACCGAAATCGGCTTTCACGGCCATCACAACCTCGGCATGGGCATCGCCAACTCGATTGCCGCCATCGAGGAGGGCGCCACCCGCATCGATGCCTCGGTGGGCGGGCTCGGTGCCGGGGCCGGCAACACGCCGCTGGAAGTGTTTGCGGCCGTCGCCGAGCGCATGGGCATGGTCACCGGCTGCGACCTGTTCAAGCTGATGGACATGGCCCAGGAGGTCATCTTCCCGATGATGGAGCACATCGTCCGGGTGGATCGCTCGTCGCTGACCATCGGCTACGCCGGGGTGTATTCCACCTTCCTGCTGCACGCCGATCGCGCCAGCCAGAAGTACGGCATTCCGGCCCGCGACATTCTCATCGAGCTGGGTCGCAAGAAGATGATCGGCGGGCAGGAAGACATGATTGAAGACACGGCCTTGTCGATGCTCAAGGCGCGGTCCGGGGGCTCGCGGGCGGCCGCTTGATTTCGGCCTTCAAGCGAATGAAATGGAATGCCTAGCTATCTTTTCGCTCCCCTCTCCCGCTTGCGGGAGAGGGGCTGGGGGAGAGGGCGGCGCCCGAAGGGGGCCGGTGGTTTTAGCCAAGTCCGCCGCGCCTATGGCGCGCCCTCTCCCGGCCTTACAGGCCACCCTCTCCCGCATGCGGGAGAGGGAAATCAGGACAGTTTTGGGCCAGCGTGTAATCGAGGCGATGAACAACACGCGAGCCGGTTCGGTCCGGCCGTAACTGAGGAGGAGAAACCTATGTTCGTCAAAAATGCGTGGTATTGCGCGGGTTGGGATTTCATGGTCAGTCAGGGCAAGAACGCCCTGCTGGCGCGGCAGTTGGCCGGTGAGCGGGTGGTGTTGTACCGCAAGCCCGATGGCGCCGTGGTGGCACTGGAAGACCGCTGCCCGCACCGTCAGGCGGCGCTGTCGCTGGGCGCCAAGGAAGGCGACTCGCTGCGCTGCATGTACCACGGGATGAAGTTTTCGCCCGAGGGTCAGTGCACCGAGGTGCCTGGCATGACCCGTATTCCGGACCGCGCCTGCGTGCGGCCCTTTCCGGTCGTTGAGCGGGAAAACTGGATCTGGGTGTGGATGGGCGATCCGGCGTTAGCCGACCCCGGTCTGATTCCTGTCTCGGTCGGCTATTCGCATCCCGACTGGAACATGAAAACCTCACAGATGCATGTCGCCGCCAACTATCGGCTGGAGATTGCCAATCTGGCTGACCTGAGCCACCTCGCCTGGGTGCACCAGAAATCCCTGGGCGGCGACGACGCGGAAACCCGCACCCGCTATACGAACATCAAGGCCCAGTACACCGTGCTGCCGCGTGGTCTGCGCACCGAGTACGAGGTGCGTTCGGTGCCGGCGCCCAACTTCCTGCGACACCTGTTCCCTGCCGAGGCGCGCTTCGACCTGAGCTTCGACATCACCCACACCGTGCCCTGCACCTGGGTGCTGCACTTCCAGGCCTTCGTGGCCGATGGCAAGGAAGAAGGCGCGCCCACCGGCGACCCGGTGGCCAACACCATGACCTGCCAGGCGGTGGTCCCCAACGATGCCGACTCAGTCGAGTATTACTTCTCGTGGGGCTCGCACAAGGACTTCGACTTCCCCGGCCTGTCCGACCTGCTGCGCGAGGTCCTCGACGTCGCCTTTCTGGAAGACGCCCACGTGCTCGAAGCCCAGCATCTGCGCGTGACCGAAAAGCCCGACCACCCGCAAGTTGCACTGGTCCACGACGTGGGCCCCACCAAGATGCTCAAGGTGCTCGACAAGCTGCTGGCTGAGGAGCAATTGGCTGCGGCTGCACCGGCGACCCCGGCGAAGCAGCGCGGCGCCGTGGCCGCCTGATGTCAGACCAGATGCGGCCCCCTCACAACAAGATGCTGGAGCTTGATATGCGCCTGTTTTTCCCCGTGACGATTGGCCTCTGCAGGCTGCATAAGGCGTCACACACCACACGTCGTACCTCAGAGGAGAGTCAACAATGGCATTAAGAGGCGTTTTGCGCGCAGGCGAGATCTGCATCCGCGTCATGGACATGGCCAAGGCCCGTCATCACTACGGGCACATCATGGGTCTGCACGAGGTGATGGAAGACGATCAAGGCAAGGTCTACTTCAAGTGCTGGGACGAGCACGACCATCACAGCATCGTGCTCAATCCGTCGGACAAACCCGGCATGGATTATTTCGCGTTCAAGGTCTATGACGACGCGACCCTTGACGCCCTCGAACCCAAGATCAAAGCCTTCGGGCTTGAGGTCACCCACGTCGAGGCGGGGGTGTATCCCAAGAGCGGTCGCCGCTTGCAGTTCGTACTGCCCAGCGGCCATACCATGCAGCTCTATGCCGAGAAGGCGCAGATCGGCAACACCATGCCCACCGTCAACCCCGGCGTGACCCCCGACGATGGCGTGGTGCGCGGCCTGCACATCAATCGGCTCGATCACCTGCTGCTCGGCGGGGGCAACATCGATGAAAACGTGAAGCTGTTCACCGAGGTGTTCGAATTCGATCTTTCGGAAAAATTGGTCGAGCACGAATCGCAGATGTCGCTGGCGGTGTTTCTCACCTGCTCGACCACGCCGCACGACGTCGCCTTTGTCCTGCAACCGGAGCAGAACAAGTTCCACCACGCTTCGTTCTGGCTGGAGTCGGGCCACGATGTCATCAGGGCGGCCGACCGGCTCGGCAAATACCGCGTGCCCATCGACGTGGGCCCCAACCGCCACGGTGTGACGCGGGGCATGACAATTTATTTCTTCGATCCCAGCGGCAACCGCAACGAAGTGTTTGCCGAGGGCTACGTCCACTACCCGGACACGCCGACCTTGATCTGGGACACGCGCGATCTGGGTCACGCAACGTTTTCGCAGGACAACACCCCGCGCCAGAGCTTTCTTGAAGTGCTGACCTGAGCGTGGCGGTGGACCGGCGCGAATGTGCGGTGGTGGTCGGCGCAACCGGTGCCATGGGGCAACGGATTGCCCGACGGCTGGCCGGCGCGGGGCTGCAGGTGATTGCGGTGGCGCGTTCGGCGAATGCGCTGGCCGCGTTGTGCGACCCCTCAGAGCGGATCGAAGCCTGTGTGGCCGACATTGCGGTCGACGCGGCCAGCGAGACCATTGGCGCAGCGGTGGCCGGGCGCCGCGTGCGCATGGTCGTGCATGGCCCTGGCGTGGCCACTGCGGGCGGCGTACTGACGGCGTCCACCGAGGCCGTGGTCGACGCGGTCAACATCAAAGTGGGCGGCATGATGCGCTTGGTGCGAGCGGTCGATCCGCAGCTGCACGCCGGCGCGCGTCTGGTCGCCATTGGCGGGCACTACGGCTTCGAGCCGACGGCGTATGCCGCCACCGCCGGTGTGTGTAACGCGGCGCTGGCAAACCTGATGCGGCAGTACTCCTGGGCTTATGGCGCGCGGGGCATCACCGCCCACCTGGTGGCGCCCGGCCCGGCCGACACCGACCGACTGCGCCGCGTCGCGCAAACCCGGGCCGAGCGCGACAGCATCAGCGCGGACGCGGTGCTGCAGGCCATGAAACAGGAGTCCGCCATCGGCGCCTTCACCACCGTCGAGCAGATCGCGTGGGGCATCGAGATGCTGCTGGCACCCGAAGCCGATGCGCTCGCCGGATCGACCCTGTTCATGGATGCCGGCCGGCGGCGCGGGCTGCCCTGACGCTCGGACAACCCATGCCCATTCTCGAATATCACCTGCCGGAAGACACCTATACCGACGCGCAATGCGAGCGCCTGCTGCTGGACTCCACGCGCCTTTACGCCGACGTGCTGAAGAGTCCGGTCAAGCGCATTCGCGTGGTCATTCACCTGCACAAGCGGTCAATGGCGGCGGTCGGCGGACAGCTGCTGACTCAGGGTGGGGTGGCCGCACCGTTCTTCCATTTTCTGGTGCTGGCGGGTCGCCAGGAGGCCGAACGGCAGGCGCTGCTTGCCGGCTTCACCGATCTGCTGGTCGATGTGCTCGGCGCCGAGCGCGCGCAAGTGCGCGGCGGCTGTTGGCCCATTCCGCCCGAAGACTGGGCGATTGGTGGCGTGCCCGCATCGGTGCTCCGGGCCCGGGAAGTCGCATCGCGCGCCGGGGCGAATCAAGCGTAGCGAAGCCTGCCAGTACGCTCGTGGTCTCTACAAAGGAATTCTGTTTGTGAACAGATTTGAGGGAAAAGTGGTCATCGTCACCGGCGGCGGTTCGGGCATCGGGCTCGCCACAGCGCACGCGTTTGCACACGAGGGCGCCGACGTCATCGTTGCCGATATTTCGGAGTCAACCGGGCAGGCTGCCGTGGAGGCCATCACGGCGGCAGGTCAACGCGCCCGCTTCCTGCCGGTGGACGTCAGCCAGCCCGAGAGTGTCGACCAACTCGTCAGCGACACGGTTCAGGCCTGCGGTCGGCTGGACATATTTTTCGGCAACGCCGGAATTCTCGATGGCTTTTCCGCTTGTGCCGACACCAGCGTCGAGCTCTGGCAGCGCGTCATCGGCATCAACCTGTCGGGCTGCTTTTTCGGGGCCAAGGCGGCGTTGCCACATTTGGTCAAGACACGCGGCAACATCGTGTTCACGGCCTCTATTGCCTCACTGGGCGCCATGGCGGGCGGCACCGCGTACACGGCGTCGAAGCATGGCGTGGCGGGACTGGTGAACCAGCTCGCCTGCGAATTCGGGCCGCAAGGGGTGCGGGTCAACGCCGTGGCGCCCGGCGCCATCCGCACGCCGCTGGTCGATAACGTGGCCAACCCGGATCTCGAAGCCATGATCAACGCCCGAACGCCGATGGGGCGTTTGGGTCTGCCGGAAGAAATTGCCGGTCCGGTCCTGTTTCTGGCGTCTGACGCTGCGAGCTACGTCAACGGCAGCATTCTGCGCGTTGATGGGGGTTGGCGGTCGCAGTGAAGGTTGCCCGGCGGGGGCATGTTGATCGCGTAGGGTCGTCGGTACGGTTGGCGCTCGACAGGGCTGACTTTTTGAGAGATTAGCGAATGGCAATCCAGACCTTGTTCCTTTCTCACGGCGGCGGTCCTATGCCGCTGCTCGGCGATCCCGGTCATGTCGAGATGGTCGCCTGCCTGCGACAGATCGCGGAAAAGATCCCGCGACCTGACGCCATCGTGGTGGTCAGCGCCCACTGGGAAGCGAGGCTCCCGACGATCACGGCCCACGCCCATCCGTCCCTGATCTATGACTACCACGGTTTTCCGGCGGAATCGTATCGCGTCAAGTACCCCTGCCCGGGCGCGCCGGCATTGGCGGGCGAGTTGCAGAGTCTGTTGCGTCACCGTGGGGTCGATGCGGCACTTGACGCGGATCGCGGCCTGGACCACGGCGTATTCGTGCCGCTGAAGATCATGTACCCGGAGGCCGATATTCCCTGCATCCAGTTGTCATTGTGCTCGGACCTCGACCCCGTCCATCACCTCGCGATGGGCGCGGCCCTGAGTCCACTGCGCCGCCAGAAGGTCTTGCTGATCGGCTCTGGGTTTTCATTTCACAACATGAAAGCGTTCTTCGCGTCAGACACGGTTGAATCCGCGGAGGCCAATCGGGCATTCGAGCGGTGGTTGCACGAGACGTGCTTGAGCCCCGAACTCTCGGAGGCCGCGCGTGCGCAAAGGTTGACCCAATGGGCCGACGCCCCCGGGGCGCGCTTCTGCCACCCGCGCGAAGAGCACCTTCTGCCGTTGCACGTTTGTTATGGCGCTGCGCAACGCCCCGCGGCCGAAGTCTTCAGCCTCAACATTCTGGGCAAGGCCGCGAGCATGGTTGTCTGGTGAGCGTCAGTTCAGCGCCGCCCGTTCATGCGGGGCATCAAAATTGATCTGTGGCCCCGTCGGCACGATGCCGGTCGGATTGATGGTGGGATGGCTCTCGTAATAGTGGTGCTGGGCGTGGTGGAAGTTGCAGGTGTCGGCAATGCCGGGGTGCTGGTATAGATCGCGGGTGTAGGCCCATAAATTTGGGTAGTCGACCAAGCGTTTGAGGTTGCACTTGAAGTGGCCGACATAGACCAGATCAAAGCGCAGCAGCGTCGGCAGCAGGCGCCAGTCGGCTTCGGTCGGTTGATCGCCGCAGAGGTAGCGCTGTTTGGCGAGGCGCGCGTCCAGCCCGTCAAGGGTCTCGAATAGCGGGTGGACCGCTTCTTCGTAGGCATCCTGCGTTGTGGCAAAGCCGGCTTTGTAGACGCCGTTGTTCACGGTGTTGTAGATGCGCGCATTCAGGATGTCGATCTCGCTTCGCAGAGGAGCAGGGTAGTAGTCCCCCGGGCGCGCGCCGCAGCCGTCGAAGGCGCTGTTGAACATGCGAATGATTTCGGCGGATTCGTTGGAGACGATGGTGTCGCGCTGCCGGTCCCAGAGAATGGGCACGGTGGAGCGGCAGGACGCTTTGGAGTCGGCCTTCACATACAGCTCGTAGAGCTTGTCGACGCCGTGCAGTGGGTCAGGAATGACGCCAGGGCCATCTTCGAACGTCCAGCCATGCTCGAGCATGCGCCAATGAGTGACCGACAGGTTGATCATCCCGGACAGCCCCTTGATCTGCCGATAGATCAGCGTGCGGTGCGCCCACGGGCAGGCGTAGGAGACGTAGAGGTGATAGCGGTTCGGCTCGGCCTTGAAGCCGCCCTCGCCACTGGGGCCGGGGGCACCGTCGGCGGTGATCCAGTTGCGGAACTGGGCCTCGGTGCGCTCGAAGCGACCGCCGCTTTTGTCCGTGTCGTACCACTGGTCATGCCATTTTCCGTCGACGAGAACGCCCATCTGAGTTGGCCTGTGCTTGAAGTAGAAGTGCAGGCTAACGTGCAAAGTCGCCAGCGAAATGCAGCGAGTCGCGCAAAGTTTCTGGCCGAGTCGGATGGGCGGGACGGGGTGAGGCAAGCGCGCTGCGATGGGACGCACTGTTAAACTTTTCGCCTTGACCCCACCCAGGCGGCACACGTGTTCGACTCCTTAAGCCAGCGCCTTGCCGGCGTCCTCGACAGCATTCGCGGCCAGGGCCGTTTGACCGAAGATCAGGTCGCGACCGCCAGCCGTGAACTGCGCATGGCGCTGCTGGAAGCCGACGTGGCGCTGCCGGTGGTGCGGGACTTCATCACCCGCGTGAAGGCGCGCGCCTTGGGCACTGAGGTCACCAAGAGCCTCACGCCCGGCCAGCAGTTTCTCAAGGTGGTGCAGCAGGAACTCACCGCTACACTGGGCGGTGAGTCATCCCCGCTGAACCTGCGCGCGCAGCCGCCGGTGGTCATTCTCATGGCGGGCCTGCAGGGCTCGGGCAAGACCACCACCACCGGCAAGCTGGCGCGTCGCCTCAAAGAGACCGACAAGAAGAAGGTGATGGTGGTGTCGTGTGACGTTTACCGGCCGGCGGCGATCGAGCAGTTGCGGGTGGTGGCCGGGCAGGTGGGCGTGACCTGCTTCCCGTCCAGCGTGGGCCAGAAGCCCGGCGCGATTGCCGATGCCGCGCTGGCCGAAGCGCGCAAGCAGTTCATGGATGTGCTGATCGTCGACACCGCGGGCCGGACCACCATCGACGCCGAGATGATGGCCGAGATTGCGGCGCTGCACACCCAGCTCAACCCCGCCGAAACCCTGTTCGTCGTCGACAGCATGACCGGTCAGGACGCCGCCAATACCGCCAAGGCGTTTGCCGACACCGTGCCACTGACCGGTGTGGTGTTGACCAAGGTCGACGGCGACGCGCGTGGCGGCGCGGCACTGTCGGTGCGCCAGGTGACCGGCAAACCGATCAAGTTTCTGGGGGTCGGCGAGAAGTCCGACAAATTGGAAGTGTTCCACCCCGACCGGATTGCCAACCGCATTCTCGGCCAGGGCGACGTGCTGTCGCTGATCGAGGAAACCACCCGCAAGGTCGACGCTGACAAGGCCGCCAAGCTGGTCGACAAGCTGAAGAAGAACAAGCGTTTCGACCTTGATGATTTCCGCGACCAGATGGCACAGATGCAGGACATGGGCTCGATGTCGTCGCTGCTCGACAAATTGCCGGGTGGCGCACAGATGCAGGCGCAACTGAAGAACGTCGATGCCGACAAGCAGGTCAAGCGCACGGTCGCCATTCTCAACTCCATGACCCCGCAGGAGCGTCGCTTTCCTGACCTGCTCAAGGCATCGCGCAAGCGTCGCATTGCCAAGGGCTCCGGCGTCGAAGTGCAACAGGTGAACCAGTTGCTGCGCCAGTTCGAGACGACGCGCGACATGATGAAAAAGTTTGCAGGCGGCGGAATGGCCAAATTGATGCGCGGCCTGGGCGGGCGCATGCCCAAAGGCGGCATGCCGCCGCGCTGAAGCACCCATGCGCGGTTTATGACAGAACGGTCATGAAACTGTCATCTGTTGCCCATAGCCTTCGCGCTGCCGCTTCAATAACGAAGTCAACAGTGCTTTTTGTTGATGCGGAACCGGGTCCTTCTGTCAGATGCACGACTCTCGCAAAAGGGACACACGTGAAGGTTGATTGAGTGCCGCATTATTAAATCGGGCCACGGGCATGCAAAACAAACTGATTCTGGTGGTTGAAGACGAGCCGGCAATTCGCGAGATGTTGCGCTTCGCGCTGACCCGCGCCGAGTTTCGAATCGCCGAGGCCGGGTCAGCGCAGGACGCGCGACTGCAGATCGCCGATGATCGTCCGGACCTGATCCTGATGGACTGGATGATGCCCGGTGTCAGCGGGGTCGAACTCACCCGTGAACTCAAGGGCGCGGCACAAACCCGCGACGTGCCGATCATCATGGTCACCGCACGTGCCGAAGAAGAAGACCGGGTTCGAGGGCTCAACATCGGCTGTGACGATTACGTGTCCAAGCCATTTTCGTTTCCGGAGTTGATCGCCCGCATTCAGGCAGTGCTGCGGCGGAGCACGCCCGGCGGCGAAGACGAGCGACTGGCGGTCAGTGGCCTCGAAGTCGACGTGGCCAGCCAGCGGGTCACCGCCCAGGGTGTGCCGGTCAAACTGGGGCCCACCGAGTACCGGCTGCTGCATTTTTTTGTCAGCCACCCCGAGCGGGTGTATACCCGGGAGCAGGTACTTGACCGGGTGTGGGGGCAAAATGTCTACGTGGAAGAGCGCACCGTTGATGTGCACATTCGCCGCCTGCGCAAGGCCCTGGAACCGCATGGCTTCGCCGACATGATCCAGACCGTGCGTGGCACCGGCTACCGTTTCTCTGAAAAACTTTGAGTATCTTCCGGCGGCGCCCGGTGTCGCTGGAGCACACTCGCATGCTGGCGGTGTGGCGCCAGGAACTGGTCAAGCTGCTGCTGCTCTGCGGGCTCGGCGCGCTGGTCGGGGCGCTGTTCTCCGGTGCCATCTGGGGCTTTCTGGTGGTGCTGTTTTTCCTCACGGCGCTGCAGTACCGCTACCTCGCTGCGCTGCTGCAATGGCTGCGGCAGCCCAAGCAGAACGAGCTGCCCGATCCCGGCGGCGTCTGGGGCGAGGTCTACGACCGTCTCGTTGACCTTCAGCGGCGCAACAAGAAGAAGAAAAAGCGCCTTGCGGCGATGCTTGCCGACTTTCAGGCATCCACGGCGGCGTTGCCCGACGGCGCGGTGGTGCTCTCGCCACGCGGTGAGATCGTGCGCGCCAACCATGCGGCACAGACGCTGCTCGGTTTGCGCGCGCAGGACTCGGGTATCCGCATCACCCTGCTGGTGCGCCATCCCCGCTTCGTCGAAATGTTCGAGGCCGGCGTGCAGGGCCGCGAGGTGGAGATTCCCTCGCCGGTCAATCGCGGCAAGCAGCTCAACGTGCGGGTGATTAACTACGGTGAATCGCAGGGCCTGATGATTGTTCGCGATGTGTCGGAGCTGCGACGGCTGGAGCACGCGCGACGCGATTTCGTGGCCAACGCGTCGCACGAACTGCGTACGCCGCTGACGGTGCTCAAGGGCTATCTCGAGATGATGGAAACCGAGTCCCGCGACGGCGAGCTCAAGCCTTGGGCAACGCCCCTGCAAGAGATGTACAAGCAGACCAACCGCATGGAATCACTGGTCGGCGACATGCTCAAGCTGGCGCGGCTGGAATCGGACATCGCCGCGCGTCACGACTGGATTCGCGCCTCGACCCTGCTGCGCCAGGCGCTGGCCGAGGCCCAAAGCGTTGCCGACCCACAGCACCAGTTCGTCACCGAGATGGACGACCGAATCGAAATCTTCGGCGGCGAAACCGAGCTGACCAGCCTGTTCACCAACCTGGTCGGCAATGCCGTGCGTTACACGCCGCCGCCCGGCGTGATCACCGTCAAGCTCTTCGCGATGGCGGGCGGGCGTGCGGGTTATTCGGTGCAGGATTCGGGCATTGGCATTGCCGAGGATGATATTCCGCGCCTGACCGAGCGCTTTTACCGCGTTGATGTCGGTCGCTCGCGCGCCAGTGGCGGGACGGGGCTGGGACTGTCGATCGTCAAACACGCGGTTGAGCGTCACGATGCCCAGCTCAAGATCGAGAGCAAAGTGGGCGAGGGCAGTTGCTTCACCTGCGAGTTTCCGGTTCACCGGGTCAGGCTCGCGCAAAGCACCTTGGATTTGACACAGCCGGGTCAGGCCGTGGGCTGACCGCGCTCGCGGCGTTCTTGTGCGGTCAGGGTGTTGCGCATCAGCATCGCCACGGTCATTGGGCCGACGCCGCCCGGCACCGGGGTGATCCACGACGCCCGGTCGCGCGCGGCCTCGGTGATGTCGCCCACCAATCGGCCGTCGGGCAGGCGGTTGATGCCGATGTCGATGACGATGGCACCCGGTCTGACCCACTCGCCGTTGACCAGCCCCGGCTTGCCAACGGCGGCAACCAGGATTTCGGCATCGGCGACTTCTTGGTCGAGGTCGCGGGTAAAGCGGTGTGCGGTGGTGGTGGTGACGCCGGCCAGCAAAAGCTCCAACGCCATCGGGCGGCCAACATGATTGCTCGCACCGACCACCAGTGCGCGCTTGCCCTTGATCGCCACGCCGGTGTGCGCTAACAGTGCCATCACGCCGTAGGGCGTGCACGGTCGCAGCACCGGCTTGCGTTGCGCCAGCCGCCCGAGGTTGTAGGGATGAAAACCGTCAACATCCTTGGTCGGCAGAATGCGTTCAATCACTTCGGTGGTGTCGAAGTGTGCGGGCAGCGGCAACTGCACGAGGATGCCGTCAATGGCGTCATCGGCATTCAGCTCGTCAATACGCGACAGCAGTTCGGCGTGCGTCAGCTCGGCCGGTAATGGCGCATGGTTTGAGGTGATGCCGACCTGTTGGCAGGCCCGAATCTTGTTGCGTACGTAGACGTGTGACGCCGGGTCGTCGCCGACCAGCAAGGTGGCCAGACACGGCGCACGGAGACCGGCGGCGCGGCGAGTTGCGATCTGCGCCTGCACGTCGGCGAGGGTTTGGGCGGCGACGGTTTTTCCGTCGATCAGCTGGGCAGGCATGGTGGCAACGGCTGGCGTAAAGCGCGTATTTTACGCGCCGCCGTGTGGTTTCGACGGGCCGGTGACGGCAATCCCGTAAAATCGCTTCATGGCTCTACTCGACTTGGCCGACATCAGTTTTGGACGCGGCCTGCGAACCCTGGCGGAGGGACTGTCGCTGTCGGTCGCGCCCGGCTCGGTGGTGCACCTGACCGGGCCCAATGGCGCGGGCAAGACCACTTTGTTGGAAATTGCCGCCGGCCTTCGGCGGCCGTGGCAGGGTCAGCGTCGCTGCGAGGTGCCGCTGCATTGGCTCGGCCATCGCAACGCACTCGCGGCCTCGTTGAGCGCGGCGCAGAACCTCCAGGCGTGGGCTGATCTGCAGCCTGATGCGCCCGGCAGCGTGCGTGAAGCCCTGCACGCGCTGGGCGTGGACCGAGTGCGTCACCGGCCGACGCGTGATCTGTCTGCCGGGCAGAAGCGGCGCGCGGCGCTCGCACGATTGCTGATGGCGAAGCGACCCCTGTGGATACTCGATGAGCCGTTTGACGGGCTTGACCACGCCGGACTGGCCGACCTGGCGGCATTGTTCAACGACCAGACCGCGCGGCAGGGTGCCATTCTGGTGACCAGCCATCAGCCCCTGCCGGCGCGGGTCAGATGCCAAGTCGTGATGCCGCTGGCGGTGTTGCCATGAAGGCGCTGCGCGGCATTTTCAGTCGCGAGATTGCACTGCTGCGCATGCAGATACTCGATGCGGTGCTGCCGCTGGCGTTCTATCTGTTGGTGGTGTTGATGTTTGCCTTTGGCACCCGCGCCAATGACCCAACGTTGGCCGGGTTGGCGGTCTCCATTCTTTGGGTGGGGGCGCTGTTGTCGGCGCTGCTGCCGTTGCCGAGATTGTTCGCCAGCGAGTTTGAAGACGGCACGCTGGAGCAATGGTGTCTGGCGGGCACGCCGCTGGTGCTGATCGTGGCCCTGAAGCTTTTCGCGCACTGGTGCCTCAATGGCCTGCCGCTGGCGGTGATGGCGCTGCCGCTGGCGGTGATGCTGGGGCTCGAAAGCGCCGGGCTGGGGTATCTGGCGCTCGGCTTGATGATGGGCACCGCCATCCTCACCCTGCTGGGTGGACTGTCGGCCAGTTTGCTGGTCGGTATTCCGCGCGCCGGCAGCGTGTTGCCCTTGCTGGTTCTGCCGCTGATGGTGCCGGTGGTCATCTTTGGCAGTGGCGCCGTTCGTGCCTGGCAGGTGGGGGGCGACCCCGCGGCTCCGTTATACTTTTTGGGTTCAATTTTCGCCCTTGCCGTCACTGCGCTGCCGTGGGCTTGCGCGTCGGCTTTGCGCAACGCTTACGACTGAGTCTCCCGCGCTTCGAAAAAATCGACTGATCCCCTTGATGTCCCGCCCCCCAATGCTCATTGAAGGCCCGTAACGATGTGGACATGGTTTCACCGGCTGGCGTCACCGCCGAGTTTCTTCCGCTTCGCCGACCGGCTCGCGCCGTGGCTGGGGTGGATGGGCTTTGTGCTGCTGGCGGTCGGCTGGGTGTGGGGCCTGGGGTTCGCGCCGCCGGATTACCAGCAGGGCGACGCCTTTCGCATCATCTATGTGCATGTGCCGGCTGCCGCGCTGTCGCTGGGGCTTTATACGGGTATGGCCATTGCTGGCGCCTGCGCGCTGATCTGGCGGATGAAGCTCGCCGAGGTGGTGATGCTGGCCATGGCACCTGTCGGCCTGGTGATGACCGCCATCACGCTGTTGACCGGCATGCTGTGGGGCAAGCCGATGTGGGGCGCGTGGTGGGTGTGGGACGCGCGCCTGACGGCCGAGCTGGTGCTGCTGTTTCTGTTTCTGGGCGTGATCGTGCTGGGTGACGCCATCGAAGACCCGCGGCGCAGTGCGCGCGCCGCCGCATGGATCGCCGTGGTGGGTGTCGTGAACGTGCCGATCGTCAAATTTTCGGTCGACTGGTGGAACAGCCTTCACCAGGGCGCGACCATTCTCAGTTTTGGCAAACCGGCGATCACCCTGGACATGGCGATTCCGCTCTACGTTTCTTTGCTGGCGATGGCGCTCGTGGCGGCGCATGCCGTGCTGCGCCGGGCCCAGGTGCGTTTATTGCAGCGTGAAGCGCGAACCCAGTGGGTCAAGGCGCTGCGCGCGCAGGAACCGGAGGCGCAATCGTGAGTCAATGGCTGGCGATGGGCGGTTACGGTGCCTACGTATGGACGAGCTTTGCCCTTGCGGCAGTGGGCGTGGCGTGGATGTCGTTGGCTGCGTCGCGTGCGCGCCGCAACTGGTTTCGCAACGAGGATGAAGACGAATGACCCGGGTGCAGCGTTACCGTTTGATCGGGGTGGTGTGCGTCGTCGCCGGTCTTGGCGTTGCGGCGCTGCTGGCGTCCCAGGCCTTCCGCGAAAACCTGATGTATTTCTACACGCCCAGTGATTTGCTGGCCGCCGAAACGGTGCCTGACCGCCGTCTGCGCCTCGGCGGCATGGTCGAAACCGGCAGCGTGCAGCGCGGCGAAGGCTTGGTCGTCGGGTTCGTGGTGGCCGATTGTGCCCAGGCGGTGCGGGTGGAGTACGAGGGCATTCTTCCCGATCTGTTCCGCGAGGGGCAGGGCATCGTCGCGATGGGACGTTGGGATGCGGGCGGCCGCTTCGTGGCCGACGAGGTGCTGGCCAAGCACGACGAAAACTACATGCCGCCGGATTTGGCCGAGGCGATGATGTCCGAGACCGGACACGCCTGCGAGCCTTTCAAGTCGGCGATGGAAGTCAGCGCGACGTCGCCCACCGCTGGCGTCGACCATGATCGCTGAACTCGGGCATTTTGCCCTGCTCATTTCGCTGGGAATCGCGGCCTTGCTGGCGGTGGTGCCCGCGGTCGGCGTATGGCGCAATGACCCGGTGGCGATGCGTTTCGGGCGCCCGGCGGCGTTCATGCTGCTGGCCGTGCTGTTCGTGTCCTACCTGTGCCTGACCGACCGCTTCATCAACCACGATTTTTCGGTCGCTTATGTGGCGGGTCATTCCCATTCCGAGTTGCCCCTGATTTACCGCATCTCGGCGGTCTGGGGCGGGCATGAAGGCTCACTGTTGCTGTGGGTGCTGATGCTGGCGGGCTGGAGTGCGGCAGTGGCCTTTTTCAACCGTAACCTGCCGCTCAATGTGGGCGCGCTGGTGCTGTCGACACTGGGCGTGATCTCGGTCGGGTTCCTGTTGTTCACGATCATGACCAGCAATCCCTTTGATCGACTGGTGCCGATACCGGAGGACGGTCGCGACCTGAATCCGCTGTTACAAGACCCCGGGCTGATCATTCATCCGCCGTTGCTCTACATGGGCTACGTCGGGTTTTCGGTGGCGTTTGCCTTCGCCATTGCAGCCCTGGTCACCGGCAAGCTGGACGCTGCCTGGGCACGCTGGACACGCCCCTGGACCACGACTGCCTGGCTGTTCCTGACCTTGGGCATCATGCTCGGCTCGTGGTGGGCGTATCACGAGCTCGGTTGGGGCGGCTGGTGGTTCTGGGATCCGGTCGAAAATGCCAGTTTCATGCCGTGGCTGATTGGCACCGCGCTGATCCATTCTCTGGCGGTCACCGAAAAACGCGGCCTGCTGAAAAGCTGGACGGTGCTGCTGGCGATCATGGCGTTTTCGCTGTCCCTGCTCGGCACATTTCTGGTGCGCTCCGGCGTTTTGGTCAGCGTGCACGCGTTTGCCACCGATCCGGCGCGGGGTGTGTTCATTCTCGGGTTCCTGATCGTGGTCCTGGGCAGCGCCTTCTCGCTATATGCGTGGCGCGCGCCGCGGCTGGTGTCGGACGGCGAGTTCCCGCTGTTTTCCCGCGAAGGCTTTCTGTTGCTCAACAACGTCTTCCTGTCGGTGTCGGCGGCGGCGGTGCTGCTCGGGACGCTGTATCCGCTGTTTGCTGACGCGGTGGGGCTGGGCAAGATTTCAGTGGGACCGCCTTACTTCAATGCCGTGTTCGTGCCGGTGACGGCGCCGTTGGCGCTGTTGGTCGGCCTGGCGGCCGCCGTCAACTGGAAGCGCGCCAGGTTGGGCGAGGTGCTCCGCCGACTGCGCGTGCCGTTGCTACTGTCGGTGGTGGTGACGGCGGTGCTGATCTGGCAATGGGCGACCGAACTGGGCATTGCCGTGCTGGTCGGCGGCTGGCTGGGCTGCTGGACGCTGGTTGCCGCGCTGGCCGAGCCGACCCGGCGTCTGCGTCAGACCGGGCGTCTGCCGCGCGGCGTTGCCGGCATGGCATTGGCGCACGTCGGCTTCGGTGCCATGGTGTTGGGCATCACCTTCGTCTCGCTGTTCAGCGTCGAGCGCGACGTGCGTCTGGCACCTGGCCAGTCGGCTGAGGTCGCCGACTTCCGCTTCGAGTTCGAAGGCACCGAGGCGGTTGAAGGACCGAATTATGATGCGGATCGCGGCACGATTCGGGTGTACCGTGATGATGCGCTGGTGACCACCCTGCAGCCTGAAAAACGCTTCTACCGCGGCGCCGAGCAACTGATGACCGACGCGGCCGTGCGTCACCACCTGGCCCGCGATCTTTACGCCTCGCTGGGCGAACCGATCGGCGACAGCGGTGAATGGGCGATCCGCCTTTACGTCAAGCCGATGATGATCTGGGTGTGGCTGGGCGCCACAATCATGGCCCTGGGCGGCGCGCTGGCCGCCAGCGACCGCCGTTATCGCCCCAAGAGCACCGTTGCGCGAGTCGCCGAGGCATCGGTCTGAATGCGCTTCATGCTGCCCGCGCTGCTGATTGTCGCCTTGCTGGTGCTTCTGGGGCTGGGCTTGCGCCTCGATCCAACTGAAGTGCCCAGCCCACTGATCGGCAAGCCCGCCCCCGCCTTTGATCTGCCGACACTTGAGGACGAGGGCCGCCTGACGTCGGACGTGTTGTTGGGGCAGCCGACGGTGGTGAATTACTTTGCGAGCTGGTGCACGCCGTGTCTCGCCGAGCATCCGCTCTTCATGCGTTTGGCCCGTGCCGGCGAAGTGAGAATTATCGGCATCAGTTACAAGGATCGTCCCGAGGACACCTCACGCTGGCTGGCGCGGTTTGGCAATCCGTACGCGCAGGTGGCGCGTGACGCGGTGGGCGCGACCGCGATTGACTGGGGGGTTTACGGGGTGCCCGAAACCTACCTGCTTGATGCCGACGGCAAGATTCTGCACAAGCATGTGGGCCCACTCAGCGAATCCGACTGGCAGGCCGCGTTTGCCCCAAAGTTGCGCGCATTGGCGCAGGTGACCCCATGAGGACGGTGCTTTCGTTTCTGGTAATGGTGATGCTGGCCAGCGTGTGCGCGGCGAACCCGGTCATCGAAGTCGAGGAGACTGAACGCCAGCGCTACCAGAACCTTTTGCATGAACTTCGCTGTGTGGTCTGCCAGAACCAGAGCATCTCCGAGTCCAATGCGCCGCTGGCCAAGGACCTGCGCGAGCAGGTTGCCTCGCAGATTAACCAGGGTCGCAGCGACGCCGACATTCGCGGCTACCTGACCGACCGGTATGGCGATTTCGTGTTGTACAAGCCGCCTCTGAAAGGCACTACGGTGGCGTTGTGGGTGGGGCCGTTCGTCCTGCTCGCGGTTGCCCTGTTGGCGGCCTGGCGGCTCACGACCCGTAAAACGAAAGCGGCGCTGAAATCATCAGACGCGCCATCGGTTGATCGCGCCGCCGTACAGGTTTTGCTGGATCGTCACGGTGAGGGCGGGCCATGAACTCGTTGGGTGTATTGGCCTCGATGGCCGTCTTGCTGGTCGTGGTGACGTTGCTGCTCAGTCGCCCCTGGTGGCCACGGTCGAAGTCGGACGGTCGGCCGTTGCGGGCAGCGGCCAACGTGGCGGTTTACCGCCAGCGTTTACTCGAAATTGATGCGGATGAGGCGGCAGGGTTGCTGGACGAGGCCACCGCCCGGCAACTGCGTGACGAGCACGCCGCTCGGCTGCTGCAGGATGCCGACGATGTGGCTCCTGGCGTTACGCCCGTGCAGACGGGTCGGACCTGGGCGTTGCTCATCCTGTTGCCCATTTTTGCGGTTGGCACCTATGCGGCGTCCGGGCGCTGGCCGATGGCGGAAAAGATTGAGCAGGCGCGGGTTGATCCCGACGTGGCATCAGAATTGGCCCTTGAACACGGGCTCGAACAGTTGGTGCAACATCTGGAAGCGCAGCCCGACGATGCCGAAGCCTGGGCCAGACTGGGCGAAATCGAGTTGTCCCGAGGTCGTTCAGACGCGGCAGCCAGCGCTTACGCCAAGGCCACCGCTTTGGTCCCCGACCGGGGCGATTGGTGGGCGGCCGAGGGCGAGGCCTTGGCCATGGCGCAGTCCCAAGATCTGCGCGGTGCCCCGGCTGGTCGCTTTGAGCGGGCCCTGGTGCTGTCCCCCGACAACAGTAAGGCCTTGTTCTACGGCGGAATGGTGGCGGCGCAGTCGGGTGATTTTGCCCTGGCGTCGCAACGCTGGCGTCGGTTGAAGCAGCAGGGGGGGCTTCCCGAGGGACTGGCGAACTTCATCGACTCAAGCCTGGCGCAGTGGGGCCAGCCGGTCGTTGCGCCGGGGCAATCGCCGGGTCAAGGGCCGTCGCCTGCCGAGAATCAAAAGGCACCGGGCGTTTTGTCGGTCACACTGGCAACGGCGTCGGACCGGGGTGCGCCGCCGTCTGTACTGGACACGTTGACCGTGTTCGCCCGGCCGGTCGGCGGACGCATGCCGATTGCGGTGCGCCGCCAGGTCGTTGGGCCGGACGCATTCCCCCTGACCGTCACGCTTAGCGATGCCGACGCCATGACGCCCGATGCGCTGCTCAGCGAGGCCGGCACGTTTGAATTGGTTGCACGGCTGTCGCGCGGCGAAGGCGTGGCCGCCCAGCCTGAAGATTGGGAAGGTCAGATCACCGTTGACGACGACACGGACCGGTCGTCGTTACAGTTGCGTCTGGCGCCTCGGCAATTGCCCTGAAGCGCTGGATTCGGATGATGGCGACCCGCCCATCCTGACGCTTTCTGTGAGCCCCGCCATGACCGCGACCCTGACGCAACTGCCCCACGCCCCGCAGCTTTACTGGAATGCCGCGCTGAGCGCGATGCGCCGCCCCGGTGCCCTGAAGACCTTGCCGCCACTGTCGCTGCGGCTCTCGGGCGTGCGCACCGAGGCGACGCGACTTGCCGACTACTGTGCGCTGTGTGGCCTGACGCCCGGCGCGGTGCTGCCGATTACCTTCCCGCAGGTGGCGGTCAGCGGCCTGCACATGGCCTTGATGACGCGGCCGAAATTCCCGCTGCCGTTGCTCGGGTTGGTGCACGTCAGCAATCGCATCACCCAGGTTCGGCCGATTCCGGTCGAAGCGGTCTACGATGCCGAGGTGCGTATCGGCGAATGCCGCGAGGTGCGCGCCGGACTGGAATTTGACCTGCTCACCGACATTGAGGTCGATGGCGAATTGGCCTGGTCGGCCGTGACCACCATCATTCACCGTCGACCCAGCAGCCCAACACGGGCGGGCGCGAAACGCGGCGAGCAGGCCATTCCGCCCAGCCTCGCGCAATACGAGCACTTTGTTGCCGCGGCCGACACCGGGCGTCGCTACGCCGCGGTCTCGGGCGACTACAACCCGATCCACTTGCACGCATGGTCGGCACGGCTGTTTGGCTTCCCTCGCGCCATCGCCCACGGCATGTGGAGCGTCGCGCGCTGCTTGGGCGCGCTGGAGGCGCAGCACCCGGCGCCGGCGCAAACCCTAGACGTGCAGTTCAAGCAGCCGCTGTTGCTGCCCGGTCGCGTGACCCTGAAGTGGGTAGCGGTTTCTGACCACCGGCTGGCGTTCACCTTGATGTCTCCGGGCAACGGAAAAGTCCATCTGACAGGGACGCTGCGATAGACTCTCGGGATGCGCCGGTCTGATGGCGGAGCCCCACATTTGAAAACCACGGAGTCGAAATGCGTATTCGCAAAGCGGTATTCCCTGTCGCGGGTCTTGGAACACGGTTTCTGCCGGCCACCAAGGCAAGTGCCAAGGAAATGCTGCCCATCGTCGACAAGCCGCTGATTCAGTACGCGGTGCAAGAGGCGATCAGTGCGGGTGCTGAAGAACTGATTTTTGTCACCGGCCGCTCGAAGAACTCGATCATGGATCACTTCGACAAGGCCTATGAGCTGGAGGCCGAGCTGGAGCAGCGCGGCAAAACCAAGCTGCTGGAAACCGTGCAGGAAATTCTGCCGCCTGGCATTACCTGCATTTTCATTCGTCAGGCCGAGGCTTTGGGCCTGGGCCACGCCGTGCTGTGCGCGTGGCCTGCGGTCGGCGATGAAGACTTCTCGGTGATCCTCGCTGATGACTTGATCGACGGCAAACTTCGGCCCTGTCTTGCGCAGATGCAGCGGGTCTACCAGGAGTACGGCACCTCGGTGATCGCGACGCAGCGGGTGCCCAAGTCCGAGATTTCCAGCTACGGCGTCGTGGAAACCACGCCGGTGGGGCCGGGACTGGGCGAGATCAAGCGCATTGTCGAAAAGCCCAAGCCCGAGGACGCCCCATCAAATCTTGCGGTGGTGGGTCGCTACATTCTGACACCGCGAATCTTCAAGCTTTTGGAGCGCACGCCGCGCGGTGCCGGGGGTGAGATTCAGCTCACCGACGCGATCAGCATGATGATCCAGGAGCAGACCGTGCTGGCCTACGAGTTCGAGGGCAAGCGCTTCGATTGCGGGTCAAAGCTCGGTTATCTCGAAGCCAACGTCGAATATGGCCTCAAACATCCCGAATTGGCCGACGACTTCCGCGTATATCTGCAAAAATTGACGGCGGACTGGCACAAGAAATAAGCGGCGCCGTCCACCGCCTCGATATTGATTGGAAGGGAGTGTTGGCAATGAGCGGAACCCGGTACCGGAGTTTTCTTGAATCGTCATCGATTCAGGGTGCCAACGCGAGTTACATCGAGTCCTATTACGAGCAGTTTCTGGATGATCCGGATTCGGTCGACGACCAGTGGCGCGCGTATTTTCGCTCGCTGGCGCAGGGGCGGGGCGGCAGCGAAGTGGCCCACAGTGAGGTGGTTGACCGGCTGACCCGGCTGGCGCGCGAGCCGCGACGGATGAAGGCGGCGCAAAGCGGCTTTGACGCCGTGGCCGCCGAGAAACAGGCCGGCGTGCTGCGACTGATCAATTACTACCGGGTGCGCGGTCACCAGGCGGCGCGGCTCGATCCGCTCAACCTTCAGGTGCCGACCCTGGTGCCCGACCTTGACCCCGCCTTTCACGGCCTGACGCCCGACGATCTCGACACGGTGTTCAACACCGGTTCAATGGTGGCCGAAGACCGGTTGCCGCTGAAAGACATCATTCGCGCCCTAAGGGCGGTGTACACGGACACCCTGGGCGCCGAGTACATGTACCTGACCGAAACGGCCGAGAAGCGCTGGATTCAGCAGCGTCTTGAAGCACAGCCGTTCGCGCCGAAACTCAGCGACAAGCGAAAAAAAGATGTCTTGATGCAGTTGGTCGCCGCCGAAGGACTTGAGCGCTACCTGCACACCCGTTACGTCGGCCAAAAGCGCTTTTCGCTGGAGGGCGGCGAAGCGCTGGTGCCTTCGATGGACGAGATTCTGCGCGGTTGTGCGGCGCGTAACGTCGAAGAAGTCGTGGTCGGCATGGCGCATCGTGGCCGCCTCAACGTGTTGATCAACGTGCTCGGCAAGTCGCCCAGCGACCTGTTCGCAGAATTTGAAGGCAAGTATTCCGCCGAGTCGCTGGCCCGCGCCGGTGACGTGAAGTACCACATGGGCTTCTCAACCGACATCGAAGTCGAGGGCAAGCGCCTGCACATGGTGTTGGCTTTCAACCCGTCGCACCTTGAAATCGTCAATCCGGTGGTCGAGGGCAGCGTCAAGGCGCGGCAGGTGCGTCGTGGCGACACGGCGGGCGACCTGGTGATGCCCATCCTGATTCACGGCGATGCGGCATTTGCCGGCCAGGGCGTGGTGATGGAAACCCTGCAGTTGTCGCAGGCGGCGGGTTACGCCACCGGCGGTACGGTGCACCTGATCGTCAACAACCAGATCGGCTTCACCACCGCCAATCCGATTGAAGCAAAACTGGGCCAGGACGCGCGCACCAGCCGTTACTGCACCGACCTGGCGAAGATGCTCGAATCACCGGTGTTTCACGTCAACGGCGACGACCCCGAGGCGGTGGTGTTTGCCACGCGGCTGGCGGTGGACTTCCGCAATGAATTCCACAAGGACGTGATCATCGACATCTGCTGCTACCGGCGTTTGGGTCACAACGAGGCCGATGAGCCGTCGGTCACCAACCCGGCCATGTACGAGGTGATCAAGAAGCACCCGACCACGATGAACCTGTTTGCGCAGCGGCTCATCGAAGAAAAAGTGATCTCCGAAGACGCGTTCAAGGACGCCCAGCAGGCTTATCGCGACGGTCTCGACAAAGGCGAGAACACCATTCGCAAAACCCTGGGCCTGGTCGGCAACAAGTACACGGTCAACTGGAGTAAGTACGGCAAGGACACCTGGGATGCCAAGGTCGACACTGCGGTCAGCAAGCGCATGTTGCAGAGCCTCGCCAAGCAGGTGTCGGCGCTGCCCGACGATTTCTCGCTGCACAACCGTGTGGCCAAGATCTACGGTGACCGGGTGAAGATGGCGGCCGGCAAGCTGCCCATGGACTGGGGGTTTGCCGAGACCATGGCCTATGCGTCGCTGGTCAGCGAAGGGTTTGCGGTGCGGCTGTGCGGTCAGGATACGCGGCGCGGCACCTTCT
This sequence comes from Polycyclovorans algicola TG408, assembly GCF_000711245.1. Lineage (NCBI taxonomy): Bacteria > Pseudomonadati > Pseudomonadota > Gammaproteobacteria > Nevskiales > Nevskiaceae > Polycyclovorans > Polycyclovorans algicola. The sequence continues at coordinate 2,199,777 of NZ_JOMH01000001.1, forward strand.
TTCACCGTCACGCCAGCGTTTACGACGGCAAGACCGGTCAGCGCGTGACGCCACTGGCCAACATCAGTGGCCAAGAGGGCCGCTTCGAGGTCCACGACACGCTGCTGTCCGAGGTTGGGGTTTTGGGTTTTGAGTACGGGTACTCCACCACCGACCCGACCACCCTGGTCATTTGGGAGGCCCAGTTCGGCGACTTTGCCAACGGGGCGCAAGTGCTGTTCGATCAGTTCATCGCCAGCGGTTCCGCCAAATGGGGCCGGCTCTGCGGCCTGACGGTGTTCCTGCCGCACGGTTACGAAGGGCAGGGACCGGAGCACTCCTCTGCGCGTCTCGAGCGTTTCCTGCAGCTTTGCGCCGCCGACAACCAACAGGTTTGCGTGCCGTCGACGCCTGCGCAGATGTTTCACATGCTGCGCCGGCAGATGAAGCGCAACAACCGCATGCCGCTGGTGGTGATGACGCCCAAAAGCCTGCTGCGGCACCCGCAATCGGTGTCGAGTCTGGATGAGCTCACCCACGGTCGCTTCCAGCCGGTCATTGACGACGCCACCGCCGACCCGAAAAAGGTCAAGCGCGTGGTGCTGTGCTCCGGCAAGGTCTACTTTGATCTGCTGAAGACACGTGACGAGACCGATCTGGCATCGGTGGCGCTAGTGCGTGTCGAGCAGCTTTACCCGTTCCCGCGGGAAGACTATGAGGCGATTCTCAAGCGCTACAGCGGCGCCAAGGAGATCGTGTGGTGCCAAGAAGAGCCCGAGAACCAGGGCGCGTGGTACCAGATCAAGCATCGGCTGAGTTATTACCTCAGCAGCGGTCACCGCTTGCTCTACGCGACCCGCAAGGGCAGCGCCAGCACCGCAGTCGGCTACCTGAAGATTCACAACCAGGAGCAGCAGGCCGTCGTTGACGCCGGGCTGACGGGCGGGGAGTCGGTCTGATGCGCAAGAATAACTGTATTAATTGTCAGTCTCTCAACCAGAACAAGGAAATTTAATGAGCATCGAGATCAAGGTGCCTCAGCTGCCCGAGTCCGTTTCGTCGGCCACCGTTGGGGCTTGGACGGTCGCCGAGGGCGACAGCATCAGCCGCGACCAGAACGTACTCGAACTGGAAACTGACAAGGTCATGCTCGATGTGCCGGCGACCGAAGCCGGTGTGCTCAAAGAGATCCGCATCAAGGCCGGCGAGTCGGTCAAGGCGGGCGACGTGCTCGGCATCATCGAGGCCGGTAAGGGCGGCGGCGACAGCGCGCCCGCCAAGAAATCTGACGAGGACGACAAGGGCGCCAAAAAAGAATCGGCGAAGGCCGAGTCGACGCCCAGCAAGTCCTCTTCGGCTGACGAATCCGATCACGACGGCCAGTTGCCGGCAGTGCGTAAAAAGCTTGCCGAGTTGGGGTTGAAGGCGGCCGACATCAAAGGCTCCGGCAAGGGCGGTCGCCTGACCCTGGAAGACGTTGAGTCGCACACGGCCAAGCCCAAGTCCGGCGGTGAGCCCAAGGCGCCGGCCAGTGCGCCGGTCGTCAGCGGCGATCGTGAAGAACAGCGCGTGCCCATGACCCGCATCCGCCAGCGGATTGCCGAGCGGCTGGTCGAGGCGCAGCAGACCGCCGCCATGCTGACCACCTTCAACGAGGTCGACCTCAAAGCGGTCATGGACCTGCGCGCCCGACACAAGGACGCTTTTGAGAAAGCCCACGGCGTGAAGCTGGGTTTCATGAGCTTCTTCGTCAAGGCCGCCATCGAAGCCCTGAAGAAATTCCCGGTGGTCAACGCGTCAATTGACGGCACCGACGTGCTTTATCACAACTACTTCGACATCGGCATTGCCGTGTCGGGCCCGCGGGGGTTGGTGGTGCCCGTGCTGCGTGATGCCGACCAGATGAGCTTTGCCGACGTCGAGAAAGCCATTGCCGCCTACGGGGCCAAAGCGCGCGACAACAAGTTGGCGATGGACGATCTCACCGGGGGCACCTTCAGCATCACCAACGGCGGCATTTTCGGCTCGATGATGTCGACCCCGATTCTCAACCCGCCGCAGAGCGCGATTCTCGGGATGCACGGCATCACCGAGCGGCCCGTGGTGGTTGATGGTGAGATTGTCGTTCGACCGATGATGTATCTGGCCATGAGCTATGACCACCGCATCATCGATGGCCGCGAGGCGGTGCTGTCGTTGCGCGCCATCAAGGAAGGCCTCGAAGATCCGGCCAAGCTGCTGCTGCAGCTGTAAGCGGGCGGTTTGGGCATGTCTGGACGAGGGCGGGGCGACCCGCCTTTGTCATTTTTATCACCCCATTGCGCCACCGTTTCCGGCGACAATGATAATTGTTATCCCATGCAAGAACAGGAGTAAACCGTCGTGAGTGAGCGCTATGACGTGATTGTGATCGGGGGCGGCACCGGGGGTTATCCTGCGGCCATCCGCGCTGGGCAACTGGGTCAGAAGGTGGCCTGCATCAATGCCTGGCTCAATCGCGACGGCAAGCCCGCGTTTGGTGGCACCTGCCTCAATGCCGGGTGCATCCCGTCCAAGGCGCTGCTCGAAAGCTCGGAGATGCTGCACAAGGCGCAGCACGAATTGACCTTGCACGGTATCAGCACCGGCAAAGTGGCCTTTGACCTCGCCGCCATGCAAGCGCGTAAAGACAAGATCAGCAGCGGGTTGACCGGCGGCATTGGTGCGCTGTTCAAGGCCAACGGCGTCACCGGCATCGAAGGCTGGGCCAAGCTTCTGGGCGACGGCAAGGTGGAGGTCACGCCGCACAAGGGTGACAAGCAGGTGCTCGAGGCCGAGCACATCATCGTTGCCACCGGCTCCGAGCCAGTTCAGTTAAAAATTGCCCCGCACGATGGTGAGTTCATCGTCGACTCGTGGGACGCGCTCGACTTCACCGCCGTGCCCAAGCGGCTCGGCATCATCGGGGCCGGCGTCATCGGCGTTGAGTTGGGCAGCGTCTGGTCGCGCCTGGGCGCGCAGACCGTGTTGCTCGAAGCCGTTGATACCTTCCTGCCCATGGTTGATGCCGCCATCAGCAAAGAAGCGCTGCGTCATTACGGCAAACAGGGGCTCGACATCCGCCTCGGTGCCAAGGTCATCAAGGCCGAGAAGAAGGGCAAGGGCGTTCAGGTCAGCTTCGAGTTCAAGGGCAAGACCGAAACCGAGACCTTTGACAAGCTCATCGTTGCGGTCGGTCGCCGGCCCTTCACCGACAAACTGGGCGCAAAGGACGTCGGGCTTGAACTTGACGAGCGCGGCTTCATCAAGGTCGACAAAGGCTATCGCACCAACCTGAAAAATGTCTATGCCACGGGCGACGTCATCGGCGGCGCCATGCTGGCGCACAAGGCCATTGAAGAAGGCGTGGCCCTGGTCGAGCAACTGGCCGGGCACCACACCCAGGTCAATTACAAGGCGGTGCCCAGTGTCATTTATACCTCGCCCGAAGTGGCGTGGGTGGGTCTGTCTGAGGCCGAAGCCAAAGCGGCGGGCCATGAGGTGAAGACCGGCGCCACCTCGTTTGCCGGCAATGGCCGCGCCAAGGCGCTGGAAGCGGCGGTGGGGCAGATCAAGGTCATTGCCGACGCCAAGACCGACCGGATTCTTGGGGTGCACATGGTGGGGCCGTACGTCTCCGAGCTGCTCGCCGAAGCCGTGCTGGCGCTGGAGTTTGCCGCCACCTGCGAAGACATTGCGCTGACCATGCACGGCCACCCGACGCTGTCAGAGAATTTCCACGAGGCGGTACTGTCGGTTGATGGCCGTGCCATACACGCCATCAACAAGAAGAAAGCGGCCTGAGCCGCAGGAGTCAACGGATGCAAGGTTTTTTTAATCGCCCCGGTGTCATCGTCGCCCTCAGCCTGGCGCTGGGATCTGTCCTGCCACTGACGGCACAGGCCGCCGAGTTGGACCTGAATGTCGGTGACAAGAGTTTCAGTGGCCATTTCACCGGTGATGCGCCCAACCTGCGCAGCAGCACGGCGAGCTACCAGTTCGGGTTTCTGACCCGGCCTGACGATGAGCCCACGCTGCGGCAGTTTCACGCCCAGTTTTTGGTCACTGGTGACGCGGGTGCGCGCGAGTTCGATCTGACCGCCGGTCTTGGTGCCCGCCTGCTTTACCTCGACAAGGGTGCGCGTGACGGCTTCACCGTCGCGTTTGGCGGCGAAGCGCGCGCCAAGCTGCCGACGGCTGACCGCTTCTCGCTGGGGGCCTACGGCTACATCGCGCCCAGCGTCACCTCGTTCAGTGACGTCGAGGGCTACACCCAGATCGGTGTCGACGCCGCTTACGAGATCATCCGCGGCGGCGCCATTTACGTCGGCGCTCGCCACGTTCGTTACAAGTTTGAAAATGTCGGCCGTTTCACCGTCGACAACGGCATGCACATCGGGCTGCGGCTCACGTTTTAGGGTTTGAGGAACACCAATGGGACGTGGCCCGAGTATTGCCAACCGCAAGGGCGCATCCGACGCCCAGCGCGGGCGTTTGTTCACAAAGCTGATTCGTGAAATCAGCATGGCGGCGCGTCAAGGCGGCGCCGACCCTGACAACAACGGTCGCTTAAGTCTCGCCATCAGCCGGGCGTTGGCGCAGAACATGCCGAAGGACACCATCGAGCGCGCCACCAAGCGCGCCGCCGGTGAGGGCGCTGACGCCACTCAGGAAATCCGCTACGAGGGCTATGCACCCGGCGGCGTCGCGGTGATGGTCGACTGCATGACCGACAACCCGACACGCACCGTGGCTGAGGTACGCCACGCGTTCTCGAAAATGGGCGGCAGCCTCGGCACCAGTGGCTCAGTGGCGTACATGTTCACTGAGCAGGGCCAGCTGCTGCTCGAGCTCGACGATCCGGCCGTTGAGGAAAAGCTGCTCGAATTGGCGCTGGAGGCCGGCGCCGACGATGTGATCAGCGACGGCGGCATCGTCGAGGTTGTGGCCGCGCCGGCCCAGTTTGCGGCAGTCAAGGCGGCCGTCGATACCCTGGGTCTGCCGTATCTCGAAGCCGCCGTTGTGCAACGCCCGGCGACCACCGTGGCGGTACAGGGTGAAGACGCCGAGCGGGTGGCCAAGCTGGTGGAGCGACTCGAAGAGTTGGACGACGTGCAGAGCGTCTACGCCAACGCTGACTGGCCCGGCTGAGTGTGACCCGCATTCTCGGTATCGATCCCGGCTCGCGTCACACCGGATTCGGTGTGATTGACGTGGTCGGACGCGCCGAACATTACGTCGCCTGCGGCCGCATCAACAGTGTCGACGGGTCGATGGCCGAGCGGCTAAACCTCATTTTTCGGCGCCTCTGCGAAGTGATCGACGAACATCGGCCTGACGAAGCGGCGCTGGAAGAAACCTTCGTCAATCGTGTCAATGCCGCCAGCGCCCTGGTGCTCGGCCAGGCGCGCGGCGTGGCCTTTTGTGCGCTGGGGTTGCGCGGGCTCACGGTCGCCGAATACAGCGCCTCACAGGTCAAGCAGGCGGTGACCGGGTCGGGCCGCGCCGACAAAACGCAGATTCAGCAGATGGTGCGCATGTTGCTGAAGCTCGATGTCGCGCCGGTCAGTGATGCGGCCGACGCCCTGGGCGTGGCGCTGACACACGCCCGGGTACGCGCCACACGGCTGGCCACCGGGCAAACCTTTGTGGGATCCTGGAAATGATCGGACGCCTCTACGGCAAGCTGGTCCTCAAGGCGCCGCCGTCGTTGATGGTCGATGTCGGCGGTGTCGGCTACGAAGTCGAAGCCCCGATGTCGACGTTCTACAAACTGCCGGCGCTGGGTGAGGCCGTGACCCTGCACACGCATCTGGTGGTGCGTGAGGACGCGCACCTGCTGTTCGGCTTCGGCTCGCTGACCGAGCGCAAGTTGTTCCGCGACCTGATTCGCGTGTCGGCCATTGGCCCAAAATTAGCGCTGGCGATTCTCTCCGGCATGCAGGTCGACGAATTCTGGAACTCGGTGCGTGCCGGCGATGTAGCGCGCTTTTCAAAGTTACCGGGTATCGGCAAGAAAACCGCTGAGCGCTTGATCATGGAGCTGCGCGACAAAGCCGGCGCGACCCAGGCCGAGGGGCTCTCGGCGGGCTATGGTGGCGCGGCGCCGGTCGGCGCCTTGCAGGAAGCCCGTGCGGCGCTGGCCTCGCTGGGCTACAAGCCGGCCGAAGTCGAGCGCCTCAGTCAGGCCGTGTTTGAAGAGGGCCTCGACACCGAGACGCTGATTCAGCGTGCGCTGAAGCGGGCGATTCGATGAGTGACGAACGGCTGGTCTCGGGTCAGCGAGCCGAGGAGGAGCTGCGGATCGAGCGCGCCATTCGGCCGCAGACCTTGCAGGATTATGTCGGCCAGCCCCGCGTGTCCGAGCAAATGGGCATCGCCATCGAAGCGGCGCGGCGCCGCGCTGAAGCCCTTGACCATGTGTTGATCTTCGGTCCGCCGGGTCTTGGCAAAACCACACTGGCGCACATTCTGGCGGCCGAGATGGGCGTCAACCTGAGGCAGACCTCGGGCCCGGTCCTCGAGCGGGCGGGCGACCTTGCGGCGCTGCTGACCAACCTCGAGCCCCACGATCTGCTGTTCGTCGACGAGATTCACCGCCTGTCGCCAGTGGTTGAAGAAGTGCTGTACCCGGCCATGGAGGACTATCAGCTCGACATCATGATCGGCGAAGGGCCGGCCGCCCGGTCGATTCGCATCGACCTGCCGCCGTTCACCCTGGTCGGCGCCACCACGCGCGCCGGCAGCCTGACCAGTCCGCTTCGGGACCGCTTCGGCATCGTTCAGCGGCTGGAGTTTTACTCGGTGCCCGATCTGGCCTCCATCGTTGCCCGCTCGGCCACCATTCTGAAAGTGACGCTCGAACCTGAAGGCGCGCTGGAAATCGCCCGCCGCGCGCGCGGCACGCCGCGCATTGCCAACCGACTGTTGCGGCGCGTGCGGGACTATGCCGAGGTTCGCGCCAGCGGCATCATCACGGCGGCCATTGCCGGCGAGGCGCTGCAGATGCTCGAAGTCGACACCAATGGTTTTGACCTGATGGACCGGCGATTGCTGTTGATGCTCATCGAGCGATTCGATGGCGGACCCGCCGGACTCGACAATCTGGCAGCGGCCATCGGTGAAGCCCGCGAGACCATCGAAGACGTCATTGAGCCTTACCTGATTCAGCAGGGCTACCTGATGCGCACCCCGCGTGGCCGTGTCGCCGGGCGCCTGGCCTATCAGCACTACGGCCTGCGCGTGCCCGAGTCCTTGACAAAGCCGGACCTGTTTGAGGAATGAGGCCACCGCACGAACTCAGCCTTCGGGTCTACTGGGAAGACACAGACGCCAGCGGCGTGGTCTACCACGCCAACTACCTCAAGTGGGCCGAACGCGGCCGTAGCGATTGGTTGCGCGCACTGGGCGGCGCGCAGCAACACTGGATCGTCGAGACCGGCATCGCCTTCACCGTGGCCGAGTTGACGGTGCAGTACCGTCGCCCGGCGCGACTCGAAGACACCGTCCGTGTGCTCACCGAACTGGCGACCCAGCGACGCGCGAGTCTGGTGTTCGAACAGAACATCGTTAACGCCGAAAGCGGCGATTTGCTCGCCAGGTTGTCGGTCAAAGTCGGCTGCGTCGACGTGACGACCTTCCGGCCCAAGCCCCTGCCGGATTGGTTTTTCAGTCAGAATAGGGATTGATTGTTTCCCCCATATTTCTTGAGGATTTGGCATGCCGTCGGATATGTCGTTTACCCACCTGATCGCCAGTGCCAGTTTGTTCGCACAGTTTGTTTTGGTTGCGCTGGTTCTCGCATCGATCCTGTCGTGGGCCCTGATCTTCTCCAAGCGCAGCCTGCTGCGTCGGCTGGACAATGATGCCAACGACTTTGACGAGCAGTTTTGGAGTGGCGGCAACCTCGCCGATTTGCACGAGCAGACCCGCCGAGATGAAGATTTACACGGCATCGCGTCAATCTTCAATGCCGGTTATGAGGAATACACGCGCCAGCAAACCGGGGGTCGACTCGATGCCGATGACGCGGTTGCGTCAATTCAGCGTCAAATGCGCGTCTCGCAGGTTCGCGAGGTGGAGCGGGCCGAAAATGGCCTGTCGATGCTTGCGACCATCGGCTCGGTCAGTCCGTACGTCGGTCTGTTGGGCACCGTGTGGGGCATCATGAACGCCTTCATTGGCATCGGGCAGATGCAGAATGCGTCGCTGGCCGCCGTGGCCCCCGGTATTGCCGAAGCGCTGATCGCCACCGCCATGGGTCTGATCGCCGCCATCCCGGCTTACATCGCTTACAACATCTACAGCCGGCGTATTGAGCGGCTCGAGAACCGTTACACGACGTTCTCTGACGAGATGATCGGCATTGTCGAACGCAGCCTGCGCAGCAGCCAGCGCGGTTAAGCCGAAGTCCACGAGTCAGGAGCCTTACATGGCGCGTCGCAAGCTTTCATCCGAAATCAACGTGGTGCCCTACATCGATGTGATGCTGGTGTTGCTGGTCATTTTTATGATCACTGCACCGTTGATGACCCAGGGCATCGAAGTGGACCTGCCGCAAACCGAAGCCCAGACCATCTCGACCGATGACGAACCGACCATCGTGTCCGTTGACGACCGTGGCCAGTATTTTCTCAACCGCGGTGAACGTCCTGATGAGCCGATGGACCTGACGCTGCTGGCCGAGCAGGTCAACATCCTGGTCGAGGCCAACCCTGACCAGTTGATCCTGCTCGAAGGCGATGGCGCCGCGCAGTACGCCGCCGTGGCGCAGGCCATGTCGACCTTGCAGGGCATCGGTGTGAAGAAGCTCGGGTTCATCACCAAGCCGACCGAATCTGTCAGGACGGGCCGTTGAGCCGATGGGCGTTCGTCGAATCCACCTTGCGCTGGCGGCTCTGGCGCATTTGCTGTTCGTGCTCCTACTGATCCTGCTGCCGGAGTTGTTCAAGCGCGACCCTGAAGTCATCGAATACATGGAGGTCTCACTGGTCGAGCCGTTGCCCGATGCAACACCGCCGCCGCGACCGACCCCCCAGCCGACTGTCGAGCCAACGCCGCCGCCGACCCCGCCGCCGACGGCCAAGCCAACACCGCCACCAACGCCTGCCCCCACGGCCAAGCCGACCGAGGACCCGGCGGTTGCGGTCAAGAAATTCACCGATGCGATCGCCCTGAAGCTGGACTGCGACAACATCGGTGCAATGCGTGACGAGGCGCGGCGCGGCAATGCTGCCCAGCGTGAGGCGGCACTGCGGCTGATCGCGGAACGGCAGCGTGCCTGCGAGCGCGAGGCCAAAGAGAAGAAGGAAAAGCAGGAGCAGGAGCAGCGCAAGATCGAAGAGCAGGTCGCCGCCGCCAAAGCAGCGGCGGTCGAGGCTGAACGCAAGCGTGAAGAAGAGGCCGAACGCCAGCGCGAGCTCGAAGAACAGCGCAAGCGTGAGGAAGAAGAACGCGAACGTCGTGAAGAACAGCGCAAGCGTGAAGAAGCCGAGGCCCAGCGACTGGCGGACGAACAGGCGGCACGCGAAGCGGCCATCCAGGCGCAAATCGAGGCTGAACAGCAGGCGATTCGCCAAGCGCGCATTGGGCGGGCGCTCAGCCAATGGGAGCGTGACGTGATTCGCGTGCTGCGCAACAACATCCGGCTGCCACCCGGCGTGCCGGAGGACATTGTGGCGCGCGTTATCATCCAGGTGCTGGAAGACGGTACGGTCATGAGCACGCAACTCGCCGACCGTTCAGGTAATGCGACTTACGATCAGGAGGTCGTGCGGGCCATCGAACGCAGCAACCCGCTGCCGCCGATTCGCGAACCGCTGTTGATGGATGAAATTCGCAAGCAGGGCGGGGTAGCCCTTCGCTTCACACCGGCACAACTACGGTAATGACGATGATGTTCGAACGATCAAACAAAATAACGTTGTGGCTGACTGGGCTATTGATGCTCGGCGCAGTTTCCTCTGCGTCTGCCCAGCTCGAGATCACGGTGTCCGGGGGGCAGGAGTCGGCGCGTCCCATTGCGGTGGTGCCTTTCGAAACGCCGGACAGCATCGAAACCGATGTTGCCAGCATCATTGAGGCCAACCTCAGCCGCACCGGTTTGTTCGACGCCATGTCGCGCGACAACATGCTCGAGCGCCCCACCGACATTGCCAACTTCAACAGTTCCAATTGGCGTGCGGTGCGCATGGAGAACGTGGTCATCGGCCAGCTTCGCCTCGATCCGGCCTCCGGTAATGTCGGGGCCCGTTTCTGGCTGGTCGACACGCTGCTCAATGAGCAGTTGCTCGGGTTTGACATGCCACCGGTGCCACCCTCGCAGGTGCGGTATCTGGCGCACCAGATTTCTGACCTGATCTTTGAAAAGCTTACCGGCATTCCGGGCGCGTTCAACACCCGCATTGCCTACGTCGCGGCGCAGGGCCTCGGCTTTGAGCGGCGTTTCCAACTGATCGTGGCCGATGCCGACGGCTACAACCCCCGCACCATCGCCACCTCGCGTGAACCGATCATGTCGCCGTCGTGGTCGCCCGACCGGTCACGACTGGCCTACGTCGGCTACGAGCGCGGTCGCTCGGCCATTTACCTGCACGAGTTGAGAACCGGGCAGGTGAAAACGCTGGTGTCAGAGCGCGGTATCAACGGCTCGCCTGCCTGGTCGCCGGACGGCACCAAAATCGCCTTGACGCTGTCGTTCGAGACCAACCCCGACATTTACATCATCGACACCGCCACCGGGCGGCGCAACCGATTGACCACCCATTTCGGCATTGACACCGAACCAGCCTGGTCACCCGATGGGCGCCAGATCGTCTTCACCTCGGATCGCGGCGGGAACCCGCACATCTATCGGGTGCCGGTCGAGGGCGGTGAGCCCGAGCGACTGACCTTCGATGGCCGCCAGAATCTTCGTGCCAGCTATTCGCCCGACGGCCGCGATCTGGTGTTGATCAACCTCGATCAGGGCGCCTATCGGGTTGCAACGCTCAATCTCGACTCCAAGCGCATGACCCTGTTGACCGAGGGGCGCCTGGATGAGAGCCCCAGCTATGCGCCCAACGGCGCGGTCATCATTTACGCCACACAGCGGGGCAATTCCGCTGAGTTGGGCACTGTTTCGACAGACGGCCGTATCAAGAGCCGCCTGCGTCAGACCGGCGATGTTCGCGAGCCGGCGTGGTCCCCGTTGTCCCCATAAGCCTCGTTATTGCTGTTCACCCATTAGGATTTGCCATGAAACTTTCAACGCTTCGTCTGTGTGCCGTAATGTTGGTCGTTGGTGGCCTGAGTGCTTGCGCCTCAGGCGGATCGAAAGATGCCATTGAAGGATCATCCCAATCCGGTTCCACCGAACGCCCTGCCACCCGTCCGATGCAGGACTTCTCGGGTGATAGCGGCAGCAGCCTGTCGGACGCCGACAAAGCCCGCGCGGAAGCCGAAGCCGCCCTGGCCAAGAACGTCGTTTACTTTGAGTACGATCAGGACACCCTGACCTCCGAGGGCACCGCCACCGTTCGCGCCTATGCGGAATACCTGCTGGGCAACCCCGCGGCTCGCGTCCGCCTTGAAGGTCACACCGACGAACGCGGGACGCGCGAGTACAACCTGGCCCTTGGCGAGCGTCGCAGTCGCGCGGTTGAAGCCGCACTGAGTCGCGCCGGTGTCAGTTCGGCGCAGATCACCTCGTTGAGCTACGGCGAAGAACGTCCCACCTGCATTGAGAGCACCGAATCCTGCTGGGGTCAGAACCGCCGCGTGGAGATCATCCGACTGTGATCAGAATGCCGCCCCTCATGAATCAGCGGCTCCGGCCGCACGTGCTCACCGGCATGCTCGCACTGGGCGTGGTGGGCTTGTCCGGATGCGCCGTGCCGGGATCGCCGATTTCAGGGGGAGGCGGCGAGCTGAGCCCGCAAGAGCGGCGGTTGCAGGACACCGAGAACGCATTGGTCGTCATCAAGCGCCGGCTCGACGGTATCGATTCGGCGCTCGATGACAGCGGCAGCAACGTCGCCGGTGAGGTCCGCGACCTTCGCGGTCAGGTCGAAGAACTCACCAACGCCGTGCGGCAGCAGGAAGAGCGTGGCAAGCAGATATTTGTCGAACTCGAACAGCGAATTCGTCGACTCGAAGGTGGCAGCGGGACACTCAACGGCGGCGGTGCCATGCCGCCACTGGTGGGGCTCGGCGGCTCAGCGGGGGGCGCCAATGTCGGCACCAGCCCCGAGCCGGCAGGATCCCAGTCACAGGCGCGTGGCGCGGCACCGTTTGATGCCGATGAAGAGGCCAGCTATCTGGCCACCTTCGAACTGCTCAAGAACGGCAAGTACGACGAGGCCATCAAGGGTTTTCGCAGCCATCTGGCCCAGTATCCCGATGGCCAGTATTCCGACAACGCCGCCTACTGGATGGCCGAGGCCAGCTTCGTCAAACGCGATTTTCAGACGGCGCGCTCGGGCTTCAAGCAGGTCGTGGATTCGCATCCCGACTCGCCGCGCGCGCCCGACGCCATGTTCAAGCTCGCACTGGCCCAAGAAGAGTTGAAGCAGGGCAGTGATGCCCGCAGCACGCTGCAACAGGTGGTGTCGCGTTATCCGACCAGCAATGCGGCGCGGCTTGCCCAGCAGCGCCTCGACGCTGGGCGGTGAGTGGCACCATGTCCGGTTCGATCCGGGCTGAAGACCAACCCCCGGCTGCTGAAGTGGACGGGGGAAGGCTCAAAATCACCGAAATATTTCGCTCGCTGCAAGGCGAGTCCGACAGCGTCGGCTGGCCCACGGTTTTCGTACGACTGACGGGCTGTCCGTTGCGCTGCCAATACTGCGACACCGCCTATGCGTTTCACGGTGGGCAGTGGCAAACCGTCGACACGGTCGTCGCGACGGTTGCCGATTACGCCACACGTCGCGTGTGTATCACCGGCGGTGAACCGCTGGCGCAACGCGCCGTGCTCGGGCTGATGCGTCGCCTCTGCGACGGCGGACACGCGGTGTCCATCGAAACCAGTGGCGCCCTGGACATCAGCGGCATTGATCGCCGAGTGCGACGGGTGATGGACCTGAAGACGCCCGACTCCGGTGAGCAGGCGCGCAACCGCTGGGAAAACCTCAGCGATCTCCGTGCCGATGACGAGGTCAAGTTCGTGATTTGTTCGCGCGCCGACTACGACTGGGCCAACGCGATGGTTGACCAACACGCGCTATTGACGCGGACCCGCGTGCTCTATTCCCCCAGTGCCGATCAGTTGCCCGCGCGCGACCTTGCGGACTGGATACTCGAAGACCGTCGCGAGGTGCGCTTTCAAACCCAGTTACACAAGGCGCTGTGGGGCGCCACGCCGGGGCGATGATGACCTCGGTGGCCACTGAGCGTCGCGCCGTGGTGCTGCTGTCCGGCGGGTTGGATTCGGCCACCGTGCTCGCCGAAGTGGTCGACCAGGGCTATGCCGCGTATGCCTTATCGGTGGCCTATGGTCAGCGCCACTCAGCCGAGCTTGCCGCGTCCGAGGCCATTGCCGCGCACTTCAAGGCTGCGGCGCATCAGGTCCTGACGGTGGATGTCGGTCGGTTTGGCGGATCGGCGTTGACCGATCAACGTATCGCCGTGCCCGAAGATGCCAGCGACGGCATTCCGGTGACCTACGTACCGGCGCGGAATACGTTGTTTCTGTCGCTGGCGCTTGGCTGGGCCGAGGTGCTCGATGCCGAGGCGATTTTTATCGGTGTTAACGCCGTGGATTACTCGGGCTATCCCGATTGCCGCCCTGCGTTCATCGACGCCTTTTCGGCGCTTGCTGCGGTGGCGACCAAGTCGGGCGTCGAAGGCCACGGGCCGCGCATCGAGGCACCGCTGATGACGCTTGGCAAGGCCGACATCATCGCCCGCGGCACCGCTCTTGGCGTGCCGTGGTCCCTGACCGTGTCGTGTTACCAGGCTGATTCGCGCGGCCGCGCCTGCGGTCGTTGCGACAGTTGTCGGCTGCGCCGCGAAGGCTTTGCCGCCGCCGGCCTGGCCGACCCCACCCGCTATCAACCCGGAAGTCCTCACCATGGCAACACTGACCGCTGAGCAACTCCCCGATTTGGCCGATTCACTTGCCGCTGCGGGTGGCGGCCGTCTGGTGCTGGGCGGCGGCTGCTTCTGGTGCACCGAGGCGGTCTTCGTGCTCGTCGATGGCGTTACCGAAGTGACGCCGGGTTATGCCGGCGGTGCAGCGGCAACGGCGCACTACGCCGATGTGTGTTCGGGGCAGACCGGTCATGCCGAGGTGATTGACGTGCGCTTCGACCCTTCGAAAGTCAGCGCCGAAACCTTGCTAAAAATCTTCTTCGCCGTGGCCCACGACCCGACCCAGGTCAATCGCCAGGGTCACGATGTCGGCACCCAATACCGCTCGGCGGTGTTTGCGGTGGACGCGGCGCAGGCCGCAGGGGTGCGCGATTACATCGAAACGCTGAACGCGGCGGGTGTGTTCAGTGCACCCGTCGCCACTGAAGTCACGGCGCTGGAGGCCTTTTATCCTGCCGAGGCGGCGCATCACGACTACGCGCGGCGTCATCCGGGGCAGCCCTATATCCAGGGTGTCGCGGCACCGAAGGTCGAGAAGCTCAACCGTCAGTGGGGCGGTTTCTGCCGCCGCGCGCCCGGTTGATCGGCGTGGGTTGTCGGTCCGGCGACTTCGGCTGAAGTCTCGCTGTCGCGCAAGCCGATGCCACGACGCACACCGCGTCCCACCAGACGATTGATGGCGTTGATGCCCTCGTAGACCGCTTCGGCGGTTTCGTCGTGCGCGGCCTGGGCTTTCAGCACCTTCTCCTTGGCCCCCGGCTTGTTGGCGAGAATGGCAAAGGGAATCGAGGCGATGCCCCGGTGAACGGCACGGACCGTCGCACTGGTCAGTCCAACGGCGCTTTCGGTGAACTGCTGCGCACGGGCAAGGCGCGCCTGCGCATCGAGTCGCAACTGGGTATCGAGTGCGCGCAACGCGACGCGTCGCAGGCTGTCGGCCAGCGCGCGCGCGTCACGCTCCAGTCGCCACCAGGTGACCACACCCCAGGCGACGAGTACCGCCAGCAACAATGCGGCACTAAGCGCCACGAACGACCCTGACCTCGGCCTTGACGCCTTGCTTGACCAACTCTTCGCGCACCCGCTGCAGCGCCTGCCGGGTGACTTCCTGGCGTAGCAGGTCTGGGGCCACCGCAGCGGCCGGCCCGGCGAAGCGGTTTTCTTTCATCGCGAGTTCGAAGGGATTGAGAATCTCGATGGTGATCAGCGTGGGCCGCGGGCTGCCGATCAGCGCTGCAGCGTCGGGCGCCTGCAGCACGGCGGCGTCGGTCAGGCCAGCCAGCTCGGTGCGCATGTGTGTGACCAGGCGTTGCAAGTGCCCAATGCGCCAGACCAGCAAGGCCGTAATGATGGCCAGCGGGATGATCAGTACCCAAGTCATGATGTTCCTCGTGCTCCGGTGCAATAGACTGCGCGCCGCCAACGCGGTGCGTCAGCAGCTGCAAGCTTAGACGCGGCGCATTCAATCAGCATCCGCCCTGCCGCCGACCTCGCCGGTCATGGCAGCCAAAGGCGCCTCGAACCCAAGCCACACCGTGCAACTTCTGACCCTCGAACTGAAACGAACCCTGCGACTGGCGCTGCCCATTGTCGGTTCGCAGCTGTTGTTCATGAGCATGGGCACGGTCGACACCATCTTTGCCGGTCATCACGGGCCGGAAACCTTGGCGGCAGTGGCCCTGGGCACCAACATTTTCTTTCTGGGTCTGGTGACGCTCTCCGGGTTGTTTTTGGCGCTGGCGGCACGGTTGGCGGCGCTGCGCGGTGCCGGCGCGCGCCCGGACGTGCTGGGTCAGCAACTCTGCGGCGCACTGGGTCTGGCGACCGTGCTGGGCCTGGTTTGGATGGCCGCGAGTCTGCTCAGCGCCCGGCTGATCGTCAGCCGGCTGGGGGTGTCCGAGGCGGTGCAGGCCGGTGCGGCCGATTATCTGTTCATCGTCAGCTTTGCCTGCGTGCCGCTGTGCTGGTGCTTTGCGCTGCGCAACATGACCGAAGCGCTGCAGCGGCCGCGCATTCCGCTGCTGATCGGGCTGATCGGGCTAGGCGTCAACGTGCTCGCCGACGCCGTGCTGATTTACGGTCGCTGGGGGCTGCCCGAGATGGCCTCCGATGGTGCCGCCTGGGCCAGCGTGCTGTCGGTGATGGTGATGCTGCTGGCCTATGCAGGCGCCTACTGGCGGCTGCCGGTGTTGCGCGCGCTGCAGCTGACCTCGCAGCTACGCCGTCATGCCTGGACCGGTAGCGTGGCCTTGCTCAAGCTGGGCGTTCCGGTCGCGCTGATTCTCACGGCCGAAGCGTGGCTGTTTCAGGTGGGCGCCCTGTTCATTGCCCAGTTCGGTGACATCGCCATCGGCGCGCATCAAATCGCGATCAACTTTGCGGCCATGGCCTTCATGGTGCCGTTGTCGATTGGCATGGCGGCCACGGTGCGGGTCGGTGATGCCTTGGGGCGGGGCGATCTGCCGGCGGCGGCGCGCGCCGGGAATGCCGGCATCGTCATCGCCATTGGCTTTGCGCTTTTGTCGGCGTTACTGATGTGGACCGCACCCGGTGCCATCATCCGTCTGTACACCACCGACCCGGCCGTGTCGGCACTGGCAGTGAGTTTTCTCGGCTTTGCTGCGCTGTTTCAACTGTTCGACGGCATCCAGGCTTCGGCCAACGGCGCCCTGCGCGGCCGTCAGGACACCCGCACGCCGATGATCATCACCGTGATCGCCTACTGGGCGGTGGCGATGCCGGTCGCGGTGTGGCTGGCCTTCGCGCAAGGGATGGGTCCGACCGGGATCTGGATCGGGTTCATCCTCGGCCTGGCGCTTGCCGCCGCCGGTCTGACCTGGCGCTGGTGGGTTCTGCGGCATCGCCCGGTCGAGCTCCCGGCAACGGGCTGACCGCGCAAGCTCAAAGTCGCAAGGCCAGCTCGGTGCCCTGCTTGATCGCGCGCTTGGCGTCCAGCTCACCGGCTTCGTCAGCGCCGCCAATTAGGTGCACCGAGCAACCCGCCGCCAACAGCGGCGCCTGAAGGCTGCGGTCACTGACCTGGCCTGCACAGAGCACGATGCTGTCGACTTCGAGCAGCGTGGCTTTTTCGCGCTTCTCGCCAAAGCTGATCAGCAGGCCGCGTTCGTCGATGGCTTCGTAGTTGACGCCGCTGAGCATCTCGACCTGCTTCATCTTCAGGCTGGCGCGATGCACCCAGCCGCTGGTCTTGCCGAGACGCTTGCCCACGGTTTCGGCCTTGCGCTGCAGCAGCGTGACCTGGTGAGCGGGTGGGGTGATGTGCGGTCGCGTCACGCCGCCGCGTTGCGATGCCGGGTCGGTGACGCCCCATTCGGCCTCCCAGGCGTGGCGATCGAGGGTCGGGGAGGGTTGCGCCATCACCAGAAACTCCGACACGTCGAAGCCGATGCCGCCAGCGCCGACCACGGCCACTTTCGGGCCGAGCTTGGCGCCGCGCAGTACCTCGATATAGCTCTTGACCTTGCCATTGGCCGCATGCGCGTCCTGCCCCGGAATCTTCGGGTCGCGCGGGATGACGCCGGTGGCCAGAATGATGTCGTCAAATCCACCGGCGGCCAGCATGTCGGCGTCGACGCGGGCGCCCAGTTTGACGGTGACACCGGTGTCGCTCAGACGGTGATTGAAGTAGCGCAGGGTTTCGTGAAACTCCTCTTTGCCAGGCACCAGTTTGGCAAGGTTGAACTGCCCGCCAATCTCGTCGGCACCATCGAACAGGCTCACCTCGTGTCCGCGTTCGGCCAGCGTCGTCGAGCACGCCAGCCCCGCCGGACCGGCACCCACCACTGCGACGCGCTTCCGGCGCGCGGCCGGCTGGCTGACCATCAGGGTTTCATGGCAGGCGTAGGGGTTGACCAGACATGACGCGGTCTTGAGCTGAAAGCTGTGATCCAGACACGCCTGGTTGCAGGCAATGCAGGTATTGATGCGGTCGGCCTTGCCGGCGGCGGCCTTGCTGATGAACTGCGCGTCGGCGAGGAACGGGCGCGCCATGCTGACCATGTCGGCCATGCCGTCAGCCAGAATTTGCTCGCCGACCTCGGGCGTGTTGATGCGGTTGGTGGTGCACAGCGGAATCTTGATTTCGGCCTTCATCTTCTCTGTGACCCAGGCGAAGGCCGCGCGCGGCACGCTGGTGACGATGGTGGGCACACGCGCTTCGTGCCAGCCAATGCCGGTGTTGATGATCGTCGCGCCGGCCGCTTCGATGGCCTTGGCCAGCATCACCACCTCTTCCCAGGTTTGCCCGTCGGGGATCAGGTCAAGCATCGACAACCGGTAGATGAGGATGAAGTCGGGCCCCACCGCCTCGCGCACACGGCGCACGATCTCAACGGGAAAGCGCATGCGGTTTTCATAGGTGCCGCCCCAGTCGTCCTCGCGGTGATTGGTGTGCTTCACCAGAAACTGGTTGATCAGATAGCCCTCGGAGCCCATCACCTCAACGCCGTCGTAGCCGGCCTCACGCGCCAGTTCGGCGCAGCGGACGAAGGCGCGAATTTGCCGCTCAATACCGTCTTCGGTCAGCGCGCTGGGGGCAAACGGGGTGATCGGGCTTTTGATCTTTGACGGCGCCACATTGAACGGGTGATAGCCGTAGCGGCCGGCATGCAGAATTTGCAGGGCGATCTTGCCGCCTTCGTCGTGCACGGCCTTGGGAATGATCTGATGCGCGCGCGCCGCGCGGCTGGAGCTCAGTTGGCCAGCCAGCGGCGAAACCCAGCCCACTACGTTGGGCGAAAAGCCGCCAGTGACAATCAAGCCGACACCGCCGCGTGCGCGCTCGGCAAAATAGGCGGCCAGGCGCGGGAAGTTCTTCCGGCGGTCTTCAAGCCCGGTGTGCATCGACCCCATCAACACGCGGTTGCGTAGGGTGGTGAAACCCAGATCAAGAGGGGCCAGCAAATGAGGATAGTGAGCTGACATGAGGGGCAAGCCAGTGGAAAGGTTGAAGCGCAGTCTACGAGCCGTGCGTTCGGCGGGCGGTGGCCCTGGCGCCGCATGGACCCGACGGCATGGTTGAGATTCTGCTGTGGTTGCTGGTGGCGGTGCTGGTGCTGGTGGGGCTGGCCGGCGTGATTTTGCCGGTGCTGCCCGGTGTCCCCATTCTGTTCGCCGGACTGTGGCTGGCGGCGTTGGTCGACGATTACCTGCGCGTCGGCAGTTGGACCTTGATCCTGCTCGGTGTCATGACCGTGTTTGCCGTGGCGGTGGACTTTTTGGCCAGCGTGTTCGGCGCGCAGCGCGTCGGCGCCAGCCCGGAGGCCATCTGGGGTGCGCTGATTGGCTCGGTGATTGGCATTTTCTTCGGCCTGCCGGGTTTGCTGCTGGGCCCCTTTATCGGCGCCGTGGGCGGCGAACTGATTGCTCGCGGCGGCCCAGCGCGCGCCACCGAAGTGGGCCTGGCGACGTGGGTGGGGCTGATTGTCGGCACCCTGGTCAAGCTCGCCGTGTCGCTGGCAATGCTGTTCATCTTCATTTTTGCCTGGTTCTGGTGAGCGCCATCGCTTGACGCAGTAAGGCTTATTTGTCTCCCGATTGGCAGCGCTAGCTCGCATAATCACGGCAACGAGATCCGCGATCTCAACCGATTACTTACTCTGGAGCTTGACCATGGGCCAATACACCGCCCCCCTGCGTGACATGCAGTTTGTCCTTCACGAAGTGCTGAATGTGGAGGCCGAACTCAAGGCCATTCCCAAGCACGCCGAGATGGACGCCGACACCATCAACTCGATTGCCGAAGAAGCGGGCAAGTTCGCCTCTGAAGTGATCTTCCCGCTGAACCAGTCGGGCGATGAAGAAGGCTGCACCCTCGACAAGGCCACCGGCGAGGTCAAAGCCCCTGCCGGGTTTGCGGCGGCCTACGCGCAATATGTGGAAGCGGGCTGGCCGGCGCTGGCGTGCAGCAGCGACTTCGGTGGCCAGGACCTGCCCGAAGTCGTCAACAACGTGCTTTATGAAATGCTCAACAGCGCCAACCAGTCGTGGACCATGTACCCCGGCCTGACCCACGGCGCCTATGCGGCGCTGGTGGCGCATGGCACACCGGAGCAAAAAGCCGCTTACCTGCCCAAGCTGGTGTCGGGCCACTGGACCGGCACCATGTGCCTCACCGAAAGCCATTGCGGCACCGACCTGGGTATGTTGCGCAGCAAGGCCGAAGACAACGGTGACGGCAGCTACGCCATCACTGGCCAGAAGATTTTCATCAGCTCAGGCGAGCACGACCTGGCCGAAAACATCATTCACCTGGTGCTGGCGCGCCTGCCGGATGCCCCAGCCGGCACCAAGGGCATCTCGCTGTTCATCGTGCCCAAGTTCATCCCCACCGCCGACGGCGGGCTGGGCAAGCGCAACACCATCAAGTGCGGCGCGCTGGAACACAAGATGGGTATTCACGGCAACGCCACCTGCGTGATGAACCTCGACGGCGCCACCGGCTGGCTGGTCGGTGAGCCGCACAAGGGCCTCAACGCCATGTTCGTGATGATGAACGGCGCGCGTCTGGGCGTGGGCATGCAGTCGTTGGGCCTGGCCGAAACCGCCTACCAAAACTCCGTTGCTTATGCCAAGGACCGCCTGCAAATGCGTTCTCTGACCGGCAAGAAGGCGCCCGACAAGCCCGCCGATCCGATCATCGTCCACCCCGACGTGCGCCGCATGCTGCTCACCCAGAAGGCCCACGTTGAAGGCGCCCGTGCCTTCACCTACTGGACTGGCCTGATGATCGACAAGGAGCACGGTCATCCCGACGAGAAAGTCCGCAACGAAATGGGCGATCTGGTCGCGTTGCTCACGCCCATCGTCAAGGGCTTCATCACCGAGCAGAGCTATGTGTCCACGACCCTCGGCATGCAAGTGTTCGGCGGCCACGGCTACATCAAGGAATGGGGCATGGAGCAGTACGTGCGCGATGCCCGCATCAACATGATCTATGAAGGCACCAACGGTATCCAGGCGCTGGACCTGCTGGGCCGCAAGGTGCTCTCGGACATGGGCGCCAAGCTCACAAAATTCGGCAAGCTCGTCACCGAGTTGGTCAAGGCAGAAAGCGGCAACGAGGCGATGAAGGAATTCCTCGGCCCGCTGGCGGCACTGGGCACCGAGGTGCAGAAAGTGACCATGGAAATCGGCCAGAAGGCGATGAAAAATCCGGATGAAGTCGGCGCGGCTTCGGTGCCCTACATGCACCTGCTGGGCCACTTCGTTTATGCCTACTTCTGGGCGCGTATGGCCAAGGTGGCGTTGGAAAAGCAGGGTGAGGGCGAGTTTTACGCCACCAAACTGACCACCGCACGCTTCTACTTCGCCAAGATGCTGCCGGAAACGGCGATGAACCTGCAGCAGATTCGCGCCGGGGCTGACAGCCTGATGGCCTTGGATGCCGCGAGCTTTTAAAGGCACCGGGACGTCTCACGAGGCCGGGCATCTGCCCGGCCTTTTTTGTGTCCGCTGCCCCGTTTCCTGCCCCGCAATCGCGGGACCATTTCGCCAATAGGTTGACCCGCTCGCCAACCTCAGGCACACCCTGTAGCCGGTTTATTCAGGCAGGTGCAGATGAAACGGCTGGTGATCGTGCTTTGGCTCCTCTCGGGGGTGTGGGCGGCGCCCGTTGTCGCCAGTGACGTGCTGCGCTGCGGTTCACGTCTGGTGCAGACCGGCGCAACACCGGCCGAGGTTCAGGCCCTGTGCGGTGAACCGGTGTTTCGTGACGACTGGGGGGTTGCGCCCACCGGCGGCTTCGGCCCGACGCGGAGCGTTGAGCAGTGGACCTATGACTTTGGCCCCAGCCAACTGCTTCAGGTGCTGCTGTTTCGTGACCAGCAGTTGCAGTCGATCACCGCAGACGGGTACGGCCTGTCGCGGCGACCCGGCGGTGGCTGCCGCCACACCGACATCGTGCCGGGCCTTTCGAAATACCGGCTGCTGGCGCGCTGCGGCGAGCCGACCAGCGCCGAAGCCTTTCACGTGCTGGCGCCGCCACGCCACCCGCGGCATGGCCCCTTCGACCGGTACGGTTACCCGCCGCAGGTGATCGAGGTCTTCCGCGAAAACTGGGTCTACAACTTTGGCCCCGGTACCCTGCAGCGGTTGCTGACCCTGGAAAACGGTCGCGTGGTGACGGTCGACAACGGCAAGCGCGGATTCTGACCCACCCGCTGTAACGCGTGCGCCGGTGGGCCCGTTGCCCGGGCGCTGCGGCCAATCCGGGCGCGATCCTGCGGTTCATACTCGTTATCCCGTTCATCGCACTCCGGAGCTGACAATGGCCAAACGTGACCTCACGGGCAGCGGCCTGGCGTTGGTCAACCGCCTCGCCAAACTGCCGTTCATGCAACGGCCCGGCGTCAAGGTTTTTTCCGAAAAGGCGCTGGCGGTCGGGACCCGCGGCGGCTTTCAGGCCATCAGGGCGGCGCAACAATCGTTCAAGGCGGTCAAGGGACTGGGCCAGCCCGCACGAATGGCCACAGCACCGTCGGCTGAGTTGTTCGACCTGACCCCCAGCGACGAGCAACAGATGCTCATTGATGCGGCGCGCAGCTTTGCCGATGGCGAATTGCGACCCGCTGCAGGCCCGGCCAACGAGGCGTTGGCGGCGCCGGACGCCCTGCTTGCCGCCGCCGATGGCCTGGGCTTCGCCCTGCTCAACATCCCCGAAGCCCTGGGCGGCGCGGGGCAGACGCGCGAGGCCGTCACCAACGTGCTGACCACCGAAGCGCTGGCCTACGGTGATCTCAGCCTCGCCGTGGCCTGTCTGGCCCCCGTCTCGGTGGCCACGGTGCTCGCCGATCTCGGCAGTGGCGAGCAGCAGGCGACCTATCTGTCGGCGTTCACCGGCGAGCGGCTGCCGAGTGCCGCGCTGGCCTTGATGGAACCGCAGCCGCTGGCCGATCCGATACAGCCACAAACCACGGCCATCGCCACCACCGGCGGCTACCGGCTGACCGGCGAGAAATCGCTGGTGGTGCGCGGCGCCGACGCCGAGTTACTGATCGTCAGTGCCATGCTCAAGGACCGACCCCATCTGTTCATCGTCGAAGGCGGCAGCGCCGGGCTGAGCGTGGCGCCCGAACCGGCGATGGGCCTGCGTGCCGCCAGCACGGTGCGCCTGAAGCTGGACGACGTGGCCGTGCCGGCGCGTGCCCTGTTGGGCGATGCCGACAGTCTCGAAGGCGTGGTGCTGCGCTCACGGCTGGCGTGGCGCGCCCTGGGCTGTGGCACCGGCCGGGCGGTGCTGGATTTCGTGATGCCCTATGTCAACGAGCGTCAGGCCTTCGGTGAGCCCATCAGCCACCGCCAGTCGGTCGCCTTCGCAATCAGCGACATGGCCATCGAACTGGAAGGCCTGCGGCTGCTCACGCTGTGCGCCGCCAGCCGGCTCGATGCCGGCCAACCCGCTGCCCGCGCGCTGGCGTTGGCGCGGCAATTCACCCAGCACAAGCTGGCGAAGATCGGTTCGGACGGCGTGCAACTGCTCGGCGGCCACGGCTTCACCAAGGAATATCCCGTCGAGCGCTGGTACCGCGATCTGCGGGCCTGCGCGGTGATGGACGGCGTGCTCGTCGTTTGAGGAGAACAACATGATTCATCTCGAAACCCCGAAAAAATTCAGGCCGCTGGTCAAGCAGGCGCAGCAGGTCGCGCAGGAAATCTTCCGCCCCAACTCGCGTCATTACGACCGCGCCGAACACGAGGCGCCTCAAGAGCTGGAACTGCTTGCCGCGCTGCTCGATGGCCTGAATGCTGCCGGCGGCACCAGCGGTGCGGGCGCGGCCGGCGTGCGGCGCGACGACACCGGCGACGCAAACAACCGCAACGGCGCCAATCTGAGCACCGTGCTGGGCGTGATGGAATTGTGCTGGGGCGACGTCGGGCTGCTGCTGGCCATGCCGCGACAGGGCCTCGGCAACTCGGCCATCGCCTCGGTGGCCACGCCCGAGCAACTCGAGCGCTTCGCCGGCCGCTGGGCCGCGATGGCGATCACCGAGCCGCACTGCGGCAGCGACTCGGCGGCGATCCGCACCACCGCCAGGCTAGACGGCGATCACTACGTTCTGAACGGCGAAAAGATCTACGTCACCAGCGGTGAGCGCGCCGATCTGGTGGTCGTCTGGGCGACCCTGGACAAGGACGTGGGCCGCGCGGCGATCAAGAGCTTCGTGGTCGAAAAAGGCATCCCCGGCTTCGAACTGGTGCGGCTGGAACACAAGCTCGGCATCAAGGCCTCCGACACCGCCGCGTTCGTGCTGAAAGACGTGCGGGTCCCTAAGGAAAACCTGCTGGGCTCGCCCGACATCGACGTGGGCAAGGGGTTTGCCGGGGTCATGCAAACCTTTGACAACACCCGGCCGCTGGTGGCCGGCATGGCGGTGGGGCTGATGCGCGCCTGCCTCGATGAAACCCGCGCGCAGCTTGAGGTCGCCGGCATCGAGATCGACTACGGCGCTCAGCCGTCCCGCATGTCATCGGCCGCCGCGCAGTTCATCGCCCTGGAAGCCGACTATGAGGCAGCCCGCCTGCTGACCCTGCAGGCCGCGTGGATGGCCGACAACCGCAGGCCGAACTCGCTGCAGGCGTCCATCGCCAAGGCCAAGGCCGGGCGGGGTGCCGTCGACGTGGCGCTGGGCTGCATTGCGCTGCTCGGTGGCGCCGGCTTTAGCGAGCACCACTTGCTGGAAAAATGGGCGCGCGACGCCAAGATTCTCGATATCTTCGAGGGCACCCAGCAGATTCAGTTGCTGATTATCGCCCGTCGATTACTGAACAAGTCATCTGCTGAACTCAAATAAGGATTGACCTCGCATGGCCGAACTGGCTGCCGTCACCACCGGGCGCTTCTGGCTCGACGATTCGCAGATTGCCTACGAACGCTGGGGCCGCGCCGGTGACCCGCCACTGATCCTGCTGCACGGCATCCTGCTGGACTCGGGCATCAATCGCGGGCTGGCGCGCAAGATGGTCCGCGAGGGCTACGAGGTGGTGTTGCTCGACTTTTTCGGCCACGGCCGCAGCGACCGCAGCAGTGATCCCAAGGACCACCGCGCCGACTTTTACGCCGAACAGGTGCTGGCCGTGATGGACCATCTGGGCTTCAACAAGGCGGTCATCGGCGGCGTTTCGCTGGGCTGCATCGTGTCGCTGCACGTCGCCCACAAGGCACCCGAGCGGGTGCAGGCGATGCTCCTCGAAATGCCGGTGATGGAATGGTCGGCGCCGTGGGCCATCATCATGCTCGGACCGCTGCTGGTCAGCTCGCGCTATCTGCCGTTTCTGCAAGGGCCGTTCGCCCGCTGGCTGGCCAAACGTCCGCGCCCGCGCAACGAAGTCGCAGCGTCAGTGATTAACACCCTGTCGATGACGCCGAGTCATATGGCCGCGGTGCTGCACGGCGTCCTCGTGGGTTCGATCGTGCCGACCGAGCAGCAGCGCCAGAAACTGACCATGCCCACGCTGATCATTGCCCACGCCCGCGACCGGCTCCACGAGTTTCAGGACGCTTACGTGCTCCACCAGGAGCTGTCGCAGTCGCGTCTGCTCAAGGCCAACAGCATTCTTGAATTGCGCCTCAAACCGCAGCGACTGTGGCCGCAGATCAGCCAGTTTTTGCAGGATGTGAAGCCCGGCAAGAAGCGGACGGCCGGGCGACGCAAATCGGTGTGAGCGGCGCCTGCATCACATTGCGGAAGCGGATGAATGCGAGTGCTATTCTTCGAACATCACTCGTCGCGGGGAGCTCGGATGGACGTTGCGAAGGCCTTGGGTTCAACGCTGCTGTTCCAGGATTTCTCACCTGAGGAACTCGCATTACTGGCGAGTACGACCGTCGAGGAAACACTCCCGGCCGGCGAGACCCTGTTTCGCGAAGGTGACATCGGCAATTCGATGTTCGTGATCATGCTCGGCGGCGTGAAAGTCATGAAGCGCAACGAACACGGTGACGACGAGGAGCTGGCACGGCTCGGCAGTGGTGACTGCTTTGGAGAGATGGCCGTGCTGGATTCCGGTCACGCCCGCATCAGCACGATCTCGGCGCTCGAGCAGACCACCCTGCTGGTGATTTCGCAGCCGCAGGTCGAAGCTCTTTGCGCGCGGCACAGTGGCTTTGGCCGCAGTTTTTATCGCGAAATTGCCCGCAGACTTTCTCGTCGCCTGAGCATAACGTCCAGTGATGTGACGCACTACCGAGCGCTGTGGCGCAGCCTCCGCCGTCACTGAGACCAGGGCTGGCAAGCGCCTGGTGCTGCCACTGCCACTGCCAGCCGTGCCACGGCGCAGTCAGTCAACTCAGAAACCCGCCATCCACGGTCAATGTCGTGCCCGTGACATAGCTCGCCGCATCCGACACCAGATACAGCACGGCCGGCGCGATCTCGTTCGGTTGGGCGACCCGGCCCAGCGGAATGCTGGGCAGAAAGTGATCGAGCATCTCCTGGTTGGTGGTGAGGGCCGACGCGAATTTGGTGTCGGTCAGGCCGGGCAGCACGGCGTTGACCCTGATGCCCCACGGCGCGCATTCGCGGGCAAAGGCCTTGGTCATGTTGATGACCGCTGCCTTGGTGATCGAATAGATCCCCTGCATCGGGCCCGGCGTCACACCATTGATGCTGGCGATGTTGACGATGGCGCCCTCGCCGTTGCGCTGCATCAGTTTCGAGGCTAATGCGGCCAACTCGAAATAGCCCTTGACGTTGACCTGCAGGGTTTTGTCGACCATGCCCATCGGCGTGTCGCTGATGTGGCCGAAGTAAGGATTGGCAGCGGCGTTATTGACCAGAATGTCGAGCCGCCCGAAGCGTTGGTCGATTTCGGTCACCAAGCGCGCCAGCGCCTCGGAATCACCCTGGTGCGCGGCGATGGCTGAGGCCTTGCCGCCGCCGGCGATGATGGAGGCGGCCACGGCGTCAAGGTCGGCCTGCTTGCGCGATGACAGCACCACGTGGGCGCCCTGTTCGGCCAGCAGTCGGGCGGTGGCTTCGCCGATGCCGCGCGAGGCGCCGGTGACCAGTGCGATTCGGTCTTTCAGGTCAAAAAGCTGGGTCGGCATCTCGGGTTCTCAGGGTTGCGGAGCGGGGATCTTTTGTCGGCCAATGGCGATCAGCAGTGCACCGAAGCCGTACATCATGATGCTGTATACCGCCGCTGGCACCGCCATCTCGCTGTTGTCGAGGATCGACAGCGCCACCAGCAGGCCCACCGTGCCGTTCTTGATGCCCAGCTCGGCCGACAGGGTTACGCAGTCGCGCCAGCTCAATCCGCTGAGGCGCCCCGCGAAAAAGCCCAGGCCAAAACCGATGACATTCAGTGCCGCGCACGCGGGGCCGGCCTGAACCAGTAGACCCAGCAGATTCTCGCGATTGGTGTAGGCCAGCCCCACCACCAGCAGCACCAGCACCAGCGCGCCGAACAGGCTCACGCCGCGCTCGGCCAGCGCCGCGAGGTTGGCATTGCGGGCGCGAATGAGCATGCCGATGGCCACCGGGATGAGCGTGATGACCGACAGCATGATCACCGTCTGCAGGAACGGCAGCGTCAGTGGCACCTCGGTTTCGGCACCGAGGCGGGCCATCGCCAGATTCACCCAGAGCGGCAGCGTGACGATGGTGGCGAGGCTGGCAATGACCGTCAGCACGATCGACAGCGCCACATTGCCGCGACCGAGAAAGGTGATCAGGTTCGACGTGGTGCCGCCAGGACAGGCGGCCAGAATCACCACGCCGATGGCCACCGCCGCGCTCAAGCCCGGCAAGCCCGCCAGCAACAGGCCGACCAGCGGCATCACCAGCAACTGCAACACGGTGCCGATGACCGCACCGCGCGGCGCTCTGGCCTCCCGGGTGAAGTCGTGCAGGGTCAGCGTCAGCCCCATGCCGATCATGATGATGAACAGGGCAATGGGCAGCCCTATGGCGATCAGCGGACTCTGTTCCATCGAAGCTCCCCGGGGTTGGCTTTTGTCGCCGTTATGGTTGTCGGATTAGCCTACCGCCTCGGCGATCTGCAGTGGCATCATCATTGACCACTACGATAACAACGACGAGGACATCCGCCATGGCTGCAAACTCCGACCCCGCTGGCGATCGCGTCACGCTTCGCGCGCTGGTGCGCGGCGCCATTGCCGGTGCCGGCACCACGCCGAGGTTGGCCAAAGGCCTGTGGAACCTGGCAACCCTACGCCCGACCTCGAAAAAGTCGATAGGTCTGTTGCTGCAACAGCAAGCCGCCAAAACGCCCGAGGCGGTGGCATTGGTCTTCGAAGGACAGGCGTGGACTTATGCCGAGCTCAACGCCTGGGCCAACCGGTTTGCGCAGGTGCTGCAGCAGCGCGGAATCGGCGCCGGTGACACGGTCGGCATCTTGGTTGAGAACCGGCCGCTGGTCCTTGCCGCGGCGCTGGGTACCGTCAAGCTCGGCGCGGTGGCCGCAATGCTCAATCATCAGCAGCGCGGTGAAGTGCTGGCGCACTCACTGAGCCTGACCGGGCCCAAACTGATGCTGGTGGGCGAGGAGTGCGCCGCGGCGTGGAAGTCGGTGACCGCCCTCAAGCAACCCGCCAAGCCGGCGGTGCTGTGGGATGGCGAGAAAGCGCCGCGTGGTGCAGATCTGCTGGCCCCGCTGATGACCGAGGCCCCGGCCGACAACCTGCGCGTGACCGCCACCCTCACCGCGTCGAGCACCTGTTTTTACATCTTCACCAGCGGCACCACCGGCCTGCCCAAGGCCTCAAAAATGACCCACTACCGCTGGCTGCGTGGCATGGCGGGGCTCGGGCAAATGGGCCTGCGGCTGACCGCCGATGACCGACTCTATTGCTGCCTGCCGCTTTATCACAACAACGCACTCACGGTGAGCCTGGGCGCGGTGTTGGGCTCAGGTGCCAGCCTGGCACTGGCCCGCAAATTCAGCGCCACGCGATTCTGGGATGACGTGCGCAAGGCCGACGCCACGGCGTTCTGCTATATCGGCGAGCTCTGCCGTTACCTGGTCAACCAGCCGCCGTCGGTCAAGGATCGCCAGCACCGAGTGCGGGCGATCATCGGCAACGGCTTGCGGCCAGAAATCTGGGACGCGTTCCAGTCACGCTTCGGCATCGCCAATGTCAGCGAGTTTTACGGCGCCAGCGAGTCGAACCTGGCGTTCGTCAATGGTTTCAACCTGCAGCGCACGGCGGGCTTTTGTCCCATGCCGTTTTCGGTGGTGCGCTTTGACCATGACGGCGAGCAGCCGCAGCGCGGTGACGACGGCTACCTTGAAGAGGTCAAGGCCGGTGAGGTGGGGCTGTTGATCACCGAGGTCACCGAGCGCACGCCGTTCGACGGCTACACCGACCCCAAGGCCACGGAAGCCAAATTGCTGCGCGACGTGTTCGTGCGCGGTGATTGCTGGTTCAACACCGGTGACCTGGTACGCGACCAGGGGTATCGCCACATCCAGTTTGTCGACCGTGTGGGCGACACCTTTCGCTGGAAAGGCGAAAACGTTGCCACCACCGAGGTCGAGGCCGCATTTGCCGGTATTGATGGGGTGGAGCAAGCCGTGGTCTACGGCGTGGCGGTGCCCCATGCCGAGGGTCGCGCCGGCATGGCGGCGCTGACGCTCAGCGGCGAGTTCGACGGCGGGGCGCTGGCCGACGCGCTGGGCCGCAAGCTGCCGGCGTACGCGGTGCCGGCGTTCATCCGCATCAAAGCCGAGCAGGACACCACCGCCACGTTCAAGTACCGCAAGGTGGACCTGAAGCGTGAGGGCTTCGACCCGGCGCAAGTCAATGACCCGCTCTACGTGCGCTGGTCGGCCAAGGGGCCCTTTGAGCCCCTGACCACCGAACACCTGAACGCGATCAATGGCGGACAATGGCGCGCATGAACACATGCGCAAACCGGCTGCGGGCCGTCTGGCTGGTCGTGTTGATGGCGCTGCCGACCGGGGCAATGGCAGCCCCGACCGGTATCCCGCCAGGCAGCGAAGCCCCCGAAATCGCCGGGCCGATGTTGCGCGGCGAGCCGCTGCGCCTTAGCGGCCTGCGCGGCAAGGTGGTGCTGGTCGATTTCTGGGCGTCGTACTGCGGCCCGTGCATTCTGGCCATGCCCGAGATCAACCAGATTCGCGCCGACCTTCACGCCGCCGGGCATGCGGACGCTTTTGAAGTGGTGGGCGTGGCGATGGACCGTGAGCCCGAAAAAGCCGAGCAGTTTCTCAGCCGCGTGCCGGTGGACTACCCGATCATCATCGACACGCTGGGGCTTGCAGCGCATAGCTATGGCGTCTGGCGCCTGCCGGCGACCTACCTGATCGATGCCGGCGGCACCATACAGCGCATCTGGTATGGCTTTGGCGACACCTTTGCCGCCGACATTCGCCGCCATGCGCTGACCTATCTGGCCGCTGCCGAGGACGGCACCAAACCCTGAGCGGCGCTTGTTGGCGGGGCGCTGATATACTTTCGCGCTGTTTTGCACGGCATTATTTTGATTGTCAGGCCCGCCTTTTCGGGGCCGGTCATTGAAAGGAAGGCCGCGCGCGAGAGTGGCGGAATTGGTAGACGCACTGGATTTAGGTTCCAGCGCCGCAAGGCGTGCGAGTTCGAGTCTCGCCTTTCGCACCACCCCATCATCCCTGGCGCCTGCTGCTGCGGCAGGATTGTTCAGTTCACTTACGAGTTTTCGAGTCGAGTCCTATGGAAGTCACGCTTCACACGCCCGGCGGCCTGCGCCGCGAATTGCACGTCCGGTTGCCAGCCGAGCGCCTTACTGATGCCGTGAATGATCGTCTGAAGCGCATGTCTGCCCGCGCCAAGGTGCCTGGGTTCCGGCCTGGCAAGGCTCCGCGCAAGGTGCTTGAGCAGCAGTACGGCGAGGCCGCACGGTTTGACGCCATCAACGATCTGGTCAATGCCAGCTATCCGGCGGCCGTCAAACAGTCAGGCGTCACGCCGGCCGGTCAGCCGCAGATCGACATCACCACCGAGAAGACCGGTGAGCCGCTGGAATACGTGGCCAAGTTCGAGATCTATCCCGAGGTGGTGCTCAGTGGTCTGGAAAGCATCCAGATCAACAAGCCCGATGTCACCGTCACCGACGCGGATATCGACCGCCTGATCGACAATCTGCGTCGCGCCAAGCGCGTCTTCGCGCCTGTCGAGCGGGCCGCCGAGAAGGGCGACAACGTCACCATCGACTTCGTGGGCAAGATCGACGGCGAAGCATTCGACGGCGGCAGTGGCAGCGACGTGAAGGTGGAGCTCGGTGAAGGCCGCTTCCTGCCCGACCTTGAAAAGGGCATTGAAGGCCATGCGGCGGGCGAAAATTTCTCGGTTAAGGTCGACTTCCCCGAGGACTACCGTGCCGAAGCCCTGCGCGGCAAGCAGGCACAGTTTGACGTGAACCTGAAACAGGTTGAAGGCGCCGAGTTGCCCGACATTGCCGATCCGGAATTTCTTAAGAGCCACCAGATCGACCCCGAGGGTGGCGTCGCCAGTCTGCGCGAGAAATGCCAGACGGCCTTGCTCAAGGAGCGCGACAAAGCGGTGCGCAACAACGTCAAGCAGCAGGTGATGGAAGCGCTGCTCAAGGCCAACGACATCGAAGTGCCCGAAGCGCTGGTGACGGCCGAGCTGCCACGCATGCAGCAGGAAGCGGCCCAACGCATGGGTCTGCAAAACCTTGAACAGATTTCGCCCGAGCAGCTCGACCAGATGATGCCGGCCAGCCTGTTCGAGCCGCAGGCCAAGCGCCGCGTGGCGCTGGGGTTGCTGGTGGGTGAGGTCATCAAGACCCGCGAGATCAAGCTCGATGCCGATCGCGTCAACGTCGAGATCGAACAAATCGCCGCCGATTACGACTCGCCCGAGCAGGTCAAGCAGTTTTATCAGTCGCGCCCCGACCTGCTGCAGGGCCTGCGCGCCATGGTCCTCGAGGACCAGGTGGTCGACAGCCTGGTGGCCTCGGCGACGGTCAACAGCGTGACGCAGTCGCTGGAAGACCTTTTGCGACCACAGCAGCAGGGCCAGCCTGGCTGATGTGACCCGTTGGGTCGCTGGCCCCGCGTCACCGACACGGTCCGCGAATGCACGCGCATTCGCGGACTGCGTTATTTTTGTGCTTCCCTAGTTCAAGACCTCAACATGACCTCTTCTCTGACTGCCGCCTCCCTCGTGCCCATGGTCGTGGAACAGACCGCTCGCGGCGAGCGCGCATTCGACATCTTTTCGCGCCTGCTGAAAGAGCGACTGATCTTTCTCACCGGGCCGATCGATGACGGCGTGGCCAACCTTGTGGTCGCGCAGTTGCTGTTTCTTGAGTCGGAGAACCCCGACAAAGACATTCACATTTACATCAACTCACCCGGCGGCGTGGTCACGGCCGGGCTGTCGATCTACGACACCATGCAGTTCATCAAGCCCGACGTGGCGACGATCTGCGTCGGCCAAGCGTGCAGCATGGGGTCTTTCCTGCTGGCTGCCGGCGCCAAGGGCAAGCGCTATTGCCTGCCCAACTCGCGGGTGATGATTCACCAGCCCTCGGGCGGCGCGCAGGGTCAGGCAACCGACATCCAGATCCAGGCCAAAGAGATTCTCTACATCCGCGAGCGACTCAATGCGCTGCTGGCCCATCACACCGGGCAGCCGCTGGAGCGCATCGAGCGGGACGTGGAACGCGATTACTTCATGACCGCCGACGCGGCCAAGGACTATGGTGTGATCGACAGCATCATCGACAAGCGCCCGGCGGCGCCAACCACCGAGTGAGGGTCTCAATGCAACCGCTGACCCGCGTCCGGCCCGGCGATTGCAGTGAGAAAAGGTCTATGACGAGACAAACCAGATACCGAGGACGCCCATGAGTCACGAAGCCAGAAGCACCGGCGGACGTGTTCTGTACTGCTCTTTCTGCGGCAAGAGTGAACACGAAGTCCGCAAGTTGATCGCCGGCCCGTCGGTCTATATCTGCGACGAGTGCGTGGACCTGTGCAACGACATCATTCGTGAAGAAGTGCAGAGCAAGCCCGTCTCGACTGGATTGCCCAAGCCGCACGAGATTCGCGCGGTGCTCGACGAATATGTCATCGGTCAGGACATCGCCAAGAAGATTCTGTCGGTGGCGGTCTACAACCACTTCAAGCGCCTGTCGACCCAGGGCGCAGCCGACGGCATTGAAATCGCCAAGTCCAACGTGCTGCTGATTGGCCCCACCGGGTCGGGCAAGACCCTGCTGGCCGAGACGCTTGCGCGGCTGCTGGATGTGCCGTTCGCCATTGCCGATGCCACCACGCTCACCGAAGCCGGTTACGTCGGTGAAGACGTTGAAAACATCATCGCCCGACTGCTGCAGAAGTGCGATTACGACGTCGAAAAGGCCCAGCGCGGAATTGTCTATATCGACGAAATCGACAAGATCGCGCGCAAGTCCGAGAACCCGTCGATTACCCGGGACGTGTCCGGCGAGGGCGTGCAGCAGGCGCTGCTCAAGTTGGTGGAAGGCACCATCGCCAGCGTGCCGCCGCAGGGCGGGCGCAAGCATCCGCAGCAGGAATTTCTGCAGGTCAACACCGCCAGCATCCTGTTCATTTGCGGTGGCGCGTTCCCCGGCCTAGACAAAATCATCACCCAGCGTACCGAGAAGACCGGCATCGGCTTCAATGCCGACGTCAAGTCAAAGAAGGCGGCCAAGGCGCAGAATGACCTGCTCCGTCAGTTGGAGCCGGACGACTTGGTGCGCTACGGCCTGATCCCGGAATTTGTCGGCCGCCTGCCGGTGGCGGCGGTGCTCGACGAACTCGACGATGCGGCATTGATGGCGATTCTCTGCGAGCCGAAGAACGCGCTGGTCAAGCAGTACGGCAAGCTGTTTCAGATGGAAGGCGCGCAGCTGGAGTTTCGAGATGACGCCCTCAAGGCCATCGCCAGTCGTGCGCGTGAGCGCAAGACCGGCGCCCGTGGCCTGCGCACGATTCTTGAGAACATTCTCATGGACGTGATGTATGACCTGCCGTCGATGACCAATGTCTCGAAAGTGGTGGTCGACGAGGCCGTGGTGCGGGGCGAGGTCAAGCCTTTCATCGTTTACGAAAACGCCGAGGCCAAGCGCGAGAGCAAGAAACCTGCCGCTTGACGGCGCCTATTTTCATTGACGCCATCGGCTCGAAGGACAAAGCCGCGCCCATCTCCGGGCGCGGCTTTTTTGTGACCCTGATGCGCTTTTAGGTCTGACGCGTTGCCGGGGGCGATGGCGCGCGGGCGCCTGTTTCGACTTGCTCGCGGTCATACAGGGCGTCCAGCGCATGTTCGCGCTGGTTGGGCGAGCCGGTTTTACGGCACAAGAGCGCGTAGAAGCACGGCACAACCACCAGGGTGATGACGGCCGACAGGGCGACCCCACCAAAGACCACCAGACCGAGAATCATCCGCGCCTCAGACCCTGCGCCGCTGGACAGGATCAGCGGCACGGCGCCGGCGACGGTCGACAGTGTGGTCATCAGGATGGGGCGTAGCCGAATTGCCGACGCCGTGATCAATGCCTCGTCGAAGGCCATGCCGGCATCGCGTTGCTGGTTGGCAAACTCGACAATCAGGATGCCGTTTTTCGCCGCCATACCAATCAACATCACCATG
Organism: Polycyclovorans algicola TG408; assembly: GCF_000711245.1. Classification (NCBI taxonomy): domain Bacteria; kingdom Pseudomonadati; phylum Pseudomonadota; class Gammaproteobacteria; order Nevskiales; family Nevskiaceae; genus Polycyclovorans; species Polycyclovorans algicola. Next base: position 2,234,470 of record NZ_JOMH01000001.1, read on the forward strand.
CCGATTTGTGAATAGATGTTGAAGGACTGATCGAAGGTCAGCAGCCCCAACAGCGCGCCGAAGATCGCCAGCGGCACGGTGGACATCACCACCAGCGGATGCACGAAGCTCTCGAACTGCGCGGCCAGCACCAGGTAGACGACCAGTAACGCCATGCCGAACACGAGGAAGATCGACTGTGCCGAGTCCTTGAAGTCGCGGGATTCGCCGCTGTAGTTCACCTGCACCTGCTCGGGCAGCTCCTCGCGGATCAGGGTTTCGAGGTCTTCCAGCGCCTCGCCCAGCGTATAGCCGGGCGCCAGGCCTGCCGACAGGGTGATGGTCCGCACCCGGTCAAGGCGATTGAGCGTGGCGGCGGCCGCGACCTCGCGGGTGCTGACCAGCATTGCCAGCGGCACCAGTTCGTTCTGGCTGGAGCGCACGTAGATTTCGTCGAGCACATCGGGGCTGCGGCGCGCGTCATCGGGCGCCTGGATGAGCACGTTGTATTCCTCGCCGTCGTCTTCGTAGGTGGTCACGCGGCGACCGCTCATGAAGGTTTCCAGCGTCTGCGCAATTTGCAGGTTGGTGACGCCCAGGTCGGCTGCCTTGTCGAGATCGATGTCGAGTTCGATCTGCGGTTTGGTGGCGCGGTAGTCCGAATCGAGTCGCACCAGGCCGGGCAGCTCGTCGGCGGCGCGCGCCAGGACGCGATCACGCCATTGCGCGAGCTCGTCGAACGTTCCGCCGCCGATGGTGACCTGCACCGCTTGCGTCAGCCGCAGGCCGAAGCCCTGACGCGGAATCACGAAGGCGCGCGCGTCCAGCAGATTGGCCACTTCACGACCCACCTCCTCGGCAATGACGTCGGTGCCACGGCGGCCGCTGTCCCAGTCGGACAGGGTGGCAATCACGAAGCCACTGTTGACCTCGTCGCCGCTGCCAAAGCCGGGGACACGTACCAGCAGACGTTCAATTTCTCCGCCAAGGCGGGTGACCAGCGGGGCTTCGACCTCATCCATGACGTCGAGCATCGCCGGGAAGCTGGCGCCCTCCGGGCCGACGACGCTGATGAAGAATCCGCCGCGGTCTTCAAAAGGCACGAATTCCTGCTTGACCAGGGTCATGAAAAGTGCGCTCGCGCCCAGCAGCAGCAGGAACAGGGCAACGCCGATCCAGACGCGCGTAATCAGCGTTTCCAGCAGCCGGGTATAGGCCGCACTCAGTCGGTTGAAGAGGCGATCAATCAACGTCGGTTCCGAGTGCCCGTCCGATTTTTTCGCCTTGAACAGGGCACTGGCCAGCACCGGTGCCAAGGTCAGGGCGACGATGGACGAGCAGAACACCGATGCTGCGAGCGCCAGCGCGAATTCACGGAACAGGCGACCGACCTGTCCATCAAGGAACGCCAGTGGGGTGAACACCGCAATCAGTACGGCCGTGGTGGCGACGATGGCGAAGCCCACTTCACGGGCGCCGCGATAGGACGCCAGCAACGGCGGCTCACCGAGCTCGAGACGGCGATGAATGTTCTCGATCATCACGATCGCGTCATCAACCACCAGACCAATGGCCAGCACCAGCGCTAGCAGGGTGAGGATGTTGATTGAAAAGCCGAACATGTAAAGAAAAATGAATGAGGCCAACAGCGAGATCGGTACCGTCACCGCCGGAATCAACGTCGCCTTGATGCTGCCGAGAAACAGGAAGATCACCACCACAACCATCAATGAGGCATAGATCAGGGTCTTGATCACTTCGGTCAGCGCGCCCTCGATGAACTCGGATGAGTCGAAGTTGAGCTCGATGTTCATGCCCTCCGGCAGGGTCGCGCGCAGACGCTCGACCTCGGCGCGGGCGTCTTTGGCGACCGACAGGGTGTTGGCGGTGGAGGTGCGCAGCACGCCCAGACCCAGCGACAGCACGCCGTTGGCCTTGAACGAGGTGCGCGGGTTTTCGGCGCCGCGCAGCACGTGGGCGACATCGTCCAGACGGGTCACAAAACCATCATCACCACGGGCGATGACCAGATTGCGAAACGCCTCGGCGCTCTCGAACGCCCGCGGGGTGCGCAGGGTGAACTCGCGCTGCAAGGACTCGATGCGGCCGGCGGGGCGTTCGACATTCTGGTTGCGCAGCGCGTTTTCGACGTCCTCGGCCGTCAGCCCGCGCGCCGCCAGTTCGTGGCGGTCAATCTCGACACGCATCGCGTAATCGAGGCTGCCGCCAAGACGGACGTCGGCGACGCCGTCGATGGTTCTGAGCTGGTCGAGGATGTAGCGGTTGGCGTAATCCGACAGTTCAAGATTGCTCAACCGGTCGCTGGTCAAGACGAACCAGACGATGGGCGAGGCGTCGGCGTCAGCCTTCTGGATGCGCGGTGAGTCGGCCTGCTCGGGCAGTTCACTGAGCACGCGCGATACGCGGTCACGGACATCGTTGGCACCCGCGTCGATGTCGCGAGACAGCTCGAACTCGATGTTGATGCTGCTGCGGCCTTCCTGTGAAGCGCTGGTGATGCGGCGCACCCCTTCGATGCCGGCGAGCTGGTTTTCCAGAATCTGCGTGACCTGGGTTTCCATGATCGCGGCCGAGGCGCCGCTGTAGAGCGTTTCGACCGACACCACCGGAATATCGATGTCGGGGTATTCGCGCACCGACAGCTGGGCAACAGAGAAAATGCCGAACACGACGAGCAGCAGGTTGAGCACGGTGGCGAAGATCGGACGCTTGACCGCTTGATCAGACAACCACATGGACGGCTCCGCGCTCAGGTTCAGCGGCGCACGGGCGCCGCAGCTTCACCAAGGCTATGAAGGGCGCCGGGCGCCAGGATGATTCAGGGCTGCAGGTACTGGTCAAACTCACGCAGGTCAGAGACTTCAAGCTGGCCAGCGGCCGCTTTCAGGCGCAGCACGCTCAACAGGTAGGCATAGCGCGCCTCGGCCGCGTTGCGCTCAGCGGAATACAGCAACTGTTGGGCATCGAGTACGTCGATGGCCGTGCGCGTGCCGACTTCCAGGCCGGTTTCGCTGGCCTCGAGTGCCGTGCGACTGGAGCGCACCGCCTGCTCCAGCGCTTTGACGCGTGCGGCGTTGGAGTTGACCGTTTGGAAGGCGTCGCGAACATCACGCTCGACCTGCCGTTGCAGGCTGAGCAGCTCGGCCTCGCGTTGCATCAGCACGCTACGCGACTGGTCAACGCGCGAACTCACGGCAAGGCCGCTGAAGATCGGCACCGAGAACTGCAGACCGATGCTGGTGCCGCTGCTGTCCGAGGGAAACACGCCGGTTTCGGAGCGACCGTTGGTGTAGTCCGCGCGCGCGCTGACGGTGGGCATACGGCCGGCGCGGTTGATGTCGACATCGGAACTGGCGAGGTCGACCGCGTAGTGCCCGCTGAGCAATGTCAGGTTGTTGTTGAGCGCGGACTCGGTCCAGAGGTCGGGGTTCGCCGGATTGGGCGCGGGCAGGGGAATAGATTCCTGCAGCGGCCGCAGTTCACCAATGCCATCACCGGCAATCTCGGCGAGTGACAACTCGGCGACTCGGACCTGGCGCTCGGCATCGATGATCGTCGCCTGCGTCAGATCGAAGCGCGCCTGCGCCTCTTGCACATCGGTGATGGCGGCCAACCCGACCTCGAAGCGTTCTTTGGCCTGGTCAAGCTGGCGCCCGACCGCTTCATTCTCGGCGCGGGCGAATCGCAGAAAATCTTGCGCCGCGAGCACGTTGAAGTAGCCGGTGGCCGCGCGCTCAATCAGGGTTTGTGACACCAGCGCGTACTCGGCTTCGGCCAGCGCAACCTGCTGTTTGGACTGATCGAACTGCCGAAATGCCGCGAGATTGAACACCGCCTGTTCCAGCGCGACGCTGATGTTGCGGTTGGTTCCAGTGCGGGTTTGAGGCGGCTGGCCGGACAGCTCGGTTTCGGAGTCGCTGTAGGTGTAGTTGCCGGTGGCGCCGAGCTGCGGCAATAGCGCGCTGCGTGCCAAAGGTGTGGCATAGGTTGCAGCATCGCGCTGGTAGGCGGCGGCGGCCAGCGTGGCGTCATGATCCGTGGCGCGCAGGTAAACACCGCTGATGGATTCCTGGGCCATCGCATGGCCACTCACCATGGCCAGCGTGACGCCGCCGGCAAACGTCAAGACGATCGAGTGCAGCGGGCGCTTCAGACGCATAGGGTTACTCACTGTTCGCGAAGTGGGGATTTGCTGCCCTTGCCGGCGCTGGAAGAGCCGCCGCTGTTCAAACCCGCCCCGAGAAGACCGCGTCGTCGGCAAGGCGTTCCGTTCATCGACATCAATAGAGTCGCGCCATCGACTTCGCGGCTTAGAAGATCCGCCCGCGCAGCAGACGCTGCGCGGGCGGGTTGCGGCCTGCCACTGGCCGCGCGAGTTTGAGCTTGAAGTCTAGCAGCGCTTTGGCAATTACTAAACCGAGCGGTTCAGCATTTTCTCGAGGTAGTGAATGTTGTGCTCGCCGCGCGCAAACACCTTGTCGTTCATGATCCGCTGCTGCAACGGAATGTTGCACTTGATGCCCTCAATCACCATCTCGGACAGCGCTTGTTTCATCCGCGCGATGGCTGCCGGGCGGTCACGACCGTGAACGATGAGCTTGCCGATCATCGAGTCATAGTGCGGCGGTACCGAATAGCCCGAGTAGATGTGGCTGTCGACCCGCACGCCGGGACCACCGGGTGCGTGGTACTTGTCGATTTTGCCGGGCGAGGGGATGAACTTTTCCGGGTCCTCGGCGTTGATGCGGCATTCGATGGCATGGCCGATAAAGGGGATGTCGTCCTGCTGCAACTTCAGGCCCTGACCGGCGGCGATCTGGATTTGCTGGCGAATCAGGTCAACCCCGGTGACCATCTCGGTGACCGGGTGCTCGACCTGGATACGGGTATTCATTTCAATGAAATAGAACTTGCCGTTCTCGTAAAGAAACTCGAAGGTGCCGGCGCCGCGATAGCCGATGCGTTTGCACGCTGCCACGCACAGGGAACCGATTTCGGCGCGCTGCTCGGGGGTGATGCCAGGGGCGGGGGACTCTTCGACCACCTTCTGATTGCGTCGCTGCATTGAGCAGTCGCGCTCGCCCAGGTGTACGGCGTGGCCCTCGCCATCGGCCAGCACCTGAAACTCCACATGCCGCGGTGTTTCCAGGTATTTCTCCATGAACACGTCGGGGTCGTTGAAGGCGTTCTGCGCCTCGACGCGGGCCATCTGGATTTTCTCGATCAGGGTCTCTGGCGAGCGCACAACGTGCATGCCGCGACCACCGCCGCCCGAGGCCGCTTTGATCAACACCGGATAGCCGACCTGGTTGGCCGTCTCGTGGCACTTGGCCTCGTCGTCGGGCAACACGCCCTCCGAGCCCGGCACGCAGGGCACACCTGCGGCAATCATCTCGGCCTTGGCGTTGGTCTTCGAGCCCATCATGCGGATGGTTTCGGGGCGCGGACCGATGAAGATAAAACCGGACTGCTCAACCCCCTCGGCAAAGTCGGCGTTTTCTGAAAGGAAGCCGTAGCCGGGGTGTATGGCGTCGGCCTGGGTCACCTCAGCCGCCGAAATCAACGCACTCATGCTCAGGTAGCTTTTCGGAGCAGCGGCCGGCCCGATGCACACGGCCTCGTCGGCGAGCAGCACGTGCTTGAGGTCACGGTCGGCGGCGGAGTGCACGGCCACGGTACGGATGTCCATCTCACGGCAGCAGCGCAGGATGCGCAGTGCGATCTCACCGCGGTTGGCGATGAGAATCTTCTTGATCTTTCTCATGGCCGGCCTATTCGATGATGAAGAGCGGCTGGTCGAACTCCACCCCTTTTTCGTTCTCGGCGAGGATCTCGACCACCACGCCCGACTTGTCGGACTCGATGGCATTGAGCATTTTCATTGCTTCGATGATGCACAGCGTCTGACCGACAGCGACGGTCTGGCCCACTTCGACAAAGTTCTTCGCGCCCGGTGAGGGTGCGCGGTAGAAGGTACCGACCATGGGTGCCCGCATCACGTGGCGGGTGTCAACGGCAGGGGCGGCTGGTGCTGCAACTGCGGCCGGCGGCGCTGCAACGGGCGCTGCGGCTTGCTGTGGTGGTGGCTGTGCGTACTGCTGGGGGGGCATCGGCGGCGGTGAGCGGCTGATGCGGACGGCGGTCTCCCCCTCCTTGACTTCCAGCTCGGCAATGCCTGATTGCTCGACAAGCTCAATCAGCGTTTTAATTTTTCTAAGGTCCATCTGAATTAACTCCGAAGGGAGGGCGATAAACGTCAAGATGAATGCGGTGCGGCGGCGGCCAGCTTCTCGGCGATGGCGTCAAGCGCCAGGCGGTAGCCGACCGGTCCCAAGCCCATGATCTGGCCGGCCGCGATGTCGGCGAGATACGAGTGCTGGCGAAAGGGCTCGCGCGCATGAATGTTGCTGAGGTGAACCTCGATGAATGGCAGGCCGACCGCCAAGAACGCGTCGCGCAGGCCGATGCTGGTGTGCGTCAGTGCGCCGGGATTGATGATGGCGAAGGCGGCGGTGCGGCCGGCGCTTTGCACATGATCAATCAGTACACCCTCGTGATTGCTCTGCCGACAATGGAGCGTGAGCTTTAGGCTTGCGGCGCGCGCGGTCAGCGCTTCTTCGACCGATTTGAGGGTCTGATACCCGTAGGTTTCGGGCTCGCGCTGCCCCAAAAGGTTGAGGTTGGGGCCATTGATCAGCAAGACGGTTTGCACGGCGCCCCCGGGTGGCGAAAATCAAGCGGCAATAGTGCCTGATAACTCAAGATAACGCCATGTTGGGGGAAGATCGCTGTGATTACCCGCCAAGGTGGGTTTTCAGCAGCCGTTCCAGCTCCACGGCATCAAATTCGCCGTGTTTCTGATGGCGGATTGCGCCTTGTGGATCAATCAGCACCGAGTAGGGCAAGGCGCCCAGAGTGTCCCCCAGCGCCGCGGCCGCCTGCGAAATCTCTTGGTTGCCATAGAACACCGGATAGTTGATACCCAGTCGCTCGGACAGCTCGGTGGCGCGCCCGACGGGGTCCATGGCCGGCCCCAAAATCTGCAGGTTGCGGTCCTGCCAGCGGGTCTGGGCGTCGACCAGGACCGGGATCTCCTTCAGGCAGGGCGGGCACCACGACGCCCAGAAGTTGACCAGCCGCCACTGGCCTTGCCACTGGTCGAGGGTCGTGACGCTGCCGTCGAGCCGGGTCAGGTTGATTGCCGCGACCGTCTCGGCGGTGACGGCCGCCGCTTCGGTCGTGGCCGCGTCGGCCGGCTCGTCCGGCGCCGCCAGCCAGCGATACAGGCCGAAGCCGACGGTAGCAGAGGCGACGCACAGCAGTACCGTCGCCCAAATTGATGATTTCATCGTTGACGGGCCTTGGTGACAGGCAGGGTTGCGGTCTGCGGCGGGTAGCACACGCCCGCGTCTGCGCAGCCCTGGTAGCGCACGGTCACGGCTTCGGGCGCCGAGGCCGCGTCAAATCGTGCGCTGACCCAGTCGCGGTAGATGAAGACGTCGCCAAAGAATTCGTCGTGATACGCCTCGCCGTCGGGCAATGTCACGGTGGCCAGCGGCATCGGCTGGGTCACGGTCAGCGTGTGGCGATAGAGGTAGTAGCCCGGCTCAATGCGGATGCCCAGCTCGACCTTGCCCTCCCGCCAAGTGGCCGAAACCGGTGTGAAGGCTTGGTCGGCTGGCAGCAGCGCTGCGTCCGGGTCGTTGAATTTGTAGCCGCCGGCCACGGCCGGCGTGACCCCGCCCAGCGCGCAGGCGCAGCTCAGCAGGGTCACGGCGAAATTTGGGCAACGAGCCATTGCAGATACCGGGGTGAACTGGGCCCGAGTGGGACTGAAATGATCTCTGGAAGTTCGTAAGGGTGGTGTGCCTCGATGACCGCCTGCAGTGCGGGATAGGCGGCTTTTGAGGTCTTGATCAGCAGTAGCTGCTCGGTCGCCGTCTCGATCTCACCCTGCCAGCGATACACCGAGGTCATGGCGGGCATCACGTTGACGCAAGCCGCCAGGCCCGAGTCCACGCAGTGCCGAGCCATTGCGTCGGCCTCAAGGGGCGGCGCGTTGGTCAGCACCAGCAGGGCGTCTGCTTCGGAGGCGTCATCGGTCATCGCTCAATTGTGCCCCGGCAACGTCGCTGACGTTGGTTTTTCGGCCGTATTGCGGCACCGAAGGTCGCCACCTATACTTCGCGCCCTTGCAAATGCCGCGATAGCTCAGTCGGTAGAGCGACTGATTCGTAATCAGTAGGTCGGAGGTTCGATTCCTCTTCGCGGCACCAATTAAATCAAGGGCTTATGCGTAGTTCTCACATCCCAAGCGTCTAATTTTCGCGTTCTTGGGCAAATTCTGGGCCACAAAGAATTTGTAGTGAAGTCAGGTACCTCCACCAAGAGTCCACTTCGGGAGCTTGGTGTGAAGAAGAATGGGAAGAAGAAAGCCGGGCGCATTTCCAGGCTTGGGGACCATCGGTTTCGTGCGTGGCTGATGGTTGACGGCACGCGCATCACTAAGAACTTCCTCTTTGAGGAAGACGCGGTTCAATGGCTGGATCAGCGGCGTGATGCGCTCAAGAGCGGTCGATTTGCCGCACAGCGGCTGTCCGAGACGATCACGCTGGGTGAGGCGTTAGAGCGTTACTCGCGAGAAATCTCGCCGCGCAAGAAGACAGCGAAGGCCGAGTTGAAATCGATAGCTCGGCTACTAGACGCGCTCGGGCCGCTTGCGACCCGCCCTCTGGCCATGGTCCACACTTCGGATATTTCCGCCTTTGTGGCGATGAGACTGCGCTGAACCGCCCCATCTTTCCCGGAGGCTCTAAACCTTGAGAGGATGGAGCGATGAACAAAGGAATACGGTATTCCCCGGAGCTGAAGGAGCGAGCGGTGCGGCTGGTGCTGGAGCATCAATCTGACTACAGCTCGCAGTGGGCGGCGATGGAATCGATTGCTGGAAAGATGGGGTGCAAGGCCGAGACCCTGCGGGTGTGGGTCCGGCAGCACGAGCGTGATGTTGGGCAGCGGGAGGGCCTGACCACCGACGAGAAGGCGCACCTGAAGGCGCTGGAGCGCGAGGTTCGCGAACTGCGTCAGGCCAACGAGATTCTGCGCAAGGCATCTGCGTATTTTGCTCAGGCGGAGCTCGACCGCCCATTCAAACGATGAAGGCGTTCATCGACGCACATCGTGATGTCCATGGGGTCGAGCCGATCTGCAAAGTGCTGCCGATTGCCCCATCGACCTACTACGCACACGCTGCCCAGCAGCGGGATCCAGGACAACGATCTCTTCGAGCTAAACGAGACGATCAACTCACCCCGTTGATTCAGCAAATCTGGAACGACAACTTCCGGGTCTACGGAGTACGCAAGGTCTATCGCCAATTGCGACGCGAGCAGGTAGGAGTTGCGCGATGCACCGTGGCACGGCTGATGAAGCGGCTGGGGCTGCGCGGCGTGATTCGCGGCAAGGGGGTGCGCACCACTTTCAGTGACAAGAACCTTTCATGCCCACTGGATCACGTACAACGGCAGTTCAAGGCAGATCGGCCAAACCAGCTTTGGGTGTCCGACTTCACGTATGTGTCCACCTGGCAGGGCTTTGTCTATGTTGCCTTTGTCATTGATGTTTACGCCCGACGCATCGTCGGCTGGCGAGCCTCATCATCGGCACGCACCGATTTCGTGCTCGATGCCTTGGAACAAGCCTTGCACGACCGAAAGCCCTTTGGATCGGGTCGGCTGGTTCATCACAGCGATAGGGGCGTCCAGTACCTCTCGATTCGATACACCGAGCGCCTGGTCGACGCGGGACTGGAGCCCTCGGTGGGCAGCGTCGGCGACAGCTATGACAACGCCCTGGCCGAGACCATCAACGGCTTGTTCAAAGCCGAAGTCATCCACCGGCAGTCGTCATGGCGCAAACGCGAGGACGTCGAATGGGCCACCTTGAACTGGGTGGACTGGTTCAACAACCGAAGACTGCTGGAGCCCATCGGGCACATCCCGCCAGCCGAAGCAGAAGCTAACTACTATGCACAACACCCTGAGTACGTCAAAGCTGCGTGACTCAGACTAAATGGCCTCCGGGATACTTGGGGCGGTTCAACCACCTTGATCGATCTATACGGGCTGCCGTCGGATTTTCCCGGACAGGGGGCGACTGGCGACTCGTTCCAACGAGCGAGCGCCATCGAAGCAGGCATGCGTGCCAGCGTGAACCAGGCAAACTTCATTCCTAACGTCGTGGTGCATGAGTTCGAGGGCCTGCTGTTCAGCCGTATCGAGGCGTTCGGCGGCTGGTTTGATGGCGCGGATGTGGTCGATGCCCTGGCCACCATTCGTAAGGACTTCCAGAGCCCCGAGCACATCAACGACGGGGTCGCCACGGCGCCGTCGAAACGCATTCGCAAAATTTGTCGGGGCTACGACAAGCCTGTGCATGGGTCCCTTATTTCGCTGGACATTGGGCTCGATGTGCTTCGACGAGAGTGTTATCGCTTCGACGTTTGGATTCGCGAGCTTGAGGAGCTGGCGGAAATCTGAGCGCCGAAAAGATCAAGAAGGGAGGACGCCAAACCATGAACGACATTATCTGCCCCCACTGCCAAAAGGCCTTCAAGGTTGACGAGTCCGGCTATGCCGACATCTTGAAGCAAGTCCGCGACAGCGAGTTCGAGCAGCAACTGCATGACCGCCTGGAGCTGGCCGAGAAGGACAAACTCAGTGCCGTCAAGCTGGCCAAGCAGTCCGCCGTTAATGAGATGCAGAAGACGGCATCTGCGAAGGACGCCGAGATTCAGGCCCTGAAAGCCAAGCTCGAAGGCGAGGCGCTGGAGCGCAAGCTGGCCGTAACGGAAGCCCTGAAGGCTATCGAGCAGCAGCGCGACAAGCTGGCCGCTGAACTGGCCCAGGCAAAGCAGGACAAGCAAGCGGCCTCGCAGCTTTCCGAAGCCCAACTGCTGCAGAAGCTTCAGGAGGCTGAGGCGCGCAAGGATGCGGAAATTCAGCAGCTCAAAGCCAGGCTCGAAGCCAGCGAAACCACCCACAAGCTGGCGGTGACGCAAGCTGTGAACACGGTGGAGAAAGAACGCGACGAGCTGCGCAATAACCTCAAACATGCCGAGCTGGAGAAGGCGTTGGCCGAAAAGGCCCTGAAGGACAAGTACGAAACCCAGATCAAGGATCGCGACGACGCCATCGAGCGCCTGAAAGACATGAAGGCGCGTCTTTCCACCAAGATGGTCGGTGAGTCACTTGAGCAGCATTGCGAGACCGAGTTCAACCGAATTCGGTCCACGGCGTTCCCGCGCGCACACTTCGAGAAGGACAACGACGCCCGTATGGGCAGCAAGGGCGATTTCATCTTCCGCGATGTCGACGAGGCTGGCACGGAGATCGTCTCGATCATGTTCGAGATGAAAAACGAGAGCGACACCACCGCCACCAAGAAGAAGAACGAGGACTTCTTCAAGGAGCTGGACAAGGACCGCAACGAGAAAGGCTGCGAGTACGCGATTCTCGTCTCCCTGCTGGAGCCGGACAGCGAGCTCTACAACGGCGGCATCGTTGACGTGTTTCACCGCCACCCGAAGATGTACGTGATCCGCCCGCAGTTTTTCATCCCGATGATCACGCTGCTGCGCAATGCAGCGATGAAGTCGCTGGCCTACAAGACCGAGTTGGCCCATGTGCGGGCCCAGAACATCGACATCACCAACTTCGAGGAAGAGCTGGAATCGTTCAAATCCGCCTTTGGCCGCAACTTCGAGCTGGCCTCGCGCAAGTTCCAGACGGCCATCGCCGAGATCGACAAATCCATCGATCACCTGCAAAAGACCAAAGACGCCCTGCTGGGCACCGACCGCAACCTGCGCCTGGCCAACGACAAGGCCCAGGATGTGACGATCAAGAAGCTCACCAAGCAGAACCCGACAATGGCGGCCAAATTTGAGGACCTGAAAGACAGGGGGCTTTGATTTCAAACTCATTCGAAGGAAGGAATGCAGTGGGATGCTGCCGGTAGATCGAAGCGTTGCCGGTGTCACGCCTGAAAGGCGTCCGTGCCTTTGCACTGGTTCGGTGCAGGGGTGAAAAATGACGCTACCAAATAAAATGGTAGTGTTAAAAATAGTGGTAGCATTTCGTTATGGAGCCTTCGATAACGCAGTTCGCCGACTTCGTTGCCCAGACGACTGGTGCGTCGGTCACGGCGCCGAAGCCTCTGCGTCCGGCGCTGCCGCAATACTTGACGGCGCTCTATCGGCCTTACGCGATCTCCGTGGGTGGGCAGGCGCTTTGCGCCATCGAGGCATTGACGCCGGATCTTCCCCCGCCCGGGCGGTTGCTTAAGCAGCTTCGTCGGCTAACTGAGTCGTTGCAGCATGAACCGGGGGACTGCTGCCTGGTTACCCAACATCTCGATGCCTACAGCCGTCGACGCTTAGTCGAGCTCAAGCAGCCATTCTGCCTGCCAGGGCAGCAGCTCTACTGGCCAGCGCTGGGTACGGTCCAAACCCGCATCCGTGAACTGGGGCGGCCCGCGCAGCCCGGTGAGCATTTGTCGCCTGCCGCACAGCAAGTGCTGCTGGCGATACTGCTTCGACGCATCGTGCTACCAAGTGCGATTACGGCATTGGCCGAGCCGCTAGGCTTGAGCCCGATCTCAGCCAGCCGCGTCGCTGCTGAGCTGATCAACTCAGGGCTGTTGCAGGTCGAAGACGAGGGGCGACATCGTTGGCTCTATTCTGATCAACCCTTGGCCGCCATCTGGGCCCAGGCGCAACCGTTTCTGCGTAACCCGATCATGCGCTTGCTACGCGTGCGAGTGACACAAAGGCCGCCACAGGCCCGCCTGCTTGCCGGCGAAACTGCGCTGGCAGAACAGACGATGCTCTTGGGGCCGCCGATACCGACCTACGCTATGGCGCACCGGAACTGGCGACACGCTGGCCGTGACCTGGAAACCATTGCCCATGACGACGATGGCCTGTGCCGCATCGAGCTATGGCGTTACCCCCCGGAGCGGTTGAGTGAGGGGCCGTGCGTCGATCCACTTTCGTTGGTGTTGAGCCTGCGCGCTCAAACCGACGAGCGTGTGCAACAGGCGGTATCTGAACTTTGCGGTCGGTTGCCATGGTGAGGGGGCTCGCAACGTTCGCCGCGCACTTTGCTGGATACGAAGATCAGTACGTGCTCATCGGCGGCGTGGCGACCGTGCTCGCCCTCGAAGACGCCGGGCTCGAAGCCCGCGCGACCAAGGACCTCGACATCGTTTTGTGTGTGGAAGCCTTGACGGCGGACTTTGGTCGGCAGATGTGGGCGTTTATTGAGGCAGGCGGCTATGCGATCAAGGAACGGGGGGCGGAGCCGCAGTGTTTCTATCGCTTTCAGAAGCCCGCTGACCCTGCCTATCCGGCCATGCTGGAGTTCTTTGCGCGGGCGCCGGGCTTTGTGCCACTCGCGGCTGGCGCTCATCTCACACCCGTACCGATTGACGAGACAGTGGAGAGCTTGTCGGCCATTCTGCTGGATGACGACTACTATCAATTTATTCATGCTCACAAGTACATGCTGAGCGGTGTGCAGGTGGTGAACGAGCGCTGCCTGATTCCGTTGAAGGCCCGCGCCTGGCTGGACTTGCGTGACCGTAAACTTCGGGGCGAGGCCATCGACAGCAAGGCCATCAATAAACATCGCAGTGACGTGCTGCGGCTGACGCAGTTGCTGACCCCCGGTGAGCCGATGGATCTGGGTCCGCCAATTGCCACTGACATGAGCCGTTTTGTGGACGAGGTAAGAAACGAGGTGGACGCAGCCTTGCTGAAGTCCCTCGGCGTACCGGGCTTGCCTGCGGACCTTTTCGCGTTAATACGAGAGGCTTTTGGAATCAACGATGGCAGCCACTGAACCTGATACGCCAATGGCTGCGCTGGCAGAGGCCGTTCGCCGTGCCGCTCGGTACAACGCAGAAGCCGAGTGTGCGCCGCACTGCATCTTGTGGACAGATCGTGAGTCGCAGTGGCAGCCCATCATCCCGGCTCTCCAAGTACTGATACCGGAGCTTCTGGTATTTGGGGCGTATGACCCGGAGCATCGCGCCGGCCCGGCCATCTGGCTGCGCTGCGCGCTGGCGGGCGCTGTTCCGGAGTTAACGCCTGACGTCCAGCGTCCGCCGATTATTTACCTGCCCGGCGTGGGTCGGCAGGACTTGCGCGCTGTGGAGAACTGCCCGGATGCGCTCAAGCCCCTGGCCGAGTTGCAGTACCGAGGTGTGATCTGGTCGCAGCTCAACGCCAAAGACTGGACAGTGCTGGCATTTTTGATGTCGGGCCAGGGTGGGCTGGGCCTGGAGGTCAGCAGCGACCGCGACAGCAAGGCGGCGATGCTGCTGGCGCTGTCGCAGGTGATGCAAGAGCCTTTATCGGTGTTGCGCGATAAGCGCCTGGATGCCACTTACTTCAATACCCTGCTGACCGGTGGCGATCCAGTTCGTGATCTTCTGCTCTGGATTGATGAGCCCGAGGCATTTCGTCAGGCGCGCGGTGAGCCGGAGTGGGCGGCCTTTGAGAGCGTTTGCCGCTCGACCTTCGCCTTTCAACCCAAGGATGGTGCGCTGGCTGCCGCAGGCAAGCTTGCGCAACGCAGTGGCGCCTGGGAGCCAATCTGGCAGCGCTACTGCGAGGCGCCGCAACGCTATCCGCACATACCGGCACAGATTCGCCGGGTGTCGGCACCGCTGTTCGATATGTTTGCAGACGCTGCAACCGTTGGCGGTTGGCCACAGTGGAACGAGACGCAGGAAAACGTGCTGCGGGCGGATCTATCCACACTTGCGAGCCTTGCGCCGCATCAGGCCCGCGAGAAGGTTGAAAAGCTAGAGGCCGAACACAGCGCGCGTCGGGGCTTGGTTTGGGCAGAGCTGGGCGAGGCGCCGCTGGCGCGTGCGCTGGAACACCTGACGCTGGTTGCGCGGGTTACCAAAGCACCGATCACCGGCGGCCGCGTGCACGACCTGCAAGCCGAGTACGCCCGAGACGGCTGGCGCGCCGATGACGCAGTGCTTAGGGCGCTGGAACATGCGCGAAAGCCAGCAGATTTTGCCGCGATTTCTACGGCCATTCGCAGCCTGTACTTGCCGTGGGCAGAAGACTCAGCCCGTTATCTTCAAAAGCTGGCAGCCGAGGATCGCGCGCCCGGCGGTGTCAGCGAGAAGAAGCCGCCGCCGTATGTGTGCGGCGAGCTCTGCGTGATGTTCGTGGACGGGCTGCGTTTCGATACGGGAAAACGACTGGCAGCCGAGCTCGCGCGCGGCGGTTTGGACGTGATCGAGCATCCGCACTGGGTGGCCTTGCCGAGTGTGACGGCGACCGGGAAAGCAGCCGTGCTGCCCGTGGCACATCAGATCATGGGCGTAGTGGGCAGCGTCGACTTTGAGCCCTCGGTTGCAGACGGTGGGGGCGCGCTGAGCAGCCACAATCTTCGGAAGCTACTCAAGGACGCTGGCTGGGCTTACCTGGCGCTCAACGATGTTGGCGCTGGCCACGGCCAGGCTTGGTGTGAGGTTGGCGATATCGACAGCGAGGGCCACAGTCGCGGTTGGAAATTAGCGCTGCGCGTGGACGCGATGCTGGCCGAGATTGCTGATCGCATTCAGGCATTGCTTGCGGCGGGTTGGCGGCAGGTACGTGTGGTCACCGATCATGGCTGGCTGTTGATGCCGGGTGGCCTGCCGAAGAGCGAACTGCCCAAGGCGTTGGTGGATTCCAAGTGGGGACGATGCGCCGCGATCAAGGCGGGCGCCAGGGCTGAAGAGCGTGTGTTTCCATGGTTTTGGAACCCCGAACAGAGCTTTGCGCTGGCGGACGGTATCTCTTGCTACAAGCGCAATGAGGAGTACGCCCACGGTGGCCTAAGCCTGCAGGAATGCCTCACCTTGCAGCTTGCCGTGACGCGCAACGCTGGCGGCGCGCCCCACGCAGCACGCATCAGCGATGTGACCTGGAAAGGGCAGCGTGTGGTGGTGGCCGTCGAGGATGATTGGGCGTCGTTGGTGGCTGATATACGCAGCAATGCCGGGGATGCGAAGTCGAGCTTGGTGGTGGCGCCAAAGCCCTTCAAGGCCAACGGCACTGCATCACTGGTCGTGGAGAACGAGGACCTTGCGGGCCAGCAAGCCGTGCTGGTGCTTCTCGATGACAAGAACAACTTGGTTGCCCAGCAAGCGGTGACCATCGGGAGCGTGACATGAGTGTTGACCTGGACGAGATTGACCGCCGCGCTGTGGAAGTGCTGGATGGCTTTTTGGTCCGCAAAGACCTGGTTCGAACCTTTAGCCGGCAGTTTCCCGTGCCCACCTACGTGGTGGAGTTCTTACTCGGGCGCTACTGCGCGAGCGTTGATCCGGAAGAAATTGAGGAAGGTCTAAAGATTGTTCAGCGGCAGTTGCAGTCCCGCACGGTGAGGGCCGGGGAGGAAGAGCTCTTCAAGTCGCGAGCCCGCGAGGACGGTGAGATCAAGCTGATTGACATCATCACGGCGCGACTCGATACCAAAACCGACACGTACGTTGCCGTGCTGCCGAGTTTGCAGATCAAAGATGCGCGCATCTCGCCCGAGTTGGTCAGCGAGCACGAGCGGATGCTGACCGGCGGGTTCTATGCCGAGATCACGCTGCGTTATGACGCCGCCATCGCCAAGGAAAAAGCCGGACGGCCCTTTGGGGTGGAGTCGATCCGCGAGATTCAGTTATCGAGCCGTGACGTGCTGGCCAAGCTTGGCAAGGCACGCGAGCGCTTCAATACCGAGGAGTGGAAGGACTTTCTGCTGCGCTCGATTGGCATGGAGCCCGCTGGGCTGGAGCCTCGCCAGAAAGATGCCTTGCTGCTGCGGATGGTTCCGTTCGTGGAGCGCAACTACAACCTGGTGGATCTTGGGCCGCGTGGCACCGGCAAGAGTCACCTCTTTCAGCAGGTCTCGCCCTACGCCCACCTGATCTCGGGTGGTAAGGCGACTGTGGCCAAGATGTTCGTCAACAACGCCAATGGCCAGCGCGGTTTGGTTTGCCAGTACGACGTGGTCTGCTTCGATGAGGTGTCTGGCGTGTCCTTTGACCAGAAGGATGGCGTGAACATCATGAAGGGCTACATGGAGTCCGGTGAGTTTTCGCGCGGCAAAGAGAGCATCCGCGCTGATGGCAGCATCGTGCTGGTGGGCAACTTCGATGTGGATGTGGAGCATCAGCAGCGTATTGGTCATCTGTTTGGCCCGATGCCGCCAGAGATGCGTGATGACACCGCGTTCATGGACCGCATTCATGCCTTTCTGCCGGGCTGGGATGTGCCAAAGGTCAATAACGATCTGCTCACCAGTCATTTCGGGCTGGTCAGTGACTTTCTGTCTGAATGCTGGAACCAGGTTCGCAATGAGAGCCGCCTGAGCCTGTTGCAAGGCCGCGTGCAGTTTGGCGGTGCGCTTTCTGGTCGCGATACAACAGCGGTCAACAAGACCGTCAGTGGGCTGCTGAAGCTCCTGTATCCGGTTGCACAGGAGGTTCCGGACGTTGATCTGGAATGGGCTGTTCGCCTGGCCTTGGAGGTGCGCCGACGGGTGAAGGAACAGCAAAAGCGCATCGGCGCAGCCGAGTTTCGCAACACGCACTTTAGTTACGTGATGGGCGAGGACGGCGTTGAAAAGTTCGTGGCAACGCCGGAGCTGCAAAGCACCAGCGGCATCGGCGACGACCCGCTGGAGCCAGGGCAGGTGTGGACAATCAGCCCCGGCACCGGCGAAGAAAATCCGGGGCTGTTCCGAATTGAGGTCAACGAAGGCCCTGGCTCGGGCATGAAGATTCTGAATAAGCCAGTGCCGCCCGCCTTTCGCGAAAGCATGAGCTTTGCTGAGCAGAATCTCTATGCGCGCCCGATGCAACTCGTTGGCGACAAGGACCCTAGACACCATGAGTTCACCGTGCAGTTGCGCGCCTTCGACGCTGCAAAGTCCGGCGGCAAGGTGGGCGTGGCGGGCATCATCGGCATGTGCACGGCGTTGCTCCGGCGTAGCGTTCGCGGCGGCCTGATCATCGTAGGCGAGGTGAATCTGGGCGGGTCGATTGAGCCGGTGCACGACCCCGTGAACTTGGTCGAGATTGCTGTCGAAAAAGGCGCTCAGGTGATCATGATGCCGGTGTCCTGCCGGCGGCAGTTGATCGATCTCTCGGATGAGATGGCGACCAGGGTTGATGTGCAGTTCTACTCTGACGTGAAGGACGCTTTGCTCAAGGCGATCTTGGATTGATGACCGTCAACTCGGTTTCACAAGCGGATTCCAAATTTCCGGGCGACCTGAGCGCAACTGAGGTCCGGCTGGCGTATCTGCTCAACAGCCCCGCGCTTGAACTCGGGACTGAACTTCCTTCGTTTCGAAATGAACACTCCTTTCGGCCAGTTTCGGCTCTCTCGAAAGTGCCCGTGCTATCGGGGTAGAACCCGGTGCACGATTGTCGCCGTTTGGGTGGGTTGTTCAGAGGATCCCCAGTGGAACGCATGCAGGGGATTAGTCGAGCGGCATAGTCCTACCTATTGATTCTTGCCCCATCCAAACTGCCTGCGCGCAGCGATCTCTGCGTTCGTGGGCCGCCCCGGCCGCCGTTTGCCCGATAGGGGTGGGGGCGTTTTCGGGCGCGGGCACGGTACAACTCTCCTGCTCTCAAGCCACTGCTTGATGTCCGAGACAAACCACATCTTGCGACGTTCAGAGACCTGAATGTAGGGGGGCATATCCTTGCCCAGAGAAAGGCGGTTCAGTGCGGTTTGGCGCTTCATGCCGATCTTGCGGAGCATGGTGTCCATGTCAACCGTTTCCAGGCCGTCAGCGTCTGGGGCGGTCCGGTTCTGGAAGTTGTTCTTTAGATTCGATGATGACTGATTCATGGCGCAGCTCCTTGTGCTTAGTTGACTCTGAATATGGGTACCCAGGAGGTACACAAACCTCAAAGACACGTCCTTCTTCACTTTCACGACCTCACAACTGCATGCGATTCCTACCCAGAGCTGCCGTTTATTTATGTATAATTTTGCTGACCGTCGATCCGCGATCCATTGGGTCAATTTTGGGGCAAATACAACGTGATTCTTCGGTACTTATTAGGCACTCTTGGTAGTGCAAGTAACTGATTTAACTATAAATAATCCCCTTGATTGGTGTTCGTAATCAGTAGGTCGGAGGTTCGATTCCTCTTCGCGGCACCACAGTCAAGGCATGAAAGGCACCGGTTCAGATGATGGCTTGCAGCGGGCGCCAACGCCTCCTGCGGCACAGGCCAAATGGGTTGTGAAATGGCCTTGACAAGCGGAGCCTCCCTTCAGGCCACTGGCAGACTCTTGGTATGACCCTTCCGCAATCGCTGCCCGACGCGCGGCACATGATCGACGCCCTCGACGAGCAGTTGCAGCGGTTGATCAGCGAGCGTGCGCGCATCGCCCAGCACGTGGCCCTGCTCAAGCAGCGCGCCGGAGACCAGGGCGATCACTATCGCCCGGCCCGTGAGGCCGAAGTGCTGCGGGCGGCCATGGCGCGCAACAGCGGACCGCTGACCAACGAGACCGTTGCGCGGCTGATGCGCGAAATTATGTCGGCTTGCTTGTCGCTGGAATCACCGTTGACGGTGGCCTACCTCGGTCCGGAAGGCACTTACACCCAGGCTGCGGTTGCCAAAGCCTTCGGCGACGCGGTGACGGCACGGCCGCTGGCGGCCATCGACGATATTTTCCGCGATGTCGAGAGCGGCGCCGCCGACTATGGCGTCGTGCCGGTGGAGAACTCCATCGGCGGCATCATCAGCCACACGCTGGACGCGCTGGTGATGACCCGGCTGACGATCTGCGGCGAGGTCATGCTGCCGGTACATCACCACCTGTTGTCGTCGGCCATGGCGATGGAGGACATCGAGGTGGTCTACGCCCATCCGCAGTCCTTCGCCCAATGTCGCCGCTGGCTGGATGTGCGCGTGCCCAGGGCGCGGCGCGAGACCGTGTCCAGCAACGGCGAGGGTGCCCGCATGGTGGCCAATATGCCCGGCGCCGCCGCCATTGCCGGGCTGCCGGCGGCGCGGCTTTACGGCCTGCATATCTTGGCCAGCAATATCGAAGATGATCCCAGCAATACCACCCGCTTTCTGGTGATCGGCAAGCAGGCGCCATCGCCCACCGGCGATGACGTGACCAGCCTGGTCTTGTCGGCGCACCGTAACCAGCCAGGCGCCTTGTTCAAACTTCTACAGCCATTTGCCGACGTCGGGCTGGACCTGACCCGTATCGAGTCGCGACCCACGGGGGGTGCGCCGATTCAGGACTACTACTTTTTCATCGACTTCTCCGGGCACCAAGAGACAGCCGAGGTGCGGGACGCGCTCAATGCGGTGTGTACCGGCGCGGCGTTCTTCAAGGTGCTGGGCTCTTATCCGCGTGCGGTGATTTCATGACAGCAGCAACTGATCGCTTTGCCTTGCCGGGCATTCTCAAGCTCCAGCCCTATTCGCCGGGAATGCCCATTGACGAGCTGCAGCGGCGCCTGGGCCTCAGCAATGTCGTCAAACTGGCGAGCAACGAAAACCCACTGGGGCCGTCACCGCAGGTCAGGGCGGTACTCGCCGATGCCGTGCAGGGCAATCTGGCGCTCTATCCCGACGGCAGTGGCTACGCACTGAAGCGCGCGTTGTCGACCTACCATGACATTGCGCCCGAGTGCATCACCCTGGGCAACGGCTCCAACGACTTGCTCGAATTCTTGAGCCGCATCTTTCTCGGGCCTGGCCGCGCTGCACTGTTCTCGGCGCACGCGTTCGCGGTGTATGCGCTGGCCACGCAAGCCCAGGACGCCGAGGCGGTGGTGGCGCCCTCACTGCCGGCTGATCATCCAGACGCGCCATACGGTCACGACCTGGCCGCGTTTTCGCGCGTGCTGGCCCAGCGTGACGACATCAGCCTGGTGTTCATCGCCAACCCCAACAACCCCACGGGGACCTCGCTCAGCGCCGAGGCGGTCGAGGCATTTTTGGCGACGGTGCCGCCGCATGTGGTCGTGGCCTACGACGAGGCGTACTTCGACTACATGGCACCGGCGCATCGCGGTGACGCCACCCAATGGTTGACGCGTTTTCCCAACGTGGTGATCTGCCGCACCTTCTCGAAGGCCTACGGGCTTGCCGGGCTGCGCGCCGGCTATTCGTTGTCGAGCCCACGGATCGCCGACCTGCTCAACCGGGTGCGTCAGCCGTTCAACCTCAATTCGCTGGCCCTGTTGGCGGCCGAGCACGCCTTGGCTGACCAGGAACACGTTGGCGAGTCGGTCACGCTCAACATCCGCGAACGCGGTCGACTTACGGACGCCTGCGAGGCCCTAGGTTTGCGCGTGTTGCCGAGCCAGGCGAATTTCATCGCCATCGACTTCGGCCGTGACGCCGCGCCGCTGCAACAGGGCCTGCTTGAGCAGGGCGTGATCGTGCGTCCCATGGCCAGCTATGACATGCCGACCTTTTTGCGGGTCAGCGTCGGCACCGAGCGCGAGAATGATCGATTTCTGTCGGCGTTAGAGACGCTGCTGGCGTGATTCCACGTCTTGCCATCATCGGTCTGGGACTGATCGGCGGGTCGTTTGCGCGCGCGCTGCGGGCGGCGGGCGAGGTCGGCTCCATCAGCGGCTTCGACCATGATCAGCAACAGCTCGACACGGCGCTCAACCTGGGCGTGATCGACCACGCGGCCCGCTCGGCCGAGGAGGCCGTTGCCGATGCCGCCGTGGTCATGATTGCGGTGCCCGTGCTGCACATCGCCAGCTCGCTGGACGACTGCCTGGCCGGCTTGCGCGCCGACGCCATCATTACCGATGTCGGCAGCACCAAGGGTTCGGTTTTACGTGACATTGCCGCGCGCTGTGGCGAAGTGCCCGCACGGTTCGTGGCGGCGCACCCCATCGCCGGCACCGAGAAAAGCGGCGTGGCGAATGCCTCCGAAGCCCTGTTTCGCGGCAAGCGTCTGGTGATCACCCCGCATGATCGGCAGGACGCCCGCGCCGTCGAAGTGGTCGCCGGCTTGTGGCGCGCGGTGGGTGCGCGGGTCGTCGAGATGACGGCACAGGCCCATGACGACATTTTTGCCGCCACCTCGCACTTGCCGCATGTGCTGGCCTACGCCTTTGTCGACATGCTGTCGCGACACCCTGACGCTGCCGAGATCTTCCCCAATGCCGGAGGCGGCTTCCGTGATTTCACCCGGATCGCGTCGAGCAAGCCAGAGCTGTGGCACGACATCGTTCAGGCCAACGCGCCAGCCTTGCTGCAGCTGCTGCGCGAGCAAATTGACCTGCTGGAGCACCTGCACGGCCTGATGGCGCAGGGTGACTGGCCACAGGTGCTCGCCCACTTCGAGCGCGCCCGCGCAGCTCGCGAGCAACACCTTTCCCTCATCGAATAGCCGGGTTCTCTCCCGGCGGCTTGCAGGAGCGTCATGTCGTCTGATGTCGAGTCACTGTTGAGTTTCAAGGTTGCGCCCGGCGGACGGCTGAGCGGCACCCACCGCGTGCCCGGCGACAAGTCGATCTCGCATCGCGCCGTCATGTTTGCGGCGTTGGCCGAAGGCACCAGCACCGTCACCGGTTTTCTCGATGGGGAGGATTGCCTGTGCACCCTGCGCGCCTTCGAGGCCATGGGTGCTCAGGTCGAGCGTCTTGACCGCACATCGCTGCGGATTACCGGCGTGGGTATCGACGGGCTCAAGGCGCCGGGCAAGGTTCTGGATGTGGGCAATTCCGGCACGTCGATGCGCCTGATGTCAGGCCTGTTGGCCGCGCAGCCCTTCGCGACCACCTTGACCGGTGACGCGTCGCTGCGCCGCCGGCCGATGAAGCGTGTCACCGAGCCCTTGACGCGCATGGGCGCGGTCATTGGCACCCAGCCCGGCGGGCGGGCGCCCCTGGAGATTCAGCCCGCACCGCAGCGCCTGAAGGCCATCCGCCACGACAGCCCGGTGGCCAGCGCGCAGGTCAAATCGTGCATCTTGTTGGCCGGCCTTTACGCCGACGGCCTGACCGAAGTGCATGAGCCGGAAGCCTCACGCGACCACACTGAACGAATGCTCAGCGCATTTGGCGTCACCGTCGATGCGCGCGAAGGGTATGCGGCGGTGCAGGGCGGGCAACGTCTGCTGGCGGCCAACATCGACGTGCCGTCCGACATCTCATCCGCCGCATTTCTGATGGTCGGGGCCGCCATCTCGCCGGGCTCAGATGTCACGCTCGAAGCCGTTGGCCTCAACCCGACACGCACGGGTGTCATCCATATTCTCGAGGCCATGGGTGCCCGCATTGCCATCAGCCACGAACGCACGATTGGCGGCGAGCCGGTCGGCGACGTGCGC
Organism: Polycyclovorans algicola TG408; assembly: GCF_000711245.1. Classification (NCBI taxonomy): domain Bacteria; kingdom Pseudomonadati; phylum Pseudomonadota; class Gammaproteobacteria; order Nevskiales; family Nevskiaceae; genus Polycyclovorans; species Polycyclovorans algicola. The sequence goes on from NZ_JOMH01000001.1 coordinate 2,257,874, forward strand.
ATCCAGGGCAGCGCGCTGCGCGGCATCGACATCAACCCGGCGTGGGTGGCGTCGGCCATTGACGAGTTTCCGGCCATCTTCATCGCCGCGGCCTGCGCCACGGGCGAAACCCGTCTCAGCGGTGCCGCCGAGTTGCGTGTCAAGGAGTCGGATCGCATCAGCGCCATGTGCACCGGGTTGCGCGTGCTGGGCATCGACGCGGTTGCACTGGCCGACGGCGCGCGTATCAGCGGTGGCCGTCTGCGCGGGGGGCAGGTTGCGTCGCTGGGCGACCATCGCATTGCCATGAGTTTTGCCATGGCGGGTCTGCGCGCCGAGCAGCCGATCATCATTCGTGACTGCGACAACGTTGCCACCTCGTTCCCCGGTTTCTCGACATTGATGCAGGCCGCCGGCCTGCGATTGCGCGAAGTCACCCGGTGACGATGCGCCGCAACGCCCCTGTCATCGCCATCGACGGCCCGTCGGGCGTGGGCAAGGGTACGGTCACGCAAACCTTGGCGCGGATGCTGGGCTGGCACCGGTTGGACAGCGGGGCGCTGTACCGGGCACTGGCGATTGCCGCCGCCTCGCGCAACATCGCCCTCGACGATGAAGCCGCGCTCGCCAACGTGGCCGCCGTGCTCGACGTGGTCTTCGACGAGCGGGCCGGGCAGGAGCGCATCGTGCTCGACGGTGTCGACGTGACCGTCGAGATTCGCCAGGAATCGACCGGCGACCAAGCCTCCAAAGTCGCGGTGTGGCCGGCGGTGCGACGGGCACTGGTCGATCGCCAGCACGCGTTTCGCCAGCCTCCGGGCCTGATCGCCGATGGCCGTGACATGGGAACGGTGATTTTCCCCGATGCCGAGTTGAAGATCTTTCTCACGGCCAGCCCGGATGCCCGGGCGCAGCGGCGGCATGGGCAATTGGCGGCGCAGGGGCGGCACGCTATACTCGCCGACCTCTGTCTTGAAATTGAAGGCAGAGACAGGCGGGATCAAACGCGCGCAACGGCGCCGTTGGTTCCCGCTGAAGACGCGCTGACGATTGACACCACGTTGCTTTCACCTGAAGCGGTTATGGCGGAAGTCACCGGGTTATTGAAGGCTCGCGGACTGCGGTAGCGGCGAAGCATGAGGCTTCGCTTTCTTTAATTACTGGACCGCTGACACGGATGTGGCGGATGTTCCACCTGAAAACCGAGAGTTGCATGAGCGAAAGTTTTGCTGAGATGTTTGAAGCCAGCCTCAAGGCTGGTCAATCGATGCAGGCGGGGACGATTGTCAATGCCCGCGTGCTGGACGTAAAAAATGATGTGGTGATCGTCGATGCCGGACTCAAGTCCGAAGGCGTGATCCCCCTCGACGAATTCAAGATTGACGGCGAGTACACCGTTGCTATTGGCGACATGGTGGAAGTGGCCCTCGAAACCCTGGAAGACGGCTTCGGCGAAACCAAGTTCTCGAAAGAGAAAGCCGAACGCATCAAGACCTGGGAACGACTGGCTGTTGCGCTGGAACAGAAAGAAACCGTCATCGGCACCATCACCGGCAAGGTCAAGGGTGGCTTTACGGTCGACATCGGCACCGTGCGCGCCTTCCTTCCCGGCTCGCTGGTCGATGTTCGCCCGGTTCGCGATACCGCCTACCTCGAAGGCAAGCCCCTCGAATTCAAGGTCATCAAGCTCGACAAGCTGCGTAACAACGTGGTCGTGTCGCGCCGCGAAGTGCTCGAAGCCGAATACAGCGCCGAGCGCGAACAGCTGCTCGAAAACCTGCAGGAAGGTGTGGTGCTCAACGGCGTCGTCAAGAACCTCGTCGAATACGGCGCGTTTGTGGACCTCGGCGGCATCGACGGTCTGCTGCACATCACCGACATGACCTGGAAGCGCGTCAAGGATCCGGCCGAAGTCGTCACCGTGGGCGACGAAATCGAAGTCAAGGTCCTCAAGTACGACCGCGAGCGTCGCCGCGTGTCCCTCGGCCTCAAGCAGCTCGGCGCCGATCCATGGGAAGACATCGCCCGTCGCTATCCCGAGAAGACCCGCCTGTTCGGCAAGGTCACCAACATCACCGACTACGGTTCCTTCGTGGAAATCGAGCCGGGTGTTGAAGGCTTGGTCCACGTCTCGGAGATGGACTGGACGAACAAGAACGTCAACCCGGCCAAGGTTGTGCAGGTCGGCGACGAAGTGGAAGTCATGATTCTCGACATCGATGGCGAACGCCGCCGTATCTCGCTGGGCATGAAGCAGTGCAAGGTCAACCCGTGGGAAGAGTTCTCCCAGAACCACCAGAAGGGCGACAAGGTTTCGGGTGCCATCAAGTCGATTACAGATTTTGGTATCTTCATCGGTTTGCCCGGGGGCATCGACGGCCTCGTGCATCTGTCCGACCTCGACTGGAACGAAACCGGCGAAGTGGCCGTGCGTCGTTACAGCAAGGGTCAGGAGCTGGAAGCCGTGGTGCTGGCCATCGATGGTTCACGCGAGCGCATCTCGCTGGGCGTCAAGCAGGTCAGTTCCGATCCGCTGGCACAGTTCATCGCTGACAACGTCAAGGGCGAAATCGTCAAGGGCATCGTCAAGTCGGTTGACGCCCGTGGTGCGGTCATTGATCTCGGTAACGAGGTTGAGGGCTACATCCGTGCCAACGACCTGGCGCGCGAGCGCGTTGAAGACGCCACCAAGATTCTGAGCGAAGGCGATACCCTTGAAGCCCGCTTCATTGGCGTTGATCGCAAGAGCCGCGTGGTGTCACTGTCGGTACGCGAAAAGGAAATCCAGGAAGAAGCCGAAGTGGTCGCGGAATACAGCCGCAATGCCACCACTGGCAAGACCAGCCTGGGCGACCTGCTCAAGGACCAGCTCGGCAACTGATCGTCGCTGCAGAGGTCAATCGAAAAGCCGCGCTTGCGCGGCTTTTCTTTTTTGCGTATTGTTTTGAAATAAAAGGATTTTTTGACGTATTCAGGCCCGTTTTCGGGGCTTGAGTAATCCCAACACTGCGGACTCGATTGCATGACCAAATCTGAATTGATTGAGCATCTGGCAACACAGCAACCGCACCTGCTGCAAAAGGACGTGGAGCTATCGGTCAGGCTCATTCTGGATCGCGTCAGCCAGGCGCTGGGTCGAGACGAGCGGATCGAAATCCGAGGATTTGGCAGTTTCTCGCTGCACCACCGCCCGGCGCGCATCGGGCGCAATCCCAAGACAGGCGAGCCGGTGGAAATCGCGGCCAAGCGGGTGCCGCACTTCAAACCGGGCAAAGAGTTGCGCGAACGCGTCAATGCCAGTGTCCAGCCTGGCGGCAAGGGGCGGTCATCGTGAGAATGCTGCTACTGGTTCTGTGTCTGATATTTTTATTAATTGGTGGTGTGCTGGGCTACGTCAACCAGGCGCCGGTCAGTGTTGATCTGCTGGTCGCGCAGTTCGAGCTGCCGCTAATTGTCTGGATGCTGATCGTCTTTGCGGTTGGTGTGCTGTTGACGGCGCTGGTCAGCGGGCTGCGCCAGTGGGCGCTGACCCATCGTTGCCGCAGGGCTGAAAAGCGGCTTGCCGCGGTCGAAAACGAGTTGCGTCACTTGCGTCAGGTCAGCTCGCCGGGGCACGCCACTCCTCCGGCTCGGTCGGCGTCCGTCAAGGCGATGACCAAGACCCCATGATTGATGCTTTGGCGCAATGGACCCTGCTGCCGCTAGGAATGGCACTGGGCTGGGCATTTGCCCGCAAGGCGTTCAACAACAATGCCGCAGGCCAGCCGCCACCCATTGATGCCGGTACGCCGATGCCAATCGACCAATCGGTGCGTTGGATTGCCGAGGCCACCGGTGAAGGCGAGGGTAACCTGCCCGAATTGCAGTTGTTGCTCGGTAATTTCTTTCGCAAGCGTGGCAATGTCGAGCACGCCATTCGCCTCCACGAAGCGGTGTTGGCCCACCCCGATGACGCCGCCCGACACGCCGACGCCGCGCGTTTTGAGCTGGCGGTCGACTACCAGCAAGCCGGCCTGCTGGACCGCTCCGAGCAGTACTGGATGGAATTGGTTGAAGGGCGTTCGCCGTTTGCCCCGGCTGCGCTGGAGGAATTGATCGCACTCGCTGAACAAGGTCAGGACTGGCCGCAGGCCATCACCTGGGCCACACAGTTGGCGTCGATCAAGGGGCAAAGTCAGGCCGATCGAATTGCCCATTACCACTGCCAGCGCGCCGAGCAGGCACTGACCCGTTCCGAGTTCGACGTCGCCATGAAGGCCGCCAAGCAGGCGCAGTCGCACGACAATGGTTCGGTGCGGGCACGCTGGCTACAAGGCCAGATTCTGTTGCGTCAGGGTGACCCCAGCGCGGCCGTGACACGCTATGTCAGCGCCGCTGAGCTCGACGCGCGGTTTCTTGAGGATCTGGTCCCGGCCATCGAAGAATGCTGCGCGCGGGTGGACGACCCGGCGCTGCGCGCGCAGGCGTTTGAAGACCTCAATGCCATGCACCCGCAGGCCCCCGTGTTGATCGCAGCCGCCGCAGCGCAGAAGCGTGCCGTCGGTGAGGACCCGTTGCCCACGCTTACGCGCGGGCTCAAGCTGGCGCCGACCCGCGGGCTGCTCAAGGCCTTTCTCGCCGAGATTGAGCCACGGCCCGAAACCGAATCGATGGGCATGCGCGCGTCAGCAGCCGCCATGCACGCGGCGCTTGAGCGCCTGGAGCAGTCGGCCGCCGGATACCGCTGCGAACACTGTGGGTTTACCCCGCGCAACCGCTTCTGGCAATGCCCGTCATGCCGCCAGTGGGGCACGATTCATCGCTTGCCTGACCAGATCGGCTGAAGCGTCCGCGCATTCGCGAATCCCGAGTCGATGCGTCACACTCGGCGCAAAATGATCGCCCCAAGAGGCGACGGCGGAGGAAGAGGAGGCGTATCGATGCGTCCGCAAGCATTCGTCACCGGCGGCACCGGCTTTGTCGGCCTCAACCTGATCCACCATTTGGTGCAGGAAGGTTGGGCGGTCACCGCCCTGTGCCGGCCCACATCACCCCGAGAGTGGTTGGATGGCCTTGCAGTGGATTGGATCGAGGGCGACATCACCGACCTGCGCACCTGGGACGCGCCGGTGCCGGTCCTGCCTGACGCCATTTTTCACGTCGCTGGCAACACGCAGATGTGGAGCCGCCATCGCAGTGAGCAGCTCAAGGTGCACGTCAAGGGCACCCGGAACATCGTGAAGGTTGCGCTTGAGGTGCGGGCACGACGGCTGGTGCATGTGTCCAGCCTTGCGGCATTCGGGTTGCACAGTGGCCTGATCACCGAAGAGACCCCCAGTCGCGGCAGCCGCTCGGCGCTGAATTACGTCCGTAGCAAGGCGCTGGCCGAACGCGAGGTGGCGCACGGTCGCAGTGCCGGCCTGTCGGTGGTGACATTCAACCCCGGGCACCTGATGGGGCGCTATGACACCCACAACTGGTCGCGCCTGTTCAAGCTGGTACAGCAGCATCGGTTGCCTGCCATGCCGCCAGGCGGCGCCAGCTTTGCGCATGTGGGTGAAGCGGTCAGGGTGATGGCGGTCGCCGCCCTGCACGACAAACCGCAGCCGCGCTATGTGCTGGGCGGCGCGCAGGTGACCTATGCCGACCTGCTGCGTCAGGCCATCGCCGTCATGGGCGTCGAGCGCCGCGCATGGACGCTACCGGTCGAGGCTTTGCACCGTTACGCACAACTTGAAGAATGGATGGCGACCGTTTTTCGGCGCGAGCCCGAGATCACCCGTGAAGCGGTCAGCCTGATGTCCGGCAACCTGTACTGCAACTGTCGGCTGGCGCAGCAGGATCTCGGGTATCAGCCGGTGCCGATGACGGCGATGCTCGGCGAGGCTTGGGGCTGGTGGCGACAACACGCAGCGTCGGCCTGACGCGCAGGACGCCGTGGATCAGCGCGGTCAGGGCTGTGTGCGGTGGTGGGCAGCGCCGACACGGCGCGTACGTTCGTACTCGGGGGTCCAGTTGCGCGGCAGCGACTCGCGAACTTCGTTGCGGCGAGCGGTGAGGCGGGCCTGCTCACGCTCGTTGAGATCGTCAATCCGCAAACCGGCGTCGAGATGCGAAAGCGCCGTGCCGGCATCGCCGCGAGCAAAGTGGTAGTTGCCCATCTGATAGGCCGCCTCGGCCTTGTCGCCGGTCAAGGTCGCGGCATCTGCCAGCAGGCGCAGGCCTTGCACGTGCAGCTCGAGCGCCTGGTCGTGACGCAGTAGCAGGCGCCGCGCTTCCACAGGCTCGCCCTGGTCGATCAGCCAACTGGCGTACTCCAGCGTTGCCGCGCCAGAGCGTGGGTAGAGCGTCACCGCGCGCTCGTAGGTCGCGAACGCAGCCTTGATCTGCCTCGCAGCCCGTTGTGCCTCGGCCTGGGCCAGCAATACATTCAGATTGCGAGGCTGCGATTCGATCAGGGGCGCCAGCGCCGCCAGCGCCTCCTCGGGCTGCCCCACACGGACCAGCGCCAGCGACAGGCCATAATGACTGGCCAAGCTCGCATCGCCCTTGCGGACCAACTGGCCGTAATATTCCAGCGCCTCACTCGGCCGACTTTGTGACAGCACCCGTGCACGTGCACGCATCAGCTCAAATTCGGCGTTGTCTTCGTTCTCAACCCCCGGCATTTTGGCGGCGCTGGAACGCGCCTCGGCGATGCGTCGCGTGTTGAGCGGGTGGGTGCGCAGAATTTCCGGAACCCCGGCGCCGTACAAACGGGTCTGCTGTTCCAGAGTTGAGAAAAAGTTGACCACGCCGTCGGGGTTGAAGCCGGCTGCCGACATCGTCTGAATGCCCAAACGATCAGCTTCCAGCTCGTGGCTGCGGGTGTAGTTGATTTGCCGCTGCGCGTTCAGCGCGCCGCCGGCCGACAGCGCGCCCAGCACCACGTCGGAGTCGCCGCCGCCGGCAATGATTGCCAGCAACACTGCGGCCCAGGTGGCCAGTGACGCGACCCCGGTTCCTTCTTGCGTTCGGGCGATGTGGCGCTGGGTGACGTGGGCGATTTCGTGGGCCAGTACGCCCGCCATTTCGCTCTCAGTCTCAGCGGCCATCAGCAGGCCACGATTCATGCCGATGTAGCCGCCAGGCAGGGCAAAGGCATTGATGCGGCCATCGGCGACGGTAAAGATACGGATGTCGGTTTCCGGGGCGTTGCTCGCGGCCAGCAGGCGTTGGCCGATTTTCACCAGGTAGTCCTGCAACTCCGGATCTTCATCAATGATCTGGTAGCGATAAAGCTGCCCCATGACCTCGGCGCCAATGCGGCGCTCGTCAGCCGGTGACATGGACTGGTCGGCAGGCTCACCGATGTCGGGCAGGTCGGCAACCGAAAACGGGGGCGAAAAATCGGCAACGGCAGCGGGCATGACCGCGACCAAGCTGGTGGCACCGGCCATTAAAAGGGTTACCGCCAGCCATCGTTGCGTCATCACATGCTCCAAGGGGCCCCCTTGGACGTTGCCAGGTGGCCGGAGTTCATCAGCCCCGTCAGCACAGCATACTGATTGGCTGCCCCAGACGGATGCGGCCGTCTTCGCTGACCCCAGCCGTTGGCCGCGTCATGCCGGCTGCAGTCACCACCACCACGGTTGAACCCATGTTGAAGCGACCCATCTCAGCGCCGCGCGCGAGATGAACCGGCGTCGGCGGGGTGATGATCGGGCCGGGCGCACCGCGCTGGTGGGGCGGTGTGACTGCGCCGCTCCAAACGGTTTCAATACCGCCGACGAACAGGGCGCCGACCAGCACCATGGCCATGGCGCCGTGTTCGGTGTCGAACAGCGCCACCAAGCGCTCGTTGCGGGTGAACAGATCGGGCATGGCGCTGGCAGTCATGCCGTTGACACTGAACAGGCGACCTGGAATGTAGCGCCAGGCGCGCAACTGACCGGCCACCGGCATGTGGATGCGGTGATAGTTGTAAGGCGCCAGATAAATGGTCGCGAAGTCGCCGCCCTTGAAGGTTTGAGCCCAGTCGGTGTTGCCGAGCAAGGCCTCGACGGCGTAGTGATGCCCCTTGGCTTGCACCAGTTGGCCGTCATTCAGCGGGCCGTGCTGGCTGATGCGGCCATCGACCGGCGAAATGAACGCCGGCGCCGGCGCCAGGGCCCGCTCACCGGGCTTCAGGGCGCGGGTGAAAAAAGCGTTGAAGTGCTCGAAATCTTCGACCCGCTCGATCTCTGCCTCGGCCAGCGAAATGTTGAATCCGCGTATGAAGGCGTGAATCAGTCCGTTCTTGAACGGTGTCCAGCGCACCCGCGTCAGGCTGTGCACCAGCCTCGACAGCGCACGAGTCGGCAGCACTAATTGCAGGCCGACGAAGCATCTTGCCGCCAGGCTGGCGCCGGCCAGCGTCAGGTCGCTCACGAACGCGGCCTTTTGCCCTGACGCACTGATTCAACGATGTGCTGAATATCGGCCGCAAACACCGCCGGGTCATTAAGTTCGGTGAGGAACGCCACCAGTCGTCCATCCGGATCAATCAGCGGCATCGCCGTCGAATGGTCCATGGTGTAGGTGTCGCCCTCCAGCGGCGCTTTGGCGTAGGCGACGCTCAGCGCGCGCGCCATCAGCGGCAGGTCCTCAATGGACGCAGGCGTGATTGCGCCAAACGAAGAGTCAAAAAACTGTACGTATTCACGCAGTCGCTCCGGGGTGTCGCGCTCGGGGTCCACCGAAAACAACTGCACCTTGACCGGTGCCAGCGCCTCGGCGATCTCGGCGAGACGACTGAGTGTGTCCGGGCAGATGTCGGGGCAATAGGTGAAACCGGGAAACACCAGGCGCCATTCGCCGGTGGCCGCGTTCAGCGGCACGGTCTCGCCGGCCGCGTTCAGCGTGTCAATCGGGGGCAGCGCCCGTGGCGTATCCAGCCAAACCGCCTGTTGTAGCGAGGACGATGGCTGCCATTGCGAGGCCACCCAGACGCCCAGCAGGCCGGCCATCAGACTCAATATGACGGGAAGTCGCCAGCGCTTCATGCGTACACCATGGAATTTAGCCTTCGAGTTGGACGATTCCCGCCGCGCAGTGGCTGTGGATCATCGATAATGTCGCTCGATTATTTCACAGGGCTCCGTCGCGCAATGTCGTCCGCGATCCGGGTGCTCATCATGGTCGCCCCTGAGGCGATGCAAGCCAGCGGTTTTCAGGTCTCCCGTGTCTCAAATTTCGCCGCTCCCCGATGCGCTTGGCCGTCTGACCCGTCTCAACGACTGGGTCCGTTGGGGCGCGAGCCGCTTCACCGAAGCCGGTCTCATCTTCGGCCACGGCAGCGACAACGCGTTGGACGAGGCATTTCATCTGGTTTGTCATGCACTGCACCTGCCGCCCGAGTTGCCGTCCGCCTACATGGATGCGCACCTCACACCAGACGAATGTGCCGCCGTGCACGCCTTGCTTCGGCGACGCCTCGACACACGGCAGCCGGCGGCTTACCTGACGGGCACGATGTGGTTCGCCGGTCTACCGTTCGAGGTGAATTCACACGTGCTGGTGCCGCGTTCGCCGTTTGCCGAGCTGCTGTCGCACGACTTCGCGCCCTGGGTGACCGAAGCGCCGCAGCGGATACTGGATTTATGTACGGGCTCTGGCTGCATCGGCATTGCCTGCGCCCTGGCGTTCGAAGACGCCGAGGTGGTGCTGGCCGATCTGTCGGACGAGGCACTGGCCGTTGCCCAGCGCAACATCGTCAAACATGGTCTTGAAGATCGGGTGCGCTGCGTGTCGGGCGATCTGTTTGTCCCGCTACAGGGCGAGGTCTTCGACCTGATCGTCACCAATCCGCCCTACGTGCCCACGGCCGAATGGCAGCAATTGGGCGCGGAGTACCAGCAGGAGCCGCGCATGGCACTGGATGCCGGCGACGACGGCATGGACTGCGTGGCCCGTATTCTGGCCGAAGCGCCGATTCACCTCAGCGACAACGGTGTGCTGTTCTGTGAAGTGGGCGGTAGCCAGAACGAATTTGACGCCCGCTGGCCCGACCTGGCGGTCACCTGGGCGCATTTCGAGCGCGGCGGCGATGGCATTCTCGTCATTGATCGCGCCAGCCTGCTTGCCCACAACGAGGCCCACCATGTCCGGTAACCAGCTCGGTCACTTGTTCATCGTCACCAGCTTTGGCGAGTCGCATGGGCCCGCCATCGGCTGCGTGGTCGACGGCTGCCCGCCGGGGCTGGCACTGAGCGAAGCCGACATTCAGCCCGATCTGGACCGTCGCCGACCCGGCACCTCAAAGTTCGTAACCCAGCGCAAGGAGCCCGATCAGGTCCGCATCCTGTCTGGTGTGTATGAAGGCAAAACGACCGGCACGCCGATTGCGCTGCTGATCGAAAATACTGACCAGCGCAGTTACGACTACGCCAAGATCGAACAGGTGTTTCGGCCCAATCATGCCGACTACGCCTACATCCAGAAATACGGCGTTCGTGATCCGCGCGGCGGCGGGCGCTCCAGTGCACGCGAGACCGCCGTGCGCGTTGCTGCCGCCGCCATCGCCAAGAAATGGCTGGCCGAGCGCTACGGCATTGTCATTCGTGGCTGTCTTGAGCAGATGGGCGACATCGTCTGTGCGCGTAGCGACTGGTCGGCGGTCAACGACAACCCGTTCTTCAGCGCGGACCCGGCCCAGCTTCCTGCTTTGGAAGCGGCGGTGACCGCCTTGCGTGAAGAAGGTGACTCGGTGGGTGCGCGGCTCTACGTCGAGGCCACTGGCGTACCGCCGGGCTGGGGCGAGCCGGTGTTCGACCGTCTCGATGCCGATCTGGCCAAGGCGCTGATGAGCATCAACGCCGTCAAAGGGGTCGAGGTCGGCGAGGGCATGGCCGTGGCCCAGCGCCGCGGCACCGAACACCGCGACGAGATGGCGCCCGACGGCTTTCTCAGCAACCACTCGGGCGGTATTTCTGGCGGCATCAGCACCGGGCAGACCGTTTACGCCCGATACGCCATCAAGCCGACATCGAGCATTACCACGCCCGGCAAGTCGATCAACGCGGCAGGCGAGGCGGTCGAAATGCGCACCACCGGCCGCCACGACCCGTGTGTCGGCCTGCGCGCCACGCCCATCGGCGAAGCCATGATGGCGCTGGTGCTGATCGATCACGCGCTACGCCATCGGGCGCAAAATGCCGATGTTGTGTCTTCCACCCCCCGTCTTCCACCCGAGCCCCTCTAGATGACCTTTTCCGAACTGGGGCTGCCCGAAGCGCTCGTGACCCGCCTTGCCAGCGTGGGTTACGAAGCGCCGTCGCCCATCCAGGCTGCGACCATTCCCGCGTTGATGCAGGGCCGCGATGTGCTCGGCACCGCCCAGACCGGCACCGGCAAGACGGCCGCCTTTGCGTTGCCGGCAATTGCCCGCCTGCGACCCAACGACAACCGCGTGCAGGTGCTGGTGCTGACCCCGACGCGCGAGCTGGCGATTCAGGTCGCCGAGGCTTTCCAGACCTACGCCACCGAGGTGCCCGGATTCCGCGTGCTGCCGATTTACGGCGGTCAGCCTTACGGCCCGCAGTTGCAAGGTTTGCGCCGTGGCGTGCAGGTCGTGGTGGGCACGCCGGGTCGGGTCAAGGACCACCTTGAACGCGGCACCCTCAGCCTGGACGCGGTGCAGGCCGTGGTGCTTGACGAAGCCGACGAAATGCTGCGCATGGGCTTTGTCGAAGAGGTCGACATCATTCTCAGCCGCGCGCCGGCCACGCGACAGGTTGCGCTGTTCTCGGCGACCATGCCGAGCTCGGTGCGGCGCATCGCGCAGACCCATCTCAAAGATCCGGTCGAGGTCAACATTGCGGCCAAGACCCGCACCGCCGCCGACGTCAACCAGCGCTACTGGTACGTGGCCGGCACCCACAAGATGGAGGCCTTGACGCGCATTCTGGAGGCCGAAACCTTTGATGCGATGATCATCTTTGCCCGCACCAAGGCGATGACCACCGAGCTGGCCGAAAAGCTGCAGGCGCGGGGTTTTGCGGCGGCGGCGTTGAACGGTGACATGCCGCAGTCGGAGCGCGAGCGCACCGTCGAGCGATTGAAGAACCGGCAGCTCGACATCGCCGTGGCCACCGACGTGGCGGCGCGCGGGCTGGACGTGGAGCGCATCAGCCACGTGCTGAACTACGACATTCCGACCGACACCGAAAGTTACATTCACCGCATTGGTCGTACCGGTCGGGCGGGGCGCAGCGGTGAGGCCATTCTGTTTGTTGCGCCGCGTGAGAAGCATCTGCTGCGGCTGATCGAAAAAGCCACGCGCCAGCCGATCACCGAAATGCGCCTGCCCACGGTCGCAGCGGTGAACGCCAAGCGCATGGACAAATTCAAACAGTCCATTGCCGACACCTTGGCCAGCGGCGGCAGTGATGCCTTTCGCCCGATTCTGGAGGACATGGTTCGCGAGCAGGGCGTGAGCCTGCTCGATATCGCCTGCGCACTCGCAGCCAAGGCCCAGGGCAAAACGCCTTTGCTGATGTCGCCCGACGCCGAGATTGCACCGCGGCCGCCGCAGCCGCGTGATGACACCTCCGGGCGCCCGGTCCATGCCCGGCAGGCGGATGCGCATGCCGGCAACAAGCGTCCCGACAAGCCGCGCCCCAGTCAGAGCCGTCCCGCGCACACGCCTGAAGAGGGGATGGCGCGCTATCGCATCGAAGTGGGCCGCCAGCACGGTGTGCAGCCGGGGCAGATTGTCGGCGCCATCGCCAATGAGGCCGATATCGACAGCCAGCACATCGGCCGCATCGAAATCGCCGAGGACTACAGCTTGGTCGACCTGCCGGAAGGCATGCCCAAGCCGGTACAGAAGGTGCTTGCCAAGGCCTGGGTGTGCGGGCAGCGCTTGCAGATTCGCCAGGTTGAAGCCGGTGAGGTTGCGGCCACGCCCTACAAGCCGAAGTTCGACGGCAAGTCCAAGCCCCAGCACAAGCCAGTCGGTAAACCCGACTTCAAGCCGGGCGCGAAAAAGTTCACCAAGAAGCCTGGCCCGCCGCGTCCGTGAGTGAGGCGCTGTCGGCGGCCCATCGTGCCGCTTCCAACCGGCTGGCCGCGTTTTATTTCTTCTACTACGCGACGGTCGGCGCCTTCATTCCCTACTGGGGACCCTACCTTGAAGCGCGGGGATTCTCGGCGCTGCAGATCGGCGCCGCCTTTGCCCTGATGGGCGTCTCGCGCTCGATCATGCCGGTGGCCTGGGGCGTGTGGGCCGACCGCAGCGGCCAGCGCATGCGGCTGATTCGTGTCTCCACGGTGGTGTCACTGCTGCTGTTTCTGACGATTCCGCTGGTCGGCAACATCGCTGCCATTGCTGCGCTGATGCTGGCGTATTCCCTGTTCTGGCATGCGCTGCTGCCGCAGTTCGAGGTGGTGGCCCTCAACCATGTCGCCACCACCGGGGCCGACTATTCACGCATTCGCATGTGGGGCTCGGTGGGGTTTGTGTTTGCAGTGCTCAGCCTCGGGCCGCTGCTCGATCGCTGGGGCATGTTGCCGCTGCCCCTGCTGGTGGGTCTGGTGTGGCTCGGCATGGTCGGCACCGCGTGGTTGGTGGCCGAGCCAACCCAGCCGCCGAGGGTTCGTGAGGCGCGCGGTGCGCTGTGGATCATCCTGCGCAAGCCGGAAGTCATCGCGCTGCTGTTGGTGTGCCTTGCCTCGCAATTGAGCTTTGCGACCTACTACAACTTCTTCACCCTGTTTCTGGAGCGTCACGGTTACAGCCGCGGGTTTGCCGGGTTTCTCTGGTCACTGGGCGTATTGGCCGAGATCGCCCTGTTCTGGTGGATGCGGCCGCTGATTCAGACGCTCGGCGTGCGCAACCTGATGCTCTGGGCCATTGGCAGCACAGCAGTGCGCTGGGCTGTGACCGCCCTGGCCGTCGACCATTTGCTGCTGCTGATACTCGCGCAGTTGTCGCACGCGCTGACCTTCGGTGCTTTTCACGCCGTCTCGGTGCATTACGTGCAGCGCATGTTTCCGGGGCAGATGCACGGCCGTGGCCAGGCGATTTACAGCGCGGTGTCTTACGGCGTTGGCGGCAGTCTCGGCTCGCTGATGGGCGGCTGGCTGTGGGACGCCGTGTCGCCCGAATCGACCTTCCTCACCGCGGCGCTGATGGCCTTGCTGGGTTTCTGGATCGGCTGGCGACGCCTGCCGAAATGACCTGCTTCAGGCCGGAGTGGGGCTGAGACGGTCACTGGCGTCGATGCGCAGGCCTTCCATGCGCGTTGGCGTCCAATCCGGCAGCACGATGCGTTCGCAGTCACGACCGTTGATCGGCGACCGGTGCGTCTGGGGTCGATGGGTGTGACCATGAATGATGCGGTCCACGCCGGCATGCTTGAAGGCGTTCACGACCGTCTCGGCCGACACATCGGTAATGGTGGTGTTTTTTTCGGCAGTGAACTCGCGGCTCTGCTGCCGCATGCGGTCCGCAATGCCTTGCCGCCATGTGCGGGGTAGACGCAGGAACAGACGCTGCAGGCCGCGGCGACTGATCACGCGCCGGTATCGCTGGTAGCCGCGGTCATCGGTGCACCACTGATCACCATGCGACAGCAGCGTGGGCCGGCCCCCGAGGGTGACGATGCAGGGGTCGGGCAATTTTCGGGCGCCCGTGGCGGCGCAAAAGGCATCACCGAGCAGGAAGTCACGGTTGCCGACCATGAAGCGCAGGTCGACGCCGGCGGCGGTGAGTGCGCGCAGGGCGGCCACCTCCTCGGCATAGGTGTCGATGCCGAGGTCGTCACCAATCCAGGCTTCGAAAATGTCGCCCAACAGGATCACCTGCTGCGCATCGGCCTGCGCTGCCGCAAGCCAACGCAAAAAGCCCTCGCGCAGTGGCGAGGGCTTTGGCGGCAAATGCAGGTCCGAGACCAGCCAGACATTCATGCCCGTTACTCGGCCGCAATGACCTCGGCGGTGTTGATCACCACCTGCTCGACGGGCACGTCGCGGCCAAACGGCGGCGTGTTGCCGGTGCGGGCTTCGGCAATCTTGTCGAGCACGTCCATACCTCTGGTGACCTTGCCGAACACCGCGTAGCCCCAGCCGTCCTGACCGGGATAGTCGAGAAAGCCGTTGTCACCATGGTTGATGAAGAACTGCGATGACGCCGAGTGCGGGTCGCCGGTGCGCGCCATGGCAATCGAGCCGCGCACGTTTTTCAAACCGTTCTTGGCCTCGTTCTCAATGGGCTTGCGGGTTTGGCGCTGCGCGTACTGCGTGTCGTAACCGCCGCCCTGAATCATGAAGCCCTTGATCACACGGTGAAACACCAGACCGTCGTAGTGGCCGTCCTTCACGTACTGCACGAAATTGGCCGTGCTGTTGGGGGCGTTCTTGCCATCAAGCGCGAGCTCGATGACCCCGGCTGAGGTGTTGAGGCGGATGTTGACGGTTTCAGCAGCGACAGCAGTGTTCATCGTGGCTCCGAGGAGTAGTCCAGAAAAAAGAGTGTTGAGCGTGGCCTTAAGAATGCGGTTCATCACACAGCCCATGGAAATTAAAGAGCTAGAAGTATCGCCGCTTTGCCTCAAGCGCGGGGGTGAACCGCTTGCAGCGCCTGTTGCAGCAGCGCGGCGGTTTGAGGCCGGTTGCCGTGTTCCGACAGATACCTGCGAAAGGCCTTGCCGCCACTTTCGCCGCGGTACAGCCCCAACAGGTGGCGGGTCAGCCGGTTGGCCGCTTCGCCGCGCGCCGCCATGGCGTCGAGCAGTGGGGCCATCTTCAGCAGCGCCTCGTCGCGGGTGCTGACCGGGTTCGGCGTGCCGAACAATCGTTGATCAACATCGGCCAGCAACCACGGGCGCTCGTAGGGCGCGCGGCCGAGCATCACGCCGTCGACGTGGGCCAGGTGCGCTGAACATTCGTCCAGTGTTTCGATGCCGCCGTTGATGACCACCGTGAGGTCGGGGAAGTCCTGCTTGAGCCGGTAGACGTGCTCGTAGGTCAGCGGCGGCACTTCGCGATTTTCCTTTGGCGACAGGCCCTGTAGCCAGGCTTTGCGGGCATGGACGATGAACACCGTGCAACCTTCTGCGGCGACGGTTTCGACAAAATGGCGCATGAACGGGTAGTCCTCCGCGTCATCGACGCCGACGCGGTGCTTGACCGTAATGGCAGCGTCCGTGGCGCCGCGCATGGCTTTCACAGCCGAGGCCACACGCTCGGGCTCGCGCATCAGACAGGCGCCGAAACGACCTTCCTGCACCCGGTCGGACGGACAGCCGCAGTTGAGGTTGATCTCGACGTAACCGGCCCGGCCGCCGAGTTCGGCAGCCCGGGCCAGATCATCCGGCTCACTGCCACCCAGTTGCAGCGCCAGCGGATGCTCGGCTGGGTCATGGGCCAGGAATCGGGGCGCGTCACCGTGCAGCAGCGCGCCGGTGGTCACCATCTCGGTGTACAGCCGCGCGTGACGGGTCAGCACGCGGTGAAACTGACGGCAATACGAGGTCGTCCAGTCCATCATCGGCGCCACGCAGAAGCGCCAGGGAGAAGGGCTCGCCACCGTCATCAGTGGGCTCAGACGTTGAAGCGAAAGTGCATCACGTCACCTTCCTTGACGATGTATTCCTTGCCTTCCAGCCGCCATTTGCCGGCTTCCTTGGCGCCCGGCTCGCCTTTGTAGCGGATGAAGTCTTCATAGCCGATGACCTCGGCGCGGATGAAGCCTTTTTCGAAGTCGGTATGGATGACGCCCGCCGCCTGCGGGCCGGTGGCGCCAACCTTCACGGTCCAGGCGCGCACTTCCTGCACACCGGCGGTGAAGTAGGTCTGCAGGCCCAGCAGGTCGTAGGCGCTGCGAATCACCCGGTCGAGGCCTGGTTCTTCGAGGCCCAGCGAGTCAAGAAAGTCCTTCTTGTCGGCGTCATCCAGCTGGGCGATCTCGGCCTCGATCTGGGCGCAGACGATCACCACCACCGCGTTTTCTTTCGCCGCCAGCGCCTTGACCCGGTCAACGTATTCGTTGCCGCCCAAACCGGCTTCATCCACGTTGGCGATGTAGAGGCCGGGCTTGGCGGTGATCAGCTGCAACTCCTTGACGATCAGTTTTTCGTCGTCGTTCAGGGTCATGCTGCGCACCGCCTCACCGTTGTCCAGGTGCGCCTGCACGCGGGTCAGGCAGGCGCTGCGAGCGGCGGCGTCGGCGTTGCCACTGCGTGCCAGCTTGTTGGAGCGCTCCAACGATTTGGTGACCCGGTCCAGGTCGGCGAGGGCCAGTTCGGTGCCGATCACGTCGATGTCGCGAATCGGGTCGACGCTGTCCATGACGTGGATCACGTCGTCGTCGACAAAGCAGCGCACGACGTGGGCGATGGCGTCGGTGTCGCGAATGTGGGACAGGAACGCGTTGCCCTTGCCCTTGCCCTCGGCGGCGCCCTCAACCAGGCCGGCAATGTCGACAAACTCGACCGTCGCGCCGAGAATCTTCTGCGGTTTGACGATTTCGGCCAGCGCCTGCAAGCGAAGGTCGGGCACGGCCACCACGCCGACGTTGGGGTCGATGGTGCAGAACGGGTAGTTCTCCGCCGCAATCTGCGCCTTGGTCAGAGCGTTGAACAACGTTGACTTGCCCACGTTCGGCAAGCCGACAATCCCGCATTGAATGCCCATACCGTTTTCGTCCGTCGATTAATCAGATTGTGTGTGGAGTTGGGTCATGGCCTGCTCCCAACCTTTGGTAAACCAGGTGTCCAGCGCTCCGGCCGCCTTGATCAGCGCATCGCTGACCGCGGCCGCTTCATCACGGCCGGGTCGCCCCAGCACATAGTTCAGCACCTGCGCCTTGTCCCCGGGGTGGCCGATACCGATTCGCAGGCGTCGGTAGTCCGGTCCCAGTGCTGCATGGATGTTGCGTAGTCCATTGTGACCGGCGTGGCCGCCGCCGAGTTTGAGACGTGCCGTGCCGGGCGGCAGCGCCAACTCGTCATGCGCGATCAGCAGGTTGCCGGGCTCGATCTTGTAAAACTGCGCCACCGCCTGAACCGCCTGCCCGCTGCGATTCATGAAGGTTTGCGGCTGCACCAGCAGCACATCACGGCCGAAGACGGTGGCGCGCGCCGCATGGCTGTGAAACTTGGACTCTGGCCGCAGGCTGACGCGGGCGGCGCCGGCCAGTGCGTCAATCCACCAGAAGCCTGCGTTGTGGCGGGTTTGTGCGTAATCGGCGCCGGGGTTGCCGAGGCCAATCAGGGCAACAAGCTCTGACATCAAAGTGTCCCGTGTTGATCAGGTGCCAAGGGCGCCATCAGGCGCAAACAAGTCCGTTCACACTGCCGGGTCCATAAAAAACCCGTCCGTGGCAACCCAACGGACGGGCGGTGTACCCGCTGGCGGCAGCTTACTTGTCGTCGCCTTCGCCTTCAGCGGCTTCGCCTTCAGCCTCGTCCGCTTCTTCGTCGACCTTGCCGACCTTGGTCAGGTGGCAGGACACGACGCCGATGTTGTTGTCGTGCTTGAGCTCGAGCAAGGTCACGCCCTTGGGCAGTGCCAGGTCGGCCAAGTGAATGACTTCGCCCAGGGCCAGCTTCGAAACGTCGACTTCGATGAACTCGGGCAGATCGCCCGGGAAGCATTCAATTTCAACTTCGTTGATGAAGTGCTCGATCATGCCGCCGCCGAGTTTCACGCCGGGTGTCACGTCTTCGCCAACGAAATGCAGCGGTACCGATTTGCGCAGCAACTGGTCGGCCACGACGCGCTGGAAGTCGGCGTGATAAACCTCGTCACGCACCGGGTGGCGCTGAAGGTCTTTCAATACGGCCTGCACCTGCTTGCCTTCGAGCTCGATGGTGAGAATGTGGGCGTAAAACGCTTCGATCTTGAGCTGCTTGAGCAGTTCGTTGTGGCTGATCGTGATGTTCTGCGGGCCATCGTTGCCGCCATAAATGATGGCGGGAATCTTGCCGGTGCGGCGCAGACGGCGGCTCGCACCCGTTCCTTGCGCAACACGCGGCTCAGCTTCAACTACAAATGTTTGGGTCATGGTGACTCTCGGTTGGGCCCGTTTTCACACGGGCAGGTAGAACGCAGGAACCGCGACCAGTCCCCGCGGGGGCGCGATTGTACGGCATCCCGCGTCTGCAGACACCCCGAAGCTCACGTCCAGCCAGTCGGTGCGCCATCGAATCAGACGTTTGCGACAGGGCCTCGCGAGACAACCACTCCCCTGCAACCGGGTCAGTGGCCGCGCAGGCTGCCCATCACCCGAATCACACCGTTGATGGCCTTGATGGCCGCATCGGGCATCTTGATTTCCTTGCCCATCATCTGGCCGATCATCTTCTTGTACTTGTCGGAGTAGGGCGGAAACATCAGTCCCGGATCGCCGACCGGCGGGCCTTCTTCAACCACCGCGCGGGTATTGGAACACTCCAGAAAGCTGAAGTGACCGCCGATGCGACCGGTGCCGCTGGAGTTGACCCCACCAAAGGGCAGGTGCGGGTTGGTGCCGGACTGGATCAGGTTGTGGTTGACCACGGTCGAACCCGAGGTGGTGTGGGTGAGGAACCAGTCGATGGCCTCACGATCTTTGGCAAAGATGTACAGCCCCAGCGGCTTGGGCCGCTTGCGGATGGTGGCGATCACTTCCCCACGCTTCTGCCACGGCAGCACACAGAGAATGGGCCCGAAGATTTCTTCCTGCATGATCCGCATGTCTTCGGTGACGCCGGTGAGCACGGTGGGGGCAATGAACAGATCGTCGGCATCGGTCTGCCCGCCCACAGCCACGGTCGCGCCTTTGGCGAGCGCGTCATCCAGCAGCGCCTTGATGCGGTCAAAGTGCCGCCGATTGACGATGCGCGGCACCTCGGGTGACTGCCGGAAGCCCTCGCCGCTGGCGTCGTAGAGCGCGTGCAAGGCCTTGCCCAGTGACTCGACGAACGGGCCTTGGATGGACTCGTGCACCAGCGCATAGTCCGGTGCCAGGCACACCTGACCGCAGTTGGCGACGCGGCCCCAGGCAATCTTGCGGGCGCTGTCGGCCAGGTCCGCACTGGCATCGATGATGGTCGGGTTCTTGCCACCCATCTCCAGGGTGACGGAGGCGAAGTGCTCGGCGGCGGCGCGCATCACCAGCCGGCCCACGGCGTGACCGCCGATGAAGAAGATGTGGTTGAACGGCAGTTTCAGCAGTTCGGAGGCCACTTCAGGCCCGCCCTGGATCACCGCAAACTCGTCCGACGGGAAGGCCTTGGCGACGATTTCGGCCAGCACCTGCGCCGACAGCGGCGCCAGTTCTGATGGCTTCAGCACACAGGTATTGCCGGCAGCAATGGCCCCCAGCAACGGAACCAGACCGATGGCGATGGGCGCGTTCCAGGTGGCGAGATTAAGCACCACGCCTTTGGGCTCGTACTGCACGTAACTTTTTTTGCCGAGGCTCATCAGCGAGCCTTTCACTGGATGCCGCCCCATCCATTTGCCGAGGTTGCGGGCGACAAACTCGCACTCGGTCTTGACCATCAACAACTGCATGTCGATGTCCATGTCCTGCAGCTTCAGCTCTTTGCGGCCGGCCTCGAGAATCTGCGGGCGGGCGTCCATCACTGACTTGAGCAGACGGCGGATTTTCTCGGCGCGCTGCTCGGCGGTGGTGCTGACCAGTTCGTGGGACTTGAGCGCCAGCCGCTCGAACAGCGGCTGCAAGGGCGGGGCGGTGTGCAGGGGGTCATTCATCACGGGGGTCTCGCGAAAAGCGTTTGAAACGCAAAGAACGCAAAGGAAAACATCAAGGCGCAAAGAGAATCAGTTGGGAAAGACCACGTGCGTCGCTCAGTCCGCGTGGCGTGCTGTTTCAACCCCACTCTTCGCGTCCTTGCTTTTCCCCTTCGCGCCTTTGCGTTGAATGTTTTCTTGTGGCCGGGCTCAGCCTTTGTAGGCCGGAATCTTGAAGGTTTTGCGCATCATCGCTTCAAGCTGGCTGTCGGAGAGAATGCGTTTCATCACGCCCATGGGCTTCACGTCCTTGCCCAGATACTCCATCGGTTTCCATTGTTTTTTCGCCAGAATCTCCAAGGTGCCTTCCAGCGCCTGCTCGGGCGAGCTGCCGGTTTTCTCCAGCATGTCGGGCAGCACCTGACAGTAGGTGTTGCGCAGCGGTTCGTAGACTTTGAGCAGATCGGCACGCTGTTCGGCCCAACTGTTCTTGGTGTTGACGTGTGCGTTGGCCGACATGCCGGTGAGCACGCCGCCCGGGATGATCGAGGTCACTTCGATGCCCAGCGGCCGCAGTTCCTGTCGCAGGGTTAGGGTCATGCCATGGATCGCGTGCTTGGTCATGTTGTAGATGCCTGCGCCCACCGGGCTGGCGAGGATGGCGCCCGAGCTGTAATTGGCAATCCGTGCGCCGGGGACGTTCTTGCGCAGTAGCGGCAGAAAGGCCTGAATCACCCGCAACTGACCGAAGGTGTTGATGTGAAACAGCCTCTCGGCCTTGGCCAGATCGACCCCTTCCAGCACCCCGGTGGCCTGGTTGGCCACACCGGCGACGTTCATCAGCAGGTCGATGCCCTGACCGTTGAGCGCCTCGGTGACGATGCGCGCGCTTTCGGTCACCGACGCGGTGTTGGACACATCCTGGTCCACCACGGTGATGTTGCCCTCGGTCTTGAGCTCGGTCGGTGCGCCGGGCAGTACGCCGGCAAAGACGCGCCAGCCCCGATCGGCCAGCGCGCGCGACAGCAAAAAGGCCTGGCCGACATTGGCGCCGGTGATGAATGCGGTTTTCATTGTTTGGGTGATCCGTGATGACTGAAACGTGATGAGTGATGGGTGATTCGTGAGAACGCGGCGAACGCGTCACCCATCAGGTTTCACGCCTGGTTAGTGGCCGCCTCGGGCCGCAGCCTGGGCGCTGAAATGATCGGGCGTCAGCGGTACGTTCAGGCGCCACCAGTCATTGCCACGCTCGTTGGTCAGGTAGCCCGCTTCATAGGCCCCTGCATTGAGGTCGTGATAGATCGACGCGCCGCGGTGGTAGGTGCCCGATTCCTGCGAGTAGAAATAGGCCACGAAATTGGTGCGCCACAGTTCGTCGCGGTTGTCGTAGCTGTCGGCCCAGAGTGCCAGCCAGGTGTCTTCGTCGGCATAGACCGTGCGCTTTTTGTAGATGTGACGAACGCCATCCTTCAGCTCGCCCTCAATCACCCAGACGCGGCGCTTTTCGTAGCGCACGTAGTCAGGGTTGAGCGAGTGCGGCCCCAACAAATCGCTGTAGGGAATGGCCGGGTCGTTGACCCGGTTGTTATGGAATGGCACATAGAATTCCTTCTTGCCGACCAGCTTCCAGGTGTAGCGCTCGGGCGAGCCGTTAAACAGGTAGTCGTCGTCGACCACGCGCATACCGGCCGGCGGCACCGGCGTGTCAAAGCCCACCTCGGGCGCCTGGCGTACGCGGCGCGTGCCCGGGACGTACTGCCACGACTGGGTCGCATCTTTCGAGAAGTTGTTGGGCTGATAACCCACGGCCACGAAGCCCCGATCACGACGCGGCAGGATGTAGCCGGTGTAGAAATACGCATTGATGTGATCGGCGAACGACGCCCGCTTGTCCGGGTCAGGATCGTTTCCCGGGTTCAAGGTCATGAACTTGTTTCGGCCCCAGGCGATGCTGCCGTTGGAATAGACATTGGCGATGTCAGTGACCGCCTGCTCGGTGGACGCGCGGTGCGGATTGATCACGTTCCAGATCGCCTCAAGGCCGCTGTTGGGGAACGGGAAGGGCGGCGCACCGGTCGTGCCGGTGATGCCAAGTCCATCATCGACAATGGTGGCCTCGGTCGCATTTTTCTTGATGATGTCGCAGACCCAGTCTGCGAACCGGAAGTCGCGATGCGTCGGGTACACCTTCATCCGAAAGTCGTCGGGGTACTTGGCGAGCAGCGCCTTTTGACCCGCAGTCAGTTGCTCGGCGTACTCGTCGGCGTTTTCCGCGGTGATGGTGAACAAGGGTTCTTCGTCGGCATAGGGTCCAGGCTCATAGCCGTGTTCTTGGGTCTGTCCCGGCCAGGTCTTGAACCACTTGCCGGTAAATTCCGGAATGCTGCCGTCGGCATTGCCGGCGCGCTCGGCACCCATGCAGGTGCGGTCCTTGCCGAGGCTGGCGACCTGCTCGGCCGTGGCAGCGGCGGAAGCACCCGCCGACCACGCCAAGGCACCGACCGACAAGAGCAGAAAACGGAGTGCTGAACATTTCATTGGTTGAATCTCCTACAGCGCACGACGGCGGTTGAATGCGGAGCCGGACTGAGCTCTTGAGCGATGGGGCATGAACAAGCTCTGCCCTCTTCTTGACTGGATGGTAGGCCGCTGCGCGGCGCCTGCATCGTCCGAATTGACGAAGTGGCGCGGCGCTGTGGCCGACGTTCATCGATAGTCGTCGAGCATCGTCAGCGCCAGACGGGTCTCGTCATTGGCGCGGCGTTCCATGTCGCCGATGATGAATTTTTCCAGTGCTCCGCCAATCAGTGGAACGCGTGCTTTCAGGGTCCATTGATAGCGGATCAGGCAGCCGTCCTTGACGTTGGACATCGCGGTCATGCAGTGGATGTCCAGTGGCATGCCCTTGGGTTCGACCAATACCTTGCCGGTGAGGGCTTTGGCGTCCCAGTGCTCGTCATTGATCACACAGGATTCGCTGGGCACCACTTTCTTGAGCAGACCGGGCACGTCGATGGGCACCACGCGTTCAACGCGGATGCGGAAGTGCTGACCATCGAATGCGTGATCGAGTACCGCGTAGCGACGCAGGCCCATCTGCTCAAGCTTGCGAATGTGAAAGTCGCGGTCGGTGAACATGCGCATCACCACGGCGGCAGACGCCGGGTACCGGGCGGTGGTTTCGTGTTGCATCGCTGCGCCTCAAAGACTTGATACGAACGAGTGTCGTCAGCGCAAACAGGCGCAGCGTCCCCGATTGGATGAGGTCTGGCGCGCTGCCGGACTGTCTTCGAGTCACTTAAGGACGTCGAACCGGTGCCCCCTCTCCCGCACGCGGGAGAGGGCTGGGGAGAGGGCCGCGCGCAGCGCGGAAGGTTCAGCCGTTGACGGCCGCCGCGCCGAAAATCTCGACACCCGCTCGCCAAACCCCAAGCACCCGTGCGGCTCGCAAGTCGGCGCGAGCCTGTCGCCAGGGCCGATCGATCAGGCACAGGTCGGCGATCTCGCCCGGTGCGAGGTCGAAGCGCGGCACGCCGGGTGCGTCCAGCGTGCCGGTGAACAAACCCAGCGCGGCTTCCGGCGTCAGGGCTTCGGCGGCGCCCAAGACCTCGCCATGGCGGTCGCGTCGGTCCACCGCTGCCTGCATCGCCGCCCACGGGTTGAGACCGCCAAACGGGGCGTCGCTGCCGGCCGCCAGTGCGATGTCGGCGTTACAGAAGCCGCCCAGGCGGTACAGCCACGGCTGATCATCGGTATCCACCTCAAGCCGGTAGCGGTCGCCTTTTTCGGCAATGAAGTGCGGCTGGCTGACCACGGTCAGGCCCAGGTGCCGCATCGCCTCCAGCAGCTCGGGCGGGCAGACGCCGGCGTGCTCGATGCGGTGCGCGCTGCTGGTGGCGGCAGCGTTCAGCGCCGTGAGCGCAAAGACCAGCTCGACGCGGCTGGTGCAATGCAGCGCCGTGGCGCGCCCGGCGTGCTGTCGGGTCCGGATCTGCGTGACCAATGTGTCGAAGTCGGGCAGGGCGCCTTCCAGCAGGTGCACCTTGGCCTCGCCGACGTGCAACAGCGCCGTGGCCGGCAGCCCATCCAGCGTGGCGTTGCCCATCAGGCGCACCCGTTGACGCAGGTCGCCCGCCGCATGCATCAGGGCGAAGGCGTGGGCGGCGTCACGGTCATTGTCTGGGGTGGCGTCGGTGAATCCCACCACGCCATACCCCGCCAACTGTTGGCTCAGCGCTGCCACCGACGGCCGCTGGGACGGCACCCGCTGCCGCAGCCAGGTGTCGCCATCGAGCAGGTGACCGGTGCAGCGCCCACGCACCTGCTGGAACGGCGCGTTCTCGCCCAGCGGTCCCAGCGCGTCCAGCGCCAGGCTGTTGAGCACCCACAGGCGACCGCTACGGTGCTGAATGCGCACCGGCACGGCGGGTCCGTGACGGTCCAGCCAGTCGCGGTCCAGCGGCGCATCGTCGCCCATCACCGATTCATGCCAGCCCACGCCGCGCAGCCACTGACCGTGCCTTGCTGCGGCGTTCAGCGCCGTTGCCAGCGCGCGAGGGCCGTCGATCTGCGGCGGGCCACAGTGCACCGAGTGTTGTGCGGTCGCCGATGCCAGCAGATGCAGGTGGTGATCGTTCAGGCCCGGCAGCAGCGCGTTGCCGCGCGCATCGATCTCGGACTCGCCGTCCCGGGCGGGCAGGTGTGTGTCCAGTGCGGCGATGCGACCGGCGTCGATGCGCAGGTCAAACGCAACGCCGTCGAGGCCTGTCGCGTTGCGGATCAGCACGGTGCAAGGCCATCCAAGATCTGCGCGCTATCGGCACCAAGTGACGCGGCGCGCGCCACCGGCAAGCGGGCGCGCGGCGGCTGGGCGATCACCCCATGCCGGTGCAGCCATGCCTGCCAGTCGGCATGGCGGGCGCGGCGCCCGGCCGTCGATTCGGGCAATTCGAAGCAGGCGGCATGCCGGGTGACATCGACCAGCGACAGGCCGACCAGTCGGCCGCCGCCATCACACCAGCTCGCCCACGCCGCCAACGCTGCATGCAGGCCGGTGAGCGGGTCGGCCAGGGCGTCGCCCACCATCAGGCGCTGCCCGGTGGTGTCGTGCATGAGGTGGCTGAGACCGGCGGCGACGGTGGCGTCGTCGCCAAAGGCAACGCGCTCGGCGTCGGGCCCGCAGCGGCCGTAGCCGGTCAGGCTGATCCAGGTGCGGTGCGGCCGTTCTGCAACCCACGCCTCGGCCTCAATGCCCAACTGCTGCAACGCGCGCGGCCGCGAGCCCTCGATGACGATGTCGGCACTTGCCAGCAGCGCGCGCAACTGTGCGGTGCCGGTGGGCGTGCCCCAGTCCAGCGCCACGCAGCGCTTGCCGGCGTGCAGCAGGTTGAAGAAATCGGCGTTGCCGCGTCGCGCGCCGTCCGGGCGCTGCCAGCCTTCCACCTTGATGACCTCGGCGCCGAGCCGCTGCAGCAGATGGCTGCAAAGCGGTCCGGCCCACAGCGACGACAGATCCAGCACCCGTGGCGCGCGGGCCGGCATGGTTGTCGTGCCGCGCCAGTCCGCGCCGCTGTGAACCGTGCACCACGCTGCGGCCTGCGGGGCCTGATCCCGCGCCACCGCCAATCCCAGCCACCCGGCGCGTTCGATCAGCAGCGCGGACGGACGCCGCGTCAGTTCAGCGGCCAGGGTCGCCAGGTCCGGGCAGGCATCGATCTCCAGCCATGCCGGCAGCAGCGCCCAGTCGTCATCCCGGGCGAGGTTGACCGCCAGCCAGTCATCGGCCGTGGCCAGCAGGTGGCAGGCGCCGCCGGGCGAAGTCGCGCCGGCGCGGGTGCTGCCCGTGAGCGCCGCCCGTTCGCCCAGCAGCAGGGCCGCGTCAATCTCATCAAGGCCCGCCGTGTTGGGCGCCACGGACTTCAGCGCGGCGAGGGCGCCCTGCGCCGCACTCACGATAGGGGCAATACACAGCGCTGGGTCGTGGTTGCCCGTCAGCGCCATCAAGCCGCTGCGCGCCCAAGCGGCGGCAGGGTGTTCAGGGACGGCAATGCACGCGTCGTGCTCAGAGCGCCCCAAGTCGTTGAGCAAGACCGACACGTAGCGGCCAGCCAGGCCAGCTTCGGCATGGTGTTGTTCGGCACGCTGCGGGATGAGACCTGCGGTCATGACGTCGTTTTGTCACGCATGAACAGCGGTGTGATGGACGGGTGCGCAGGTTAGAAAGGGTTTCACGCCGTGTGAATCATCGGCTTTCGGTCGACGCGCACTGTACATCTCACGTTGCCAAGGGATTTCGGCAATAAGCTGTGATAAGTTCATCAATGTACTATCAATGGTATTGCCATGAAAACGCGTGATCGATTGCTTGCGGTTGATGCCAGTGCCGAAGACTGGCAAGCGAGTGTTCCAGAATTTTCTTATGAAGACGTCACGCTGATGCGGCTGATCCGGGTGGCCAGCCAAAGCATCACCGCGTTTACCGACCCTTTGCTGCGGCCCTCGGGGCTGACGGAAAGCTCCTACCACACGCTGATTGTGGTGCTCGCCAACGGGGATCGTGGCACTACGCCATCAGCGTTGTGCGAGCAGGTGGGGCAAAACCGCGCCAACATGACCCGCATTCTCAACGTGCTGGAAACCGAGGGGCAGGTACAGATCAAGGCCGACCCTCACGATGCGCGTCGGCGGCAGGTGGTGATCACCCCCGCAGGGCGCGCATTGGTGAGAAGCCATGCGCAAGCTTTCCAGCCCATCGTGGCAACGGCTTTCAGTGCCCTCGACGCCAATGAAAAGCAAGCCTTTGAGCAGATGCTCAGACGCCTGGTGGTGTCGATGGACCAGGCTGAACAGGTCGTGGCGCGTCAGCGATGAGTCGGCCGGGAAGGGCGTTGAGCATGCAATGGCGGGCCTTCTGGGCGCTTTGTCTGTGTGGTGTCGCGGTCTCGGTAGGAAACGCGTCGAACGGAATGAACGCGGTGGGGACCGGTGCCATACAACTGGGCATGGCCGGGGCGGGTACCGCCATGGTCGAGGATGCCACTGCCACCCTGCGCAATCCTGCGGCGGGCGCGTGGCTGGAGAGCGGCATGGTGGCCGAGCTTGGCGTCGCCATCCCCGACGGGGGTTACCGCGCGGGGCCGCGGGGCGATGCAGCGCCGTTTGGCCTGCTCGATCTGGCACCGGGACGCCAAACCTCGATCACCGGGGTTTTTCCGCTTCCCTCGTTTGCCCGCAACTGGCGCATTGATGACCGCACGGCATTCGGTTGGGGGCTGAGTGCCTCGGGCCTGAAGTCGCTGTCAGACGGGTCCGACACCACCCTGGCCCGCGGCGTCCCCGGTTTCGCGGCCAATTGCGAAGGTACGTTTGGTGGTGGCAACGCGACCTCAGCGCTGACCGACTTGTCTGGTTTGTGCGGCCAAAGTGGCACGACCCTGGGGGTCGATCTCACCCAGATTCTGCTTTCGGCGCATTGGGCATACCGGCTCACACCGACCCTCGCCGTTGGCGTTTCTCCGGTGCTGGCCGGCCAACGCATCGCCTTGCGCGGTCTCGGCGCGTTTGCAGCATTTTCGAATGCGCCAGACAAGGTCACCGACAACGGCTTCGACTACGCCTATGGCGGCGGCCTTCGGGTCGGCCTGCTGTGGGAGTTGGGCGCAGGTGTCGGGATCGGCGCGGCCTATCAGAGCCGCTTGTATCAAACCGATTTTGACCGCTATTCCGGCGCCATCATCGGTAAGTCGCTGGATTTTGCACCGGTGCTGAATCTGGGGGTGCAGTACCAGTTTCTGCCGGGCCATCGTCTGTTGATCGACTTTGAGCAGATTCGCTACGGCGACGTCAAGGCGCTGAGCAACACCGTGGCGGCGCAGCGGTTTACCGATGAATGCTTTGTGCCGAGACTGCTCAGCCGTAACCTGCCGAACACCGCCATGCTTGATGCCTGCCTGGGCGGTAACGCGGGTCCCGGCTTTGGCTGGCACAGCGTGGAGGTGTACAAGGTCGGGTATCAGGGTGAGCGTGGCCGGCTGAGTTGGCGCGCGGGCTTCAGTTGGGGTGGCAACCCGGTGGGCAAGGATCAGGCATTGCCATCCGTGTTCGCACCTGCCGTCACCGATCAGCACGCCGCCATTGGATTGTCATGGAAGCTCAGTCCTCGGCTCAATCTGGGGTGGGCCTTGCTCTATGCGGTGAACAACACGCAGCGCACGCTCAACACCCTGAGCAGCGCCCGCCCGGTGCTGCTGCAGGGCCAACTGCTGACATTTAACGTGGACGCCGACCCGGGCGACCAGCTCATCGAAGCGAATCTGAGCGTCTGGCAGTCACAATTCTCGCTGGGCTGGACGTTTGACTGAGGCATGACGATGACCCTGACGTCACATAGCAGCCTGAAGCGCACATCGTGGTTCATGTTCTTGTCGTTGGCGCTGGCAGCCTGCGGGACCGACCCGACGCCCCACGCAGCGCCGGAGCCCGCGCAACACGACTTGCCCACGGTGACGGTGGTGGTCGAGCTGTTGCCGGTGCACTACGAAACGGTCGGCTCGGTGGTGTCGGACCAGCGTATCGAGATCAGCTCGCGCATCACCGCTTACCTGCGCCGTCTCGACGTGCGAGAAGGCGATGCCGTTCAGCGCGGCCAGGCGCTGGCCACGCTGGACAGTGAAGATCTTGAAAGTGCCATTCAACAGGCCAGCGCGCAGCATCAGCGCGCGCAGGCGGTACTGGCCGACGCCGAGCGGACCCTGGTCGACACCGGCACCCTGTACGCCCGCAAGCTGGTGGCCGAATCGGCTTTGCGACGCGCACAGGTTGACCGCGACATCGCCGCACGCGAGCTCGAGGCCGCCACGGCAATGCGTGCCGCGGCGCGCTCGCAAATGGACTACGCGCAGATCGTCAGCCCGGTCGACGGTGTCGTGGTCGAGCGCGCCGCGCGCAGTGGTGACCTGGTGACACCCGGCGCGCCCATCGTCGTCGTCGAGTCCGACACCGCGCTGCTGTTCGAAACCCACGTGGCCGAATCGCAACTGGCCAAGCTTCAGGTGGGCGATACGGTGCGCGTGGATATCGAAGCCGGTGGGCACTCACTGGGCGGTCGCATTGCACGCCTGGTGCCGTCCGGCGATCCGGTCACGCGGCGTTACCTCGCCAAGATTCAACTGGATCAGGCCGATGGCCTCGCCCCCGGCATGTTTGGTCGCTGTACCTTCATGCTTGCGGCACAGCCCGGCATCGCCATCCCCACCACGGCGTTGGCCGAGCGCGGCAGCCTGACCGGCGCCTTTGTGGTGGACGATGCACAGCGGCTGCGCTTTCGGTGGCTGCGCACCGGGCGGGTGCTGGGCGACCGTACCGAGATCACCAGCGGCCTGACGCCGGGCGAAACGCTGTTGCAGCGCGTCGATGACCGCGTTCGTGACGGCGACCTGTTGATGACGCCCGGAGCACCCTGAGATGCAACAAAGCGACGCGCCGGTGCGGCTGAACCTTGCCGGCGGCATGACCGACTATTTCATCGACTCGAAACTGACGCCGGTGTTCATCGTGTTTTGCCTGCTGGTGGGTCTGATCGGCGCCTCGCTGACGCCGCGCGAAGAAAATCCGCAGATCATCGTGCCGGGCGCCGAGGTCCACTTCGATCTGCCGGGCCGCTCCGCCGAAGCGGTGGATCGGCTGGTGGCCAGCCCCGCAGAGCAGGCGCTGCGCGAGCTGGAAGGGGTGGATGACACCTTTGCCACCTCGCTGTATGGCGCGGCGCGCATTGATGTGCAGTTTGACGTGGGCATCGACAAGGAAAAAGCCATGGTGCGCGTGTATCAGCGCATCGATGCACTGCGGGCCGCGCTGCCGCCGGACATCCCACCGCCGCAGATTCGCCGCATCGATGCCGATGACGTCCCCATCGTCGCCGTCACCCTGGCTTCCGCCGAATACGATGACTACGCGCTGAGGCGGCTCGCCGACACCCTGCGCGAGCGGCTGAACACGCTGCCGACGATCTCGGTCACCGAGTTGCATGGCGGCCGCAGCCGCGAAATTCGTATCGACCTCGACCCGATTCGCCTCGAAGCGTTTGGTCTGAGCCTGGACGACGGCATCGCACGGTTTGCCGACCGGAATGTGGCTTCGCTGGTCGGCGAAGCCGTTCAACAGGGCCGCTATCACCCCGTGATCCTGAGCGCGCGACTGACGTCGGTCGATGCCGTGCGGCGCATGGTGCTGGCCGTTCACGACGGGCAGCCGATCTATGTCGAAGACGTGGCCACGGTGCACGACGGTGCGGCGGAACAGCGCCACACCTTGGCACGATTTGCCTTCGGGCCCAGTGATCCGCGCTTCACTCAGGATTTGGGCGAAATGCCTGCGGTGACCCTGTCGGTGGCCAAGAAGCCCAACACCAATTCGGTGACGACGGCCAACGAAGTGCTGCTGGCGATTGAAGAAATGCGTGCCGAGTTTCTACCCGAGGCGGTGCATGTCATCACCACGCGTGACGACGGCGCAGAGGCCAACGACACCGTCAACCGCCTGTTGCGTGACATGGCCGTGGCGATCAGCGCGGTCATTGTGGCGTTGCTGCCGTTTTTGGGACTGCGCGCGGGCTTGATCATCAGCGGCACGCTACCGCTGATTCTGTTTCTGACTGTGGCCGTTGATCTGGTCACCGGGCACACGCTGAACCGCATCGCCCTGTTCGCGATGATCCTGTCGCTGGGCATGATTGTCGATGACAGCATCGTCACCCTGGAAAACATCTACCGCAGTTATCAGCAGGGTGGTACGCGGGATGCCCGGCGCGCGGCCGTCCTCGCGGTCAACGAGATTGGACCGCCCACCACCATGGCGACCGTGGCGGTGATTCTGGTATTCGCCTCACTCAACATTCTCAGTGGCATGAGCGGCGAGTACTTCGCGCCCATCTCCTTCAACGTGATGGTGACCATGGCGCTGTCATTGCTGCTCGCCTACACGGTGGTGCCGTGGAGCTGTCATCGCTGGTTGCGGGGCCGCGTTGCGCCAGCCTCGTCCGGCGACCCGATGTCCACACCGCTGTACCGACGCTACGCCGGCCTGCTGATGCCGTTGCTCGAACGCCCGATGCGGCGGCGCCTGCTGTATGGCGCCATCATGCTGGCGCTGGCGGGTTCACTGCTGCAACCCGCCTGGCAGTTCCTGCGGCCTGCGGGGGTTGGCGGGCCGCTGTCCAGCGGCGGGGTGATGCTGGCCATCATGCCCAAGGAGAACAAGAACCAGTTCACCATTACGCTGGACATGCCCGAGACGACGCCACTGGAAGTCACCGATGCTGCTGCGCGGCGACTGGGCGAGGTGCTCCGCACAGAACCCGTCATCGCCAATCACGTGACCTACCTCGGCATGCCCGGGGTCATTGACTTTGCCGGGCAGTTTCGTGGCTTGGCCCACCGGCGTGGCCCACACGTGGCGGAGATCACCGTCAATCTGGTGCACAAAAGCCAACGCCGCACGCAGCTCGTGCCGCTGATCGCCCGCCTGCGCGAGGCGACCCTGCCGCTGAAAGAGGCATTTCCCGGCATCGAGATTGGCTTTCTGGATGCACCGCCTGGCCCGCCCAGCCGCGCCACGCTGGTGGCCGAGCTGTATGGCACCGACCCGGAGGTGCTGCGCAGCCTCTCCGACACCGTGAAGGCGCGCTTCGAGCAGACCTGGGGTGTGGTGGATGTCAGCCACAGCCAGCCGGTTGACCTGCCGCGGTTCGACATTACCGTCGACGCTGAAAAGGCCGCTCTCGCGGGCGTCAGTGCGCGCGCGATCCAGCACACGCTGGCGGCACTGGTGGGCGGACAGCCGGTGGCCGAAGCCCACCTTGCGGGCGAACGGAATCCGGTACCGATTGTGGTGAAGGTGCCGCGCGCGCTGGAGATCGATCCCCTGACCTTGGACCGGGTGCACCTGCGCAACGCCCAGGGCGAGTCGGTTCCGTTGTCGGAGGTCACCCAAACCCGCACGGTGCTGCACGACCGGCCAATCCTGCGAAAAAACAATGAACGGGTGACCTATGTGACGGCCGAAATTGGCGACACCGCGCCGGCGTACGTCATTCTCGACATGGATGCGCATCTGAAAGGGCTCGACCTTGGCAACGGGCAAACGTTGAAGACTGGCGGTTTGGGTCTGCGTGCCGACATTCCGCAAACCCTGAACAGTTATCACCTGCTCTGGGATGGCGAAATACGCCTGACCCTCGATTCCTTTGGCGAAATGGCGGTGGTGCTCAGCGCTGCGCTGACGCTCATCTTTTTGCTGCTGGTGGCGATCTATCGATCTTTCAGCATCGCGCTGCTGGCGATGGTGGCGGTGCCGCTGGGCTTGATTGGCGTGTTTCCCGGCCATTGGCTGGTGGGCATCAATTTCAGCATGGGGTCGGCGATTGGCGTGCTCGCTCTGGCCGGCGTGGTGATTCGCAACTCGCTGCTGATCATCGACTTCATTCAAGACTACCAACGACAGGGACGACCGCTGAAAGAGGCCGTCGTGCTGGCCGGTGCCGTGCGCTTTCGGCCGATCTTTCTATCGGCGCTGACGGTGGCGTTGGGCACGCTCATTCTGTACACCGAACCGCTGTTTGCCGGGCTGGCCACCTCGCTGATTTTTGGCACCGTGATCTCCACGGGCCTGACCCTGTTGATTCTGCCGACGCTCTATTACCGGCTTGCGGTCAAACATCCGGATTGGTTTGATCAGCGTTCGCCGGCGGTTGCGGGATGACAGCGCGCGCACCCGCCAGATGAGGCGCTACGACAACAATTCAGCGCGGATCACCCGACGCAGCAACTTGCCGGTTTCGGTGTAGGGCAGGGCAGCCTTGAAGACGATGCGCTGCGGCACGCGCGACGAGCGCAGGCGATCCCGCACCAGCGCTTTCAGGTCCGCGTCGCTCACGATCGAACCGGGTTTGCAGACCACGGCGGCGGCAACCGCTTCGCCCCATTGCTCATCGGGCATGGCGACAACGGCAACATCGGCGACCGCGGGGTGCGTCATCAACACGTCTTCGATTTCGCCGGGCGAAATGTTTTCGCCGCCACGGACAATCACGTCGTCGTCACGACCGTCGAGAAACAGATAGCCGTCGGCGTCGAGATAGCCGCGGTCTTTGGTGGGGAACCAGCCTTCGGCGTCGAGCTGCGAGCCCTGGCTCAGGTACTCGCCCGAGACTTGCGGGCCGCGCACGAAAACCAGACCGGCGTCTTCAGCCGCCAGCACTGCGCCGTCTTCATTCCTGATCTGAATCTCGACAGCGCCGGTCGCGCGACCCACCGAGCCGAGGCGGCGGCGGATCAGCGGGTCGTCACTGGCCACCGCCATGCGGTGATCGTCCGGGCCCAGCACGGCGACGGTGGAACTGGTTTCCGTGAGACCGTAGGCGTTGGTGAAATCAACGCTGGGGAACAGGGCCATGGCCTTGGCGATAACCGTCAGCGGCATCTTGCCGCCGCCATAAGCCAGCGCCCGTAACGAGGGCAGTTGCGCCGCTTCGCCGCGATCGCTGAGGTGTTCCACCACGCGTTGCAACATGGTGGGCACCAGGAAGGCGTTGCTCACTTTTTCGTTGCGCACGGCGGCCAGCCAGGCTGCGGGCTCGAAGGCCTCAAGCTGCACCATGCGACGGCAGGCATAAGTGGACGACAGCACCGCCGAAATACCGGCGATGTGGTACGGCGGCACGGTGACGACGATGGCATCGGTCTCTTCCGCCGCCGCGAATTCCACGGTGCCGATGATGTACGACGTGAGGTTTTCGTGACGCAGAATCGCCGCCTTGGGCGCGCCCGTCGTGCCGCTCGTGAACAGTTGCACGGCGACGGCACTGGGGTCTTCCGGCGCGATGGGCGGCTCGGCGCCGTCATCCGGCAGGCTCAGCAGGGCGTCCCGCGTCATCGCCGTCACGCCCTCACGTGCCTCAATCTGCCCGAGCTGATCAGGCCCAGCGATGACCAGTACCGGCGACACGCGATCAAGCAGGGCGTTGATCTCGGCTTTGGTGAGCCGGTAGTTCAGCGGCACAAACGGAATCCCCGCGTACGCCGCACCGAACAGGGTGACGGGCGCCGCCGGACTGGTGACGTCCAGCAGTGCAACGTACTCAACGTCCGCCGCCTGAAAGTGCCTTGCTGCACGCCAGGCCTTGTCACGGAGGGTGGCGTAGTCGAGCCGCGTCTCGGCGCAGACCACGCCGGTGCGGTCGCCGAAGGCGTCGGCCGCCATGTCGAGCAGGGTGGAGATGTTCATGGTCCGTCTCGTTGGCAGATCACCCCCTCACCCCCGGCCCCTCTCCCGCAAGGGGAGAGGGGGGCAGGCGCGGCAACGATCAATGTGGCCATTTTCAGTGTGGTGATAACCGTCAAGTCCCTCTCCCCTTGCGGGAGAGGGGTTGGGGTGAGGGGGCAGCGTGGTTCAGTTCAGCGAATATCCGCTCTAGTACCGACTCGGTTTCAGTTAAAACCTCGTTGTTCCAGAATCGCAGCACGCGAAAATTATTGGCGCTTAGCCAGCCATCACGCGCAGCATCCTCAGTACTTGCGGCGTGCTGACCTCCATCAACTTCAATCACCAAACGCTGCTCGAGGCAGACAAAATCGACGATAAACGGCCCAAGTGGTTGCTGGCGGCGAAACTTGCAGCCGTTAAGGCGCGATCCGCGCAGTCGCATCCACAGCCTGCGTTCGGCATCGGTCATATTGCCTCGCAGCTTGCGGGCGAAGTCTCGATGGGAGTGCCGCATCGGCCGACGCGATCAATCCGACGACGGCAACTGCTTGGCCTGCTTCACATCCAGCGCGGTGCCGTCCAGCGTGAGGGTGCCAGCGCCGCCTTTGGTGCAAAGCAGTTCCAGGGACTCGTCTTCATTGACGTAGCGTTTGCCCACCAGGGTGCCGCCGGCCAGGGCTGGATCGGGTGCTGCGCCGCTGGTGGCTTCGGCGGGGCCAATCATCGCCTGGCCACCGCAGCCCAGTTCGAACTCACCGGCAGGCGCCTTGATGACCATGACCTGCGCATCGCAGACCGCACTTTTGAATCGTCCGCCTGCTTTCAGGGCTGCTTTGGCCATGGGTGTTCACTCCTCAACCTATCTGGATTTGCGACGAATGTAGGGGCAGCGGCAGCCGGCTGCACCCTCCAATTGCATGAGGCGCGTCAAACCACGCCGGCGGCCCAGTCGGCCAGTGCGTCGAATAACCGTACCCGGCTGGGAAAAAGGAAGTGGCTGTGCCCGGTGTCCGCCAGTACTTCAAGGTGCACCGACGGCGCGGCGGCAAAGGCGGCAGGCAGATCGTTGGCAGGGCCGACCAGGTCACGATCGCCCACGCCGATGAACACCGGCACGGTCAGTCGCTGCGCTTCGGCGGCGACGTTGCCGGGCATCATCGAACGCAGCGCCGGAATCGGCAGCAGGCAGTCGGTGGCGCGTTTGAGCGCCCTGATGCCGTCGGTCTCGGCCTCGGCACTGCCGTAAAACGCCTTGTTGCCCTTGCTGCGGCGATGGATCGTCGGGAAGGGCTCGCCAAACATGCGTTCGGCGTGCACGCGTAAGGCGTCGCCATCGGGGATCACGCCGTCGAGGTCTTTCAGCGTGGGCGGCAGAAAAGCCGGCAGACCACGGGTGGCAAAACCCAGAACTGCGACCCCGACAAACGCCTGACTTCGGTCCTGGGTGAGTACCGTCATCAGCGCGCCCATGGAGTGACCCAGCCCCAACAGGGGCACGTTCGGCAGCAAGGCGGTCGCCTCGGCGATCGCTGACGCCATTGCTTCGGCCAGACGCTCTGGCGTCAGCAGCCAGCCATCCGCCGGTCGGTCGCTGTCGCCGATGCCGAGATGATCGAGCGCCAAAACCGCATCACCGCGCGCGACCATCTGTGCGGCGAAGGAATAGCTGGGGGTGTCGCTGTCCGGTGGCTGCAGGTCAAAGTAATGCCGGTTCATGTTGCCGCCCGGCTGGCAGACCCACACCGCACGGGGAGTCGTGGCCGGGCACCAGAGGCTGGCGGCGACGTGCAGCACCCCCTCGCCGGGGAGGGCGAGGGTGGTCGGCAGACGAAGTAGTTCAGGGTTGATGTTCATTCAGCGCCACGAGCCGCCCACCGCACTTTCGCGGGGTTGCTCTCCCCTCTCCCGCTTGCGGGAGAGGGCGGCACCCGAAGGGGGCCGGGTTGTTCAATGGGGTCCACCGCGCCTAAGGCGCGCCCTCTCCCGGCCTTCGGCCACCCTCTCCCGCAAGCGGGCGAGGGGAACAACTTCTCCGCTCATCAAAGACTGGTCAGTCTTTGCCAAGAATCGCGCCCGCCATGCCGGAGGTAACCAACGCGTTCTGCACGTTGGGCACCGGGTTCACTGAGGCGCCGCGCACCTGGCGCACACCTTCGATGATGTTGTTCATGCCGTGAATATAGGCCTCGCCGATCAGGCCACCGTTGGTGTTGATGGGCAGTGAGCCACCCAGCGCAATGTGGCCGTCCTTGACGAAGTCCTTGGCCTCGCCCGGTTTGCAGAACTGGAAGGCTTCGAGCTGGGTCAGCACCTGCGGCGTGAAGGCGTCGTAAATCATCGCCGTTTGAATCTCTGACGGCTTGATGCCGGTCTGCGCGTACAGGCGCTTCGCCACGCCATGGGCCTCGGGCATGATCGTCAGATCGTCGTGATAGAAGTTGGAAATCACTTCCACGTTGTACGGAATCGACTGCGTGGCGCCGAGGATGCGCACCGGCTTTTGCTTAAGGTCGCGGGCCCGCTCCAATGAGGTCACTAGAATCGCCACGCCGCCGTCGCTTTCCTGGCAGCAATCCAGCAAACGCAGCACCGGCTCCATGATCCACTTGGAGTTCTGGTGGTCGTCCAGGGTGATCGGCTTTTGGTAGAACCAGGCATTCGGGTTGGTGGCGGCGTGCGCACGCTGCACCACCGAGACGCGGCCCAGGTCTTCGTTGGTGACGCCGTACTTCATCATGTACGGCCGTGCGGACAGGCCCGCCCAGCTCGCCGGCGTCATCGCGCCGAAGGGGATGCACCACAGCAGCGTGCCGGTGCCGTGGCCGCCGGTGTAGCCCTTCATGTCGGTGGGGTTTTGGCCGAAGCGATACTGGCTGCGCTCGTTCATCGCGCGCCAGATCAGCACGTTGTTGCACAGTCCGGCGTTGACCAAGGCCATGGCCTGATAAAGCGTTGCGGCCGCTGCGGCGCCGCCACCGGGGATGCGGGTGGTGTACGCGAGGTCCTTCACGCCCAGCGCGCGGGCCAGCCCAATCTCATCGCTGTTGTCGATGGTGAAGGTGATCATCCCGTCGATGTCCTGCGGGTTGATTCCAGCGTCCTGACAGGCCGCGAGTGAACACTCCGCAGCCAGTTGCAGTTCGCTGCGGCCGGACGCTTTCGAGAACTCGGTCTGGCCAATGCCGGCGATGGCGGCGTCCTTGAAGCTGCGGCCCATCAGCGGCTCCCTGCCTTGAAAAATACCGGCACTTTGTGATTGTTGATTGTGGGCTCAAAGCCCACTTCGACCGCCATGCCTTCGGTGACGTCTTCCAGCGCAATGCCGACGATGTTCGAGACGAAGCGAATGCCTTCTTCCAGCGCGATGATCGCGACGATGGGCGGCTCGCGAAAGCCGAACGGCGGCGGATGCCGCGGCGTGACCCAGGAGATCACCGTGCCGCGGCCCGACAGCGGCACGATGTCGTGTTCCAGGGTGTGGGTTTCCGGGCACATGGGGCGCGGCGGAAAGTAGAACTTGCCGCTGGCGCGGAAGCGCTGACCAACGAATTCTTCACGGTCGCAGGCGTCCCAAAAGAACTTGGCGTCCGGCGTGACGATGGGCGGCATACGGATGGGCTTGGGTGCCGCAGGGGCATCCGGCGTGGTGGGCGTTGTCATGAACGGTGACCGCTGAAGAGAATGGTGCGGCGATGAGAGGGCTGGCCCCGCATCGCCGTGATGTGATGTCAAAAGCCGCGCTACTTGCTGGCTTCTTTTTCAACCATGCCGGCCATGCCCTTCTTGGGCTGTTCGCCAGCAGCAGGAGCCGTTGGGCGCGGCGGCATGCGCGGCATGCCCACGAAACCGATGGCGAACTGCGCTTCCATGGTGGTGATGTCGTCGTCGCTGTAACCCAGGCCTTTGAGAATTTCCTGGGTGTGCTCGCCGACCATCAGCGGCCGACCTTGAATCACGCCCGGCGTGTCGGACAGGTTCACCAGCAGGCCCACCTGGTCGAGTTTGCCGACCATGGGATGCGGATAACTCACGGTCCACTGCTGCTTGGCGAAGTCGGGCGTGTCGTGCAGGCGACGCGAGAACTCGGTGTCAACGATTTCTACCGGCACGCCGGCGCCGTCGAGTTTTGCGAAGGCATCCGCTCCGGACAAGCCTTGCAAGGCGGTGGCAATGTCGGCCGCGTCCTTGATCTCCAGCGCGCTCAACAGTGCAGCGCGTTGAGTGTCGGCCTGAGCCACCACGCATAGCCAGCCATCGGTCGTGCGATAGAGGCGGTGCCAGGCATCGAAGCCCAGTTGGTCGCCGCCGATGCGCGGACGGGGGAAGCCGCTGCCGTCGGGCTTGGCCACCGCATAGCTGGTATTGAGCAGTGCCGCGTTGATGATGGAGGTGTCCACAAACTGGCCTTCACCCGTGCGATCGCGGTGGTAGATCGCCTGGATGATGCTGGTCGCGGAAAGAAAGCCGTTGCCGGTGTCGCCGAAGCTGGTAAAGCTCCACAGCGGTCGGCCGGTCTCGCCTTTCTCGCCGGGACGGCCCATGCCGCCATCTTCAAACTGGATGCCCGACAGACAGGCCCCGGTCTGGTCGTTGCCCGGCAGTGCGGCGCGCGCGCCACGCTCGAAGCCGCGTGAGTGGGCGTAGATCAGCGTGGGATTGATCTTTTTGAGACTTTCGTAATCGATCTTCAGCCGCTCGGCGGCGTCGTAGCGCATGTTGTGCTGCACCACGTCGGCCTGCTTGACCAGCTCGAGCAAAATCGTCATCGCCCGCGGATCTTTCAGATTCAGCGTGATGCTCTTCTTGCCGCGATTGGCCATGTAGGCGATGTGCACGCGGTGCCAGAACAGGTCATAAAGCCCGTTGATCTTGATCACCGTTGCGCCCAGGTCGGACAGCAACTGGGTGCCAAACGGTCCGGCGATGGCCAATCCAAGGTCGAGTACGACGATGCCTGCGAGCGGTGCCCGGCCCTGCGCGCCGCCCTCTCCCTGACCCTCTCCCGCAGGCGGGAGAGGGAAACCAAATTGCTCCCCTCTCCCGCTTGCGGGAGAGGGTGCCCCGGAGGGGCGGGAGAGGGCCGCTGCGTCAGCAGCGGTGGCGGCCTTCGCTTCCTCAATAATCCGCGCCGCCTCCGCCTTGATCTCATCGGTATTCGCGCCCGGCGCCACTGGCGCGCTGCCAGGGCGGCCCTGCGTGAGGCTCATGTTGTAGGCATTGCCGACGGTGCGGATGGTGCCCAGCTCGGGGTCCTTTACCTCGGTCACGCAGCCGTCTTCGAGGAAGGCAGGATCGGCCAGTGAGGCTTCAATGCTGCGCACCGGCTGCATGGTCATCTCGGCCGTGGCAGCGGCCTCAACCCAGTCGGCCACGGGGAACTTGGCGACCGCTTCGGCGAGCAGCGGCTGGTAGTGCGACATCACCAGAATTTCTTCCGGGCCGGTGCCGAAGCGGTCCGGGTCGTTCTGCACCGTGAGGTCGGGCGAGGCATTGAGGCTGTCGCCCTCAGACGCCTGCAAGATAAAGCGCGGATTCGGCACCCAGTTGTGCAGCCAGTGACCGTCCTTGGCCTGGAAATGACCCTTGGACGACTTGGAGTTGAGAATCCAGGTGTCGAAGCCGGGCGCGTCGGGCTTCTCCGCCCGCTGCCACACACCGGCCGCACCGGCCAGCGCGCCTTGCAGCAACGAGGTTTCCACCCACTGACCCTTGCCGGTAATCCCGCGCGCCCGCAGCGCGGCGGCAATGCCGAGGCCCGCACTGAAAAAGGCACCGAGGCTGGGCCACTGCGAGGCCACGAACAGCGGGCCGTCGCGGTCGGCGCCCTGTACGGCATCGGCGGGAATTTCAAGATCGGGGAACGGATCGGGCAGGCCGCTGATGTGGTTCAGCGCGCCTTCGGGCCAGCCGCGCTGTTCAAACATCAGGCCG
Source organism: Polycyclovorans algicola TG408 (assembly GCF_000711245.1). Lineage (NCBI taxonomy): Bacteria > Pseudomonadati > Pseudomonadota > Gammaproteobacteria > Nevskiales > Nevskiaceae > Polycyclovorans > Polycyclovorans algicola. The sequence goes on from NZ_JOMH01000001.1 coordinate 2,298,725, forward strand.
GTCCGCGCCTGTACCAGCGCGTCGATGGCCGGTCGCTGACTCAGCGGATTGTCACGTCCGTAGCCGGTGATGGAGCAGTAAATCAGCCTGGGATTCAGTTTCGACAGCGTCGCGTAGTCAATGCCCAGCGCCGCGGTCTCGCCCGGTGCATGGGATTCGACCAGGATGTCGGCGGTACGCACCAGCGCCAATAGGGTGTCCTTGTCGCTGGCTTGGCTGAGATCAAGGCAGGCACTGCGCTTGCCGCGCTGCCACACACGGTAACCGAGCTGCTGCGGTCCGGGCAGGCGACGCGCCGGGTCACCGCCGGGGGGTTCAATCTTCACCACGTCGGCGCCGTTGTCACCGAGCAGCATGGTGGTCATGGGGCCGGCGATGCCGGAGGTGAGATCCAGTACGCGGAGACCGTCGAGTACGCCTGCCATCGCGATTCCTCTCAATGTTCGATTTATGAATGACCGAGCCTAGGCCAGTCAGCGGGTTTCAGGCCTGCCTCAAATGGGTGAGGTGACCTCACCAGTGCTGGACGCTCAGCCCGGAATCGGGTCGTCCCTGAATGGCGTGACGCCGTCAAGTGCCATCAGTCTGCCGGGCTGCCGTGTCAGCAGGTCACGACTGACGACAACGTCTCCGCTGTGGGTGCCGGTGATCAAGCGGTAGGCCGCCTCGGCCATCACCTCAACGGGTTCGATCCAGTCGGGATGCGTCGCCCGCATTTGTTCGACCACCGCCGCGGCGCCTTCGGTGCTGACGATGCGATACGGCATCAGCGAATTCACCTGCACGCCGCTGCCCAGCAATTCTGCAGCGAGGCCCACGGTGTAACGGTCGAGCGCAGCCTTGGAGGCGCCATAGGCGGCCAGCGCGTGGACCCATTTGGCGGGGCCGGGATAGGGCGGGGACGGCGCCCGTACCGTGTCGCTGCTGATGTTGAGGATCTGTCCGGTGCCCTGCTTTAGCATGCCCGGCAGTGCCTGCTGAATCAGATCGATGGGGGCATCCACGTTGATGGCAAACATGGCCTGACGCGCCGCCAGATCAATGCGGCTGGGCGGGGCATATGCAGTGATGGCCGCCGCATTGTTGACGAGGATGCCGATAGCGCCGAACACCTCACCGGCTCGGGCCACCAAGTCGGCGCGGTCGTCTGCATCGGCAAGGTCAGCAACGCGCCAGGCAGCAGGGTGACCCTGTGCGCGAAGGGCAGCGCAGGTCTGTTCCAGCCCGGCGACCGACCGCGCCGAGGCCGTGACCACGACCTTGGCCCCGTGCGCGGCCAGACGCTGGGCGATGGCGCGACCGATGCCACGACTGCCGCCAGTGACCAGCGCCACCCGCCCGGCGAGGGTCTGCGGCGCCGCAGGCTCGGTCATCAGGGCGCGCTGCGCGGCTTGCCTTCGCCGTAGTAGAACCAGGCGCCCAAGGCGGGCAGCAGACAGATGGCGCCGAGCATGTTGACCAGGAACATGAAGGCCAGCAGCAGGCCCATGTCAGCCTGGAACTTGAGCGCCGAGAACATCCAGGTCGCCACGCCGACCGACATGGTCACGGCGGTGAACACGGCCGCCATACCACGCTCCAGCATGGCTTTCTCGAAGGCGTCGCGGAAGGTGTAATCCTCGCCCTTCATGTAGTGCTGGATGCGCTCGAACAGGTACAGCGCGTAGTCGATGCCGACGCCGACGCCCAGAGCGATGACCGGCAACGTGGCGACCTTGAGGCCAATCTCCAGCCCGGCCATCAGGGCGTTGCAGAACACGGTCACCATCGCCAGCGGCGTCATGACGCACAGGGTGGCGCGAACCGAGCGGAAGGTGATCAGGCAGAACAGGATCAGTGCGCCGAACAGGGCGCCCAGCATGCGAACTTCAGCCGCGCCCACAGCCTCGTTGGTGGCCGCCATGACGCCGACATTGCCGCTGGCCAGCCGCAGGGTCACGCCCTCGACCGGGTTGTCGTTGATGAAGCGCTTGATCTCGGCGATCACATGCGCGACCTGCGTGCCGTCGTGGTTCTCAAGAAAGTTGAGCACCTGAATGGCCCGGCAGCCCTCGTTGTTGAGCCCCAGCTTGGGGTCGAAGGCATTGGAGCCGGTGGACAGACCGGTCTCGGAGCGGGGCAGGGCACGCCAGCGCGGATTGCCTTCGTTGTAGGCGGCGATGACCTGCTTGCCGACGCCTGCCACGCTGATCACCGACTGCACGCCGCTGACGCCGCGCATGTAGAGCTCGAAGCGGTCCACCAAGTTGATGACCGGGTAGTGCAGGCAGGAATCGCCCTCGAAACCCTTGGCCTCGACGATCACGGTCAGTACGTCGACGCCAATGTTGTAGGTGTTGGAAATGGTGGCGCCGTCGGTGTTGTAGCGCGAGTCTTCGTGCAACTCGGGCACGCCTTCTCCGGAATCACCGACCACCAGGTCGCGCGAGATCCAGGTGGTCACCGCCAACAGCGCCAGTGACACGCCGAACACCTTCAAAGCCATGCGTGGCTCCGCGCAACAGGCCAGGCAGCGGACCAGCGGTGCAATCCATGCCGCCTCACCGGCATCACCGCGCGCGCGGCTGGCGGGCTCCAGCGTCAGGTAAGACAGCAGAATCGGCAGGATCATCTTGTTGGTGATGATCATCAGCAACACGCCGAGGCAGGCGGTGATGCCCAGCTCATGGACGATGGGAATGTTGATGAACATGATCACGCCGAAGCCCAGCGCCTCGGTCAGCAGCGCCACCGAGCCGGGCACGAACAGCTTGCTGAACGAGGCGCGTGCCGCCGCTTGCGAATCGGCGCCGGCCAGCACTTCCAGCCGCCAGACACTGGTCATCTGCACCGCGTGCGACACGCCGATGGCGAAGATCAGGAAGGGCACCAATATCGACATCGGGTCGATGCCGTAGCCCATCAGCGGCAGCGTGCCCACCAGCCACAACACCGGCAGGGTGGCCACCACGATGGCGGTGATCGTCACCCGCCATGAGCGCGTGTAGCCATAGAGCAGCAGCAGGGTGATGACGAAGGCCAGCGCGAAAAACGCGAACACCCACAGCAGGCCTTCGATGACGTCACCCAGCAGCCGGGCGAAGCCGATGATGTTGACCTCGATGTTCTCGTTTTCGAACTGGTCACGAATCTCATGCAGCTTTTGCTGCACCGCCCAGTAGTCGACCTTGACGCCCGACTCGGGGTCGTAGTCGTGCAGGTCGGCCTGAATCATCGCCCCCTTCAGGTCGTTGGCGACCAGCTGGCCGATGCGGCCTGAATGCTCAACATTACGGCGCACCTGATCGAGCTGCTCCGGCGTGCCGGAAAAGCGCGCGGGCACGACCGGTTCACCTCGGAAGCCCATCTCGGTGATTTCGATGTAGTAAACATCCGGCGTGAAGATCGACGACACCTGGGTCCGGTTGATGCCCGGTATGAAGAACACCTCGTCGGTGGCCTTGCGCAGCGCCTCAAGAAACTCGGGGTTGTAGATGTCGTCGTAACAGGCCTCGTCATTGCCATCCGTGGCGCGACCTTGTTCACTCGAATTGCCCCCGGACCGGCCGTCCGTGTCCGGGCGTTTGGAATCCTTGCGAGTGCCACTGGCACTCGCATCGCAGGATTCCTGCACCCAGCGTAAGTTCACCAGCAGCGTGTTGGCGCCGGAGAAGTCATCCATGTAGCCCATCATGGTCTGCATGTATTCATGCTTGACCGGCAACAGCTTCAGAAATCCCGGGTCCAGCTTCACCTGGCTGGCGCTGTAGGCGAAACCCGCGGTCACCAGTGCAAAGAGCACCAGCAATCGGCGTCTATGGCTGATCAGCCCGGTGGCGGCGCGCTCAATCAGGTCGGTCATGCCGCTCATGTGCCGTCTCCCACCACCCGCAACCCTGACTCGCCTGCGGTCAGCCAGCCGTTGTCCAGTGGCAGCACGTCGGCGAGCACATGACGTCCGCCCTGTCCGTGTGCGGTGAAGGTCTTGCCGCCGTCGTCAGACACGATCAGCGTGTCACTGGCACCGACCAACACGATGCGGCCATCGTCATCAACGCGGCCGCCGAACAGTGAAATCTCGTTGGGCGTGACGGATTGCGTCCATGTGTCGCCGCCGTCCTCACTGCGGAACACGTGGCCCCGCATGCCGAACACCAGCGCGCCGTTGTCGGGCAGGGCCAAGGCGCCAAAGAACGAGCCGGGATAAACGTCATCCAGTTCGGTCCATGTTTGGCCGTCGTCATCCGAGCGCGCCAGCACGCCGCTTTCGCCAGCCAGCAGCAGTCGGCCATCGGTCAGCGCCACCACGGCATTGAGGTGTCGGTCACTGATGCCGGTGTCCATCATCGCGAAAGGGTTGTTGCTGTCGGCCGGCGCCGCGTCGCGCTCATCATCACGGGTTTCGACCGAGTGGGCGGTCCAGGTCTGACCCTGATCGCGGGACATGCGATAGAGACCGAAGCCACCGACGGCGTGCAGCACGCCGTCATGCGGGCCGGTGATGGCCAGCAGGGGTTCGGTGATGTCGTCTTCGAAGTTGACTTCGGTCCAGGTTTCGCCGCGATCGGTGCTGCGAACGATCCAGCCGTCCTGGCCAACGGCGATCAGATGTTGCGCGTCAACGAAGGCCACGCGGGTCAAGGTAGAACTGCGCTGCGGGCTCACAGCGGCCTCGCGCCACGGGCCGCCGGGGTCGTCGGCAATCAGGATGTGGCCCAGCTCGCCCACCGCCACCCAGCGATTGCCGCTTGCGGCAAGGCTGTTGAGCAGCAATCCATCCGCACGCACCACCGTCTCGGGAAACGGCGGAAGCGGCCTCGGCGAGAACGAGTAGGCGGCGGCCGCCAGCACCAGCAAACTGATGATCAGCGCTGGTGCGCGTTGCCTGAAGCCCGATTGGCTCATGAACCCTCTCCTCCAAATTGTTCGCGCACTGCGCTCATAGGCGAATGCGTCCTTGGCCGTGCGCGACCGCTTGCCTAACCGGGCAGCTCAAACAGGGCTGCGGCGCCCATGCCGCCGCCCACGCACATGCTCACCACCACGTACCGCACGCCGCGACGGCGGCCTTCGAGCAGGGCGTGACCGACCATGCGCGCGCCGGACATGCCGAAGGGATGACCGATGGCAATCGCGCCACCGTTCACGTTCAGCCGGTCCAGATCAATGCCCAGCGTCTGCTGGCAATACAGCACCTGGCAGGCGAAGGCTTCGTTGAGCTCCCACAGGCCGATGTCACCCACTTTCAGACCGTGGCGTGCCAGCAGTTTGGGAATGGCGAACACCGGGCCAATGCCCATCTCGTCCGGCGCGCAGCCTGCCACCGCAGTGCCGCGATAAATGCCGAGTAATTCGCGGCCCTCGGCACGTGCCAGATCGCCGCGCATCAGCAGGCTCATGGCCGCGCCGTCGGACAACTGCGAGGCATTGCCCGCGGTGATGTGCTGCCCTTGTTTCACCCACTGGCCGTCCTTCCACACCGGCTTGAGGGCCGCCAGACTTTCCAGCGTGGTCGAGGGTCGGTTGCCTTCGTCCTGCGTGAGCGTGACCGCCTCGTGACCAGCCGGCTGGCCTTCTTTGTCGAACAACTGCTTCTGTGCGGTGAACGGCACAATCTCGTCCGCGAAGCGTCCAGCGGCCTGTGCGGCGGCCGTCAACTGCTGCGAGCGCAGGGCGTATTCGTCCTGGGCCTGTCGCGAGATGCCGTAGCGCTCGGCGACAATCTCGGCGGTTTCAATCATCGGAATATAGGCCGTCGGTTCGGCCGCGATGGCGGCTTTGGAAACCGCGCGATGCGTGTTCTTGAACTTGTTCTGCACCAGCGAGATCGACTCCAGACCGCCGGCAATCACCACGTCCTGTTCGCCGGCCATGATGTTCTTGGCAGCGATGCCAATGCTCATCAGACCCGACGCGCACTGACGGTCCAGGGTCATCCCCGCCACGCTGTTCGGCAGGCCGCCGGTGTAGGCACACAGGCGGCCAAGGTTGTAGGCCTGCGTGCCCTGCTGGGCGGCGGCGCCGACAATCACGTCGTCAACACGTTCGCCGTCGATGCCCGATCGCTGCAGCACGGCCCGCACCACATGGCCGCCCAGGGCCGGGGCTTCGGTATCGTTCCAGGCACCTCGAAAGGCTTTGCCAATGGCCGTGCGTGCAACCGAGACAATGACCGCGTCCGTCATGTGGACTCCAGAGGGTTCACGCTCAGCCTGAGCCGCGAACATGAAAAGGGGATTGGCCGGTGAACCAATCCGGTCTGGAGGCTAAGTCGTCGTCTCGGACGGCACTTCACTCAAAAGTAGTAGCGGGAAATGGTGTCGGCCACGCAGGCCGGGCGCTCGCTGCCCTCGATCTCCACGGTAACGCGGATGGTCGCCTGCACCCCGCCGTCCTTGGTGACCTCGGCCGCCACCAGTTGACCGACGCCGCGAATGCGGCTGTTGACCGGCACCGGCGCGGGAAAGCGCACCTTGTCGCAGCCGTAGTTCACGCCCATTTTCATGGTCACTTCCAGAATCTCAGGCAGAAAGCGCGAGACCAGCGACAGCGTGAGGTAACCGTGCGCGATGCAGGCACCGAACGGACCTTCCTTGGCCTTGACCGGATCGACATGAATCCACTGATGGTCATCGGTGGCGTCGGCAAAGGTGTTGATACGGTCCTGGGTCATGGTCAGCCAGTCGCTGCTGCCCAGGGTTTGGCCCACGGCGGCCAGCAGGCTTTCGGTGGATTCGAAGATGGGTTTCATTGTGTGGCTCCAATTAATTTGAACGGGTGCTCGGACGCGTTGCGTCCGCCCTCTCCCGCCCCTTCGGGGCACCCTCTCCCACAAGTGGGAGAGGGAAGCATTTTTCTCCCCTCTCCCGCAGGCGGGAGAGGGGCTGGGGGAGAGGGCGCGCCGTCAGGCGCGTTGGCTGGATGCAGAAATGACCTCGCCCACCAGATAGGAGGCGTAGTCCGAGGCCAGAAACACCATGATGTTGGCAATCTCGAACGCCTCGGCGCCACGGCCAAAGGCCTCGCGGCTGGCCAGTTCGTTGAGCAGGCTTTCGGGCGCCGTCTTGCGCAGGTGATCGTGAAACACGATGGACGGCGATACCGCATTGATGCGGATGCCGAAGTCTGCGGCTTCCAGCGCCGAGCACCGCGTCAGCGCCATCACGCCGGCTTTGGCGGCGGCGTAGTGCGCCTGCTCCTTCTGTGCCCGCCAGCCCAGCACCGAGGCATTGTTGACGATGGCGCCAAAGCCGCGCGGCTGCATCTTCTTCAGCATGGCCCGGGTCATGCGGAAGGTGCCGGTCAGCGTCACGTCCAGCACGCGCTGCCACTCGTCGTCTTCCATGTCGACCACGCGCTTGCTGCCGCCCAGACCGGCGTTGTTGATCAACACATCCACGCCGCCCATCTGCGCTTCGGCCGCATCGACCAGGGCCTGCACGTCGCTTTCCTGCGTGACGTTGCAGACCTGGTGGAACACCGCGCAAACCTCCGGCGCCAGGGCCTTCAGCGCCTCGGCCGCCTCGCCGGTACGGCGCGGGTGGGCGTCGGACACGAACACCGCGCGGGCGCCCTCCTCGATGCAGCGCTGGGCGGTGGCGAAGCCGATGCCGCCACCGGCGGCGGCGGTGAGGAGGATGGATTTTCCTTTCAGCAGGCCGTGGGGGGGGATTTGGGTGGGGGGAGGCATCATGGGTGTTCCCTTGTTTCTGTTTTGGGGGTGCGCGTTAGGTCGTTACTTCGGCGTGCGCACACTGCCGTGTGGGGTTTCATTGCCTGACCCCGAACCCGTCATTCCGGCGCAGGCCGGAATCCAGTTTTTGGGTGTAATGGCTGATCGAGCCGATATGGATACCGGCATTCGCCGGTATGACGATTTTCTCTGGATTGAGCTGCGTAGCGAAATCGCACCGGCCTTTTTCGCCTTGCGGGCGAGTCACTTTTCTTTGCTCGTGCAAAGAAAAGTAACCAAAAGAAAGCACGCCCCCGCTCGGTGCCGACGCGTAGCGTCGGGCCCCGCCCGAAGGGCCGTGCTCGGGGCACGCGGCGACACGACATCCTGTCGCGACGCCGCTTGCTCGGCATCCATGCCTCGCATCCCCTGCGCTCAGCCCTTCGGTCGGCACCTCGCAAGGGGAGGGCGAGTCAAAAGCGGGCGGCGCATCGACCGTGGGTTGATAAGGCCAGCAGTGCTTCCGGGTAGTGACGCTTGGCTGTTCCTCCCCCGTCGTGAGCGCCGGATTTGGGAGGGCGCGCAGGGGTTGAGCGGACAGGACGTCCGCGAAAGTGCCGTCGCGACAGGATGTCGCGTGGGCACGACCCCGAGCACTCTCCCAAAGCCGGGAACCGGCGTAGCCGGCGCGAGCGTCGGGCGTGCTTTCTTTTGCATACATTTTCTTTGCACGAGCAAAGAAAAGTATGTCGGCCCGCAGGCCGAAAAACGCCGGTGCGATTTCGCAGTGCCGGTCAATCGAGAGCGATCCGTCATGCCGGCGAATGCCGGTATCCATACCCGTCCGATCAGTTCGTGCGCCCAAAAGCTGGGTTCCGGCCTGCGTAGGGATGGCAGTACGCGAACCTGCCCAACTCCCCGCGCTACGCGCGCCCTCATCCGCCCCTTCGGGGCACCTTCTCCCGCCTGCGGGAGAAGGAACAGCCAGCCTCGCTCGCGCTTCACGCCCGCAAGCAATCCGTGCGGCGACGTCCAGCGCCCGCATGGCATCAATGCCCATCAGCTCGTGGGCCGCACTTCCCGCGGCATTCCCAATCCCCGCTCCGCAATCAAATTCAACTGAATCTCATTGGTCCCGGCATAAATCGTGTCCGCCCGCGAGAAGAAGAACAGTTGCTGCAGCGGCCGGGTCACCGGGTCATCGCTGATGAAACTCCCCTCCGGCCCCAGTACGTCCATCGCCAGTTTGCCCAGATCACGGTGCCAGTTGGACCAGTAGTATTTGTAGATCAGCGCTTCGCGGCGCAGGCCGAGTTCGCTGCCGTCCGCGAGCATGCGCAGGGCGTTGTCGCGCATCACCACCAAGCCCATCCAGGCCTGAGCGATGCGGCTGCGCATGGCGGGTTGGCAGATGCGACCGCTGCGTTTGGCGGCGGCGACCACGGTTTCAAGCTCAAAGGCAAAGTGCATCTGCTGACCCAGGGTGGAGACGCCGCGTTCGATCTCCAGCAGACCCATGGCGACCTTCCAGCCATCTCCGGGCGCGCCCAGCACGTCGCCGGCCTCGCAGATCGCTTCGTCGAAGAACACTTCGTTGAATTCGCAGCCGCCGCTGATCTGGCGGATGGGGCGTATGTCGATGCCGGGCTGGTCCAGCTTCATCAGCAGGAAGATCAGCCCCTTGTTGCCCTTGCTGCCTGGCTCGCTTCGCGCCAGCACGAAAATCCAGTCCGACTCATGGGCCAGCGAGGTCCAGATTTTCTGGCCGCTGACGCGCCAGCGGCCGTCTTCGCCGAGCACCGCCTTGGTCTGCACGTTGGCCAGATCAGACCCGGCGCTGGGCTCGGAATAGCCCTGTGCCCAGTACGTGCGTCCCGCCACTATGTCGGGCAGGAAACGTTGCTGCTGCTCGGGCGTGCCGTAGGCGATGATGGCCGGGCCGATCAGCCCTTCGCCGATGTGCCCCATGCGGCCGGGGCCACCGGCACGGGCGTATTCCTCGTGGAAGATCACCTGCTGTTGGATGCTGAGTTCGCGGCCGCCGTGGGCACGGGGCCAGCCCACGCAGGTCCAGCCGCCTTTGGCGAGTTCGCGCTCCCAGTCCTTGCGTAGGGCAGGCGCGTGTTCCTCATCGCCGGGGCCGCCGCGATGCTGTAGATCGGCAAACGGTCCGCTCAGATGCGCCTGCATCCACGCGTTCACGTCGGCGCGGAATGCGCGGTCGTCATTGGCTTCTTCGGTGCTGGGTTCGCCGCCCGGTGCAGGCAAGGCGTCGGTATCGAGCAGTTCGTCAGCCAGCACCTCCCGCAGTTCGTCGGGCGTGCCCATCCAGTGCTGCGCCGCCTGGGCGCGTTTGAAGTAGAGCTGTGGATCATATTCCCAGGTGAAGCCCACGCCGCCGTGCAGTTGGATGGCCTCCTGCGCGCAGTAAAACGCGGTGTCGGTGGCCCAAGCTTTGACCATCATGCCTTCACGGTGCAGGGCTTCGGGCGACGCGCTGCCGCCCGCGCGCTGCGCCACGCCATACACGGCCGAGCGCAATGATTCGACGCGCACCATCATCTCGGCGCAGCGATGCTTGACGGCCTGGAAGCCGCCCACGGCACGGCCAAATTGCTTGCGGGTGGCCACGTAGGCCACCGTCAGGTCCAGGCACTGTTGCGCCACGCCGAGCAGTTCGGCGGCCAGGCAAATGCGCAGCCATGCGGCGGTGGTGATCAGGCCGGCAGACAGGCGATCCGGATCATCCACACGCATCAGCACGGGGGCATTGCAGAGCACCACATCGGCAAAGCGGCGGGTCGCGTCCCAGCTTCGACGCGGGGTGATGGCGATGCGCGCTGCGTCGGCGGCAACGATGAACAGGGCAGGGCTATCGTCAGGCAGTTGCGCGAGCAGCAGCAGGTGATCGGCCTGCGCGGCATCGCTGAGGCGCAGCGCTTCGCCGGTGAGGCGCCAGGCGTTGCCGTCCGGCGTGGCGCGCAGCCGTCGTGCTTCATGCTCCCACTCCGGCTCAAGCCCGTTGAGGGGTACCGCAAAGCGGGTGGTCCCCTCGGCAATGCGCGGCAACCATTGCGTCATGGCCGCTTGATCCCCGCAGTGACGCAGCACGGTTGCCGCCACGCAGCCGGTCGCGAAGAACGGACCGCTGAGCAAATGACGACCGGCCTGCTCCTGCACCAAGGCCAGCTCCATGACGCCCAGGCCCAGCCCACTATGTGCTTCGTCCACGCCAATCCCGCACCAGCCCAGCTCGGCGCCGATGCGCGACCAGACGCTGGGGTCGTAACCCGGCGCGCTGTCCATGGCGCTGCGGATCGCTGCCGAGTGGCTGACGTCGGCGAGAAAGGTCTCGGCCGCATCGCGGATCATCTGCTGGTCGTCGTTAAGCATGGCTAGACCGTCGGTACACGCCAGGCCATCAAGGCCTCGCGCTCGGCCAGTCCGAGGGGAATCGGACGGCGGCTGCGGGTGTCGATCCAGACCAACCGCGCGCTGATGGTGCCGGTGCAAACGTCGTTGCAGAACACGCCGTGCGCCAGGCTGAAAGAGGTATTGCCTACACTCAGCACCGATGCCCCGAGCCGCAGTCGGTTGGGATAGTGCAGCTCGTGCAGAAAGTCGATCTCGACATGCGCGAGCACGCTCTGCTCGACACGGCCCACGGTCCACAGGCCGATGGCGCTCAGGAACGGCGCCCGTACGCTCTCGGCATAGTCGAGATAGCTGCGGTTATTGACGTGACCCAGTAGATCGAGATCACCAAAGCGCACGTTTTCATCGACCCAGTAGCGATAGCCCTGGGCCGTGGTCGGTGCCTGCGCCGACGCGGTAGCGGAGCCGTCAGGTGCCATAGACCTTCTGCGCGGGGGGCGCCTCTGCGATCAATCGGGCCACCACGTCGCCCAGCTCGGCCGGTTGCCAGCGGGCCTTCTTGTCGGTGACGGCGCCGCCTTTCCAGCCACTGGCGATGGAGAGTTTGCCGCCTTCCACCTCGAACACCTTGCCGCTGCATTCAGCCGAGGCCTCGCTGCACAACCACACCACCAGCGGCGCGACGTTTTCGGGTGCGTAGTGGTCAAAGCTGCCGTCGGCGGGCGGCTTCATCACCTCACCGAACGGACCTTCGGTCATTTGCGTGCGGGCCGCGGGTGCCAACGCGTTGGCGGTGATGCCGTAGCGGCCCAGCTCGGCGGCCTGCACCAGGGTCAACGAGGCGATGCCCGCCTTGGCCGCGGAGTAGTTGCTCTGGCCGATGTTGCCCTGTAAGCCCGCGCCGGAGCTGGTGTTGATGATGCGGCCGGACACCCGCTGGCCGGTTTCCTTGACCTGGTCGCGCCAGCGCTTGACCAGCGTATTGGCGATGCAGAAATGGCCCTTGAGGTGGACCTTGATCACCCCATCCCACTCGTCCTCGCTCATCGACGCAAACATGCGGTCGCGCACGATGCCCGCGTTGTTGACCACGCCGTGCACGTCGCCGAACGCAGCAACGGTGTCGGCCACGATGCTGGCGGCGCCGCTCATGGTGGTGATGTCGTCGCTGTTGGCGACGGCCTTTCCACCGGCGGCGATAATCTCGGCCACCACGGCCTCGGTGGCGTCGCGGCGAATGTCGTTGACCAGCACGCCCGCGCCTTCGGCGGCGAGTGCATGGGCATACGCCCGGCCAAGGCCGGCGCCAGCGCCGGTGACGATGATGTTGCGGTTGGTGCAGATGCCCATGTTCACTCCGTGTTGTTGTGCTTCCCTCTCCCGCAGGCGGGAGAGGGATCGAGGGAGAGGGCGGCCCCGAATGGGGCCGGGATGTGCGGCAAAGTCCACCGCGCTTTGACCTTGCCCCTGGAATCCGTACCCCATAACTGAGGTCATGAGCTGGCTTGTTTGGGCAGAGCCGCTAGCCAGTTTTGTTCGAACTGCATCGGGCTGAGATAGGCCAGCGTCGAGTGCAGCCGGGTGCTGTTGTACCAGAGCAGCCAGGCGATGGTCTCGTCCATTGCATGGCGGCGGGTTTCGAAGCGTTGCCCGTGCAGCCGCTCCACCTTGAGCGACCCGAACACTGTCTCGCTGCAGGCGTTGTCCCAACAGTTGCCGCGCCTGCTCATTGAGCTTGTGATGCCGTAGTCCTTCAAGACTTCTCTGAAGTCGTTGCTGGCGTACTGGCTGCCCCGGTCGCTGTGGAAGATCAGCCCAGTCTGCTTGCCCGGATGGCGCTTGAACCAGGCCATGCGCAGCGCGTCGATGACGATGTCGCGCGTCATGTCCTGCCGCAGTGCCCAGCCCACCACCTGGCGGCTGAACAGGTCGATCACTACGGCCAGGAACAGCCAGCCCTCGTCGGTGGCGATGTATGTAATGTCGCCCGCCCACACCTTGTCGGGCTCGGCCACGATGAACTCGCGGTTGAGCAGGTTGGGCGAGATCGGCAGATCGTGATTGCTGTCGGTGGTGACCTTGAAGCGCCGCTTTCCCTTGGCACGAATGCCGTGCAGCTGCATGAGTTTCTGTACCCGCTCCTTGCCAACACGAATTCCGCGTGCTGGCAGCTCCTTCCAAGTGCGCGGCCAGCCATAGCCGCCACGGGTCTCGGCATGGATCGCCTTGATATGCACGAGCAGCGCGTCGTCGCTCAGATGGCGGCGCTGCGCAGCGCTTGCCCGGCGAACGAAGTGTTCGTGATACCCGCTCACGCTGACACCCAGTACCCGGCACTGCACCGAGATCGGCCATACGCGCCGGTGGCGTTGGATGAAGGCGTACTTCACTTCGCACCTTTCGCGAAGTACGCCGTCGCTTTTCCCAGGATGTCGCGCTCCATCTTGACGCGCGCCAGCTCGGCTCGCAGTCGGCTGATCTCCATCTGCTCGGCGCTCACGCGCTTGCTGTCAGCGCCGCTGAGCTTTCCCAGCCGGTGCGCCTTGACCCAGTTGTGCAGCGTCTGTTCAACCACACCCAAGGTCCTGGCCACCGCCGCAATGCTCTGGCCACCCTCGACCAGCCGCACCGCCTCTTGCTTGAATTCGAGCGTGTAACGCGCCCTCGTCGTCTTCGTCATTTCCGTTCTCCTTACTTGAATTGAACCACTCAGCAAGGGATACGCTTTTCGGGGGCAAGGTCACTTCGCGCGCCCTCTCCCCTGACCCCTCTCCCACAAGTGGGAGAGGGGAAATAAGCGAATTACAGCCTCTCAATAATCGTCACGTTGGCCACGCCGCCGCCTTCACACATGGTCTGCAGGCCGTAACGGCCCTTGGTGCGTTCCAGCTCGTGCAGCAGGGTGGTCATCAGCTTGGTGCCGGTGGCGCCCAGCGGATGGGCCAGCGCAATCGCGCCGCCGTTGACGTTGGTCTTCTCGTGCGGATAGCCGGTTTCCATCAGCCACGACATCACCACCGGGGCAAAGGCTTCGTTGATCTCGACCAAGTCGATGTCACTCAGCGACATGCCCGACTTCTTCATCGCCTGGGCAGTGGCCGGGATGGGCGCGGTGAGCATGAAGATGGGGTCATCGCTGTAGACGCTGAGGTGGTGAATGCGTGCGCGCGGCGTCAGGTTGTAGCGTTTCAGGGCCCGCTCGCTGACGATCAGCATCGCCGAGCTGGCATCGCCCGTCTGGCTCGACACGCCGGCGGTGATGGTGCCGCCGGGGGCCAGCGGCTCCAGCGTCGCCATCTTTTCCAGGGTGGTGTCGCGGACGGTTTCGTCGGCGATGAGCCCGGCGCACTCGATGATCTCGCGATCAAAGCGGCCTTCGGCCTGTGCCTGGCGCGCGCGGCGGTGCGATTCCAGCGAGAACACCTCCATTGCTTCGCGGCTGATCTTCCATTTGTCGGCAATCATCTGCGCACCGACGAACTGCGACACCGGCTCCTTGCCGAAGCGCGCCACCCAACCGGTGGAACCGGAGAACGGGTCATCGAAGCCCAGCGGTTTGGCGCAGAGCATGGCCGACGAAATGGGGATCTGCGTCATCGTTTGCAGGCCGCCGGCGATCACCACGTCCTGCGTGCCGCTCATCACCGCCTGGGCGGCGAAGTGCACGGCCTGCTGCGAACTGCCGCACTGACGGTCGATGGTCACGCCCGGTACGTGCAGGGGCAGTCCGGCCGCCAGCCACGCAGTGCGGGCGATGTTGCCGGCCAGCGGGCCGATGGCGTCCAGACAACCGAAGATGACGTCGTCATAGTCTTCAGCGGGAATCGCGTTGCGAGCGACCAGCGCTTTGAGGGCATGGGCGCCGAGGTCGGCGCCATGCAGGTGAGCGAGGCTGCCCTTGCGCTTGCCGGTGGCGGTGCGCAGGGCGTCGACGATATAGGCTTCGGCCATGGGGGTGTCCGTTAGTTGAAGGTGTGTTGCGGGCCGAGGGCGGCACCGTCGGCGAGAATGTGATCGGCAATGCGGGCTTTCTGCCGGGCGCGGCTGCCCCAGGTGGCGTCCAGTGCCCAGGCGCGTTTCATGAACATCTGCAGGTCGGCCTCCCAGGTGTAGCCCATCGCGCCGTGCGTCTGAAGGCTGTTACGCGCCGCCAGACGCGCGGCTTCGCCTGTAGCCAGGCGTGCATGTGCGACATGGATGGCTGCGTCCGGCTTGTGACGCGACAGGGCCGCAGCGGCACGATAGACCACGGGCTCGGCAAACTCGATTTTTACGGCAATGTCGGCCATTGCATGCTTCACCGCCTGCTGGCTGCCGATGGGCTTGCCGAATTGCTTGCGCTGCGCCGCGTAGTCCACACCCAGATCCATCATCCGCTGGGACAGTCCCAGCAGATGGGCCGCCACCGCGAGGCTGGCGCGCTGGGTGAGGGTCTCCCACAGCGGTTTACCAACTTTGGCGGTGCAGATGCGGGTGGCGTCGGACGGTGTCCAGTCCACGTGATAGAGGCGGCGCGACAGATCGATGCTGGCGTTGACGCGCGTGGTGATGTCGTACTGCGCCAGCGCATGCACTTCGTCGTCGTGCCACATCAACAGCAGGTCGGCCGCCTCAGCATCTGCCACCAGCGGGTTGATGGGATGACCCACCGCCACGCGGGCCTTGCCCTCGGCAATCAGCGGCAGCCATTTGCCCTTGAAGCCCTCGGCGCCGGGCAGGGCATTGATCAGCCCCACCGCCACATAGGCGGTGTCGGTAAGGGAGTCCGGAATGCCGTGGTAGCCGAGCTCCTGATGCACCTGCACCCAGTCGACATCGCCCAGCCCGATGCCACCGTGGGCCTCGGGCACCGACAGCGCCGTGAGGCCCTGATCGGCAAGCTTGGCGCGCAGGTCTGCAGAACGCCCGGTGCGGGTGGTTTCCCAGATTTCGCGGAGCAGCTCGGGGGCGGCCTCGACGACGAGGAATTTGCGGATGGCTTCGCGGAGGGCGAGTTGTTCGGTGGTGAAGGTGAAGTCCATTACTTGCTCCCCTGTTGGGGCTCCCGATTGCACCTAGGTTTTGGGGTGGTTGTTGAGTTGGGTGCCTGATTGGGCTTTGGTGCGAGATCGCACCGGCCTTTTTCGCCTTGCGGGCGAGTCACTTTTCTTTGCTCGTGCAAAGAAAAGTAACCAAAAGAAAGCACGCCCCCGCTCGGTGCCGACGCGTAGCGTCGGGCCCCGCCCGAAGGGCCGTGCTCGGGGCACGCGGCGACACGACATCCTGTCGCGACGCCGCTTGCTCGGCATCCATGCCTCGCATCCCCTGCGCTCAGCCCTTCGGTCGGCACCTCGCAAGGGGAGGGCGAGTCAAAAGCGGGCGGCGCATCGACCGTGGGTTGATAAGGCCAGCAGTGCTTCCGGGTAGTGACGCTTGGCTGTTCCTCCCCCGTCGTGAGCGCCGGATTTGGGAGGGCGCGCAGGGGTTGAGCGGACAGGACGTCCGCGAAAGTGCCGTCGCGACAGGATGTCGCGTGGGCACGACCCCGAGCACTCTCCCAAAGCCGGGAACCGGCGTAGCCGGCGCGAGCGTCGGGCGTGCTTTCTTTTGCATACATTTTCTTTGCACGAGCAAAGAAAAGTATGTCGGCCCGCAGGCCGAAAAGCGCCGGTGCGATTTCGCTACGCGGCCCAATCCAGAGACCGCCGTCATTCCGGCGCACGCCGGAATCCATCACCGCCCGATCAGGCCCCACATTCAAAAGCTGGATTCCCGCCTGCGCGGGAATGACGGCAAAAGGCATGGCATAACGCTCCCTCATGCCCTCGGCAACCCCAACATCCGCTCCGCAATGATGTTCCGCTGAATCTCATTGGTCCCCGCATAAATCGGCCCCGCCTGTGCAAACAGGAAGCCATCCAGCCAATGCCCCACATCCCCGGCATCTGGCGCATGCGCCATCAGTTCAGCACGGGCGCCGAGCAGGCTCATGGCGGTGTCGTGCATCAGCAGGTCCAGCTCAGACCAGAAGATTTTGTTGGTGCTTGACTCGGCACCAATCTGGCCGCCCTTGGCCAGACGGCTGGCGGTGCGATAGGTGGCCAGGGCGTAGGCCTCGGCGTGCATCCAGCTTTTCAGTACCGCGTCGCGAATGGCGGGGTCGGCATCGGCTTCGGCTTGGTGCTGTTTGTAGAGTGCAACCAGTTGGCGCGCGGTTTGTTGAAAGCGGGCGGGGGAGCGCAGCATGAGGCCGCGCTCGAAGCCGGCGGTGGCCATGCAGATTTTCCAGCCTTCGCCTTCGTCGCCCAGGCGGTTGTCCACCGGCACGCGCACGTCGTCGAAGAAGATTTCGGCGAAGCCACTGAGGCCGTTGAGTTGTTTGATGGGCCGCACGGTGATGCCCGGCAGATTCAGCGGCAGCAGCACGAAGCTGAGGCCGTGATGCCGGGTGGATTGCGGATCGCTGCGGAACAGGCCGAACAGCCAGTCGGCCCAGACGGCGCGGGTGGACCAGATCTTCTGGCCGTTGATGACGTAATCATCCCCGTCACGAATCGCCTTGCAGCGAATCGCCGCCATGTCGGACCCGGCGCCGGACTCTGACCAGCCCTGTGCCCAGATGTCTTCGCCCGCCGCCATGCGCGGCAGGAAGCGCTGTTTCTGGTCTTCGGTGCCGTACTCCATCAGCGTGGGGGCCAGCAGGAAGATGCCGTTCTGGTTGACCCGTAATGGCGCTTGGTGAGCCCAGTACTCCTCTTCAAAAATCAGCCATTCGATGAGGTCCAGCTCGCGACCCCCGAGATGGCGCGGCCAGGTGACGGCGCTGAAGCGGGCCTTGTTGAGCGTGCGCTCCCAGGCGCGATGCGCCTCAAAGCCTTCGGCTGTGTCGAAGCTCGGCAGCGGCTGCGCCGGAACGTGCTTGGCCATCCACTCGCGGACTTCGGTGCGGAAGGCGTTCTGTTTGGTGGTGTAGTCCAGTCTCACCGCATCATTTCCTCTGTGAAAGCACTGCCTGAAGACGTCATCCCCGCGAAGGCGGGGATCCAGCTTTTCCCTGGTCGGGGACTCAGCGGCAACACGATGAGCGCGCTGTGCTGGATTCCCGCCTTCGCGGGAATGACGGTTCTAACGAGGGTCCATTCGTACTTAAAAATTGGCATCACGCTTCTCGACAAAGGCACGGCGGGTTTCCGCGGAGTCCTTCTCGCTGTAGGCCTGCAGGGTGAAGCCCTGCTCCCAGCGGTATTTGGCTTCAAGGTTGCCGTCCTCGATGCCGTTGAGCGATTCCTTCGCCAGCTTGATCATGGCGCTGCTTTTCTTGGCGATGGTCGCGGCGATGGCCAGCGCGGCATCGCGCAGTTCGGACTTGCTCACCACGCGCTCGACCGCGCCGAGGCGATGGGCTTCGGTGGCGGTGATCGGCTCGCCGGTGAAGTACATCATGCGCACCTTCTGCACCGGGAACAGGCGCTGCAGGTGGGCGCCGCCACCCATGGCGCCACGGTCGACCTCGGGCACCCCAAAGGTGGCGCAGTCGCTGGCGACGACAATGTCGGCGGCGCCCGCAAGCCCAATGCCGCCGCCCAGCACGAAGCCTTGCACGGCGACGATCACCGGCAGCGGATTACGGTGAACAGCTTCAAAGCTGCGGTAATTGCCGCGATTCACCGAGACGATGCGTTCGGGCTCCTTGTCCAGCTCTTTGATATCGACGCCGGCGCAGAAGCCACGGCCTTCACCGCGCAGCACGATGACGCGGGCCTCGGGGTCGTTGCCAACGCGGATGATTTCATCGGCGAGCGCGTGCCAACCGGCGTCGTTGAGGGCGTTGACGGGCGGTCGGTCGAGGACGATTTCGGCGATGCCGTTGCTGATCTGGGTGTGGAATCCGTGGGTCATGGACGATCCTTCGGTGCAGTCGCCGTGCGAAGAGCGGCAGCAGTGATCCCCTCTCCCGCAGTCGGGAGAGGGGCTGGGGGAGAGGGCGGCGCCCGAAGGGTGCCGGCGTGCGACGCCGAGGCCGCACGCGCCTTCGGCGCGCCCTCTCCCGACCCTTCGGGCCACCCTCTCCCGCCTGCGGGAGAGGGGACGCGGTTTTCGACCAACGCCGCGAGCCGGGCTTCGGCTTCCCGCACGATCTCGCCAATCACCTCCGCCACCGGCGGCAACCGGTTGATGACCGCTGCCACCTGGCCCGAAGGCAACACGCCTTCATCCGGCTTGCCTTCAACAATGGCGCGTTGGATCAGCATCGGCGCGCTGGCGGCCATCATCGTGGTGATGGCGCTGTCGCCTTCTTTCAGCGCCGCGAAAAAAGTGCGTGCCATGTGGGCGAGGGTCATGCCGTTTTGCGCGCGCAGCTGCCAAGCGCTGGTCAGCGCCACGATCAGCCGCCGCAGCAGGCCACCGCGCTCCAGGCGCATCAGGGTGGGGTTGTCGATCATGCGCTGTGGCAGGCCATCCACCGCGGTCGAGGCGCGGATCTGGCCGGGGTCTTTTACTGCAACGTAGCGCTTGAGGGTTTCTGCCGGCACGGGTGATTCGGCGGTCATCAGAAAGCGTGTGCCCATGGCGATGCCGACGGCGCCGTAAGCCAATGCAGCAGCGAGGCCGCGACCGCTGTGGAAGCCGCCAGCGGCGACCACTGGCACGCTCACGGCGTCGAGCACCTGCGGCAGCAACAGCGAGGTGGGCGCCGCGCCGGTATGCCCGCCGCCTTCTCCGCCCTGCACGGTGATGATGTCGGCGCCCAGCTCCACGGCCTTCTGCGCGTGCTTCAACGCGCCCACGGTCGGCATGCACAGCACGCCAGCGTCCTTGAAACGTTGAATGCTCTTGGCGTCCGGCCCGCGGCCATAGCTCACGGCGCGAACGCGATCGGCGTTTTCGAGAATGACCTCAATCACCTCGCGGGCATTGGGCTGAAACATGTGGAAGTTGACGCCGAAAAGGGCATCGCAGTCGTTGCGAATCCTGGCGATTTCCCGCCGTAGTTCGTCGGTGCTCATCACCGCACCCGCGAGAAAGCCGAAGCCGCCGGCCTTGCTGGTGGCGGTGACCAGCTTGGCATCTGCAATCCAGCCCATCGCGGTCTGCACGATGGGGTAGCGGCAGCCGAGCCGGTCGCAGAGCACGGTGTGCAGCGCCGCCGAGGCCTGTGGGCCTCGGCCCTCTCCCACCGCTTGCGCGGCAAGCGGTCCCCCCTCTCCCGCAGGGCGGGAGAGGGAATCGGTAGACGCCTGATCGGCGTTCATTCGGCCGTGCCCTGCTTTTTGTTGCCGGCCGCCATGGACTTGGCGTTCTGGCCGCCCAGTGAATTGCCCATGATCAGGTCACTTTGCGCGTGGGCGAAGTGGTGCATGTGGAACACCGCGTCCATGGCCGTGCGCTTGCCGCGCAGCTCTTCGACGTGGTTGACCGCCTGCTTGGTCAGCCACAGACCGAGACGGCCCTTTTGCTTCAGGTTGTCAATCATGGATTGCACTTCAGCCTGCAACCCATCTCGCGGCACGATGCGGTTGACCATGCCGAAGTTGTAGGCGCGCTCGGCGCTCATGCGCTCGCCCAGCAGCAGAAATTCCTTGGCGACCCGCGGCGGCAGCTCGAAGGCGTGGGCGAAGTACTCCACGCCGGGAATGCCCATGCGCTGCACCGGGTCCTGAAAGAAGGCGTCGTCGCTGGCGACGATCAGGTCGCACACCCAGGCCAGCATCAGGCCGCCCGCGATGCAGGCGCCTTGCACCATGGCGATGGTGGGCTTGGGCACGTCGCGCCAGCGGCGGCACATGTTGAGGTAGACCTCCTGCTCGCGGGTGTAGAGCAGTTCGGCGCCCGGCTTGTTGGTGTGATCCGGCAGCAGATGCTTGCGCTCGAAGGTCTTGTGCAGGTCGCGGCCCGGCGTGCCGATGTCGTGCCCCGCCGAGAAGTGTTTGCCGCTGCCCGCCAGCACGATGACTTTGACCGTGTCGTCGTTGACGGCGCGCTGGAAGGCGGCGTCCAGCGCATAGGTCATCTGCGAGTTCTGCACGTTGTGGAACTTCGGCCGGTTCATGGTGATCCATGCCGCACCGTCTTCCACCCGGTAGAGCACCGGCTCGTCGGTTTCGTAGGTGATGTCGACCTTTTGGGGTTCGGTGAGATCGCTCATGACTGGCTCCCCATGAACATTCCCTCTCCACCTTTCCGGGATGAGAGGGGCACCCTTACTTTCCCCTCTCCCCCCGTGCGGGGGGAGAGGGCCAGGGAGAGGGGGGTGTCTTTGAAACCTGCTCCGGCACGCTGCGCGTACCAGCCCTCTCCCTGTCGAACGTATACGTTCGACCCTCTCCCGCCTGCGGGAGAGGGAAGAAAGGCCCAAGCCCCTGCCTTCACGAGCGCACTCCTGGTGGATCGTCCTTGAGCTGCCGGCTACGCACGTCCTTCGGATCGAGTGCGCGAATGACGGCGAGCTGCTCGTCGGTCGGGTGGTCGGTTTCGCGCATCTCCGGTGCCGCAATCAGCGGAAAGCCGGTGGCAGCCTGCACCTGTTCAAAGGAGATGCCGGGGTGCAGACGAATCACGCGCACGGCGTGGTCCGGGCCGCCGAAATCCATCACGCACAGGTCAGTGACGATATGGTGAATCCGCATAAAGTCCTGCTTGATGCCGGTCGGCCAGCGCTCCGGCTTGTAGCCCACCGAGCAGACCAGGTCGACTTCACCTTCCACGAAAACGCGCGGTCCGTGGTTGGGCACGAACATGGAGTTCGCGTGATTGATGCTGTTGCCGGGAAAGCCGCGCAAGCCCAGCATCTGCCGCTTGGGCTTTTCGAAGTTGCCGATGCACGACAGGTTGGCCTGACCCCAGCGGTCGACCTGAACCGGGCCGACCAGCGCGTGGCGGCGTCCGCCCCACAGGTTGTCGAAGACGCGTGAGTAGGGCATCCAGCCGCCATAGCTGCGGCCTTCGTGGTTCTTGGCGCCAATCACCACGGGCGTTTCGACCAGATAGGCCTCGCCGTCGGTGATCATCAACTGCGGGCTGTGCGTGAGTTTGGCCAGGCCCTGGGCAATGCGCGGAATGATGCCGATACCGGTGGCCAACACTTCGCCTTCCTTCGCCCATACATCGGCACAGGCGCAGATCAGCAGTTCGGCGAGGGTGAAGTTCGTGGTCATGGCAAGGCACAGCGGATGAGCACCCCTCTCCCGCAGGCGGGAGAGGGGATGGGGAAGAGGGCGGCTCCCGAAGGGGGCCGGATGCGCGGCCGAAGGTCAACGCGCCTGCGGCGCGCCCTCTCCCACCCCTTCGGGGCACCCTCTCCCACGAGTGGGAGAGGGGACATCTGGCGAGCGATGCTCATCATCAAAACACCTGCCGGGGAAGCTTCAGGATGGCGTCAACGCCGCCAATGGCCTGCTGGTAGGCGGCCTCGTCACCGTGCAGAAACTCGGCGGCGTACTGTTGCCAGCCGTCGTCCGTTTCAGCCGCCGCGCAATAGCGCTTCAGGTGCGCGGCATCCCAGCCGTAGCTGGGCACGTGCGAGGTGGGGTGCGCACCGCCGGGTGTGTGCACCACCCCGGTGACGAGGTTGCGCTCGAAGGGGTTGCACTTGGCATCGGCCTCGTCGGAGGCCATCTGGTCCACCAGATCTTCACAACTCACGAAGCTGCGATCCGCGGCGCGGGCAAACCATTCGTCGAAGAAGGGGTCGGGGCTGTACAGCCGGGTGTTGCCCAGGCGGTCTGCGCGGTGCACGTGCAGCAGCGCCACGTCCAACTTCAGCGCGGGCATCGCCAGCAACACTTCACCGTCGGCGTAGGGGGAGGTCACGGTGCGCAGGCAGGGGTCAATCTTGGCGATCTGGTCGGTGGCCAGGCCCACGCGGGTGGGCAGAAACGGCAGACGCATTGCCGCAG
Source organism: Polycyclovorans algicola TG408 (assembly GCF_000711245.1). Lineage (NCBI taxonomy): Bacteria > Pseudomonadati > Pseudomonadota > Gammaproteobacteria > Nevskiales > Nevskiaceae > Polycyclovorans > Polycyclovorans algicola. The sequence continues at coordinate 2,321,627 of NZ_JOMH01000001.1, forward strand.
CACGCAGGCCCCAGTGCAACTGGCCTTCGTCGAGTTCCAGCGCCTCGAGGCTACCGGCCTCGCGCGCCTTGCGGAAAAACGGCTCCAGCGGGATGAAGTCCAGCGAGACGAAGCCGTAGATGAGCTTCTTCACTTTGCCGGCCGCACAGAGCATGCCCATGTCGGTGCCGCCGTAGCCGACGACGGTCAGATCCTTGAGGTCGGATTTGAGGATTTCGCGCACCAGCGCCATCGGCTTGCGGCGCGGGCCCCAGCCGCCGATGCCGATGGTCATGCCGTCGCGTAGCTCGGCGACGACGTCTGCCGCGTTTTGGGTCTTGTCGAATTTCACTTACTGGAACCCGACCGAGAAATCATGACCCCAGATCGAGACCTGCTTGGTGTGCGTGGTCTGCCAGGTGGCGGGATCGACCTCGATACCGCCCCAGCCATATTCGAGCGCAAAGTTGGATGGTGTGAGCATGTAGAACGAGGTCATGCGGTCGTTCTCGTGCTCCCCCAGGGTCGCCATCATCTTGATATCCAGCTTCTCCCGGCGGTCATGGGCCTTGCCCACATCGGTGATGTGATCGACTTCGACCATCACGTGCACGCAGCCCGCGGGGTGCGGCATTTCGGCCAGTGCCAGGCTGTGGTGGCGGCCGCTGGCGCCGTGCAGAAAGTAGATGCGCATCACCGGCGCGTCCGGGCCGGGCTGAAAATTGAACACGTCGGACAGGCCCATGCCGAGCACATCCTTGAACAGTTTCAGCGTGGCATCGAAATCCGCCGGGGCAGGCAGCACGGTGTGTCCCATGCCGTAGATGCCCGTCTTGAAACCCGCCACACCGATAGGCGACTGGAACGGCGTGGTCTTGCCGACATAGCCGGTGACCAGCTCGTGCGCGTTGCCCGCCGGGTCGCTGAACCGCACCATGCGGGTGAAGCCGCGCGCGCTGCCGTCGGCCTCGGTGGTGGCCACGCCGGCAGCGTTCAATGCGTTCACGGCGGCGTCAAAATCGGCGTCACTGCCCATCTCCCATCCGGACGCCACATAGCGGTCCTGATCACCTGTGATCACGGCAATGCGATGATCGCGCGCGTCCATTTTCAGGTGCAGGCCGTCGGCACTGATGTGCGTCTGCATACCGAGCATTTGCTCGCCGTAGTGCTGCCACTTTGAGAGGTCGCTGCTCTCGGCCACGATGTAGGCCAGTGATTGTGGGGCGGTCATGTTGTGATGCCTTTTTTGGTGTGTCCGGATTATCAGCACGGCCTCCCCTAATCGCTTCACCCCAACGGACGAATGCGTACAGGGGCGGGTGTGTGGCCGCGTTAGGTGTTGCGGCGCGTGCCACTGGCGGTGAACTGAACCCCATGGCGATCGCCATCCATGGCGCGACCTCATCGCTCGATTCACCCCCGGCCCGGACCTCTTTGCCCCGGCGTTCGGGGTCGCTGCGCGTGCCACTGGCGGTGAACTGAGCAACATCATGGCTGCCATCCATGGCGCGACCTCAATGCTGAATTGACCCCCGGCCCGGACCTCCTTGCCCGGGCGTTCGGGGTCGCGCGAGTGCCACTGGCACTCGCCTTTTGCGACCCCTCACCCCATTAGACGAAGATGCATCCGGGCCAATGCCAATAATTCGGGAACCATTCCAAGTTGGGTCCCGCATGACGCGCTCCTCTGCATCTGCTCCGTCCGCCGACGGCACGCTGGACGTGCTGCCGCCGCTGCAGGTGGCGTCGGCCGGCGACATCGGCTGGCAGGAGACGCGCGAGATGGTAGTCGTAGGCCTCGGCGCGGCCGGGGCGGCAGCAGCGCTTTCGGCACGCGAGCACAACATTGACGTGCTGGTGCTGGAACGCTTTGACGGCGGTGGCGCGACCATCAAGAGCGGCGGTGTGGTGTACCTGGGCGGCGGTACGCGCCTGCAGAAAGAAGCCGGGTACGACGACACGCCCGAGGCCATGTTCAATTACCTCCGCGAAGAGTGTGGGACGGCCATCAGTGCCGTCACCCTGAAACAATTCTGTGACGGCTCGCTGGAACTCTTTGCCTGGCTCGAAGGCTTGGGTGTTCCCTTTGCCTCGCACCCGAATCCGCCCAAGACTTCATATCCACGCAACGGCGTGTATCTGTATTACTCCGGCAACGAGGGTGTTCCGGTCCGTGCCGCGGTCTCCAAACCGGCGCCACGGGGACATCGCGTTAAGGCGCCGGGCATCGATTCCGGCCGCGAGCTGTACCGCATCCTCGCCGAGCAGGTGCTGGCGCGCGGTGCCGCCGTCTGGCGGCAGGCGGGCGTGCGACGGCTGATCACCGACGCAACCGGTGCAGTACTGGGCGTGGAAGTCTGGCGCTTGCCCGAAGGCTCGACGGCGGCGCGGCAACACCGCACGCTGATGGTCAAGGCCGAAAAATGGCACAACGTTGCGGGGGCCTATGCCGACAAACTGCGCGGCCGGGCCCGGGCGCTGGAGCTGGCGAATGCCCAGCCCATTAACGTGCGCGCCACCCGCGGCGTGGTGCTCGCCACCGGGGGTTTCATCTTCAACCGCGCCATGGTGGCCGAGCATGCCCCGAAATATTCAGAGGCCATGCGCCTGGGCGCGACCGGCTGCGACGGTGCAGGCATCCGCCTGGGGACTTCGGTTGGCGGCGTGCCCACACGCATGGAGAAGGGCTCGGCGTGGCGCTTCATCAACCCGCCGACCGCCTGGCCGAAAGGCGTGGTGGTCAACCGTGAGGGCCAGCGTTTCTGCAATGAGCAGGTCTACGGCGCGACCCTCGGCGTGGCGATGGTGGAAGGCCACGGCGGTCGGGCGTGGCTGGTGCTGGACCGTGCGCTGCGCAAGGTGGCGATGAAGGAAGCGCTGTTCGGCAAGCTGTGGTTTTTCCAGAGCGTGCCGGCGTTTTTTCAGATGTTGTTTGCGCCGCGCGGCAAAACGCCCGAGGCGCTGGCCGACAAACTCGGACTGCCCGCCGAGGCGCTGCTCGCAACGATCGAGGCGTACACCGCAGATCAGCGTCGCCGTGCGGCCGATGCACTCGGCAAGTCGCCTGACATGTGTGCACCCCTCGATACGCCGCCGTTCTATGCGCTCGACATCTCGGCCAACAGTAAGACCTTTCCGTGTCCGACCATCACGCTGGGCGGCCTGAAGGTGAACGAGCAGAGCGGCGCCGTGCTCAACGCCGACGGCGTTGCCATCCCCGGCCTCTACGCCGCAGGCCGCTCGGCGGTGGGCGTGGCGTCGAATGGCTATGTCAGCGGGCTGTCGATTGCCGATTGCCTGTTTTCAGGACGACGCGCCGGGGCGGCGGTGGCCGGAGCGAGCGACGCAGTAGTTCCCCTCTCCCGCATGCGGGAGAGGGGGTAGGGGAGAGGGCGCGCCGCAAGGCGCGGAGGTTTCGACGCTCCGGCGGGCACCCTCTCCCGCAAGCGGGAGAGGGAATCGAATATCCAATATCAACGAGGAGTCACCATGGGACGCGTACAAGACAAGGTTTGCATCATCACCGGCGGCGCCAGCGGCGTGGGCAAGGAAGACGCACTGCTGATGGCACGAGAGGGCGCCAGGGTGGTGATCACCGATGTCAGCGTTGACGCGGGCGAAGCGCTTGCCAAGCAGATCGGCGACCAGGCGATGTTCATACAGCACGACATCGCGTCTGAAGACGGCTGGAAGAACGTCATTGCCAAAACCACCGAGCATTTTGGCGGTGTGGATGTGCTGGTCAATAACGCCGCCATTCTCAAGCAGGCAACCATCGAAGAGACCACGCTGGAACTCTGGGAACAGGTGCAAAAGGTCAACTCCACCGGCTATTTCCTTGGCTGCCATTACGGTTACATGGCAATGAAGGCGCGGGGTGGCGGATCAATCGTCAACATGTCGTCGATGGCCGGCATTGGCGGCGTATCGTCGTTCTGCGCCTACAGTGCCTCCAAGGCCGCTGTGGCGGGGCTGACCCGCTCGATTGCCGCGCACAGCCGCTTTCAACATCTGCCGATCCGCTGCAACAGCATCCACCCTGACGGCATCAAAACGCCGATGGTGTTCAATCTGCCGCGCGATCCGAACAAGCCATCGACGGTGCGTGACGGTAACGATGCCAAGCGGCTGATGGCGCGCTTCTGCGAACCCACCGACATCGCCAATCTGGTGCTGTTCCTGGCCTCGGATGAGTCGAAATTCATCAACGGTGCCGAGATGCGGATTGATAACGGTTACCTGATGTGGGCGGATTGAAGGTCGCCCATGATCCCCTCTCCCGCTTGCGGGAGAGGGTGCCCCAACGGGGCGGGAGAGGGCCGTGTCGCAGACACGGAGGCAGCCTCCAATGTCTAGCGAGACGTCGCGCATCCGCCCCACGCCCGCTGCGCGGGCGCCCTCTCTCCCAGCCTCTCTCCCGTTAGACGGGAGAGAGGAGCCACTTGCGTTTTACCTTGCTCGCCCCATGACCCAAACCTTTCCTGCCGCCCTTGATGCAGTTTTTTCCACATTTGCACAGCGACCGGCGCTGATCAGCGAGGCCGGTCAGGCCACGACATACACCGAACTGGACGCCCTGCGCCTGCAGGCCGCACAAGCGTTATTGACCCTCGGCATTCAGCGAGGTGATCGCGTGGCGCTGTGGGCGCCGAACACACCGGAGTGGGTGATTGCCGCGCTGGGCGTGCAGACGCTGGGCGCAGTGTTGGTGCCGGTGAACACCCGCATGCGCGGGCAGGAAGTGGGCTTCATCCTGCAGCGCTCGAAAGCGCGGCTGCTGTTCTGCGCCGGGCGATTCCTGAATCAATATTTGTCCGCGCAGCTCAAGGGTCATCTGCCCGACACCCTGGAACAGGTGGTGGTGCTGGGCGAGGCGGAAGGACCAGATCAAGACTGGTCCGCGTTCATGGCGTGCGGCGAGGGTGGCGATGCCGCCGCCGTCCATGCCAGTGCGGCGGCGATCCAGCCCGACGACCTGATGGACATCATGTTCACCTCGGGCACCACCGGCCAACCCAAGGGCGTGATGAGCGCCCATGGGCAAAACCTGCGGGTGGCGCGTGAGTGGGGCAAGCGCATGCAGCTGGTGCCGGAAGACCGGTATCTGGTCATCAACCCGTTCTTCCACGCTTTTGGCTACAAGGCGGGCTGGCTCACGGCGCTACTGCACGGCTGCGCGATTCTGCCGCAGGCGGTGTTTGATGCCGCAACCGTGATGCGCCGCGTCGAGGCCGACCGCGTCAGCGTGTTGCCGGGCCCGCCGACCATTTTTGTCAGCTTGCTGGACGCGCCCGAACGGGCCCAGGTGGATCTCTCCTCACTGCGCGCCACCATGACCGGCGCCGCCAGCGTGCCGCCGATTCTGGTTGAACGCATGCGCGCCGAGCTGGGCTTCAAGGTGCTGCTCACCGGCTACGGTCTTACCGAATGTTCCGGCATGGTGTCGTTCTGTTACCCCGAAGATGATGCGGTGACCGTTGCCACCACCTGCGGCAGGGCGCTGCCCGGCACCGAGGTATGCATCTTTGATGAACATAACCAGCCACTGCCCGCCGGTCATGAAGGCGAAGTGGTCGTGCGCGGCTACAACCTGATGCAGGGCTATCTGGACGACCCAAAGGCCACGGCCGAAACCATCGACGCCGAAGGCTGGCTGCACACCGGCGACATCGGCGTGCTCGACGAGCGCGGCTACCTGCGCATCACCGATCGACTCAAGGATATGTACATCAGCGGCGGTTTCAACTGCTATCCCGCCGAGATCGAACGGATGATGGCCGCGCACTCCGACATCGCCCAGGTTGCCATCATCGGTGTGCCCGACGAGCGGCTGGGCGAGGTGGGCAAAGCCTTCATCATTCCCCGCCCCGGCAGCACCATCGAGCCTGCCGCCGTCATCAGCTGGTGCCGCGAGCAAATGTCCAATTACAAGGTGCCGAGGCAGATCGCGGTGGTCGACAGCCTGCCGACCAATGCCTCGGGCAAGATCATGAAGTTCGAGTTGCGGGGGCGGTAGCTTTTTGCTTCGGGAGTTGGTGGATTTCGCTGCGCTCTATCCACCCTACGCCACGCGATTCGTAGGGCGGGTAGAGCGCAGCGAAACCCGCCGGGCAAGTGTCGCTACTCCCACTCAGCCGCTTTTGCATCAACGGTTCCACCCCACTCCGGCGGATAGATACCCATCTTCACGTAACGGTGAAAACTCGAATACGGCCAATCGCTGACCTGTCGCACATGGCCGTGCTTCACCGGGTTGTAGTGGATGTAATCGACATGGTTGCGCAGGTCGTCTGCGTCCCGGATCACATGTTCCCAATAGCGACGCTGCCAGATGCCGCGCTCAGCTCGCGCCGTTTGTGAGGCTGAGCGCTGCTCGGTGTTCGGCAAGGAGCGGCTGAATGGAGATTTGATCTGGCGCATGCGGGTGGAAAAGTCGGCATCGCCGGGCGGCAGCGTCCAAACACTGTGAAAGTGATCGGGCAACACCACGATGGCGTCCACCGAGAACGGGTGGCGGGCGCGAACGCTGCGAAAGGCGTCACGAAGCGCGTCGATGTGTGTTGTGAGCCACTGCGACTGCCGGTCCAGCAGGACCACGGTGAAGAAAAATGTCCCACCGGGCACCGTTGCGCGCGTGTACTGAGGCATGTCTCAGCCTGCCACTGGGGGTTGGCGGATACAAGCTCCGCGACTGATGCGACGTTTTTGGTGGATTTCGCTTTGCTCTATCCACCCTACGTGCTGGGGGGAGTTGGTGGATTTCGCTGCGCTCGATCCACCCTACGTAGACCAATCGTAGGGCGGGTAGAGCGCAGCGAAACCCGCCACGTCAACCCGCCACACCAACTCACCAAACCCCATTTGTCACCCGCACCGCGTAGAAGCCACCGTAGCCGTCGGAGTACCAGATCTCCTTGCGTTCGGGCACGAAGGACGGGCTGGACATCGCCCAGTTGCTGGCTTCCAGTACGGGCGTGAGGCGCGGCTTCACCGGGGCGTTGAAGTAGGCGACTTCGCGCGGGTTGTGCGGGTCGCGGATGTCGAAGATGCGCAGGCCCGACACGATCATGCTGCACGCCACGATGTCGGGGTCAACGCGGGTCGGCAGGTTGCAGTAGTGCCCAGCATAGCCTTGTACCGGCAGTTGCGCGCCGGGGTCGGCGCCGATCAGGTCGCGATTCTCCGGCTGGTGCACTTCAAGCCGCAGGTTGGAAATCACCACCGGCGCGGTTTCGTCGCTGATGTCGATGACGCGCCCGGCGCCCACGGTGGAGCCGTGAAATGCGGGCAGCAGGCTGCCGCTGCCGCCATCGGTCGAGAACTCGTCAACTTCCAGCAGGTAGGGGCGGCCGTCGCGGGTGAAGGGGATGGCGGTCTGCGGGATGGTTTTGTTGTCCCACGACACGCGGCCCACTTCCCGCACCTGCGGGTCAGGTTGGCGCGACTGGATTTCGGACACGTCCAGAATCAGCACGCCCTGATCGTTGCCGGCGGCCAGATACGCGCGATTGCCGTCGTCACTGATCTGCACACCGTGCGAGGTGAAGTTGCCGGTCCACAGGCGGCGCGAGAGCAGCGGATTGGAGATGTCCACGGCCGTCAAGGTTGGTGTGCCGGGCGAGGCCGAGAAGAAGGTCTTGCCGTCGGGCGAGATGCCGCTCTCGTGACCCAGCACGCCGGTCAGCGATGAGGATCGCAGCGTCGGGTTTCGGCAGTCGGGCTCCAGGTCATACACATCGACAATGCCGGGCAGAAAGGCCGGGTTGCCGGTTACGGCGGCCAACACGCCAGCCTGTTGCGACACCACCATCGACTCGTGCGGCGTCAACATCGCCGGGGTGATCAGTCGCCGGGCCAGGGTCGGCTGGGTGGGGTCGCTCATGTCCAGCACGTTCACGCCGGCTTCGATGTCAAGCACGTTGCTGGGGAACAGCAGCGTGGTGTCGTAGTACGCGCAATCGCGGCCGCTGCGGTCGGTGTAGCGCTCCACCTTGAAGCCACCAACGGTGCCGATGGGGTTGCGGTCGAAGTAGGTACCCACCAGTTCGGTGTTGCAGGTAAAGCCTTCGGCGGCACGACCGCTTTGATGGTCGGCGCGGCTGACCCGGCCCTGCATGCCGGTTTCGGGGTTGGAGCCCGGCCCGCACGCGGCGCGTGGGGTGGGGCCGTCGTCGACAACGTTCATGCTGATGGAGTCGCTGCTGCCGCAGGCAGCGAGCGCCACGGCCAGCGAGCCGCCGCACAGGAATCGCATCATTGGATTCATCGTCCACCCCTCACTATTTAGTCGTCCCTGAAGAATTCACTCTGCCCATCACCTGACGGCGCTTGTGATCGGGAATTGAGCTTGATGTCGGTCTTGAACTGCTGACATCGATTTCAGTACCCACAGGATTTGGGCCCAAGAAAGGGCGATCCATCGCATCAACCATCTGATGTTGTAGCCGGCGGCGGCCAATACGGCATTGAGGGCATCGCCGAGTTGTCCTTTCAAGTGACAGCGCCGCATGCGGTGCTCGTCCTTCAGGTGACCGATGGTCGGTTCGACCGCCTGTCGTCGCTTGAGCAGTTTGACCTGCGGGGGTTTGAGGGTCTTGCGCTTGCCTCGGTGAACAATGGTGATGTTGTCAGGCTGCCTGCCGCGATAACCGAGATCGACGATGGCGGCTTTAGGCGTCACGCCGGTCAGAATGGCGGTCTGTTCAAGGTGCTCTTCGAGGGTGTCGCCGTCATAGGGGTTGCCCGGAAAGCTGCGCGCGCCGATGACCAGGCCTTTCTTTGCGGTGATGGCAATGCCGACCTTGACGCCGAACTCGTAGGGCTGACGGGCTTTGCCTTTGCCAATGCATTCCACCTCAGGAGCATGCAGGGCGTAGAGCTTGTTCTTGTCTTTGGGCTTTTGGGTGCGCACCCGCTCGGCGCGCTCCAGCACGGCGGCGAGCCGTTGCAGTTGCTCTGCATGGGCTTTGCGGTGCAGTTCCCGGATCAGCCGTCCCAGTAGGGTGCGTTGGCTCTTCAAGGTGCGACGTAGACGCTTGAACTGCTTGGCGTGGGCATAGCGGCCTGCTTTGAATCTGAGCGCAGGACCGATACGGGCATAGCTTTGCCTGAGGGCAATGCCCTCGGCCTTGGCGGCCTTCACCAGCTTGTGCCGGGCAATCTCCAGCAAGCGGCTGTCGGTGGGGTAAGCGACGTTCTTCTCCTGCACCGTGGAGTCGATGATGATCTGTTCCAGATCGGCACTACGCACCGCCTTCAAACCCTTGGCAGCCTCGATGGTCTGGGCCAGCAGTTCTTCGACGCCGGCTTCTCCCAACCGCTGACGGAAACGCGTCAGTGAACTGGGGTCACAGGGGAAGCGGGTCTGGAAAAACACCTCTCCGCAGAAGAACTGCCAATAGGGGTTCTCCAACCAGCGGGCACAGACCTGCTCATCAGAATGGTTGTAGGCGTGCTTCAAATACAGCAAGCCGATGATCATCCGCAACGGCAGAGCGGGACGCCCTGCGCCAGCGGGCGCGGGGGGCAGCACACTTGAGAGTTCGCGCTCCAAGGTCTCCCAGGGCATGACCGCAGCCAACTGGATCAGGGGGTGGCGCATCTCGATCATCTGGTCCAGGCGTGATCGAAAAAGATCCTCAGAGCAGGCTTCAGGCCCATCGACCGGTGAACTGCGATGACGCATGTCCAACACCTCAGAATTTGCCAGTTTCTGAATGCAATTATCGCAAATATCGGCGATTCACGAAGCTACAAAACAGACATTTCTCGAATATAGTCAGATGGTTGGGGATTTTTCAGGGGCGACTATTTATCGTCGCGAGCATGACCGCCCCGCCGCTTCAGTGACTTGGCTGCAACGCCAGCGCATCAATGGCGGCGAGCGCCTGGCGGATGACCTGCACCTCGCGTTCCTGCTCCAGCACGATGCGCACGCCCAGATCCCGCACCACTTTCAGGTGGGCTTCTTCTGCCGCAAAGCGCGCCATCGGCAAGCCGCCCAGGTGATGGGCCAGCATCATTTCCAGATAGCGTTTGTCGCGTGCCGGGCCGTCCAGCGCACGCAAGGCATTCAGCTCTTCATTCGTCGCCAGGCCCGACATGCCGGTGGGCGACTGGCTGCAGGCCAGCAGATAAGCGAGCAGGTCGGCGCTGGGCGGTGTGGCGCCCTGCAACATCCAGCTCATATCCACCTTCAGCGGCATCAGCGGCGCGTCCCACAGGCGCAGCCAACCGCGCATTTCACCCAGCTCGATCAACTGCCCGTAAGCGACCTGTTTGGCCAACGCCGTCAGCCCGCTGGGTCGGTCGTCCAACAGCAACTGTGACATGGCAATGGCCTGCTGGTGATGCAGGGTCATTGACTGCGCAAAGCCGATGTCGATGGGCCCCGGCTGGGTCGCCGCCGCCGCGCTGTGGGCCGGCGGCAAGGCGTCGCGCAGCACAAAGCCCGCCACCAGCACCGAGATAGCCGCAACGCCTGCCCACACCATGATCCAGCGGAAGTTGCCCTGCATAGGCGGCGAGTCTAGCGAAGCACTTGCGTCGTTCAGCGGCGTGGGTCGCTTTTACTCACGTCGGTCAATTTCGCGGCGGCGCACAGGCCGGCGGGGCCGTAGGGCGGGTAGAGCAAAGCGAAACCCGCCGGTCATTTAAATCGACCCTGGCCCCTTTTTCTAGAAAGAAAGCGAGGGTCAATCTCAAAAACGATTTTTTTTGTGGCTGCACGGTTACGAAACTTTCGCTCAACAGTATCATCGTACTTTGGCACAAGCTCAAACGTGTATGAATTGTTTGGGTCATATGAGTTCAGATAGTCCTGAATCTTTCCGACTCTCGCCCCATGATGATTGTACTGAACAATGAGGTGCCCAGATTTTGGCAGGTATAGACATGCGGTTTCCTCGCAAAACACCTCTCCTTTGCTGAAAGAAAATCCTTTAACAGGTGTAGTTTTTGAAGCTTTTCCCGGTCCATGCTGTTGCCGAAACTTCCCAAAATCGAAAAACCACAAGCCGTCTTTCTGGCTGACATCCTCAATGCGCATATCTGAGTACCCAACACTTCGTACCCTTGCCTGCAGGGGGTCACTCTTTATCTGCTTCAGAAGGTCTTCAAAGTTACCGCTTTTGTCATGCAACTTAACTCCAAATGCGTGCACCTTCAGCTTTTCCTTCATATTTACTCCAGTTCTCTATTATTCGCTAGGGATCATCTGAAAAACCCATGCTGAGACGGGCTGCCAAGCGTGCGGTGACGAAAGTCGTACCGGAGGATCGAGATTCGAGGCTTCGCATTGCCCGTTTTGGCTTCGAATCGCTGCATAACCTCGGTTTTGGCGCTCATCAGGCGCACCTATCCCGCAACCATCAGTCGTCGCCTCACCATCCACAGGTTGGAAAGGGCAAACAGGGTTTGCAATTGGGCAGTGTTCTTGGCCAATCCCCGGTAGCGAACCTTGGTGTAGCCAAACTGGCGCTTGATCACCCGGAAAGGATGTTCGACCTTGGCGCGAATGCGCGCCTTGGTTTTTTCAATTTCGCTGATCAGTTTGCCCATCGGTGTGTCGGGCAATGCCCGGCGCTTGCCGGGGCGCATCGCGACCTGCCACTCAACGGTGTGGTGCTTGAGTTCTTCGCGCTTGTCGATGCCCTGGTAGCCCGCGTCGGTGTGCACATGCTCTTCATCTCCATGCAGCAGCTCGTCGACCGGCGTCAGGTCATGGACGTTGGCAGCAGTACCCGCAACGGCGTGCACCAGCCCGGAGTCAGCATCCACACCGATGTGGGCTTTCATACCAAAGAACCACTGATTCCCTTTCTTCGTTTGGTGCATTTCCGGATCGCGCTCGCCGCTGCTGTTCTTGGTCGAACTGGGGGCGTGGATCAGGGTGGCGTCAATGGCGGTACCGGCTTTGAGCATCAGCCCCCGTGTGCGCAGCAGTTCATTGATCAGTTGCAGCATGGCGGGGGCCAGCTTGTGCTGTTCGAGCAAATGCCGGAAGCGCAGGATGGTGCTCTCGTCGGGTAGACGATCGGCTCCGGGATCAATACCAATGAACTCGCGATACAGCGGCACATCGTGAAGGGATTCTTCCATGGCGGGATCGGAGTGCCCGAACCACTGTTGCAGGAAGTGAATTCGCAGCATCAGCTCGCAGGGAAACGGTGGGCGACCCGTCGAGGCTTTACCCCAGTAGTGGGGCTCAATCAGCGCTACCAGCTCGCGCCAGGGCACCACCTGGTCCATCTCTTCAAGAAACACCCGCTTGCGCGTGCGTTTAGAGGACACTTCAAACCCAGACGCAAGGCTCAACTGCTTCATCAGATTCAGGCGCTCAACAGGTCATCGACGAGACGTGAATTGTCCCATGAGGAGGGGTTTTGCAGATGATCCCTAACACCAATTAGACGGAATAAAAATCTTCTGTTGATCCCACCCAACGTGATCGCAACGGTCTGGAATGCCCGACATGATCACGCGACCCTGATTTGGTTCGGACAGCCGCAGTTCGGATGCTTGTCGTGGCGTTGTCGTCCCCAACGCGAACCGGTGCCAGCACGCCGCCGCTGCGCCGACTTCAGCATTCCTTGAGATTGGCGACATGTGTCGTTGTTCGAATCGCGTTGATGGCGGAGCATCCCCGCTCCCGCCCCTCATGTCCAGCGAGCCCTGCGGCTTTACACAAACTGATGGGCCCAACATCAAGCTGCACTTGGCCACTTGATCTGCAAGCGCCTGTTCTGCGCCAGGCAATCACGCAGGTACAGGTTGATCAGGCTTTGGTAAGGCACCCCGGTCTCTTCGGCCATGTTTTTGAAATAGGCCACCACGTCTTCCGAGAGCCTCATCGTCACCGGCTTCTTGAGCTTCGATGCGTAAGGATTCTTGCGGGCCTTCATTTTTGAGAAATCGTACTCAGCCTTTATGTGAATCACCGGGGTAATAACGTGCTTCGTTCCTTATCGCCTTGCGGGCCGAGATGATGCGAACGACCTCGCCATTAGCGCGCTCGCAGTGGCACACGATGAGCAGTCGGGCGCCTGAACTCATGCCCAACATGATGTCGCGATCCTCGGACGATGAGTGTGTCGTAACAAAGAACTGCATACCCAGCACTTCACACAAACTGATGAGGCCGCATGGGTCGCGGCTGGCTACTGTTTGACTCACAACACTCCGGGCCGTGGCCCGATCTGCGATGTGAGGAGCGAGCATGAGTCAGCCGTTGAAGAACGTTGTCGCCGTAGTCACCGGCGCGTCACGCGGGGCGGGCAAGGGCATTGCCATCGCGCTGGGACGTGAGGGCGCGACCGTGTACGTGACCGGGCGCAGCCTGAAGGAAGGGGATGCGGCGCTGCCTGGGACGATTGCCGCCACCGCCGATGCGGTGACGCAAGCCGGCGGCACCGGCATCGCGGTGGCCTGTGACCATGCCAACGACGCCGACGTGAAAGCGCTGTTCGAGCGCGTGGCCGCCGAGCAGGGGCGGGTGGACATCCTCGTCAACAACGCGACCTTTCTACACGACGAGTTGATCAACAAGGGCGGCTTCTGGGAGAAGCCTGTCGAGCTGGTCGATATTCTCGATGTGGGATTGCGCTCGGCCTATGTGGCGAGCTGGTACGCCGCGCCGCTGATGGTGAAGCAGGGCAATGGGCTGATCGCCTTTACCTCCAGCTTTGGTGCCAGTTGCTACATGCACGGCCCGGCCTACGGCGCGCAAAAGGTGGGCGTGGACAAATTTGCCAAGGACATGGCGGTGGACCTGCGCGCCCACAATGTGGCGGCGGTGTCGCTGTGGATGGGCATGTTGCGCACCGACCGCACCAAGCGGGTGATGGACAGCGAGCCCGAGAAGTACGCAGGGTTCTGGGACATGGCCGAAACACCGGATTTCACGGGGCACCTAATCTCGGCCCTGTATCGCGATCCCAAACGCGCAGAAAAATCGGGACAGGTGCTGATCTCGGCCGAACTGGCCACCGAGTACGGCATCGATGACGAGGGTCGCCAACCGCCGTCGCACCGACCGATGCTGGGCGGGCCGACGCAGGCGCACCCCGCTGTTGTCGAATAAGGCCCAAGACTCACGTATCACCTGTATGGAGTATGCGACGGCGCCCCGGTCTTGCCACCATCGTTAAAAGGCATGTGCCGCGTGGCGCTCGCAAGACGTCAACCGCTACCGAATTTGTCAGGAGGAGTGATCCAAGATGGGCGAAATGAAACTCGAAGCGCTGTTAGGTGCGCAGGACCTGGAACGCTGCCCGTTCCCGATTCCGTCCGGCTGGTTCTTTGTCGACTACGCCGAGTCGTTGAACGCCGGCGAGATGCGCAACGTGTTCGTGTTTGGCCAGGAATGGGTGCTGTTCCGCACCGAGTCCGGCAAGCCGGGCATGAGCGATCCGTACTGCCCGCACCTGGGCGCCCACATGGGCCACGGCGGCAAGGTCTGCGGTGAGCATCTGCGCTGCCCGTTCCACCATTGGGAATACGACACCGAAGGCTGGTGCAAGAACATTCCCTACGCCAAGGTGACGCCGCCCATCATCAAGAAACAGGCCATTCTGCGTACCCTGCCGATGCAGGAAAAGTACGGCATGTTGTGGGCGTGGTATCACCCTGAAGCGCAGCCACCGGCATGGGATTTGCCCTATGTGCCCGAGATGGAAGACCCCACCGGTTACGCCGGATCGCGGCGCGGTTCATGGACGGCTGACACCTGCATTCAGGAAATTGCCGAGAACGGTGTTGACGTCGCGCACCTGAAGTTTTTGCACGGCGCGCCGATGATTCCGCCAGTGGAAGCGCGCTATGACGGTCATCGCAACTTCCTCGACATCGGCAAGGGCTACATCGTCGGCGAGGGCTTCGGCCCCGGCATCAATGTCATGCGTTTCACGCAGGAAGGCGTCACCGCCACGATGTTCTCGTACACGACGCCCATCAGCCATGAAAAATCGCAGATGAACATGTCGTTCCGCCACGTGGATTACGACGAAGGCACGAAGGAACTCATTGTCTCGAAGAAGATCATCGACCACATGATTGGTGCCGCCGAAGGCGAAGAAAGCGCCGGCTTCGAGAGCGTCGATTTCATCGTCTGGAACAACAAGAAATACCGGCCCAACCCGCTGCTTTGCGACGGTGACGGCCCGGTGCTTCAGTTCCGCAAATGGTTCAAGCAGTTCTACCCCGAGAAAGACCAAGCCAAGGTTTGATCGCGGCAACTGAACGACCTCTGTCGCGCCTGGCGCCAACCTCCACTGGACCAGGCGCGACTCTTTTTTTGGAGCGCCCCTTAATGGCCGACGTGCTCGTCACCCTGCGTGACGGTCGTCAGTGCAGCCTTGACGCTGCCGACGGCGAATTACTGATGGAAGTGCTGCGCAACGGCGAGGCAGGGGTCGACGGCACCTGTGGCGGTGCTTGCTCGTGCGGCACCTGCCACGTGTACATCGCCGACGAATGGGCGGCGCGCCTGCCGGCCAAGAGCGAAGACGAAGCGATGATGCTGGAAGCACTGGCTGATTTTGTTGAACTGAAACCCACCTCGCGACTGGCCTGCCAGATTCCGCTCACCGCTGAGTTCAAAGGCATTGCCGTCACCATTGCCCCACAGGTGGAGTGAGGGTAGTTCCCTCTCCCGCAGGCGGGAGAGGGTGGTCCGCAGGACCGGGAGAGGGCGCGCCCTAGGCGCGGCGGACCTTCACTCAACAACCCGCCCCTTCCGGTACCGCCCTTTTCCCCAGGCGGGGGAAGGGAGCACAGCGAATGAATTGAGGAGATGCACATTGAACCGTCTACAGGGCAAGACCGCGATCATCACCGGCGCCGCGCGCGGCATGGGCGCTGCCACCGCCGAGCTGTTCGTCGCCGAAGGCGCGAGGGTGATCATCGCCGACGTGCTCACCGCCGAAGGTGAAGCGCTCGCCAAAACGCTCGGCGGCAACGCACGCTTTGTTCAGCACGATGTCACCGACGAAGCCAGTTGGCAGCGCGTGCTGCAGGCGGGCATCGACCTCGGCGGCGCGGTGGATGTGCTGGTCAACAACGCCGGCGTGCTGATGTTCAAGACGCTGCAACAGACCGAGAAATCTGACTTTGAACGCGTGCTGTCGGTCAACCTCACCGGCAGCTTTCTGGGGGTTCGCAGCATTGGCGCCCACATGCTGGAGCGGGGGCGCGGCAGCATCGTCAACATTTCGTCGGTGGACGGCATGAAGGCCGCCAACGGCCTCGGCGCTTATTGCAGCAGCAAGTGGGGTATTCGCGGCCTCACCAAGGTCGCGGCCATGGAATACGGCCACAAGGGCGTGCGCGTGAACTCGGTGCATCCGGGCGGCGTCGACACCGCCATGGGCAACCCCTACGCCGAAGACAAGGCGGCGGTGAACCAGCGCTACCAGATGGTGCCGATGCAGCGCGTCGGTGAGCCCAATGAAGTGGCGCAAACCTCACTGTTCCTCGCCAGCGATGAGTCGTCGTATCTGTGCGGGGCCGAAATCACTGTGGATGGCGGCATGACCACGGGGTTTTATTACGTGGGGTTTCCGGGCGCGCCGGGGGTGGAGTGATCGCGGCTTATTCCCTCTCCCGCCTGCGGGAGAGGGAGCCAGATCGTAGGGTGGATAGAGCAACGCGAAATCCACCATTGTTACGGTTGCAATGGTGAGCTTTTGGACGGTATGGGTTCGGGTTGACTTGGCTTGACGGTGCGAATGTCGTGGCGTTTGTTCGGTGGGTTTCGCTGCGCTCTACCCACCCTTGTGTATTGTTTTTCAGCGGTCGTAGTAACA
Organism: Polycyclovorans algicola TG408; assembly: GCF_000711245.1. Lineage (NCBI taxonomy): Bacteria > Pseudomonadati > Pseudomonadota > Gammaproteobacteria > Nevskiales > Nevskiaceae > Polycyclovorans > Polycyclovorans algicola. The sequence goes on from NZ_JOMH01000001.1 coordinate 2,338,411, forward strand.
GCCGGAGAGCCCGTCCCACCCTGGGTCTTGCAGACCGTTTCGTAGCTTTTGGAGCCTCTGGCTGGTTTTCTTTCTAAAACCCGAATGGTTGCTCGGACCGTGGTTCGGAGTCCGCACTTTTTCAAGGAGGGGTCATGGAAAGTATCAGCGTGTATCGCAGTGCCTTGGGAATCGACGTCTGTGCCGAGCGTCTGGATTGGCATCGACTGCCAGAGCGGAGTCGCGGCGAGGTTGCCAACACGCCAGACGGCATCCAGTCGCTGGTCGCCGATCTGCGAAAGGTCGGCGTGGACATCGTGGTGATCGAAGCCACCGGCGGTCTGCAACGCCAGGTAGCGAGCGCCCTGGTCGCCGCCGGGATCGCCGCAGCCGTTATCAATCCGCGTCAGGTTCGAGACTTCGCCCGCGCGTCGGGGCAACTGGCCAAGACCGATCAGATCGACGCCCAGGTGCTGGCGCTGTTCGGTCTGCGCCTCCAGCCCCAGCCGCGCAACTTGCCCGATGCAGCGGCCCTGGAACTCGCCGATAAGCTCGCCCGGCGCAGTCAGTTGGTTGAAATGAGCGCCGCCGAAAAGAATCGTCGGCATCGCGCCAGCACGGCGATGAAACGCTCCATCGACGGGCATCTGGCCTTTCTGGACCAAGCGATCAAAACCCTCGACCAAGACCTCGACGACACCCTGCGCGGCTCGCCCGCCTGGGCCGAGAAAGTGGCCTTGCTCGAAGTCGTCACCGGCGTCGGGCCACAGACCCTACGACGGCTGCTGATCGATCTGCCAGAACTGGGGAAGCTGGATCGTCACGGCATCGCCAAACTCGTGGGGGTGGCGCCGCTCAACCGCGACTCCGGCACGTTCCGCGGCAAGCGCGCGATCTGGGGCGGGCGCGTCAAGGTGCGCAACACGCTGTACATGGCGGCGCTGTCGGCCAGTCGCTTCAATGTCCCGCTCAAAGCCTTCTTCGAGCGTCTCAAAGCCGCCGGTAAACCGCACAAAGTCGCCCTCGTCGCCGTCGCACGAAAACTCCTCACCATCCTCAACGCCATGCTCCGCGACACCTCCGCATGGAACCCTAAACTCGTCGAGAAAAGAGCTTGACGAAACATGGTTGCTACGATTAGTCGATGAAGGCTTCACAGGCGGTCCACAGCCGTTGCCGTTGATTGATGCTTTTCGCCATTTTTGACAGCGCCACGCGCGTCGGCTGGCCGCGCATTTCAGCGAAACCGTCCGGCCCCCAGAAATCGCCGCCTTCGACATCGTCGCCTGCCGCCGCCTGAAGAATGCAGCGGGCGCCCACGTCCTGCGGCTGGCTGAAGACGTTCATGGCCAGCCAGAACGCGGCGTCGGTGAGGTGGTCGCGCAGGCCGCGCCGGGCCTGGCCGTCGCGACTGCTGCCGATGGCCGTTTTGGCCACACCGGGGTGCGCCGCGACGGCTCTCAGGTGCGGCACCGTGTCGCGGCTGCGGTGGTGCAGTTCCATGGCCAGCATCAGGCAGGCCAGCTTGGCCTGGTTGTAGGCGCCTTGCGGGTCGTAATGACGTACGGCATTCAGGTCGTCAAAGTCGATCTGCGCGCGGCGGTGTACGAGGCTCGACACCCACACCACGCGCGGGGCATCGCTGGCCTTCAAGGCGCGCATCAGTCCGTTGGTCAGCGCGAAATGGCCGAGCACGTTGATGCCGAATTTGAGCTCGAAGCCGTCGGCCGTGGTGGCACGTTGCAGGGGCGGCAACAACCCGGCGTTGTTGACCAGAATGTCGAGCTGCGCGGGCGCGCCCCGCCGCGTGAATCGACCCACGGCCGTCAGGTCGCCGAGGTCCAGTTCGACAGATGTGAGTTGGGCGTTCGGGCAGGCGCTGTGGATGCGCCGCATGGCCTGTTCGCCGCCCTGTTCGCCGCCCTGCACGTTGCGATCACAGAGCCAAACCTCGGCCCCGAGGCTGGCCAGCCCCAGCGCGGTTTCAAACCCCAGGCCGCTGGCGGCGCCGGTGACCAGTGCGGTCTTGCCGTCGAGTCGCGGCAGGTGTTCAGCGCACCACGCCACCGTGCTCATGCCGCTGCAGGCCTCTGATTCGGCGCCGGGTCTGCCGCGCCGCGCAGTACGCAATGCGTGCCTGCCGCCGTGTACATGCTGGTCACGCATTGATTGCACGCGGTACAGCCCGACACGGTGGTGGTGCCGTCGCGAAACTGGTTGACCAGTTGCGGCTCGTGGATCAGCGCGCGTCCCATCACCACCGCGTCAAAGCCGTCGCCCATGACCTGCTCGACGCCGGCCAATGACTTGGCGCCACCGAGGTAGGCCAGCGGCATGGTCACGGCGCCGCGCACCTGCTGTGAATGCTCGCGAAAATACAGCTCACGGAAGGTGACTTTGGGCTCGACCAGCCGCATCAGTCGGGTGGCGAACTTCATCACCGGATGCTGAATCACCTCCACCGCGCTGGCCGGCATGTTGCTGCCGAAAATGGCCCACGGCGCTTCCACGTTCATGCCACCGGAGAGCACCAACAGGTGTGCGCCCGCGGCTTCCAAAGCGCGCGCGGTCACCATCACGTCCTCAATCGACGCGCCTTTCTTGTGACCCTCGGTGACGCAGATCTTGCAGACCACCGCCATGTCACTGCCCACCGCATCGAGCACCCGGGTCAGCACTTCCACCGGAAAGCGCGCCCGGCGCACCGCATCGCCGCCGTAGTCGTCGGTGCGGTGGTTGTAGGCCGGTGAGAGATATTGGCTCAGCAGATAGCCGTGGCCCATGTGAATTTCGACCGCATCGAAGCCGGCCTCCCGCGCGTGCACGGCGCCGCGCACGAAGGTCTCGGCGATGTGGTCCATCTGCGCGCGGGTCATGGCGGTCTTGAACAGGCGACCGCTGATCACGCCCACGCTGTTGAAACCGCCCGAGGCGCTGAGCGGGTATTTCGAGTTTGCGAGACGGGGCAGAAAAGTGAAGGCGCCGCCGTGGGTGATCTGCGCGCTGGCGGCCGCGCCTTCACGATGCACCGCATCGGTGAGCACGCGCAGATGCGGCAGGCTGTGGGCATCGAGCGTTACCTGATCCTCAAAGGTGCGGCCGTCAGGCTCGATGGCGCAGTACGCCACCGTGGTCATCGCCGCGCCGCCCGCTGCCATCTGCCGGTGATGTTCCACCAGCGCCTTCGACGGCACGCCGCCCTTGGCCATGCCCTCGTTAGTGGCGGATTTGATGAAGCGGTTGCGCAGGGTCAACGCGCCCAGCGTCAGGGGAGACCACGGCGCGTTGGCGTGCATGGGGTTCGTCCGTCAACCGCGCTGGACGAATGCGTTCAGGCGCTCGGTGAACAGCGCGGTATCGGCATTGGCCAGAAACAGCGCGCGCTCGCGGTCGAGCTGGGCCGACAGCGCCGAGGCATCGCCACTGTTGAGCAGCGACTTGAAGCCCGACAGCGCCTGCAGTGGATGCTGTGCCAAACGATCGGCGTAAGCGCGGGCTTCCGCCAAGGCGGACTCGGCAGGATGCACGGCAAGCACCAGTCCAAGTTGCTGGGCCTCGGTGGCCGTCAGCGGCGCGTGCGCGAGGATCACGTCCATGGCCTTCATCGCGCCGATGCGCTGCAACAAAAAGTGACTCAGGCCGCCGTCCGAGGTGGTGGCCAGCGCTGGGTAGGCGGGCACGAACTTGGCGCGCTCGGAGGCCATCACCACATCCCCCGTGAGTGCCAGTGAATACCCGGCACCGGCCGCCGCGCCTTCCACCAGGGTGATGACCGGCTGGGGCAGGGCGCGCAGCAGGCGAACGGTTTCATGAATGGTGTCGAGGATGCTGCGCAGCAGGGCGCCCTTGTCCTCACCCGCGGCGTGCATGGCGTGGATGTCGCCGCCGGCACAGAACAATTTGCCCTCGGAGCGCATCAGAACGACGCGAAGGTCGGCCTCATCCGCCAGAGCTCGCACGGTTTCCCGCAGCGCGCGTGCCGAGGCATCGTTGATCACCGGCGCGCCGCCGACCGGGCCCAGAACCAGTTCGATGACGCCACCGTTGAGGCGTTCCGTGCGAACGGTGCTCATCCCAGATACGCCTGACCACCATCCACCGCGATGGACTGACCATTGATGTAGCCGCAGCCGGACGAGCACAGGGTGGCGACGAAGCGCCCCACGTCGGCCTCGCAATCACCCACGCGTTGCATGGGCACGGTGGGGACAAAGGCGGCGGCCTCGGCCGGGCGCTCGCGCGTCCACCAGTCCATGGCCGGCGACTGCGCCAGCGGCAGGATGCAGTTGCTGCGGATGCCATCCTTGGCCCACTCGCAGGCGGCGGCCCGGGTGAGCTGGCGAATGGCTTCTTTCACTGCCCCGTAGGCGCCGTAACCGCTGGCGTCCCAGCGCATGGCGGCCGGCGAACCGAGATTGATGATGACGCCGTCACCTTTCAGGTGAGGATGTGCCAGCTTCATCAGGCGAAAGGTGGCCATGGGCCCGGATTCCCAGCCTGCCGAAAAGGCTTCTTCGGTAACCTGCGCCAGAGTGCCCAGCGGCACTTCCTGGGCATTGTTGACGAGGATGTTCAGGCCGCCGAGCTGGTCCACGGTGGTCTGCACCGCGGCGGCCAGGGTGGCCGCGTTCTTGATGTCGCATTCCACCGCAATCGCTTTGGCGCCGCGTTGCTCGATCTCGGTGACGACCTGCTGAAGTTTGGTGAGCGTGCGGCCCACAACGGCCACCGCTGCGCCTTCGCTGGCCAGTGCCAGCGCGATGCCGCGCCCGACGCCTTGCCCTGCGCCGGTCACGAACGCGACCTTGCCGGTCAGTCTGCTCATCGCTGCTCTCCTGATGGGCGGCGTGTGTGGATTCCCGGCCACCGCTGGTTGTTCGTAGGTCGGACTCCAGTCCGACTTCAAGGCTGCGTGTCGGGTTGAAACCCGACCTACAGTTGTGTTCTTAGGCGGCCTCTGCGATGGGCTGCTTCTTTGCTTGTGCAGCAATGTCGCGCGCGGCAATAAAGCCGAAGGTCATGGCTGGCCCAAGGGTTGCACCGGGGCCTGCGTAGGTGCGGCCCATGACCGCAGCCGAGCAGTTGCCGATGGCGTACAGACCTTCGATCTCGCTACCGTCTTCACGCAGGACGCGGGCGTGCTCGTTGGTCAGCAGGCCGCCCTTGGTGCCGATCTCGCCGGGCGTGACGGCCAGCGCGTAGAACGGCGCCTTGACGATGGGTGCCAGACAGGGGTTCGGCGTGATGCGCGGGTCGGCGTAGTAACGCTGAAACACGTCATCGCCTTTGCCGAATTCCGGGTCTTTGCCGTCGACGGCGTAGCGGTTCATGTTGGCAATGGTCTGTGCCAGCGCCTTGGCATCCACGCCGATTTGGCTTGCAAGACCGTCCACAGTGTCGGCTTTGAACAGGGCTTTGCCCCACCAGGCCTTCGGCAGTTTCTTGTCCGGCTGGATGCCGGCCGGCAGCATTGGTCCGGCCGGGTAGCTTTGGCGAAAACGCCCGTCAAAGATGAACCAGCACGGCACGGCTTGGCCGGTTCGGGCCTGGTTCTCATTGATGGCGTGCACCACCTCGGTATAGGGCGCGGCCTCGTTGACGAAGCGTTTGCCGAGGCCATTGACCATGACGCAGCCGGGCAGGGACCGTTCAACAAACATGGCGGCGGCCACCGATGCGCCCGGCAATTCCACCGTGGGCGTGCCCCACACCATGTTCATGAAGCCGACCCCGGCGCCGAGCGCTTGGCCGGCACGAATGCCGTCACCATTGTTGATGCCCGGTGCCGCGCTCCAGGTTTTTTTGGTGGGTTGCGGCAGATATTGCTCGCGCATCTGCTGGTTGGCTTCGAAGCCGCCGCTGGCGATGATCACGCCGTGATGGGCGCGCAGCTTCACCAGCTTGCCGCCACGGCGCACGTTGACGCCGACCACGCGGCCGCCTTCTTCCACCAGCCCATCGAGTGAGGTTTCTAGCATCAGCGGCATCTGCTTGCGCAGCATCGCGCCACGCAATGACGCCACCAGCGCCTGACCCAGCACCTGACGCCGGTCGCGCCAGGTTTTGCGGCGCCAGCCCAGGTCGCTCCAGTAGCGCCACATCAGTTTCATCGTGAGCCATATCCAGCCCTTGGCGCGCGAGAACAGTACGTGCGCCTGCACCTGGTCCATGCTGATGCGGCCCAGCACCAGGGTGCTTTTGTACGGCTCGCGCTGGGTGTTGAAGGTGTCGCCCAACTGCGCGGCGTCGAACGGCACCGGCTCCATGGTGCGCGCGCCGGGCTTGCCGCCGTCCTCATTGGGGAAGTAGTCCGGGTACTTCGCGACCGGGCGGAACTCGACGCCGAAGGCGTTTTTCAGGTGCCGCACCATCTTCGGGGCTTGCGAGACATAGGCCTCAAGGCGCGGCAATGGCACGTCACCGCCGGTGAGGTGCTTCAGGTAAGCGAGCGCTTCTTCGGGGCTGTCTGAAATACCAGTGGCCGGCATGCCGTCGTTGCAGGGAATCCAGATGCCGCCGCCCGACACGGCGCTGGTGCCGCCGTAGACCGCCGCCTGCTCGATCACCACGGACGAGAGGCCTTCATCTTTGGCGCACAGCGCTGCGGTCATGCCGCCGGCGCCGGAGCCCACGACGATGACGTCGTAGGTCTCGTCCCAGTGAGGGGTGTTGTGGGTAATCATATGGATGGGCACCTGTGCGACACGTTCTTTCAGCGGGAGCGGGACGGAGTAAAGGGCTGCATCGGCAGCGACCGACTCACCAAGACGAGCGTCCCCGCGCCTGCGGCGCGCCCTCTCCCGGTCCTTTGGACCACCCTCTCCCGCAGGCGGGAGAGGGGATGATCAGCCGCTTCGTCAAATGAAGTAGTCGGTATTTTCACGCCCCAACATCACCGCACCGTAGTTGCGGCCGAACTGGTCAGGGTTGTTGGCGTAATGGCCGCGTGCGGCAAAAATGTCGGTCATGTACCGATGCAGCGGGAAGTCGGTGAAGATGCCGCGTCCGCCGCAGGCCGAGAACAGCTTGTAGATGTGCTGCGCGCTGCGCTCCACCACCTGTGAGGCTTGGTAGCGAAAGTGCAGGCGCTGCTGAACGTCGTCCAGCGGCTGCTGCTTGCGGATCTTGCCCATCAGCACTTCGAAGTTGCGGCGCAGCACCAGCTTCATTTCATCGATGGCCACAGCCGCTTCGGCCGCGGCAATCTGTGCCGGGCCCTGCTCGGAAGTCTTGTTGCCCATGTCGCCGACGCGCACGCTGGCGAAGTCGCGGAAGGTATCCAGCCCGCCTTGCAGGCCACCGATGGCCGCTGACGACACGGCACGCACGAAGATCTGGCCGAACGGCAGCTTGTACAGATCGGCGGTGAACGTATGCCGCCCCGGGTTGGTGCCCATGAAGCCGTCGCTGGCCTTGTGGGTGCGGTACTCGGGGACGAACGCGTCCTTCACCACGATGTCGTTGCTGCCGGTGCCCTTCAGACCCATGGTGTGCCAGGTGTCGACCACTTCGAAGTCGCTTTTCGGCAGCAGGAAGGTGCGGTATTCGGGGGGCTGACCTTCGGTGAAAATCAGCCCGCCCAGCAGCACCCAGCCGCAGTGTGCGATGCCGCTAGAGAAGCCCCATCGGCCACTGAATTTGAAGCCGCCCTCGACCGGTGTGACCTGGCCTTTGGGCATGTAGGTCGAGGCGACCAGCACCGAGCCATCGTTGTCGCCCCATACGTCTTCAGCCGCCTTGGGGTCGAACAGCGCCATCTGCCAGTTGTGCACGCCCACCACGCCGTACACCCAAGCGGTGGACATGCAGCCCTCCGCGAGGGTCATGCACACGTCGTAGAACACTTCCGGGTCCATCTCGTATCCGCCGTAGGCCTTGGGCTGAAGGATGCGGAAAAAGCCCGCGGCCTTCATCTCAGCAATGGTTTGCGCTGGAATCTGGCGACTGGCCTCGGCCTCGGCCACACGGGCTTTCAGCTTGGGCACCATGTCCTTGGCGCGCTGCACCAGCATGTCGGGAGTGACCAGATCAACGGTCTTGGCGCGTTGGGTTTGCATGTTCAGATTCTCCTGAAGCGGTTTGGTCCGGCAGGCGTGTAAGCAAGCGGATCGGTTTTTGACGTGACCGTTGTCACCGATCTGCCGTCCGCTGACCTCACCCAAAAAGATTATTCCGCGTTAAGGGGGTCTGCCACGCGGGGGCGGTTGGGGCAGCCCCAGCCAACCGAACCATCAAAGAGCGCGTTGCCGGCCTCGCAAACCAATCCGATTTCGCTGGTGTCCGAAATGGCCCAGTGATTCACCCAAACTGACGATGTCCAACCCGGGCGTGGTTCCGATACTGCCGTCCACATTGATCTGCGATGCGGAGCATTCATGGCGACATCAAAGGAATACGGGCTGGGCACGTTCGACTTTCCACGCGGCTGGTTCATGGTGGCGGTGTCGAGCAAGGTGGGGAACACGCCCTTGGCCGTGCGCTTCTTCGGCCAGGACTTCGCCCTGTATCGCGGCAAGAGCGGGCGCGTGGTGCTGCTGGACGCCTATTGCCCGCACATGGGCACGCATCTGGCGCGCAACACCACGTCCTACGTGGCGCAAGACGGTGCGGTGGAAGACGACTGCATTCGCTGCCCTTATCACGCCTGGCGCTTCGGACCGGACGGCAAGTGCAACGAGATTCCCTACGGCTCCGGCCCGATTCCGCCGGCGGCCAAGGTGAAATCCTGGACCGTGCAAGAACATCTGGGTGCGGTGTTCGTCTGGCACGATCCCGAAGGCGGCGAGCCCGATTACGAGCTGGCCAACATTCCCGAATTCGATGATCCGAGTTGGGCGATAGGCGAGTACGACGACCTGGGTATCGTTAACTGCCACACGCAAGAGATCATGGACAACATCACCGACGTTGCGCACTTTGGTCCGGTGCACGGCTCGCTGACAAAATACTTCGAGAACGAGTTTAAGGATCATGTCGTCACCCAGCGCATGGGCGGCGGGCATCGCACCCTGGTGACCGAAGGCGGCGCCATGCTGGAAACCGAAGCGGTTTATACCGGCCCCAGCCTGCTGATCACCAAGATGCTGGGCATGCACGAGTCGTACATCATCATTGCCCACACGCCAGTGGATGACGGCAGCGCCTATGTCTGGCACAACCTGATGGTGAAATCGCCGACCGGAGCCGCCGTGGCCACCGACGCCGACCGCGAGGGCGCGCGCCAGTATCAGGCGATGGCGTTGGCCGCCTTTGCCCAGGACTTCGAAGTCTGGAAGCACAAGAAACCCTGTCTCAAAGGTTTGTTTGTGCAGGGCGATGGTCCGTTCAACAAGCAGCGCGAGTGGTATCGGCAGTTTTACAACCCGCGCGCGCAACGCGCCGAACTGCTGAAAAACGTCAATGGCGTTTACGTGGCCAAGGGCATGCGCGGCAAGCAGGCGGTGGTGGGCACGCCGTCGGCCACGGCCGACGCTTGATCACGTAGGCGCAGCGCCTACGGAAGCGCGTTCAATCGCTTACGGCAATCAACCACAGCACCCGGCATTTGTGAGATTTATCCCGTCCTAAACTCCGGCCATGCCGCAGGACGCGAAGGTTTTGGATGTCAGGGACAGCTCGACCAGGATCGCGGCGGCCCCGGCTGTACCCCCGATGCGGGCGGCGAACCCTGGCAACCTGCGCGTCGTCGACGACCGCGACAACGACATTCACCCCACAGTCGTCATCGAAGGTGATGTGCGCCTAGGCCGGGGCAACCGCATCGGCCCTTACAGCGTCTTGATCGGACCGCTGGAGATCGGCAACTACAACATCATCGCGCCGCACGTCACCATCGGCGGGCCGGGGCAGGACACCCGGCAGCGTCATCACGACTGCTCTGGCGCGCGCATCCGTATCGGCAGCGGCAACATCATTCGGGAATACAGCTCCATCAGTAAGCCCGTGCACCGGCTGATCACCAGCGTCGGTGATCGCTGCTTTCTGATGCAGGGCGTGCACATTGCCCACGATCTTGAGGTGCAGGACGACGTGACGGTTGCCGGCGTCACCGCCATTGCCGGGTTGGTTCGCCTGCTGCGCGGTGCACACATCGCGCCGGCCTGTGCGATTCATCAGCACAGCGTCATCGGGCACTACAGCATGGCGTCGCTCAACGCGACGGTGCAGAAAAACATCCCGCCATTTTCGCGTTACATCCCGAGGGTCCCGCTGTCGGTGAACCACTACGCCATCGAGAAGTTCGGCTACGAAAAGCACGCCGATGAGATTGCCGACTACGTGCTGCGCCGCGTGCCACCACACTCCTCAGCCATCGTCGAGATCGTGAGCGAGTTCGAGGCCTTGAGCCTGGCGTCAGGCCGCAAATCCTGCTGACGACCCGGCAGATATCAGACGCCGGGTTGTGGCGTCGCCAGCGCCGCGCGCATGGCGTCGGGCACATTGAATGCATAGCACTTGCGTTCGACGCGGCGGGTCACGCGCCAACCCTCGGGCGTGCGCCGATATTCGTCGTCGTACCAGAGACCCAGGAACATCGTGTGGCCTTCGGTGCCCGCCAAGGTTTCGGGCAACACCATGGGGTTGAAGCAACTCACGCGGCCGGTGGCGACGTCGCCGTTCACGTCAAAGCGCAGGTTGCCGACCAAGTGCATGAACTGCGGAAAGTGAGCCAACGCCTGTACCAGCCAGGTCTTGATTTCGGGATAACGGCCGTCGATGCCGCCCATGGCGCGGTAGTCGATGTAGGCATCGGCCGTGAAGATCTGGTCGAGTCGGTCGAAGTCGCGATGGTCGATGGCGTCCGCGTAGTCGATCACCAGCCGCTGCAATGCCCATTGATCGGCCAACGCCTCCAGCGTCATGACTTTGTCGCGCCTGGACCCGAAAGCACGACCATGTCGCTCCGGCTCCAGTACGCCTTCATCGAGGAGAACTGGCCGGCGTCGTTGAAGGTCATCACGTCGATTACACGAATCACGGCCTCGCCTTCCGGCATGTTCAGCTGCACCTCGAATACCATCGCCGCCGCGTTGCCGTGGGAGCCTCGAATGGGGGCGGCGAGCTTGAGCCTGGCGCCGGTGGACACGGCCATTTTGTAGAACGCGGCAATGGCGTCTTTGCCTGTCTTGACCGGACTGCCAACCGGGTCCTCGACGGTGGCGTCATCGGCATACAGCCCGGCGATGGCGGCGTGGTCGGCCCGGTTGAAATGGTCGATGTAGGCCTGCATGGCCTTTTTCATGTGCGCGTCGTCGATCATGGAGGCTCCGAAAATGGGGAATCGCGAAAGGCGATGCGCGATCATCCGGCGAGGTCTGCGACGCAGAATCGTCCGTCCGGGTGAAGGCCGAGGTGGAGGCCTTGGGCACACTCGTGAAAAGCCGTTCGATAGGGCCGTTTTTACGTCGGCAAGGCGGAATCTCTGGCCTATACTCGGTCGCATCAATGCTGTCTCGTGCAAGCCGCGAAGACAGCTCTCAAGGGCCATTAATCAGAGCCCACACGACCGACTCCAGCGGTCTCTGAGGAGAAGCGTTACATGGTGCCTTCGTCGCGAGGTCTCGCCAGTCAGCCTGTTCCGCACAGCGTGATGGATGTCGCGCCGGGCGGCATCGACTCGGGGCTGCCGATTGATTTTGCGGCGCTTAATGAGGTGGTTGGCGCGCTCTATGACGGTGCCTTGGAATCACCGCCATGGCAAAGCGCGATGCAACTGCTGCGCGGCCATCTGAATGCAGCGCACGTCACACTGATGCTGCGGCCGCCGTCGTCGGACAACACCGGCATCATGATCAACACGGGGCCGGTGACCACGCAGGGGCTGGAGTCTTACGAGAACCACTTCTTCTCGCTCGACCCGTTCGTGCGTCTTGGTGAGGGACAGGTGGTCACGGCCGAAGAGCTGATCGGCAAGCAGTGGCTCGACAGCCCGATCTACCTCGAATACCTGCGGCCGCTGGGCATTCGCCATTTGCTGGGTGCCGACATCTACACCCGTGACGGTGTCGAGTGTCGCTTTCGCGTCACGCGAGCCGAGAACGAGGCCGGCTTTAGCGATGCCGACAAAGCACTCGTCGGTTTCGTGCTGCCGCACCTGAAGCGGTCCATCCAGTTGCACACCCGGCTGGATTTTCTGGAAGGCGAGCGGCAACTGTTTGCCGGTACGGTCAATCGCATGTTGCTCGGCATGGTCAGCTTCGCCGAAGACGGCGAGATTCTCGAAACCAACCAGGAGGCACGCCGCATTCTCGCTGAGCGTGATGGCCTGTGGCTGACCGATAACAAGCTCTGCGTCAGCAACGCGCAGGAAAGCCGCGAGATGCTGCGCTTGATCAAGCTGGCCCTGACCGATGCGCGCGGCAACGACGGCGCCTCGGTGGTCCAGGCCATCTCGGTGACCCGGCCGTCGGGTCGCGCGCCCCTGGGCATCCTGATTCGAGCCGTGCCGATGGGGCAATGGACCGAGAGCAAGCGACGTTCGGCAGCGGTCATGTTCCTGCGTGATGCCGAATCCAACGTGCCCCAGCCGTCACAGGAACTGGTGCGCAGGCTGTTCGGCCTGACCCGCAAAGAGGCGGCGCTCGCGCTGTTGCTGGCCGAGGGTTTCACGCTTGACGAGGCGGCCGACAAGATGGACGTGCGACGGAATACTGCGCGCACGCATCTTCGCTCGATCTTCTGCAAGACCGGTGTGACGCGGCAGACCATGCTGGTGCGGTTGTTGTTGAACAGCGTGGTGACGCTGGGGTGATTTCTGTTTTGTAGTGGCAGGCTCGGTTCAGTCCGACACGCCGATGCTCGGTCGCGCGTCATATTTGGTGCCCTGCTGATTCTGATGGCCAGCATTGGTGGGTTTCATGACCGTCACGGCTCGTTTTGATGGGCCTGCTGGCGGGCTGGGTTTCATGACCCTCACCGCCCGCTTTGATGGCTCAGTGGCCGGGACTGCCCCCGGCGGGGCACTCACTTTTCTACTGCTAGAAAAGTAAGCAAAAGAGCCACCCCATGTTTCGGCTTTGGGCTTGCAGCCCAAAGGCCCCTGCGCTTCTCGCGCCAGGCGGGCTTGCGCAAACTCGCTTCGCTCAGACAAGCGCAAGCCTTGATCGCCTGTCGCTGCGATGCTCGGCCGAAACAAAGGGGGAGAACGTCAAAAGCAAAAGCAGCGCACCCTCACGCTTCGGCTTTTGCTGTTCAACCCCCGTCTGGCCGGGCCGAGCATCGCAGCAGGGGCGGGAACAGACTCGCGGTTGTTTGAGCGAAGCGAGTTGAAGCGAGGCCCCGCACCTGCGAGAAGCGCAGGGCACCCCGCGACAGCGGGGCCCGGCAGTGGGGCACCTTCTTTTGGTTCCTTTTCTTGGTGCTTCAAGAAAAGGAACTGCCCCGCCGGGGGCAATCCCGGCCAGCAGGACCATCAGAACCGGCGGTGAGTTTGATGAAACCCACAATGCAGGCCCGTCACAACCCGCGATCAGCGTGATGTGAGCAACGGCGCATGCAAGTCGAATAGAACGACGCCTCGCCCCAGGGCGTGGCAATGAGCCCGCCCGCCGCGGTGTCCAGCGACGCCCAGAAGCGGACGCTTGAAGCGGTGCCATGATCGAATCGGGAGATGGCGAAGGACTCGAATGACTGGGGGCCGGGTTTGATCGCCGTGGCGTGACTGGGTAGGGTCATCGGCCAATTCAATCGGGACGCGCAATGCTACAAGGCGCCGACTACGCGGTCATGGCGGTTTATGTGCTGGTGGTGGCCGTGATCGGCTGGCGGGTCACGCGGCGCTCACCCACTGCCGACGATCTGTTTCTTGCCGGTCGGTCACTGGGCTGGGGCGTGGTGGGGTTGTCGCTGTTCGCGTCCAACATTTCGTCGACCACGCTGATCGGGCTGCCGGGTGCGGCGTGGGAAACCGGCATTTCGGTCGCCAACTACGAATGGATGGCGGCGCTGGTGCTGGTGTTCAGCGCGTTCTTCATCATGCCGCGGTTGTTGCGTGCTGGCGTGACCACCGTGCCGGAGTGGCTGGAGCAGCGCTTCGACGGCCGTCTGCGGCGCTATCTGTCGGCGGTGAGTATTCTGCTGTCGATCGTGCTCGACACCGCCGGCAGCCTGTACGCTGGCGCAGTGGTGCTGATGACCTTCATGCCCGGGCTGACACTGGGCTGGACCTGCGCCGCCATGGCCATTTTCGCAGGCCTGTATACGGTTGCCGGCGGCCTGCGCGCGGTGGTCTACACCGATGTGCTGCAAACGGTCGTGTTGCTGACCGGCTCGGCCATCCTCTGCGGCATTGTGCTCGCCCAATTTGATTTTTCATGGACGGTGATTCGCGAGACGGTGGGCGCCGACCGCCTGTCCCTCGTCCGGCCGCTGGATGACCCGGCCATGCCGTGGTTGGGCCTGCTGATCGGCGTACCGGTGCTGGGCTTTTACTACTGGACAATGAACCAGTATGTAGCGCAGCGCATCCTCGGCGCGCGCAATGTCGAGCAGGCAACCAAGGGCGCGCTGCTGGCGGCGGGGCTGAAGCTTTTGCCGCTGGGCCTGATGGTGTTGCCGGGCGCGCTTGCGGTCAGTTTGTTCACCGATCTGGAGCGTGGCGACCAGGTGTTCCCGACCCTGATTCGCGAGTTGGCGCCGGTGGGACTGGCCGGTTTGATTCTGTCGGGGCTGATGGCGGCGATCATGTCCAGTGTCGATTCGGCGCTCAACTCGGCGTCGACCCTGATCACCGTCGACTTCGTTCGTCCGCGCCGCCCTGGCATGTCGGCCGAGGCGCAAGCGCGGCTGGGGCGATGGATCACGCTTGGATTGATGGTGTTCGCGGCCCTCTGGGCGCCGCTGATCGACCGGTTCCCTGGCTTGTTCAACTACCTGCAGCAGGGCTTCGCCTACGTGACGCCGCCGCTGGTCGCGGTGTTTCTGCTGGGTCGATTCTGGCCAGGCTTGGGCAGTGCGGCGGCCCTACGCGCAGTGGTCATCGGTCACGGCCTCAGCGCCGCCTTGTTTGTCGCGGCGCAACTGGACTGGCATGGCATTCACTTCACCATCATCGCCGGCGCGCTGTGCCTGTTCACGGCGGGGGTGGCGGTGGTGTTGCAACGTCTCAGAAGCGCGGCAGATCTGGCGTTGGCGGACGACATCACGCCGCCGCAGTCGGCGACGCTCAAGGTTTTGGCATGGGGGCTGGTCGCATTGGTGGGCGTGTTGCTCGTCACGTTCTGGTGAGCGGGCGAGGGCGCGTCCGTGCCAGTTCGACACCTCAACGCTTAGCATGGCTTATGCCCTTCAGGAGTCTCAGGTGTCGTCTGATCCACCGCCGCTGATGCCGCGCGCCCCGCGTCGCCACACCTTGTCGGTGTGCATGATCTGCAAGAACGAGGCTGACCGCATCGAGCCGGCGCTGGCGTCGGTGCAGGACTGGGCCGACGAGATCATCGTCTTCGACGCCGGCTCCACCGACGGCACGCTCGAGATCGTGCGTCGTTACACCGACCGGGTCTGGCAAACCGACTGGCCCGGCTACGGCCCGCAGCGGCAGCGTTCGCTTGAGGCAGCGCGCGGCGACTACGTCTTCACGCTGGATGCCGACGAGCGCGTCACCCCGGCATTGCGCGACCAGATCACCGCCGAGCTGGCCAGTGCGTCGGTCCCCTGTGCGGTGTACCGCATGCCCTGGGGGCCGATCATTTTCGGCAAACGGCTGCGCCGCGGGGGTCGCTATGCCAGTCCCCAGGCACGCTTGTTTCGCCGAGAAGGCGCCGAATTTCCGCAGGTGCAGGTCCATGAAACGCTGCGCTTTCCGCCGGGGCCGGTCGGTCATTTCAGCGGCCGGCTCGATCACGACAGCTATCGCAACTATCGCCACATGGTCGACAAGCACAGCCACTACGCATGGCTGTTGGCGCAAGAGAAATATGCGCGCGGCAAACGCACCACGGTGGTCACGCCAGTGCTGCGCTTTGTCTGGGAATTCTTTGTGCAGTACTTGGTGCGCGGTCTGGTGCTCGACGGCGGCCGCGGCTTTCTGCTGGCTGTGGTGCTCAGCCAGTACGCGTATCACAAGTACGCCGCGCTCTGGACCCTGCAGGTCAGCGGCGCCGCGCCAGACGCGCGTTTCGCGCCCGAGCTGCGGAAGCCTTCGCGGCCCTAGCGGAGGATCTGCAGCAGAGCCGCCTCGATGCGGGTTGGGCCCAAGGCCTGCAAGCAGGTGAACGCGCCGCCGCAGGTCGGACTGCGTTTGCACGGGCTGCAGTCCAGCCCCAGCCATTCCACCGCCAGCGGCGCGCGCGCACCGTTGCGGTAAGGCAGGGTCGAGCCAAAAATCGCCACGGTCGGACGGTCGAAGGCGATGCCCATGTGGGTCAGCCCGGTGTCGACACCGATCACCGCGCGGCAGTCGGCGATGAGCCGGGTGGCCTCGACCAGCGAGGTGTCGCCGACCCGATTGTCGAGCCGCACCGACGCGGGCAGGGCGCCGATGATGCGCTGCGCGGCATCGCGATCTGCCGGGCCGCCGAGCATCATCAGCTCGAAGCCGCGTGCTGACAGACGCGTGATCAGATGAACCCAGTGCGCTTCAGGCCAGTGCTTTTGCGGTCGGGTGGTGAACGGCGCCAGGACGAGCGTATTGGCGGCCATGGGCGGTGTGATGACACCGGCAGGCCGATCCAGGCGCGGGGCCTCGCCGTCAGTGCCGGTGAGTTCGCGCAGGCCGACGCGATGGCTGGCGGCGATGCGCGCGTCGTTGTCGCCAGGCGCGGCCAGCAAGGTGTGCATCAACCACTGTCCCGGCTCCTTGGAGCGCGGTCCAACCCGCCAGCGACCGCCCGCCATCCAGGCCAGCAGGCGCGCCTTGAACAACCCCTGACCATCGATGACCCAGTCGTAATCGCGCGCTTGCAACACGCGGCGAAACGCGCGCATGTCGCGCCACAATGTGATCCAGCGACCCTGTCGCAAGCTGCGCAGCCACGCGTGGCGATCCCAGTCCAGCACCTGGTCAAGGGCGGTCTGGGTGCCGAGCAGCTCGGCGTATCCGGTCTGCGTCAGCCAGTCGATCTGCGCCTTCGGAAACTGGCGCCGCAGGCCGTTCAACAGCGTCGTCGCAAAGACCAGGTCGCCAAGGGCGGACAGCCGGATCATCAGAATTCGGCGCGGCGGCGTGAGGGGAGCGGAGGCCACGGAATAATCGTGATGAAATAGAACCATTCGACCGCTGCAGTATACGAAGATGCCTCTCCCCGAGTTTTCCCGTGCCCGCGTACTGGTCTGCGGCGACGTGATGCTGGACCGCTATTGGCAAGGCCTGGCCCAGCGCATTTCGCCTGAAGCGCCGGTGCCAATCGTGCAGGTTCGCAGCCAGACCGAACGCCCGGGTGGCGCGGCCAACGTGGCGGTGGATGTGGCCGCACTGGGCGGCCATTGCACAGTGATCGGCGTCGTCGGCAACGATACTGCGGCCAGCGTGCTGAGCCAGCGGCTACAAATGGGCGGGGTCGATGCGCTGTTGATCCAGAGCCAGACCACCAAAACCACGGAGAAGCTGCGGGTGATCTCGCAGAACCAGCAGTTGCTGCGTATCGACTTTGACGGCGAGGCCGTCGCCGATGAGGTCAGCGCTGCGGCGCTTTCCAGCCGCTTCGCGGCGGTGCTGCCGGCGGCCAACATCGTGGTCCTGTCGGACTATGGCAAAGGTGCGCTGTCGGGTGTCGCGGGTCTGATTGCGGCAGCAAGGGCGGCGCACAAGCCCGTGCTGATCGACCCCAAGAGCGTCGACTGGCGCCGTTATCGGGGCGCGACAATGCTCACCCCCAACTGGCGCGAGTTCACCGCCATGGTCGGCGACTGCGCCGATGACCTGGCGCTACAGACACGGGGGGAAGCGCTGCGGGCCGACCTGCAACTCGATGCCCTGCTGGTCACCCGCGGCGCTCAAGGGATGACGTTGATCCGCACCGCGCGACCCCTGCTGCATTTACCGGCGATGGCCCGCGAGGTGTTCGACGTGACCGGCGCGGGCGACACCGTGATTGCCACGCTGGCGGCCGCGCTGGCGGCGGGCACTGACCTGGAGGAGGCCTGCCGGCTGTCCAACCTCGCCGCCGGCATTGCGGTCGGCAAGCTCGGCGCCGCCATCGTCACTGCTTCTGAGTTGCGGACGGCACTCGCGGTGCCCGAGGCATCGGTGATGGCGCCCGAAGCCCTGACGCTGACCGAGACACTGTTGCACGCCAGAGATCGTGGCGAACGCATCGTCATGACCAACGGCTGCTTCGACCTGCTGCACCGCGGGCATCTGCAGTATCTGCAAGCGGCGCGGGCGCTGGGTGACCGGCTGGTGGTGGCGGTCAACGACGACGCCAGCGTGCGGCGGCTCAAGGGCGCGACGCGGCCGGTCAACCGACTCGACGACCGCATGGCGGCGCTGGCCGCGCTTCGCTTCGTCGACCATGTGCTGGCATTTTCGGAAGACACGCCCGCCGCGTTGATCGAGCAGCTCGCGCCCGATGTGCTGGTCAAGGGTGGCGACTACGCGCCGGATCAAATTGCCGGCGCGAGCGCTGTCAAGGCGCGGGGCGGCGAGGTGGTGGTCTTGCCGTATCTGGCGGGTTATTCCACCACCGCGATTTTGAATCGGTACTCGGAAGATTGTTCAGATCAGAACACCGAAAACGACGGCAGTGATGACTGTCAGCACGGTACCGATCCCGACAAAGTCGCCAAAGCGATAGCCGCCCGGACCCATCACCATCAGGTTGGTTTGGTAACCGATGGGGGTGATGTAACAGGCTGACGCGCCAAAGATCACGGCCAGCGCAGCCGACATGGGCTCGATGCCGGTTTGTGTGGCCATGCTCATGGCCGTGGGGAACACCAGCGCGGCTGCAGCGTTGTTGGTCATCAGGCTGCTGAGCAGCGCGGTGGCGGTGAACAGGGCGATGAGCACCGCGATGCGGCCATCACCGGCGATCGTGAGCAGGCTGTCGGCGAGCAATGACGCAATGCCGGTCTTGTCGAGCGCGGCACTGAGACCAAAGGCGGCGGCGATGACAACGATCACCCCCATGTCGACACTGGAACGTGCGGCGTGCAGGCGCAGGCAGCCCGTCGCGATCAGTGCGGCAGCGGCTGCCAGCGCGGCGTGCAGCATGGGCAACAGGCCAAAGCCGGCCACCGCAATCATCGCGCCCATGATCCCGAGCGCCAGCGGGGCCTTGTCGTGCCGGGGCAGGGCAGCGTTATCGATGGCGCGTACCAGATAGAAGTCGCGCGAATGTTGTTGAGCGGTCAGGAAGCCGTCGCCGGCCTCGATCAGCAGCGTGTCACCCGGCCGCAGACGAATGGCGCCGAGTTTGCCGGGTACGCGCTCGCCAAGGCGCGACACGGCCAGCACCACAGCGTTGTAGCGCGTGCGAAAGCCACCCTCTTTGAGGGTGATGCCGTTCAGCGGTGACACCTCTGAAATGACCGCCTCCACCAGTTGTCGCTGCGATCGGTGCCCCGAAAGCTTGAACACCTGGTTGGTGGCCGGAATCAGGCCGCGAATCTTCTGCAGGTCAACCACCGAATCCACCGAGCCGACGAACATCAACCGATCCTCTGCGGCCAGTTTCTGCGTCGGGCCGACGCCGGACAGCAGCTCTTCGCCGCGGGCAATTTCGATGAGATAGCAGCCGGGCAGATGGCGCAGCCCGGCCTGCTCGATGGTTTTGCCGGGCAGTGGACCGGTGGCATCGACCAGCATCTCGACCACGTACTCGCGCAGGTTTTCGACCTGCTCGGTGAGCGGCTTACGGTCAGGTAAAAAGTAACGTGTGGCGATCACGATGGTCAGCATGCCGACAAGGGCGACCGGCACGCCGATGGCCGCAAAGCCGAACAGGCTGAAGCCGCTGCCGGTGGCCTCGATCAACATGCCGTTGACCACCAGGTTGGTGCTGGTGCCGATCAAGGTGCAGGTGCCGCCGAGAATCGCGGCATAGCTCAACGGAATGAACAACTTCGAGGCCGGCAGACTGTGACGCCGCGACCATTCCGACACCGCCGGCACCAGCATTGCCACCACCGGCGTGTTGTTGAGGAAGGCGCTGAACAGGGTGACGGGCAGCATCAGTCTTAGCTGGGCCTGCCAGATGCCGCCGGGCTTGCCCAGAATGTTCTGCACGATCCATTGCACGCCGCCGGTTTCCTTGATGGCGGCGGCGACGATGTACAGCACTGCCACCGTCAAAACCCCCTCGTTGGCAAAGCCGCTGAAGGCCTCGCGCGGGGTCAGCACGCCGGTCAGCATCAAAACCCCCACGGCCCCGATGAACAGCGCATCCGGTGCGATCCGGCTGCGAAACAGCGCCACCAGCAATACGATCATCACCAGCGTGGTGATGGGAGCAGCAAAGGCGACGAGGCTCATCGAAGGGGTTCGCTGACAGGGATGCCAGAGGTTAATCGAAACGGCGGTAGGAACACGTCAAAGTGCAGGCGTGAATGCGCAATCAATATGGATAACGTGAAAAGTTATGAGCGCCGGCAAGCCGGACGAATCAGATCATCGCCCGAAGCACGGGCATGCCCAGTAGCGTCAGCGCCGCGATGCCGATCACCGAAAAAGTCAGGGCCATCCCCGTGATGCGGAAGCGGAAGTCCTCCCTCGGCTGACTGACGCCATAGGCGTGCGAGAGCCGGCCGATGAGCAGGCCCAGTCCCAACAGGTGCACCAGCACCGGCAGGGCGTAGAGCGATTCGATCATGTAGATCAGGATCAGCGTGATCGGAACGTACTCACTGAAATTGGCATGGACACGAATCGTGCGTTGCAGGCCGATGTCACCCGCATCACCGAGGGCGACACTGGCGCGGCGCCGCTCGCGGATCGTCAGGGCGCTGAGTCTGATGAACAGCAGGCCCAACAGGGCGGCATAAACCGACGTGATCATGAGGGTGTATCCAGTGAACGCGGAGTTTGGGTTAGGGCCAAAGAATCAAGTGGGCGATGCGGCCATCAGGGCGTGCGCCTTGCCGCCGTGCTTGGCCTCGTACATGGTGGCATCGGCTGCGTGCAGCAGGGTTTCGGCGTCGAGGCCATGGCGCGGATAGACCGCGATGCCAATGCTGGCGCCCAGTATCAGGGGGGGCTCGCCGGCGGGCACCGCGAGCCCGTAATCCTCGCTCAGGCGCGCGCACAGCTTGCGGCCCAGTGTCAGCAGCTCGTCGGGCTGGCCGACATCGTTGGCGATGATGGCGAACTCGTCGCCGCCAAGCCGTGCCACGGTGTCGGAATCGCGCATCTGAGCGCTCAGCCGACGGGCAATCTCCTTCAGGACCCGGTCCCCGGCGTCGTGGCCGAGACGGTCATTCACGGGCTTGAAACCGTCGATGTCGACGTACAGCACCGCGAACGAGGATTGGTGACGGGCCGCCATCGATAATGCCTGATCCAGCCGGTCGCGGAACAGACTGCGGTTGGGCAGTCCGGTGAGCCCGTCGTGATGCGCCTGGTGCTGCAGGGCCTGCTGGGCGGCCTGCAACTCGACATTGCGCTCGGCGAGGCTGTCCAGCGCGACCTGCAGTTCGAGGCGACGCTGGTACAGCTCCATGAACACCCGCACTTTCGACAGCAATATGGCCGGCTCCACCGGCTTGGTGATGAAGTCGACCGCACCGGCGCCGTAGCCCTTCAGGCGGCTGACGTCATCGCCATACGCCGCGGTGAGAAAGATGATCGGCATGTCGCGTGTGCTGGCTTCCTCCTGCAACAGGGTCGCAACCTCGAAGCCATCCATGCCCGGCATGTTGATGTCGAGCAGCACGAGTGCAAACTCTTCATCGATGCACGCGCGCAGCGCCAATTCGCCGTTATTGGCCTCGACAATGTCGGCCTCTATGGTGCGCAGCAGCCGGCGCATCGCCACCAGGTTGGCGGTCGTGTCGTCGACCACCAGAATTTTGGGCTTGGGTACGGATGTCACGGTTCTGACCTCTGGTCGATGAGCCGGGAAACGAAGGGACCGATCCGGACGAGTGGCAGCACCTGGTCGGCACCGGCCTGCGCCAGTGCGGCGCGGGGCATGACATCGACCTCGGCTTCGTCCGGATCCTGAATGACGCCGATCCCACCTCCGTGTCGAACCCTGGCCAGCCCCTGGGCGCCATCATGATTGGCGCCGGTCATCACCACACCGACCAGGCGGGTACCGTACGCGATTGCGGCTGACTCGAACAGTACGTCGATGGACGGCCGGGCAAAGCTGACCCGCGGGTCGATTGACAAGGACAGTTCGCCCGAGCGTTCCACCAGCAGGTGATAGCCGCTTGGGGCCATCTGAATCACCCCTGGTGCGGCAATTTCGCGCTCGCGCGCCTCGCGGACCGGCCAGGCACTGACTGCCGACAGCAGGTCGCAGAGACCGCGCAGATCGTCCGAGGCCGTGTGGCAGGCGACCAGCACCGGCACCGCGCGGGTCGGACACAGGGTCGGCAAGATCTGTTTGAGCGCCTGCAGGCCGCCGGCCGAACAACCGATCACGACGGCATCAATCGAGGTCATGACGACGCAAGGCGATAGATGCGTGCATCCGCGTCGACGGCGACCAGATCGCGTGCGGCCGGGGCCGTGTGAATACTTTCGCGATTGCCCAGACACAGGTAGCCGCCACGCACCAGGCTGTCACGAAATCGCTGCAGCACCTGGTGCTGTAACTCGCGATTGAAGTAGATCAGCACGTTGCGGCACAGCACCAGTTGCGCTTCGCAGAAGACGCCGTCGGTGACCAGGTTGTGGTGCGCAAAATGAATGTTGGCCTTAAGTCGCGCGTCGAGGCGGATGTGGTCGTAGGCCGCGTGGTAATAGTCGCCAAGGCTGGCTTGACCGCCGGCACGCTGGTAGTTCTGCGACCACATGCGGGCATCGCGCGCCGGGAAGATGCCGTCCTGTGCCTTGGCCAGCGCCGCCTCATTGAAGTCGGTGGCGAAGATCTGGCAGCGGTCGTAAAGCCCGGCTTCGTGCAGCAGAATGGCCAGCGAATAAACCTCCTCGCCCGTCGCGCAGCCCGCCTGCCAGATGGTGATGTGCGGCCAAGAGGCGAGCATCGGCAGGACCATCTCGCGCAGCGCGCTGAACACCGACGGGTTGCGGAACATCTCGGTGACGGGCACTGACAGACTGCTGATCAGGTGATCAACCTGGGTGGCGCCGGCCTCCACAGCGGCGCTGAGCGCGTCAATGTCGGCATGGCCGTCCCGTTCGGCCATCTGCTGCACCCGGCGTTGCAGCGAGGCGCGCGCGTAGCCGCTTAGGTCCAGGCCATGCCGACGCTTGGCCGCATCGATGAAACGCTCGAGGGCAGCGGCCTGCAACGCGCCCGTGTCGTCGCTCATGCCTTGGCCAACCAGACCCGCATCATCGAGAACAATTTGTCCAGATCGACCGGTTTGGCGAGGTAGTCGTTGGCGCCGGCCTCGAGACACTTTTCGCGGTCGCCGCGCATCGCCTTGGCGGTGAGCGCCAGCATCGGCAGATGCGTCCATGCGGGGTTCTTGCGCACCTCGCGCATCGTGTCGTAGCCGTCCATGCCCGGCATCATGATGTCCATCAGCACCAGATCGATGCCACTCACCGACTCCAGTTGCTTGAGTGCCTTGTGACCATCCTGGGCCATGACCACATTCAGCCCCTTGGCGCGCAAAGCCTTGGACATGGCAAACATGTTGCGCACGTCATCGTCCACCACCAGCACGGTTTTGCCGGCAAGGGTGGCGTCAACCTTGGAGGGCGGTACCGCGTCGCGCGGCGGTCGCAGGCTGTGCAGAAACAGGCTGACTTCGTCGAGCAAGCGTTCGGGCGAACGTGCACCCTTGATGACGATGCTGTCGGTATGGGCCCGCAGCCGCAGGGTTTCTTCGCGGCTCAGGTCGCGGCCGGAATAGACCACCACCGGCGGCGGTTCGGGCAGCTCGGCAGTCTGCTCAAGGAAGCTGAAACCGTCCATGCCCGGCAGTCCCAGGTCGAGCACGATGCAGTCGATGGCGTCGCCGTCCGCGCGCAATCGCGCCAAAGCCGTTTCAGCATCTTCAGCGTCAAGCACCTCGACCTGCTGACTGGCCAGCAGCTTGCGCACCGCCAAGCGGGCGCCGCTGTCGTCATCGACGACCAACACCCGCCGCAGCCGACCGGGTTCGAAGTGCTGCAGGCGCGCCAGTGCGCCGCTCAAGCCCTCACGGTCGACCGGTTTGGTGAGAAAGCCCACCGCCCCCGCCTCCAGCGCGCGGCTGCGCTCTTCGGTGGCGGAGATGAAATGCACCGGGATGGCGCGGGTGTCGGTCTGGGCCTTCAACTGCTCAATGACCGCCCAGCCGCCCATGCCCGGCAGCATCACGTCGAGCAGAATACCGGCGGGTTTGAAGCGCCGAGCCAGGGCAAGGCCGGACTCACCGTCGGTGGCCACCAGCCCGCGATGACCGCGTTTGCGCACCGTGTCGAGCAGGATTCGGGCAAATGAAACGTCGTCTTCCACCACCAGAATCACTGTTTCGCCCGCAGTGATTTTCAGCCGGTCATCGTCAACCGTTGCCACGGGCAGGGCGGGCAGCACCGCAGGCGCCGTTGCAGGAGCAGCGGCTACGCGGCGGGGTGCGGCGATGAATTCGGCGACCGGCGCATCGATACGCTCGGCCTTGAGTGGCAGCGTGACGGTGAAGCAACTGCCCTGACCGGGGGTGCTTTCGAGGGTGATATCACCGCCCAGCAGTTGCGCCATGCTGCGGGCAATCGACAGCCCGAGGCCGGTACCGCCGTACTGGCGGCGGGTACTGCCGTCGACCTGCTCGAAGGCCTGAAAGACCCGGTGGAATTTATCGGCAGGGATGCCAATGCCGGTGTCGCTGACCTCAAAGCGAACGCGGTCACCCGGCGCGGCGGCGGCGCGCAAGGTCACCTGTCCTTGGGCGGTGAACTTGAAGGCGTTGCTCAGCAGGTTGTTGAGAATCTGTTCCAACTTACCGGCATCGGTTTCCAGGGCCTCGGGCAGCGCCGGGTCGTGCTCAACCACCAGCGCCACGCCCTTGTCTCTGGAAATGCTGCGGAAAGTGCGGCTGAGATTGCTGGTGATCTCGGCGATGGGCATGCGCTCAAGGCTGAGGTCCATCTTGCCCGCCTCGATCTTCGACAGGTCGAGGATGTCATTGATGAGTCGCAACAGACTGGTGCCGGCCGAATGGATCACCTCGGCTGACTCGACTTCGTCCGCCGACAGGTGGTTGTCGTCGTTGTCGGCCAGCCCGCGCGCGAGGATCAGCAAGCTGTTGAGCGGCGTGCGCAGCTCATGGCTCATGTTGGCCAAAAATTCCGACTTGTACTGGCTGGCACGCGCCAGCGCGTCAGCCTTCTCCTGGGCGGCGCGTTCGGCGGCTTCGACCTGCTTTTTCTGCTCGCCGAGGGCTTCGCTCTGCTCGCGCAGTTCTTCATTGGTGGCCTGCAATTCCTCGGCCTGCACGCGCAGCTCTTCTTCGGAGGCCTTGAGCTGCGCCGACTGGGTTTCCAGGGTCTGGTTTTGGGCGCGCAGTTCGTCCTGTTGGGCGCGCAACTCCTCCTCGGATGCCGTGAGGGCGGCCGACTGGCGCCGGGTTTCGGTGAGCAGGTCGGTGGTTTTCAGTGCGCGGTTGAGGTTGTCGAACGACAGCGCCACCACCGGTAGCAGCTCGTCGAGCAATTGCATCTGCGCCGCCGTGAATGGCGTGAAGGAGGCGAATTCCAACACCCCGACGAGCCGGTTGGCGAGCACCAGTGGCAGCAGGATCACGGCGTTTGGCGGCGCGTTGCCAGTACCTGATTCGATGGCCGCGTAGTGGTCCGGAACCGGGGACAGCTGGATGACGGTGCGTGTCTTTGCGCACTCGCCGACCAGGCCTTCGCCGAGCGCCAGACGGGGTTCGGACCGGCCGTGGCGCAGCCCGTAAGCGGCCAGCCGTTCAAGATGCTGCCCTTCATCATCCGCAGCGTAGAACACCGCCACGCCCGCTTCGACCAGCGGTGCGATACGGCCCATGACCGCGTCACCGAATGCACCACGTTCATTGATTTGTTGCAGCTGCGTCGATAACTCGCCAACGTGACTTTTGACCCAGGTGGTCTGGTGGTTGGTGATCACCAGCTTCTTGAAGGCATTGAGGGCGCGGGCCATTGCGCCGACTTCATCTTCCCGCGTCAGGCCGGGAATATTGATGCGCCGTTCCCCCTCTGCCAGCCGGGTCATCAGGCCGGTCAGATGGGTGACGGGCGCAGTGATTTGCCGCGAGGCAAACCACAGGCCCAGGCCGGTGAGCACGATCACCGTCAGTAGGGCCCCCAGCAGGGTGTATTGAAGCTCGCGGGTGGATTCGCGCAGGGCCTCGAGGCGTTCGGCCATCAGGCGTCGTTCAAGGCCAACCAGTGCGCCGGTCAACTCGGACAGTTGTTGTAGATCGGGCGTTGCTTGCGCCAGTTGTGCCTCGCCTGCGGCGACGACATCGGCTTGCAGACCATTGCCACCGCGCGCTCTGAGTGTCTGCAGCCGATCGATGTGCGGCGTGATCGACTGTCCGACATAGCGGTTGAGGGTGTCGGCGATCTGCTCGACCCGGGTGACCTGCAGCGGGTTGTCGACCACCATCGTGCGCAGCTCGTCGATGGATTGGCGGGCGCGCACCTGGGCGTCTTCAAGACCGGCAAGGTCGGCCTCATTGCTGCGCAGGGTGTAGCCGCGGACCGCAACCTGCAGGTCACGCACGGCAATCACGAACTTCTGCTGGGCATCAATGACCGCGTAAGTGTGCAGCGTCCATCGCCGCGCTTCGGTTTGCTCCTTGGCACCACTGAACACCGCCGCCAGCACCAGCAACAGTACGGTCAGGAGCAGCCCGAAGACCAGCAGCAGCTTGGTCTGTATTCGCAGGTTTGCGAGCCAGCTGACGGGTTCGCCAGCATTGGCATCCTGAACGCGCATGGAGAACCTTTACCTTGATGTTGTGGGCGGCATTATGGAGACAGCGGCAGTCGTCCAGGGCGGACGGACGGGTTCCACCGATCCGGTGGGCGTCAACGGCAGACCAGCGGCCAAAAAAAACCGGCGGAGGGCCGCCGGTTTTGGGTGCAGTGCCGCCAATTAAGCGTTCAGAGCAGTGCTTCGATATCGGCAGCGATCTTCTCGGGCTTGTCGGCCGAGCCGTAACGCTTGACGACGTGGCCACTGCGGTCGACGAGGAACTTGGTGAAATTCCACTTGATGCCCTCGGTACCCAGCACGCCGGGCTTCTCGCCCTTCAAGTGCTTGTAGAGCGGATGGGCGTCTTCGCCGTTGACCTTGACCTTGGCGAACATGGGGAAGCTGACGTTGAAGCGCGTCTCGCAGAACGTGGCAATTTCGGCTTCGCTGCCCGGCTCCTGCGCGCCAAACTGGTTGCAGGGGAAGCCCATCACCACCAGGCCGCGATCCTTGAGTTGCTTGTAGACCGATTCCAGCCCCTCGTACTGCGGCGTGAAGCCGCATTTGCTGGCCACGTTGACCACCAGCAACACCTTGCCGGCATAGTCATTCATCGACTGCGATTTGCCGTCGATGGTCTGCACGTCAATTTTGAAAAGGTCACTCATGCGGTCCTCCTTAAACAAGTGCGGCGTCGAGTTCCATCAACTCATCGACGGGGGTTTGCACATTGGCCAGCAGCGCCGGGACCTGGCCAAGCATACGGCTGGCAAAGAAGCGTGCCGTGGCCAGCTTGCTGGCTTTGAACGCGGCATCTGAATGCGCCTCGGCGGCCTGCGCCATGCGGAGCCAGTTGTAGCCAAGATAGGTCAGGGCAAAGGCACGCTGATAGTCCACGCAACCGAAAGCGCCGGTGTTGGGGTCGGTCTTAAATGACTGCTGCAACCAGTCGGTGGTGTCGGCCAGGGCATCGACCGCCGCCTTCAGCGGACCGGTAATGAAATCGTGACCGGAAGCCTCATTCAGCGCGCCGCGCACCCGCTCGATGAATCGCTTCGGCAGACGGCCTCCGTGCATCATCAGCTTGCGGCGGACGAGGTCCATCGCCTGAACGCCGTTGGTGCCCTCGTAAAGGCAGAGAATCTTCGAGTCGCGGACGATCTGCTCGATGCCGTACTCGCTGATGTAGCCATGGCCGCCATAGACCTGTATCGCCGTCGAGCCCAGGTCAAACGCCGAATCGGTGCAGAAGGCCTTGACCAGTGGCGTGTTGAGATCAACCCAGTCCTGCGCTTCCTCGCGCACCGCCGCATCGGGGTGATGGTGGGCAATGTCGACAAACATCGACGTTTCGTAGGCCATCACGCGGGCGCCTTCGGTGGTGGCTTTCATCTGCAGCAACATGCGCCGCACGTCGGGGTGATGGATGATTTCCGGCTCGCCGTTAAAGGCTTTGCCCTGCTTGCGGTCGCGGGCATAGGCGATGGCATTCTGGGTGGCCAGCTCGCACTGACCCAGGCCTTGAAAGCCGACCATGATGCGCGCGAGGTTCATCATCACGAACATATTCTGGATGCCGGTGTTGGGCGCCCCCACCATCCAGCCCTTGGCGCCTTCAAAGTCCAGCACGCAGGTGCACGAGGCGTGAATGCCCATCTTGTGTTCGATGGACGCGCAGCGGAAGGCGTTGCGCTCACCCAGCGAACCGTCGTCATTGACGAGAAACTTCGGCACCACGAACGTCGACAAGCCCTTGATACCTGCCGGCGCATCGGGCAGGCGGGCCAGCACGAAGTGAATGATGTTGTCGGCCATGGTGTGCTCGCCGGAGGTGATGAAAATCTTGCCCCCTTCAATGGCGAATGAGCCGTCGTCCTGCGGGATCGCCTTGGTCTTGATCGACGCCAGGTCAGTGCCGGCGTGCGGCTCGGTGATGCACATGGTGCCTGTCCACTCGCCGGTCCCGAGCTTGGGCAGATAGGTTTGTTTCTGCTCATCGCTGCCGCTGGCAAGGATGGCCTCAAAGCAGCCGGTGGTCAGGCCGGGATACAACGCGAACGCTACGTTGGCCGAGCACAGCATCTCCTCAACCACCTTCGAGATGAGATACGGCAGCCCCTGGCCGCCGAACTCCGTTGGGTTAGACAAACCCACCCAGCCGGACTCCCAAAACAGCTTGTAGGCCTCTTTCATGCCCTCAGGCAGAGTCACCTCACCGTCCTTCCACTGTGCGCCGACGGCATCGCTGGGCTCATTGAGTGGCGCGATCTGCCCCTGAATGAGCTTGGCGGCCTCGTCGAGCAAGCCTTCGATGAAATCGGGCGTCGCGTCTTTGAACGCATCAATTTTGGTCAGCTGATCGATGTGAAGCACGTCATTGAGGACAAAGCCCATCTCGCGCAGCGGTGCCGTAAACGTTGCCATCGTGGTGGTTCCGAAAGATGAATTTGGGGACGTAAGGCTAGCATTCTGCGGGGTTCCGTTCACCGATTGCCGCGGCTTTCAGGCGCCTGAAGCGGTCGATTTGACGCGCCCAGGGACCGACGATAAAGGTCGCTTGCCGTCGGGCGCCCCGGCCCGTACAATCGCGCTCCTTCAAATTGAAGGCGCGTAGCTCAGCTGGTTAGAGCACTTCCTTGACATGGAAGGGGTCGTTGGTTCGAGTCCAATCGCGCCTACCAAGCTTCACAGAACAGCCTCCGAGTCTCGGGGGCTTTTTTGTGTCTCAAGGGCGGCCTCGAACCAACGAATCATTCATGACTCGCACGCCGAGGCGTGCTTGAGGGTGGTCTGCCCGATGGGCAGACGCCCCGCCTGGTGGGCGTGGTCGAGTCCAATCGCGCCTACCAAGCTTCACAGAACAGCCTCCGAGTCTCGGGGGCTTTTTTGTGTCTCAAGGGCGGCCTCGAACCAACGAATCATTCATGACTCGCACGCCGAGGCGTGCTTGAGGGTGGTCTGCCCGATGGGCAGACGCCCCGCCTGGTGGGCGTGGTCGAGTCCAATCGCGCCTACCAAGATTTGCAACTAAGCCTCCGAGACCTGGGGGTTTTTTTGTGCCTCAAGGGTGGCCTCGAACCAACGATCATTCATGTCTCGCACGCCGAGGCGTGCTTGAGGGTGGTCTGCCCGATGGGCAGACGCCCCGCCCGGTGGGCGTGGTCGAGTCCAATCGCGCCTACCAAGATTTGCAACTAGGCCTCCGAGACCCGGGGGTTTTTTTGTGCCTCAAGGGTGGCCTCGAACCAACGAAGCATTCATGTCTCGCACGCCGAGGCGTGCTCGAGGGTGGTCTGCCCAGTGGGCAGACGCCCCGCCTGGTGGGCGTGGTCGAGTCCAATCGCGCCTACCAAGCGTCACAGAACAGCCCCCGAGTCTCGGGGACTTTTTCGAAAGCCGCCAGCGTCTCCGCACGTTTCGGCACTACCCCGTAAAGTTCAGGCCGATGGCTGATCAGGGGGTCAGCCCGAGCGCCATAACCACGCCATGAATCAACAAAGCCTCTCCGCCTTTCTCTGGTCGGTTGCCGACCTCCTGCGTGGCGACTACAAGCAGTCCGACTACGGCAAGGTGATTCTGCCGTTCACCGTGCTGCGCCGCCTCGACTGCGTGCTGGAGCCCACCAAAGACGCGGTGATTGCCGAGTACGACGACAAATTCAACGCCGGGCTCAACCCCGAACCGTTCGTGCGGCGCAAGGCCGGGCACAGCTTCTTCAACACCTCGCGGCTGGACATGAAGAAGCTCATGGGCGACCAGGACCACATTCGAGAAAACCTGTTTGCCTACATTCAGGGTTTCTCCACCGACGTGCGGGATGTGTTCGAGCGGTTTGAATTCCACACCCAGATCGAGCGCCTCGCCAAGTCCGGGCTGCTATACCGCGTGACCGAAAAGTTTGCCGGCATCGATCTGCACCCCGACAAGGTCGATAACCACCAGATGGGCTTGGTGTTTGAAGAGCTCATCCGCAAGTTCGCTGAAATCTCCAACGAGACCGCCGGCGAGCACTTCACCCCGCGCGAAGTCATCCGCCTCATGGTCAACCTCATCTTTGTTGAAGATGACGACGTGCTCTCGCGCCCCGGCGTGGTTCGCACCCTCTATGACCCAACAGCGGGCACCGGCGGCATGCTCAGCATCGCCGGCGAATACCTGGCCGAGCACAACCCAGACGCCCGCCTCACCGTGCACGGGCAAGAGCTCAACCCCGAGTCCTACGCCATCTGCAAGGCCGACATGCTCATCAAGGGGCAAGACGTTTCCAACATCGCCTTCGGCAACACCCTGAGCGAAGACGGCCACCCCAACGAGCAGTTCGACTACATGCTCTCCAACCCGCCGTTCGGCGTCGAATGGAAGAAGGTCGAAAAGGAAGTCCGCAAAGAACACGCGCAGGATGGCTTCAACGGCCGCTTCGGCCCCGGCCTGCCGCGCGTCAGCGACGGCTCCATGCTGTTTCTGCTGCACCTCATCGCCAAGATGCGTACGGCCAAGGATGGTGGTAGCCGCTTCGGTATCGTGCTCAACGGCTCGCCGCTGTTCACCGGCGGCGCGGGCAGTGGTGAAAGCGAGATCCGCCGCTACGTGATCGAGAACGATCTGTTGGAAGCCATCGTTGGCATGCCGACGGACATGTTCTACAACACCGGCATCAGCACCTACCTGTGGATCGTCAGCAACCGCAAGCCCGCCGCCCGCAAGGGCAAGGTGCAGCTCATCGACGCCAGCGGCTTCTGGCAGAAGATGCGCAAGAGCCTGGGCAGCAAACGCAAGGAACTCAGCGACGCGCACATCGAGCGCATCACCCGGCTATTTGGCGAATTTGTGGAATGGAAGGATGACGATAAACCCATCTGCCGCATCTTCAACAACGAAGACTTTGGCTACCGCACCATCACCGTGGAGCGCCCCCTGCGTGACGAGCAGGGCAACATCGTCCTCGGCCAAAAGGGCAAGCAGAAAGGCAAGCCGCAGCCCGACAGCAGCCTGCGCGACACCGAGAACGTGCCGCTCAGCGAAGACGTGAACGCTTACTTCAAGCGCGAAGTGCTGCCCCACGCCCCGGACGCCTGGATCGACCCTGACAAAACCAAGGTAGGTTACGAGATTCCCTTCAACCGGCACTTCTACGTCTTCAAGCCGCCGCGCCCGCTGGACGTGATTGACGCCGAACTCAAGCAGACCACCGACCGCATTCTGGAGATGATTAAGGGGCTGACGGCGTGAGGCACCGGCTCGCTCCGTATGTGCAAAATTTGCACATTCCTCCCCGACGCCCCAGCGCGCCGCCGAATCAGAGGTGCTCGGCCCCATGAGCGAGATCCAGATCTACGACACCGGCGAAGTAGAACTAGAGGTCCGCTACCAGTCTGAGACCCTCTGGCTCACGCTGGGCCAGATCGCCGATCTCTTCGGTGTACAGAAGCCCGGCGTCTCCAAACACCTCCGCAACATTTTCAGCAGCGGTGAGCTCAGCCTCGAGGCAACCGTTTCCAAAATGGAAACGGTTCAATCCGAGGGCGGGCGCGGGATCACTGCTTCACGCGACCTCATTGCCCAGACGGGGCGCAGGCCATCCAGTCAATCGACGCCTCAATGTTTTCAGGTGTCCCCGTTCGCTGGGCGCGATCCAGATCGCACCAAAACAGCCCACCGTCCTCGCTCTAAAAATGGCCAAGGGTCTGACGGCGTGACAGAGCTTCCGGATTTTCTTTTTATATTTTTCAATGAATTGCGCTTGAAAGCGCGCTCAGATCTTGGATTGTGTTTAGACATCTTTACAATATCGCGTAACAACACCCGCCACGCCTCTCCACGGAAGCGCACCAGGGCGGGTTTTTTTATGCCCGTCGTTCGCGCATGAAATTCAACAAGCCAGCGCTCACCATCGAGCAACAGGTCGCCCAGCTCATTCGGCGGGGTATGACAGTGTCCGACATCGAGGCGGCCCGACACCACCTGTGCCACATCAATTACTACCGACTGCGTGCGTATTGGCTTCCTGACGAGCAGCCTGCAGCCACGCCCGGAGACCACGCTTTCAAGCCTGGCACCCGATTCGAGACCATCCTCGATTTATACGGCTTTGATCGGAAGCTCCGGTTGCTCGTCATGGATGCCATTGAGCGGGTCGAGGTTTCGCTGCGTACCCGCTGGGCCTACGAGCTCGCCAATCGCTACGGCCCCAGCGCACACGAAGACGTGGCGCTGTTCCGGGATGCTGACAAGCACGAACGCTGTCTCAACAACATCAGGGCAGAGCTGGGCCGCAGCCGAGAAACCTTTGTCCAACATTACCGGCAAACCTACAGCGACCCGGCGATGCCGCCGCTGTGGGTGGTCTGCGAGGTCATGTCGTTCGGGCAGCTATCGGAGTGGTACCAAAATCTTTCGGACAGCAAGGATCGCAAGAGCATTGCCCAGACCTACGGCGTGGATGAGCAAATTCTCGAGTCGGTCTGTCATCACTTGACCTACGTCCGAAACGTATGTGCTCACCACAGTCGGCTATGGAATCGTGAGATGACCATCAGCATGAAGCTGCCGCGAAATCCGGATTGGTTGGGCGCCTGCTTCAATGCTGCAGTGCCCAAAAGGCTCTACAACACCCTGGTGATGTTGACTTACCTGCTTGATGTCATCAGCCCTGAGTCCCGATGGAGGGCCAACCTGCTCGCACTTCTGGGCCAGCATCCCAAAATCAACCTTATCGCAATGGGCTTTCCCGAGGACTGGCGGGTATCGGCGATCTGGGAGCAGCGGCCATGAGCTTTTCGCGATATCCCGAGTACAAGGACAGCGGGGTGGAGTGGTTGGGGGAGGTGCCGGGGCATTGGGCCGTCACGCCATTCAAGCGTCTTCTCGAATTTCAGAATGGCTCCGATCACAAGAACGTTGAAGTCGATCACGGCTATCCGGTCTATGGTTCCGGTGGTGTTTTCGCATACGCGTCTGAGTATCTCCATGACGGTGAGTCGGTCCTGCTGGGCAGGAAGGGAACCATCGATCGGCCACTGCATGTCACCGGCAAGTTTTGGACTGTGGACACGATGTACTGGACGCGCATCCGAGCAACTGCGTCGGGTAGGTTTTGCTACTACGCGGCGACCACTGTTCCGTTTGATTACTACTCAACCAACACTGCTCTTCCGAGCATGACTCAAAGTGCGCTGGGTGCTCACTGGGTCGCTTGTCCGCTGAAGGCCGAACAAACCGCCATCGCCGCCTTCCTCGACCGCGAGACCGGCAAGATCGACGCGCTGGTGGCGGAGCAGGAAAAGCTGATCGCGCTGCTCAAGGAAAAGCGACAGGCCGTCATCTCCCATGCTGTCACCAAGGGCCTCAACCCCGATGCCCCGATGAAGCCCTCCGGCATCGAGTGGCTGGGCGATGTGCCGGCGCATTGGACTGTGATGCCAATCCGTCTCGCGGCAAAGCTCGAATCGGGCCACACCCCAAGTCGGAACCACCCTGAATATTGGGAGAACTGTGAGGTTCCCTGGTTCACGCTGGCTGACGTATGGCAGATCAGGGAACAGGGGGTCGAGTATGTCTACGACACGAAGGAGAAAGTGAGCGAGCTGGGGCTGGCGAACTCCTCGGCACGGCTGCTTCCCAAAGGAACTGTCATCCTTTCCCGGACTGCGTCTGTTGGATTTTCCGCGGTGATGGGCGTCGATATGGCGACCACACAGGATTTCGCAAACTGGATTTGCGGACCAACGCTATTGCCTGACTACTTACTGTTTGTGTTTCGTTCTATGAGCGGAGAGTTCCGTCGACTGATGATGGGCTCAACACACAACACCATTTACATGCCCGATATCCAAGCGTTTCGGTTTGTATTGCCGCCGGTCGATGAGCAGCAGGCAGTGGTGCTGCATGTGCGAGCGATGGCGAGGCAGTTCGACGATTTAATTAATCAGGCTGAGGAGGCAACCACCCTCCTCAAAGAACGCCGCAGCGCCCTGATCTCCGCTGCGGTCACCGGCCAGATCGACGTGCGTGGCCTACTGTCGCAAACGCCGGTTGCAGCGGGCGTGGACCCCTGTGCTGTAATTGCGGAATGAGCCAGCGCGTCGCCGTTAGTCCGGAACTCCTGCGCTGGGCGCGTGAACGCGCTCGGCTGGACCCGATTGAGCTGACGGCGCGGTTTCCCAAGCTGCCGGCTTGGGAGGCACATGCGCTGCAACCCACGCTGCGCCAGCTTGAAGATTACGCGCGCGCCACACATGCGCCGATTGGATTCTTTTTCTTGACTGAGCCGCCATTGGAGCCGCTGCCCATCCCGGATTTCCGCACCATGGCAGGGCGCGCGGTGACCCGGCCCAGCCCCAACTTGTTGGACATGATTTATGTCTGCCAGGAGCGGCAGGACTGGTATCGCGACTTCGTTACCGTGGGTGGATATTCGCCGCTGGACTTCATCGGGTCTTGCACCACACAGACGCCTCCCGAAGTGGCGGCTGCGGCCATGCGCCGTCGCCTTGGTTTCGACCTTGAAGCGCGGCGCCAGTGCGCCACCTGGGAAGAGGCGCTGCGGCGCTTCATTGAGCAAGCCGACCAGATCGGCGTGCTGGTGATGGTCAGCGGCGTGGTAATGAACAACAACACCCGCAAGCTGGACCCTGAAGAGTTTCGCGGCTTCGCGCTGGCAGACCCGATGGCGCCACTGGTGTTCATCAACGGCGCAGACAGCAAGTCGGCACAGATGTTTACGTTGGCCCATGAACTGGCGCATCTGTGGCTGGGGGCCTCGGCCTTGTCCGACGTGAGTGTGAGCGGTAACACGGACAACCTCACCGAACGCTGGTGTAACCAAGTGGCAGCAGAACTGCTGGTGCCGTTGTCGGCCTTGCACGCCACGCTCACTGCCGATGAGGCCCTGGACGCGACACTCAGAAGGCTGATCCGTGAGTTCAAGGTCAGCTCGTTGGTGGTGTTGCGCCGACTGCTGGATGCCCATTATCTAAGCCGCAGTCAGTTCAATCAGGCGTACGCAGGCGAGCTGGCGCGGCTTGCTGCGGTGTCGCGCAGCTCGGGTGGGGACTTCTATGCCACGACGCGTTCGCGCATCAGTCGCCGTTTTGGTCGTGCGCTGGTGGAAAGCACACTGGAGGGCCGCACGCTGTATCGCGACGCGTTCCGCATGCTCGGCATTGCCAAAACGGAAACCTTCAACGAGTTCGGTCGAAGCTTGGGCTTCCCGAGCTGATGGCCTATTTACTCGATGCCAATGTCTTCATCCAGGCCAAGAATTTCCACTACGGCTTTGACTTCTGCCCGGCGTTTTGGGACTGGCTGGTTCGCGGCAACAAGGCAGGTCGGGTATTCAGCATCGAGAAGGT
Source organism: Polycyclovorans algicola TG408 (assembly GCF_000711245.1). NCBI lineage: Bacteria > Pseudomonadati > Pseudomonadota > Gammaproteobacteria > Nevskiales > Nevskiaceae > Polycyclovorans > Polycyclovorans algicola. Next base: position 2,374,694 of record NZ_JOMH01000001.1, read on the forward strand.
GCGCATTGAGCTGCAAGCCGGCACCGACGAACTTGCTGAATGGGCCGACGCTTGCGGAGCCACATTCTTTATGGCGCCCGACAGTGCCGTTCTTCCGGCGCTGCCACGCGTTAGCCAGTGGGCAGGTACGCAAAATTTCACGCCAGCCGCCGCCAATACATTTTTGAATGTTGCGGATTATTGGTTGGTCGCACAGGCCTTGGCCCAAGGGCACACGGTGGTGACGCATGAAAAGCCATCCGACGGACTGCGGCAAATCAAGATTCCCAATGCGTGTATCGGACTGAACGTGCCCTACATGACGCTATTCGAGATGCTGCGGCGAGAACGTGCAAGGTTTGTGCTGGGCTCGGCGCCATGAGCCTGCACAAAGAAATCGCCTTTGAAGACGACGTGTGCCATCACCTGGCCGCCAACGGCTGGCATTACGCGGCGGGCGATGCGGCGGGCTACGACCGCGTGCGGGCGCTGTTCCCGGCGGACGTTTTGGCTTGGGTGCAAACCTCCCAGCCGCAGGCCTGGGAAGTGCTGAGCAAGAACCACGGTGCGGCCGCCGAGGCCACGCTGCTGGAGCGTATTCGCAAGCAGATGGATGACCGCGGCACCTTGGATGTGCTGCGCCACGGGGTGGAGCTGCTGGGCCTGCGCCAGCCCTTGATGCTCGCGCAGTTCAAGCCGGCGCTGGCGATGAATGCCGACATCGTGGCCCGCTATCAGGCCAACCGCCTGCGGGTGGTGCGGCAGGTGCGCTATTCGCTGCACAACGAAAACTCGATTGATCTGGTGCTGTTTTTGAACGGCATCGCCGTGGCCACGGCGGAGCTGAAAACCAACTTCACCCAGAGCATTGATGACTCGGTAGACCAGTACCGCTTTGACCGCCACCCGCGCCCCAAGGGGCAAGCGGCCGCCGAGCCACTGCTCGACTTTCCACGTGGCGCGCTGGTGCACTTTGCGGTGAGCACCAGCGAAGTGAAGATGACCACCAAGCTGGCCGGGCCCGCGACATTCTTCCTGCCCTTCAACCTGGGTGATGAGGGTGCAGCAGGCAACCCGGTGAACCCCGATGGCTACCGCACCGCCTACCTGTGGGAAAAGGTGTGGGCGCGGGAAGGCTGGCTGGAAATCATCGGCCGCTATCTGGTGGCGCCGCGGGATGAGAAGAAGAAGATCAAGACGGTGATCTTTCCCCGCTATCACCAGTTGGATGTCACCCGCGAACTGATGGCAGCCATTCGCCGAGAAGGACCGGGGCAGAAGTATCTGGTGCAGCACTCGGCGGGGTCGGGCAAGACCAATTCCATCGCCTGGGCCGCGCACTTTCTGGCCGACCTGCACGACGACGCCCACAAAAAGCTGTTCGACACCGTGTTGGTGGTGAGCGACCGCAACGTGCTGGACTCCCAGTTGCAGGAAGCCATCTTCGACTTTCAGCGCACCACCGGCGTGGTGGCGACGATCAAGAACGAGGCGGGCGCCAAGAGCGCACAACTGGCCGAGGCGCTGTCGGGCAACAAGAAGATTGTGGTGTGCACCATCCAGACCTTTCCGCACGCGCTGGCGGCGGTGCAGGAGCTGGCCGCAACTCAAGGCAAGCGCTTCGCGGTGATTGCCGACGAAGCCCACAGCAGCCAGACCGGCGAGGCCGCGTCCAAGCTCAAACAGTTGCTGTCGGCCGAAGAACTGAAGGATCTGGCCGACGGCGGCGAGATCAGCACCGAGGACCTGCTGGCGGTGCAGATGGCGGCGCGGGCGCGCGATGCGGGGATCACTTACATCGCCTTCACCGCCACCCCCAAGGCCAAGACGCTGGAGCTGTTCGGGCGCTTGCCCAAGCCCGACCAACCCGCCGGGCCGGATAACCTGCCGGCACCGTTTCATGTGTATTCCATGCGCCAGGCCATCGAGGAGGGCTTCATCCTCGACGTGCTGCGCAACTACACGCCGTACAGCCTGGCCTTCAAGCTGGCCGCCGACGGCAAGGAGTGGGACGAAACCGAGGTGGAGCGCAACGAGGCGATGAAAGGCCTGATGCGCTGGGTGCGCCTGCACCCCTACAACGTCAGCCAGAAAGTGCAGATTGTCGTGGAGCACTTTCGCGAGAACGTCGCGGGTCTGCTCAGTGGCAAGGCCAAGGCCATGGTGGTGGTCGGTAGCCGTCTGGAAGCGGTGCGCTGGCAGTTGGCCATCGAGCGTTACATCAAGCGGCAGGGCTACAGCATGGGCACGCTGGTGGCGTTCTCCGGCGAGGTGAACGACAAGGAGTCGGGCCCCGATGCCTTCACCGAGACCAGCCCGGCACTGAACCCCCGGCTGCAGGGGCGCGACATCCGCGAAGCCTTTGCAGGCGAGGACTTCCAGATTTTGCTGGTGGCCAACAAATTCCAGACCGGCTTTGACCAGCCGCTGCTCTGCGGCATGTACGTAGACAAGCGGCTGGCGGGCATACAGGCCGTGCAAACGCTGTCGAGACTGAACCGGGCGCATCCCGGCAAAGACACCACCTACATCCTCGACTTCGTGAATGATCCGGCCGAGGTGCTGGCCGCGTTCAAGACTTACCACGCCACGGCGGAGCTGGACGGCATCACCGACCCCAACCTGGTGTTCGACCTGCGTGCCAAGCTCGATGCCAGCGGCCACTACGACGACTTCGAGGTCGAGCGCGTGGTGAAGGCGGTGCTCAACCCCAGCGGCACGCAGAAAGAAATGAACGCCGCCATCGAGCCGGTGGCAGATCGCTTGCTCAAGCAGTACCGCACGGCCAAGCAGATGCTGGTGGCAGCTCAGTCAAAAAAGGACGCGACGGCCGAGCAGGAGGCACAGAACCAACTCAACGCGCTGACCCTGTTCAAGCGCGACCTTGGCACCTTTGTGCGCGTCTACGCCTTCCTCTCGCAGATCTTCGATTACGGCAACACCGCCATCGAGAAGCGGGCGATCTTCTACAAGCGGCTGGTGTCGCTGCTCGACTACGGCCGCGAGCGGGCCGAGGTGGACCTGAGCAAGGTCGTGCTCACCCACCACAAGTTGCGCGAGCAAAATACTGCCGACCTGAGCCTGTACGGCGGCGATCCGAGCAAACTCAAACCCTTGACCGAAACGGGTGCGGGCGAGGTGCGCGAGCCCGAGAAGGTCTACATGGCCGAGATCATCGAGAAGCTCAACGACCTGTTCGAAGGCGAGCTGAGCGATGACGACCAACTGGTCTACGTGAATAACGTGCTCAAGGGGAAGTTGCTCGAATCAGAAACGCTGGTGACCCAGGCCGGTAACAACAGCAAGGAGCAGTTCTCCAACTCGCCTGACCTCAACCACGAGTTCACCAACGCCATCATGGACGCGCTTTCGGCACACACCGTGATGAGCAAGCAGGCGCTGGCGTCCGATAAGGTCCGCGCCGGGCTGCTGGACATTCTGCTGGGGCCGGGGCAGTTGTATGAGGCGCTGCGGGCCAGAGCGGAGGGCGATTCCGGGGCAGTGGGTCGTTAGATCTGCGCCGGTTTCAGCCTTCACCCTGGCTGGCATTCCGGGCTTGACGCCCCTCTCCCGCAGGCGGGCGAGAGAAAACATCGCGAATATGAAATCGCGTCTTTGATGGCCGCTGGCACCACAGCCTTTGTCACGAAAAGGCCAGCAGCATTACGAACATCATTATTCTGGACAGCAGCCGCATCGAGTCCGGCATGACGGGTTTAGGGCGCGACCCGGAATCCATCTCGGCTCGATCAGCATGTCGACTCGCTCGTGTTCACGACACTGCACGACACCGCAGTGGGCAATCGGGCTGAGCCATTGAGGCCAGCCGATCACATCGAAAAGCGTGTCGAGTCGACGCTCGATCTAGGCCGGCTCGTGACTCACCACCTGACTGCGCGAAGGCTTCACCATCAACACCAGCAAGGCCGACACCACAGCGGTACCAATAAACACCATGAACGCCGGGTTGTAGCCGCCGGTGCGGTCAAAGACCTCGCCGATGAAACGAATGGCGACGATCGAGAACGGCATCACCACCAGGTTCATCGCACCCATCACCGAGCCGAACGAGGCCGAGCCGAAGCAGTCGGCGGTGAGCGTCATCCACAGCGGATAGGTGCCGCCAATCGCCAGCCCGATGATGCCGCAGGCCAGCATCAGTACCGGATAGCTGGGGCCGCTCATCAGCACGATGAGAAAGGTGAAGTTGCAGGCCGCCACGGCACAGAACAGCCAGCGCTTGTCGACCCGGTCGGCCAGCGCACCGATGATCAGCTTGCCGATGATCGCCGAGAAGGTGAGGCTGGACATCAGCAACGCCGCTTGCGCTGGTGTGAAGCCGGCGTCGATGCCGTAGGGAACCATGCTGGCCAAAAGCGCCTGATCTGCTCCCAGCAAGATGCCGGCACCGCAGGCCAGCAGCCAGAAGTTGGCGTTGCGCAGCAGCGGCCCGTAGCGCCAAACGGTTTCGCCGGGTGCAGCTGCCTGCGCTGATTGTTGCGGCAAATCCAGGGGTGCAGAGTCGCCATCGTGTTGCAGACCGAGATCGGCGGGCTTGTCGCGAATCAGCCACAGCACCACCAGCGCGGCAATCACCGACACCAGCGTGCCCTGAATCATCAGCGCGGTACGCCAGCCGAACTGTTCCATCAAAAAGGCCACCAGCGGCGGCATGGTGAAGCCGCCTGCGGACGTCGAGACCGCCAGCAAGCCCATCGCCCGGCCGCGCAGACGGCGGAACCAGCGTGACGTCACGGTGTTGGCGCCCAGCGCGCCACAGGCCACGGTGCCGAACGCCACCGGAAACAGAATGGCCAGCGCCATCATCCACGGGGCAGGCGCCAGCGCGATGATGAAAAAGCCGGCGCCGAAGCTGAGGGCGCCGACGCTCATCACGGCGCGCGCCGGCAGGCGGTCCATCAATCGCCCGACGATGGGTGCCCACAGCGCAAAGCCCAGCAGCAAAAAGATGAACCCGCCGTTGGCATCGGCGCGCGACAGGCCAAATTCCTCGGCCATCGGCGCCACAAACAGGCCAAAGGTGTAGGTGGTGCTGCCCAGCGCCAGCAGGGTGCAGATGAACCCGGCGGCGACGATCCACCAGCCGTGGAACAGTCTTGTGGGTGCGGCGGAGGATTCAGTCATTGCGGCGCTCTCGGGTTCGGGTGCGATCACCCGCGACGGTGGGCTCAGGCGGGCGGCAGCTTCATGCCGGTCTTCGCCAGCAGGTGCGCGGTGATGTTGGGCGGTTCGGTGAACGGCGTGACGATCTCGAAAAATGCGTGAGTAGGTGGCGCGCTTGATCAGCCATTTGCCGTTCTGCTTCACGTAGGTGTCGCGGTACAGCGACGAGCCGTCGGTGATGATCTTGTTGCGCAGGTCGCAGAACCAGTCCTTCAGGTACCAGACGCCGGTTGCTTCGGTGGCCGAGGTGACGGTGATTTCCGGATGGTTCACGTGGTGCAGGGCGATGGCATCGGCGTGAAACGCATAGCGCAGCGCAGTGAGAATATCGGCGCGGCCCTGGGCCTCAAACAGGTAGCTGCCACCCTCATAACGCACGCTGGCGTCTTCGGTGAACAGCGTTTCCAGCTCATCGAACGCGGCGGTGTCGATGCAGCGGCAGTAGGCGTATTTGAGCTGACGGATCAGTTCGATGTCTTCGAGGGGGAGCATGGGCAACTCGGTGGAGTGGATGGAATAGGGCAGAAGCGCTGATGACATTTATCTCCCCTCTCCCGCAAGCGGGAGAGGGCAAACGTATACGTTTGCGGGGAGAGGGCGGCGCCCGAAAGGGGGCTGGGCTGTTGTGCAAAGTCCGCCGCGCCTGCGGCGCGCCCTCTCCCGGCCTTCGGCCACCCTCTCCCGCTAGCGGGCGAGGGATTGATGAAGACATCACGAATCAAACGCCAAACCCGCCGGACACGTTGATCTGTTGTCCGGTTACATAACCATTGGTGGCGAGGAAGACGGCGGCGCTGCCGATCTCCTCGGGCTGACCCCAGCGTTTCAGACACAGCAGCTTGTGGGTCTCGTCGATCCAGGCCTGATCGAACACGCCGCGACGGCTGAGTTCGAGGAACATGCCGGCCTCGATCACCCCCACCAGCACCGTGTTGGCGCGAATGTTGTGGCGGCCTTCTTCCTTGGCGATGCCCTTGATCAGCGCTTCGTTGGCGGCCTTGGGCGCCACCGACAAACCGTCTTTCGCCGGCCACCACAGATGGCCCGCCGAACCGAGGTGCACGTACGAGCCGCCGCCGGACGTGCGCAGATGGGGCAGGGTGGCCTTCACGGCGTTGAAGAAGCCGTGCACTTCGATGTCGATGGATTGGCGCCACAACTCGGGCGTGGTGTCGGCGATGGCCACCTGCTCCACCACCGGGCCCGCCGCCCAGACCACCGTGTGCACACGACCGTGCACCGCGATGGCGGCATCCACGGCCGCCTGCACCTGCTGCGGATCGCGCACGTCGGCGGCGTGGATGGTTGCCTTGCGCCCGCTTTCCGTGATCGCCGTCGCAATGGTTTCGGCGACCGCCTGCTTGCTGCGATACACGATGGCGACATCGCTGCCCGCCGCACCGAAGGCCTTGGCGACTTCCTGGCCGATACCACCGCTGCCGCCGAACACCAGGGTTGCGCCGCGTTCGAATGCGGATGCCGTCATCTGTGTCTCCTCGAAAAGGATGGCCGCTCTGCATGACGGCTGTTGACCCGATGGTTGTCGAAGCGCGGTGAGGTGACCTCACCCGATGGGACGAATACGGGATGGTGACGCCTGCCGTCATGCCAGACCTGATTCGGTATCCCGGGATTGGGCGGTGCAGGTGTCGATTTGCATTGATGGTTGATCGGGCGGTGCACTGGACCCCGGATCAAGTCCGGGGTGACGCCGTGGGTCGAACGGCCTAGCTTTCCTCTCACCGTCATGCCGGACTTGATCCGGCATCCAGGGATCGAGCGATGCGGCTGTTGTCGCGTGTTGACGGCGGATCGGGCGGCGTAGTGGACTCTGGCTCAAGTCCGGGTTGACGAGACGGCTTGCGGAAGAGGGTTAAGCGGACAAACTTATTGGGGCGGCTTTTCCTTGATAAACGCCGCCCCCGCCGGAATCGGCCCGCCGCGCCACACGCGCAGGAACTCGGGCACTTCGATGATCAGCGTCGCAATCACACCCAGGCCAGTCAGGGTGAGGGCCAGTGTGGTCGCGAGTGGTCCCCACGGCAGGATCACGACCAGCGCAATGACGGTGATGATTGAGGAGATGAATCCCCCCAGCGCCATGCCGAAAAACTGCGGACGCGTATTCTGGTCGCGCTTGAAGCGAAACAGGAAAAACGTCTCGAACGGCGTGGCGGGCAACTCGAACACGCAGCGCTTGTAGAGCGCACCCAGCAGGTGCCCCCACTCGTGGAGCACGTAGCCCGAGATCGCCGTGAGCAGGGCGGCGGCGATGGCGGGCATCCAGGCATCCGGCGTGGCCAGCGAACCCTGCCAGACCCACAGCGTCAGCCCCAGAATCGCGGTATCGCGCGCCACGAGCATGCAGAGCCGACCCCACTGGCCACGCATCAGACGCTGCCTTGACGCGGCGGCAACGGCACCAGGGCGGATACCCGACGGATGTGTTCGCGGTAAGCCGGGCGGCGCTCCGCACTGCGCTCGTCCATCAGCGGAATGCTGGCGAAGACGAACATGGCGGTCATGGCCAGCGCCCCGGGAATCACCCACCACCATTGCTCCGGCGCGGCGGCCAGACCGAACAACATCAATCCCCACCAGAAGCTCAGCTCACCGAAATAGTTGGGGTGCCGCGACCACGCCCACAGCCCGGTGGTGATGAAGCTGCCCGGCGTCTTCTTGTGCTTGATGAAGGCGTGCAACTGCAGATCGGCAATCAGCTCGATGAGGATGGCCCCCAGCGTGACGATCACCGCCAGCGCGTCCAGCCAGCCCAGCGGGCTGCCGCCGTAGGCCATCACCGCATAGATCGGCAGGCAGGCGGTGAACACGATCAGCGTCGGGAACATGTGAATGCCCATCAGGTCGGCCCAGAACGCGGCCTTGCCGGCGCGCCCCCTGACGATGGGATAGCGCCAGTCTTCATGGCCCAGACCTTCCCAGAAGGTCGCCCAGTTCGCCGTGAGACGAATGGCCCATAGCCACACCAGCACGCTGACGATGATCGCCCGCGGGTCGGCCATCATGCCGCTGCGCCACATCCACCAACCCGCCAGCAGCGGCGGAATCACGCTCCAGTAGGCGTCGTAGAAACTGGAGTTTTTATAGACACGGCTGAAGGCGAAAATCACCAGCGTGGCCACCACATCGGCCCACAACGCGCGCCACGGCTCTGCGACATCCAGCATCAGCAGTACGCCCAATCCAGCGGCGATGCACAGCACGTAGGCGACGACGATCAGCGCATAAGCGCCGCTGCGGCTTTTTGACGATGCAACAGATGACATGCGTGCTCCCCCGATTCAGGTGCCGCAGTAATGCGGTCTTCGCTGATCGTCGGGGCGCACGCCGCGCGCAGCCTCACCCGATGGGGTGAGCCGTGGCGCAGATCTGTTACGGCACGCGGTAGAACGCGGCGGGGTCGAACAGTTGCTCGGGCAACTCGGCGCTTTGCACCACGCCCAGCACGCGGATCACCGTGTGAGTGCCCTCCACTAGATCGTCCATGCGCGAGACGGTGGCGTAGGCATGGTCATCGGCGCGAATCAGGCTGTCGACGTGAACGCTGAAGCGCTTGCGCACCACCTCGCCCTGACGAAACTCGGCCTTAAGCGGCAGGCAGCTCTTCTCGTCCAGCCACACCCAGACTTCGCGATAGGGCGTGACCATGTCGGCGGGCGGGATGAAGGTCATGCGGGTGGCGGCGCGACCGTCGACCGTCTCCGAACCTTCCACGCGAATCTCGCCGTCGTCGAACACGCCGAGCATCATGCGGAACTCGCGATAGCTGAAGTCAGACGCCAGAAACGGCCCGTCGGCGAAGCTGCCGGTGATTTGCCGCACCCGTCGAATCGCGGGCAGGTACACATAGGTTTCGCTGGGCGCGATGCTGAGGTCGCCGCGCATCAAGTACGCGGTGTTGGCGTGGGCTTCGGGCGCGTCGATGCGCAACATGGCGCGCACCGCCGAGCCGCTGCCGTCGTCGTCACGCAGCGCGAACAGGCGGCCGCTCATGCGCTGCTCGTAGCCGTCGCGGCTGGTGGCGACAATCTCGATCTGCTGAATGCGCAGTGCGGTCGGCAGGTTGTTGGCCATGCACGTCAGCAAGCCCTGCGCGTCAACGGGTGCGGCATATGCGGGATTGAAACTCAGGGCCAATCCCAGCCCGATCACCCAGCGTTTCATGTCAGCTCCCGGCGATGCGTAATGGTGTTACGCGAAATGTTGCGCTGCACAATTCTAGCCGATTCACCCGAAGAACGTGGTGCGCGACCACAGCCAATACGCCGCCACCGTGCCCATGGGGTACGCAAGCAAAGCCATGGCGGGCAGCCGGTGCAGGCGCGCGCCGGCAATGCCGCGCAGTGCGCTGGCGAGCAGTAACAGCAGGCCGATCAGCAACACCTGCCCGACCTCGATCCCCAAATTGAAGGCCAGCAACGCCAATGGAATCTCACCGGCCGGCAGGCCGACATCGCGCAGTACGCCGGCAAACCCGAGCCCGTGCACCAGGCCAAAGCACGCCGCCATCGTCACCGGAAAGCGAGACAGTCCACGGTGAGGGTATGCCTGCCGGGTGAGCGCGACGGCCAGGACCAGCAGGCTCAGGGCAATGCCCCATTCCGCCAGCGCCTGATTGACATGAATGCGGTCGAGAACCGCCAGACCGAGGGTCACGCTATGGCCGAGGGTGAAGGCCGTGACGGTCAACAGTAGTCGGCGTGCCCCTCGAACCAGCAGCACCAGGCCAACGACGAACAGCACATGGTCGGCACCTCGCCAAAGGTGATCGATGCCCAGCCACAGGTAGCGAGCAAAGACCGAACCCTTGTCGGCGGCAGCCGGCCACTGCCAATGCGGCGTGCGGGCATCGAGCAGCGTCTGCTGCGTCGCGCGCGGCTCGATGACCCGTAGTACGACGCTGATGCCCGCCTCATCGAGCCCGCGCACGGCCAGCGTGCGACCGACCATGGGGCCGTCGCAACGCAGTCGCCAACGCTGCTCCAGGGCGTCGCCGTCGAGCACGACAGCTTCTTGCAGTGGCTGCGCCTCACAGCCGTGCGGCCATTCGGGCCAGACCTCCGCGCCGCGGACCCTGAGCACCGAACTGCGCCAAATGACCTCGTGCGTGTTGGCCTCGCCCACCTGCCATTGCAGCAGCGCCGGGGCCAGTGGGTGTGCGCTGGCGGCGCCCAGCCCGTAGATCGACAGCCAGACCCAGAGCAGCGTCCTCATTGATCCGCCGCCTGTGCCAGCGCTTGCCCTTTGACCGGATAGCGCACCGCCAAGGCTTGCAGGGCTTGTTGCAGCAATGTCTGCTCGCGTTCGGCCAGCCACGCGTAGGTGGCGCGTCGGCGCAGGTCGGACGAGATGGCGTTGCCGGCGGCTTGACGCGCCTCGACACGAATCAGGTGCCAGCCCCACGCCGACTGCAGGGGGGATGACCATTCGCCGGTCGCAAGGTGGGCCAGCGCTGTCGCCACCTCTAGGCCAAGCAAACGCGCCAACTCAGGTTGGCTGACCCAGGTCGGAAGGGCGGCGAGCAGAAACGGGTCCCCGGCATCGCCCGGCCTTACGTTGCCGTCGACCAGCGCATCGCGCAGCCGGTGGGCACGCACGGGTGTCGCGTCATTGGTGATGAAAACTTGCGTCAGCCGGTAACGCGCAGGCTGACCATAGCGATCAGGGTGTTGCTCGATAAAGCGTTGCACCGCCGCGGGGTCCACCGCGATGTCGCCGGTGAGTTGTTGCGACATGCGCTGAATCAAGCGCCGACGCGCGACGAGATCCTGCTCGGCCATTCCCAGGGCCAAGGCATCACGAAACAATCGGGCATCACTGCGCGGCGTGTCGGGGTCGAGGAAGCGAAGATTGCCGATCAGTCGTTCGCGAACCACAGGGTCGCTTTCTGGGAGCCCGAGGCGCAGCGCTTCTTTCAGCAGGCGTTGCTGCTGCACGTGGTGATGCAGGCTGGCGCGACGCTCGGCGTCGTTGGGTTCGCGGCCGGTTTCGCGCTGCCAGTCGGTCGCCAGTTGCTCAAGATCAGCGGTGCTGATGACGATCGGTGAGCGGGGCTGCGAAGGTTCGATCCACAGACGCTCGGCCCCGAACAACAAGCCGCCCAGCAGCAGAAAGTGAAGCGCTGGATGGCGCAGCACAGTCAGCATCACCGGCGGTCTGCGGGCCGATACCAGATGGGCGAGGTCCAGGCGCGTTCCTGTACGGTCTTGGGCACCTCTGCGTTGCAGCAATCGGCGAAGGCTTCGGGAACCGAAGCCGGGTCGCTGCAATTGATGTTGGCCGCAAGGCACTGCCGGGCGGACCAGCGACAGCTCGGGTTGTCGACCACACGGGCGTAATAGAACGCGGACGCATCGGGGTCAAAGGCCGGGTCCTGCCACACCGCGCACAGACTGGTGTGACCGGTGCCGACCGGCGCGCAGGTGTTCGGGTCAACGCCGGCGCCATTGTTCGGGCTGCCGGCCACTTCGAACACCTGTTCCTGTTTCTCGCCGTCTGGCGTCACCCAGCCCTTGATGATCTGGATGCGTTGCAGTGGGGCGACGGGTTCACCGGGCGCGCCGGGGTCCCGCAAGGCGGACACCGAGAAGCGGGGGGCGTTGTCGGCTGACGTGGTCGCAGGCAGATCGCCGCCCATGGGCACGCCGTGGGCGTAGCCCTGCGCGGCATAGTCGGGTTGCTCACAGTGATCGGCTGGCAGGTCGGTGCCGCCAAAGAAGCGGACGATGGGCCGATTGCCGCTGGTGGCGTAGGCCTCGCGACGTCGCATGGCGGCGAACAGTGACTCGCGCGTGTTCTGCTCGGCCCAGATCACCGCCAGACCGCCGGGGCTGTTCTCAATGAGATCGGTCAGGCCTTCGGGAACTTCATCGCGCGCCGCCAGGCCCGCGCCACCGTGGCCGGGGTAGGCGTCTTCGCTGCTCAGCCCGGGCGTGCCAAGGTGCGTGTCCGTGCTGCCGATCAAGCCGTATTTGAACGGGTTGACGCCCAATTCCTGCTCCAGCCGCAGGCCTTCCTTCATCGCTTCGCGCAGAAAGTCCTGCTCCATCGGCGGCCCGGTGTTCAGCCCGCCAAAACGGTTGCCGGTGAGGTTGTTGTAGGGAATCACCTCAAAGTCGCAGAGCTCATCCCGGGCACCTGCGCCCATGGTGTTGAGGCATTCGGACTGGCCCTTGTGCTGATAGATCTCGGCCAGGGGTTCATTGCGCTGCCGCTGCGCCGCAAACTCGGCGGTGTACGCGTTGCCGAACCGGTCGCGCGTTTCAAACATCGTCCCGGCGCTGAGGTTGGAGTTGTGCGGAATGCTCAGCCACTCGCAGCCCTCGGCGGCCTGGCAGCGTTCGTCCAGCGCCGCCCACAGCAGTTCGGGTGCCGGGGTTTCCTGATAGGCGGGGGGAATCTCGGGCACGACTTCGTTGGCGAAAATCACGTTGCGGTGCAGGTTGTTCGACAGCGGCGCGCCGGTCCATTCGTAGCCGACAAAGGTGGTGAAGCGGCAGGCATCGCTGCGGTCATAAAACGCTTCGGCGGCGCGCTGGGTATCGCGCCACGGCGTCTTGGCGGCTTCCAGGCAGCGCTCCCCATTCAAGCCGCAATAGGGCAGGCGCGGAATGCGGCCGTCGCTGCCGATCACCGGCAGATCCGAGATCACCGGTACGCCCTCGGGCACCGGAAACTGCGGCAACTCCGGCAACCCCACCGCCGCGAGATTGAAGATCAGGAAGGCCTGCTCGGGAAAGCTGCGGTAGAGAATGCACTCCGGCGACAGATAGCCCGGCGCGTCGGTGTTGGTGCAGATCTCGACCTCGCCGAACAGCTCGGCGTGGTCGGTGACGGCGGCGAAGTCCAGCGGACGTGCCAATTGGGTGAAGCGGAGTGGCTCGCCCTCCGGCGTGTACGGCTGTATGCCCAGACGCTCGCCGAGGGCAAAACGGTAGGCCTGCTGCGGGGTGATCACCGTGCCCTGGGTGTTGGCGTCCAGCGAGAACACGGTGTGCACGTGCAGGTCGCCGAAGTAGGGGTTGCGCAACGGGTTGTGGTGCGCGCAAATCCGGGCGTCGCCGGAAGCATCCGGAGCGGCGACGGGCGTACTGCTGCCGCAGCCCATTAGCCATGCTGTCGCCGCCAGGCCGATGATCCGTCTAGTGATGTTCAACATTGGCGGCATCCAAAAAGGCCGGGCGTTCGCCGCCGCCGTGCAGCACCAGGTTGGTGCCGCTGGCATAGGTGGCGGCGGGTGAGGCCAACCAAACGCAGGCCTGGCCAATGTCGGAAGGCTCGGCCATTCGGCCCAGTGGAACCGTCGCCGACACCGCGGCAATGCCGGCCTCATCGCCATAGTGGAGTTGAGATTGCTCGGTGCGGACCAGCCCCGGCGTCACGGCTACCACGCGGACCTTGGGCGCCCATTCCACGGCCAGCGATTGCACCAGACTCAAAATGCCGGCCTTGGCGGCGCCATATGCAGCCGTCCCCGGTGACGGCCGCAGCGCGCTAACGCTGCTGATGAACACGATGCAACAGCCGCCGTGATCGCGGGCCTGCATCATCGCGTTGGCGCGTTGTGCCAGGTGCAGCGGCGCCAGCAAGTTGAGTGCGATGATCTTTTCATGGAAGCGCGGACTGGCCGCATCCGCCAGCGCGAACGGTGCCCCGCCGGCGTTGTTGACCAGCACGTCGAGGCCGCCGAAGTCGGCGCCAATCTCGGCAAACAAGGCGTCGACCGCAGACTGCTCCCGCACATCGCAGGGCAGGAAGCGAGCGCGGTGGCCGGCCACTTCCGGCAACACCTCGGGCGCGGACCGGCCGCAGACAATCACCGTGTCGCCGTTGGCTAAAAATGCTTCGCTGATGCCCTTGCCCACGCCCCGCGCGCCGCCAGTGACGAGAACCACCCGTGCTGTATCGCCCACGTTTACGGCTCCCCCGAATGATGTTTTTGATCCTAAGCCGATCACCCTCAGTGACATCGTCTGAATAGGTGACCCCCGCACGTCCCTGAGCATCTGCGCCGAGTCGGTCGGCGTAGAGCCACCACACCATCAGAGCGCCTGACATGATCCGATTGCTGCTGTGCGTCGTGAGCCTGGGATTGACCGCCTGCGCCAACCTCAATCCGCGGGCACCGTCACCGGTGCCGCTGGCCGATCCGGTTGATCTGCAGCGCTTTCAGGGCGACTGGTACGTCATCGCCCACATCCCCACCGACCGCGATCGTGAGGCGCACAACGCCATCGAAAACTATGTCGTCAACGATGACGGCAGCATCGCCATGACCTACACCAACCGGCTCGGCGGCTTCGACGGCACGCCGAAGAAAATGACGCCGACCGGCTATCCGGTGGAAGGGTCGGGCAATGCGCTGTGGGGCATTCGCTTCCATTTGCCCGGCACGGCCATCCCGTGGCCGTTTCGTTACGAGTACCGCCTCGGCCATGTCGAACCCGACTATTCGGTGATGATCGTGGCGCGCAGCAAGCTCGACTATTTGTGGCTGTTCGCCCGCGAGCCGCAGATGCGTGATGCCGATTACGCGCGCTACAAAAAGATGATCGGCGATTGGGGCTACGACACCGACAAGCTGGCGCGCGTGCCGCAGCGCTGGCCCTGAGCGGGCCTCATCCGATCAGGTGAATCCGTCGCGACAGGTCCGCGTCAGCATGCCGGCATGGATGCGAAACCGGTTCCCGAGGGGCACTACGCCCGACTGGCCAATGGCCTGACGCTGCATTATCACGACGTCGGTGTCGGCCCGGTGCTGGTGTGGCTGCACGGCTCCGGCAACGGTGCCTGCGGGTATTCCAACTTCCAGGGCAACGTCGCGGAGATCGCGGCAGCGGGCCATCGCTGCATCGTGCCCGACCTGCCAGGGTTCGGATATTCCGACAAGCCGCTGGACGTCGATTACCACCTTGACGTGTTTGTCGAAGCCATTCATCAGTTGCTGGCGGCGCTGACGATCGAGCGCGCCACCTTGGTCGGCAACTCCCTGGGTGGTGCTGTGGCCTTGGGGTTTGCACTGGCGTACCCGGCTGAGGTGGAGCGGCTCATCCTCATGGCACCGGGCGGCCTCAACGAGCTGCCGGATTATCTGCAAATGCCCGGCATGCAGGCCATGTTTGCGCTCTATGGGGCAGGGGTGCCGGTGACGCCGGAGAAGTTAAAGCGCTTCTTCCAACAGGCCTTTGTCGTGAACCCTGACTGCGTCACCGATGCGCTGGTGGCCGAACGTGCCGCGCTGGCCGCGGTTCAACCGCCGCGCGTCATCCAGACCCTGAAAGTGCCCAACATGACCGAGCGGCTGGGCGAGATTGACTGCGCGGCACTGACGCTCTGGGGCCTCAACGAACAGATGATGCCGGACAGCGGCATCCTGCGATTGGCCAAGGGCCTGAAGCACGGCCGCATGGTGCTGGTGCCTCAGTGTGGGCACTGGGTGATGATTGAGCACCGCGCGCTGTTCAATCGGACCGTGCTGGATTTTCTGAGGCATGGGTAGCCGCATGGCAGCGAGCCCGACGTGCGTGAAGTCTCTCACCAGGCAAGCTGCGGCTCGTCGCCCCCCGCTCCCGCAGGCGGGAGAGGGGATGGGGGAGAGCGCGTCGGCGGCGCCGACGTTCCGCGCGCCGCGCGGCCCTCTCCCGACCCTGCGGGCCACCCTCTCCCGCTTGCGGGAGAGGGGATCACGACGGCTGGAGCTCGGCTAATGGCGCTGTCGCTCGATCGCATCACCGCTCTCGGCGACGAACTCTTCGCCGCCCTGCGCGCCCGGCAGATGCTGATGCCGCTGACCGAGCGCGTGCCCGGCATCGACATTGAAGACGCCTATCAGGTCTCGCTGCGCTTTCTCGAACGCCGCACCGCCGAAGGGGAACGCGTGGTGGGCAAGAAGATCGGCGTCACCAGCAAGCCCGTGCAGGACATGCTGGGCGTGCACCAGCCGGACTTCGGGTTTCTCACCGATCGTATGGCCGTGGCCTCGGGCAGCGTCATCAGCATCGCCGGCAGCGGCCTCATCCAGCCCCGCGCCGAAGGCGAGATCGCCTTCGTGCTGAAGAAAGACCTCACCGGCGCCAACATCACCGCCGATCAGGTGCTGGACGCCACCGATTACGTGTCGCCCTGCTTCGAGATTGTCGATTCCCGCATCACTGACTGGAAGATCAAGATTCAGGACACCGTGGCCGACAACGCGTCCTGCGGCGTGTTCGTGCTGGGCGAGGCGAGGGTGCCGCCGCACACCCTCGATCTGGCGATGGTGAAGATGGACATCACCCAAAACGGCGCGCACGTGGCCTCCGGTCTGGGCGCGGCAGTGCAGGGGCATCCCGCCACAGCCGTGGCGTGGCTGGCCAACACCCTGGGCCGTTACGGCATTCCCTTCCTGAAGGGCGAAATCATTTTGTCGGGCTCGCTGGCGCCGCTATTGCCGACTCGGGCCGGCGACCGATTTCACATGACCTTGGCTGGACTTGGCGAAGCGTCCATTGGATTTGAAGCATGAAAAAGATTCGTTGCGCCATCATCGGCCCCGGCAACATCGGCACCGACCTGCTCTACAAATTGCAGCGCTCCCCGCTGCTGGAGCCGGTGTGGATGATCGGCGTCGACCCGACCTCCGAAGGCTTGGCCCGCGCCCGTGAAATGGGCCTCAAGACCACCGACCAGGGCGTCGACGGCATGCTTGAGCATGTGAAGGCCGACGGCATCCAGATCGCTTTTGATGCCACCAGCGCTTACGTGCACAAGGCCAACTCCGACAAGTTGAACGCCCTCGGCGTGATGATGATTGACCTGACGCCGGCCGCCATCGGGCCTTACTGCGTGCCGCCGATCAATTTGAAAGAACACGCCGGCAAGCGCGAAATGAATGTGAACATGGTCACCTGCGGTGGCCAGGCGACCATTCCCATGGTCTACGCCGTGTCGCGGGTTCAGCGGGTCAAATACGCTGAAATCATTGCCACCGTCGCCAGCAAATCCGTCGGTCCCGGCACCCGCAAGAACATTGACGAATTCACCCGCACCACCGCGGGGGCCGTCGCCAAGATCGGCGGTGCCGACGAAGGCAAGGCCATCATCGTCATCAACCCGGCCGAGCCACCGATGATCATGCGCGACACCGTGCACTGCCTCACTGTGGATGCGCCCCGGCAGAAAGAGATCGAAGAATCGGTGCGCGGCATGGTCGCCGAAGTCCAGAAATACGTTCCCGGCTACCGCCTCGTGAACGGCCCGGTCTTCGACGGCGAACGCGTCACCAGCTTCATGCAAGTCGAAGGCCTCGGCGACTTCCTGCCCAAGTACGCCGGCAACCTCGACATCATGACCGCCTCGGCCACGCGCACTGCCGAAATGTTTGCCGAAGAAATCCTCGCCGGGCGGTTGAACCTCGAGGCGGCATAAAGACAACCGTTCCCTCTCCCGCAGGCGGGAGAGGGTTAGGGAGAGGGCGCTGGCGCCAGCCAGCGAGAAGCTCCGCACTGATGTGCGGCCCTCTCCCACCCCTACGGGGCACCCTCTCCCGCCTGCGGGAGAGGGGAACATCGCAGCCAAGGAGTATCGAGATGAGCCAAAACCTGAAAGGCATCCAGATCAAAGTGCACGACATGTCGCTGCGCGACGGCATGCACCCCAAGCGCCACCAGATCACGGTGGAGCAGATGAAAAGCATCGCCCAGGGTCTCGACGAGGCAGGCTGTCCACTGATCGAAGTGACCCACGGTGACGGCCTCGGCGGCGCTTCGGTGAACTACGGCTTTGCCGCCGCCAGCGACGAGGAATACCTGCGCGCCGTCGTGCCGCTGATGAAAAACGCCAAGATTTCGGCACTGCTGCTGCCGGGTATTGGCACCGTGGACCATCTGCGCATGGCGGCCGACTGCGGCGTCACCACCATTCGTGTGGCCACGCACTGCACCGAAGCGGATGTCTCAGAGCAGCACATCAATCTGGGCCGCGAGATGGGTTTGGACACCGTGGGCTTTCTGATGATGGCGCACATGATCGCGCCTGAAAAACTCGTCGAGCAGGCGTTGTTGATGGAGTCCTACGGCGCCAACTGCCTGTACATCACTGACTCGGCGGGCTACATGCTGCCGGACGATGTCACCGCCCGCGTCGCGCTGCTGCGCGACAAGGCCAAGCCCGAAACCGAGATTGGCTTTCATGGCCATCACAACCTCGCCATGGGCGTTGCCAATTCTGTGGCCGCCGTGGCGGCAGGCGCACGCCGCATCGACTGTGCCTGCGGCGGCATGGGCGCAGGCGCGGGCAACACGCCCATGGAAGTGTTCGTGGCGGTGTGCAATCGCATGGGCATCGAAACTGGTGTGGACGTGTTCAAGATTTCCGATGTCGCCGAAGACCGGGTCACGCCGATCATGGACTTCCCGGTTCGGATTGACCGCAACTCACTGACTTTGGGTTATGCCGGTGTGTACTCGTCATTCCTGCTGTTCGCCAAGCGGGCTGAAGCCAAGTACGGCATCCCCGCCCGCGAACTGTTGCTGGAGCTGGGCCGGCAGAAAATGGTGGGCGGCCAGGAGGACATGATCGAAGACCTGGCGCTGACCCTGTCCCGCGAGCGCCGTGAGGCCACTGCCCAATGAAAACCGCCAAAGCTGAAGTGCGGATCAATGCGCCAATCGACACCGTCTGGGCGGTGATGATGGATTTGGACGGTTACCCGAACTGGAACCCGTTCACGCCCAAGGTTGAGTGCCCGGGCGGCCCAAAAGTGGGCGCGCCCATCAAGCTGCACGTGCGCTGGAGCGACGGCAAGCAGATGGTTTCGCCTGAAAAAATTGTCCGCATCGACCCCCCGCAAAAGGGCGCCAACGGCCTTTCGCGCGGCGTTTACGGCTACAACTTCGGCACTATCCTGTCGACGCTAAATCTGGTGCGCAGCGAACGCCTGCAAATTGTCGAAGAGCAGGCGGATGGCAGTACGGTGTACCGCACCACCATTCAACTGACCGGCTTGCTATCTGGCCTCACGCCCTTACCCAAAGTGCAGGACGGATTCGACCGCCAGGCAGCGGCATTGAAACAGCGCTGCGAAGGCTGAAAGCCCACCGTCATTGGCGGACTTGTGCCACGCTTCGCGCCGCCATGGACACGTCAGACACAGGCCGTTGCCGCATTAATGAAGCGCTTGCCGATGCCGGCCATCTGCGCCTAAGCGGCAAAGAAACGCGCCAACAACTTGAAGCTTTGGCGCCGCTCAGTGATTGGGCCGTGTTTGCCGACAGCTGGAACGCCATGCCGGTGGACGGTTACCTCGCCAACGGCGGGCGCTACCGGCGGCGGCGTCACGCCAACTACCTGGCCACGCCCGACGGCATCGTTCGTCAGGCGCACCGGCCGCATTACCAAAGCCGCGACTACAACCCGTTGCACGGTGGCATCGAGCGCTGGTTCGAGCCGGTCGAGCCTGCAATCAGCGACGGCGCCAGCCTGCGCACGGTTCTGGCGTTCTGCCATCGATGCTTCGCGCCGCTGGCACCCACCGTCACGCACTGGTTTGTCGAAGTGCACCAATTTCGTGTCGAGGCCTCCGATGGCGAGGCAGGTTTGCCGACACCCGAAGGCGCGCATCGCGATGGTGTGGACTGGGTGCTCGTCCTGCTCATTCGTCGCGAAAACGTGCGCAGCGGCGTCACCACCATCTATGCACCCGATGGTGAAGCGCTGGGCAGCTTCACCCTCACCGAACCCTTTGATGCCACCCTCATTGACGACCATCGCGTGCACCACGGCGTCACCCCCGTCGAGCCGCTGGATCCGTCGCAACCCGCGTGGCGCGACGTGCTGGTGGTGACCTTCAGACCTGCCTAATCGGCTTGGCCTTCGGGGGTCTGTAGGGTGGATAGAGCGAAGCGAAATCCACCACCAAACGTCAAGCAGCAATCGGCGGGTTTCGCTGTGCTTTACCCGCCCTACGTGGCCACGCCCGCCATCGCCGGATTGCCTGCAAACAACACCTTCGTCAAACCCTCGGCCAGGTCGAAGCTCAGCGTCGATGTCGCAACAAACTTCGTCGCACTCATCCGCCAGCCGTCGGCGGTGCGGCGGTACTCATCTTCGTAATGCCCGGCCAGTTGGGTGAGCTTCTGATTCTGCGTGTCGATCAGTTCGTAAGCCAAGCTCCAGGTGCCGCGTGCACGCGTGGCGTCGATGACCTCAATCTGCGGGTTGGACCCGTGATGGCGCTCCACCATGTGCGGATGGCACGCCATCTGCGTGTACACCGCCACCAGCGCGTCGGCATTGTCGAAGCGGCCGATCATGCCGAAGTCGATGGCCACCGGGCCGTCGGCAAAGCAGGCGCGCATGGCGGCCGGGTTCTTCGCGTCACAGCTCGTGAAGTAGCGCGACTTGAGGCTGCGAATGGCTTCGGCATCTTCCAGGCGTTGCAGCCGTTCTGCGAGCACGCGGGTGTCCATGTGACGTCCTGATTCGAAAAGTAAGACGGCAGTTCACCGCGTGCACGTGCCCCGCGAATCCCTCATTTGGCTGAGCCGCCCGCGCCTACGGCAAACGGGTGACGCCCCAGGCGGGGCGCAGGGGTTTACTCCATTCATAACCACAGCTTTTTTTGTGTGAGGACGCCGTCATGGCAGATGGAGCAGCGGCCAACCGCGTGGTCAGCGGTGAGGTTTGGGATGAATTCTGTGACGCGCTCAAGCGCGCCGGGCAACAGGTGCTGCGCCCGGAAACCCCCACCAGCCCGCTGGACCGCGCCGAGGGCTTCCGTTATCTGAGCCGCCTGCTGCGAATCGGCCTGGAAATGCACCTGGAGTATGCCGACCCCGACTTCCCCGGCTTTCTCGCGCCCTCGCACGAGACTGGCAAGATCGGCGCCGACAACCCGGACAACCTGTACCTGATGGGCCGCATCAACGGCCGCAACCGTTACCGCATCCGCGGTGAGCGCGGCAGCGTCGCCTATCTCACGCTGGGCTCGCAGAGGGGCGGCTACGAAACCAATGGCCGCATGGAGCAGACCGGCTTCATCGACGCCGCGAAGATGGAGATCGACGCCGACGGCCGCTTCGAGATCATCCTCTCCACCGAAGCCCCAGCCTCCGGCAACTGGCTGAAGATCGAACCGGAATCCAACGCCGTCATCGTGCGGCAGACGTTTATCAGTCGCGGCGCTGAAGAACCCGCGCGCCTGCGCATCGAACGTCTGGACGCCGACGCGCGGCCACAACCGCTGAGCCCAGAACGGCTCGAGGCCGGGCTGGGTAACGCCGTGCGCTTTGTCGAAGGCACCGCAAAGCTGTTCGCCGACTGGGCGCAGTCCTATCAGCCGCACACCAACGAACTGCCCTCCGCCGACCAGGCGCTGTGCCAGGCCGTGGGCGGCGACCCCAACATTCATTACTACCACTCGGCCTGGGCGCTGGCCGAAGACGAGGTGCTGGTGATCCACGTGGCGCGCATTCCCGAATGCCGGCTGTGGAATCTGCAGATCAACAACTACTGGATGGAGTCACTGGACCACCGCTACCACCGCATCTGCCTTAACCAGAACAGCGCCACGCCGGATGCCGACGGCGGCGTCACGCTAGTGCTGGCGCATGAGGACACGGGCCACCCCAACGGGCTGGAAACCGCCGGCCACAGCAACGGCACGATGTGCTTCCGCTGGGTGGGCGCCGCCGAGCATGTGCAGCCGACCACGCGGGTGGTGAAGCGCAGTGCGTTCATGGCTGAACTTGGGTGATGACCGACGAGCCGAATCGCGCCTTTCGGCGCGCCCTCTCCCCGAGCCCCTCTCCCGCAAGCGGGCGAGGGGAGAAAAGCACCGCCGCCGTTGCCCTCTTCCGCTTGCGGGAGAGGGTGGCCCGGAGGGTCGGGAGAGGGCGCGCCGCAGGCGCGAATCACCTGCAACCAGAACCGAGAGTTATTCGACCAACAACATGACCTCCACCCCCAACACCACCCTCAACCCGGCCGCGATGATGGCCGACGCCACCGCTATGACAGGCGGCCTCACCAACTTTGGCGACCCCAGCTTCCGCCCCGCGCTGGCGCAGCTCTGCACCGCGCTGGAGGCTGAGGCCAAGCTGTCCGAGATGGGCCGCGGCTTCATGCGCCACAAGCTGGTGACCCAGCTCGCCAACCGGCTGCGCGTGGAGGACTGGTTCACCCGTCATCCCGAGATTGAGCACGAGCAGATCGGCGCGCCCGCGGTTGTGGTCGGCGTGCCGCGCACCGGCACCACCAAGCTGCATCGCCTGCTGTCGCGTGACCCGCGCTTCCACTGGATGGCGTTCTGGGAATCGCAGTTCCCGGTACCGCTGGATGGCGAATCACTCACCGATCCCACGCCGCGTATCCGCGAAGGACAGGGGCTGGTCGACATGATGACCACCGCCATGCCCGGCCTGATGGCCATTCATCCCATGGCCACCGAAGAAGCCGATGAAGAGGTGATGCTCACCGAGCATTCCTTCATGTCGGCCTTCAACGCCTACGCCGATGTGCCCAGCTACATGAAATGGCTGGACGCGCAGGACCAGACGCCGGTCTACGACTATCTGAAGCGGATGATGAAGTTCCTGCAGTGGCAGAAGCGCCAGCGCGGCATCACCGCCGAGCGCTGGGTGCTGAAGGCGCCGCATCACCTTTTGCGCATGGACATTCTGCTGAAGGTGTTCCCCGGCACGCAGATTATTCACACGCATCGCGACCCGACGCAGAGCGTGCCCTCCATGGCCAGCTTTGCGCACACCTTGTGGGGCATCTACAGCGACCAGGCCGATCCGCTGGCCACCGGGCGGGAATGGAACGACATCCTGAGCCGCGCCATGGCCCACACCATGCGCGTGCGCCAGAGCGCGCCCGATCAGTTCATCGACGTGCAGTTTCTCGACACCGTGAAGCGGCCGATGGAGGTGGTGCAGCGCCTCTACAGCTTCATGGGCCTGACGCTGGACGCCGCCACTGAGCAGCGTATGCGCGACTGGCTGGTGGAAGACGAAAAGAGCCACCAGGGCGGGCATCACTACTCGGCTGAACAGTTCGGGCTGTCGGATGAACAGATCCGCCGTGACTTCGCCGCCTACATCGAACAACACATCACGCCGTAATCGTTTCGGGCGACGGCCGCCCGCGTGGCCGCGCCACAACCACTAGAAGGAGGCACCCGCATGTTGCTGAAAGACAAGATTGTCATCGTGTCCGGCATTGGCCCCGGCCTTGGCGTCAAGCTGGCCGTGGAAGCCGCGCGCGAAGGTGCCGCCGGCGTCGTGCTGGCCGCGCGCAGCGCAGAGAAGCTGGACGACGCCGAACAGCGCGTTGCGGCGCTGGGTGTGAACGCCAAGGTGATCAAGTGCGTCACCGACATCACCGACCGCGCGCAGTGCGAGCGACTGGTGAAAGCCACCGTCGAAGCCTTCGGCCGCATCGATGCGCTGGTGAACAGCGCCTTTGTCCACGGCGCCATGGACTACGTCTCCAATGCCGACCTCGACAGCTGGGTCGAGCCGATGAACACCAACCTCATCGGCACCCTCAAGCTGACGCAGAGCGTGCTGCCGCAGATGAAGTCGCAGGGTGGCGGCGCCATCGTCATGATCAACACCATGGCCGCGCGCCAGGTGCCGCCGCTGGGCGAGGCCGGCTACGCCGCCTCCAAGGCCGCGCTGGCCAACTCCGCCAAGTACCTCGCCAAGGAAGTCGGCAAAGACGGCATCCGCGTCAACTCCGTGCACATGGGCTGGATGTGGGGCGCGCCGGTGATCGGTTATTTCGAATGGCAGGCCAGCGAACAGGGCGTGCCGGTCGAACAGCTCAAGGCCCCCATCGAAGCCAGCATCCCCCTGGGCCGCATCCCCACCGACGACGAATGCGCCCGCGCCGCGCTGTTCCTTGTGTCCGACTACGCCAGCGCCATCACCGGCGCCGCGCTCGACGCCAACGGCGGCGCCTACATGCCGTAACAAACAAACTCCCCTCTCCCCTTGCGGGAGAGGGGCAGGGGGAGAGGGCGGCCCCAACGGGGCCGTATGCACTGCGAAGTTGCACGCCTCGGCTTCGCAACACCCAACACGAGACTCGTCCATGGAAAAAGTCATCTACCTGCTCTGGTGCCCTGAAGGACTCGACACCGAGTCCTGGGGCGCCACGCTGCGTGACACGCTGCCGCAAACGCTGACCCAGCTCGGCGTGCACAGCGCCCGCCTCAATATCGACGATGCCGATGTCGCCGCCGCGCAGGCCCTACGTCAGCAGCGCATGGCGGTGCAGCCGGGCGCCCTGCTGCAAGTCTGTATTGACTGCGCTAACGACGCGCTGCGCGCCCCCATCGACGCCGCCATCGCCGCATGCTGCCAGCAGCATGCGGCCTATCTGGTCACCGAATCCGTCCCGCTGCACAACACCAAGCATCCGGCGCACAAAGGCCAGCGCACCCTCGGATTCGCGCAGCTCGCGCTGCTGCAACGCACGCCGCGGATGGACCCCGAAACCTGGCGCCATCACTGGCAGACCGTGCAAACGCCCATGGCCATCGAAACCCAGGACACCTTCGAGTACGTGCAGAACACCATCGTGCGTGCGCTCACCAAAGAAGCGCCCGCCATCGACGCCATTGTCGAAGAATGCTTCCCCGCCGCAGCCATGACCGACCCCTACGCCTTCTTCAATGCGGTTGGAGACGAAGCCGCTTTCCAGCGCAACCTCGCGCGCATGATGAACAGCGTGAACCGCTTCCTGGATCTGCCCATTGACTGCATTCCCAGCAGTCAGTACCGGCTGATTTGAAGGGTTCGTTCTGACCGCCAGTTGTTGAGTGGCGCGATACACACCCGCAGTCCCGTGCGGCGGTCGTGCCGGTCAGGGCGCTCTCAACCCGCCTTGCGCGTGAGCCTCACCATCATCTTCGAGTAACCCCGCACGAAGTTGGATTGCACCCGTTCCGGCTCCGACAGCACCTCGATCGTCTCGAAGCGCGCCAGCAGTTCTTCCCACAAAATCTTCAGTTGCAGCTCGGCCAGGCGGTTGCCCATGCAGCGATGGATGCCAAAGCCGAAGGCCATGTGCTGGCGCGCGTCGGGGCGGTCGATGATGAAGGCGTCCGGTTGCTCAAACTTGCGCTCGTCGCGGTTGCCGCTGGCGTACCACATCACTAGCTTGTCGCCCTTGCGGATGAACTGTCCGCCCAGCACCGTATCCTGCGTCGCCACGCGACGCATGTAGGCCAGCGGCGTCTGCCAGCGGATGATTTCCGAGACCATGTTGGGAATCAGCGCCGGGTTGGCCTTGAGCTTGGCGAACTCGTCGGGGAACTGGTTGAGCGCGTACACGCCGCCGCTCATGGAATTACGCGTGGTGTCATTGCCGCCCACGATAAGCAGCGCGAGGTTGCCCAGAAACTCCATCGGCCGCTTGATCAGGTCGCGCGTGTCCGGGCTGGACTGCATGAGCGTGATCAAGTCAAAGCCGGGCTTCTCGCCTGCGGCTAGGCGCGCGGCCTTGTCGTGCCAGAGCTGCATGAACTGCCGCGCCATGTCCGGCAGGCCGGTGAAGATGTCGTCCGCGGTCGAGGTGCCGCCGGTGGCCTCCACGCTGCCGGAGGCGAGGTCCGACCAGTACACCAGCTTGTGACGCTCCTCGTAGGGGAAGTCGAGCAGCGTGGCGAGCATGCGCGCGGTGAGTTCAACCGACACGCGCGGCACCCAGTCGAAGGCTTCATCGGTGGGCAGTTCGTCCAGTACCTCCTGCACGCGCGAGCGGATCAGCCCTTCCATCTCTTGCAGGTTCTTGGGCGCCACGACGCTCTGCACGGCCTTGCGCTGCTGATCGTGGCGCGGCGGGTCCATGGCGATGAACATTTCCAGCGCCAGGCCATCGGGTGGCTCGCCCATGATGATGAAAGGCTCGGCCGAAAAGCGTTCGTGGTCCTTGTCCACGGCCAGGATGTCGTCGTAGCGCGTGATGGACCAAATGCCGCCGAACGGCGTATGGCCCTGCCAGTGCACCGGCGCCTCGTCGCGCAGGCGCTTGAAGTACGACTGCCATAAGCCCTGCCGGTACAAAAAGGGGCTGGTCACGTCGATGCGCTCCAGTGCCAAGCCCTCCACCGGCGGCAGCGGCTGTTCCACCATCGGCGTGGCGGGCGTCTTGCCCAGCACGCGATGACGCGCCTTCTGGAGCAGGTGCATGCCCTTGATCTGCAGGTCCATGGGCACAGTGGACTGCACCTTGTTCAGGGCGTGGTTCAGCGTCTGGTCGGCCCAACGCGTGGCGGTGGTCTTCATGGCAGATGGGTCTCGTGGAGTGGACATCAGAACTGGTGCTCGGGGACTTGCACGCTCAGGCCGTCCATCGCCGCCGTCGCGACAATCTGGCAGGCCAGGCGCGAGTGCGGCTGACAGTCGGGCGTCATCGACAGCATGCGCGTCTCGTCTTCGTTGCAAGGGCCCAGTTTGGTGGCCCATGCGGCGTCAACCACCACGTGGCAGGTGCCGCAGGCGCAACTGCCGCCGCAGTCACCGTCGATGCCCGGCACGCTGCTGGCGCGGGCCAGTTCCATCAGGTTGCTGCCTTCGGTCAGCGGTACATCCTGCGTGACGCCGTTGTGCTGCACAAATCGTATAAAGGCCATGGTGTGTCTGCTCCGGTTGCACGACCCCTTGGGGCCTATAGGCCAAAATATCTTGTGCCCGGCAGCGGCCATGGTCTATGTTCCGCCGGGCCAGATTATTGTGAGAACAGCTCAGGTGCGCACCGCAGCCCCACGTCGAGACGCACAAATGACCGCGCATATTCTTGCGCAGTTGATGGACTCGTCCGTGCTGGACGCCGCCGCTGTCGCCCGGTTTCGCGCCTTGCTGCAACGGGAAGGTCGCGATCTGCCGACGATGGTGCGTCAGGGCGAGCAAACGCCGCTGAGTTGGTTCGGTGAAGTGTTTGACGACCTTGACGCCGACCAAGCGGCCACCATGGGCTATGCCGCCGGGGAACAGGCACGGCTGACTTCATTCACGCCACTGAGCCTGCCCCTGGTGAGCGCCGCCAACATTCATGAGGCGCTGCGGCTGTTGGCTTTTCTACCGCTGATCGCCAATGTGTTGACCGCGCGTTTTATCGACCGCGAGGACGATGTGGCCATTGTGCTCACCGCCTCATCCGGCGACCCGATACTGGATCGCTTTCCGGTCTTTTATTGCGCGGCGGCGCTCATGCGCCTGTTGCGCCTGCTGGCCTCAGAGCCGCTGGATCTCGTCATCCACATCGCCTGGCCACAACCGGCGGGATTCGATCAGCACCCGGAATGCCAGGCCGGTCGCTTACGCTTTGACGCACCGCTGCATCACATTGTGGTGCCGCGCAGCACGCTACTCGCCGACTGCCGTTTCGCCGACCCCATTGCCTATCAAACCGAGTTGACCACCCTGCAAGACCGCATGGTGACGCTGGGCGCCACCCACGACATCACCGAGCGCGTCCGGCATCTGGTCGACACCCAGCACAGCCTGATCGCCATTGACGACGCAGCCCGGCAACTGCACATGACCGTGAGCACCCTCAAGCGGCGGCTCTCAGAGGCCAACACCAGCTTCCGCGCACTTCGGGAATCGGTATTGAAAGACCGTGCGATGCTGCTGCTCACGGGCACATCGCTGTCACTGGAATCCATCGCCAGCGCCCTTGGGTACAGCGACCTCGCCAACTTCTCACACGCCTTCAAGCGATGGACCGGCACCGCGCCCGGCGCCTTCCGCAAGGGCTTAACCGCAGCGTCTGTGCGATGTGAAAGTTCAGGGATGGATTGAGGGCTTCGGCACAGAAGGTCGTGGCGGCTGCCGCGTGAGCGACAACTACGGAATCTGCTGGCAAACGGGCCGACCAAAGCCCAGATGGCCGCACACCATTGTCGGGTGGAAGGCCCCGTGAAATGTCACCTGCAAAACGCCGCTGCCAACCTCTAGTGTCCTTTAACAAAAGTTCACTTTATTATTGATTCGATCAGAGAGGCGGGCGATAGCCGAGATGATTTCATCGGCGGATTTGCGCCATACGAAGGGTTTGGGGTCCTGGTTGTAGGTTTTGAGGTAGTGGCGGATGGATCGCTCAAGGTCGTTGGTACTGGTGTGGGCGTTACGTTTGATCCACCGCTGTGACAACAGCGAGAAAAAGCGTTCTACCAGATTGAGCCAGGAAGCTGAGGTCGGGGTGAAGTGCAGGTGATAGCGCGGTCTGGCGGCAAACCAAGCGCGGACCGCTTCGGTTTTGTGCGTGCCGTAATTGTCGAGAATGAGATGAATATCGAGGTGCTTGGGCACCTCACGATCCAGTGCGCGCAGGAACGCCAGGAACTCCGCACTGCGATGCCGCCGGTGCAAGCGACCAATGACTTCGCCGGTGGCGATATCCAGCGCTGCGAACAAGGTCGTCGTGCCGTGTCGCACATAGTCGTGGGTCGTGGTTTCGGCAGACCCGAAACGCAACGGCAAGCCAGGTTGGGTACGGTTCAGGGCTTGAATCTGGCTTTTTTCATCAACGCACAACACCAAGGCACGATCTGGCGGATTCAGATACAGACCGACGATGTCGTGCACTTTGTCAACAAAGTGCGGATCGGTCGACAACTTGAAGGTTTCCAGCCGGTGCGGCTTGAGCCCAAAGGCGCGCCAGATGCGGCTGACTGCCATGGCATTGAGGGCAGTCTCTTCGGCCATCAAAGTCGTCGACCAGTGCGTCGCCTTGGCTGGACCGCTATGCAAAGTCTTCTCAATGACTTCCGACACTTTGTCGTCGTTAATCGTGCGCGGTCGACCCGTGCGCGGCGCATCGCTCAATCCCGCGATCCGGTACTGCTCAAAACGCCGCCGCCACTTCGACACGGTTTGCGTCGTCACCCCGCAGCGCTGTCCCACTTCGCGGCCCGACAATCCAAGGCTGCACCCCAGAATGATCTGCGCACGCTGCTTGTCCGCCGACGGCGTCTTGCGACGACGAGCCCACTGCTCCAACTCCGATTGCTCGGTGGGTGTCAGCTCCAGCCCAATGGGTTTGCGTCCCGTCATCTCCGCATCCTCCCTCAAGTCAGGGAAGATGGACAACGGTCACTCATAATCGTTCTATGAACTTTTGTTAAAGGACACTAGGGATCATCTGCAAAACCCCTCCTCATGGGACAATTCACGTCTCGTCGATGACCTGTTGAGCGCCTGAATCTGATGAAGCAGTTGAGCCTTGCGTCTGGGTTTGAAGTGTCCTCTAAACGCACGCGCAAGCGGGTGTTTCTTGAAGAGATGGACCAGGTGGTGCCCTGGCGCGAGCTGGTAGCGCTGATTGAGCCCCACTACTGGGGTAAAGCCTCGACGGGTCGCCCACCGTTTCCCTGCGAGCTGATGCTGCGAATTCACTTCCTGCAACAGTGGTTCGGGCACTCCGATCCCGCCATGGAAGAATCCCTTCACGATGTGCCGCTGTATCGCGAGTTCATTGGTATTGATCCCGGAGCCGATCGTCTACCCGACGAGAGCACCATCCTGCGCTTCCGGCATTTGCTCGAACAGCACAAGCTGGCCCCCGCCATGCTGCAACTGATCAATGAACTGCTGCGCACACGGGGGCTGATGCTCAAAGCCGGTACCGCCATTGACGCCACCCTGATCCACGCCCCCAGTTCGACCAAGAACAGCAGCGGCGAGCGCGATCCGGAAATGCACCAAACGAAGAAAGGGAATCAGTGGTTCTTTGGTATGAAAGCCCACATCGGTGTGGATGCTGACTCCGGGCTGGTGCACGCCGTTGCGGGTACTGCTGCCAACGTCCATGACCTGACGCCGGTCGACGAGCTGCTGCATGGAGATGAAGAGCATGTGCACACCGACGCGGGCTACCAGGGCATCGACAAGCGCGAAGAACTCAAGCACCACACCGTTGAGTGGCAGGTCGCGATGCGCCCCGGCAAGCGCCGGGCATTGCCCGACACACCGATGGGCAAACTGATCAGCGAAATTGAAAAAACCAAGGCGCGCATTCGCGCCAAGGTCGAACATCCTTTCCGGGTGATCAAGCGCCAGTTTGGCTACACCAAGGTTCGCTACCGGGGATTGGCCAAGAACACTGCCCAATTGCAAACCCTGTTTGCCCTTTCCAACCTGTGGATGGTGAGGCGACGACTGATGGTTGCGGGATAGGTGCGCCTGATGAGCGCCAAAACCGAGGTTATGCAGCGATTCGAAGCCAAAACGGGCAATGCGAAGCCTCGAATCTCGATCCTCCGGTACGACTTTCGTCACCGCACGCTTGGCAGCCCGTCTCAGCATGGGTTTTTCAGATGATCCCTAGTGTCCTTTAACAAAAGTTCACTTTATTATTGATTCGATCAGAGAGGCGGGCGATAGCCGAGATGATTTCATCGGCGGATTTGCGCCATACGAAGGGTTTGGGGTCCTGGTTGTAGGTTTTGAGGTAGTGGCGGATGGATCGCTCAAGGTCGTTGGTACTGGTGTGGGCGTTACGTTTGATCCACCGCTGTGACAACAGCGAGAAAAAGCGTTCTACCAGATTGAGCCAGGAAGCTGAGGTCGGGGTGAAGTGCAGGTGATAGCGCGGTCTGGCGGCAAACCAAGCGCGGACCGCTTCGGTTTTGTGCGTGCCGTAATTGTCGAGAATGAGATGAATATCGAGGTGCTTGGGCACCTCACGATCCAGTGCGCGCAGGAACGCCAGGAACTCCGCACTGCGATGCCGCCGGTGCAAGCGACCAATGACTTCGCCGGTGGCGATATCCAGCGCTGCGAACAAGGTCGTCGTGCCGTGTCGCACATAGTCGTGGGTCGTGGTTTCGGCAGACCCGAAACGCAACGGCAAGCCAGGTTGGGTACGGTTCAGGGCTTGAATCTGGCTTTTTTCATCAACGCACAACACCAAGGCACGATCTGGCGGATTCAGATACAGACCGACGATGTCGTGCACTTTGTCAACAAAGTGCGGATCGGTCGACAACTTGAAGGTTTCCAGCCGGTGCGGCTTGAGCCCAAAGGCGCGCCAGATGCGGCTGACTGCCATGGCATTGAGGGCAGTCTCTTCGGCCATCAAAGTCGTCGACCAGTGCGTCGCCTTGGCTGGACGGCTATGCAAAGTCTTCTCAATGACTTCCGACACTTTGTCGTCGTTAATCGTGCGCGGTCGACCCGTGCGCGGCGCATCGCTCAATCCCGCGATCCGGTACTGCTCAAAACGCCGCCGCCACTTCGACACGGTTTGCGTCGTCACCCCGCAGCGCTGTCCCACTTCGCGGCCCGACAATCCAAGGCTGCACCCCAGAATGATCTGCGCACGCTGCTTGTCCGCCGACGGCGTCTTGCGACGACGAGCCCACTGCTCCAACTCCGATTGCTCGGTGGGTGTCAGCTCCAGCCCAATGGGTTTGCGTCCCGTCATCTCCGCATCCTCCCTCAAGTCAGGGAAGATGGACAACGGTCACTCATAATCGTTCTATGAACTTTTGTTAAAGGACACTAGGTTGGCAGCGGCGTCGCTGCACTTTCGGTCGCCCGGCAACGCGGCTGCTGGCGTAAGAAGCTGCGTCCTATCCAACGATAGGCTATAAGGGCTGCGTTGAAGCGTCAGGTCAAAACCAAAACAGATCAGCACGCTGCAGCATCGACAAGTGCGATAAGGAGACCCTCATTCATGCACGCAACGACCGTTACCGCTGAGCCCGACGTCGACGCTCTGCCCTTGGACCAGATCGATGTCAGCAACCCGCTGCTCTACCTGAACCACACCGCTGCGCCTTACTTCGCGCGGCTGCGGCGTGAAGATCCTGTGCATTACTGCCCCAACAGCCAGTTTGGGCCGTACTGGTCGGTGACGCGTTATGCCGACATCATGGAGGTGGAAACCCACCCGCAGATCTATTCTTCGGATTCGCGCCAGGGCGGCATCACCATCATGGATGGCAACGCGGCGGCCAGCCTGCCGATGTTCATCGCAATGGACCCGCCGAAGCACGATGAGCAGCGCAAGGTCGTGAGCCCGGTCGTGGCACCGGCCAATCTGGCGAAACTGTCTGGCGTGATCCGCGAGCGGGCGGGCGCTGCGCTCGATGCACTGCCCATTGGCGAACCGTTCAACTGGGTCGAAAAGGTATCGATCAACCTGACCACGCAGATGCTGGCCACGCTGTTCGATTTTCCCCTGGGAGGACCGGGCGAAGTTGACCTACTGGTCTGACGTCACAACCGCGCTCCCTGGACAAGGGCTGATCGACAGCGAAGAACAACGTATGACCATCATGGGGGAATGCGCCGCCTACATGACCCAGCTCTGGAATCAACGGGTCAACGCCGAGCCGGGCAACGACCTGATTTCGATGATGGCCCACGACGAGCGGACCCGGGACATGTCGCCCGAGGAGTTTCTCGGCAATGTTCTGTTGCTGATCGTCGGCGGCAACGACACGACCCGAAGCTCCATGACCGGCAGCGTGCTGGCGGTTAATCAACACCCGGACGAATACGCCAAGCTGTGCGCCAACCCGGCACTGATCACCTCGATGATCCCAGAGGTGATCCGCTGGCAAACGCCGCTGTCGCACATGCGCCGCACGGCGCTGGAAGACACCACGCTGGGCGGCAAGCAGATCAAGAAGGGCGACAAGGTGGTGATGTGGTACGCCTCGGGCAATCGCGACGATACCGCCATCGACAACCCGACAGCCTTCATTATCGACCGCGCCCGGCCCAGGCAACACCTGTCGTTCGGCTTTGGCATTCATCGCTGCGTCGGCAACCGGCTGGCCGAACTGCAATTGAGCATTCTCTGGGAGGAACTGCTCAAACGCTGGCCGCGCCCCATGCAGATCAAAGTCGTGGGAGAGCCGGTCCGCATTGCCTCACCCTTCGTCAACGGCTACGAGTCGTTGCTTGTGCGCATCGACGCCTGATCAACCGAGAATTCTTCGTGATCAAAGTAACCTTTATCGAACATAACGGCACCCGGCGACAGGTCGAAGCTGAAGCGGGCACTTCACTGATGGAGGCCGCAGTCGACCATCTGATCCCGGGAATCGACGGTGACTGCGGCGGCGCTTGTGCCTGCGCCACCTGTCATCTCTACATCGATGCTGCGTGGCTCGACAAGCTGCCGCCGGTCAGTGACATGGAGGCCTCGATGCTCGACATTGCCGAAGGCGATGGGCCGGGTTCGCGCCTCGGCTGCCAAATCAAGCTGAGCGACGCCCTCGACGGCATCGTCGTGACCACGCCGGACGGCCAGCACTGAGAACCGCGCCTGCGCTGAAGAAAATACAGTGACACTGGACTTCGCCCGCTACGGCAGCCAGTCCGTTGTCTCACGGAGCTATGGCGCCATCGCGGGGAACAAGGGGAAATGAGGGGCCAGTGTCGGATTACGTCGAACGACGGCTTCGGACTGACTGGCGCCATTGGCCATGGTTCTTTAAGCGACCAATAAGGGACTTGCTAACGACCAAGCCCGACGCGCCGAATGCGGTTCTGACCTATGCCCAGTAGGTCCTAACGTCATAGCGCGGGATATCGTCGTCGCGCGTCAGGATCGTCAAGTTGTGCGCTTGTGATTGCGCGATGAGCATCCGGTCGAAAGGGTCGCGGTGGAGCAGGGGAAGCTGGCCGGCCCGCTCTCCGTCTGCAAAGCTGATCGGCAGTTCTCGAAAGCCCTCTTCAACAATCAGCGACACCAAGTCGGGCGGCGCGCTCAGCTTTCCCAAGGTTCTTTTGATGGCGATTTCCCAGCCTGTGGCCGCGCTGACGCAGATCTCGTTGTCCGGCGCCTCGAGGATCGCGCGCACGCCTTGAGGCAGGCGCGAATCGTCTGACAGCCATCATGGAAATGCATGGGTATCCAGCAGAAATGCCAGCCGCTATCGCCCTTCAAACCCGTCGATGATCTCTTGGGGCGTCACCTCGAAGTCGGGCGCCATTGTGATCTGTCCCTTCAGGCGGCCCGGCGTGCGTTCCTTGCGCTCGGCCTTGTGGGGGATCAGGTCCAAATACGGTTTGCCCGCCTTGGCAATGACGATCTTCTCGCCACTCCAAGCCATTTCGCCGAGCTTTGAAAGCTGTGACTTGGCTTCGCGCATGTTGAACTGTTTCATCGTTGGTTCTCTGTCGGCTCAGGGTAGCTAAACGACGCTCGCCCCTCCATTTCGTCAACCAAGATCTCCCCTTGTCGATGACGCACGCTGCGTCAGGTGCAAGGCACTCAGCAATCAATGTTCACACCGCCGCCCGATACTGGGTGTCGAATCAGGCGCTCCCCGCTCGACTAATGAATGAACGGGCTTGAAGCACCGGCTGCCGGTGGCGACGAACAACGCTGCATCCCCGGCCATGCCCCGCTGGCATATTGTTCTGAAACGACACGGGAGAGCGACTGATGCGCAAGATTACCGTCGGTGCCATGGTGTCCATGGATGGCGTGATGCAAGCCCCGGGCGGACCGGCCGAGGATCCGACTCGGGGCTTCACGTTTGGCGGCTGGGTGATGTCGTATTTCGACGAGGCGTTCGGCGAAGAGCTGGACCATCTCTTCAGCGCAGATTTTGATCTTCTGCTGGGCCGCAAGACCTACGAGATTTTCGCGGCGTACTGGCCTTACTACGATGAAGATGATGCCGATGGGGGCATCGCCAAGCGGTTCAACGAGATCAGCAAGTACGTGGTGTCGCGCAGTGGGGAAGTCGATACGGGCTGGGCGGGTTCGGTGCTGCTGCGCGGCATGGCCGACGTGAAGCGCCTGAAGCAGGAGGACGGTCCCGCCCTCGTCACGCAGGGCAGTACCGAGCTGGTGCATGCGTTGCTCGCAAACGATCTGGTGGACGCCATGACAATTTTCACGGTGCCCATCGTGCTGGGCGGCGGCAAGAAGCTGTTCGCCGACGGCGCGGTGCCGGGTTCGTTCAAGCTCGCAAGATCCCGCGTCACTCCAAATGGCGTGATCATCGGCCACTACGCACGCGAAGGCGTCCTCACGATTGGTGACATGCCGCCCGAATCACCCAGCGCGCGCGAGATTGCCCGCCGGGCGCGCATGGCACGTGAGGACTGAGGCGATGACATTTTTCATAAGTATAAAACGCCGAATATGACGTTCTAATTGACATTAAATAATTAAGACGCCATAAACGGCGTTATGAAATTCGACGAACATCTGACTGATGACGCGCTGCTCACGCTGATCGGCCAGCGGCTGACGCAACGGCGGCTGGCCCAGAACCTCACGCAGCAGCAACTGGCCGATCAGGCGGGTTTGGGTCTGCGCACGGTGCAGCGGCTGGAGCAGGGCACTGCGGCGACGCAGCTTTCGGGCTTTGTGCGGGTCTGTCGGGTGCTGGGTTTGGTGGCGCGGTTTGATCTGTTGGTGCCGGAGGCCGTACCCAGCCCGATGGCGCAGTTGAAGCTGCAGGGCCGCCAGCGGCAACGCGCCAGCAGCCCAAGGCAGGCCAAGGACAAACCTGCAGGCAAGTCGGCCCCGTGGACCTGGGGTGAGCCACAGTGATTGCCGAAGTGCGGCTCTGGGGGCGACGTATCGGCGCAGTGTCGATGGTTGAGGGTCGTGATCACGCCGCGTTCCAGTACGACCCGGTCTTTGTGACCAGCGGCATCCCGCTTTCACCGCTGACCCTGCCGCTGGATGAGCGCGTCTATGAATTCCCGACGCTGCCCCGCGGCAGCTTTCATGGCCTGCCGGGCCTCTTGGCGGACTGTCTGCCGGACAAGTTCGGCAATGCGCTGATCGATGCATGGCTGGCGACGCAGGGGCGCAAGCCGCAGAGCTTCAGTGCCGTGGAGCGTCTTTGCTACATCGGCACACGCAGCATGGGCGCGCTGGAGTTTGCGCCCGCGAAAGGCCCTGCGCCGGGCAAGGGCAGCACGCTGGACGTGGGCGCGCTGGTGGAGCTGGCCTCAGAAATTCTCACGCAGCGCACCGGCATCAAGGCGAGCTTTCGCAGCAAAGCGCGCCAGGCGGCGCTGCAAGACATCCTGCGGGTCGGCACCTCGGCCGGCGGTGCACGCGCCAAGGCGCTGATTGCGTGGAATCCGCTGACCCACGAAGTGCGCTCGGGCCAGCTAGCGGCGGGTGAGGGCTTCGAGCACTGGCTGTTGAAATTCGATGGCGTGCAGGGCAACAAGGACAAGGAACTGGACGACCCGAAAGGCTATGGCGCCATCGAGTACGCCTACGCGCTGATGGCGCAGGCGGCGGGCATCACCATGAATGCATGTCGGCTGCTGGAGGAAAACGGTCGGCGGCATTTCATGACCCGTCGATTTGATCGCACGGCCGAGGGCGGCAAGCTGCACATGCAGTCGTTGGCCGCCTTGGCGCACTATGACTACAACCAGCCCGGCGCCTATGCCTACGAGCAGGCGCTGCAGGTGATGCGTGAACTGGGCCTGCCGATGGCGGCCTTGGAACAGCAGTTTCGCCGCATGCTGTTCAACGTGGTGGCGCGCAACCAGGACGATCATGTGAAGAACATTGCGTTCCTGATGAACCCGCAGGGGCAGTGGTCGCTGGCGCCCGCCTTTGACATCACCTACAGCTACAACCCCTCCGGTGACTGGACGGCCCGCCACCAGATGACCTTGAACGGCAAGGCCGACGATTTCACGCTGGCGGACATTCGCGCCTGCGCCAGGCACGTTGGCCTGAAGCGTGGCCGCGACAAGATCATTCTGGGCGAGGTTTGCGAGGCCGTGAGCCGCTGGCCAAGTTTTGCCAATGAGGCCGGCGTGAGGGACGCCCAGCGCAAGCAGATTGGCCGCGCGCATCGCCTGAAGCTTCGCGACGCTGCATGATGCAGCCCTCACAAACGGACCCGACCCATGAACGAATCAATGATCCTGCATCACTACGACGCGTCGCCTTACGCGGAGAAGATTCGCCTGATGTTCGGGCTGACCAACGCGCGCTGGCAGTCATTGATCTCGCCGGTGCAGCCACCCCGGCCCAATGTTGATCCGTTGACCGGCGGCTACCGACGCATTCCGGTCGCGCAGATTGGCGCTGACATCTTCTGTGACTCGACCCTCATTGCCCGCGAGATTGCCCGTGCGACGGATTGCCCGGCGCTTGATCCGGGCAACGTCGACGCCGCCACGGCCGCGTTGATGTCACAGGCCGAGAAGCAGGCCTTCTTCGCTGCGATTACCGCGATACCGCCGCTGCGGTTGCTGGGCACGATGCTGCTGGCGTTTGGCCCGGTCGGCACCTACCGATTCGCCAAGGATCGGGCCGGTTTATTGAAGGGCGGCACGGTGCGGCCGCCGAAGGGTGCGCAAGCGCAGGCCATCCTGGATTCGTTGATGGACGCGCTGGAAACCCGGTTGGCGAATCAGCCGTGGGTGGGCGGTGACGCCGCGTCGGTTGCCGACTTCACCGTCTATCACCCGCTTTGGCTGCATGTCAGTTGCAACCGCCGCCCGCTGAAGGCCGGGCCGAAGGTGACGGCCTGGTATCAACGAGTCGGCGATCTGGGTCATGGCCTGCGCGAGGACATCACGCAGGATCAGGCCTTTGCCGCCGCCCGCACCGCAGAGCCTCGACCGCTGCCAGCGAGCGCGTCGGAGGTGCCGGTGGCCCTTGGCACCATGGTGGACGTGGCCCCGGCCGACTACGGTCTGGTGCCGGTGACGGGCACGCTGGCGGCCGTGACCGAAGACCGCATTATCGTGGCGCGCAGCCATGCCGATCTGGGCACGCTGCATGTTCACTTTCCGCGTGCGGGCTATTCCATCAACGCGAAGTGAACGAGCGCCCCGCCGGCATGGGCCTGTGACGCGGAACAACCGCTTGATCAGGGTTCGGCAAACGATTGATCGGGCCTTTTTATACGATAGATAATTACAATTATTAAATATCTATCAATGGCAAAATGCTATGGATAGACTGGCCGTCCATTCAGGGAGGCTCATTCCATGTTGAAAAAAACCAAGTACCTCTTGGCCGCGGTTGCCGTCTCGGCATCGCCGCTGTTGCTAGTGCCCGGCGCCGCTTCGGCGCAGGGTGCGCCGAAGACGAATCAGTTCTGGTGGCCCGAACAGCTTGACCTGACGCCGCTGCGTCAGCACGGCGCAGAGTCAAACCCGTTCGATGCCCAGTTTGACTACGCAGAAGCCTTCGCCAAGGTTGATCAGGCCGCGTTGAAGAAGGACATCGAAGCGCTGATGAAAACCTCGCAGGACTGGTGGCCTGCGGACTACGGTCACTACGGACCGTTCTTCATTCGCATGGCCTGGCACAGCGCCGGCACTTACCGGGTGGCCGACGGTCGCGGCGGTGCAGGCGGTGGCCAACAGCGTTTCGAGCCGCTCAACAGCTGGCCTGACAACGCCAACCTCGACAAGGCCCGCCGGCTGTTGTGGCCCATCAAACAGAAATATGGTCGTAGCGTCTCCTGGGCCGATCTGATGGTGCTGACCGGCAACGTTGCCCTCGAATCAATGGGCTTCAAAACCTTCGGTTACGCCGGTGGCCGCGAAGATGACTGGGAGCCCGATCTCGTTTACTGGGGTCCCGAAACCAAGTTTCTGGCCGACGAGCGCTACAGCGGTGACCGCAAATTGCAGAACCCGCTGGCCGCCGTGCAAATGGGCTTGATCTACGTCAACCCGGAAGGTCCTAACGCCAACCACAACCCGCAGGATGCCGCCCGCGACATTCGCGAAACCTTTGGCCGCATGGCGATGAACGACGAAGAAACGGTCGCGCTCATTGCCGGAGGCCATACCTTCGGCAAGGCCCACGGTGCTCGTAAAGCCGAGTGCGTCGGCCCCGAGCCGGCGGCCGCCGGCCTTGAAGAGCAGGGCTTTGGCTGGACCAGCAAGTGCGGTAGCGGCAAAGGTGCCGACACCATCACCAGCGGCCTGGAAGGCGCGTGGACCTCGGCGCCGGCGCAGTGGACACACCAGTACCTGACCAATCTCTATGCCTTTGAGTGGGAACAAACCCGCAGCCCGGCGGGTGCGGTGCAATGGATTCCGGTCGACGGCCAGGCCGCCAACCTGGTGCCCGATGCCCATGACCCCGACAAGCGCCACGCGCCGATCATGTTCACCACCGACCTGGCCCTGCGTGTCGACCCGGCCTACGACAAGATTTCGCGCCGCTTCCTCGAAAATCCGGCCGAGTTTGAGCAGGCGTTCGCCAAGGCCTGGTTCAAGCTCACCCACCGCGACATGGGTCCGCGGGCCCGTTACATCGGCGACAACGTGCCGCAGGAAGACCTGATTTGGCAGGACCCGGTGCCGGCGGTGGACCACGAGCTGATCAACGAGGCTGACGTCGCGGCGCTGAAAAGCAAAATCATGGCCACCAAACTGACCGGGCCCGAACTCATCCGCACGGCGTGGGCGTCGGCATCGTCATTCCGCGGCACCGACATGCGCGGTGGGGCCAACGGCGCACGCCTGCGTCTGGCCCCGCAGAAGGATTGGGCGGTCAACAATCCGGCCGAAGTGGCCAAGGTGCTGAAGGCGCTTGAGAAGGTGCAGACCGACTTCAACAAGGCGCAGCAGGGCGGCAAGAAAGTATCCCTGGCCGACCTGATCGTGCTGGGCGGCAGTGCCGCCGTTGAACAGGCCGCGAAGAAGGCGGGGCACGACGTGGCGGTGCCGTTTGCCCCCGGTCGTACTGACGCGACGGCGCAGCAAACCGACGCGGCATCATTCGACGCACTTGAGCCGACGGCTGACGGCTTCCGCAATTACTTCGGCGAAGGCCACGCGTTGTCACCCGCTGAAATGCTGGTCGATCGCGCCAACCTGCTGACCCTCACCGTGCCTGAAATGACCGCGCTGGTGGGCGGCCTGCGTGCCCTCAACGCCAACACGGGTGGCAGCGCGCACGGCGTGTTCACCGACCGACCGGGCACGCTGAGCAATGACTTCTTCGTCAACCTGCTCGACATGTCGACCGAGTGGCAGAAGTCGGAAAAGACCGAAGGTTTGTACGAGGGTCGTGACCGCGCCAACGGCAAGATGAAATGGACGGCCACACCCGTCGATTTGGTCTTCGGTTCCAACTCCGAGCTGCGGGCCATCGCCGAGGTTTACGCCGCGGCCGATGGCGAGGACAAGCTGGTTGCTGACTTCGTTAAAGCCTGGAACAAGGTGATGACCCTGGATCGTTTTGACCTGATCTGAGGGGTGTTGCACCAAAGGGCGACGGCGTTCACACGCCGTCGCCTTTTTTGTGTGAGACGGGGCTCGACCGCCGCGTCGTCGAGCGCTGAGCGCCGGGGCTTATGGGGTGGCCAGCCCTGCGAGCAGCGTCCGCATCATGTTCCGCGTCAGCGCCGCCGGGTCTCCCCACGGGTATTCCGGAATCGTGATGAGGTTGAACGCCACGCCCTGGACGCCGCACAGCAGCACGTTCTGTATGGCATCGGGATCGCCGTGTTGCAGCTCGCCGCGCGCCTGGGCCTCGACGATGCAGCGGCGCAGCACGGTGAGTCGCGGAACGGCCTCCGAGCTGTCGACAAAGTAGGCGTCGCCGGCGCCCTGCAGGCGGTCTTCGATGAGGAAGATGGCGCGAAAATCATTCGGTCGGTGCAGCCAAAAATCAATCGCCGCCTCGCACAGCGTCAACAGGCGTTCGGGTGCGGCGGTGTGCTTGTACAGGCGCTCCATTTCCGTGACCAAATCAGCGAACACGGTTTCCCAGATGTGGCGCAACAACTGCCGCTTGTTGGGGAACAGCGTGTACAGCGCGGCGGGCGAGCACTCGGCCATCGCCGCGATCTTGCGCATCGACACGCCTTCATAGCCCTCCGCCGCAAACAGTGCGCGGGCCGATTCGAGAATCCGGCTGCGGCTGGCCTCGGCCTGCGCCGGGCTGCGCGCCGGGCGGCCACGACGGGGTGAGGCGGGGCGGGTTGATGGCATGGCTTGTTTAATAAATGAACGCGTTCAATAATATGGGAGAATCAGGGCAAAAAACAAGGTAAACGGCATGGACCGGACAGGCGAAACAGTGGATGCGATTGTCGTGGGCGCCGGTCTGGCCGGACTCAAGGCCGCCATGGGCCTGCAGGCTGCTGGCAAGACGGTACGGGTGTTGGAAGCCCGTAACCGCGTCGGTGGGCGCTCGATGCCGGGCGAGATCTGCGGACAGACCATCGACCTGGGCGGTCAATGGGTGGGGCCGCAGCAAACCCTGCTGCTGCAACAAGCACAAGAACTCGGCGTGGCCACATATCCGCAGTACACGCAAGGCAAGAGCCTGCTGTGCCTCGACGGCAGGGTGTCGGCTTATGCGGGCGACATTCCCAAACTGCCGATGCTGTCGTTGCTTGAACTGGCCTTGCTGGAACGCCGCTGGCGGAATGAGGTGCGCACCTTGCCGGCGGAGGCGCCGTGGTCCGCGCCCCGCGCACGCGAGTGGGACGCGCAGAGCATCGAAAGCTGGCTGATGAAACACGTGCGCACTTCGGCGGCCCGGGACTTCGTCCGCATCATCACCCGCGCCTTGCTGTGCGCCGAGCCACAGCAGGTGTCGTACCTGTGCCTGCTCGAATACCTGCGACAAGGCCACGGACTGGAGGCCTTGATTGGCGTGAAGGGTGGGGCGCAGCAGGACAAGTTTGTCGGGGGCGCGTGGCAGATTCCCAAGCGCATGGCGGACCATTTGGGCGCAAGCCTGGTGCTGGACTCGCCGGTGCAGGCGATTGAGCAGCACGCTGACCATGTCATCGTCACCACGGCAGACGCGCGGTACGTCACCAGGCGACTGATCATGGCCGTGCCGCCGCTGCTGGCCGCGCAGGTGCATTACGAAATGCCGCTGCCCACCCGCCGCTTGGCGCTGATGCAACGCATGCCGATGGGCGCCGTGATCAAGGTGCATGTGGCCTACGACACGCCGTTCTGGCGCAGGGCTGGGCTCAACGGTGCGGCGTTCGCCAACGACCGTCACTTCAATGTCGTGTTCGACCAATCCCCTGAAGATGAACGCATCGGCATCCTCGTCGGCTTCATCGACGGCGCCCATGCCGTGGTCATGAGCGATGCCGGAGAAGCCACCCGGCGCCAGCAGGTGGTGGCGGATCTGGTGACGTACTTCGGTCCCGAAGCGGCGAACCCCATCGGCTATGTCGACCAGGACTGGACGCGTGAACGCTGGAGTCTGGGCGGCTACGTTGCGCACATGCCGCCCGGTGCGATGACCACCTACGGCAGCGCGTTGCGCGAACCTTGCGGCCGCATCCACTGGGCCGGCACCGAGACCGCGACGCAGTCGGCCGGGTATCTCGACGGCGCGCTGCAATCCGGCATTCGCGCCGCCCGGGAAGTCACGCAGGCCTTGGGGTAGGGCGGAGCGCGCGCAGCGAAAGCCGCTTAACCAACGCCGCGATTGGCTTCCTCCAAAGACTCCACCAGCAATCCCAACGTGGCTTCGGCAAATGCCCACATGTTGGTGCTGCGGTCGGCTGATCCGGTGCGCAGCGTGCGGACCTTGCTCAGCGGGCCGTCCACGGCATAGCAGGTGTGTCCCGCGGGGTCGCCGTAACGGTTGCCGGTAGGGCCAGCCGCGCCGGTTTCGGACAGACCCCAGGTCGCCGCCGAATGTTTGCTGCGAATCGTCCGGGCCAGCAGTTCTGCATAAGGCTCGGAGCTGGAGCGGAT
The DNA here is from genome assembly GCF_000711245.1 of Polycyclovorans algicola TG408. Lineage (NCBI taxonomy): Bacteria > Pseudomonadati > Pseudomonadota > Gammaproteobacteria > Nevskiales > Nevskiaceae > Polycyclovorans > Polycyclovorans algicola. The sequence goes on from NZ_JOMH01000001.1 coordinate 2,417,524, forward strand.
ACCCAGCGCCCGCAGGGCCTTCATGTCGATGCCGGCCAATGCCTGGATGGAATCCAACGAATAAGTGATGGCGCCGCCGATATAAAACGTCGAGGCACCGGGCACCGCGAGTAACGCAGCCGACACCAGGCCACCCGCAGAGGTCTCGGCGACCACCACGGTTTCATCACGGGCAATGAGCAGGGCACCGGCGCGTGCCCCGAGGTCGAATACAGATTTCATGGCGAGCCTCTCAAAGTTGAAGGCCGGCAGGGTAGCGCGGGTGGGCAAGCGTTCACAGTTTTGTGCCCGCATTTGATCGTCGTTGTCAGTAATACGTCAAAGACGTATAGTCAGGCATGTTTGTGGTGATCGAAACGCCCACGTTTTCCAAGCTCTGCGTCGATTACTGGACCGAGGATGAGCGCGGTGCGTTCGCCGCATGGATCGCCGCTCACCCCGAGTCGGGTGACGTCATTCCAGGTTCGGGCGGATGCAGAAAGCTGCGCTGGTCTAGGGCCGGGATGGGCAAGCGTGGTGGGGTACGCGTCATCCATTACAACCAGTTGGCAGACGGGCGTATCTACCTGCTGCTGATTTATGCCAAAGGCGTTCAAGACACGATTTCGCCTCAGGTTTTACTCAAAATTAAGGAGGCACTCAATGCCCCTGACTGAAAAGCAGTTGAAGGCGCGAGACGCCAAGCGTGACCTTGGCGCCGAGTTACTGACGTCCATTGTTGAAATGAAGGCCGGTAAAGCGGGGAAAGTTCATCAGATCACGCTGTCGGAAATTACCGAAGCCCGCGCCCGATCGGGACTGTCGCAATCCCAGTTTGCGCAGGTTCTCGGAGTGTCAACCCGCACGCTGCAGGAGTGGGAGCAGGGGCGTCGTAAGCCCTCTGGCGCTGCGCAATCGCTGCTGGCCATTGCATCAAAGCGACCAGAAGTCATCCGCGAAGTGTTGATGACCTAGTGCAGCGCTTCCAACAATTCATTCGTTCTGGTGGCGCGCTTGAGCACATCTCTTCGTTGCTCATCGTCGCGATAGTGCCCACTATCACTCCTCTTCGCGCCTCGATCTGCACTCAATCGCACTCGCCATCTCCTAACGCTTTGTTAGAAGCGCTGCACTAGCCAGACGCGGTTGGTCGGTTGCGCGCCAAACCGATCAACCGTGTTGCCAATGGATGCGACTTGGCAGAATGCGCACTGGCTCGTCAGACGGAACACACCGTGCCGGGACGTTTTGTTCGCAGCTCCATCCTCAGCGGCGCCGCCGAGAAGTTACGCGATGCCGGCAAGCAACCGGCATCGCTCGCGCGCAAGGCGGGCCTTCCGGCTGCGGCACTGACCGATCCGGACTTGCTGGTGGCCGCAGCCGACGTCATCGACTTTTTCGAGATCGCGGCGGCGTCCACGGCGCAGCGCAACTGGGCTTTGGAGCTTTCTCTGGGCGCGCGGCTCGGCGCCGTCATCGGACCGCTGTGGCTGCTGCTGCGCAGCGCGACGACGGTTCGGCAGATGTGTGCCGACTTTGCCAATCATTTCGATCTTTACACCAGCGCGGCGATCATGCGGTTTGAGTCTCTCGGGCGTGACGGTGTGCTGCATTGGTCGGCTGCCACCGGCCAGGCCCGCAGTGAGGTGCAGATGGCCGAGTACGCGCTGTCAGTCACGCTGACGGAGATTCGGGCACAAGGTCCGCGCGGATGGACGCCGCCCTCGGTGCGTTTTCGTCACGAGGCGCCGGAGGACCTGCGGCTGCACCGTCAGGTGTTCGGCCCCAATCTTCGTTTCAACAGCGATGACAATGCCATTGAACTGGACGCGCAGATTCTTGATGCCCCGCTCGCAGGTGGCGCGCCGAGGATTCGTGCGCTGGTTCATCAGGTGCTGCGCCATGACGAAGATCAGCCCTCGCCACCCGTGACCTTTCAGGTGCAGGCCCTGGTCCGCGCGCTGTTGCCGTACGGGCCGTGTTCGGTGGGCGATGTGAGCCGTGGCATGGGCTTGTCGGTGCGCACACTGCAGGCGCGATTGCAGGCCAGCGGCCATAGTTTTCGGGCGATCAAGGATGCGGCACGGGCCGACCTTGCCGAGAAATACCTCAAGCATTCCGACATGACGGCCACGCAGGTGGCGGACCTGCTCGGCTACGCCGACCTGACGTCGCTGAGCCGCTCTTTTCGGCGCTGGCACGACGCCACGATCCGCACCGAGCGTCATCGCCGGGTCCGAACGACGCAAGGCCATCACGACTGAAGTCCGCAGCGTCCCGCGAATCGATCTGCGTGAAAAGCCAAGTCAGTCGCGCAAAATGCCAAGTCCTGGCCGTTGTCCGGGCACATGATCGGCACTTGATAGCGAGGCGTCAGACCTCGCTCGGTGATTTCAAATCCATGTGCGAGGAGATGACGATGCATACACAGGTCGATGCGGTGGTTATTGGCGCAGGCTTTGCCGGCATTTACGCGGTGCACAAGCTGCGTGACGAGTTGGGACTGTCGGTGCAGGGCTTTGACACCGCAGGCGGTGTGGGCGGCACCTGGTGGTGGAACCGTTACCCCGGCGCCCGCTGCGACATCGAATCGGTGCACTACTCCTATTCGTTTTCCGACGAGATTCAGCGCGAATGGCAGTGGACCGAGAAGTTTGCGGCGCAGCCTGAAATCTTGCGTTATCTGGAATTCGTCGCCGACAAGCTCGACGTTCGCAAGTCCTTCACCTTCAATGCCCGCGTAACCTCGACGGTGTGGAATGAGGCCGAGGCGCGCTGGACCGTCACCACCGAAGCGGGTGACACCTGCACCGCACGCTTCGTGATTGCCGCCGGCGGCAATGTGTCCACGCCCAAGTCGCAGGCCGAATTCAAGGGTATGGAGCGCTTCAAGGGCGAGGTGTACGCCACCAGCCACTGGCCGCACGACGGGGTCGATTTCGCCGGCAAGCGGGTGGGGGTGATCGGCACCGGCTCGACCGGCATCCAGATGATTCCCGAAATCGCCCGGCAGGCGAAGCACGTCACGGTGTTTCAACGCACCGCCAATTACGCGGTGCCGCTGGCGAACGAACCCATTGCGCCGGAGATGCGCAAGCAGCGCGCCGAGAACTGGCAGCAGATTCGCGCCAAGTCTCGTGATCGTTTCATGGGCATACCCTTCGAGTCGCCAGAGCCCAGCGCGCTGACGGTATCGCCCGAGCAGCGGCGCGAACGCTACGACCGCATGTGGAAAGAAGGCGGCTTTCGCATGGTGGCGTCCAGCTATGCCGACATCCTCACCGACGAGCGCGCCAACGACACGGCGGCCGATTACGTGCGCGAGCGGATTCGCGAGCGCGTCCGCGACCCCAAAGTCGCCGACTTGCTCTGCCCCACCGACCATCCGTACGCCACCAAGCGCCCGGCGATGGAGACCGATTACTTCGATTGCTTCAACCGCGACAATGTGTCGCTGGTCGATGTGCGCTCGGCGCCCATCGAGGAAGTCACCGAAACCGGCATTCGCACCGGCGGCGAGGAACATGCCCTGGACATGATCGTGCTGGCCATCGGCTTCGATGCCATCACTGGCCCGCTCTTCCATCTGGGCTTGGTGGGGCGCGATGGCGTGAAGCTGTCCGATCGGTGGTCGGATGGTCCAAAAACCTATCTCGGCATCGGTACCGCCGGGTTTCCCAACCTGTTCACCATCACCGGGCCGACCAGCGCCATCATTCTCTACAACAATCCGCTGGCGATTGAAGACCATGTGGAGTTCGTCGCCGACGCGATCAAGCATCTGATCGACACCGGTGCCGAGACCATCGAGGCCGACGAAGCCGCCGAGCAGGAATGGCACGAACTGGTGGCCGGCATCCTCAATCAGACGCTGTTTCCCCGCGCCAACTCCTGGTACATGGGCGCCAACGTGCCCGGCAAGCAGCGGGCGACCTTCGTCTTTGCCGGCGGCGCGCCGCTGTATCGGGCGATGTGCGCCGATGTGGTTGCCAAGGGCTACGCCGGCTTCCGCTTGGGGGGCAAGCCGGCGCAGCGCGTGCCGCCCATGGTGCAGATCGACGCGTCGGTGGCCACGGTGGTCGGCGCGATGTTGATGCAGGACATGAAGCCGCTAGAAGACTGCACGCTGGACGAATCCCGTGCCACGGTCGAGAGCTTCACGATGATGCAGAAGCCCGCGCCCAGCGATGTGACCTGCACCGAGACCACGTATCCCGGCCCGGCAGGCAACCGCGCGGTGCGGATCTACACGCCCTCGGGCATCGACGCTGACGAACCACTGCCGGTGGTCGTCTATTTTCATGGCGGCGGTTTCATCGCCGGCAGCATCGACATGTGCGCCGCACCTTGCGCCAATCTGGCCAAAACCCTGAACGCCATTGTCGTGTCACCCAGCTACCGCCTGGCGCCCGAGGCGCCATTCCCGGCGGCCACCGACGACACCTACGCTGCGGTGTGCTGGGTCGCCAAGGCGATTGCCGAACACGGCGGCGACCCGGAACAGATCGTGGTCATGGGTGAGAGCGCAGGCGGGCTGCTCGCAGCGGTCGCGGCCCAACGTGCCCGTGATGAGCACGGCCCGCACTTGCTGGCGCAAGTGCTGCTGTATCCGACCATGGACGCCGAAGCGAAGACCGCCTCACGGGTTGAATATGCCGAAGGTCCAGTGCTGAGTGTGGCGGCCGCCAACGGCATGTGGGCGGCGTATCTCGGCGACCCGGCGAAGGCCAGTTCACCCCTTGCGTCACCGGGTCGAGCCGGCTCACTGGCCGGGCTGGCACCCGCATTGATACTCAGCGCCGAGTGCGACCCGTTGCGCGATGAGGGCGAAGACTACGGTCGCGCCCTTCAAGCCGCCGGCGTGCCCACCCAAATACGGCGCATGAAAGGCATGGTGCACGCGGTCTACAACATGTCGGCTTTCGTGCCGCGGGTTGCCGAGTTTGATGCCGAGATGTCGACATTTCTCGAGTCGCTGAGGAAGCAGGCGACGGCCAGTGCCTGAGTTGGCGCGCGTCCCTCAGGTGCGTGGGCGGTAGAACGCCGCCCACGCACCTACAGATCATCAAAATACGGCGGCGCCATGATGGCCCGCGGGTGGTTCATGAAAATGCGCTCCTGGTGCGCGGGGTGATCCGGTGCCAGCCCCGCGAACCAGGCGCGTATTTCTTCGATCGGGGTGTGTCGATTGTTGGGGTCCCAGTGCTCGTCAATCGGCGTGAAGCAGCGCGTGCCGACGTCGCTGTCGGCGATGCGCTCACACACGGTCGCCAGCATGCGCTGGCAGTCGGCGACGCTGCGTTCGAAGACGTCCTGGATCGACGCGGTCTCCGGCACTTCCCACCGTTCGACGAGGTAGATCGGGCCGTGGTCAATCTGTTCGTCGATCTCGTGAACCGTGACGCCGTGATGGGTTCGGGTGGTGCGATCGATGATGGGTTGGCACCAGCAGCCCCAGCACCCGCCGTGCTCAGGGGGCGCGGGGTGAATGTTGACGGCGCCGTAAGTGGCGCGCTGCAAATGCGCCGGCTTGAGGATGATGCCGCTCACGTGCGAGATGATCAGGTTGTAGTCCATCGCCTCGATGTGGGCGAGCACCTCGGGCTTGGTGGCGGCGTTGCCCATTTCCCAGAACAGAACGGCCGGTTTCTTGAAATATCGACTGGCGATGGCGGCGGCCTCGATATCGGCACCGGGAATCGACGTCAGAATGAGCGGGCGGTAGTCGGCTTTCATGGGACGGGTCTGTTCGGGGTGTGAACCGAAAATACCGCATCCGCTTCAGGCCCGATGCGTGCTGAGCACTGGTTTCGGTGAAGCGGTATGGCACCATACCAACCTTGTCCATTCTCCCCTCCGGCCGCTGCCTGACGCCATGAAAGTCCACATTGTTTACGCCCACCCGCAGGCCACTTCGTTCAACGGGGCGCTGCTGCGCCGTAGCGTCGAGGCGCTGGAATCGCAAGGCCATGAAGTGCAGGTTTCTGACCTGTACGCCATGGGGTTCAACCCGGTGGCGTCGGCGCATGACTTCAAGGAACGTCGTTTCGAAGGCCACTTGCAGTACGACCGCGAGCAGAAGCATGCGGTGGGCCAGCGCGGTTTCAGCGACGACATTCAGGCCGAAATCGACAAGGTGCTGTGGTGCGACCTGCTGATTCTGCAGTTTCCGCTGTGGTGGTATTCGGTGCCGGCGATCATGAAGGGCTGGTTTGACCGCGTGTTCGCCAACGGGCTGATGTACGGCCAGTTGGGCCGCTTCGACCAGGGCGGCCTCAAGGGCAAGCGCGCCATGGTCTCGACCACCACCGGCTGCTTCCCCGACATGGTCGAGGCGGGCGGCATCATGGGACACCTCGACGTGATGCTCTGGCATCTGCAGTACGGAACGCTGCACTACGTCGGCTTCGATGTGCTCGAACCGTTCGTCACCTACTCGGTGCGCTACGAAGACGATGCCGCGCGGGCCCAGTATCTCGATGCTTTGGAGGCGCGTCTGCGCAACATCGAGCAAGTGCCGCTGAAGTCCGCGCACCTGAACGAAGAGTTCGGTGCCGACTGGAAGCTCAAGGCGGGCATCGCGCCGCGCACCACCGGCCATCTGTCATTCCCCGGCTCGCCGGCGTAACCCTTCTCACTTCATCCGGATCAACTGACTGACATGACCATGATTGCCACTGCACTGACCGTTGAAAACGGCCTCGCGCGCCTGCGCTTTACCGATGCCGCCAACGCCAACCCGATCAATCGCCGCCTCTGCGATGAGCTCTGTGACCAGGCGGTCGAGCTGTCCAGCCGCAGTGATGTGCGCGCCGTACTCGTCACGGCGGATGGCAAGCATTTCGGCTTCGGCGGCGACATCGCCCACTTCAACCAGCAGGGTGATCAGTTGCCGGCCGAGATCAAGCGCATGACCGCCACCATTCACAGCGCCATTACCCGGCTGCAGCGCATGGACGCGCCGATGGTGGTGGCGGTGCAGGGGGTTTGCGCCGGGGGTTCGGCGGCTTTCGCGGCCGGCTGCGACGTGGTGATTAGCGCCGACAATACGCGTTGGGTCGCCGCCTACACCGGCATTGGCTACAGCACCGACGCCAGCGCCACGGTGATGTTCTCGCGCCGCATGGGTCTGGCGCGGGCGCGCAACTTTCTGCTGCGCAATCAGACCTTGGATGCGCAGGCCGCGCTGGCCGCCGGACTGGTCGATGAGGTCGTGCCGGCCGACCAACTCATCGCCCACGCTGAGCAGATTGCCCAGCAGTTCGCCCAGGGGCCGACCAAGGCGTATGGCGAGGTCCGCCGTCTGCTCCTCAGCGTTCAGGACCAGCCGCTGGAAACGCAGTTGGAGCTTGAAGCGCAAGCCCTGGCCCGCGTTGCCGCGACTGACGATGCGCGCGAAGGCTTGCGGTCGTTCAGCGAAAAGCGCAAGCCGAATTTCACCGGTCGGTAGCGCATCCGGCGGGCGACGCGCCGGCGGTCATGATCAGGGGCAGAGCTGACGCATTCGCTGGTAGGCCGGGCGCGCTTCGACGCGCTCAAGGTAGGCGACGATGTTCGGGTATTGCTCGATGGGCGCGGCCGTTTTCAGCGCCGGAAACGACGTGCCGTTGGCCAGGTGCAGGTCGTAGGCCACCATCACGTCGGCGCCGGTGAACGCCTCGCCGGCCACATACGGCGAAACGCCCAGCGTGCGGTCGAGGTGCGACAGGGTGGTCGCGAATTCCGCCTGCATGAAGCCGTCGTAGGCCGCCGATTGAATCTGCAGCAGCTTGCCGTAAAGGTCGAACAGAATCGGCACCATCAGCGTCGATTCGGCCGCGTGCATCCAGTGCAGATAGGCGACATACGCGTCCGAGTCGACGGCCGGTTTGAGTCGCCCCTGACCATGGCGTTCGATCAGGTATTCCACCACCGCGCCGGACTCGCAGATCACCCGGTTGCCGTCTTGCACCACCGGCGACTTGCCCAGCGGCGACAGCTCGAAAATGGATTGCGGCGAGCGAAAGGTTTTCGGGTCGCGCTGGTGGTGCACCAGCTCGTAATTGATCGCCAGTTCCTCCGCGAGCCAGACGATGCGCTCCGAGCGCGACATGTTCAGGTGATGAATCGTGATCATTGAATTTCTCCTCTCAGGGCGGGTGAAGCGTAGCGGAACCCATCACCGACAAATGGCGCGAGGTCCGCAAGCAACCTGTCGCGTGTCGCCGGTTCGCCGCCATGACATCATCGCCAGCCCGATAGATCGCCTCAACGCGCCATGGATTCTCTAAGCCAGATTGCCCTCGGCGCTGCCGTCAGCGTGGCCGTCATGGGGCGGCATACGCCGGTGGGCCGCGCCGCGTTGTGGGGCGCCGTGTGCGGCACCTTGCCCGACCTTGATGCGCTCATCGACCACGGCGATGCGGTGCGCAACATGACCCTGCACCGCGCCGAAACCCATGCGCTGTTCTGGCTGACCCTGGTGGCGCCGCTGATCGCGGCCGGCATCCACCGACTGCATCGCGGCAGCGCCACGTTCAAGCGATGGTGGCTGGCGGTTTGGCTGGTGCTCATCACCCACCCGCTGCTCGACGTGATGACCGTGTACGGCACCCGCCTGGCCCTGCCGTTCACCGATCAGCCGTATGGCGTGGCCAGCATCTTCATCATTGATCCGCTGTTCACGCTGCCGCTGCTGATCGGCTTGGGGGTGGCGCTGTATCGCAAGTCAGCGCGCCCCACGGTCATCGCGCTGGCGATCAGCTCGCTGTATCTGGCGTGGGGCTACGGCGCGCAGCAGCAGGTGCGCGGTGTCGCGCTCGCCAGCCTGGATGAGCAAGGCGTAACGGTCGAGCAGCTACTGGTCACGCCCACCGCCTTCAACTCGGTGCTGTGGCGCGTGGTGGCCATCACCCCCAACGGCTATGCCGAAGGCTTCCGCTCGCTGCTGGATGCCGAACCGCAGATGCAGTTCATCCACCATCCACGCGGCATGGCGTGGTACGACCGCGTTGCCCAGCACGCCCCGGTGCAACGCATCGCCGCCTTCAGCCGTGGCTACTTCGACCTGGTGCAGGTGGACGACACCCTGCGCATTCGCGACCTGCGCATGGGGCAAACGCCGTATTTCTACTTCAGCTTCGTCATCGCCGAGCAAGGGGTTGATGGCTGGCAGTGGGTGCCGCCGCAGCCGGTCGGTGACCGGCCGCCACTGGCCGAGGGCTTGGGGTGGATGTGGCTGCGAATGGCTGGCAACCCATTGCCCCCGCCGGGTGCGGGGTTGGAGCGCTGAATGATCAAACATGCCGGGTTTGGAATTGGCGCCAGACGCGGGCGCCGTTTGAACGGTAGAGCTGGCGAAACTTGACGGCACACCTGGAACCAAGCGGTCCACCCAAAGTCGAGACTTCCTGATTCGGCGCGCGAGTATCTGATCAATCATTTCCGACACAAACCGGAGTTCGTATGCGGTCTCCTGATCCGAGTTTTCTGGCACACGATGGGTTGAAGCGGGCACTTGAGCTTCTCGTCTCGCGAGGTCGTGATGCGGTCGATCTGCCAGTCACGCTCCCCGAGTCCGGGCTGGGCGATCAATGCGCACTGGAAATGCTCTCGGGTCACGTGCTGGACGGGGCCGCTGAACTCAGTTCGCCGACGTCGCTGGCGCACATGGATCCGCCGACACCCTGGATCACGTGGGCCATGGCGCTGTGGAACGCCAGTCTCAACCAGAACATGCTCCATGAAATGACCTCTCCCTTTGCCACGCAGGCGGAGGCTCTGGTGTTGAGGTGGCTGTCACCGTACTTCGGCATGCAGGGTGGGCATTTTTGCGCGGGCTCAACCCTGGCCAACCTGACGGGCATTTGGGCGGCGCGTGATGCTGCGGGGGTGAGCAAGGTCGTTGCCTCAGAGGCCGCACACCTCAGCGTCGAGAAGGCGTGCCGCTTGCTGGGCCTCGAACTCCTCAAGGTTGCAGTTGATCGGCATGGGCGCCTGGACGGCGCGCAGCTCCCCAGCCTTGATGACGCCTGCCTGGTTCTCACCGCAGGAACCACCGCCACGGGGGCTGTTGATCCCTTGCACCTGGCGGGTGCCGCGAAGTGGACACACGTCGATGCCGCATGGGCGGGTCCGCTGCGACTGAGTCGGACCTACTCCGGACGACTCGACGGCATTGCGGCAGCCGACTCGGTGGCCGTATCTGCCCACAAATGGCTCTTCCAGCCCAAGGACTCGGCTCTGGTGATGTTCCGCGACCTGGAGATGGCGAATTCAGCGATCAGCTTTGGCGGCAGCTATCTTGCGAGGCCCAATGTCGGCGTTCAGGGCTCGCGATCAGCTGTTGCGATTCCCCTACTCGCGACGCTTCTCGCCTGGGGTCGGGAGGGCGTGGCCCAACGTCTCGACGATCTCATGCAAATGGCTGACGTACTGGCGGACGCCATTGAGACGAGTGATCGCCTGCTGTTGTGGGGTCGTCCGCAGACCGGGATCAACGTGTTCCGACCCACATGCTCAACGGCTGCCGCACTCGTGCAGGCGCTGCCGCCCGGCATGTTGTCAACCTGCGTTCTGGATGGCCAGGCGTGGGCGCGTTCGGTTGCAGCCAATCCGTTGGTGGATATGAATCTTGTGGTGGGGAGCGTTCTGGCTGCCAGCCTTGAAGGCGCCTGACCCGCCCCCTGTGAGCCGTACCACCTGGTGACGAGGAGAATCCGTCGCTTGGATGAGGGCGGAAATGCGCAAGAGTCGATTCGCTGCTGAGCAGATCATTGGTCTTCTGTAGAAAGTGGAGGCCGGAATGCCCGTCGCCGAGCTATGCCGGTGATACGCCTTCAACGATGCGACGTCTTATGCGTGACGGGCCAAGTACGGCGGTATGCGAGCGGACGAGGCCAAGCGTCTGCGGGATCAGGAGACCGAGAACACCCGCGTGAAGTAGCTGCTCGCTGAGGCGCGGCTCATCTCGAATTTGGAGCCCTCAAGGTCAGTTGAAGGGTGAAGCGCTGGCTCCGCCGCGCAAACTCTAGCCGTCCTGCGGATACTGGCCTTGGCCAATGCGAGGTACTTCAAAACACAACTCCAGCAATGAGCAGGCCCGACAAGTCACAAACGACATTCCTATTGCGTCTAAGTAAGGAAGAGGGCTCGTCGGGCCCGTTCTGCGAAAGGTACTGTCATGTCCGCACGCTCTTCCTGGCTTCTGTTTTACCCCCGTACATCGCTTTCCATCGCCCTTGTCTTTCTGATGGGGTTCGGGGTTCCACATGCCACTCATGCCGAAGGCCCCGGGACAACTCGTGCAAACCCCCCTGTGCTGGTGATCGTTGAAGTGCCGAAGCCATGGCTGGTTCCACGATTCTTGGTCGCGCGCAAAATGCGCGACACGATTTCAGAGTACGAAGCACTGCCAGGCTTGGCCTTCAAGGCGTACTCCATCAGGCACGCCGACGGCGCTTTCGGTGGTCTGTATCTCTGGGATGATGCGGACCGTGCTCGAACCTGGTTCTCGCCAGGCTGGTTTGAGCGTGTTGAACGCGAACGGGGCGCTGCGGCGCAGGTGCGCTTCTTCCAAGTCTTGACAGTGATCGACACGGTGCAGGGCGGCACGCTAATGGACACCCGAAGCAAATCGGTAGCTTCGCTCTTAATGTTGCCGCCGAACAGTGTCTTAGCCGATTTTTCGCCGGAGGCGCTGGTAGGACTTGTTGCGGCGGACAAGCGAGTGCCGGGGCTGCTTCGACGTTATCGGGTGATCGACGAAGGCGGTCGCACTGGCGTTTTGAGCATCTGGGAAAGTACGGCCGCCGCAAGGCTGCTCATGAGCGACTCAATGGAGGCCGAATCGGAATGGTTTGACACTCCAATTCTGCTACCCAGCAGCTTGCCGTCACATCCGTCCAGACTCGGTGGGTCAGAAGGAGCGCCGCAATGAAGATCACCGACCCCGAGCCCGGACAGTTGAATGCTGCACGGCAGGGTAGCCTTGCCGCCCTGGATGGCCTGCTGGGGGTTATTCAGCCGGGAGTTTACAACCTGGCCCTGCGCGTACTGGGTCAGCGTGAGGATGCCGCCGATGCGACTCAAGAAATCCTGCTCAAGGTCGTGATGCACCTCACCACCTTTCGCGATGATGCCTCATTCACCACCTGGGTTTGGCGAATCGCACATAACCACCTTATGACCGCCCGAACGCGCACCCTCGAATCCCCCGTGGTGTCCCTTGAATCCCTCACCGAGTGAACCGCCCCAAGTATCCCGGAGGCCATTTAGTCTGAGTCACGCAGCTTTGACGTACTCAGGGTGTTGTGCATAGTAGTTAGCTTCTGCTTCGGCTGGCGGGATGTGCCCGATGGGCTCCAGCAGTCTTCGGTTGTTGAACCAGTCCACCCAGTTCAAGGTGGCCCATTCGACGTCCTCGCGTTTGCGCCATGACGACTGCCGGTGGATGACTTCGGCTTTGAACAAGCCGTTGATGGTCTCGGCCAGGGCGTTGTCATAGCTGTCGCCGACGCTGCCCACCGAGGGCTCCAGTCCCGCGTCGACCAGGCGCTCGGTGTATCGAATCGAGACGTACTGGACGCCCCTATCGCTGTGGTGAACCAGCCGACCCGATCCGAAGGGTTTCCGGTCGTGCAAGGCTTGTTCCAAGGCATCGAGCACGAAATCGGTGCGTGCCGATGATGAAGCTCGCCAGCCGACGATCCGTCGGGCGTAAACATCAATGACAAAGGCAACATAGACAAAGCCCTGCCAGGTGGACACATACGTGAAGTCGGACACCCAAAGCTGGTTTGGCCGATCTGTCTTGAACTGCCGTTGTACGTGATCCAGTGGGCATGAAAGTTTCTTGTCACTGAAAGTGGTGCGCACCCCCTTGCCGCGAATCACGCCGCGCATACCAAGCCGCTTCATCAGCCGTGCCACGGTGCATCGTGCAACTCCTACCTGCTCGCGTCGCAATTGGCGATAGACCTTGCGTACTCCGTAGACCCGGAAGTTGTCGTTCCAGATTTGCTGAATCAACGGGGTGAGTTGATCGTCTCGTTTAGCTCGAAGAGATCGTTGTCCTGGATCCCGCTGCTGGGCAGCGTGTGCGTAGTAGGTCGATGGGGCAATCGGCAGCACTTTGCAGATCGGCTCGACCCCATGGACATCACGATGTGCGTCGATGAACGCCTTCATCGTTTGAATGGGCGGTCGAGCTCCGCCTGAGCAAAATACGCAGATGCCTTGCGCAGAATCTCGTTGGCCTGACGCAGTTCGCGAACCTCGCGCTCCAGCGCCTTCAGGTGCGCCTTCTCGTCGGTGGTCAGGCCCTCCCGCTGCCCAACATCACGCTCGTGCTGCCGGACCCACACCCGCAGGGTCTCGGCCTTGCACCCCATCTTTCCAGCAATCGATTCCATCGCCGCCCACTGCGAGCTGTAGTCAGATTGATGCTCCAGCACCAGCCGTACCGCTCGCTCCTTCAGCTCCGGGGAATACCGTATTCCTTTGTTCATCGCTCCATCCTCTCAAGGTTTAGAGCCTCCGGGAAAGATGGGGCGGTTCAGAGGATTGGATGCGGGGCTGGAATTCGCAGACCGTGCTGCACATGCAAGGGGTGATCCGGGCCAATTAACACCCGAAGACAAACTCGAAGCTCGTCAAGTGGGATTGACCTGCACGCAGTCCATGCTGATGGCGCTGGACCGTGACCAGCGAATCGTTTACCTCTTGGACACCGTTTTTGATCTGCCTTCGAAGCAGGCCGCCGAAGTGGTTGGCATCACCCCCGAAGCCTATCGACAGCGGCTCTCGAGAACGCGCGCTCGGCTGCAGAATTACATGGACAGCAATTGTGGGCTGGTCAATCCGGAATCAGCCTGCTCCTGTCCCAGACAACTGCCAGCGGTGCGCCACCTGCGTGGGGACCGCCCCTTGAAACAGCTCGATGCTGAAGCGCAGCGTGCAGCAGAACAGGCCTTTGACGCGTTTTTCCGTATCAGTGATGCCGCAAGCGTGTTCCGCAGCCATCCTGAGGTCCAAGCCCCAGAGGCATTGCAGACCGCAATCCGTGCGGTGCTGAGTCAAGAGGGGTTTCTCACAAAGGACCCATCACATTGAACAGGTCCACCGAGATTCTCGGTCAAGCATTGGCGATTCGCGCAGATGACGGCGAGGTGTTGCAGGCCACGTTGTTTGAGTCTCCCACCCAATCCCGCAGCCCGGTGCTGATCGCCAGTGCTCTTGGCACTACGCAGCACTTTTACGCACCCTTCGCTTCTTGGATGGCCGAACGTGGCCACACCGTAATGACCTTTGACCTGCGGGGTATTGGCGCTTCGAGGCGCGAAGAACATCGGCGTTCGCTACGCGGGCTTGACGTCAATATGCTGACCTGGGCGCGTGTCGATTTCGCCTCAGCGGTCAGAACGCTTTGCGCACATACCGCGCAGCAACGCGTCACTCTCGTGGGGCACAGCTTGGGCGTGCACAACGCGGCGATGACCAATGGTGAAACACAGTCATGTCTCGAAAAGGTGATTTCGGTCGCAGCGGGCTCGGGCTATTGGCGAGATTGGGCCACCCCGTCGAGGCGTAAAGCACCCTTGATGCTGCACCTCGCCGGGCCGCTACTGACCCCGCTGTTTGGATACTTTCCAGGCCGACGTCTCGGGATGGTGGCAGACCTACCGGCCCCAGTAATGCACCAGTGGACCCGCTGGTGTCGTCACCCCGGGTTTGCTTGGGGCAGTGAGCCACAGGAAGTCATTCCCAGCCTTCAAAGTGCGCGCTTCCGCATCGAAGCCTTCAGCTTCACGGACGACGATGCAATGACCGAGTCCTGCACACAAAAGCTGTTGGATGCGATGCCCAATGCACCGTCAACCCTACGAGTTCTGGCGCCGAGCGACGTGGGACTCACGGCAATCGGTCACGTCGGAGCATTTCGCCGCAACGCAGCCTCGTTATGGCCGCATCTGGTAGCAGGGATTTTATGATTTGGGGATCTCAGTATCGAAGGTGAGCGCCCACTTCGGGCTGTTTCAGGTCAATGCCAAAGAGCTGGCAGTGGGATGGTTCATCGCAAGTCGCGTCGTGCTCTCCTCCGCGCTGCGGGTCATTAGCTTGCGCCCAGCGTCAGGGATTCGCTCCCCGCTGCAATTCACCGGTCAGGCGCAGGTCACGCGACGACTCCCCAAC
The DNA here is from genome assembly GCF_000711245.1 of Polycyclovorans algicola TG408. NCBI lineage: Bacteria > Pseudomonadati > Pseudomonadota > Gammaproteobacteria > Nevskiales > Nevskiaceae > Polycyclovorans > Polycyclovorans algicola. Next base: position 2,432,674 of record NZ_JOMH01000001.1, read on the forward strand.
GGCCACCCGGTAGGTACCCGGCGCCGTACGCCATGCGTTGCTGCCGAAATCCCAATATTCAAAGGCGCGGGGTGGCAGGGTAATGACCACGTCGGCACTGGTGCCGGGGGCGAGGGTGACGCGCTGATATCCGCGCAGTTGCCACGGCGGCTGAACGATACCTGCGGCGGGTGAGGGCAGGCCCAGGTAAAGCTGGGCCACGGTGCGGCCGGGGCGACTGCCTGTGTTGCGCAGGGTGGCGCGCACGGTGTCGCCTTCGATGCGAAGGTTGCTGTATTCAAACGTGGTGTACGACAGACCGTGGCCGAAGGGGTAGGCCGGTTCAAGCTGGTTGTGGTCGTACCAGCGATACCCCACGAGCACGCCTTCGCGGTATTCGGCGCGGATGATCAGGCCGGGGTAGGCGATGACGCTGCCGGCGGTGGGGAGCTGGTCGGCACTGTCGGGGAAGGTGGCGCTGAGGCGGCCGCCCGGATCAACATCGCCAAACAGGATACGGGCGATGGCGGTGCCGCCTTCCTGGCCCGGAAACCACGCCTGAAGCAATGCCGCCAAATCGTGTCGCCACGGGGTGAGCACCGGCGTGCCGGCCTGCATGATGACGACGGTGTTCGGGTTGGCGTCGGCGACGGCCGCAATCAAGGCATCCTGATTGTCGCCACTCAAGGGGCAAGAGATGGCGAGGCAGGGCCGGTCCACGCCCTCGGTTGATTCCACTGCCACGAACACCAACGCCACATCGGCATTGCGGGCCAGCGCTGCGGCATCGGCCAGGTTGCCGCCGTCGTGATGATCGATCTGCACGCCGCTGCCCGCGCGGGCGGTGATGCCCTGCAGCGGCGTGGTGACCGAGAAGGGCTGCACCGAGGACGAACCACCCCCGCTGACGATGCGGTCTGCCGACTCGCCGATGACGGCGATGCGCGATAGCGTTGCGGCGTCCAGTGGTAGCACGCCGTTGTTGCGCAGCAGCACGATGCCGGCCTCGGCCACTTCCTGCACCAGCGCGGCATGCCCAGGCTGATCGATGAGATCGTCGCGCTCTTCAAACGCGGCGCGGTCGAAGATGCCGAAGCGGAACATGGTGCGCAGCACGTTGCCGACCCGTTCGTCGATCAGCGCTTCCGACACCCGCCCGGCCAGCACGTTGAGCCGTATGGTGAGGGGCGCGTAGAACAGCGGCACCGGCATCTCAAGGTCCATGCCGGCATTCAGGGCCTGCACCGTGTCCTTCTGGGCGAAGAAGTAGTCGGTGAGCACGTAGCCGTCGAAGCCCCATTCGCCGCGCAGAATGTCGGTGAGCAGCTCCGGGCTGGAGCACGCGGGCCGACTGTTCACGCGGTTGTAGGCACACATGACGCTGCCGGCATCAGCCTCGATCACCGCCGCTTCAAACGGTGCCAGATGAACCTCGCGCAGGGTGCGGTCGTCGATCACCGCGTTGACGATGAAGCGGCTGCCGATGAGCCCGGTGAGCGGCGGAATGCCGAACTGGCCTTCCTGATTGTTGGCAACAAAGTGCTTGACGTTGGCGATGACGCCTTCGGATTGCGCACCCTTGATCCACGCCACGCCCAGCCGCGTGGTGAGCCACGGGTCTTCGCCGTAGGACTCGAAGCTGCGACCCGCCAGCGGTGTGCGCAGGATGTCGATGGTAGGGCCGTGCACCACGTCGGCCCCCTTGAGCCGTACCTCGTTACCGATGGCGCGGCCACTGCGGTAGGCCAGGTCCTCATTGAAGGTGGATGCCAGCAGGGCAGGCGCGGGATGTTGCGTGGCCTGGCCCTTGCGCGGCCCGACCGGACCATCGGAATACAACATGCGTGGAATGCCGACGCGCGGCACGCCATCGCTGGTGCCCACGGCGGGTTCGCCGGTGACCGAGCCGAACGGGTCATCACCGGCGAGCAGGGATATTTTTTCGTCCAGGGTCATTTCCGCCAGCAGCATCTGCGTGCGGGCCGCCGGGCTCAGGGTGGTGTCGCACCAGGGCTGGTCGATGCAGATGGCGGCTTGTGCAACAGGCGGATTGTTGCTGCCTGTGGCCGGCGCGATGGGATCGCTGCTGGAACAGGCGGCGAGGAGCGCAACGGTAAGCAGGGCGGCGAGGGCGGAGGTGCGCGCGACGGGTAAAGGGGGTGTGCCCGATCTGGACTCGGCTTGCTGAGGCGAACGGCGCCGCGCCGATGGCGCGCCCTCTCCCGACCCCCGATGAAGCGCCGGGGGCCACCCTCTCCCGCTTGCGGGAGAGGGGCTTTGTGGCGGCAGGTGAGCGAGAGAACGTGGACTACGGCTGAGATTGGAGATCGCCATATCAGGACACTCTTTTTCCTCTCCCGCAGGCAGGAGCGCCAACGACTGGCTTTTACGGCGCGCCATCCCACAACGCCGCTGCGCCGGGATCGATCACGGTCAGTAAACGGTTGAGCAATGACTTGAGCACCTGCGCATCGCCCGGCCCCAGCCGTTCCAGCACCTGTGACTCCACCGCAGTGGCGGCTGAGATAAGTCGCAGCGCGCAGTCGCGGCCGGCGTCGCTCAGTTCGTAGCCTTCGGGCACGCTGCGTGCGAGACCGCGCGCCACCAGCGATGCCAGGGCATCACGGCTGCCGTCGTCCAGCACCCCGGCCATGCCGGCATCAAGGTCATTGATGGCCATGCGTTGTTTCAGGGTGAGGGCCGACAGCACGTAGAACTCTTCATCGCTCAGGCCGGCCTGTTCCAGCAGCGGCCGAATCTGCGCGTAAAAGCGGAAGTGGCTGCGGCCCAGCAGGTAGCCCAAAAAGTCGCCGCTGAAGCTGC